>NZ_CP014646.1:0-1390584 GCF_001051995.2 Thauera humireducens | reverse complement strand
GTCATGGATGCGGTGTGCAATGCGATCGCATCAAGCTCGAAGAGCATCACCACCATTCTGGCCGCCGGGCACCAAGGCCACCCGCTTCCCGATTATGCAACTGTCGCACGCTGGCTGAATGAGAAAGACGAGAACGGCGCCAACCCGATCTGCGACCAGTACGCGCGCGCGAAGGAGGCCCAGGCTGAGTTCATGGCCGAAGAGCTGGCCGAACTTCACAACAAGGCGTGGGTGCCTGTCCTCGATCCAGATACCGGGATGCCCATCGTGGTCGACGGCAGGCCGCTGATGACCGTCGATAAGGCGTCGGCAGCGATCGTGCGCTTGGAGGCCGACAACAAGAAGTGGCTTATGGGCAAACTCAAGCCCCGCCGCTTTGGCGACAAGGTCACGCAGGAGCACGTCGGCGAGGGAGGAGGGCCGATCAAGGCCCGCATTGCCGTTGAGTTCGTGCGCCCGCCCGCTCGAAGCGAGGATGACGAGTCGTGATGCTCGCCGAGCCGCCAATAGCAAAGCTGCAGATCACCGAGAAGCTGGAAGGGCTTTTCACGCCACGCCGCTACAAGGTGATGCACGGCGGCCGTGGTGGCGGGAAATCGTGGGCTGTCGCTGCCGCGCTGCTGGTGCTTGCCGCAGACAGGCCGCTTCGCATCCTGTGTGCGCGCGAGGTTCAGAAGTCGATGCGCGACTCGGTGCATCGCCTGCTGAAGGACACGATCGTGCGCCTTGGTCTTCAGGACTTCTACGAGGTGCTCGATACCGAGATCCGCGGCGCCAACGGCTCGATGTTCCTGTTCTCCGGCCTGCAGTCGCACACCGTCGATTCGATCAAGTCATTCGAGGGCGTGGACGTTGTGTGGGTCGAGGAGGCCCACGGCGTCAGCAAGAAGTCATGGGACGTGCTCATCCCGACCATCCGCAAGGACGGATCGGAGATATGGCTGACGCTCAACCCGGACATGGACACCGACGAGACGTACCAGCGATTCATCGCAACGCCGTCGCCCGACACCTGGGTTTGCGAGATCAACTGGCGCGACAATCCGTGGTTCCCGGAAGTGCTGAACCAGGAGCGGTTGAAGGCCAAGCGCTCGATGCTGCTGGAGGATTACGAGCACATCTGGGAAGGCAAACCGCGCACCGTAGCCGAAGGTGCGATCTATCGCCACGAGATCCAAGCGCTCTACGCCGAGAACCGCGTCGCGCGCGTGCCCTACGACCCGCTGCTGCCGGTGCACACCGTGTGGGACTTGGGGTGGAACGACGCCATGACCATCGGCTTCGTGCAGCGCTCGCCAATGGACGTCCGGATCATCGACTACATCGAGGACTCGCACCGCACGCTCGACTGGTATGTGGCGCAGATCGAGCGCCGCCCGTATCGCTGGGGTCACGACTATCTGCCGCACGATGGCCGCACGCGCAATTTCCAGACGGGAAAGAGCACCGAGGATCTTCTGCGAGAAATGGGGCGTAAGCCGATCGTTCTGGCACAGACAAGCGTCGAGGAAGGCATCAAGGTCGCCCGCATGCTGTTCCCACGGTGCTATTTCGACCAAGACAAGACCAGCCGGCTGCTGGAGTGCCTGAAGCGCTACCGCCGCGCGCTGCACACGCAGACTGGCGAACCCATGGGGCCGCTGCACGACGAGTTCAGCCACGGCAGCGACATGTTCCGCTACATCGGCCAAGCCGTTCCGGTGATGCCGGCCTCGATGGAACAGAACTACGAAGAACCCCCGCCGCCCGACTGGCGCACCTGACCCACACCGGAGCGAACGATGCTCGCAGAACAGACCCACACCACCGACGAAACGGAACTGCAACCGGCCGACGCGCCGATCACCGTCGACGAGTTCGCCCAGTTCGTGCGTGAGGCGATCAACCAGCAACCCTGGCGCGCGAACGCGGACAAGGAAGCAGACTACGCCGACGGCAATCAGCTGGATAGCGAACTGCTGCAGCGGCAGAAGATGCTCGGCATTCCGCCGGCCAAGGAGAACATCATCGGCCCGGCCATTCGCGCGGTGTGCGGCTACGAGGCCAAGACGCGCACGGACTGGCGCGTGACGCCCGACGGCGACCCGCAAGGGCAGGACGTCGCCGACGCGCTGAACTACCGGCTCAACCAAGCCGAACGGCACAGTCGCGCCGATCGCGCGCTGTCCGATGCTTTCCGATCTGCCGCGACCGTCGGAATCGGCTGGGTGGAGGTCACGCGCGCCTCGAACGCGCTCCAGTTCCCGTACAAGTGCCGCGCAGTCCACCGGAACGAAATCTGGTGGGACATGCAGAGCGTCGAGCCGGATCTGGAAGACGCCCGCTGGCTGTTCCGCCGTCGCTGGGTGGATAGGCAGCGCGCTGCGCGCATGTTCCCCGAGCACGCCACGATCATCATGCACTCCGCGGACAAGTGGATTGCGGATCTGGCCGGCGAAATGCTCGAAGGCGGGCAGTCAACCGGGCTCGCCCAGGCCATCGACGCAGAGCGCGCATGGACCGTGCAGGAAGACAACTGGTACAACGACGAGAACCAGCAGGTTTGCCTGACCGAGCTCTGGTATCGCCGCTGGGCCGAGGTCACAATCCTGCGAGCGCACACCGGCCGCGCTGTCGAGTACGACCCGAGCAACCCGGCCCACGATGCGATGCTGCATGCTGGGCGTGGCGTGCTGGAGCGCCAGATCATCCCGAAGATGCGCCGCGCCTACTTCATGGGGCCGCACTGCCTGCATGACGGCCCGACGCCGCACCCGCACCAGCACTTCCCCTACGTGCCCGTGTGGGGGAACCGCGAGGACATGACCGGGATTCCCTACGGGCTCGTGCGCGACATGCTGTTCCCGCAGGACAACCTCAACGCCTCGATCAGCAAGCTGCGCTGGGGCATGTCGGCGACGCGCATCGAGCGCACAAAGGGCGCGGTCGCCATGACGGATGAGGTGTTCCGGCGCATGGCTGCCCGCGTCGACGCCGACATCACCCTAGATGCGGACCATATGGCCCGGCCCGGCGCGCGTTTCGAGGTCAAGCGCGACTTCCAACTGAATGCGCAGCAGTTCGATCTGATGAACGACTCGCGCCGCGCAATGGAGCGCGTCAGCGGGATCACGGCAGCCTTCCAGGGCCAGAAGGGCACCGCAGCATCGGGTATTCAGGAGCAGACGCAGCTTGAGCAGTCCCAGGTCGCCGTCGCCGATCTGATGGACAACTTCAAGGAAGCGCGGCGCATGGTGGGCGAATTGCTGATGTCGCTCATCATCACCGACATGGGCAAGGCCGAGCAGACCATCGTGATCGAGGGCGACACGCTCAATCCGCCGCGGACCGTCGTGCTGAATCACCCCGAGATCGATCCCGACACCGGCATCCAGTACCTGAGCAACGACGTGCAGCGCACCCGCCTGATGGTCGCCCTCGAGGATGTGCCCAGTTCCAGCAGCTTCCGCGCACAGCAACTGGCCGCACTGTCTGAGTCGGTGAAGTCACTGCCGCAAAAGCTTCAGACGGTCGTGATGCCGTTCATGATCGACCTCATGGATCTGCCGCGTAAGGATCAGATCGTGCAGGCCATTCGACAGGCGACGGCGCAGGCGGACCCCGAGCAGTTGCGCGAGCAGATCAAGCGCGAACTGATGTTCGAGCTCAAGGAGCGCGAGCTCGCTATCAAGGAATCCGAGAGCGAGGCCAAGATCAAGAAGCTGATGGCCGAAGCGGTGCAGACCGGCGTGCAGGCGGCATTCAGCGCGATGCAGGCCGGCGCGCAAGTCGCACACATGCCGCAGATCGCTCCGATCGCCGACGTCGTGATGCAGGGAGCAGGCTACAAGCGCCCGAATCCGATGGGCGACGACCCCAACTTCCCGCAGCCGACCGCGCCCGCCGTCGCAGAACAGGCCCAGGCTGCGCCCGAGGTGCGGCAGAATACCAGCCCGACGTTCCCCCCGGTGCCGGATGATGGCGCTTCGCCCATGCAAGGGATCGAGACGCCGGAGACGGCCGACAACCTCCCCGAAGGAGCTGAAGCATGAACGACCACACCATCGAGCAGGAAATTCAAGCCAAAGGGTTGACCGCGCCGCGCGTGACGCCCGCGGACATCGAGGCGAACATCGTCGGGGAGCACTACTTCACCGCATCGCAGGCCGTTGAAGCGGTAGAAGGCTGCGTGCACGAAATCGGCAAGTCGCCGGATTGGGGCACGCTGCAGCTTCTGACATTCTGCGTCCTCGTGCTCCGTAACGGCTTCACCGTGCCCGGCGAATCGTACTGTGCCGACGCTGAGAGATTTGATGCAGAGACGGGGCGCAATGAAGCCCGCAAGGATGCCATCACCAAGGCATGGCCGCTGATGGTCTACGCGCTGAAAGAGCGCCTCGCCGGCCAGGCATAGCCGAGGCGCCAAGCACAGGCGCAGCCGCGCCACCCCTACGAGCCCGCCGAGCGCGGGCTTTTTTGCGCCCGCATTTCCCGCCGCTTTCCCGCCAGTAGTGCATCCGCCCAATCCTTACCCCCTGTAGGGCTGGAGCCTTGTGCATTCGCCCAACCAAACTGCCCGCGCAATGTTGCCCGCAGCTTGGATAAGCGCAAATGAGCATGACCGCCGCCGAACTCCTCGAGGCCGCCCTGGACGGGACGCTTCAGGATGATGACGCACCCACCGAGCAGCCGCAAGTCACCGAAACCGACGACGCGCCCGCTGCCGCCTCTACCGAACGCCAAGACCCGCCGCAGGCCGGCGCTACCGAGACGGAAGTCGAGGGCGCACCGATCCTGAGCAAGTCCGGCGCCTACACCATCCCCTACGAAAAGCTGGCCGAGGCCCGCGAAGGTCGCAAGGCCGCGCTGGACCGCGTCGCACAGCTTGAGCAGCAAGTGGCGGAACTGACCGCCCGCCAGCAGCAAAACCTCGCAGCCGCCCAGGCCGATGCACAAGACCGCGCAGCCGCCGGTCAAGGGCAGACCGCAGCAGATGCGAACCTCGCTGCCGCTACGCAGGCGATGGCCGAAGGCGTCGACATCTCTGTCTTCGGCGACTTCTCGGAAGAGGATCTTGCGAAAGGCGTGGCCGAGTTGAATCGCCGCGCCATGGCCCAAGTTGAGTCACGGCTGATGGCCGCGCTCGATGACAGGCTGGCCCCGATCAAGGCGAAGGAAGCCAAGACGGCATCCGACGCCCACTACGACGCGATCTACGGCGCCCACCCGGACGCTGACGAGCTTGTCGAGTCGGCCGAGTTCGCGGCATGGCGTAACGGCCTGCCTGCATTCGCCAAGGCCGGCGTCGAGCACGCGCTGACCAAGGGCGCCGCGCAAGACGTGATCGAGGTCTTCAACGCATTCCGCGCAACCAAGCCGCAGCAGCCCAGTACCGCACGCACCGCGCCGGAGGCGCCCGCCCTTCGCGTGCCCAACTCCCTGTCCGATGTGCCTGGAGCGGCGCCGATGGACGAAACGCAGCAGACCCTCGCCGCAGCTGGAAATGCAGCCGCCTTGCTCGAACGCATGGGCTCCATGTCATCGGACCGCATCGACGACCTGCTGGACAACCTCATTTGAACGCATAGGAGTCATTGAACATGACCACCAAGACCAACGTCCCGGCCACCGCCGCGGATAAGCAGCGCGTTCTCGCCGCGGGCCTCTTCGCCCAGTCGATGCAACGCAACTCCACCATGGGTCGCCTGTCCGGCCCCATGCCCAAAGGCGAGGCGCGAGCCGGCGAAGTCGTGCGCAAGCAGACCTCTACCGACCTGCCGATCGTCAAGACCGTCGATCTGTCCCGCGGCAAGGGCGACGAGGTCGAGTTCCAGTTCCTGCAACCTGTCGGCGCCTACCCGATCATGGGCAGCCGCACAGCCGAGGGTAAGGGCACTGGCCTGAGTTACGACACTTCGCGTGTCCGTGTGAATCAGGCCCGCTTCCCGGTGGATCTCGGCGACACCATGACCAGCCTGCGCTCGCCGGTGGACTTCCGCCGCATGGGCCGTCCGGTTGCGCAGTCGCTGATGGACAGCTACATGGACCAGTCGCTGCTGCTGCATATGGCTGGTGCGCGTGGCTTCCACGACAACATCGAGTGGCGGGTGCCGGTCGCATCGCACCCCGAGTTCGCCGAGATCGCAATCAATTCGGTGCGCGCCCCGACGAAGAATCGCCACTTCATCGCTGACGGCACCAACGGCATCGCCGAGTTCTCGCAGACGGGTGGCGTCGTTGATCTGGCGACGACCGACGTGCTCAACATGGATGTGGTCGATGCGATCCGCACCGTGATGGAATCGATCGCGCTGCCGCCGCCGGCCGTGAAGATCCCCGGCGACGTCGTTGCCGAGGACTCGCCGCTGCGTGTGCTGCTGGTTTCTCCGGCTCAGTACCACGCCTTCGCGCAAGACCCGAACTTCCGCCAGTTCCAGGCCAACGCCCTGGCGCGCGCTGCGAAGGCGAAGCAACACCCGCTGTTCTTGGGCGAGTGCGGGCTGTGGAACGGCGTCCTGCTGATGAAGATGCCCAAGCCGATCCGCTTCTACGCAGGCGACGCGCTGAACTACTGCGCCAGCTTTACCAGCGAGACGGAATCGACCGCCACGGTCAATGCCAGCTTCGGAACGACTCACGCGGTCGATCGCGCGATCCTGCTGGGCGGCCAAGCCATCGCCCAGGCGTTTGCCGCATCCGGCCACGGTGGCATGCCCTTCTTCTGGAAGGAGAAGGAGTTTGACCACGACGACAAGATGGAGCTGTTGATCGGCGCTATCCAGGGCATCAGCAAGGTTCGCTGGCTGGTCGATCAGGGCAACGGCGAAAAGCACTTCACCGACCACGGCGTCGTCGCCATCGACACCGCCGTTTCCATCATCGGCGCTCGCAAGTAACGCCAGCCCTGAGTAATCGGCGGCCGTCTGAGAGGGCGGTCGCCACCAAGGAGATTTGAACCATGGCAACCATCACCAAGCTGGGCATGCAAGATCCGAGCAACCGCCTCGGCTCCACGCCCTACGGGAACCTCACGGCCTTCCGCTTCCTGCTGACCACCAACGCAACCGGCGCAGTGATCGGCGGCGACTCGGCCTCTGCGGTCGCCTCCGGCGATGTCGTAAAGGTAGGTGTTCTGCCCGCAGGCTTTCGCCTGATCGACAGCGAGATCGTCATCAAGACCGCGATGAGCGCATCCGTGACCGCCAAGCTGGGCTTCGCCTACGCCGATGGCGTCGACGTGACCGCCGTCCCGCAAGACGACGATCTGTTCGGTACGGGCGTCGTCATGTCGGCAGCCGCGCGTCTGCGCAACGTCACCGCCAATCCCAGTGTCGTCCTGCCGAAAGAAGCCTGGCTGACGCTGACGACCGGCGGCGCTGCCAACGCCAAGGCGTCCGAGGTGGAGATCATCGTCTTCGCCATCAACGAAGGCGTGGCCTAAGCGGCACGAAACGGGCCGGCCGGGTTCGCCCTGGCCGGCCTTTTTCACATGAGGACACCATGAAACTGATCGTTGTGAAGTACGAAGGCCAGAAGTTCTACCGCGATCGCACCGCATTGCGGACAGAGTGGAATCCGGGCGACGTGAAGCGCGTGCCCGAGCGTGAGGCCAAGACCTTGCTGCGCTTTGCCGAGTTCAAGCGCGGCGATGAAACAGAAGCCGCAGATCAGCCGGGCGACGTGGAGGCCATTGTCGCTGCACAGAATCAGCGTGAGCAGGACGAGCACCGCGAAACCGAAGGCATGCTGATGCTCATCGAGACGATGGACAAGGACGCGCTCGAAGCCTACGCGATGAAGTACGAGGTCAATCTGGACAAACGCCGCGGCGTCGAGAAGCTGCGCGGCGAGGTCGTGAGCCTGATCGAGCAGTTCGGAGCGCGCTGACATGAATCGGGGAGCCTTGCGCCGTCGCGTCCGCCTGCTGGCCCAAGATACGGCCCGTCCGTATATGTGGCAGGACGAGGATATTGACGACTGGCTCAACGAGGCGCAGCAGGAGGGCGCCGTTCGCGCTCGCCTTTTGCGCGCAACGCCTGCGACCGACGGAAACCTCTGCGAGCACAGCCTTGGTGCTGGCGAGTCGACAGTCACAATCCCGCACAGCCTGTTCGAGATCAGCCACCAGTCGTGGCGACAAGGCGATCGCACGGCGCGACTTCATCTTGTCTCGCGCGAATGGATGGACACAACCATTCCGCGGTGGCGCGATGAGCCCGCAGGCGAGCCGGCTTATCTTGTGCAGGACGCCAACGTGCTCCAGCTTTCCCCGGCGCCAAGCATCGCCGGCACGCTGCTACTCGAGGGCTATCGGATGCCGAAAGCGATGGAGAGCGACGAGGACGAGCCCGAGATCCCGGCATTCCACCACGTCCATCTCGTTCAGTGGGCGATGCACGTCGGCTACTCGATCCCCGACGCCGAAACCTTCAACCCCGACAAGTCGCGCATCGCCGAGGCGGAGTTCTCGCGCTTTTTCGGCTCCAGGCCCGACGCCGATCTTCGCGCGAGCACGCGACATGACGAGGCGCAACGGATCGTCGCTTGGCTGTAGGGCTCCCCCTGTAGGGCTGGAGCAGAACGGCTCGGAACGCAATCCTCTACGCAAATATTGAGCAGACACGAGCCGGCATGCAACCCGCCAACCCCCATTCAGAAACAGACCGCCGGCACTGGCACCTCGACAAGACCCTGAACGTCTCTCATCTGCTGACCACCGTCGTCATCGCCGGCAGTCTCTTTGCCTACGCGAACAACATGGACCGGCGCGTGGCGATTCTCGAAGAGAAGATGCAGGTCCAGGCGACAGAGAACAAGCGGGCGTCTGACGAGGTGCGGGAACTTGCTTCCGACGTGAAGCACGAGCTGCGCCTGTTGCGCACTGAGCTGATGCGCTTGATGTCCGAGAAGGGAGCCAAGCCGTGACCACACAACCGAACCCGAAGCTCGACTGGCCCATCGCCTACGAGGCTGTGCTGGAGATCGGCCGCTCCGAGGGGTGCAAACTCAAGGCATATCGCTGCCCCGCAGGTGTTCCGACGATCGGCTGGGGCCACACGCGCGGCGTCAAGATGGGCGACACCTGTACGCAAGAGCAGGCCGACGCCTGGTTCGTCGAAGACCTGACCGAGTTCGCAGACGGCGTGAAGCGGGCGCTCAAGCGCGACGCGGACGACTCCGAGCTGGGGGCGATGGTATCGCTGGCCTACAACATCGGGCTCGCCGGATTCAAGGGCTCGACTGTCCTGAAGCGGCACAACGAGGGTGATCGTCAGTCTGCCGCTCGTGCATTCGCACTGTGGAACAAGGCGCGCATCAACGGGGTTCTTCAGGTCGTCGACGGGCTGACTGCGCGACGCGCGAGAGAGGCCGCCCTGTATCTGTCGGACGACGACATGCCGATGCCCCAGACAATCGAGCCCGAGTCGAGCCTGAAGTCGAGCCCCATCGCACAAGCCAGCGTCGCTGCAACCGCCGCAGCGGTGCTTGGCACACTGACCGAATCCACCGAGACCGGCCAGCTTGTCGCCGCAGCGCTGGGCATCCAGCCCGTGTATGGCGTGCTGCTGGCGGTGTTGTGGTCTGGCGGGGTATCGCTCTACCAGCGCATGAAGCAGCGCAAGGAAGGGTGGGCATGACCCCGAGCGACCTTCCGATGTGCTGCCGTAAGTGTGCGGAGCGGCAGAGCCAGTACCTCTTTCCTGACTGGTCGCACCGATGCCTCAAGAACAAGCCGATGGTCGAGAACTGTCGCTGGAAAACGCCGCACCGGGAGCCGAGAAATGAATCACCCCTTTGATACTTCCCGACTCGACCCGGTGACGGTCGGTGCGCAGGTCTATGCACAACTTGCCGCATCGGCTCACGACATGGTGCGTACTTCCGGTGGGCCACATGGAGACACCACGGTGACGAAACTCGCTGACTGGAAAGCCGCGCACTCTCGCCCGGTAGTGATCGACTACTGCCGCTGGAACGAGGCGGTCGAGACGACGATTCGGGCAAACATGGACATGGCATTCACGCTGTGGTTCGTGTGGCCGCGCGTGATCCTGCGCGCCGCGACGGGGGTTTGACGTGGCGCTCCAGAAGCTCAACCTCACAATCCGGCGCGGCGCGACGAACATCATCCCGATTCGCGTCGAGTCCTCTACATGGAAGTACGCCCAGATCACAGGCGTCGAGCAGTCCGCGCCGCTGCGCGTGACGGCAGTCGAGCACGGCATCCCTGACGGTTGGCGTGCCGCGATGATGAACCTCGCGCTCGTTGGCGACTTCGCTGCGCAGAACAACCCACCCAAGGACGCCGACCTTCGCGCCGTGGTCGTCGTGGACGCCGACACGGTGGAGTTCAACGCGATCAACGGGGCCGGGTTCAAAGCCTACGCATCTGGCGGGCAGCTCGCGTACCGCGAACCGCTCAACCTGTCTCCGTTCAACGGCGTCCGCATGGACGTGAAAGAGAAGGTTGGCGGCGAGCCGATCCTGAGTTTCAGCGAGGGCGACGGTCTGCGCCTGGACGGCATCACGAACGCGGTGTGGTTCGAGCCGACGATCGAGCAGTCGCTGGTGCTCGCCGCGAAGACCTACGTTTTTGACATCGAGCTGCTGCGCACGGGCGGCGGTGTCGAGCCGATCTGCTCCGCAGAATCCCAACTGACCGTGACGCCTGAAATCACCACTACGGAGTAATCACATGACATCGTTCGTTTTCAACTCGGCACTGCGCGATGAAGCTGTCGGCAACATCGACTACGACACCGACACCTTCAAGGTGATGCTGCTCACCAGCGCAGCAAGCCCGAACAAGGACACGTGGGCCAAGCGCTCGGACGTGACCAACGAAGCGACTGGCACGGGCTACCCGGCGGGCGGCGCTGCTGCAACGGTCACTGTTGGCGCAGTCGATACGGCGAACGATCGCGTCGAGATCACGCTGGGCGGCGCTGCTTGGGCCGCGAGCACGATCACCGCGCGCTACGCCGTCTATTACAAGTCGCGCGGTGGCGCAGCTACGGCCGACGAGCTGATCGCGGTCAACGACTTCGGCGCGGACGTGACCAGCACCAACGGCACCTTCACGCTGAACGCCTCGACGTACCGCAAGAACAACCCGTAAGCCATGCAGAACTGCATCGACGCTGCCTGCGAAGCCGCAGTAGCCCATCCGGGCTATATCGCGCTGCGCACGCCATCCCTCCGGTGGCGGCCGTACCCGCACGCGATGTGGGCGTCGATGCTGGCGGGCGACATCATCAACTGGCATCCGCAAGAGCCCGCAGGGAAGGTTAGCGTCGTCTTCGGGTATGAAGGCGTGACCGACACGCAGGACCACGCCGCGCCGCGCGTTTGGACGCCGAACCGGCTGATGCTGGCTGCCGTCGTGTTCGCTGCGGGCGTGGTGCTGTGGCGCATTAAGCGGCTGTGGAGTCGTCATGGCTAACCCGGTTCCGCTGACTTACACGTCGCCGGTGCAGCGCGTCGGCGGCGGGCGCGAGGTGTTCCCGAATCGACTCCTCGATCTGCTGGCCGGGATTGCGGATGGGCAGTGGGTCAAGGCCAACACTAATACGTTCAAGTCGATTTGGCCGCGCCTGCAAACGCCGAACTACGGCCCCGGCTTTGGCTATGAGTCTTATGTCATCAATGCGTGGTCAAGCATGGCATGGGACAGCAAGCGCAGCCGGATCTACCTGTGGGGCGGCGGTCACGCGAACACTGACGATAACGCCCTGTACGTGTGGGATGGCGAGACAGGGCAGTGGGGAGTCGGCTACTACGCGGCGCGCACTGTGATTGATGCGCAGGGCAGCTACAACACGCCGGATGGGCATATGGCCGGCCCTGTGTCGTCCCACACATACAGCGGCAACAACTACCTGCCCGTGCTTGATCGCTTCTATACCCATGGCGGCGCAGCGCAGGAGTGGGGCGGCGGTTTTCGTGTGTGGAACGCAGCTGCTGGGCAGTTCGAGGCTATCGCCGGATACCTGTGTCAGCTTGACCTCGTCGGCAAAGGGTTTGTTGGTGGCTCGACTGGCTCTAACTGGATGCGAGCAGGTGCAAAGGCGCTGCCGGGTGCGCGCCCGTGGGAGGTGCTCGACTACGTGCAGCGCGGCGTATCGACGAACTTTTCGGGCGGCATTTCGGGGGGCTCAGATGTCCGTGTAGAAGGCGGAGTCGACGTGATCTACAAGGTCGGTCAGGCCGAGTCTGCGAAGACCCTACGCAAGATCACGATGCCCTCATTGGATGTGACGACGCACACAGTCGAGGCAATCGGCCGCATGTGGTCGCTTGGTATGTACGAAGACCTTGGCTGCGCGCTTGATCGCAACGCGGAAATCATGTTTGTGTCGGGCTGGACTGTTGAGCGCTTTTGGGACCTGAAGACGGCGTCGCCAACCAACAATTGGAAAGAGCCGACATTTAGCAATGCCGAGGTCTATGCCCAGTACGTCGCTGATCGACAGTATCAAACGACAAAGCGCGTGGCCCCCGGATGCGCTTCCGACGACAAGCGCGGCAGCGTGTTCGTGTGGCTCGGTGGCGGTCGTGTGTACCGCGTCGACGCTCCAGCAGGTAATCCAACGCCGACCGCGGGATGGTCTATCGAGATCGTTGCGGATGAGACCACCGTTCGCCCGATGACGAAGGACGAAATCGCGGGCACGCCAGACGCATGGCGAGCCAGCGTCTGGGGGAAGTGGAAATACGCGGCAGATTTGGATTGCTATGTCGGCATGCAGCACCCGGAAAACGGCGACGTGTGGTTGTGGCGCCCGCCGGGCTGGATTGATCCAAGAGGAATTTGAGAATGGCGCAGTATTACAACGACTTCACTCAATATCCGCTGGCAACCAAGCTCGACAGTGGGGGGCATGACTTTTCGGTCCTCCTTGGCCGAGCCGACTACACGTTCCAGGTCGAGGAAGACGCGCGGGGCGCAAGCGGTCGCGTGCTGCGAATTCATCGCGCGGATCTTACCGGATATACCTGGTGGCGATGGAATGCAGTGCCGGTTACGGGCAGCGGCGAGATGTATATCGAGGCCATTGCCGGGCTCGCTGCGAACACTGCCATCGATGCGAGGACTGGCATCGTCAGGCTCCTTTGTAATGCCAACGCGGGCGTCACGCAGGGGTATCTTTGCGCGGATGGGGCGGGGGGATCAAGCAATGTCGTGCCGACTATTCGACGCGCGGACTCTCCGTCAACAACCGGCGCATCGGGCACATTTTATGCGTTTCAGACCAACCGCAAACGCTCTTATCTTCTTAAGTGGACAGACCTCGGTGCGTCGGTTGTTCTCAAGTACAAAACATGGTGGTCGGACGAGGCGGAACCGAGCACATGGACTGTCGAAACGACTAGTGCAACGATGGGCGGAGGCGCTCCGTACTGGGCTGACGGTGTAGTTGGTATCGGGAGGCATGAGTCGGGCAATATCGAGAACCGGATCGCATTTATCGGCGTCGGCACAGGCACGGACTCTGCGCCTAGAGTGCCGTCCGGTGGCACTGCGCCGACCGGAACCGTCACCATCGGCACGATCACGCCGAGCACCACATCCGCATCGGTCCCCTACAGCTACAGCGGTAGTGACGCGACCGGCTTCGAGTACCGGCTCAACGGTGGCACGGCTGCGAGCATCGGCGCATCACCTGCGACGATCTCGGGACTCACGGCTAGCACGCCCTACAGCCTTGAGGTCCGTGCGATCAACGCAGCCGGGTCGGGCTCGTGGAGCGCGGTGTCGAACTTCACCACAGAAGCCGAGGGTCCGGGCAACCTGCCGCCCAGCTTCGACGGCCCGAGTATCGCGGCAATCAGCGCCACGGAAGGCGTCGCGCTGTCGTCGCTGGATGTGTCATCTCGCTTCTCGGATGCCGAGTCTGCGCTGACATTCTCGGCTGTAGGCTCGTGGCCTGCGGGCGTCACGGTATCGAGCGCTGGCGTCATCAGCGGCACGCCGACCACGGCGGGCACGTACTCCGGGCTGCAAGTCCGGGCGACGGACGCCGGGGCGCTGACGGCGGACAGCAACGCTTTCTCGATCACGGTCGCTGCGGCTGCGCTGCCGAGCACAATCACCGTCACCGAGCCGCTGAAGAACAACACCGGCACGCTGCTGGCAAACGTCAGCGGCGTCCGCGTCGCCGTTCTCGAAGCTGCAACGCTGGCTGGCGTGTTCGAGACATCTGGCCTCACGACCAGCGCGAGCGGCCTGCTTGCTGCGATCACGGACGCCGCGATCACGACCGGGCAGCAGTACCACGTCGTGATCAAGCTCGCTGACGGCAGCGTCGGCATCACCGGCCCAATAACCGCATCATGAGCATCCGCGTCGATTCCTCTTCGCTGATCTCCGGGGCCGTCGTTGTCGGTGTCCCTGGACTGGGCGTGCTCGCAGAGTCGGTGCCGTCCACGGTCGAGCATGGCGGCGGGATCGCTGCGACGTGGCTTGGGCCGGAGGACGCCGGCAAAGAGGTCCGCGTGCTCGTCACGACCTGGCCGACCGCTGGGACGCTCTTCGTTTTCGAGGATACTTCGTTCGATTACGACGGCCCTGGCTCAACTTTCGAGGCGCAGCTCTACCTCGACGGCGTCGCAGTCGGCACGCCCCAGCCGGTCACGATCACGGTTGGTGGCGAAGATGTTGTCGCCCCGTCCGCCACCTTTGAGACGGGCGCCTCTTTCACCCCCGGCTCCGCATCCGGCCAGATCAACGCAACATCCCCGTCCGTCACTCTCGCAACAACCGCGTCGTTCGTCGCAGGCTCTGCAACGGGTCAAGCCAACGCAACGGCGCCAAGCGCATCTGTAGCCACGAGTGCATCCATCTCTCCGGGCACAGCCAGCGGCGAAGCTGCCAGCACGGCAAACGGCGCGACACTCGACACAGCAGCAGCGTTCGTTGCGGGCGCAGCAACGGGTCAGATCAGCGCAACCGCATCAGGCGCGACGCTCGAAGTCACCGCCTCGATCGTCACTGGACTGGCCTCGGGCCAAGGCGTCGCCACAGCCGCCTCCGTCGCCACGCAGACGGTCTTTACCGCAGGAACGGCACAGGGCACGTCCGCCTCGACGGCAGCGGGCGTTGTGGTTGATACAGCAACGAGCTTTGTCGCGGGCGCGGCGACAGGTGTGCAAAACGCCACCGTCGCTGGCGCCGCAGTCTCTGCGAGCATCGAGTTAATCGCTGGCACTGCGTCGGGCGGATTCGCTGCCGTCGCTCCAGGAACGCTGACCTCAACCAGCATCGAGCTTATCCCCGGCAGCGCGTTCGTCAGCGCCGACGCCTCTGCCGCGTCGCTTCAGACCACCGCGACCTTCATCGCAGGCGAGGCGTTCGGCGGCAGCGCATCGACCGGGCCGGGAGCTACGTTAAGCGTCAGCGCGGAACTCATCACAGGCGCTGCTTCAGCAGTGCGCAACGAGGTCGCCAGCGGCGCGCTGTTCGAGTGCTCGACGAGCTTCTTCCCCGGCAGGGCAGAGGTCGTCATCCCGGCAGAGGTTTCGGACCTGCTGCGGCGCTCAGTGTTCGTGCGCACGGGGGAGCAGGCGCCGTTCGTTCGCGTGTCGTCAGACAGCACATTCGCCCGCACCCAAGAGCCTCGCATATTCACGAGAGTGCAGTAGGTGTACACTTCAAATAACTCACGGAAATAACGGAGAAATACCATGGCACGATTCGTCTACACCAAAGCGAAAGAGAAGATCATGACCAAGCAGGTCGATCTTGTCGGCGACACGATCAAGACTGCACTTGTGGCAAACACCTATACACCGAACGCCACGACCGATGAGTTCTACAGCACGATCGCAGCGCATGTGCTGGATGAAGACATCACCCTGACTTCGAAGTCGGTCGCAGGCGGCGCGTTCGATGCTGCGGACGTGACGTGGAGCGCCGTTGCAGCGGGCGACACCGCACTGGGCGTCGTGACCTACGTGGACACCGGGAATCCGGCGACATCTATCCTGCTGCACTTCAACGGCGACGTATCTGGCTTTCCTTTCACGACGAACGGCTCCGACGTGACCGTGAACTGGGACAACGGCGCGTTCAAGATCTTCGCGTTCTGAGGCGCAATCGTGTCTCTGCTTTTTGTCCCGGTTACGGGCGCCGCGAATCCGCCCCTGGCCGCCTATGTCGGACTGACGCGGTGCTTGGATTCCGCAAAGTTCACCGCGACAGTGCCAACGAACGGGCGCGGGGTATCGGTGAGTCCAGACGGGACGAAGATCGCCTATGTGTGCTCGAGCAGTCCGTACCTCGTCGTCTACGACGCAGCCTCCTTCAGCCCGATCACGATCTCGGGCGGGAACCCTGCGGGGACCGGCGTCTGCTGCAAGTTCAGCCCTGACGGCGCGTATCTCGCAGTCGGCCACAACACGGCGCCGTTCCTGACGATCTACGAGACGACTGGATGGACGAAAATCACCGGACTCAGCGCGAATCCGTCGGGGACCGTGAACGCCATCGCCTTCACGCCGGATGGGAGCAAGCTCTTCGTCGCCTGCCAGAATTCGCCGGGGTTCTACGGGTACAACACGAGCGACTGGACGCAGATGTCGGGCACTCCGTCGCTCGGTGGCAACGGGACTGGATGTGCCGTGCATCCTGACGGCACGAAAGTGGCGATCACCGGCACCGCTGCGCTGCCCTACGTGTGGGTGTACAACATCGCGGATTGGACCACCGTGTCCTCGACGCCTGGAGGCGGCCCAGTGGCGGCAGCGCAGTGCTGTGCATACAGCCCGGACGGAAATAGGTTCTACGTCGGCTCCTCTGGATCGCAGGCGATCTACGCCTACGACCTCGTCGGGTTGACGCGCACGCTGCTGATCGCTGGCGGGACCGGCCTCGTCTACAGCATCGTGCCAAGCGCAGACGGCACGAAGTTGTGGGCGTGCAATCAGGGCGGATATCTCAACGAATATCAGGTCGGGTCGTGGACACGCGCGTGGGTACAACCCGTCACCGTCGCGCTCTACATCATGGACGAGGCCCCGGCCAGCCTGTCTGAGAAGTACATCGGAACCACGGCGGCGGACCCCGTCACTGACCAGAACAACAACCCGATCGTGACCGACGTTCGGGCGTACCTGCGGCGGACCGGAGAGCTGCTTGGGGCGACAACGACCGCCGCTGACGGCAGTTTCTCGCTTGGGCCGTTTGCCAGCCAGCAGGAGGTGCAGGTCACGTACCTGTACCCGTCGGAGTCACCCCTGCGCAATGACCTGATTCAGAGGGTCATCCCAGCATGAGCTACGTCCGCCCATCCGCTTCGGCTGCGTCGGCGTCTTGGTTCACTGAACCAGCGTACGCGCGCCCATCGGCGGCGGCGGCTTCAGCTACGTGGTATGACGCTGGTGGAACGATCCCCCGTGATGCCCCTGGCGTCGCCCCGACAGGCGGCGTTGGTATCGGCACACGAGCAACCATCGAGGTGGCCCCCGGCGTCGCGCCAGAGGGCGGGGTCGGGCTGGGCGAGGTGCGCTACTACTTCCGGGCGCTTGGCGTCCGAAGCGGCGGGGTCGGCCTCGGGGATCGCACGCGTCCGATCGTCGGCGATGCGCCCGGAGTGTGCGAAGCCCGTGTCGGCCTTGCGTACTCGATCCGAACTATGCTCGGGTTGCGCAACCTCTTTACCTACGCACCGGGGTTCAAGTCTGGCGACGTCGGCGCCGCGACGGCCGACCTTCCACTGGCCGGAGTCGCACAAGGCGTTGCGCCGACCGGTGGCGTTGGCACTGCGTCGGCTCGTGCAACACACTTCGCTGTCGGCGTGGGCTCGATCGCTTCGGTCGGACTCGGGCTGGCGCGGCTCGCCTCAAGGTTCTCCGCGCCAGCCGTTGAGCCGACGACCGGCGTCGGTGTGCCGCGCGCAGGGCTTCACTTCATGGCCCCAGGCGTTCATCGACCGACGCGCTTCGGGACTGCGTATCTCACGCTCGGGTGGGCATTCGTGGCGCCGTCCGTCGTGATGACGGGCCGTGTGGGGGCAGGATCTGCACGGTTCAACGTGCACAACATTCCCGGCGTAGCGCCCACGACCGGGGTCGGGTTGGCCGTGTTTTCGCAGGGGCACCGCGCGCCGCACATTCCACCGGCTACCGGCGTCGGGCGCGGACAACTCACAAGGATGCCTTCATGCTGACATTCAAGAGCTTCACCGGGATCAACAACGTGCTCCCGCAAGAGCGGCTTTCGCCCGACGCGCTGACCGTCGCCACGAACGTCGACGCGGGTCTGACCGGCGAGCTGCGCCGCCGAGAAGGCTACGCACTCGCGGCAGAAGGGTGCCACAAGAACCTCTTTCAAGCAGACGGATTCCTGCTGGCGACGTGCGATGGCGACCTGAAGAACGTCGACGCGGGCGTGGTGCTGTACGCCGGCCTCGGCTCGAGCCGGGTCTGGTACGCGCAACTCCCTGACGGACGCGTCGCGTGGAGCAACGACCTGATCTGCGGCCTCACGGACGGCGTGACTGCGACGACCTGGGGGGTTCCGATTCCGCCCAGCGTTGGCGCGCTGACCGAGCTCGCGGGGGACTTGTGCCCCGGCGAGTACCAGTGGCAGATCACCTACGTGCGGCTCGCGGACGGGCTCGAAGGTGGACCGGCGTACAGCAGCGCCCCGGTTCGTGTCGAAGACGGCGGCGTGTTCCTCTCGGGCCTGCCGGTCGAAGCTGGGTACAAGATCAACGTCTATCTGACCTCGCACGACGGCGGGCGCGCGTTCTACGCCGGCAGCACGACGAACGGGCTCTTCAGCTTCACCGGCAAGAACGACGATCTGGTGTTGCCGTGCCGCACCGAGTTCATGCAGCCGGCTCCCGCTGGGCGGTGCCTGACGACGTGGCGGAACCGCGCGCTAGTCGCCGACGGCAACGTGCTCTACGCATCCTCGCCTAACACCGCCGAGCTGTTCGACGTGCGCCGCGACTTCAAGCAGCTCGTCGATCCGATCACCGCTGTGATCCCGGTCGATGACGGCATCTACGTCGGCACCGAGCGCGAGCTGGCGTTCCTGGCCGGCGACCGCTTCGACAACCTCGTCTATCGCCGCGTCGTGAATGGTCCGGTCGTGCTCGGCTCGGGCGTCTCCGTTCGCGCAGAGCTGGTCAAGCAGGGTGAGGGTGCAGGTATGGGCGCTGCGGCGCTGTGCATCGCTGACGGCGGCATCGTGGCGGGATTCAACGGTGGCGGCGTGGTCCGCATGACCGAGGGGCGCTACAAGACCACCGTGACGGAAGTCCATGCGAGCTTCCGTATGCGCGCAGGCATCCCGCAGTATATGGCGATCCCGGCATGACACTCAGGAACCAACACTGGATCGGGTTCAACGGCGAGCCGCTCACCGGGCGCACTCCGCCTGAGCTGCTTGTTTACGGCCCGGACCTGACTGGGCAACAGCGAGGCGAGGTCTTCCACATCTACAAGCGCTTCACAGACGCCTGCCTCGTCGCTGTCGGCGACTACCAAGTTCGTCGGGCAACCCTGGCTGACGGCTCTCGGGTGCGTTGCACGTCGTTCATGGGGCGGGATGTCGTCGAGGTCTGGACGAAAGGCGTCGACGGCGAGAAGCTGCTCGGCGGGTTCATCTGCCGCCCCACCAGCGGGGTTGGTGACGGCGGAACATGGGAGTACGAAGGGCCGGCGCGCTGGTGGGGCAAGCCCTTCACACCGGAGAACCGCCCGCTCGGCACGCTCTACGGCGAAGACCCCTCGGTCGCCCTGCGCCCGCACTGGAAAGAGAAAAAGCCGACTTCGCGCTACAGGGTCGAGAAGGGCGTCGATCTGCTCTACGGCACGGTCGACTGGCAGGGGAGAAACCCTGAGACGGACGTGTTGTCGTGGGAGGCGAAGACCTACAACTACACGTATTTCTACGTGTTGTCCGGCACCATCGAGTTTTTCTTCGACCGCTGGTTCCAGTTCGGGACGTCAGGCGTTTTCGGCCAGAACTTCATCGACACGACGAAGAGCGCTGGGTTCGTGCGCCGATCTCTGAATAGAGGAAACGGCGCGAACATCTACAACAACGGGGGCGTTCTGGCGACCATCTCCGGCGGGAATGTCGATGGTGTCGCCTTTACCCGTGTCGGGGGCAAGAAGCTCTTGGTGGGGGCGCAGCGCTCGGCCACTTTCACGTCCACTGGCGGGCAGTTCAACTTCTTTGTCTATGAGCTCGACTCCGGCGCAAAGACGACGATCGGCTCCTTTAGACCGGCAGAGACTTGGGTCAACCTTCACGGCTGGTACTTCAATCTGGACGGGAGAAAGGCGCGAACAATCTGCTATGAGGTGACATACGAGCCGCGCATAACTTCCAGAGTCGCGGCGTATGAAGTAGAGGTTTTAGGCGACGCTGTCGACGACCTGACCGTCGCGGTGCGTGAGATTACGCCGCCAATCCCCAGCGTCCTGATCGCTGCAGACTTCCGCAAGAGCGACAGCCTCGGGCATGACGAGGGGGTGTTGGCGGTTAGGCCGGCCGACAGCAGCCTCCACCACGCAAAGGTTGTTAATGACGCCGGAGATGTTCGCTTTGCGATCCCAAAGCCGTGCTCCATTGGGTTCATAGATGAGGCGGCCGGCCCAACCGTCGTCACAAGCAACACGTACTACCCCGGCACGCCCAGCTATGTCGCCGAACTTGCGCAGCCGAGAACTGGCGGATTCACCAGCGGCTGGGTTGTGGACTTCGATGCACGATACGACGCATGTTGTTTGTACGAAGACATTTACCCAGCGCGCATTCAGACGACTAGAGAAGAGGGCACGCTATCCGCCGGGAACTACTCTGTTGCCGCCAACGATACGACGCTGGCGAGCTTGAACACGAACCTGGTGACAATCGGTAGGGGCGGTGTGGCCGTCACAGCATCGAGTCCTTGGGATTACGGCGACCCCATCACCCGCTTTTTCACACTGACGCCGGAAGAGGTGGTGGCGCGATATGGATGACCTGACCATAGATCGCGGGGCTGAAGGGTGCGTGCGGACGTACTACGGCGCCGTCCTTTCGCAGCACAACGTGTCCCGGCGCGAAGTGCACGCGACTGCCGCGCATCTCATCGGCGTCGGCGAGCAAGACGCGCATGAAATTCTGCACATCAACGAACAGCCGTACCCGTGGCTGTTCAAAATCGGAGTGTTTTGATGAACACGATCGTAATGAACACGCTGACCGGCGCAGTCACCGAATACGCCGACTTTCCGTTCGACTCGATTACCGAGACACACGCCGGGAACGCCGCAGGGCTGTACACGCTCGGCGGCGAAACGGATAATGGCGACGCCATCGTTTCTGAGGTGCTGACTGGCGAAACGCTGTGGGATTCCAGCCTGAAGAAGCGTGTCGAGATGGTCTATTTTTCGATCCCCGAATGCGCGGGGGAGGGCGAGCTGATCGTCAAGGCGCGCGACCGAATGGGCGACGAAGCGGAATACCGCTACGGCTTCCCGGTGCGAGCAGCGGGCCAGTCTCGCGCCCAGCCCGGAAAAGGCATCCGAGAGAACTACCTGACGTTCGGCTTCAGCAATCCGGCCGGCGACGCTTTCACACTTGATCGGATTGAGGTCGCAGTCGCCCAGTCCACTACGCGGAGGGTATGACCATGTCCGGTCCTAGCACCGAAGTTTCCGAGGCGTTTGATCGCGCGTACCGGTACGCCGAACTGTCGCAGTCGAACATGTCGAGCTTCACTGCGGCGCTCAACTCGAGCATCTACAGCCCGCCCACGATCTCGATGACGTGGAACAGCATCGCGGCGCCGAGCCTGCCGTCCATGCCGGTCGCGCCGTCGATGCCGACGATCAGCTTCGCCGTTCCTGGCGGTCAGCCGACCGAACTGTCGATCGACATGCCGGGGATCACGATCGACGACTTCACCGAAACGGCGCCGACGCTGACGCTACCCACTGCGCCGACGCTCTCTTATGGCGCCGTGCCGACTGTCCCGTCTGCCGCGGATGTCGCCGTGCCGGCGGCCCCGGTGGTCACGATGCCGGCCGAGCCAACGTACTTGAGCCTGTCGACGGTCAGTTTTGCCGGTGTCGATCTGCATGAGGACTGGCTCGCGCGACTGGAGGACATGCCGACGCTCACGCTGGTGAGCCCGACACCGTTCAGTTACGCCCGCGGGTCGGAATACGCGTCGACCTTGTTGAACGCGCTGAAGGCGACGCTCGAAGCGCGTCTGTCCGGTGGCACTGGGATTCCCGAGGCTGTCGAGCAAGCGATATGGGACCGCGCGCGCAGCCGTGAGACGAAGATCGCGCTGGCGAACGAGGCCGAGATTCAGCGAGCTTCTGAGGCGCTGGGCTTCCAGCTTCCGTCCGGCGTCATTGCCGCGCAACTGCGCGAGGCCCAGCAGAACTACTACGACAAGCTCTCGGAACTGAGCCGCGACGTAGCGATCAAGCAAGCCGAGCTGGAGCAGGCGAACCTGAAGGACACAATCGCCGCTGGCATGCAGCTCGAAGGCCAGCTCATCGACTACGCTTTCAAGCTGGAGCAGCTCTCGTTCGAGACGGCCCGTGCCTACGCAGATAACGCGATCCAGAGCCACAACGCTGCGGTGGAGCAGTTCAAGGCGCTGCTGGTCGGCTACCAGACCTATGCACAGAGCTACGACACGCTCATCAAGGCCGAACTTGCCAAGGTCGAGGTCTATAAGGCCCAACTCCAAGGCGAGCAGACCAAGGCGCAGATCAACGAGTCGCTGGTGCAGCAGTTCAAGGCCCAGATCGACGCCGGCATGTCCCAGGTCGAGATCTACCGCGCGCAGGTCGGCGCGGCGCAGACGCTGGTGCAGTTGGAGCAAACCAAGATCAGCGCGGCCGGCGAGCAGGTTCGCGCCTATGTCGCGCAGGTCAATGCCGAGACGGCCAAGGTCGAGGCGTACAAGGCGAGCGTGCAGGCACAAAGCACGCTGGTCGACATGTACAAGACCAAGGCCGATGCCTTCAGCGCCAAGGTGGGCGCACAGGCCGAGAAGGCGAAGGCCGAACTCGCCCGCTACAACGCTCTGGTGTCGGCCAAGACGGCGGAGTGGGACGGCTACAAGGCCAAGGTGCAGACCGAAGGGGAGCGGATCAAGGCGCTGGGCATCCAGAGCGGCGCGCTGCTGGACGGCTACAAGGCCGAGGCTGCGGCGATCGAGTCCGAAGCGAAGATGATCACGATGCGCTGGGAGACGCAGATCAAGGACTACGAGGCGAGCCAGCAGCTCATGCTTCAGACGGCCAAGATCAACGCCGACGTGGCGCTCCAGACCAACAACGCGCGTCTCGATGCGGCCAAGGTCGGCGCGCAGGTCTATGCGCAGCTCACCTCCAGCGCCTACGGCATGGTCAACGCCAGCGCCAGCATCAGCGGGTCGGCGAGCAACAGCGTCAGCTACAGCTACGGCGGCGACGTGGCCGGCGAGGTGACGCCGAAGACTGCCGTGTAGCGCACGCCCCCTGTAGGGCTGGCCTGCCAGCGGCTCGAACCGGAGTATCGGCCCGGTTCGAGCCGTTTTCTTTAGGGGCCACCCATGTATGGATTCAAGGCGGGCGCCGCGCCCAAGGACAAACCGAAGGGCGGGAAGATCAAAGGCCCAGGCACCGGCACGTCCGACAGCATCAAGACCGAAGTTCCGAGCGGCAGCTACATCATGCCGGCGGACTCTACTGCGAAGATCGGCGAGAAGGCGCTGGGCCAGCTTGGAAAGCCCGTCCCGGTCAATCTGAGCAATGGCGAATACGAGATGCCGCCAGAGGCGGTGCATGCCGTTGGCGCCAAGGTGCTTGACCAGATGAAGGGTGCCACCCATACGCCGGTCGCAGCCCGAGGCTTCAAGCCGCAGGAAGGCGAGCTTTTCTTTGCCGATGGCGGCGCAGTGGAAAGCACCGACGACCTGATCGCGCGCATCTCCGCCAAGTACGGCACCGGAGGCGGATCTTCGCCTCGCCCGCAGCCGGCAGCCGCCACCGCTCCGCAGCAGCCCGTCCAGCGCCCGGCCGCGCCGTCGATCGGCTCCGCGGCTGACGCACTCCGCAACCGTAAGCGCCAGATCGACGCAGCCGCCGGCTTCGCTGATGGCGGCATTGTGGATGACGATACAGCAATGGGCGGCAACGAGTCCGCGATCGACCAAGGCTTTGCCCGGTCGCGCCAGATCGAGGAAGACACGCTTGACCGTCAGGCTCGCATGCAGCGTCAGGGCCGCTCGGAAACCATCGCCCGCAATGCCGAGATGAGCGCACAGCTTCAAGGGCAGATCGACCAGCAGAGCGCGATGGGGCGCCGGTCGCTGATGGACGAGCCGCGCGGGTTCGCTGATGGCGGGCTTGTCGAGGATGGGCGCCGCCGCACCGGGCCGAGCCCGCAGATGGGCGCCGTTGCGCTTGGCAATCAGGCTCGCGTGGAGCGATCGGGTGGGCAAGGGATGTACGAGGGCGCAAACAGCGAAATTGCTCGCGGCTTCCGCGCCGCCTTCCCGAGTACGGACACTGCGATCCGAGGCTCAAGCCAGAACATCGCCGAGTCCTACCAGAAGGGCGGCATCCCGGCGGCGATTGGCGCCACGGTTCGCAATATGCCCGTGTCCGCTGTCGGCCTAGCTGACGACATCGGTCGTGGCGTGAAGACTTTGATCGACCCGGCAGCCAATGCGCTGAAGACGGCGGTTACTGGCGACGCGACGCCGATCGAGGGCACGCGGCCGGCAGCCGGATTCTCTGCGCAGCCCAAGTCGCAACCGGCAACCTCCGCCCCCGCTACGCAACAACGCCAAGCCGGCGATCCCGCGAGCACGTCGACTGCCGCCGCTCCGCAAGGCTTCAACCCGTCCTCCCTGACCGAGCAGCAGCGCAACGATGCCGGAGACGCCTACCGTTCAGCATGGCAACGCGAGGCGCCCGCTGGGATGCGTGGCGCGAACGATCAGGCGCTTGGCTTCTACAACGCCGAGCAGCGGGTTCGTGGATCGAACATCAGCGCGCGCCGCGGCGCAAACGGCGTGATGGAGTTTTCCGGCAATGGCGAAGGTGCGCTACCGCAGAACTACACGCGCGGCTTTGACCTGAACGCCGCCAACGAGCGCATGGCCGCAGCCAACGCCATCCGCCAAAGCTATCTCGACGCGCAGGGTGGCTCAGACGGCGGGCCTCGCGGTGGCGTCATTGGCAACTCTGCTGTCGATGAGACGAATGCCAGGTTCAGCGATTCCGCGCTCCAAGAGTCCATGAAGGGAATGGGACGCACGCGCTTGAATGCAACGGTAGCAATGCGCAATGCCGACGTGGCGAGCCAGCGTGCGGCAGCCGAGCTTGCCATGCGCGAGCGCGAAGGCGCCGCAAGCCGCGGACTTGCGGCGCAGGCCGAGGCCAATCGAACGGCGATCGAACGCAGCCGACTCGGCATCGACCAGCAGCGCGCTGACACCGAGGCGAACGTTCGCGGCTTCGAGGCCCGCAGCCTGGAGCGCGTGGAGAAGCTGTACACGGCATACGAAAATGCGAAGACGCCGGAAGAGCGTGCCGCGGTTGCCGAGCAGATCAGGGCTATGAACGGGAAGGACGCGCCGAACCGCTACACGGTCGTGCCGGGCGGCCAGGAAATCGACCCGACCACCAACATGGCCTTTACCCGTCCTGCGCGAGTGTTCAACAACCAAACCGGGCAGTTCGTTGATCAGCAGCAAGGCGCGCAGGCGCTTCCGCCGATCAACGAGAACCCAGCAGTGCTGAAGATCATGCAGAACACCGCGCTTACGCGCGAACAGCGGGCCGCGCAGATCCGCGCCCTTGGGTATCAGTGAGGAATAGCGCCACATGAGCGAAGTCGACAAGTTTCTGGACAGCTACGAATCGAACAAGAACGGCGGCCAGAAGCCAGCCAGCACATCGGTTAAGCCGGCGAGCGAAGTTGACGCGCTGATGCAGACGGCTCCGCCGCAGGACAAAGGCTTTCTCGGTCACGCCCGCGACCTGGGCCTGTCTGCGGTCAAGTCTGCGATTGCCGTTCCTGAGACGCTTGTCGGCCTTGCCGACATTCCTGCCGGCGGCCGCGTTGGGAAGTTCCTGGAAAACGAAGGCGGCTCTTTCGGCTTCCGGCCGAAGGAAGCCAAGGAGATCCTTGGCGAGTTCAACACGGACCAGTACAAGGAGCAGCAGCGCCAATTCCAGGAGGTCGACGGCATCCTGGACAAGACGGCAGTCGCCATCCAGAACCCGTCCCTGATTGCGAACACCATTGTCGAGTCGGCAGCGCCGATGCTGGCCGGCGGCGTTACAGGACGCGCGGTGCGCGCCGTGGCGCCAAAGGTGGGCGCCGCTGCGGCCGGCGCGATCGGCGAAGGCACGATGATGGCCGGCGCGCAGGCCGAGGCCATCCGTCAGGAAACCGACGACGGGCTTCTGGCGCCGACGCAGGCCGGCGCCGCCGTGGCTACCGGCGCGCTCGGTACGCTGTTCGGCTACCTGGGTGGGCGCGTAGCGCAGCGCTTTGGCCTGGGCGACGTCGACACTATGATCGCCCAAGGCGCAAAGCCGCAGATTGTTGCCGGCGAGATTGCCAAGCTGCCGGCCAAGAGCATTCCGCGTCAAGTGGTCGAGGGCGCAATCTCCGAAGGCTTCCTCGAAGAACTGCCGCAGTCGATCTCCGAGCAGATCATCCAGAACCTTGCGCTCGACAAGCCGTGGAGCGAAGGCGTCGAAGATGCGGCCGTGATGGGCCCGCTGGCCGGCATGGCAATGGGTGGCGGTGCGTCGCTCTACAGCGGCATGACGCGCCCCGGGCCGCAGGATGGCGGGCTGCCGCCGCCGGCCGCCGGCAACGAGCCGCCCGCGGCGCCGCCACAAGGCTTCACTCCGACCGCCGAGCGTCCGGTCATCGACGAAGCCGCGCTTGGCCGTGCCGGCGTATTCCCGCCTGCACCCGCGCCGATCATCAACGAGCGTGCGCTCGAGCCGCTGCCGTCGCAGCAGATGGGCCTTGACCCTGCCGCCGGCCCGATGTCGGCCGCCGCTGCACTCGCGGTCGATACCGGCGCATCAGCGACGATGCAGCAGGCAGCGCAGGCTGTCGATCCCGAGACGGGCGAGATCATTGAGGCTGGCGCACGAGTCCCGGAGCAGAAGCAGGCGACCGACACGCCCGAGCAGATGCGCGAGCGCCTGGGCTTCATCGAGCAGCAGGCCCGCGTCAATGGCGGATGGGATCGCCGTCTCGCCGAAGAGCGAGATCGGCTTCAGGGTGAGCTTGCGAAGGCCGAGCCGGCTGGCAATCAAGAGCCGGTCAAGAACGAATCGCCCGCCGATACTGGGCTTGAGCTGACCCCGCCGGCGTTCGATCAAGAAGCGGCGCGCAAGGAGCTCGCCTCGCGCACGCCTGAGCAGTTGCAGTACCTGGCCGAGAAGGGCCGTCCCGGATGGAAGGAGGCGGCGCTTGCCGAGATCGAGCGCCGTGGCGCACAACCGGCGGTGGATACCTTGGGTGATACTGCAGGAGAAGGCCAAGGTGCGCCAAAGTTCGATCCAAAAGGACTGACGCCTGGAACCGCAGCGTATGAGGTCGCATTTCAAGAGTGGACTGACATTCAGGATGCTGCGCGAAAAAAAAATGAGGCGACTTCAAGGCGTGAAGAAAACGCTGTTGCAACAAAGCAGAGGAACGGATGGCGTTCAAGGGTTCGCTCGTGGTTTGAGGCGTCGAAAGACGGAGACGAGATTGTTGATAAAGGCACTGGGCAGGCGTATCGAGTCTTTGAGCGAGTGCGAAAGGACGGCACACAGGTAAAGACCCTCATCGCAGTTGATGAACAAGGTAGCCCGCTCCCTGAAGGGCGTGGCGCAACAGGCATCTCAAAAGTTGGCGATCGAATTGACGGCCTTGATGACAACTCTCTCGATCAAGACTTTGGCGCGGCGAACCTTGAAACGCCGGGCCAGCAGCTTTCTGCACACCTAGGGGCGCTTCTTGAGTCTAGCGAGGCCACTTTTTCACCGACTCAGGCGCCCATGGCGCCCGCGCAACCCGCAGCCGCCATGCAGCCGCGCGAGAAGGCGCAGGCGCCGGTTCAGGCCGGCGCCACGATCAACCCGGCCGCCGAGCAGCAGCCAGCCTCCTCCGGCGTCTCGCGCGAAACAGTGGATGCGGTGAAGGCTCAAACCGCCGAGATGCTTGCCAAGCGACTACAGGGCATGAAGGCTGGCGCAGTTAATCAGATCGCCGCACGCTTCCTGCCGACCATGGGCCTCAAGCCGACCGCCAGCAAGGAGCGCAACATCGCCCTGCTGACCGATGGCGCCAAGGTTAATCTGTTCGGCGTGGCCGGTGAGCTCGGCGTCGAGCTCTCCACGTCGTTCCGTCAGGCGCTCGAAGCAGACATGGCCGGCACCGTTGCCGACCGAGCCGCCGCCCCAGCCCCCAAGGAGACCGTCGTCAATGTGCCCCAGGCTCAACAAGTGGCTACGCAAGCAGAAGAAGCGCGCGGACAGGAGGGCGAAAAGGCAAAGTGGATCAAGGCCACCGTCGACAAGAGCCGACTGAACGGTAGCAGCGGCGTCCAGCTTGCGGTCGCGCCCAACGGTGGCGTGACGTTCATGGGGGACCCGAACACCAGCAAGGACGGCCGGGCGCTGCTGGCGAACTACGAGAAAGCGCTGGCAGCCGGCGCCACTCAGCAGGAAATCGCGGCAGCGCTCCAGGCACAAGCCGAGCGTGCCGATACTACCCAGGGCCGAGCGCAGCAAGGCAATCGGCCGAGCACATCCCAAGGTGCGCCCGTGCTCGAGCAGGACCGCAGGCCGATGCCGAGTGGCCTTTCATTCCCGTCCGAGCGCATCGTCACCAACGTACAGGGCGAGTTTGAGGCGCTGGAGGTTCAAGCATCGTCCATCGGCACGAGCGACGGCTATGTGAATTTCGGCAGCCAGTATCCTGACGGCCGCTACTACATCGAGTCGGCTGGCAAGTCGATTGGCTTTGCCAACGGCCAGTGGGGCGACGTTACGCCGGAAGGGCTGAAGCCGCGTGGCACATACGACCCGGACAAGCTCCAGACGGAAACGATCCGCGTGCTGGAAAGCGAGGGCGCCAAGCGCAGGAAAGCAGCGGACAACGAGATTGAGGCCGGCAGCAAGTCGGTGATCGAGAAGATGAAGGCGCGCAAGGCCAGCGCCAGTGTCAAAGAGTTCGCGCCGGAAACCGGAACGCTTGGCATTCCGCGGGCAGAAATGCCGCAGGTTCCGGCAAAGTCGCATGGCGGACTGGTCAAGCACCTGAACGCCCAAGGTATCTCGCACGAAACGACAAGCGTCGATGCGGCATCGCTCAAGCCGACGCAGGCCGAGTTCTCGCCGGAGAAGGTCGAGGCCGCGAAGACCGCCGCAGGCGACAGGGCTGTGATCGTTTCCAGCGACGGCCACATCGTCGACGGACACCATCAAGCCTTGGCTGCCGCAGAAGAGGGCAAGCAGGTAAAGGCCATCGTGCTTGATGCGCCGATCGACCAGGCGCTTGAGGCGGTGAAGAACTCGCCGAGCGCGCAGACGCAGGGCGCGCGCGGGCAGGAAGGCGCGCAAGAGAGCCGCGACAGTCTGATCGAGCGCTACAGAAAGGTCGAACTCTTCAGCGACGAGGAATATGCGCTTTCTGACCGCTTGGGCGAAATGACCCGCGCCGAGGTGAGCGCAAAAGTCGAGCGTGGCGAGATGCCTGTTTTCGACACTGGGCGCGACACTTTCGCAACGATCTCCCCGTCTGCGCAACAGCCAGGCAAGTTCCAGGTCACGCGCTACAACAAAGGTGGCGTATTTGGCGACACGCAATACGACACCATCGAGGCCGCGATCAGCGACAACCGATTTAAAAGTGCTCGCATCCTGACGGACGTAGAGGCTGGCGCCCGCTTTGCTGAGTCAATGGAGGCTGAATCCGAGTACCAGCGCAGGCGCGCAGAAGGCCAGTCGGCGACCGAGCAGGCGACTGGGCGGGCCGCCACTGACGCTGCCGCGCAGCCGCAGCAGCCGCAAGCGACGCAGGCGGACACGCAGGCCGCGCCCGAGTTCACGACCCTGAAGGGCCGCGACGGCAAAACCGTCACCGTGCGCACTGCCGACCTTGAAGGCGACCGCAAGCTGCTGCAAACCTTCACGAAGGACGGCAAGCGCAAGGCAACGAGGATTCACCGCGACAACCTTGACCAGGCCGGCGAGAAGCGCGAGCAAGGGGCGAAGGAGATCGCCGCCAATCCGCTGTTCAACGTCATCACCGCGAAGGATGGCAAGCCGTTCGCCGTCAAGGCCGCAGCCTCGCGCGAACTCAGCGCGCGTGGACTGGCTGAGACGCACGAGATTGTGTCGGCGAAAGACGCAGGCGTAGGCGACAAGGGGTACGTAGTCCAGCGGCGCAAGGCGGCAGAGCAGGAGGCAACCCACAAAGACCCCGGCCAGACCGCAGAGCCGGTCACGGCCCCCGTCATCGCCGAGGCCATCCAGAAGTCCGCGCGCAATACCGACTTCAATCCGGCTGAGGCAAAGGCATGGCTGATCGCCGAGATTGATCGCGCGATTGCGAACGTTCCTGCCGAGCATGCGGAACTTCAGGCTCAGATGGAGCGCGAGCGCAAGAACTACTTTGACCGCAAGGCCGCAGAAAAGAAGTTCGGCAAGGGCAGCAAGAAGATCGACGCGGCGAGCGATGCGTTCGACAACGCAAAAGACGAACGCATGGCAAGGCTTGCCGAGCAAATCGGCTTCGTAACCTTCGATGTTCCGGGCGACGGAAAATTCAAGGTGGTCAACACCGTCGAGAAGCTGGGTGAGTTCAAGGACAAGGTGAAGTCCTCGCCGGGCTTTGCGAAGAACCCTGATCGCCCGATGAGCTACGGGACAGGGCTGGCCGGCGGGCAGAATCTTGAGCAGGCCATCGCGGACGCCAAGAAATCCGGCCGCACTGATGACGTGCTCGCCGAGATCGGCAACGCCATCGAGGTCGCGCGGCTTCGCAACAAGGGCGATGGCGCACTGCTGACGCGCTTTCAGAAGGAGTCTGGCGGCAAGAGCTACGACGACTGGCGCGCGGAGCGTGAGGCCGAGGAAGAGGCGGCGGCACAAGCGGCGGCGCAGCGCGAGGCGAGCCGGCCGACTGAGGCCGAGCAGCAGGCGTTCATGGATCAGCTTCTGGCGGTCAACGCGGAGCCGGAGCTTCAGCGGCACTATGCCGCCCAACGTGCATACGCCGATCACCGCAAGCAGTTCCTCGCCAATTTCACAGGGCAGGAACTGCGCAAGCAAGAAAGGTTCGTCGAGGCCGCTGCGAGCAAATTCACCGCAGGTCGCATCATGGGGCTTCGCGGCGGGCAGACCGTTGAAGTCGCTGACGGCGCGCTCGGAGAAGGAGGCACGGCGACGGTCTACATGCTGGCGCCAAGCGGAGAGTTCGTTTCGGTCGAGTCGATACCGCTGGAACGGACTGCGCTGTATCGCGCATCGGAGGCTGGCGCGGGGCCGGCGCAGCAGGCCGAGGCAAAGCGGTACGCCGGCCCCGCCGACGTGGCTTCTCGCGCCGGCCAAATTGAGCTTGCGAACAGGGCGGGCACCATTGCTTCGCTGAAGGCCATGAACGCACAACTGCGCAGCATTGCGCCGGATGAGGCGTGGGCGGATGCGAACATCGAAGACTCGGCCGATCTTGATGCGATGCGCACGCAGATCAGCGAGGCGCTGGTGCGCGCCAGTCGTGCACAGCAGGCGGGGCAGGAAAGCCCCCTTCGCAAGCGACTGGAAGAAGCATCCGGGCAAGACCTGAAGGCGGTATTTGATGCGCTCGGCCTTGCTGGCGCGAGGATGACTCACGACGAGCGCGTGAACGCCCTCATGGCTGAAGACGCGCAGGAAGTGTCTGATGCGCTTGATGGCGTGCTCGCGGGTGCACAGGCCGACACCACCCCCGCAGAGCCCCCCGCCCTCTCCGGCCCCCGCCGCGACCCGACCAAGGTTTCCGCCTTTACTCCGTACAACGCGGGCGACGTGGTGACACTGGACGGCAAGGACTGGCAGGTCCAGCAGGACATGGGCGGCTGGTATCTGACCAGCACCGGCAACTGGCGCGGCATGCACCCGACGATCCAGAAGATCCGCGGCATGAATGAACTGATCGCAGAGATCGAGCAGGCGGCGACCGCGCAGGCCAAGGCCGCCGAGCCCGCTGACGCGCCGACCGAGGAAGAACCTCAACCTGCCTACCGTCTGACCTTCGATCAGTGGCTTGAACAGCAGTGGGCCGGCAATCGCTACCGCGACGCCTATCTGGAGAACGCCAACGGCGACGAGCGCAAGGCCAAGTACGCCGCAGCATCCGGCGGCGGCGAGTCCGAGGTTTCCGCGCGCGGCGCCTACTGGGCTGCGCTGATGGATGCGCCGCGCGACGCCGACGTGTCGCTGGAGATGTACGACGGCCTGACGGACGCTCAAAAGCGTGACGCCTCCCGTCACTTCTTCAAGCTCGATGATCTGGTGCGCGACCGCTATCAGCGCGAGGCGATGCAGAAGAAGGCGCAAGAGGATCGCATCGACCGCGAGGTGATTGCGCCGATGCAGGCCGAGGTGGATCGTCTGCGCTCCATGAACGAGCGCACCAAGTCGGGCACGGAAGCATGGAACAAGCGCGCGACGGACGCCGCGAACCTTGAAGGGCTGATTGCGGATCTTCGCGTGGGGCGTATCACGGCTGCGGAACTTCCGGCGAAGTGGCGCGGAGAGGAGGGTCGTCCTGTCGCAGAAGAAACTGACGAGGCGCCCGGGCAACCCGCCTCTGACCGCGACCAATTCATCGTCGAGCGCGTCGACGAGGATCAGCGCCAGACGCTCACCTTCAAGCGAGGCGAAACCGTCAAGGTGTCGGGCAAGTACCCGATGGAGACGGGTCAGATCGACGGCATTTCCAATGCGCGCCAGGAGTTCAAGGTTGGCGGCGCATGGCTGCCGTTCGGGTACGCCTACAAGACTGAGTACGACGAGTTCGCAGCGCCGCGCCGCGAACTGGAAGAGATGATCGCCAACGCGGAAAAGCGCATCGCCGACGGCACCGGCTTCCAGCGCGACGGATACCCGATCCGCGAGGCACGCGAGCACGCCAAGCGGTACGGACTCGAGGACTACGACGACACTCTGAACGACCTTGCGAAGCGCGGCCAGGCGACCTTTGATCGCGGCGTTGCCGAGGACCGCGCCCGCATGGCTGCCGCAGAGCAGACGGACCGCGAGCGCCGCGAGGCCGACGCCGCTGCCGATGCTGCGAAATACGCCGGCCCCGTCAAGATGACGATGGACGAGTGGAAGCGCATCGGCCGCGACTTCAAGAGCTTCAACGGCGGCAATCGCACGGTGATGCAGGACGGCAGGATTCGCCGGGTCGAGATCGTCAAGGAGAAGGTCGAGGCGCCCGCCACCGAGGCACCCGCAGGCTACGCCGCCCAGCATGAAGCGCTGATGGCGTCCGTACGCACCGGCAAGGCCACCCCCGAGGCGTTCAAGGCATCGTTCGAGCAGGTTGTCTCTAACGAGGCCGCCATCAAGGCCGAACTGAGCGCAAAGACCAAGGCCGAACTGCTGCGCGATGGCGGGCCGTACCTGCAAATGCGCTACGCCAACGAGAAGAAGGACGGCGTGGTCGACGCCGTCTATCGACAGATGATCGGCGAGTACGCACTTGGCGAGACCGTGAGCTACGGCATTGCGCGCGATAGCTACCAGAAAGCGGTGCGCCGCATGGTCGAGGCGACCGACGCCGACAAGCTGGCGCAGTACGTCCGTGACCGTGAGGCGGCCATTCGAGAGGCTGAGGTCCGCCGCACGGCGCGCGCTGAGGCAATGGCGAACCCGCAGACGCTCAACGACTACCGCAGCCTGATGAACGCGCATATCCGGGAAGGCAAGACGCGGCATGAGGCGTTTCTGATGCTGACCCCGGAGCAGCGCATCCGCTACGACGAACTCGAGGCTGAAGGTACGCGCGAGGCCCGCGAGGCGCGCAAGCGTGCTGCGCAAAATGAGGTTCGCGCAGCCGGCCAGACGACGGGCGGGCAGGTCATCGCCACCAAGCACACGCGCGACGGCCATGACCTCTTCGTCGTACAACTGGCCGAACGCCTGAGCAGGGAGGATTACAACACCGTGCTGGCCGGCGCAAAGCGGCTGGGCGGCCGGTATTCCGGGTTCCGTGGCAATGGCGCCGTGCCCGGCTTCCAGTTCAGGATGCGCGAGGATGCAGAGGCATTCCTGAAGCTGGCAGGCGGTGACGTTGCGGCAGCGAAGGATCAGGTCGAGCAGCGCCGCGACGCATTCGCTGACGACAGGAGCCAGACCGCGGCCGAGCGCTTGGCCGAGATGGCTGACCGCATGGAGCAGGATGCGAACGCCGAAGAGAGCCGCTACCGCAAGGCGAACACCGCGCGCCGCGCCCGCTTTGCCTCTGCTGCGCTCAACGCGGCGGCGGCACAGAAGGCAATGGCCCGGACGATGCGCAACATCGCGCAGGCGATCCAGGAGGGGCGTGCGAAGTTCCTCGATGCCGTGCGCACGCGCACGCAGGTTGAGGCGCTGCTGGGCTACGTGCGCACCGCCAAGGGCAATGAGCTGCGCGCAAAATACCCGAGCTACGCCGACCAGGAAAAGCGCAAGGGCGAGCCGGCGACCGCCGAGACAGCAGGCTTTGCTGACTTCCCGAGCTACACCGCGTTCCGCTCCGACCTTGCGATGCTCGGTCGCCAGATGCTTGAAATTGATGGCACGAAGAAGCTCGGCCAGAAACTGATGAGCGTGGCCGATGACGTGACCGACGCCTATCTCGAGTTCGCTCGGGACAACATCCGCGCGGTGTCGCAGTTCGGGCGCGGTGACGCGCTGGCCGAGTTCGCCAACCGCGAGAGCGCCGAGCGCGCCATCCGCCAAAGTGGACTTGTCGGCAAGGCCATCGTGCTGCCGATCAAGCGCGGCCAGAACCGCGTCATCCTGAGCCCGTCCGAGGCGATGAACCGCAAGGTGTGGGCGGGCGATGGCGACAAGCGCATCACCCTGTCGGGCGAGTTCGGCAAGGAACTTGTCGAGGCCATCGGCCGCCGCGGCAACAAGACGAACGGCCTTGCCGTGCCGTGGCAGTTCCAGAACGCCTACGACCGCCGCAAGCTGTTGTCGCGGATCGGTATCGAGACGCCCAGCGAGTTCCGTTCGGCGCTGCGCGAGGTGATCGCGCTGCAAGAGACCGCCGTGGCCAACAAGGTCCGCGAGATGGAACTCGCGATGGTCGGGCGCCGCGCGGACGGGCTGGACTTTTTCCCGACGCCGGCCGAGATCGCCGACCAGATGGTCGAGGCGGCGGACATCAAGCCCGACATGGCCGTGCTCGAGCCGAGCGCCGGCATGGGGCACATTGCCGACCGCATCCGCGAGGCAGGCGCAGAACCGGACGTGGTGGAGATTTCCGCCGAGCGCCGCGAGCTACTGGAGGAAAAGGGCTACCACCTCGCCGAGGTGAGCGACTTCATGAACATGGAGCCGCGCAAGTTCTTCACCTACGGCGACATCTTCCGCGCGCCCGATGGCAAACAAGGCATTCTGCGCGGCCTAGGGAGCATGGGCAGTCAGCGTGTTCGACTCGAGGATGAACAGGGCAATCGTCTTGGGCTGTACAACCGTGACGAGGTTGTAGGGGTGGCGCATCGCGGATCGTGGAGCGGCTACGACCGCATCATCATGAACCCGCCTTTCAGCGACCGCCGCGACGCCGAGCATGTGCAGCACGCATTCACGCTTCTGCGCCCTGGCGGCCGGATCGTGGCGATCATGGGCGAAGGGGTCTTCTTCGGTCAGGACAAGCGCGCACAGGACTTCCGCGACTGGCTCGATTCCGTGGGCGGCACGTCCGAGAAGCTGCCCGAAGGCTCGTTCATGGACCCGTCCCTTCCTGTGCAGACGGGCGTCAATGCGCGCATGGTGGTGATCGACCGCCCGGCCGTTGATGGCGGGGACAGGCAGCCGGGAGATGCTGACCCTGAAGTGGCCTTCTCGGCGACCTTCCAGCGCGATCGCAACGCACTGCTGACCGGCATCACCGAGAAGGGGCTGGTTCGCGCGATGCGCTTGCAGTTCGGTGGCCTGTCCGAGGTCACGCAGAAGATGCTTGAGCGCGGCCGAGCCGGCAAGCGTGGCGGCGCCGTGGTCATCAACACCGCGGACATGCGTGAAGTGGGTCGGATCGTGGCCGAGAAGACCGGCCGCAACCTCGATGCGACGATGCGCAAGTTCTCGACGGCTGGCGTCGTCAACGGCTTCTACGATCCAAAGTCTGGCCTGACCTTCCTTGTCGGCCCGAACCTGAATCCTGTCACCGCAACCGCTGTGCTGCTGCATGAGGTGATGCACGGCCAGCAGCGCCAGAAGATCGACCAGCGCGCGATGGAAATGGTGCGCGGCAGGGAGTCGGTGAAAGACCCGGCGATGCGCGGCTTCCTCGATCGCGTGGCGCGTCGCATGGCAATGGCCGGCGAGTCGAACAAGGCGTCTGAGGCATCCGCCTACATCGTCGAGCAGGCGGTGATCGAAGGCCGGAGCGCGGGCTACAAGTTCGCCGACAATGCCTTCGTGCAGTGGGCCGACAAGACGCTCGGGAAGCGCGTCGGTGACTTCCTGCGCTCGTTCGTGGGCATGATCCGTACCTGGATGCTGCGCAACGGGCTGGGCACGAAGACGATGAGCGTCGACGACTTCGTCGGCTACGCGATGGCTGGGCTGGATCGGGCCGCGGCAGGCGAGGTGCGGGCGGGATCGGCGACGGCTGCATCGGCCGGCGACAGCTTCAGCCGCTCAGTCGGCGACGCCCCTGTACAAGAAGCGCAGCGTGTGCAGTCTGCCATCGAGGGCAAGACGCTGATCGAGGCGGCGCAGTTCTTGACGCGATCGAAAGATGGCGCGAAGGCAGTTGTTTCGCAAAAGGTGCTGGAGAAGTTGCAGCGCCTTGAGAAAGCCGGCGTTGCGCTCGACCTGAAGATTGTCCACCGCGGCGACATGGCCCCCGCCAGCATGGCGAACTCGCGCGGTTACACGGAAACAGGGTTCGACGAGAAGGGCCGCGACATCGTTGTGTGGCTCAACGGCGCGGACATGACCGGCAGGGTCGGCGTGGAAGAAGAGGTTTTGCTGCACGAGCTGGTTCATGCCGCCACGGCCGGCATGGTTTTCTATGGCACGCAGAATCCAAATTCTCTGGCCGGCAAGCATGCGCGCGACCTGATGGCCGTGACTGATGCCATTGCAGAGCACATTCGCAAGCGCTTCGACGCAGCAGACGCCGGCAAGGCAACGCTCACCGAGTTTGAGCAGGACATGCGTGGCGGCGCAAACAACGCCTTCCGTAGCGACGATGAGGTGCTGGCGTGGGCGCTGTCGAATAGCGAGGCGCAAGCCTACCTGGAGACGATTCCGTATCGCTCTGGCTCGATGTGGTCGAACTTCGTTGAGGCAGTGCGAAACCTGCTGGGCCTGAGTTCGCGCAACGACACTGCGCTATCCGAGGTGCTGCGCGTGGCCGAGCGCATCCTGACTGACGACGCTCCGAATGCTGGTCGTGCGGCGTTTTGGCACAAGCGCAACATCAGGATGGCGCAGCAGCAGGTGCGGGGAAGCATTGTGCAGACTGCCGAGCGTGGCGCAGATGAATTGCAGTTCAGCCGCTCAGGCATGGATGGCGCCCAGGCGCTTGCCAAGAACATCGGCGATGGCCTGAAGTCCATCACGGTCCAAGACGTGAAGAAGGCCGGCAAGCACAAGCTGACTGACTGGCTGAAGCTGGGTTTGCAGTTCATGGGCCGCCGGCAACTGGTCGATGTGTATGGCGACGTGCTGCCGCTGGCCGAGTACGACCGCCTCGCCGCGCAGATGGAGGCCGACAAGAACGACGTGGGCGCCGCTGCCGACGACCTCGCGCGCCGCTGGGGCAAGCTGCCCGACGAGAGCAAGCTGGCCGACCTGATGCACGACGCCACCCTGGCGCAAATCGACGCCGACGACACGGTCGAGCACATGCCGGGCGACGATCTGCCCAAGAGCCACATGCTCAAGGCGCAATTTGCGCAACTCTCGCCGGAGGCGCAGAAGGTCTATCGTGAGGCTCGCGACCACTACCGCAAGCATCATGCGGAGGTGCGGCAGGCCATCACCGATCGGATCATGCGCAGCGAACTCCGAGAAGAGCGGCGCGCGGAACTCCTGAAGCGCATGGATGACGACTTCTTCAAGTCGATCAAGGGCGTGTACTTCCCGCTCGCCCGCTTCGGACAGTACGTCGTGGTGACAAAGGACGACACCGGCAAGGTTGCGAGCGTGTCGCGCGCCGAGACGATGGCCGAGGCGGAAGCCATGCGTCAGGAGATGGTCAAGGCGTTCCCGGCGAAGGACGGGTATCAGGTCGGGCGCGTCATTCTGAGCAAGGAGTTCATCGCGGGACGTGACATGGTCGGGCGCGGCTTCATGTCCGAACTGTTCAACGCGCTCGATGAGCAGCAGCTTGATCCTCGCGTGATGGCCGAACTGGAAGACACGCTGGGCCAGCTCTACTTGTCGTCGTTGCCCGATCTGTCGTGGGCGAAGCACGGCATCCACCGCAAGGGGACGCCCGGCTTCAGCCAGGATGCCCGCCGTGCCTTCGCGCAAAACACCTTCCACGGCGCGCGCTACCTTGCCAAGCTGCGGTACGGCGACCAAATGCAGGCCGAGCTTGATCGGATGCAGAAGCACGTCGACGAGATGAGCGCGCTTGAGGACTTCGACCAGCCGGCCGCGCAGCGCGTCGTTGACGAGATGAACAAGCGCCACGAGGCGATGATGAACCCGAAGAGCAACCCGCTCTCGACGGCGCTCACCAGCTTCGGCTTTGTCTACTACCTCGGCATTTCGCCGGCCGCCGCGATGGTGAACCTGTCGCAGACGCCGCTGGTTGCCTACCCGGTTCTGGGTGCCAAGTGGGGATTCAGGAAGGCTGGCGCCGCCCTGATGACGGCCTCGAAGGAAACGATGGAGGGCAAGAACGATCTTCGTTCGCGCCTGAAGAACGAGGATGAGATCGCCGCCTACGATGAGGCGGTGCGAACCGGCGTGATCGACGTCACCATGGCTCACGACCTCGCCGGCATCGCCCAGGGCGAGGACGCCAAGGTGATGTGGAAGATCCGGCCGGTGATGCGTGCTGCGAGCTTCCTGTTCCACCACGCCGAGCGCTTCAACCGGCAGGCCACATTCCTGGCCGCCTACCGTCTTGCGCGCGATGCTGGATCGAAGCACGACACGGCCTACGCGCAAGCGGTGAAGGCGACCTACGACGGCCACTTCGATTACTCGGCCGGCAACCGGCCGCGGGTGATGCAGGGCAACGTCGCCAAGGTTGTTCTGCTGTTCAAGCAGTACGCGCAGAACATGATCTACACGATCGCGCGCAATGCCTACCAGTCGGTCAATGGCGAGTCGCCCGAGGTCAGGCGCGAGGCGCGCAAGGTCTTTGCCTCGCTGATGACCATGCACGCGGCCGCGGCCGGCGTGCTGGGCCTGCCGATGGTTGGCACGCTTCTGGCGCTGGCCTCTGCGTTGGGCGGCAGCGACGATGAGCCGTGGGACGCCGAGGTTGCCTTGCGCAACATGCTGGCAGACGCCTTCGGGCCGAAAGCCTCCGAGGTGATCGCCCGCGGCTTCTCGCGCCTGACGCCGTGGGACGTCTCCGGGCGTGTGGGTTTGGACAAGCTGCTGCTGCCGGACGTGAATGAGAGCCTGGAGGGGCAGCGCTGGGCCGAAGCCTTCGCCACGGCCATGCTTGGTCCGGTGATCGGCATGGGTGTGAATGCGGCCAAGGGCGCGCAAAAGATGTCCGACGGCGATTACGCCCGCGGCCTGGAGGACATGCTGCCGATCTTCGCGCGCAACCCGATCAAGGCATACCGCCAGTACAGCGACGGCGAAGTCGACCGGACTGGCGTGGTCATCAAGGACGAGGTGAGCTTGGCTGGCGTGCTCGGGCAGGCGTCAGGCTTCTCGCCTTCCGAGATCCGCCTTGCCTTCGAGGGTCGCAGCGCGGTGATGAGCGCGGATCGACGACTCAACGAGCGACGCCAGGACTTGATGACGCAGTTCGCACGCGCCGCGATGGAGCAGGACCAAAGCGGCATGGACGAGGCACGCAGCGCGATAGCCGAGTTCAACAAGGTCAATCCCGGCCGCCGGATCACACCGCCGCAGTTGTGGCAGAGCGTGCGCAACCGGCAACGGCGCATCCGCGAGGCTGACGACGGCGTCTATCTGCCGCGCACCCGGCGCGACGCCCTTGAGGCGGGGAGGTTTGCAGAGGTGGGGTGATCGTAGGCGGGGGCGAGGCTACTTGCGCCTTGCCTCCGCTGCATCAAGGAAGTCTTCGACCTCAGACCTCGCCGGCTCGTCGTAGAGCTTCCTGCAGGCCGATGCAATGAGATGCGCAGCTTGATTGCTTCTCGTGCCCTTCGCCTTCTCGATCGTGCACTCTGCCCCCGACTTGAAGCTGAACAGGCCACGCCCTGCGCCTTGCTCAACTGAAAGAAACCCGCCAGGATTCGATTGCAGGCACAAGTGAAGGGCTGCGCGCGCCATCGCGTCGTTGTCCGCACCAGGAAGACGGCTGAGAAGGCAGTGCGCGAACCCGGCCGCGTCGGCAGTGGCGGGCAGGAGCATGATTACGGCGAAGGTTGGCCGAAGCACCCAGTTCATGCTCGAACTGTAGCAGAGCAGCGGCACAGTTGTGTCTGCGTGGCGAACATCGGCTGGGCGTCGATTCTCTGTCGGCTACATGGCGGCTACACCAGCAAGCAGGCCGCAGCCGAAACAGGCTATACGCCGCGCCGTACAAGGCAGAGCGCGAGCCGGCAAAACAGATCTACGCTGCGCTGCACTGAAGTCCGGGCGAGCTTTGCGCGGCGCGCGGCCTTGGGTGCAGCGCCCGCCTGATCCTCGGCCTGCCCGGCGCGACGCGGGCTCCGCCGCGAGGCGGGCGACGAGCCCGCCCGCAAGGGGTTCAGCCCAGCGCGGCCTTGACCCAGGCGTTGGCCTGCTTGGCATCGAAGCCGTTGCCGTACTTGGCCTTGAGTGCGCCCATCACCACGCCCATCTGCTTGGGACCGCGCTCGGCCAGGCCGGCGACGGTGTCGGCGATGAAGGCCTTCACCTCGTCCTCGGTCGCCATCGGCGGCAGGTAGGCGGTGAGGATCGCGGACTCCTGCTCCAGTGCCGCGCGGCGGTCGGCGTCCTTGATGACGCTCAGCGCTTCCTGGTTGTTTTTCAGGAACTTGCGGATGGTCTGCTGCACTTCGTCATCAGTGCTTTCGCGGTTGCCGGCGTTCTTGCCGACCATCTCGGCTTCGGCGATCAGGGTGCTCAGCAGCGTGGCGCGAATGCTGTCGGCCGCCTTGCGTGCGAGCAGGGAATCTTTCTTCAGTTGTGCCAGCAGGCTCATCGTGGGCTCCGGTTGGATTGAATGGATGCGCGCGAGTTTACCGCAGTGCCGGGGACGCACGCGCGTATCGCGCATCGGCCCCGGTCAGCGCGGGGCGAGGATGTCGACGAGCTCGACGGGGCGATCGACCCCGAGCCGAAGGCAGCCGCGGGCGGGCTTGTCGATGCGGATCGGGGCGCTCTTTTCCTGCAGGCGACGCGACAGCAGGATCAGTCGCGCCTCGAGGTTGTCGCTGAGGTCCGGCAGGCGGATGCGCGGGTCGAGACGCAGTTCGCGGTTCGTGAAGTGGGTCCGCCCCTGCTGCGTGTAGTCGTGCAGCAGGGTCCACAGGATCGCCCCGGCCACGCCCTTGATGAGGTAGTCGTCGTCGAGGAAGATGCTGTCGTTCTCCGCATAGTGGCGCACCGTCAGCGCCCGGCCCGCGGTGTCTGCGCCGTCGCCCGAAGCCTGCTCCGGGGCGCCGGGCCGGCCGGTGTCGTCCGCGGCAAGCTGCTGCAGCAGCTGGATCGCGCCGCCCAGACCGCCGGCAAGCGCCACCAGGGCGTCCTCGTCGTCGTAGCCGAAGCGTTGCTCGAGCGGGCTCTCGACGTAGAGCACGCCGACCAGCAGCCGGCCGGCGTGGATCGGCACTGCGAGCTGGCTGCTCGAGCGCGGCAGGCCGGGCAGCGGGATCTCGCCCGCGGCCGACACCAGCCCTTCGCGTGCGAGGCTGTCGCGGATGGCGCGGCCGTAGCTGTAGTCCGCCGCGAAGTGGCCGATGCGGATCGGCGTGCGCTCGCGCGCGGCGACACCGATCACACCGTCGCCCAGCGCGATCTCCGAACCGATGCCCGAGATCTCGTAGCCGCGGCTGGCGACGGTGTAGAGCCGGCCGACCGCCGCGTCCAGCATCAGGATCATCGCGTGGTGGATGTCGAAGCGCTGCTCCAGGCAGTCGAGCGTCTGCCCGAGCAGGCCCTCGAGGTCGGTGCAGCGGCACAGTTGTTCCGCGCTCGCGCGCAGTGCGGCAAGGAGGTTGCGGCGCGGGGGCGGGGCGGGCAGCGTCGCGCCCGGCACGCGTTCGATGCGCAATACGCGGTAGATGTCGGCGCCCAGCAGCTTGAACACGCCGGCCATGCCGGTGTGCGAAGCGATGCCGGCGAGCTTGGCCTTCATCGTCTCGAACAGCGGTCCTTCGGACTCGGTCCGCAGATACTGCAGCGAGAGCCGGTACTGCGCCGCGGTCCCTGGGTCGATGACGGCCACGCGCGCGAACGGAATGTCGAGGATGTTGCGGCGAGTGCTGTTGAAGAACTGCCACGACAGCGCGACATGTCGGGCATCCACGTACTGCACCTGCGACAGGTAGGCGACGTTGGGCGTACCGTCGGCCGCGACCGTGGCGATCTGGCCGGGAATGGCGCCGTCTAGGCAGTTGCGGATTGCGTCGAGGGCGATCTTCATCGCGCGCCTCGCAAGGCGGTCCCGGCTTCCGGGCCGGGCGTCTGGAAGTTGCCGCTGCTGGGCGTGAACGCCAGTGCGGTGAGTGCCTCGGGTGCGCAGGCGAGCAGGGTGCGCACCACCTCGACCGGGTAGCCCAGTGGCTCGAGCCGGGCAACGAAGCGATCGACATGGTGCTGCGCCCGCGCGGGGTCGCCCGGCTCGAGGGCCACCTCGCGTGCGTCCGTGCCCTTCAGCTGCAGGGTGCGATGGCTTTCGGGCTCGCTGAACACCGCGGCGACACGGCCCGTGCCGGCGACGTCCTGCAGCAGCGCGGCGGACGCGGGGCGTGAAAGCAGCAGCGTCACCGTGCGACGGTCCGCCGATACCCGGCAGCCGGTGGCGCGGGCGAGGTTGGGCAGCGCGCCGGGCTGGCAGGCGGCAGCACTGATCGACAGGCCGCTGCAGATGAAGGCAGCCTGCTCGGCACCGAGGAGGGGCGGCGGTTGAGCCATGGTGCTGCCACTATAGCCATCCGCACGGCCCTTCGAAAAGGCGAAAGACTGCCTGTCGCCGCCTGCACCGCATCGGGGGCGCTGCTCAGCGGGCGGGCGGCGGTGCCGGAAAGAGAATGGCGACGCCGGCCGGCTCCTGGCCCGGTGGCAGGTAGGCCGGCGCCGGCTGTCCGGCCGGGCCGAGCGCGCGCACGAAGCGGTACAGCGCACGCAGGTCGTCCTCCGCCATGTCGCGCAATGCGAACCAGGGCATCGGTGGGCGCGCCGTCTGCGTGCGCGCGGCGTCGACCCACTGCTGCTCGCTCATGGCCGCCATGCGCAGACGCAGGTTGGTCGGGTAGGTCGTGCCCCAGGGGCCGCGCCAGCCGACGGCATCGCCGGTGAGCCAGGCCTGCTCGGGCACCTGGCCACCGCTCATCGCGTAGCCCGGGGTGTGACAGTCGTTGCAGCCCGCGATGCGAGCGATGTAACGCCCCCGTTCGATCATGGCGGTGTCGTCGGCGTGGGCGCTGCCGACCCCGAGCAGGACGGTGATCGCGGACAGCGTGGTACGGAAGAGGGACTTCATGGCATTCGGCTCCTTGGCTGCGTTTCGTCGGGGATCAGTCCCGGCGAGCGATGCCAGTGTGGCGAATCCGGATGCTGCCGATTGCTAATTTGCGCCTCGGGGAATGCTAAGAATTTGCTAAGCGACGCGCGGGGCACCGATGGTGCGAGGCTTGCGCGACCGAGGTTGCGCCGGCCTAATGACGGCAGACTTCCAATCTGCGGGAATGGATGCATGAGCGACTGGATGCGGTACTGGATCAATGTGGCGCGGACGACGCTGCGCGTGTGGCTGGAGGCGCAGGTGTTCGTGCATGCCGCGGCGCTGGCCTTCTTCACGGTGTTCTCGGTGGCACCGGTGGTGATCGTGGCGGTGAGCGTGGTCGGCCTGGTGCTCGGCGAGCGTGCGGCGCAGGGCGAGATCGCGCTGCAGCTCGAATCGGCCATCGGCGCGGGGGCCGCGGCGGCGGTGCAGACGGCGGTTGAGAACAGCCGCATCGAGCACAGTGGCCTGCTGCCCACCATCGCCGGCTTCGGCGCCATGGTGTTCGGCGCGACCACGGTGTTCGCGCAGATGCAGGGGGCGCTGAACGCCATCTGGAGCGTGGCCCCGCGTCCCACCCGCAGCGGCGTGCTGCTCTATCTCAAGACTCGCCTGCTGTCGCTGACGGTGGTGCTCGCGATCGGTTTCGTGCTGCTGGTGTCGCTGATGCTGAGCGTGGCGGTGAGAGCGCTGGTGACCTTCGCCCAGGACTGGTTGCCGGTGCCGGGTTTCGTGCTGCTGGGGATGGACTGGGCGGTGTCGCTGGTGGTGGTGACGCTCCTGTTCGCCACCATCTTCCGCGTGCTGCCCGACGTGGTGCTGGGCTGGCGCGACGTCTGGCTCGGCGCGCTGGTCACCGCGCTGCTGTTTGCGCTGGGGCGCGCGCTGATCGCGCTGTACCTGTCGACCACGGCGACCGCCTCCACCTATGGCGCCGCGGGCTCGCTGGTACTGCTGCTGATGTGGGTGAATTACTCCTCGCTGATCCTGTTGTTCGGCGCTGCCTTCACCCGCGCCACGGTCGAGGCCGCGGGGCGGCCGATCGTTCCCCGGCCCACCGCGGTGCGCATTGCGCGCACTGTGGTGCAGGACGAGGGACCGTCTGCCTGACCGCGGCGTAGTGGCGGGGTCAGTTGCGCAGCAGGTGCAGGCGGAAGTGGTGCTTGATGAAACCCTGGAACTTCGCGACCTGCTCCAGTGCCAGCCGCAATTCGCCCTGCTGCATCACGTTGAGCATGTCTATCGACACGTAGTTGGTCGGCGTCTCGCCGGCGCGTAGCGCCTCGACATGGCCGCGCAGGCGGGTCATGACGAGGAAGTCGAAGCTGGCGAGCAGGTTCTTGGCATCCTCGGGCTTGATGACGCCCGCTGCCGTCAGCGCCTCGATGCGATCGTGGGTGGTGCCGTCCAGTGCATGGGCCTCGATTGCCAGCGCCTTCACGCCGTCGGTGATGGCGAAGATGCCCGCCTTCTTGATGTCGAGCCGACCCCGGTGCGGGCCGGACTTCTCCAGCTTGACCTTGCCGAACCAGCCCAGCGGGGGCAGGAAGTTGGTCATGTTCTGCGCCATGCGCATCAGGAAGCCCTGGTCCTCGCTCAGGGTGGCGAACGCGTGCTCCTTGAGCGCCCGGACGAGGTCGCTGCGGCCATACAGCGCGCGCAGGTCCATGAACATGCTGCCGGTCATCACGTTGTCGGGCGTGGGCGTCGACAGCCAGCGGTTGAGCTCCATCTTCCAGCCCGACAGGCTGCGGCGCCACGGCGGATTCTTCGCCATGATGCCGCCGGGGCAGGGCGGCACGCCGATCGAGATCAGGGCCTCGATGAGTTCGTGCGAGAACGCCTCGAGCCGGGCGATCTCGTCCGCGCCCAGCGTGTCGGCGTAGATGATCGCGTTGTCCTGGTCGGTGGACAGGGTCTGCTCCCCACGGCCCTCGCTGCCCATGACGACGAAGGCGAAGTCGTCGGTGAGGTCGGCGTACTTGTCGGCGCGCAGCAGCGCGATGAGGCGGATGAGCACCTGGTCGTTGAGGTTGGCGATGAGCTTGACCATGTCGCGGATCGGGATGCCGGTGCCCGACAGGTGCAGCACCAGCGCCTGGATGCGGCTGTGCAGCGTGCGCAGGTCGTCGATCGAGCCAGCCTTCTCGATGTCGAGCACGAGCTGGTGCGGCGAGTGCGCCTGCAGGCGCAGGATGTCGGTGTCGGTGATGATGCCGGACAGCGCGCCCGCGTCGTCGACCACCACCAGACGGTGGATCTTCAGGCGCGACATGCGGTACAGCGCCTCGTACAGCACATCGTCCTCGCCGATGGTGGCAAGGGGCGAATGCATGACGTCGCCGACCTTCAGCTCGACCGGCGAGCGCCCGGGGGCCACGACCTTGTTGCGCAGGTCGCGGTCGGTGAAGATGCCATGCGGCCTGCCGTCCTCGAGTACGACCATGCTCGAGATGTTGCGCTCGCGCATGATGGCCACGGCCGACACCAGCGGATCATCCGCCCTGCAGGTCATGACGCTGCGCTGGCAGAAATCGCGTACGGGACGGAAAAACTGGTTCTCTTCGGCCATGGGCGGCATCCGCGGAAGGTTGGGTATGGACGGCAAATTATACCCATGGCACGAGTGCAGCTATTGCGCGGGATCAGCCTTGTCATGGCGTGTTCGCGCCGCCCGCCGCGCTGGAATCGCGATGCGTGGCGGGCGGCTCGACTGTCCGGGGGCTTTCGGGGTTTCGGCCGCGCGTCGGCTAGTTGCCACCGTGCGCTGCCAGCGCACAGGCCGCCTGCACGGTGGCGTCACCCACGCTGACGACATCGCCGATCATGATCAGCGCGGGCGGGCGCAGGCCCGCCTCGCGCACGGCCGTCGGTAGCTCGCCCAGGGGGCTGGAGACGCCCCGCTGCTCGGGTGTCGTGGCCCCGTGAATGACGGCGGCGGGCGTTTCGGCGGGCAGGCCATGGGCGACGAGTTCGCGGCAGATGATGTCGAGCGCGCCCAGCCCCATGTAGATCACGACGGTCTGGTTCGGGCGCGCCAGTGCATCCCAGTCGAGGTCGACGGTGTCGTCCTTGAGGTGGCCGGTGGCGAAAACCAGGGTCTGGGCGTGCTCGCGATGGGTGAGGGGGATGCCGGTGGTCGCGCCCGCGCCCGCTGCGGCGGTGATGCCGGGTACCACCTCGCAATGCAGGCCGGCGGCCTGCAAGGCCTGCATCTCCTCTCCGCCACGGCCGAAGATGAACGGATCGCCGCCCTTCAGGCGCACCACGCGCAGGCCTTCGCTCGCCAGATCGACCAGCAGCTGGTTGATCTCGTGCTGGGGGAGGGCGTGATTGCCGGCTTCCTTGCCCGCATACACGCGGCGGGCCGAGGCCGGAATCAGTTCCAGCACCGCCTTGCCGACCAGATGGTCGTAGACGACCACTTCTGCCGATGCGATCAAGCGTGCGGCCTTCAGCGTCAGCAGGTCCGGATCGCCGGGGCCGGCGCCCACCAGGAACACACAGCCCGCCCGGCGGTCCGCGACGACGCTTCGTTCCTTGGGGGCGCTGACGCTGTTGTTGTGCTGAGAGACCGTCGTGCCTCTGGCCTGTCGGGCCGGGCCGGCCTCAACGGATTTCAGGGTGGCCGTTTGATCGAGGGTGGCTGCGTACATGGGCGGCTCCGGCATGTCCAGGAGAATCCGGGATGGGCCGCGTACGCCGGCTTCCCGAATATCGTCTTTTCCTTATTCAATCAGCAATTTGGGGGTGCTGATCGGGTGACGGAACTGTATCCCCACAAGCCGTGGGGAAAATTAACTCAAATCAAGGATTGCAAGCCCCTTGCAAACGAATACTGGCGCCGCTGTGTTGTTCCACGTCCCGTGATGCTTAAGGAGAGGGAAATGCAAAACAAGAGTTGGATCGGCAAAACCCTGGCGCTGGCAATTCTGCCGATGGCGCTTGGCAGTGCCTGGGCGCAGACCGCGCCGCAGTTGACGCCCGACGAGATGGCCAAGGCGAAACAGATCTACTTCGAACGCTGTGCCGGCTGCCACGGCGTGCTGCGCAAGGGCGCCACCGGCAAGAACCTCGAGCCGCACTGGGAGAAGACGCTGGCCGACGGCACCAAGATGGAAGGCGGCACCCTCAAGCTGGGTACCGATCGTCTCGAGAAGATCATCGCCTACGGCACCGAAGGCGGCATGGTCAACTACGACGACATCCTGACCAAGGAAGAGATCAACCTGATGGCGCGCTACATCCAGAATGAGCCGCCGATCCCGCCCGAGTTCTCGCTCAAGGACATGAAGGACAGCTGGAAGCTGCTCGTTCCGGTCGACCAGCGTCCGACCAAGCAGATGAACAAGGTCAACCTGAAGAACGTGTTCGCGATCACGCTGCGCGACGCGGGCAAGCTGGCCCTGGTCGATGGCGACACCCACAAGATCTGGAAGGTCCTCGACACCGGCTACGCGGTGCACATCTCGCGCCTGTCGGCCTCGGGTCGCTACGTCTACACCGTCGGTCGCGATGGCCTGACCACCATCATCGACATGTACTACGAGGAGCCGACCACCGTCGCCACCGTGCGCCTGGGTTCGGATGCCCGTTCGGTCGATACCTCCAAGTTCAAGGGCTTCGAAGACAAGTACCTGATCGGTGGCACCTACTGGCCGCCCCAGTACTCGATCATGGACGGCGAGACGCTTGAGCCGATCAAGGTCGTCTCGACCCGTGGCCAGACCGTCGACGGCGAGTATCACCCGGAGCCGCGCGTAGCCTCCATCGTGGCCTCGCTGACCAAGCCGGAGTGGGTGGTCAACGTCAAGGAAACCGGCATGATCCTGCTGGTGGACTACAGCGACATCAAGAACCTGAAGACCACCACCATCGAGTCCGCCAAGTTCCTGCATGACGGCGGCTGGGATGCCTCGGGGCGCTACTTCATGGTCGCGGCCAACGCGTCGAACAAGGTTGCCGCAGTCGATACCAAGACCGGCAAGCTGGCCGCCCTGGTCGACACCGCCAAGATCCCGCACCCGGGTCGCGGCGCCAACTTCGTCCATCCGCAGTTCGGTCCCGTGTGGTCGACCGGCCACCTCGGCGATGCCGTCGTGTCCCTGATCTCCACCCCGTCCGACGACGCCAAGTTCTCCAAGTACAAGGAGCACAACTGGAAGGTCGTCCAGGAACTGAAGATGCCGGGCGCGGGCAACCTGTTCGTCAAGACGCATCCGAAGTCCAAGAACTTCTGGGCTGATGCGCCGATGAACCCCGAGCGTGAGATCGCCGAGTCGGTGTTCGTGTTCGACAAGGCCGACCTGTCGAAGGAGCCGGTGCGCATCGACGTCGCCAAGGATTCCGGTCTGCCGGAAAGCAAGGCGATCCGTCGTGCCGTCCAGCCCGAGTACAACGAGGCGGGCGACGAAGTGTGGATCTCGCTGTGGGGCGGCAAGACGGACCAGTCGGCCATCGTGATCTACGACGACAAGACGCTGAAGCTGAAGAAGGTCATCACCGATCCGTCGATCGTGACCCCGACCGGCAAGTTCAACGTCTACAACACGATGCACGACGTCTATTGATCGCCTAGCCGATCATTGACCCGGACCCCCGCGCCTCGGCGCGGGGGCACGAGGGGACTCCCATGACAGATCGAGACAGCTCCAAACAACAAGATTCCGGCGGCCTCATGGCCCGCCTGCGCCGGCCTTCCACGAAGTATTCGCTGGGTGGCCTTTTGTCTGTCGGCATCCTGCTTGGCGTGCTTTTCTGGGGCGGTTTCAACACCGTGCTGGAGGCCACCAACACCGAGACGTTCTGCATCTCGTGCCACGAGATGGAGGTCAATGTTTACAAGGAGTACAAGGAAACCATCCACTACAACAACCGCACCGGTGTGCGCGCCACCTGTCCCGACTGCCACGTGCCCAAGGACTGGACGCACAAGATGATCCGCAAGGTCCAGGCCTCGCGCGAGGTGTGGGGCAAGCTGACCGGCTCCATCGATACGCCGGAGAAGTTCGAGGCCAAGCGCCTGACGCTCGCACGCAGCGAATGGGCGCGCATGAAGGCGGCCGATTCGCGTGAATGCCGCAACTGCCACAGCTTCGAGAGCATGAAGCCCGAGATGCAGAAGCAGCGCGCACGCAAGCAGCACGAGATGGCCATCGAGGACAAGATGACCTGCATCGACTGCCACAAGGGCATCGCGCATCACAAGCCCCAGGGCATGACCGAGGAAGACGAGATGTGACGCGCCGTGGCGCGACGCGTGCTCGACCCATCCACAGTGAGGAATCGACCATGAAGAAAACAATGATTGCAGGTGCCCTCGGTACCGTTCTCGCCTTCGCTGCCGGTTCGGCCCTGGCGGCCGCGCCGGCCGACTGGAGCAAGGTTGCGGCCAAGGACATCACCTTGTTCTACCCGGGCGTGTCGCCGCTGGAGTGGATCCAGAAGGGCACCGAGCACGGCGGCGCCCGCGCGCTGAAGAAGGGCGAGACCTGTGCCGACTGCCACCACGAAGAGGCAGCGGACATGGGCAAGAAGATGGCCAGCGGCCAGAAGATCGAACCCAGTCCGATCGCCGGCAAGGCGGCCTTCATTCCGGTGAAGGTGCAGGCTGCGCACGACGGTGCCAACCTCTACCTGCGCTTCTCGTGGAAGCAGCCCGCGGCCTCGGGCGCCGCCAAGATGGACGACAAGAACCCGGTCAAGATCGCCTTCATGCTCGAGTCCGGCGGCAAGGTCGAGCTCGCCGACCAGGCCGGCTGCTGGGCGACCTGCCACCAGGATTCGCGCACCATGCCGGGCGCAGCCGACACCAAGACCAAGTACGTCAAGGGCGCGTCGCTGGCCGAAGGCAAGTTCTACGACCTGTATCAGTGGCGCAGCGGCGAGAAGAAGGGCTTCGATGGCCACGTGGCCGAGTCGCGCGTGATGGAAGGCGGCACCGCGCTGGTCAGCGCCGAAGGCAAGCAGGACGGCGACAACTGGACGGTGGTGTTCACCCGCAAGCTGGCCGGCGGGCAGGGTGACGTGGCGCTGGAAGCGGGCAAGACCTACAACTTCGGCTTCGCCATCCACGACGACAGCGCAGCGGGCCGATTCCACCATGTTTCGCTGGGCTACAAGCTGGGCATCGACGCCCAGGCCGACATCACGGCGGCGAAGCAGTAAGGTTGCAGGGACCTTGAAGTGCTTGCGCGGCCTTGCGGTCGCGCACCTGACCGATGACGGGGACCCACGCGGGGGCGCGGGTTCCCGTCATGCCTTGTGCGGCAATCACGCCGCGTCGGCGTGCCGGGCGCAGCTTGCGCGAACCGGAAGCCGGAGGCGGCTACGGGAGAGGATCATGAACACGAAGCGCATCACACGCGGCCTGTGCGCCGGCCTGTTCGTCACGTCGCTGTTCGCAGGCGGCGTGCAGGCTGCCGAGCATGAGATCCAGATCGTCCAATACACCTATACGCCGGCCGAACTGACGATCAAGGCGGGCGACACCGTGACCTGGATCAATGGCGAGAAGCGCGTCAGTCACTCGGTCTTCTTCAATGCCACAGGTGAAGAGTCCGAGCGCTTCTTTCCCGGTGAGCGCTGGTCACGCACGTTCGACCAGCCCGGCCGTGTCGAGTATCGCTGCGGTCCGCACCCGGAGATGCGGGGCGTCATCATCGTGGAACCCTGAACCGGGGGCGGGGCGGGCACCAAGACCGCGGCCCCGTCAGGGTTGATGCGAGTCAAGGTATCGCCCGACCCTTGTTGCCATCCTGTCACGCACTGACCTGCCAACGGATTGTGCGATGAAGATCCCACCCCTGCTAGCCCACGTCGCCGTCTTTCTCGGCGCAGCGCTGGTTGCCGCATTCGCTTCTGCCTCCGAGGCGAAGCCTGTCGCACCCGAAGCGCAGCGCGCCCGTGAGCTGATCCATATCGTCCGCCAGGACTGCGGTTCCTGTCACGGCCTGACCCTGGCCGGCGGTCTGGGTCCCGCACTCACGCCCGACGCCCTGGTCGACAAGCCTTTCGAGGGCCTCGTCGCGACCGTCGTGAGCGGCCGGCCCGGCACGCCGATGCCCCCCTTCCGCGGCATCGTCAGCGAGCCCGAAGCCGAGTGGATCGTGGACCAGTTGATGCGCGGCTTCCCGCCGGACACCGGCTTGCCGGCTTCACGCTGATCATTCGCGCCGGGCTGCGAGCCTGTGCCGTCCGATTTTCCTCATCGAGCTGGAGTTTCCATGTCTTCGCAAACCAAGGTGCGTCTGGCGCCGCCCGCCCTTTGGGCGGTGATCCTGCCGGCCATCGTATGGCTGCTCTCCGCCTGCTCCAGTTTCGGCCCGGTGGCGCACGTCCGCGGGACGGGTGACCTCGGCGTCGTCATCGAGCGCGCCGATGGGCGCGTAAAGGTCATCGAGACGAGCGGAAGGTCGGTGCTCGCCACCGTCGACGGTCTGGGCGACCTGTCGCACGCCTCGGTGGTGTTTTCGCGCGATGCGCGCTACGCCTTCGTGTTCGGCCGTGACGGCGGGCTGACGAAGGTGGACCTGCTTGAGGCGAAGATCGTCGGCCGCGTGCTGCAGGCGGGTAATTCCATCGGTGGCTCGATCTCGCACGACGGCCGCATCGTCGTCGCGCAGAACTACGCGCCGGGCGGCGTGAAGGCCTTCGATGCCAACACGCTGGAACTGCTCGCCGAGGTGCCGGCGATCACCGAGGATGGCCGCCGCTCTAAGGTGGTCGGCCTGGCCGACCTGTCGGGCAGGCGCTTCATCTATTCGCTGTTCGAAGCGGGTGAGATCTGGATCACCGACTTCTCCGACCCGACGAACCCGCAGACCCAGCGCTTCGCCGGCGGCAACCAGCCCTACGACGCGCTGGTGACGCCCGATGGCCGCCACTACATCGCCGGCCTGTTCGGTGAGGATGGGCTGGCCCGGCTCGACCTGTGGAACCCGGAGCAGGGCAGCCGCAAGATCCTGTCGGGCTACGGCAAGGGCCAGGAGCCGCTGCCGGTGTACAAGATGCCGCACCTGCGCGGCTGGTCGGTGGCTGGCGGCCGTGCCTACCTGCCCGCCATCGGGCGCCACGAGGTGCTGGTCGTCGATACCGACACCTGGCAGGAGGTGGGTCGCATCCCGGTCAGGAGCCAGCCGGTGTTCGCCATGGCGAGGCCCGACGGACGCGAGATCTGGGTGAACTTCGCCTTCCCGGACAATGGCTGGGTACAGGTCATCGACACGGTCAGCGGCAAGGTCACGCACACGCTGCAGCCGGGCCGCGGCATCCTGCACATGGAGTTCCTGTCCAAGGGATACGAGGTCTGGATGTCGGCGCGAGACGACAACAAGGTCGTCATCTACGATACCGCGACCAAGCAGCAGGTTGGCGGCTTCGAGTCGGCCAGCCCGAGCGGCATCTTCTTCACCACGCGCGCCGCGCGCACGGGGTTCTGATGCCGCGCACCGTCACGCTGCCGAGCGCGGTCGATGCGACCGATTTCCGCCTGCTCAACGAATGGCAACGCGGGTTTCCGCTCGATCCGCAGCCATTCGCCCGCGTCGGCGAGGCCGTCGGGCTGGACGAAGCGCAGGTGATCACGGCCTACCGCCGCCTGATCGACGAGGGTCTGGTGAGCCGGGTCGGTGCCGTGTTCGCCCCGCGCAGGCTGGGGGCGAGCGCGCTCGCCGCCCTGGCGGCGCCGCCGGAGCGGCTCGAGGAGATCGCAGCCCGTGTCAGCGGCGAACCCGCGATCAACCACAACTACCAGCGCGAGCACCGCTTCAACCTGTGGTTCGTGGTGACGGCGGCGTCCGAAAGCCATCTGCAGGACGTCGTCGCCGGCATCGAGCGCGACACCGGCTGCGCGGTGATCGTGCTGCCGCTCGAAGAGGAGTTCCACATCGATCTCGGCTTCGATCTCGGCACGGATCAGGGCGGACGGCGCGCAGCCTGCCACCGCAGCGTCGAGCCGCGTCCCACCGCCACGGCGCAAGGCGCGGCCTGTGCGCTGCCCGTGCTCGAACGCGATCTGATCACCGTGCTGCAGGCGGGCCTGCCGCTTGTGCCGCGTCCGTATTCGGCGCTGGGTGAGCAGGCGGGCCTGACCGAGGCCATGGCGATCGAGCTGCTCCAGCGCTGGCAGGACGAAGGGCTGATCCGGCGCCTCGGCGTGGTGGTCCGCCACCACGAACTGGGGCTGGAGGCCAACGCGATGTGCGTGTGGGACATCCCGGATGACCGGGTCAGCGAACTGGGCCGCCTGCTGGCGCGCGAGCCCGCGGTGACGTTGTGCTACCGCCGGCGCCGGGTGCTGCCCGACTGGCCTTACAACCTGTTCTGCATGATCCACGGCAGCGCACGCGACGACGTCCTGGCGGCGCGCGGCGAGATCGCGGCCCGTCTAGGGCTGGACGCCGCGCCACATGACGTGCTGTTCAGCTGCCGGCGCTTCAAGCAGACCGGCGCGCGCTATCTGTCGGCAAAGGAGGGCGCCCATGTCTGAGCCATCCATGCCGGGCGTTGCGGCACCCGCGGCCAGCCGTCGCGGCGTTGCCGCCACGCGCGAGCCCGATGCGATCGACCGCAAGCTGATCAACGCGCTGCAGGGCGATTTCCCGCTGACCGGAACGCCTTTCGCCGATGTCGCGGCTGCAGTCGGCCTCGACGAAGCCGAAGTGATCGCGCGGGTGCAGGCCATGCTGCGCGACCGGGTGCTGACGCGCTTCGGCCCGATGTTCCAGATCGAACGCATGGGCGGCGCCTTCTGCCTTGCGGCCATGGCTGTGCCCGAGGCCGTGTGGGGGGCGGTGGTGGAGGCGGTGAACGCCTTCCCCGAGGTGGCGCACAACTACCGCCGCGAACACGGTCTCAACATGTGGTTCGTGCTTGCGACCGAACGTCCGGAAGGCATCGCCGAGGTGTCACGGCGCATCGAGGCGGCGACCGGGCTGCCGGTCCATCTCTTTCCCAAGGAAAGAGAGTACTTCGTCGAGATGAAACTGGAGGCATGATGACAAGCCCTGCACCGGACCCCATCGGACTCGACGAACTCGACCGGCGCATCGTGCTGGCCACCCAGGACGGCTTGCCGCTGGTACCCCGGCCGTATGCCGCCGTTGCCGAGCAGTTGGGCTGCAGCGAGCAGGCGGTGCGTGAGCGGCTGGCGCAGATGCTGGAGAGCGGACGCATCCGCCGAATCGGCGCCGTGCCCAACCACTACGCGATCGGGTACACCGCCAACGGCATGAGCGTGTGGAACATCGACGACGCCATGATCGATGCTGTCGGCGAACGGGTAGGGGCGCTGGACTTCGTCACCCACTGCTACCGCCGGCCGCGACACTTGCCGGACTGGCCGTACAACCTGTTCGCGATGGTGCATGCAGCGTCGAGGGAGGCTGCGCTGGTGCGGGTAGAGGAGATTGCGCTGCTGCTCGAACGCGAGTTTCGCGGAGCCTGCAAGGGGCGGGACGTTCTGTTCTCCGCCGGCATTCTCAAGAAAACGGGACTTCGAATCGCCGGTTGACGGCGGTTGGGCTATCGATCGGGCCTGTCTCTTCGGCCCGCTCGGCCGCACGCCGCGGCCGGTAGACGATGCTGCGCTAACGATTGAGAGCAGGCCCCTCTCAGTGCGGCAGGTAGCCGTTCGGACGTTCTTCGACGGCACGCCGCACCGGCGAAGACTCGATGTCGGACTCCCTGAGGCCCGGAGTCAGCTCGCAGATTTCCATCAGCAACTCCCAGGTTTCGTCGGAGAGTTCCGGAATCGAGATGAAACGGTCGTCGTGAGATTTGGGAGTCGTCATGGCGTTGGCTCGCATTGGTAGGGCAACCTCTCCGAATTAAAGCGTTTAAAAGCACAAAAATGTAAAAAACGATAATCCGGTTGTGTCATATGCACGCTTCCGACGCATTCACTGGCCACGGAACGCGATGTGGCGCCGCGTGACGGGGCGCTATGTCGCCATCATGTGGCCTGAAAGATGGACTGGCAAGCATGTCCCGCGTGCGGTGAGGCAGGTTGCGCAAGTTGGGCGAAGCATAGACCAGGAGTCCCGCCGTTCGCCGTGATACGGGTCACGGGTCACGGGATGCGGGTGTCCGCCAGGGCGCGAGGAAGCCGCGCCGCAAGGAGTTGCCAGGAACCCCATACCGTTCGTTTCGCCCTGTCCCTTGACCCGTGTCATTTTTCCCGCCCTCCGGCTCGGCTCTAATGAGCTGCACTCTGGAGAGCCCCCATGTTCCGCATCGCCCACTTCGTCCGCGAACTCGACCAGCCCACGCCTGCCGGCCCGCGCCGCAACCCGCCGGGCCCCGTCGTCATCTGGAACCTGATCCGGCGTTGCAACCTGACCTGCGAGCACTGTTATTCAATCTCGGCCGACAAGGACTTCCCCGGCGAGCTGAACACCGACGAGGTGTTCAAGGTCATGGACGACCTGAAGGCGGCACGGGTTCCGGTGCTGATCCTGTCGGGCGGCGAGCCGCTGCTGCGGCCCGACCTCTTCGACATCGCCCGCCGTGCCAAGGCGATGGGCTTCTACGTCGCGCTGTCGTCCAACGGCACGCTGATCGACGAATCCAACATCGATGCTATCGATGCGATCGGCTTCGACTACGTCGGCGTCAGCCTCGACGGCATCGGCGCCACGCATGACCGCTTCCGCCGCAAGCAGGGCGCCTTCGATGCCTCGATGCAGGGCATCCGCCTGTGCCTGGCGCGCGGCATCAAGGTGGGCGTGCGCTACACGATGACCGAGGGCAATGCCCACGACCTGCCGGCGCTGCTGAAGCTGGTGGAGGACGAGGGCATCGACAAGTTCTACTTCTCGCACCTCAACTATGCAGGGCGCGGCAACAAGAACCGCGCGGGCGACGCGCGCCACCGCACCACGCGCGAGGCCATGGAGTTGCTGTTCGAGACCTGCCTCGACCTGCACCGGCGCGGCATCGAAAAGGACTTCGTCACCGGCAACAACGACGCCGACGGTCCCTTCCTGCTGCAGTGGGTGCAGCGCCGCTTCCCCGAGCGTGCCGCGCACATCGAGGCCAAGCTGCGCCAGTGGGGCGGCAACGCCAGCGGCGTCAATGTCGCCAACATCGACAACCTGGGCATCGTGCACCCGGACACCATGTGGTGGCACGTACCCCTGGGCGACGTGCGCAAGCGTGCCTTCGGCGACATCTGGAACGACCTCGACAACCCGCTGCTGGCCGGGCTCAAGCAGCACCCGCGCACGCTCGAAGGGCGTTGCGGCGCGTGCAAGTACCTGGACATCTGCAACGGCAGTTCGCGCGTACGCGCCTCGCAGGTTACCGGCAATCCGTGGGCGGAAGACCCCGGATGCTATCTGGATGACGAGGAGATCGGCGTCACCGCGGCCGACTATGAAGGCGGCGAGCGCGTCGTCACCACCCCCTGGGTGCGCATCGCCAAGGTGTCGGCATGAGACAAGGTACCGGTGCTCCCCGCGCTGCGGCTGCGCTGCGCCCCGAGGGGACGTTTTCGTCCCAGGGGGAAGCGGCGGCGAAGATGATCCGCCATGCCTTCGTGTTCGCCGGCCTGGCCCTGGCCGTGGCGGGCGCTGCGACGGCCACTCGCGCCCAAGCGGCGGACGACGGCGTGGCGAAGGTCGCCGCGAACTACGCCCAGCACTGCGCCAGCTGCCACGCGGCCGACCGGCTCGGCGGCATGGGTCCGGCGCTGCTGCCGGACAACCTCGCGCGCCTGCGCAAGCCCGAGGCGCTGAAAGTGGTGGCCGAAGGCCGCACCGCCACGCAGATGCCGGCCTTCGGCGCGCAACTGGGCAAGGACGAGATCGCCGCGCTGGTCGACTGGATCTACAGCCCGGTCGAGCCGCCGCCGCGCTGGACCGACGACGACATCCGCGCCTCGCGCATCCAGCACGTCGATCCGGCCACACTGTCCGACACGCCGGTATTCGACGCCGACCCGATGAACCTCTTCCTCGTCGTCGAGGGCGGCGACCACCACGTCAGTGTGCTTGACGGCGACAAGCTCGAGCCCATCCACCGCTTCCAGTCGCGTTTCGCGCTCCACGGCGGGCCCAAGTTCGCCGCCAATGGGCGCTATGTGTTCTTCGGCTCGCGCGACGGCTGGATCACCAAGTTCGACCTGTGGAACCTGAAGGTGGTGGCCGAGGTGAGGGCGGGCATCAATACCCGCAACGTCGCCGCTTCGCCCGATGGCAAGCATGTCGCGGTCGCCAACTACCTGCCCAACAGCCTGGTGCTGCTCGACGGCGACCTCAACCTGGTCAAGACCCTCGCCGCGACCGACCGCGACGGCAAGAAGAGCTCGCGCGTGTCGGCGGTGTACGACGCCACGCCGCGCCAGTCCTTCATTGCGGCGCTGAAGGATGTGCCCGAGGTTTGGGAGATCAGCTACACCAAGGCGGTCGAGGACATTCCCACCGGCTTCATCCACGATTATGCGCAGAAGGAGGGCAGCTTCATCCCCGGCTACCTGAACCCGCGCCGCACGATCCTCGACGAGGTGCTCGACGACTTCTTCTTCACCCAGGACTACGCCGAACTGATGGGCGCCTCGCGCGAAGGCGTGGGGCAGGTGGTGAACCTCGACATCCGGCGCAAGATCGCCAACCTGCCGCTGGACGGCATGCCGCATCTGGGGTCGGGCATCACCTGGGAGTGGATAGACGCCGGCGGCAAGCCGCGCACCGTGATGGCCAGCACAAACCTCAAGGCGGGCGAGGTCACGGTCATCGACATGAAGACCTGGGAGGTCATCAAGCGCATCCCGACGCGCGGCCCCGGCTTCTTCCTGCGCAGCCACGCCAACAGCCGCTACGCCTTCGTCGATTCGATGATGAGTCCGCAGGCCAAGCACATCCTGCAGGTCATCGACAAGCAGACGCTCGAGGTGGTGCGCGAGATCGTAGGCGAGCCCGGCAAGACGCTGGCCCACGTCGAATTCACCCGCGACGGCCGCTACGCGCTGGCCAGCCTGTGGGAGGATGAGGGCGCCGTCATCGTCTATGACGCCCAGACGCTGGAAGAGGTCAAGCGCCTGCCGATGAGAAAGCCGGTGGGCAAGTACAACGTGTGGAACAAGATCACACGCGAAGAAGGCACCAGCCACTGAACCCCGTGGTGGAGTGTCCCCGCAACACCCCCAATAGAGAACGCGCAACATGGCACTGATTCCCCTCGAAGAACCGACCACCAAACGCATCCCCCCCGATACCTTCTCGCTGTGGGCCCTGGCCTTCCGGCCCTTCTACCTGCTGGCGGCGGCGCTCGCCGTCATCGCCATCCCGGTGTGGGCGGTCGCCTTCTCCGGCGGGCTGCAACTGCCCATCCCCGGCATGTGGTGGCACGCGCACGAGATGATCTTCGGCTTCGCGGCCGCGGTCATCATCGGCTTCCTGTTCACCGCCGGCCGCAACTGGACCGGGCTGGATACGCCCTCGGGCGCGCCGCTGGCGCTGCTGGCCGGGCTATGGCTGGCCGGACGGCTGGCGATGGCCTTCGGTAGCGGCGCATGGGTGGCGGTGATCGACATCGCCTTCCTGCCGGTCGCGGCAGTGCTGCTGCTGCGCGTGCTGGTCAAGGCCAAGAGCAAGCGCAACTACTTCGTCGGCGTGCTGCCCGGCCTGCTGGCGCTGGCGAACCTGGTGTTCCACCTCGCGGTGCTGCAGGTCATCGACGCCGATCCGCTGATGGCGATGCATCTCGCGCTGGGCCTGATCGTGGTGCTGGAGACCGTCATCGGTGGCCGCGTCATCCCGATGTTTACCGCCAACAGCATTCGCGGCATCAAGCAATGGCGCGACAAGCGGGTCGACTGGGCCGCCGCCATCGCCACCGGCGTCGCGCTGCTGCTGTGGGCAACCGGCGCGGGCGCCTGGGCGGCGCCGGTGTCGATCATCGCCGCGCTGCTGCAGGCGGTGCGGGTGGGCGGCTGGAATCCCTGGGCGACGCGTTCCGTGTCGCTGTTGTGGATCCTGCACCTGTCCTACATCTGGATTCCGATCGGCCTCGCACTGATCGGCCTCGCCCAGCTCGGCGTGCTGCCGCGCACGGCGGGCATCCACGCGCTGGCCATCGGCGCCACCGGCGGGCTGATCATCGGCATGATCACGCGCACCGCGCTCGGCCACACCGGCCGGATGCTGGTGGCCGGGTCGATCGAGACGGCGGCTTACGTGCTGGTGCAACTGGCGGTGCTGATCCGGGTGCTGACGGTGGTGGCGATTCCGGCCGCGGCGGTCGGCGGCATCCACGCTGCCGCCACCGTGTGGTCGCTCGGCTTCCTGCTCTACCTGTGGCGCTACACGCCCTTCCTGCTGCGGGCGCGGGTCGACGGCAAGGAAGGCTGAGGACGGATTCGATGGGGCCGCTTCGGCGGCCCGGCGGGTGCGAAGGCGGGCGGGTGCGAAGGCGGGTGGGCGCGACGGGCGCTCAGGCCGCCTTCACCTTTTCCAGCAGCGCGGTGTCGGGCTGGGGCAGGCTCTCGAAGCCCGGTCGCGCGTAGGCGTAGCCCTGGTGCAGCGTGATGCCCAGGTCGGCCAGGCAGCGCGCCTCGTCCAGCGTCTCGATGCCCTCTGCGATCAGCGTGCAGGGCAGTTCGCCAGCCAGTTGCACCAGATTGCGTACGATCAGCCTGCGGGTACGATCCTGGTCGATGTTACGCACGAGGTTCATGTCGATCTTCAGCACATCGGGCTGGAAGTGCGTCAGCAGGTTCAGCCCGGCGTAACCCGCGCCGAAATCGTCGATTGCGGTGCCGAAGCCGATCGCGCGGTATTCCTCGACGATGCGGCGCAGATGGCCGTCGCTGCGCACTTCCTCGACCTCGGTGATCTCGAACTGCAGCCGGTCCAGCGGAAAGCCGACGCGGTTGGCGGCCTCGATGGTCGCGCGGATGCAGGCGCGTGGCTCATAGACGGCGTTGGGCAGGAAGTTGATGCTCAGTCGTGCCGGAATGCCGAGCCCGTGGGCCAGTTCGATGGCGCGGATGCGGCAGTGCTGATCGAACTGGTAGCGGTTGTCCTCGGTGATGCGCGACAGGATGCTGCCCGCGCCTTCGCCTTGCGGGCCACGCACCAGCGCTTCCCACGCCCAGACCTTGTCGCTGCGGATATCGACGATGGGCTGGAAGGCCATGCTGAAGTCGAAGTCGAGCGGTGCGAGGCCGCGGCAACGATTGCAGCCGCCGACAGGCGTCTGCGCGTCGCGGCTGCAGGGGGAGAGGGCTTGCGCGTTGGGCATCAATACAGGTTCCGGGAAAGTGGTATGGCGTGTTCAGGCGTGAGCGGTTGCTAGTGTTCCACGTTTCTGCGTCGGCTGCCGCGTCCTGTCGGCGCACGATTGTGCAGTTTTTCGCTAGTGATGCGTCGAATGCAAGGTCTGTGCGGGTCAGCGGTTCAGCTCTCCATCGGGTTCGCTGGCTGTCGTTTGGTCCTCAAGCTTGGAACCGTACTGCCGTTACAAGTGTCCCGTACGGCTGACCACCCCCCCAAGGAACACCGAGATGTTCAATCTCTTCCGCAGCAAGCGCGCGCTGGATGTCATCGACGCAATCGAGCAGACCCAGGCCGTCGTCGAGTTCGATCTGCAGGGCACCATTCTCCGTGCGAACAAGAGGTTCCTCGATCTCCTGGGCTATTCGCCGGACGAAGTCCGGGGCCGCTCGCATCGCATGTTCCTGCACCCGAGCGACGCCAAGGGCAACGATTATCAGGCCTTCTGGCAGGCGCTGCGCGCGGGGAGGCCGCAGACGGGGGAGTTTCGCCGCATCACGAAGACGGGCGCCGCGGTCTGGATACAGGCGACCTACACCCCTATCGTGCGCGGAAACAAGGTTCTTCGCGTCATCAAGTTCGCTACGGACGTGACTGCGCAGGTCCTGTCACGGGCGCGCGTCGAGTCCCAGCTTGCAGCCATCAATCGCGCGCAGGCGGTCATCGAGTTCAGCCCCGACTCGACCATACTCGACGCGAACGACAATTTCCTCGCGCTGATGGGCTACTCGATCGGGGAGATCCGGGGCCAGAAGCACCAGATCTTCGTCAGCCCGGAAGAGCGCGGATCGCGGGCGTACGCCGAGTTCTGGCAGAAGCTGCGTGCGGGCCAGTTCCAGACTGCGGAATTCGAGCGCGTCGCCAAGGGCGGGCGCTCGGTCTGGATCCATGCCACCTACAACCCGATCCTGAATGCGGAGGGCGAGGTCGTCCGGGTGGTCAAGTTCGCCAGCGACATCACGCCCCAGGTCCTGCGCAACAGGGAGTTCAAGCTGCTGTCGCTGGTGGCGAACGAGACCGACAACTCCATCGTGATCACGGGCAAGGACGGTCTGATCCAGTACGTGAACCGCGGCTTCGAGAAGCTGACCGGCTATACCCTGGACGAAGTCCGGGGCAAAAAGCCCGGCCCGCTGCTGCAGGGTCCGGCGACCGACCCCCAGACCGTCGACCGGATCAGGGACGCCTTGCACCATCGCCGCCCGATCTACGACGAGATCCTCAACTACCGGAAAACGGGCGAGCACTACTGGATCTCGCTCGCCATCAACCCGGTGCTGAACGAGGATGGGGTACTGGAGCAGTACATCTCGATCCAGGCCAACATCACGGCCACCAAGGAACTCTCGCTCGAGTCCGAAAAGCGTTTTGCGGCGATCAGTGTCAGCAATGGCGTGGCCGAGTGGGAGACCAGCGGCCAGATGCTGTCGGCGAACGAGTACATGGCCTGCCACCTGGGCTTCCAGACGGCTGCCGAACTGCTGACGTGCAAGCGCAACCTGCGCGACGTGCTGGGCGAGGAGCGATTCGCGCGGCTCCTGAAGGGCGAGCAGATCACCGGTGAGTTCGATGTCCGCGGCAAGGACGAGCGGCCCGTCCGCTTCGACGGCGCCCTGTGCCCCATCACCGATTCGATCGGCAAAATCAAGCGCATCGTCAGCTACGGGGTGGACGAGCAGGCGAAGCTGGAAGCGGCGCAGGTGACCGATCGTGAGATGCGCCTGGTGCAGGAGTCCAGCCGCCATATCGCGAAAATCATCGGCAGCATCAACGACATCACCGACAAGACCAATCTGCTCGCGCTCAATGCGGCGATCGAGGCCGCGCGTGCCGGCGAGGCCGGGCGCGGCTTCGCCGTCGTCGCCGACGAGGTCCGCAAGCTCGCGCAGCAGTCGGCGGTTTCGGCGAGCGAGATCACGCAACTCGTGCGCGAAAGCAACGAGCGCATCGACCGCCTGAGCGATTCGCTCAACAACCTGCTGTCGTCGTCCTGAGACGTTGCCGCCGCTGGGCGGCCGGCGCTGCCGCTACTCGAGACTGCCGCGCAGGCGCTCGATGCACGGGATGTGAATCGTCCGCCCCTCGACCTCGATCAGGCCCGAATCGGTCAGTTCGTGCAGGATGCGCGAGAAGTGCTCCTGCGTCAGGTTGAGCCGCGAGGCGATGGTGCCCTTGCTGGTGGGCAGGCGGATCGAGACCCGGCCGGCGCCGACGCCTTCGCCGCTCATCTCTTCCTCGCGCAGCAGGTAGCCGATGATGCGTTCACGCCCGGAGCGCAGCGAATAGCTCTCGACGTCGCCCATCAGCCGGTGCAGGCGCTGTGCAAGGCCGGCGATGATCTTGCGGCAGAACAGCGGGTCGCCGTTCATCTCCTCGAAGAAGACCAGCTTGCCGATGTGCAGCAGGGTGCTGTCGGTGAGCGCCTGCGCCATCACGACGTAGGGCTTGTCCATGAACATCACGGCCTCGCCGAAGCTCTGGCCCGGGCGCAGGATGTCGACGACCTTCTCGTTGCCTTCGGCCGACGTGAAGGCGAGCTTGATCTGGCCGGAGAGGATCAGATGGAAGCCGGTGCAGGTGTCGCCGCGATGGAACAGGATCTCGCCCTTGGGGGCCTTGATCTCGCGTACGCCGCGGGCGAAGCGGGCGATCTCGTCGCAGCCCAGGCCCTGGAACATCGCCGCGTGGCGCAGCAGGCGGCACAGGCGCTCCACCTCCGGTGGCAGGGAAGGGGTTTCGGTGGGCGCTGGTGCATCGCGCAGCGCCTCCTGGCACGGGATCTCGCAGTGATCGTTCATGGAGTGCGCCTCATGCTTCAGCGGGTGAGTTGGGCGTAGAACATCGGCAGGCGGGCGGGCAGCTCGTCGGGCTCGCGGATCACGGCGTAGCCGCCGGGGCCGAACAGGTGGGGCAGGTAGCTCGCGCCCTCGCGGTCGATGGTGACGCAGAAGGGCACGATCCCGCGACCGCGCGCCTCGATGACGGCGACGCGGGTGTCCTCGATGCCGTAGCGGCCGTCGTAGAGATCGAGGTCGTTGGGCTTGCCGTCGGACAGGATCAGCAGGATGCGGCGCGCGGCGGTCTGCTTCTCGAGCACGCTGGTGGCGTGGCGGATGGCAGCACCGAGCCGTGTGTAGTAACCGGGCTTGATCGCCATGATGCGCCCGCGCGCGGCGTCGTCGAAGCGCTGCGAGAAGTCCTTCAGGCGATGGAAGCGCACGTTGCTGCGCTTGACCGAGGAGAAGCCGCACAGCGCGAAGCGGTCGCCGGTGGCGGACAGGGCCTCGCCGAACAGCAGCAGCGAGTCGCGGATGACGTCGATGACGCGCGCCTCGGACGAGATCCAGGCATCGGTGGACAAGGAGAGGTCGGCCAGCGCCAGGCAGGCGAGGTCGCGCTCGCGCTTCTCCAGCGACAGGTAGAGCTGGTCGGACGGGTGGTGGCCGATGGCGCGGTCGGTGGCGGCGCGCACCACGGCATCGACGTCGAGTTCGCTGCCGTCGACCTGGCCCTTGAGCCAGCGCCGGCCGGGTTGCAGCGCGGCGAACTGGCGGTGCAGGTGGCGCGCGGTGCGGCGCAGGTGCTGCGGCAGCGGCACCGGGGCGGCACGCGGGTCGCGTGGCGAGGCGGCAAGCTCCTGCAGGCGGACGTGGTCCTCGCGCAGCAGGTGCTTGCGGTAATCCCATTCGGGCAGCGGGATGCCGTCGCCGAGCACGACGTCGTCCTCTGCGGCCGAAGGCAGGTCGAGGTCGAAGCGAACCTTGGAGGCGACGCGCTCCTCGTCGCGCGACAGGGCGAGCTGCTCGAGGTTGGCGGCGGCGTCGGCGGCGTTGTCGTCGGGGTCGTCGTCGCTGCTGCGCTTGACCTTCAGGAACTCGGCCACCGACAGCAGACTCTCGGCGCGGAAGATCATCAGCAGGCCGTGCTTTTCCTGCGGCTGCTCGACACGCTCGACGCGGTGGGCCTGGCGCTCGGTCTCGCGTTCGTCGCGCTTGCTCTGCGCGTTGGCGCTGGCCTCGGCACCCTGGCCGTTTCTTGTTTCGGCCGTGGCGCCGGGGACCAGGTCGCCCAGCCACAGCAGCACCGGCTGGTGCGGCATGCCCTTGGGCGGCAGGGCGGGCAGGGCAGCGACGCTGCCGGGCTGCTGCAAGGCCTGTCTGATCCGTTGCTCGCGTTCGGCCTCTTCGGGTGGCAGGCGGGCGGGGTCGGGACGTTGCCTCAGCACGGCGGCAACGAGGCGGTCGTAGCGCGCCTGCAGGCCGGGCCAGCGCAGCAGGGCGCGCAGCGTGGCGAGCTGGTTCAGGCGCAGTTCCAGCGTTGCCGGGTCAGCACTGGCGCCTTCGGGCAGGGGCGCGAGCCGCGTCCGGGCGTTGGCCAGCGCGGCCTCGTCCTCGGGTCCGATCGGCGTGCCCTGCGCGGCGGCGAGGGCGGCCAGCCACAGGTAGAGGTCGCGGTTGAGACTGCGCTCGGGCAGGGCGTCCAGCTCCATCGGCAGGCGCAGCGTGCTGGCGTCCATGCGTGCGCGGGCGATGCGCTCGTCACTGCCGGCGATGCGCGACAGCAGGCTGCGGCGCGCGCCATGGACATCGGCGGTTGCGGCCGCGACACGCAGGCCCGGGTCGCCACCGAGGGCGCGAAAGAACACGCCCGTCATGCGTTCGATCTCCTTCAGCTTCACCACGGCCTCGGGAAAGTGGCCGCCCGCTGCGCGGGTGATGAAACGGTGCCAGAGCTTGCCGACGACTTCTTCCATGCTTCAACGCTCCCGGATTGCACGGAAGCCGGCTTCGTTCTGCCGCGCGGCCTCGCCCGACACCCAGGCCAGCAGCGGGCCGTCCGGGTTGTCGCACTGGGTCTCGCCGCAGGCATCGACGCACTGGGCGCATTGCGTGCAGGTGAACATGTGGCGCTTGATGTTGCGCGGCTTGAGCCGCATCGGGCACACCGCGTCGCAGGCGGACTGGCGTTCGGGCAGGCAGCTTGCACAGTCGCTGGCGCGGTCGCGCTTGAAGCCGACGACCATCGCGTCCTTGTTGCTCATCCACGCCAGGCTCTGGAACAGGCCGACGGCGCACACGAAGCGGCAGAACAGGTGGCGCGCGAAAAGGAACTCGAGGCTCAGCACCACGGTGGCGGCGGTGATGAAGATGAACTGGTTGCGGGTGAGGTTGCCGCTGAACAGGTTGCCGTACACCTCGGCCGGCGGCAGCAGGTAGGTGAGCAGCACGACGGCCCAGAGGAAGGCGAAGGCCACGGCAGCGGGCACGACCACGGCCCACCAGCGCACATCGACGCGGCGCGGGCTGCCATCGGTGTTCCAGCGCGGCAGCGCGAACTTCTCCCACACGCTGGGCTTGCCCGACGCACGTGCCATCAGCTTGTTGATGGTCTCGACCACCGAGAAGTGCGGGCACAGCCAGCCGCAGTACAGCCGGCCCCACTTCCATGCGGCCCAGATGAACAGCCCGGCGCCGGCCAGCAGCGGCACGAACAGGCGCAGCATGATGTTGCCGGCTGCTTCGAGCGCGGTGGCCTTGCCGGCGAGGAAGTCGTCCAGCCCCAGCCGCCATTCCATGCCCAGCAGCCAGGCGTGATCGGCGTTGAGGTCGTAGCGGAACAGGTCGAACACCGGCGCGAGCACGAACAGGACGAAGAAGCCCACCTGGAAGGCGAGGCGCTTGCCCTGGCGACTGCGCGGCGCGGCGCTGCCGGCGACGGCGATGGGGATGACGCGCTGCGGCCGAGCGGGGCTGCGCGGGGAACTCAACTCAGTCATGCTCGCGTGGCCCGAAGATTGGATAACGCCAGCTGCGACCGTTGATCGCGCGCGACAGACCGAGCACACCGAGCAGGATCAGCCCGGCATGAACGAGGGTGAAGTACAGCACGCCGATGACCCACGACCAGGGGTTGTCGAAGCCGCCGAGGGCGAAGATGGCGACGCTCAGGCTGACCAGCAAGGTGCCGCCCCAGATGCAGGTCCACCCGGTCTGGCGCAGGTGGTTGCGCACCAGCGGGTCCGGGTGCTTGTGGTGCTTTGCCCACAGCACCATCAGCACCAGGAAGGCGAGTCCCGGCGCCAGCATCAGGTTGATGAGGAACAGGGCTTCGGCCACCACCGCGAGCCGGGGGCCGGGCATCACGTGACGTAGGGGGTCGGGGCGCAGGGGGTCGGGGCGTTCGATCGGCATCGTTCGGCGGCTCGGGTCGGCGGCCGGCGTCAGCGGCCGAAGGTGGCGGCGACGACTTCCATCAGCGCCTCGGCGACCTCGGCGTCGTCGGTCAGGCTCTCGATGATGCCGACGCGGCAGGCGGCCACCGGGTCCATGCCGTCCTTGACCAGCAGTGCGGCGTAGATCAGCAGGCGGGTGCTGGCGGCTTCCTCGAGATCGCGGTCCTTCAGCGCACGCAGCGCGCCGGCGATGGTGACCAGGCGGCGGGCGAGATCGGGCGCGCAGCCGGTCTCGCCGAGCAGGATGGCTTCCTCCTGCTCGGCGCGCGGGAAGTCGAAGCGGATGCTGACGAAGCGCTGGCGGGTGGAGGGCTTCATGCCCTTCAGCAGGTTCTGGTAGCCCGGGTTGTAGGACACGACCAGCATGAAGCTGGGCGGCGCCTCGAGCAGTTCACCGGTGCGGTCGATCGGCAGGATGCGGCGGTCGTCGGCCAGCGGGTGCAGCACCACCGTGGTGTCCTTGCGGGCCTCCACGACTTCGTCCAGGTAGCAGATGCCGCCTTCTCGCACCGCGCGGGTCAGCGGGCCGTCGCACCACACGGTCTTGCCGTCGCCGATGAGGTGGCGGCCGACGAGGTCGGCCGCGGTGAGGTCATCGTGGCAGGCCACGGTATAGAGCGGCAGTCCGAGGCGGGCTGCCATATGGGCGACGAAGCGGGTCTTGCCGCAGCCGGTCGGGCCCTTGATCAGCAGCGGCAGGCGGTTCTTCCAGGCATGCTCGAACACCGCGACTTCGTCGCCGGCGGCCTGGTAGTAGGGCAGGTCGAGCCGTGCTGCGCCCGCGAGGTTTTCCATTTTCATTGCGGCAGTCCCTTGATGTATGCGATGGCGATGACGGCCCAGACGAGGACCATCCAGCCCAGCGTCAGCGCGCGCCACAGCAGCGGTGCGTGGCGCAGCGCCATGAAGTCGAGGATGATTACGGCGCCTTTCCAGAACGAGATCAGGGCCAGGATGGCGATCGCGCCCTTGCCGGTGGCGCCCAGTGCGCCCATGCCCCAGGTAAGGAGCGTGGCGACGATGAGCGTCGCCCACAGCACGGTGGTGCGGCGCGGGGTGCCATGGACGTCGGAGCCGGAATGCATGCGTGTGCCCTCAGTGGATGACATAGACCAGCGGGAACAGGACCAGCCACACCAGATCCACCATGTGCCAGTAAGCGGCGCCGGTCTCGAGGCCATTCATGTCGCCGGGGCCATATCGGCCCGTGCGTGCGCCATTCCACATCGCGATCAGGATCACCATGCCCAGAATGACGTGCATGAAGTGAAAGAAGGTCAGCGACAGGTAGAACATGTGGAAGGGGCTGCTCGAGAGACTGATGTTGTGCTCGAAGGCCGCCGCGTACTCGAACATCTTGACCACCAGGAAGCCGGCGCCGCAGGCGATGGCGGCCAGCAGCCAGCGCGCGCAGGATTTAGAGAGGCGATGCTCGGCGGCCTGCACGGCACGGACCACGAAGTAGCTGGCGGTGAGCAGCAGGATGGTGTTGAGCGCGCCGGCGTTGCGGTTGAGCGCCGCCTGTTCGGCGTCGAACAGTTCGATGTTGTTGGCGCGGGTGAAGGCGTAGGCGGCGAAGAACACGCCGAAGGCGAGCAGTTCGGCGAGGATGAAGAACCAGATCGCAAGATCGCCGGCCAGCCGGGGTGTGACAGGCGGTTGCGCGGAAGCCGCGACGGACGGTGCGGAGAGAGCATGCTGTTTCATGCGCCGCAGTCTAGGCAGTGCCGCGGGAAATAAAATTGATCGTGGTTAACCAAGGCGGCGCGCGATGCTTGGCCTGCCGATTTTCTTCGGATTGGGGATTCGGGCTTGGCGCCTGTATTGCGGTCGGTTGGGGCCGGCGCTATCGTTTCGTCAACAAGACAAGAATCCCGCATCGGCAGGGAGGTTGCGATGGTGCAGGGTGTGCAGGATGTCGAGCTGTTGCAGAAGCTGCACGTGGGCATCGTCGTGCACGCACCCGATGCAAGCGTGATCTTCCTGAACGCGCGTGCGTGCGAACTGCTGGGGGTCTCGAAGGGCGACATGCTCGGCGCGCAGGATCTGATGCCCGGCTGGTCCTTGAAGCAGGAGGATGACCGCTGGCTGACACCCGACGAGTACCCCGTCAATCGTGTGATTTCCAGCCGCCTTCCGCTGGCGGAACAGGTACTGGGGGTCGTGCGGCCGGGGCATGAGGATGTGACGTGGGCCATGGTCAGCGCTTTCCCCGTCTTCGATGCGGATGGCGCCCTCGAGAAAGTCGTCATCAGTTTCCACGATGTGTCGCAACTCAAGCACACGGAGGCCGTGCTCAAGGAGCGCGCCGAGCAGTTGCGCCTTGTCCTCGAGGGCGCGGATCTCGGCCTGTGGGACTGGAACATCCGTAGCGGCGAGGTGAAGCGCAATGCGCGCTGGGCGACGATGCTCGGCTACACGTATGAGGAAATCGAACATACGACGATGCAGTGGTCCGACTTCGTCCATCCGGACGACCGCGAGCGTGCGTGGGCCTCGATCATTGAGGTGCTCGAGGGGCGTGCGCCGACCCACAAGCTCGAGTACCGGATGCAGCACAAGGACGGCTCGTACCGCTGGATCCTGGACCAGGCCAGCGTCATGCAGCGCGACGAGGCGGGCCGGCCGGTCCGGATGTGCGGCACCCATGCCGACGTGACCGAGCGCAAGCTGATGGAGGAAGAGATCGCGCACCAGGCGCGGACGGATTACCTGACCGGCGTGTTCAACCGCCGGCATTTCATGGCGCTGGCAACGGCCGAGATCGAGCGAGCCAAGCGCTATGACAGCGATCTGTCGATCCTGATGCTCGACGTCGACCGGTTCAAGCGCATCAATGACCGACACGGCCATCGGGTCGGCGATGCCGTGCTCAGGGCACTCTGCAAGGGGTGCCACGCTGCCTTGAGGACGCCCGACGTGTTCGGGCGGCTCGGTGGCGAGGAGTTTGCCATCCTGCTGCCCGAGACCGATCTCGAAGCCGCGGCGGAAGTGGCCGAGCGCCTGCGCCTTGTGGCTGCCGATGCGTCGGTGCCCGAGGAGAGCGGGCGTCCTGTCCGCTTCACCGTGTCAATTGGCGTCAGCGCGATGGTGTCGGATGACGACGACATCGGCACCTTGCTCAATGCGGCAGACAGGGCGCTGTATGCCGCGAAGAATGCGGGACGCAACCGGGTGCAGGTTCTGGCGCGCTGAGCGCCCCGGCTTTCGGGGCAAGCCCGGTGCCGTCTCAGCGGCGGTCGGCCGGCAGCAGGGCGCCGAGCCAGTATCGCGTAACGTCTGTCATGCGGTTGGCGAAGCCCCATTCGTTGTCGAACCAGACCATCAGATTGACGAGCCGCGGCCCGATCATGCGCGTTTGCCCGCCGTCGACGATGGCCGAGTGCGGGTCATGATTGAAGTCGATGGAGGCATGCGGGTCGTCTGACCAGGCGATGAGCCCGCGATAGGCGCCCTCGCTGGCGGCGCGCAGCAGCGCGTTGATGCGCGGGGCATCGGCGTCGTCGGCCAGCTGCAGCACCATGTCGATGGCCGAGACGTTGTGCGTGGGCACGCGGATGGCCTTGGCCTGCACCCTGCCGGCGAGCTCCGGCAGCAGGCGTTCGACGCCGCGCGCGAGGCCCGTCGACACCGGAATGATCGATTGCATGGCCGAACGCGTGCGGCGCAGGTCGGCATGGTGGTAGCCGTCGATCAGCGGCTGGTCGTTCATGACCGAATGCAGCGTGGTGAGCAGTGCGTTCTCGAGGCCGATTTCGCGATGCAGCAGCGCGAGCACCGGGATCACGGCATTGGTGGTGCAGGAGGCATTCGACACGAGGCGGGCGCCGGCGTCCAGACCGGACTCGTTGATCCCGTACACGATCGTCGCGTCGACATCCTCGGCACTGTTCCCCGGGTGCGACAGCAGCAGGCGCGGGCAGCCGGCGTCGAGAAAGCGCTCGAGCGCGCTGCGGCTGCTGTACTGGCCGGAGCATTCGACGACGAGGTCGATCTCGTGGGCCGACCAGTTGACCGCCTCGGGCGTCGTGGCGTGGCTCACCTCGATCGAATGGCCGTTGATGACCAGCCTGCCGTCGGCCGTCGTCACCTCGCCGGGGAAGCGACCGTGTGTCGAGTCGAAACGGGTCAGGTAGGCGATGCTGGCGAGGTCTGCCGGCTCATTGATGGCGACGACCTGGAACTGCCCGGCGAGTCCGGCTTCGTGCAGGGCGCGCAGATAGCAGCGGCCGATACGGCCGTAGCCGTTGATCGCAATGCGGTGGGGGCGGGGCAGGGCGGGCTGGCTCGGGCGGGACACGTGGGTTTCCGGGGCGTTGCGGGCAGGGAAACCGGATTCTAACGGCTCGTTCCCGCGATCCAGCGTGAGCGGCACAAAAAGGCTCGCTCGCTGGGGACGAAAAAAGGGGCGGCCTAAGCCGCCCCAACCCCTTCCCCCGGTCGCCCAGGAGTTACTGCGGAGAGACACCGGTTGTCGTCATGCCTTGGAAGGCTGGGTTTCACCCTTGACGAAGAAGCTGATCACATACACCAGCAGGCCGACGAAGAACATCACACCCGCCCATTCACGCATCCAGTAGAACAGGGAGACCTGGTCCTGGGCCATCATGAAGGACATCGGGGTGTCGGACACGCGCTGCAGCCAGACTTGCAGGATGCCGGCGGCGGTGAGGAACAGCGTGATGAAGACCATGGCGATGGTCATCAGCCAGAAGCTCCACATCTCCAGCACTTGCGACTTGTTGGAGTTGGCGGCGCGGCCACGCAGGATCGGCATGGCGTAGCTGATGATGGTGAGCACGACCATCACGTAGGCGCCGTAGAAGGCCATGTGGCCGTGGGCGGCGGTGATCTGAGAACCGTGGGTGTAGTAGTTCACCGGGGCCAGGGTGTGCAGGAAGCCCCACACGCCGGCGCCGAGGAAGGCCATCACACCGGTACCCAGCGCCCACAGCACGGCCGCCTTGTTCGGATGCTCGCGACGACGGCGGTTCACCATGTTGAAGGCGAAGACGGTCATGGCGAAGAAGGGCAGCGGCTCCAGCGCGGAGAAGATGGAACCCCACCACTGCCAGTATTCCGGCGTGCCGATCCAGTAGTAGTGGTGGCCGGTACCGATGATGCCGGTGACCAGGGCCAGCGTGATGATCACGTACAGCCACTTCTCGATGACTTCGCGGTCGACACCGGTCACCTTGATCAGCACGAAGGCCAGCAGCGCGCCGAGGATCAGTTCCCACACGCCTTCCACCCAAAGGTGAACCACCCACCACCAGTAGAACTTGTCGCGGACAAGGTTGGTCGGGTTGTAGAAGGAGAACAGGAAGAAGATCGCCAGACCCCACAGGCCGAGCAGCAGGACCATGCTGATGGCGGTCTTGCGGCCCTTCAGGGTCGTCATGGTGATGTTGAACAGGAAGGCGAGTGCGACCACGACGATGCCGATCTTGGTGATCAGCGGCTGTTCGAGGAACTCACGCCCCATGGTGGCGAGGATGTCGTTGCCCGTCATCTCGGCCAGCGTGGCATACGGCACCAGCAGATAGCCGAGGATGGTGGCGGCACCCGCGACGAGGAAGACCCAGAACAGGATCAGCGCCAGCTTCGGGCTGTAGAGTTCGGTTTCCGCCTCTTCCGGCACCATGTAGTACGCCGCCCCCATGAAGCCGAACAGCAGCCACACGATCAGCAGGTTGGTATGGACCATGCGGGCGACGTTGAACGGGATTTCCGGGAAGAGGAAATCGCCGACCACGTACTGCATGCCCATGATCAGGCCGAAGATGATTTGCCCTACGAATAGACCGATCGCCGCGATGAAGTAGGGCATGGCGACCGCTTGTGACTTGTATTGCATGGATGATCCCCTTGTCGGTTCTCCGGGTTTGCCCAATTAGCCTTCGATGTTCGGCGGCCAGTTGGCCGTGTTGATCTCGGACACGTACTTCAGGAAGGCGACGAGATCGTCGAGTTCCTGGTCGTTCAGGTGGAAATTGGGCATCTGGCGACGGCCCGGCGCACCGGTAGGCTGGCTCTGCATCCACGCCTTGATGAATTCCGGTCCGCGGCGGGTGTAGACGTTGCCGAGTTCCGGGGCGAAGTAGGCGCCTTCACCCAGCAGGGTGTGGCAGCCCAGACAGTTGCGGGTCTCCCAGATGTGCTTGCCGGCCGCGACCTGGGGGGTGATGTTGGCCGAGTTGTCCCGCGATGGCAGTTCGCGTTCGGTGTCGAAGGTCAGCGCAAGGAACAGGAGGAAGAAGAAAACCGTTCCCCCGTAGAAGATGTTCCGCGCCATTGATTTGGTGAAAATGCCGCTCATCGCGCACTCCTCATCATTGGTCTCGTTTTCAGGATTGGTGTCAGTGGTCAGGGGTACTACCGAGAGGTCCAACATCCCACGGCAATGCCGGTGGTGAGCGCATGGTAGGGAGGGGGGGCAGCCCCCTCCATGATTTGCATCAAGATTGATCGGGCGCCTGCGAGATGCCGCAGACACGTGGTTACAGGGGCAAAAGCCCTGCGCAGGCGAGCCCGGGGAGACGACGGATGGCAATGACGAAATGGTGGCGGGAGGTGCGACGACGGCTTGGCGTGGCGGCGGCCGCGGGACTTTGTGTCGCATCGTCTCCCGGTGCAGCGGCGCTTGCGGTGGACGTCGGCCACACGCTGGCCGCGCCGGGGGCGACGAGTGCGCGCGGACGCAGCGAGTTTGCGTTCAACCTGGATCTGGCACGGACTCTGGCGCGGGCACTGGAAGATCGCGGCTTTCCGGTGCGGCTGATCAACGAGGATGGCTTGATCGCCAGCCTGCAGGCACGTCCGCAGGCCGCGTCAGGCACCGACTTCCTGATCTCCGTGCATCACGACTCGGTCAGCGAGCACGAACTGCGCCCCTGGGAGTGGGAGGGGCAGGCGCTGAACTACAACGACGATTTCGCCGGCCACTCCCTCTTCGTCTCACGCGACAATCCCGACACCGCACGCAGCATCCTGTGCGCGCGCATCATCGGTGCCCGCCTGCAGCGCATGGGTTTCGTTCCCACGCACAAGAATGGCCGCAGGCGTGCCTACGCCGATACCCAACATGCAGTGCACTACTACGATGGCCTTGCGGTGCTGCGCCATGCGCGGATGCCGGCGGTGCTGTTCGAGGCCGGGATCATCAAGAACCGCGACGAAGAGCTGCTGCTGCGTGACGAAGCACGCATCCGCCTGATGGCCGACGGCATCGCGACCGGCCTGGCGGCGTGTCTGCGCAATGGCTTGCCGGCCGACGGCGAGGCCGAGGCCGATGCCCGGCCCTGACGCTGCCGAGTTATTTCAAGGAGATCAGCACCTGCTTCGAGATGGTGTCGCAGGGCAAATACTGACGCCATGCGCCGGTCGGCCAGTTCGCGAAGTCGCTCACGGAGGTGAACCTGGCAATCGTCGCGATGGGGGAGAACGCGTGCAGGACATGAGATCGACGAAAGCACGAAGCCCACGCTCCTTGCAGAGCGCGGGCTTCGTGCTTTCGGAAGAGCGGATTACTTTGCCGTCGGCAGACGGGAGGACACGCCCTGCACGAAATAGTCCATCTTGCCGAGCGATTCGTCGTCCATCACTGCACCCTTGGCGAGGCGCTCCTTGCCGGCCTGGTCGACCACCGGACCGGTGAAGGGGTGGAAACTGCCGGCCTTCATGCGTCCTTCCAGGTCCTTGGCCATGGCCTGGACGTCGGCCGGAATGGCCGGATTGAGCGGTGCGAGGCGGATCATGCCGTCCTTGAAGCCGCCCCACACGCGTTCGGGCTTCCAGGTGCCGGCCAGCACGTCATTGACGGTCTTGGTGTAGAACTCGCCCCAGTGGTGGGTGGTGCCCGTGAGCTGGGCCTTGGGGCCGTACTTCGACATGTCGGAGTGGTAGGCGAAGGCGTAAGCGCCTTTCTCCTCGGCGGCCTGAACGGTGGCGGTGGAATCGGTATGGTGGGTCAGCATGTCCGCGCCCTGCGAGATCAGCGTCATTGCCGCCTCGCGCTCCTTGCCCGGGTCGTACCAGCTGTTGGCCCAGATCACGCGGACCTCGACGTTGGGATTGACGCTGCGCGCGCCCATCGTGAAGGCGTTGATGCCTTGCAGGACCTCGGGGATCGGGAAGGCGCCGACATAGCCCAGCACGTTCGACTTGGTCATCTTGCCCGCGATGACACCGTTGATGTAGCGGCCTTCGTAGAAGCGCGCGTTGTAGTTGGCGAAGTTCTTGCCCGACTTGTAGCCGGTGGCGTGCAGGAAGGTGACGTTGGGGAACTGCTTGGCCACGCGCTCGACGTAGTTCATGTAGCCGAAGCTGGTGGCGAAGACGATCTTGCTGCCGCTGGCGGCGAACTCGCGGATCACGCGCTCGGCGTCGGCACCTTCGGCCACGCTCTCGACGTAGCGGCTCTGCACCTTGTTGCCGAGGGCCTTCTCCATCTCCTTGCGGCCTTCGTCGTGCTGGAAGGTCCAGCCGGCGTCGCCGATCGGGCTGACATAGACGAAACCGAGCTTGGCCGGTTCCTGGGCGAAGGCGGACAGGGGCAGGCTGGCCGCGACCGCGAGGGCTGCACTGGACAGGATGAACTGGCGACGTTGCGTCATGCTGGGTCTCCGGGAACAGGTGAAGGGGAAGGACTCGGGGATTCTAACCATTCGGCGCGGCGCCGCCGCACCGTGTTTTCCTCAATGGGCCGACGGCGACCAGTTGCGTGTGGCGCGCACGCATTCGCGCACCAGGCAAGGTCCGCGGTAGATCAGCCCGCTGTACACCTGGACCAGCGCGGCACCGGCGTCGAGCTTGGCACAGGCGCCGCGACCGTCGAGCACGCCGCCGGCGGCGATGATCGGCAGCTCGCCGGCGAGCGCCTTGCTCAGCTGGCGGACGACGGCCGTCGAGGCCTCGAACACCGGCGCGCCGGACAGGCCGCCCTGCTGGTCGCCGTTGCGGATGCCTTGTACCTTGTCGCGCGCGATCGTGGTGTTGGTGGCGATGACGCCATCGATGCGGTGGCGGCGCAGTGCGTCTGCGATGTTGATGACTTGCGCCTCGTCGAGATCGGGCGCGATCTTCAGCGTCAGCGGCACGTAGCGGCCGTGGGTGTCGGCCAGGCGCGTCTGTGCGACCTTGAGGCGGCCGAGCAGGTCGTCGAGTTCGGATTCGCCCTGCAGCTGGCGCAGGTTCTTGGTGTTGGGCGAGGAGATGTTGACCGTCACGTAGCTCGCCAGCGCATAGACCTTGTCGAGGCAGGCGAGGTAGTCGTCGGCAGCCTTCTCGATCGGCGTGTCGAAGTTCTTGCCGATGTTGATGCCGAGGACACCGTTGAACCGGGCAGCCTTGACGTTGGCAACCAGCGCGTCGACGCCGTGGTTGTTGAAGCCCATGCGGTTGATGATGCCGCTCACCTCGGGCAGGCGGAACATGCGGGGGCGCGGGTTGCCCGGCTGCGGGCGGGGCGTGATGGTGCCGATCTCGATGAAGCCGAAGCCCATGCGGGCGAGGCCGTCGATGGCTTCGCCGTTCTTGTCGAGGCCGGCGGCCAGGCCGATGCGGTTGGGGAAGCGCAGTCCCATCACCTCGACCGGCTCGGCGGGCTCGGGCGTGCCGGCGGGCAGCATGCGGCCGGCGATCTTCAGCGAGTGGATGGCGAATTCGTGGGCGGTTTCCGCGTCGAGCGAAAACAGCAGGGGCCGGGCGATGTCGTAGAGCATCGCGCGATTGTAGCGATTCGGCTCGCGTCAGGCGATGCCGGGCGCGGTGTGCTGCAGCGGTTGCCAGCGTCCGTCCTGCAGGGCCTCGAGCGGGTGGAAGCGCGCCTTGTAGGCCATCTTGGGACTTTCTTCGATCCAGTAGCCCAGATACACGTAGGGCAGCCCGAGCCGGCGACAGGTCTCGACCTGCCACAGGATGCCGTAGGTGCCGAAGGCGCTGCCCGGCAGGTCGGGGTCGTAGAAGGTGTAGACGCTGGACAGGCCGTCTTCCAGCCGGTCGATGACGCTGACCATGCGCAGCGCGTTTTCGTCGCGGAATTCGATCAGGCGTGTGTCGACATGGCTCTGCAGCAGGAAATGGGTGTATTGCTCGCGGTTGTCGAGATCCATGCCGCCGCCCGAATGGCGCGCACCCTGGTAGCGCTGGTACAGGCGGTAGTGCTCCTCGATGAAGGCCAGCGGGCGCTCAACCGTGTGCAGCGTTGCGTGTCGCTTCCAGGCGCGCCGCTGGCTGCGGTCGGGGTGGAACTGTTGCACCGGGATGCGGACGGGCACGCAGGCGTTGCAGGTGTCGCAATAAGGGCGGTAGGTGAATACGCCGCTGCGGCGGAAACCGCGACGCACCAGTTCGCCGTAGACCTGGGTATCGATGAGGTGCCCCGGGGTCGCGACCTGCGAGCGCGCGCTGCGTCCGGCGAGGTACGAGCACGCGTAGGGCGCAGTCGCATAGAACTGGATCAGGGCGTAGGGGTAGTCCTTCTGCATTGTCTCCTGCCTGCGACCATGCTTCCTGTCAGCACCAGTTGATGTCCCTTGCGGCGTCCGCCGGCCATTTTCCGGGCGAGCCGCCGTCAGGCGTGTGGATCGCAAGTGCCGCGCAGAAGTCGCTGCGGGGCATTTCGCGCGCGCCCATCGACTGAAGGTGTGCGGTGGTCATCTGGCAGTCGATCATGACATAGCCGCGGGCGCCGAGGAAACGGGCGAGATGCGCCAGCGCAACCTTGGAGGCGTCGGACTCGCGCGAGAACATCGACTCGCCGAAGAAAACGCGACCCAGCGCCATGCCGTACAGGCCGCCAACCAGCTTCCCATCACGCCAGCTTTCGACACTGTGGGCGACGCCCAGTTCGTGCATGCGGCAATAGGCGCGGCGCATCTCGGCGGTGATCCACGTGCCCAGTCCGGGCTCGCGGGGCGCTGCACAGGCTTCGATGACCTCGGCGAAGGCGGTGTCGAAACGCACCTCGAAGCGGCCGCGGCGCAAGGTCTTGCGCAGCGAGTGGCTGATGCGGATCGCGTCGGGAATCAGGACCAGGCGGGGGTTCGGGCTCCACCACAGGATGGGTTCGCCAGCGTTGAACCACGGGAAGATGCCGTGGCGGTAGGCCTCGAGCAGCCATTCGGGGCTCAGGGCGCCGCCGGCCGCGAGCAGGCCGTTCGGGTCGTCGAGTGCGGCGCTGACCGGAGGGAAACCCGGGGCGCCTCCTTCAAGCCACGGAATCAAGGGCGCATCAGGCGGCCGCAGCCGGCTCGTCCTGGAAGGTGATCACGTGGTCGACATCGAGCCGGATGCCGATGCGTTCGCCGATCGCATGGTTGTGGTGGCTCGGGACCAGTGACAGCACGCGCGCGCCGCTCGCCAGGCGCAGGGTGTACAGGATGTCGGCGCCGCGGAAGGCCTTGTGCAAAACCTCGGCCTTCAGCGGGCTGCGGTCGTCGTGCACGATGTCGTCGGGACGCAGCAGCACGTCCACCGCGCGGTCGAGCCGGCAGCTCTTGCCGCCCTCACCGCAGAACAGGGGCCCGGCGCCGTCGAGCACGCCAAGCTCGATCTGCACCCGGCGCTCGTCCAGCATGTGGCCTTCGATGAACACCCCCTGCCCGATGAAGTCGGCGACGAAGCGGTTGGTCGGTTCGTGATACAGGTTGTAGGGCGTGTCCCATTGCTGGATGCGGCCCTCGTGCATGATGCCGATCTCGTCCGCGACCGCGAAGGCTTCGTGCTGGTCGTGGGTCACGAGGATGGCGGTCGTGTCGGTGGCCTTGATGATGTCGCGCACCTCGTAAGACAGGCGTTCGCGCAGGTCGACATCGAGGTTGGAGAAGGGCTCGTCGAGCAGCAGCAGGCTCGGGCGTGGCGCCAGCGCGCGCGCAAGCGCCACGCGCTGCTGCTGCCCGCCGGACATCTCGTGCGGATACTTCTTGCCCTGCGAGGACAGGCCGACGAGGCTCAGCAGTTCGCCAACGCGTGCCTGGCGCACGCCGGCACTCTCGCCACGCAGGCCGAAGGCGATGTTGTCGGCCACGGTCAGGTGCGGGAACAGCGCATAGTCCTGGAAAACCATGCCGATGCGGCGCCGTTCGGGCGGAAGGTGGGTGCTTGCATCGCTGACGACCTGACCACCGAGCCGGATTTCGCCCGCCGCGATGCGCTCGAAGCCGGCGATACAGCGCAGCACGGTGGTCTTGCCGCAGCCCGAAGGGCCGAGCAGGCAACCGATCCGGCCATTTTCGAGGCCGAAGGAGAGGGCGCGGACGATCCGATGCGCGCCGAAGGCGAGATCGATGTCGATGAGTTGAAGATGTGGCATCGTGAGGGCTTGTCCGGGGACTGCGCGAATTATTGCACCGCGGCGTTCCAAATGCGATCAATTATAATTCCCGGCTCAACAGGCGGCCGGACCATCAGAAGCCCGGCCCGAAGGACACGGAATCCGAATGGAACACAAGGGAGGGCAGGCCGCAACGGGCCTGCGCTGGTCGTCACTGACTGTCATCGCAGTCCTCATCGCAGTCCTCATCGCCGCGCCGGTGCTGTCGGTGTTTTCGAACGTTTTCGCGGGCGGCACCAGCGAGACCTGGGCGCACCTCAGCGAGACGGTGCTGGGCGAGTTCGTCTTCAATACCGTGGTGTTGTGCATCGGCGTCGGGCTGGGGGTGGCGTCGATCGGCATCACCACGGCGTGGCTGACGACGATGCTGGATTTTCCCGGCCGACGTTTCTTCGAGTGGGCGCTGGTGCTGCCGATGGCCATGCCGGCCTATGTGATGGCCTACGTCTACACCGATTTTCTGCAGTTCGTCGGCCCGGTGCAGACGGGCTTGCGCGAGTTCTTCGGCTGGCGCGCGGGCGATTACTGGTTCCCTGACGTGCGCACGGTGGGCGGCGCGGTGGCGATGTTCATGTTCGTCCTCTATCCCTACACCTACATGCTGGTGCGCGCGGCCTTCCTCGAGCGCGCGGGTGGCATGCTGGAGGCAGGGCGCTCGCTGGGGCTCGGCCCATGGCGCTGCTTCTTCCGCGTATCGCTGCCCCTGGCGCGTCCGGCGGTGGTGGGCGGTACCGCGCTGGCGCTGATGGAGACACTGGCCGATTTCGGCACGGTGTCCTACTTCGGCGTGCAGACCTTCACTACCGGCATCTATCGCGCGTGGTTCTCGCTTGGCGACCGCATCGCGGCCGCACAATTGTCCGCGGCGCTGCTGGCCTTTGTCGTCATCGTGCTCAGTCTCGAGCATGCGACGCGCGGAAGGGCGCGCTTCAACAACACCTCGCGCCAGCAGGCGGCGCCGGCGCGTAGGCGCCTGTCGCCGATGATGGGTCTGCTGGCCGCGTTTGCGTGCTTCATGCCGCTGCTGCTCGGCTTCCTGCTGCCGGCCGGGCTGTTGCTGCAGATGGCATTTGCCGAGGGCGATGCGCAGTTCGGTCCTCGCTTCTTCCAACTGGCGAGAAACAGTTTCGTGCTCGCCGCAGTGACTGCGGTGCTCGCCGTGGCGCTGGCGTTGGTGCTGGCCTATGCGGCGCGCCTGGCGCGCTCCGCGGTACCGCGCGCACTGAACCGGGTCGTCGGGCTGGGCTATGCCGTCCCGGGCTCGGTGATCGCGGTGGGTGTGCTGATCCCGGTCACCCGGCTCGATGCCTGGCTGGCGCAGACCTGGCAGGCGTTGTTCGACGTCAATCCCGGGCTGGTCCTCACTGGCGGCATCGCTGCGCTGGTGTATGCGTATCTGGCGCGCTTCCTCGCGGTCGCGCTGCATGCGGTGGACGCCAGCCTTGGCAAGATCACGTCGAGCATGGACGATGCGGCGCGCAGTCTGGGCTTCGGCAAGTGGGCGACCCTGCGAAGCGTGCACGTGCCGATCCTGCGGGGCAGCCTGCTGTCGGCCGCGCTGCTGGTGTTTGTCGACGTCATGAAGGAGTTACCGGCCACGCTGGTGATCCGGCCGTTCAACTTCGACACCCTGGCCACGCAGGCGCATACGCTGGCGTCCGACGAGCGCCTGACCGAGGCGTCGACCGCCGCGCTGATGATCGTTGCCGTGGGCCTGTTGCCGATGATCCTGATCTCGCGCCAGATCCTGAAATCCGGCAGACGCAGCAACTGAGTTGCATCAATCCCCGCGTGCGGCGCGGGGGGCGTGACACGGTTCTCGCGAGGCGCGATTCCGCGCCCGTTGGCACTGGATTATCCTGAGCACAGGCCATATCCTTGCGGCGATTCGGGTTTTTCAAGAACGTCCAACCACGCCACTGCCCGGGATCGCCTCCTTGACGTCTCAAACGCACTCCTTCCAATCCGCGCCGCGCTCGATCCGCGAGTCATTCGCCTCGACGCCGCTGCGGTGGGCCGCATTGCTGACGGCCTTGTGCGTGGTGGCCATTCTGCTGCCCGGCTGGAGAATGTTTTCCTCGGCCGAGCATTACCTTGCGCTGCACAACGCGCTGGAGTTCTTCTCGATCGCCGTGTCGGCGATGGTGTTCGCGCTGGGCTGGAACCTCAGGCGGTCGGCCTCCGGTGGTGCATTCCTGTGGTTGGGGGTGTTTGCACTTGCCGTTGCGGTGATCGACCTGCTGCACCTGCTGTCGTATGAGGGCATGCCGTCGCTGGTGACGCCCAGCAGTCCCGAGAAGGCGATCAACTTCTGGCTCGCCGCCCGCCTGTTGACCGCGCTGTGCCTGCTCGGGCTCGTCTTCGTGCCGCCCAGGCCGTGGCGTGCCGTAACGGCTGTCGGCGCCGTCGTCGCTGCGCTGGCAACCAGCGCAGGCGTGGCCTGGATTGGACTGTTCCATGCTGACCGGCTGCCGAGCACCTTCGTGCCGGGCGAGGGCGTGACCGCTTTCAAAGTGGCCGTGGAATACGGCATCGCCGGTCTGCACGCGCTTGCCGCTGTGCTTCTGTTGCGGACTGCAGTCCGGCAGGGGCGGGCGGCGATGGTGTGGCTGGCCGCCGCCGCCTGGGTACTGGGACTAACGGGCTTGTTCTTCACGGTCTATGTGTCGGTGAACGACGTCCACAACTTCCTGGGTCATGCGTACAAGGTCGTGGCGTCGATCATGTTCTACAAGGCGGTGTTCGCGGCGGGCGTCCAGGAGCCCAATGCAGCCCTCGAGCGCGAGCGCGCGCTGCTGCGGACGATGATCGATTCGGTGCCCGACCTGATCTCTTTTAAGGATGTGAACGGCGCTTATCTGGGCTGCAACAGGGCTTTCAGCGCGTGCTACAACCTGTCCGAGCAAAGCCTGGTGGGGCGGACCGATGCCGAACTGTTCGGCGCCGGCATGCAGATTGCGAGCGATGCGCAGGCCGACGTGGTCGTGACACGGCTGGAGCGACATGAGGAATGGGTCGAGGGGGCGGACGGTACGATGCGCCTGCTCGACACCCTTCGCATTCCGTTCCGTGGCTCCGACGGCAATCTCCTCGGCGAGATCGACGTGAGTCGCGACTTTACGGAGCGGCGACGCATTCGCGACCAGATCGCCGAGCGCGAGAAGCGGCTGCTGATGGCCCTGCAGGGCGCGTCGCTCGGCGTCTGGGACTGGGACATTCCGTCAGGGCGGATGCTGTTCAGTCCGCTGTGGGCGAGCATGCTCGGGCGGCGCGTCGAGGATCTGCCGCCGGACGTCGCGACCTGGGAAGCGCTGGTTCATCCCGACGACTGGGGCGATATCCAGGGGGCACTCGAGCCGCACCTGCGCGGCGAGACCGACTCCTACACTGCCGAGTACCGCCTGCGACACGCCGGTGGACACTGGGTGTGGGTAATGGATGCAGGGCGCGTGCTTGAGCGTGATGACGACGGCAAGCCGTTGCGCGCCGTGGGCGTGCATCAGGACATCTCCGAGCGCAAGTCCATGGAGGCGAGCCTGCTGCACCTTGCCACCAGCGATCCGCTCACCGGCCTGTGGAACCGGCGTCACTTCACCGAGGTGGTCAATGGCGAACTGGGCCGGGTACGACGCCACGGCGTGCAGGCGGGGCTGATGCTGCTCGATCTCGACCACTTCAAGCGCATCAACGACACGCGCGGCCATGCCGCCGGTGACGAGGTCCTGAGGCACTTCGCGGGGATCGTGAGTCGCCATCTGCGCGAGGCGGACGTGTTCGCCCGCCTGGGGGGGGAGGAGTTCGCGGTGCTGCTGCCCTGCATCGACGATGCGGCGGGGGCCGTGCGTGCCGCGGAACGCGTGCGGGAACTGATCGCGAGTACGCCGGCGATCGTCGATGGCGTGCCGCTGCCCTTCTCGGTCAGCATCGGCGTGGCGATGCTGGAGGCCGGGGATGCCGGCTTCGATGCGGTCTTCTCCCGCGCGGATGAGGCGCTGTATGAGGCCAAGGGCGGCGGACGCAACCGCACCGTGTTGTCGGCGCCCAAAGAAGAAGCGGGTTCCGCGCTCGAAAGCACGGAACCCGCCTGATGCCGGGCGCTGCGCGCCCGCACGACTGATTATCAGCGGTAGCCGGCGCGGTCGTAGATCCGCTGGGCCTGGCCGACGGTCTTGCCGATGTCGCCGATCGGCATGGCATCGGCCTTGAACTCGCCGAGCTTGTCGAGTGCGGGATTGTCCACCTTCACCGAGGCGACCACCGGCCACTCGTTGTTGCCATTCGCGAAATAGGCCTGCGCCTCGTCCGACGCCAGGTATTCCAGGAACTTGACCGCTGCGCCCTTGTTCGGCGCGTGCTTCAGCATGCCTGCGCCCGAGACGTTGATGTGCGTGCCCCAGGTCTGCTGGTTGGGCCACACGGCCTTGATCTTGGCGACGACGGCCTGGTCTTCGGCCCTGGTCGAATTCATCAGGCGGGCGAGGTAGTAGCTGTTGGCAATCGCCACGCCGCACTCGCCGGCGGCGACGGCCTTGATCTGGTCGGTGTCGCCACCCTTGGGTGCGCGCGCGAAGTTTTCGACGAGGCCGCTCGCCCACTTGACGGTGTTGTCCGCGCCGTTGTGCTTGATCATCGCGGCGCCCAGCGACAGGTTGTAGGGGTGGCTGCCCGAACGCGTGCACACCTTGCCCTTCAGGGCCGGATCGGCCAGTTGCTCGTAGGTCTGCACCTGTTCGCCCTGCACCAGTTCGGGGTTGTAGACGATGATCCGGGCGCGCTTGGAGAACGAGAACCAGCGCTCGGTGCGCAGGTTGTCGGGGATGCGCTGCTCCAGCACCTCGGACTTCACCGGCGCGAAGATGCCCATCTCGTCTGCATGGGCCAGACGCGACACATCCACCGTAACGAAAAGATCCGCCGGACTGTTCGCGCCCTCGTTGCGGATGCGCTCGAGCAGTTCGTCTTCCTTGGCTTCGATCCGGTTGACCTTGATGCCGGTCTGCTTGGTGAAGTTGCCGTACAGCGCTTCGTCCGTCTGGTAATGGCGGGCGGAGTAAACATTCAGTTCGGTGTCGGCGGCGTGGACCGAGAGAGTGGTGGCGCCGAGGGCGGAGAGCAGGGCGGCGAGAGCGGCTTTCTTCATCATGATGTTGCAGCGGCCTTCGAGAGTGTCAGGGAGTTAGAATAATAACGAGAAGAGTTTGCAGTTGCAAACTGTTCGCATTCCATGTATTAATATTGAGAATAATTCTCAACAAAAGGAGCGAACATGGATGCACTTCTCGTTGGCGCGGACCGCCTGGGCAACATTCCCGACATCCTGGACGACTTCGGCATCCGCATCGCTGCCCATGTAAGTGGGCGCGACACCAGCCATCAGCGCCGCAGCAGCGCGCTACCGGCGGGAATCGGTATGGTCATCCTGTTCACGGATTTCCTCGGCCACAACGTCATGCAGCGTTTTCGGGAAGCGGCAAACCGTGAAGGCGTGATGTTCGTGTGTTGCCGGCGCTCGACGTGTGCGCTGCAGAAGGCTTTGGGGCAGCGCATTGGTGACAAGTGCAGGAGCTGCCCGGATGCGGCGAAGTGCCGCAAGTAACGCCAGGGATGCCTGCGCGCACGGCGCGGAGATCCCGCTGGGCGGTGAAGCGGCGCTGAGGAGAAAAGCTGAAGGCTGCGGGCGATTCAGCGCAGCGCGGTCAGCGGCGACTGTGAGGCTTCGGTCGCCCCGTCTACCAGACGGCGCGCGCCATTGAAGCGCTTCGACCAGTAACCGTCCGAGATCGTCTCGATACGGACCTTGCCGCCACGCGAAGGCGCGTGAACGAACTTGCCGTCGCCGAGGTAGATGCCGACATGCGAGAAGGTGCGGCGCATGGTGTTGAAGAACACGAGGTCGCCGGGCTTGAGTTCCTGACGACCGATCTTGTCCCCCAGCTTGGCCATCTCGGAGGCGGTGCGAGGCAGATCGAGGCCGATGGCGTTGCGGAACACATTCAGCACTAGGCCGCTGCAATCCAGTCCGGTGTCGGGCGAGGTGCCGCCGAAGCGGTAACGCACACCCAGATACTCCAGTGCCTGATCGACGAGTTGCTCGGCTGCCGAACCGTACTCGGAGAGCATGGAGGCCTCGGCCGCTGCAAATGTCGCCTGGGCCGGCTCGTCTGCGTGGGCGGATTGCCCCAGGGACAGGGCGAACGTCAGCGCGAGGAGGAGGCGGGAAATTTGCATTGCGCGGAATATACGCACGCTCGCGGGGCTTGTAAACGGTTCGTTCACCTGCCCGAGAACTGAATCACGCGCTTCTGCATCCGGTTTCAGACCTTCCGCCGGTACTGGCGATAGCTGCGTTCGAGATCGGCGAGTCCGCGTGGGCTGAGCGCGGACTGCGCCAGTGCGCGGGCTTGCACCGCCAGAAACAGCTGGGCAATCGCCCAGCCGTCACCCAGGGCGTGATGGCGCTGGAAGGTCTCGATGCCGAAACTGCTCATGCAGTCTGCGAGCCGTGTGGGACGTTCGAAGCGTTCGGGGAACAGGGCGGGCAGAGCGAAATAGAGGTCGATCCACAGCCAGTCGGCGGCGAGGCCGAGGTGCTCCTCCAGCGCGCGCTCGAGCATCGTGCGGTTGAAGGCGCTGTTGAAGACGATCAGCGGCGCCTTGCCGACGGCTTGCAGCAGGCCGGTCAGTGCTTCCGCAGGGTGCTCGCCGAGTACCGCGTAGTAGCTGTCCTGCGGTGCGAGGATGCCGCCATCGATACCGACTGCCGAGACCGCGAGCACACGGTCCTTGTCGAGATCGAGCCCCGAGGATTCGGTGTTGACGACGACGTAGCGGGTTTCAAAATGGGCGCGGGCGAGGTCGGGTTCGGGCAGGGCGGCCCATCGCGCGAGCGTCTGCCGCGCCTGTTCGGAAAGGGGCTCGCTGCCCGTGCTCGATGCGAGGAGGCGGGAGAGCCAGTTGTTCATAGCTGGTAGTCCAGCTTGAGGCGCAACTGGAGCTTGCGCGCCTGGCGGAAGGACTCCTTCAGGATGCGGCGGTCGAGTTCGTTGAGCGAATCCGGATCGACGCGGTTGTCGGCCTGACCGTCGTTTTCGCTCTCGAGATGCTGGGCACGCAGGCGCAACAGCTGCACGAAGTGGAAGCCGTCGATGATCGCTGCGACTTCGTCGGCGCTCACGCCCATCTTCACGCTGGCCTGGCGCAGTCGCTGCGCCGTGCTGCTGGAGTCGACGCCCGTGCGCAGCGCGAGGATGCGGGCGACATCGACGAACAGCCGCGCGCCCGATTTCTTCAGGTCGATCGTGCCGTCGTCCTCGACGACGAAATCGCGCAGGCGCCCCAAGGGCGGTGCCACCTGCAGGGCATTGCCCGCCATCATGCGCAGGAAGGCGGAGTTGCCCCTGACGATCTTGTTGAGCCAGGTGCGCAGCTGGTCGCCGAGGCGTTCGTTGCCATACAGAACGCGGAAATCGAAGAAGATCGAGGCGTTGAGGAGCGCCTCGGGCACCGGCTCGCGGATCCATGAGCCAAAGCGCGACTTCCATTCGTCCAGGGTCAGGCACAGCTCGGGGTTGCTGGCCATGATGTTGCCCTTGCAAAGCGGGAAGCCGCATTCGGCGAGGCCGGTGTTCACTTCCCTGGCAAACGCGATGAGGCGCTGCCGGATCGGACCGACCGCCTCAATCTCGGGACAGCGCCAGATGATGCCGTTGTCCTGGTCTGTGGACAGGGTCTGCTCGTGGCGTCCCTCCGAGCCGAAGGCCATCCAGCCGAAGTCGATCCCGACGAGGTCGTGACGCTCGAGGGCGAGCTGGATGACGCGCCGGGTGAGGGCGTCGTTGAGGGCCGAGATGAACTGGGTGAGCTGCTCCGCGCCGATGCCTTGCGCGATGAGGTTGAGGGCGAGCTGGCGGATGTCCTTGCTCGCCCGCTGGAGTGCGCCGACGTCGGGCGCGTTCTCGATGCCCGCGCGGATCTGCCGCAGGCTGATGCGCTGGAGCGAGAAGAGGTCGCGTTCGGACACGACGCCCTTGATCCGCCCCTCGGCGTCGACCACCAGCAGGTGGCGCACGCCATGCGTCGCCATCTCCAGCGCGGCATCGTAGGCGGACGCGGTGGCGGCCAGCTGGTGCGGGTTGGCGGTCATCAGCTCGCCGATCGGGCGCTCGAGGTCGAAGCCGGCAAGGATGACGCGTGGCAGCAGGTCGCTCTGCGTCAGCACGCCAACCGGGTGATTCTCGTCGTCAACGATGACCAGGCAGCCGATGTGCTGGGCATTCATCTGCTCCAGCGCCGCACGCGTTGGCGTGTACGGGCCCACGCACACCGGTTCGCGCTTGACGAGCTGGCCGAGCGGGGTGGTCATCGTCTGCTGCTCGGCGGCCCGCTGCGAGAAGGTGGTCTGGAGTTGCTGGCGCGACTGGTTGAGCAGGCTCGCGATGTACTGCGTGCAGAACAGGTGGAACACCGGGCTCATCTGCATCAGCTGCAGGAAGTCCTCGTCGGTGATCTGGAAGCAGAAGCTGTCCTCGACCGCCACGTAGGCGTTGGTCGACGGGCGCTGCGCCGAGATGGCACCGATCGGAAAACACTCGCCCGGCCCCAGGGTCAAGCTGGCGTATTCGGTGACGGCCGTCGGCCCCGTCTGGCGGGCCTGCACCTTGCCGCGCTGCACGATGTAGAAGTGGCGCGGCACGCCCATCTCGGTCGTGAGGATGTCGCTGCCGCGGGGATGGAAGGCAAGGACGGCGCGTTCGGCGACGAACGCGAGCGCCCCGGGCTCCATGCGGTTGAATGGGGAGAAGTTGCGCAGGAAGTCCGTACTGGCACCCACCAGCAGGTCGGCGGCGATGGCGGTCATGACGGGCAGTCGTCGATGGGATCCGCCGATTATAGGGGAGCCGCCCCGTAGCGCGTTTATCCGCCCCGAAGCCGGGCTAATGCGCCGGGCCTCGAGGCGATGCGTGCCCGTTCAGAGGATGTCGGCGGCGTAGTCGGCCAGGCGCGAGCGTTCGCCACGTTGTAGCGTGATGTGGCCCGAGTGAGCCCAGCCCTTGAAGCGGTCGACGACGAAGGTGAGGCCCGACGAGCCCTCGGTGAGGTAAGGCGTGTCGATCTGCGCGATGTTGCCCATGCAGATGACCTTGGTGCCGGGGCCGGCGCGGGTGATCAGGGTCTTCATCTGCTTGGGCGTCAGGTTCTGCGCCTCGTCGATGATCAGGAACTTGTTCAGGAAGGTGCGACCGCGCATGAAGTTCAGGCTCTTGATCTTGATGCGGCTGCGGATCAGGTCGCGGGTGGCGGCACGGCCCCAGTCGCCGCCTTCGCCCGCGGTGCCGTTGAGCACGTCGAGGTTGTCCTCGAGCGCGCCCATCCACGGCGCCATCTTCTCTTCCTCGGTGCCGGGCAGGAAACCGATGTCCTCGCCCACCGGCACGGTGACGCGCGTCATGATGATCTCGCTGTAGCGCTTCGTCTCCAGCACCTGGGTGAGGCCGGCGGCCAGCGTCAGCAGCGTCTTGCCGGTGCCGGCCTGGCCGAGCAGGGTGACGAAGTCGATCTCCGGGTTCATCAGCAGGTTCAGCGCGAAGTTCTGTTCGCGGTTGCGCGCAGTGATGCCCCACACGTTGTTCTTCTGATGACCGTAGTCGACCAGGGTCTCGAGCAGCACGTTGCGGCCGTCCCGCTCCTTGACCCAGGCCTGCAGCGGGTTGTCGCCGCTGCCTTCGTAGACGAACTCGTTGACCAGCATCTCGGGCGCCAGTGGCCCGGATACGCGGTAATAGGTATGGCCTTCTTCCTTCCACGACTGCATGCCCTTGCCGTGCGTGTCCCAGAAATCGGGCGGCAGTTCGCGCGTGCCGGTGTACAGCAGGTCGCTGTCCTCGAGCACCTTGTCGTTGAAGTAGTCCTGCGCGGCCAGCCCGAGGGCGCGGGCCTTGATGCGCATGTTGATGTCCTTGGACACCAGGATGACTTCGCGGTCGGGGTGACGCTCGGCCAGGTGCATGACGACCGCCAGGATCTGGTTGTCGCCGCGCGCGGTCGGCAAGGCAGCCGGCAGCGTGACGTTGATCGCCTCGGTCTGCAGGAACAGCCGCCCGGTTGCCAGGCCGCGCGATGGCTCCTCAAGCCCGATGCCCGCGTCGATGCCTTCGAGCGAGCCGCTGACGATCTCGTCGAGCAGGCGACTGGCCTGGCGCGTGTTGCGCGCAATCTCGGTCGTGCCCTTCTTGTTGTTGTCCAGTTCCTCCAGCGTCATGATCGGCACGAACAGGTCGTGCTCCTCGAAGCGGAAGAGGCTGGTCGGGTCGTGCATCAGCACGTTGGTGTCGAGCACGAAGAGCTTGCAGGCGTTCTTCTTCGCGGCCTTGCGACGGCCGGTCGCGGTGGCGGACGTGGATGCGGCGGACTTCGTCTTGGTCTTGGCGGTCGCGGGCATGGTCAGTGGGCGGAAAGGACTGTCGGGGCGGGCGGGAAACGGGTCAGAGCGACTTCACGACGGCGAGGACCTCGGCGGCGTGGCCGGGTACCTTCACCCCGCGCCACTCGCGGGCGATCTCGCCATTCGCGTCGATGACGAAGGTGCTGCGCTCGATGCCGCGCACCTGCTTGCCGTACATGTTCTTGAGCTTCATGACGCCGAAGGCCTCGCAGGCGACTTCGTCCGGGTCCGAGATCAGGTCGAAGGGCAGTTCGAGCTTGGCCTTGAAGTTCTCGTGGCTCTTGAGGCTGTCACGGCTGACCCCGAAGACCTCGCAGCCGGCCGCCGCGAACTCGCCGTGCAGGGCGCCGAAGTCCTTGGTTTCGTTGGTGCAGCCGGGCGTGTTGTCCTTCGGATAGAAATAGATCACGAGCTTGCGTCCGCGCAGGGCGGACAGGGTCACGGTGCGGTCGCCAGTGGCGGATAGGCTGAAGTCGGGAGCGAGGCTCATGGGGTCTCCGGTGATGATGCCACGGTGGGCTGACGTGCCGCACGGCGGGGCCGCGCGCCGCACGTTTGTTCTGGGTTCAGGGTAGCGGAGCGACGTTCCCGTCGCAATCGCGCTGCATCGGGGCCGGGCGATTGCGGGCGCAACCGCGGGGCTTCCGCCTCAGGCAGCCGCTTCGAACAACAGGGCGACGGCCACCGAGCGACCTTCGCCGACGAGGATGTTGTAGGTGCGGCAGGCCGCGGGCAGATCCATGAACTCGAATCCGATGCGGGCCTCGATCAGCGGGCGCAGCAGCGCGGGCGCGGGGAAACGCTGGCGCCGGCCGGTGCCGATGATGACGATCTCGGGGTCCAGTTCGGCGACCGCGGCCAGATCCTCTGCGCGCAGGGCAGCGAGGTCGCCGCGCGCCTCGGGCGCCCAGCCGGTGCGGATCTGGCTGGCGGTGAGGATCAGGTTGCCGTCGTGGCGCACCTTGTTGACCATCACGTGGTCGTCGCCGTAGCCGGTGACGACGTTGAGATTCGCGTTGTTGTCCTGATAGAGCTTCATCGTGTCGGAGCAGGGCTGTATGGATGGGAGGCGAGCGCCGCGCCTCGGGCGCGGGGCGTTGTCGTTCCCCGTGGCAGAGCCGGAATCGGGGGAGCGGATGCCGGCTGCGTGCTGAAATTGCCGCAGTGCGGCAGCGGGGCTAAGATAACAATCTTTTGTGGCAAGGGGTAAGTCCTTGCCTTCCGTTCCCCTCCTGCAGGAAAGGCCATTATGAAAGCGGTGAAGACACTCGAACTCGCAACGGCAAACCCGGAACCGGTCGTCAAGGCCGAGGCGGGCGCAGCCGCGGCGGCGCGTCCGATCCGCAAGTCGGCCAAGCTCGCCGAGGTCTGCTACGACATCCGCGGCCCGGTGCTGGTTCGCGCCAAGCAGATGGAGGACGAAGGCCACAAGATCATCAAGCTCAACATCGGCAACCTCGCCGCGTTCGGCTTCGATTCGCCCGAAGAGATCCAGATGGACATGATCCGCAACCTGCCCAATGCGGCGGGTTATTCGGACTCCAAGGGCATCTTCTCGGCGCGCAAGGCAGTGATGCACTACACCCAGCAGAAGGGCATCAAGGGCGTCACCATCGAGGACATCTACATCGGCAATGGCGTGTCCGAGCTGATCGTGATGGCGATGAACGCGTTGCTCGATGCCGGCGACGAAGTGCTGGTGCCGGCGCCCGACTACCCGCTGTGGACTGCTGCGGTGAGCCTCTCGGGCGGCAAGCCGGTGCATTACCTGTGCGACGAGGCCAAGGGCTGGCTGCCCGACATCGAGGACATGCGCGCCCGGATCACGCCCAACACGCGGGCGATCGTCATCATCAACCCGAACAACCCGACCGGTGCGGTGTACCCGGACGAGACGCTGAAGCAGATCGTCGAGCTCGCACGCGAGCACGACCTCATCCTCTACGCCGACGAGGTCTACGACAAGGTGCTGTACGACGGCGTCAAGCACACCTCGATGGCGGCCTTGTCCGAGGACGTGCTGACCATCATCTTCAACGGCCTGTCGAAGAACTACCGCTCCTGCGGCTACCGCGCGGGCTGGATGGTGGTGTGCGGCGACAAGCGCCGCGCCGGTGACTACATCGAGGGGCTGAACATGCTGGCCTCGATGCGCCTGTGCGCCAACGTGCCTGGCCAGTACGCGATCCAGACCGCGCTCGGCGGCTACCAGAGCATCGACGATCTTGTCGCCGAGGGCGGGCGCATGCGCCGCCAGCGCGACCTGGCATGGGAGCTGATCACCCAGATCCCGGGCGTGAGCTGCGTCAAGCCGCAGGCCACGCTGTACATGTTCCCGAAGCTGGATCCCAGGATCTACCCGATCGAGGACGACCAGGCCTTCATCGCCGAACTGCTCGAGGAAGAACGCGTGCTGCTGGTGCAGGGCTCGGGTTTCAACTGGCCGCAGCCGGATCATTTCCGCCTCGTCTTCCTGCCGCACGAGGACGACCTGCGCGACGCCATCGGCCGCGTGGCGCGCTTCCTCGAGAACTACCGCAAGCGCCACGGCACCTGAGCCGGGCGACTGCGACCATCCGACACGACACACCTGTCACCACTCACTCACCACGGAACACACTGCATGAAACCGATCAATGTTGGCCTGCTGGGCATCGGTACCGTCGGCGGCGGCACCTTCACCGTTCTGAAGCGCAATGCCGAGGAAATCACCCGTCGTGCCGGCCGTCCGATCTGCATCACCACCGTGGCCGACAAGAACCTTGAGCTTGCGCGCAAGGTCACCGGCGGTGACGCTAGGCTGACCGACGACGCCTTCGCCGTGGTGGCCGATCCCGAGATCGACATCGTGGTCGAGCTGATCGGTGGCTACGGCGTGGCCAAGGAGCTGGTGCTGAAGGCGATCGAGAACGGCAAGCATGTCGTGACCGCCAACAAGGCGCTGCTGGCCGTGCATGGCAACGAGATCTTCGCCGCGGCACAGAAGAAGGGTGTGATGGTGGCCTTCGAAGCCGCGGTCGCGGGTGGCATCCCCATCATCAAGGCGCTGCGCGAAGGCCTGACCGCCAACCGCATCGAGTGGCTGGCCGGCATCATCAACGGCACCACCAACTTCATCCTCTCCGAGATGCGCGACAAGGGGCTGCCCTTTGCCGAGGTGTTGAAGGAAGCGCAGGCGCTGGGCTATGCCGAGGCGGACCCGACCTTCGACATCGAGGGTGTGGACGCCGCGCACAAGGCGACGATCATGAGCGCGATGGCTTTCGGTATCCCGATGCAGTTCGACAAGGCCTATGTCGAAGGCATCAGCAAGCTCGACGCGGTCGATATCGCCTACGCGGAGCAGCTGGGCTACCGCATCAAGCTGCTGGGCATCGCCCGCCGGCGCGAGCAGGGCGTCGAACTGCGGGTGCATCCGACGCTGATTCCGGCCAAGCGCCTGATCGCCAACGTCGAGGGCGCGATGAACGCGGTACTGGTGCAGGGCGACGCCGTCGGCGCCACGCTGTACTACGGCAAGGGCGCCGGTGCCGAGCCGACGGCGTCGGCGGTCATCGCCGACCTGGTCGACGTGACCCGCCTGCACACCTCCGACCCCGAACACCGCGTGCCGCACCTCGCGTTCCAGCCCGACCAGGTGCGCGACGTGCCGGTGCTGCCGATCGAGGACGTCATCACGTCCTACTACCTGCGCATGCACGTCGAGGACAAGCCCGGCGTGCTGGCCGACATCACCCGCATCCTGGCCGACAGCGGTATCTCCATCGAGGCGCTGATCCAGAAGGAAGCGCCCGAAGGCGAGACACACACCGACATCATCCTGCTCACTCACCAGACGGTGGAGCGCAATGCCAATGCCGCGATCGCCAAGATCGAGGCGCTGCCGGTGGTGCAGGGCAAGGTGACCAAGCTGCGCATGGAAAGCCTGTAAGCATGCGCTGAGCGTTGTGACGAAGGCCGTACCCGAGGGTGCGGCCTTTTTTCTGATACGGGGGTGAATATGCAGAGCACGGTGGATCAGGTCTTCGTCGGACGGGTGCGCCTGATGCTGCCCGACGGCGAGTCGAGCGCGATCTTCAAGTCACCGGTGCAGGGGCGCACTCGGGTGACGCCGACCGGGCTGGAGGGAGACGAGCAGGCCGATCTTCGCCACCATGGCGGCCCGGACAAGGCACTGCACCACTATCCGGTCGAGCATTACCGCGTGATCGGTGAGCAGTGGCCGGAGTGTGCGGCAATGGTGGGGGCGGGTTTTCTGGGCGAGAACATCAGCACCCGGGGCATGACCGAGCATGAAGTCTGCATCGGTGACGTGTTCCGCATCGGGGATGTGCACGTGCAGGTCAGCCAGCCGCGCTCGCCGTGCTGGAAGATCGACCGTCGGCTGAAGGTGGACGATGCGTCCCGCTTCGTCGAGGCGGCGGGCATCACAGGCTGGTATTACCGCGTGCTGCAGACCGGAACGATCGCGGCCGGCGACGGGATCGAACTGGTCGAGCGGCCCAACCCCTGGCTGACGCTCGCCGAGTACTGGGACACCGTGACTGCGCATCGGCCCGACCCGGTGGCACTGAAGCGCATCGCTGCGGCCGAGGGCCTGGCGGCCGACAAGGCACAGCGCTGGCGCGAACGCGCGCAGTGGCTCGAATCGAACGGAGCCTGAAGGCGACGTGGCTTGCGCCACCGCTGCCTTTCCCGACTACACTTGGGGCATCGACGTCAGGTGGCGTCGATGGAGGCAAGCCCACCGGCCGGAGCCGATTCACATGGCGTTCAAGCTCATCGTCTTCATCGGCATCCTGATCGCGATCGCCGTGCTCGGTAGCCGTGCCTACAGCGCTTCGGTGGCCCGCTTCGAGGGGCGCCAGTCCGGTTCCACGGACGAGGCGGACCCGATGAACTGAGCGCCGGACCATCATCCAGGCGCAGAGGAGACTCGCATGTCAGATCATGTCTACAAGCTCGTCGAAGTCGTCGGTTCGTCCCGCGAGGGTTCTGACGCCGCGATCCGCAATGCCATCGAAACCGCGGCGAAGTCCATCCGCCACATCGACTGGTTCGAGGTCGTCGAGACGCGTGGCCATGTCGTTGACGGCCAGGTCGCGCATTTCCAGGTGACGCTGAAGATCGGCTTCCGTCTCGAAAGCGACTGAGCGCGCCGGCCCGTTCGGCCGGCGGCAACGGAATGGCTCAGCGGCGGGCCGCGCCCGTGATCTCGTGCAGGCGTGAGACGGTTTCGCCGTCCAGCCCGAGTGCGCCGGCGAGCTGGCGCAGGTAGTCCAGTTCGGCCTGCGTGTCGAGGTCGATCGCCAGCAGCGAGGCCGCGTAGAGTTCTGCGGCGACGGCCGGGTTCGGCACGTCGGCGACGAGCCCTGCGATGTCGAGCGGATGCCTGAACTCCTCGGTCAGGAAGCGTTTTTCGTCGGCATCGAGGCCGTCGGCGGCGAGACGGCCGACGATGCGTTCGATCTCGTCCTCGCCGACCTGGCCATCCGCCTTCGCGGCGGCGATCATCGCGCGCAGGATCAGCGCCTCGGTGCCCGGCGCAGTCATCGATTTGAAGGCCTGTTGCGTGGCGTCGTCGGCCGGTGCGGCAAAGGCGGCCTGCGCGCGCTGCGAATCGGTCCAGTTCTTCAATGCGGCCATCGCAATGGTTGCGAGCAGTGCCATCCCGGCATTGCTGCCCGTGCCGCGCGATGCCGATGCGCCGCGCTGGCCGCCCAGCACGCCGCCGAGCAGATCGCCGAGGCCGCCACCGGAGGATGCACGACCGCCACCCAGCGCGCCGCCCAGCAGGTCGCCCAGGCCTCCGCCCATCGCGCCTCCCAGGCCGCCGCCGCTCCGCCCGCCGCCGAGCACCGAACCGAGCAGATCGCCCAGTCCGCCCGCGCCACCGCGCCCGCCGGCCTGGCCGCCGAGCACGGCGCCGAGCAGGTCACCGATGCCGCCCGCGCCTGCGGCGTGTTCAAGCCGCGAACGGCTTTGCGAGGCCATGCCTTGCTGGAGGATCTGTCCGAGCACATTGCCGAGGTCCATGTCCTTCTCCGTCGCGAATGAGTGCGGTCGATTGTATCGACATCCCTTCCGCATGCGGGACGAAATCGTGAACTGCAGGCGAAACCCTCGAGATCGGCGTCGAATTCGTTAGAATCCGGCCTTTGCGCCATCGCGCGCGCCGACCACGTTTTGTGAAGGACAGCCCTGTGAAGTACATCTCCACCCGTGGCCACGCTGGCCAGCCTGCCAACCCGGAGTTCTGCGACATCCTGCTGGGCGGTCTGGCGCCGGACGGCGGCCTTTACCTGCCGGAGTCCTACCCGCAGGTGACGCGTGCCGAGCTCGATGCCTGGCGTGGCCTGTCCTACGCCGAACTGGCTTTTGCGATCCTGTCGAAATTCATCACCGACATTCCGCCGGCGGACCTCAAGGCGATCTGTGACAAGACCTATACCGCCGACGTGTATTGCCACGTGCGCAAGGGCGACAAGGCAAGCGACATCACGCCGGTTCATTGGCTGGAGGAAGGCCGGCTGGGCCTGCTCGAATTGTCCAATGGCCCGACGCTGGCCTTCAAGGACATGGCGATGCAGCTGCTCGGCAACCTGTTCGAGTACGTGCTGGCCAAGCGCGGCGAGACCATCAACATCCTCGGCGCGACGTCGGGCGACACCGGCTCGGCGGCCGAGTACGCGATGCGCGGCAAGCAGGGCGTGCGCGTGTTCATGCTGTCGCCGCACGGCAAGATGAGCGCCTTCCAGCGCGCGCAGATGTATTCGCTGCAGGACGAGAACATCTTCAACATCGCCGTCACCGGCATGTTCGACGACGCGCAGGACATCGTGAAGGCGGTGTCCAATGACCACGCCTTCAAGGCCAAGCACAAGATCGGTGCGGTCAACTCGATCAACTGGGCGCGGGTGGCGGCGCAGATCGTCTATTACTTCAAGGGCTACTTCGCCGCGACCCAGTCGAACGACGAGCAGGTCGCCTTCTGCGTACCGTCGGGCAACTTCGGCAACATCTGCGCCGGCCACATCGCGCGCATGATGGGGCTGCCGGTCGCCAGGCTGATCCTCGCCACCAACGAGAACGACGTGCTCGACGAGTTCTTCCGCAGCGGCGTCTATCGTCCGCGCAAGGCCGCCGAGACGCACGTCACCTCCAGCCCGTCGATGGACATCTCGAAGGCGTCGAACTTCGAGCGCTTCGTCTTCGACCTCGTCGGCCGCGACCCGCAGAAGGTCGCCGCGCTGTGGGCGGAAGTCGATGCAGGCCGGGCCTTCGACCTGTCGGCCTCGCCCGAATTCGCTCGCATCGGCGCGTTCGGCTTCGTGTCGGGCGCGAGCAGCCATGCCGACCGCCTGGCGACGATCCGCAAGGTGTTCGAGCAGTACGGCGTGATGATCGACACCCACACCGCCGATGGCGTCAAGGTGGCGTGGGAGCATGCGGGCGAGGTGCCTGCCGGCGTGCCGGTGCTGGTGCTGGAAACGGCCTTGCCGGTGAAGTTCGCCGAGACCATCGTCGAGGCCCTGGGCCGCGAGCCGGAGCGTCCGGCCGATCTCGAGGGTATCGAGAAGCTGCCGCAGCGCGTCGAGGTCATGGCGCCCGACGTCGACGCGGTGAAGCGCTTCATCACCGAACGCGTCTGACCTGCTAGCTAGGCCCCCGGGGCAGGCTCCGGGGGGCAGGGATCGGCAATGAAGCCCAGTCGCGTCGCGGCGGTCTCGTTGCCGAGGAAGACCAGCGCCTGCCCGTGCCAGTTCAGGTCGATGTCGCGGCCGTCCAGCAGGGCGGCCAGGCTTGCGTCGTCCGCTGGCCGCTCGGCAGCGTCGCGCAGCTCGGCGATCAGCATGGCGAGATCGCGGTCGTCCAGCGCAGCTGGGCCGGCATCGGTCCGCATGAATACGCGCCCCTCTCCGTCCAGATAGATCGGCCCTTCGATGGCTGCGGGCCGGCCCGCATGCGTGACGAAGCGGCCGTCGGGTTGCAGCCGCAATATCCAGGGCGCGCTGTCCAGTTGCACATAGACGCGCTGCGGGCCGTTGTTCACGAACCAGCAACCGTCGTCGTCAGTTGTGTAATGGGCATTGAGGAAGGCGATCAGCCCCGGATGGGTGATCGTCTCCGCCTTCAGCCGCCACCTGCCGCGTCCGTCGAGCGAGAGCCAGCCGTAGCAGGCGGGTACCTGGGGCCAGGGCGGCAGGGTGTCGGACATCGTTCGACGCAGCGGTGCTCAGTCTTCGACGTGGCGCAGCGACAGGTCGAGCGCGCGCACGTCCTTGGTCAGGGTGCCGATCGAGATGCGATCGACGCCGGTCTCGGCGATGGCGCGCACGCGCTCCAGATTCACGCCGCCGGAGGCTTCCAGCTCGGCGCGACCCGCGGTGATGGCGACGGCTTCGCGCATTTCGTCGAGGCTCATGTTGTCGAGCAGCACCATCGTCACGCCGGCATCCAGCGCTTCGCGCAGCTCGTCGAGGTTCTCGACTTCGACCTCGATGAAGACGTTGGAGGGCGCGATGCTGCGCGCCTGTTCCACGACTTCGCGAATGCCGCCCGCAGCGATGATGTGGTTCTCCTTGATCAGGATGCCGTCGTAGAGGCCGACGCGGTGGTTGGTGCCGCCGCCGACCGCGACCGCGTACTTCTGCGCCAGACGCAGGCCGGGCAGGGTCTTGCGCGTGTCCACGATCCTGGCGCGGGTGCCCGCGACGGCGTCGACGAAGCGGCGTGTCACGGTGGCCGTGCCCGACAGCAGCTGCAGGAAGTTGAGCGCGGTGCGCTCCGCGGTCAGCAGCACCCGGGCGCGCGCGACGATGTCGCACAACACGTCGCCGGCCTTGACGGTGTCGCCGTCCTTGACGTGCCAGTTGACGATGGCGGCGGGGCTGAGCGCGGCGAAGGCGGCGTCGAACCAGGCCGTGCCGCAGATCACTGCATCCTCGCGGGTGATGACGCGACCGCGGGCCTCGGTGTCGGGCGCGATCAGCCGCGCGGTGAGGTCGCCGGTGCCGATGTCTTCGGCGAGGGAGGCGGCGATGTTGCGCTGGATTTCGACACGGAGCTGTTCGGAGAGCATGGTAGTGACCGCTGTGATTCGATGAGAGGCGAAAGTCTAGCACCGTGCTTGGCCGGCCGTGGCCGTGTGAGGATCGCCGATCGGCAATTCGTCGTCTCCATATTCGTCGTTTCCATATTCGTCGTTTTCCGGATTGGCGCGCTCCGTCGCGACGGCCACAATGCACCGCTCATGCACGGCCCCTTGCCGCCGTGCGCCAACCCTCATACAGGCGCCTCGTCGTGAAGCCTCGGGATCTTGTCGAACTCTTCGTGCTCGCGGCCATCTGGGGCGCGTCCTTCCTGCTGATGCGCATCGCGGCGCCGGCCCTTGGCGCGTTTCCGCTGATGGCGCTGCGCGTCGGCCTTGCGGCAGTGGTGCTGTTGCCACTTCTTGCCCTGCAGGGCGGACTCGAGATCCTGCTGCGGCGCTGGAAGGCCCTGCTGGTCGTGGGTTTCTTCGCATCGGCCTTGCCTTTCGTTTTCTACGGCTATGCGCTGCAGTCGGTCAGCGCCGGACTCGCCTCGATCGTCAATGCGACCACGCCGCTCTTCACCGCGCTCGTGGCCTGGGCGTGGCTCAACGACCGCCTCACCGGAACGGCGCTGGCGGGCATGTTGCTCGGCCTGTGCGGGGTGGTCGTGCTGGTGTGGGGGCAGGCGTCGTTCTCGGCGGGCGGCAGCGGCTGGGCGGTGCTGGCCTGCCTCGGCGCCACGCTGTCCTACGGCATTGCCGCGGCACTGACCAAGCGCCATCTCACCGGCGTGCCGCCGATGGCCACGGCGACCGGCAGCCAGTTCTTCGCCGCGCTGGTGTTGCTGGCGCCCGCCATCGCGAGCTGGCCGGCGCAACTTCCGGGTGTCGAGGTGTGGCTGGCAGTGGTGGTGCTGGCGGTGGTGTGCACCGGCCTCGCCTACGTCATCTTCTTCCGCCTGATGGCGAGCGTGGGGCCGTCGCGTACGGTGACGGTGACCTTCCTGATCCCCGCCTTCGGCATGTTCTGGGGCGCGGTGGTGCTGGATGAGACGATCAGCCTGCGCATGCTGCTGGGCTGCGGTGTGATCCTCGCGGGGACCGGGCTCGCCACAGGGGTGCTGGCCCGCTTGCCGTGGCGCGCCCGGAGACCCGACTGAGGGCATCCGGGCGGTCGATGGCTCAGCCCTTGTGGCGACCTGCCGCGTGTTTTCGCTGGCCGTCGAGGGCGATGACGGCCCCCGCGCCGGCGATGATCAGGATGCCGGTGAGGGCGGGCAGGTCGGGGATGTGGCCGAAGAGCAGGGCGCCGACGAAGGTGGCGATGACCAGCTGCGCATAGAGGATCGGCGACAGCACCGAGGCCGGCGCCTCGCGGAAGGCCCGGATCAGCAGGAAGTGGCCGATGCCGCCGAACAGGCCGAGGGCAATGATCAGCAGGCCATCGACCAGCCCGGGCAGGGGGCCGCCCCAGATCCAGGGCAACAGCAGGGTCATCGCCAGGGTGCCGGTGAGCGCGGTGTAGAACAGCATCGTCACCGGGTTCTCCGTGGCCGATAGCTGGCGGGTCTGGATCTGGTAGATCGCGTACATGAGTGCCGCGCCGAGCGCGAAGGTGACGCCTTCGGGCGACAGTCCGCTGCCCGGGCGGGCGATCAGCAGCACGCCGATGAATCCGCCGATCGAAGCCGCCCAGCGCAGCGCGCCGATGCGTTCGCCGAGCAGGGGGCCGGCGAGCACGGTGACGAGGAGCGGCGAGAGGAAGATGATCGCCGTCGTCTCGGCCAGTGGCATGCGGATGAAGGCGGCCATGCCGAAAAAGGTGGTGGCGAGCAGGCACAGGGCGCGAACGATCTGCCGGCGTGGGCGAGCGGTGCTGACCAGCCGCAGGCGCATGCTTGGCGCCAGGAACACCACCATCAGCAGGCAATGCACGGTGTAGCGCGCCCAGACCAGCATGGGCACGGGGTAGGTCTTGCCCAGGTGGCTGGCGGTGGCGTCGAGGAGCACGAACAGCGTCACCGCGCCGAGCAGCATCAGGATGGCTTTGAGTAGCGGGGCAGGCGGCGCATCGGGTGGCCGCGGCGCGAGGCCGCCCTGGACGTCCGCCATTCAGCGCGCGCCCAGCGACAGCAGCGGGCGGGCGTCGCGCGGCTTCTCGCGGTGATCGCCCTGCTGGGCCTCGATCAGCCAGCCGTTGAAGACGCCGCGTGCCGCATCGATCGTTTCGCTTGCGCTCAAGCCGATCGGGCCGATGCCCTCGCGCGCGAGGCGGTCGGCGGCGGCGCCGTGCAGGTGAACGCCGGCGATCAGCGCCGCCTCCGCCGGCCAACCCTGGGCGAGGAAGCCCACGACGAGGCCGGTGAGCACGTCGCCCATCCCGGCGCTGGCCATGCCCGGGTGGCCGGTGCCGTTGATGAACCAGCGACCGTCCGGGGTGGCGATGATCGAGCCGCAGCCCTTCAGCACCACGAGTGCGTGCAGCCGCGCGGCAATGTCGATCGCAGCCTGCAGCCGGTCGGCCTGCACTGCGGCGGTGGTGAGGCCGAGCAGGCGTCCGGCCTCGGCGGGATGGGGCGTCAGCACACTGGGCGCCCGACGGGCTGCGAGCATCGCCTGCAACTGCGGGTCGCGACCGATGAGGTTCAGCGCATCGGCGTCGAGCACCAGCGGAATCTCGCGCGCGAGCGCCGAACTCAGCTCGGCAAGCGAGGCGTCCTCGGTACCGAGGCCGGGCCCGATCGCCAGCGCGCTCAGGCGCTCGGGCAGGCGTGAGGCCTGGCGCAGCATCAGCTCCGGGTGGGCGAAGTCGACCGCCGGGCCATTGGGGTCGAGCAGGCCGACATAGACCCGCCCGGTGCCCAGCCAGAGCGCTGCGCGGCCCGCGAGGAGTGCCGCGCCGACCATGCCGGCATTGCCGCCGAGGATGGCGGCGTCGCCATACAGCCCCTTGTGGCTGTTGCGCGGACGCGGCACCAGTTGTGTGCGGAAGAGCGCGGGCGTGACCGCGTGCCCGGCTGCGGGCAGCCAGGCGGGCGGGTCGATGTCGAGGCGCTGGACGTTGATCTCGCCGCAGTAGTCCGGGCCGTCGTTGGTCAGCAGCCCGGGCTTGAGCGCGATGAAGGTGGTCGTGTGGCTGGCGCGGAAGGTGGCACCGAGGGGCTGCCCGGTGTCGGCATTCAGCCCGCTCGGCACGTCGAGTGCCATGCGCGGCGAGGACTGCGCGTTGAGCGTGCGGATCCAGTCCGCGTAGCGCCCTTCAACGGGTCGCTTGAGGCCGATGCCGAAGATCGCATCGACGACCAGCGCCCAGCCCTGCGCAGGCGCGGCCGGCAGGTCGGACACCATGTTTCCGCCTGCGGCCAGGTAGTCGGCGCAGGCCTTGGCGGCGTCGGCAGGCAGCGCGTGGGCGTCGCCGGCGAAGGCGACCTGCACCTCGCGCCCGGCCTGGGCCAGCTGGCGCGCCATCACGAAACCGTCGCCGCCGTTGTTGCCGGGCCCGCAGGCGATGAGGATCGGACCCGGGCGGTCCATGATCAGTCGCACCGCGTCCTCGGCCGCCGCGCGGCCCGCGCGCTCCATCAGGGAGGGGCGTGCGCTGGGGATGAGCTTGCTCTCGATTTCGCGGATGCCGGCGACGGCGTAGATCGGGCGCGATGCACTGTACATGGGGGACTCCGGGGCTGGACCCCCGGATTCTACGTCCTGTTCGCAGCGCTGCGCGGCCTCAGATCAGGGCGGCGCCTCGACGCTTCTCGCTGCGGATCTCGTGCTTGACTTCGGCGTTGCCCGATTCATCCACGGTCTCCAGCCTTACGGTGAAACCCCATAGCCGGGCGACGTGGCGCATGACCTCCTCGGCGCTGTCGCCGAGCGGTCTGCGGTGGTAGGGTGTGTGGCGCAATGTGAGGGAACGGTCGCCGCGCAGGTCGACGCTCCACACTTGCACGTTGGGTTCGCGCGCGCCAAGGTTGTACTGGTCGGAGAGGATGTCGCTCACCCGACGAAAACCTTCGTCGTTGTGGATGGCGGACACCTTGAGCTTGTCCTCGCGGTCGTCGTCGAGCACGGCGAACATGCGGAAGTCACGCATGACCTTGGGCGACAGGTACTGGGCGATGAAGCTCTCGTCCTTGAAGTTGCGCATCGCGAAGTCGAAGGTCTCGAGCCAGTCGCTGCCGGCGATCTCGGGGAACCAGCGGCGGTCCTCGTCGTCCGGCTGCTCGCAGATCCGGCGAATGTCCTGCCACATCGCGAAGCCGAGGGCGTAGGGGTTGATGCCGTTGTACCAGCGGCTGTTGTAGGGCGGCTGATAGACGACATTGGTGTGCGACTGCAGGAACTCCAGCATGAAGCTGTCGGCCAGCAGGCCCTCGTCGTACAGGTGGTTGAGCAGGGTGTAGTGCCAGAACGTGGCCCAGCCTTCGTTCATGACCTGGGTCTGGCGCTGCGGGAAGAAATACTGCGCGACCTTGCGTACGATGCGCACCACCTCGCGCTGCCAGGGTTCGAGCAGGGGCGCGTTTTTCTCGATGAAATAGAGCAGGTTCTCCTCGGGTTCGGGCGGGAAGCGGGCCTCCTCGCGCGCACCGGTCCTGACCTCGTGCGCCGGCAGCGTGCGCCACAGGTCGTTGACCTGGCCCTGCAGGTATTCCTCGCGCTCCTGCTGGCGCAGCTTCTCCTTGGCGAGCGAGAGTTTGGGCGGGCGCTTGTAGCGGTCGACGCCGAGGCTCATCAGCGCGTGGCAGGAGTCGAGCAGCAACTCGACGGCCTCCTCGCCATGGCGCTCTTCGCACTGGCCGATGTAGTTCCGCGCGAAGACCAGGTAGTCGATGATCGCGTCGGCGTTGGTCCAGGTGCGGAACAGGTAGTTGCCCTTGAAGAAGCTGTTGTGGCCGTAGGCCGCGTGGGCGATCACGAGGCCCTGCATCGGCAGCGTGTTCTCCTCCATCAGATAGGCGATGCAGGGGTTGGAGTTGATGACGATCTCGTAGGCCAGTCCCATCTGGCCACGCCGGTAGCCCTTCTCGGTGGCGAGGAAATGCTTGCCGAAGGACCAGTGGTGGTAGTTCACCGGCATGCCGACCGAGGCGTAGGCGTCCATCATCTGTTCGGCGGTGATGATCTCGACCTGCACCGGATAGGTGTCGAGCCGGTAGTGGGCGGCGACGCGCGCGATCTCGGCGTTGTAGAGGTCGATGCTCTCGGTCGACCACTCGGAGCCGCTCGGCAGGGGCTCGGGTTTGCGTACGGTAGTGCGCTTCATGTGATCGTCTTCTTGAACAGTTCGCGGAACACCGGGTAGATGTCGGCCGGCGATTCGATGCGCTGCATGGCGAAGTTGTCGTGTTCGCCGCCGATCTTCATGTACTCGCGCCACAGATTCTGCGGCTCGCCGGCGGTGATCTCGATATAGGCGAAGTACTGGCACCAGGGCAGGATCTCGTTGCCGAGCAACTTCCCGCACACGGGCGAATCGTTGTCCCAGTTGTCGCCGTCCGAGGCCTGCGCGCCATAGATGTTCCACTGGCCGTTGGCGTAGCGCTCGCGCAGGATGTCGCGCATCAGCACCAGTGCGCTGGACACCACGGTGCCGCCCGATTCGCGCGAGTGGAAGAACTCCTCCTCGTCCACCTCCTTCGCCACCGTGTGGTGGCGGATGAAGACGACCTCGATGTGCTCGTAGCTGCGCGTCAGGAACAGGTACAGCAGCATGAAGAAGCGCTTGGCGGTGGATTTGCGCTCCTCGTCCATCGAGCCCGACACGTCCATCAGGCAGAACATCACCGCCTGCGTGGTGGGGCGGGGTACCTTGATGCGGTTGTTGTAGCGCAGGTCGAAGCTGTCGATGAAAGGGATGCGGTCGATCTTGGCGCGCAGCAGCCCGATCTCGTCGCGCAGCGCCTGCACGTCCGCGCTGTCCTCGCCGTCGCGGGCGAGGGCGTCGTCGAGCTGCTGCTGCAACTCGCGCAGCCGGCCGGCGTAGGGCGAGCCGAGCGCCAGCCGGCGACCCAGGGCGCCGCGCATCGAGCGGATGATGTTGATGTTCGCCGGTACGCCGTCGGAGGTGAAGCCGGCGCGTTGCGTCTTGTAGTCGGTGACCTTGGCCAGCTGGGTGCGCACCAGGCGCGGCAGTTCGAGATCCTCGAAGAACAGCTCGAGGAACTCCTCGCGCGAGAGCTGGAACACGAAGTCATCCTCGTGCTCGCCCTCGTTGCTTGCCTTGCCCTTGCCCGAACCGCCCGCCCCGCCGCCGAGCGGCCGGTTGATCAGGTCGCCCGAGCTGAACTGGTCGTTGCCCGCGAACACCTGTTCCCAGATGCCACCCTTGCCGTGATGCAGCGAGGGCTCGGACAGGTCGCGCGCCGGTATCGACACCTCTTCGCCATTTTCCAGGTCGCGGATCGAGCGGCCCTGGATGGCCTCGGAGACCGCCTTGCGGATCTGCTGCTTGAAGCGACGCATGAAGCGCTGGCGGTTAACCGCGCTCTTGTTCTTGCTGTCGAAGCGTCGATCGATGATGCGGACCATGCATCCTCCCTCTGGCCGAAGCCGGTGAGGGTGCGCGCCCGACCGGCCGCGCACCCTAAGCGAATGGCGTCACGACGACTTGCGCACGCGCAAGTACCACTCGCACAGCAGGCGCACCTGCTTCTCGGTGTAGCCCTTCTCGATCATGCGATCGACGAAGTCCTGGTGCTTCTTCTGCTCGTCGGCGCTGGCCTTGGCGTTGAAGCTGATCACCGGCAGCAGGTCCTCGGTGTTGGAGAACATCTTCTTCTCGATCACCGCGCGCAGCTTCTCGTACGACGTCCAGCTCGGGTTGCGGCCGTCGTGCTTGGCGCGGGCGCGCAGCACGAAATTCACCACCTCGTTGCGGAAGTCCTTCGGGTTGCTGATGCCGGCAGGCTTCTCGATCTTCTCCAGCTCGTCGTTGAGCGCGGCACGGTCGAGGATCTCGCCGGTGTTGGGATCGCGGAACTCCTGGTCCTGGATCCAGAAGTCGGCGTAGATCACGTAGCGGTCGAAGATGTTCTGACCGTACTCGGAGTAGCTCTCGAGGTAGGCGGTCTGGATCTCCTTGCCGATGAACTCGGCGTAGCGCGGCGCCAGGTATTCCTTGATGTAGCCCAGGTAGCGCGCCTCGGTATCGGCCGGGAACTGCTCGGCCTCGATCTGCTGCTCGAGGACGTACATCAGGTGTACCGGGTTGGCGGCGACCTCGCGGTGGTCGAAGTTGAACACCTTCGACAGCGTCTTGAAGGCGAAGCGGGTCGACAGGCCGGTCATGCCTTCGTCGACACCGGCGTAGTCGCGGTATTCCTGGTAGCTCTTGGCCTTGGGGTCGGTGTCCTTCAGGTTCTCGCCGTCATACACGCGCATCTTGGAGAAGATGCTGGAGTTCTCCGGTTCCTTCAGGCGCGACAGCACCGAGAATTGCGCCATCATCTTCAGCGTGTCGGGTGCGCAGGGCGCTTCGGAAAGCGAACTGTGGGCGAGCAGCTTCTCGTAGATGCGGATCTCGTCCGACACCCTCAGGCAGTAGGGCACCTTGACCGTGTAGATGCGGTCGAGGAAGGCCTCGTTGTTCTTGTTGTTCTTGAAGGCGACCCATTCGGACTCGTTCGAGTGCGCCATCACGATGCCGTCGAAGGGGATCGCGCCGAAGCCCTCGGTGCCCTTGTAGTTGCCTTCCTGCGTGGCGGTGAGCAGCGGGTGCAGCACCTTGATCGGCGCCTTGAACATCTCGACGAACTCAAGCAGGCCGCGGCTGGCCAGGCACAGCCCGCCGGAGTAGCTGTAGGCGTCGGGGTCGTCCTGCGAGTACTGCTCGAGCTTGCGGATGTCGATCTTGCCGACCAGGGACGAGATGTCCTGGTTGTTCTCGTCGCCCGGCTCGGTCTTGGCGACCGCGACCTGGCGCAGCACCGAAGGGTTGAGCTTCACCACGCGGAACTTCGTGATGTCGCCACCGAATTCGTGCAGGCGCTTGACCGCCCACGGGCTCATGATGGTGTTGAGGTAACGACGCGGAATGCCGAAGTCGTCCTCGAGGATGCGGCCGTCCTCATTGACGTCGAACAGGCCGAGCGGGGACTCGTGCACCGGCGAGCCCTTCACCGCGTAGAACGGCACCTTCTCGATCAGCGACTTGAGCTTCTCCGCCAGCGACGACTTGCCGCCGCCGACCGGCCCGAGCAGGTAGAGGATCTGCTTCTTCTCCTCCAGTCCCTGCGCCGCATGACGGAAGTAGGACACGATCTTCTCGATCGCCTCCTCCATGCCGTAGAAGTCGCGGAAGGCGGGGTAGAGCCGGATGATCTTGTTGGAGAAGATGCGCGACAGGCGCGGGTCGAGGCGGGTATCGACCAGCTCGGGTTCGCCGATCGCCTGCAGCATGCGTTCGGCGGCCGAGGCGTAGGCCATGCGGTCCTTGCGGCACAGTTCGAGGTATTCCTGCAGCGACATTTCCTCTTCGCGTGCTGCCTCGAAGCGGGCCTGATAGGCATTGAAGATGGACATGGCAATCTCCTGTGCAATCGATCCGAGCTACCGTGCAACTGGCATGCAAGCATCGTGCCCATCGACTGTTCCTGACGAATCGGCGCGGCCGGCTGCATGAGCTGACTCTGTACCATGAGAGGCACTGCGATGGTGCGAGTTCCGCGCGCGGATGCCCCTTTTTGTTGTGTTTTCGTGCTCGCTGTCACGGCAGGATTCCGCCTCCGAGCGCGGCGCGGACCCTGTGCTAGAATCCCGCTCTTCGTTCACTGCGTTTACGCTGGCGAGGCAGGTGCGCGTCCGGTTCCGGGTGTGCTGCCCTGCGGGCGGGAACCGTTTTTATTTGACTTCTCAGGATCGACTCAATGGAGCAGAACCAGGTTAGCCCGAGCGCGCTGGAGCGCCGTATCGACATCGCCGTCACGCTGGCGGACATCGAGAAGGAGGTGGATGCCCGCCTCAAGCGCATGGCGCGCACGGTGAAGATGCCGGGGTTCCGCCCGGGCAAGGTGCCGATGAAGATCGTCGCCCAGACCCATGGTGGCCAGGCCCGCGGCGAAGCCGTCGGTGCTGCGGTGGAGAAGGCTTTTGGCGAGAAGGTGCGCGAGCAGAACCTGCGCGTCGCCGGTTATCCCCGCATCGAGCCGAAGGAAGGCGCTGCCGACGGTACGCTCGAGTTCACCGCGACCTTCGAGGTCTATCCCGAGATCACCGTCGGTGACCTGGGCGAGCAGAAGATCGAGCGCCCGGCCCTGACCGTCGGCGATGCCGAGGTCGACAAGACTCTCGACGTGCTGCGCAAGCAGCGCACCACCTTCAGCGCCGCCGATCGTGCCGCCGCCGAAGGCGACCGCGTCGTCATCGACTTCACCGGCCGCAAGGACGGCGAAGTGTTCGAGGGCGGCCAGGCCCAGGACTTCCCCTTCGTGATCGGCGCCGGCGCCATGCTGAAGGACTTCGAGACCGCAGTGACCGGTCTCAAGGCGGACGAGAGCAAGACTTTCGACATGACCTTCCCGGCCGACTACCACGCCCAGCATCTGGCGGGTCAGACGGTTCAGTTCGAGATCGCGGTGAAGAAGGTCGAGGCCCCCGTGCTGCCCGAGATCGACGCCGACTTCGCCCGTTCGCTGGGTGTGGCCGACGGCGACGTCGCCAAGCTGCGCGAGGAAGTGAAGGGCAATCTCGAGCGCGAGGTCAAGCGCCGCATCCAGGCCAAGGTCAAGGAGCAGGTGATGGACGCGCTGGTCGCGGTCACGCCGATCGAAGTGCCGAAGGCGCTGGTGCAGGCCGAATCGCAGCAGCTGGCCGAGAACGCCCGTCGCGACCTCGAGATGCGCGGCCTCAAGACCAAGGACATCCCGGTGGACCCGTCGTGGTTCACCGAGCAGGCCGAACGCCGCGTCAAGCTCGGTCTGATCATGGCCGAGCTGGTCAAGGCCAACGAACTGCACGCCAAGCCTGAACAGGTCCGCGCGCTGGTCGAAGAAATGGCGCAAAGCTACGAAGATCCTGCGGAACTCGTGCGCTGGTATTACGCTCAACCTGAGCGTCTGGCGCAGGCCGAAGCCGTGGTGATCGAAGACAACGTCGTCGCCTGGGTCAGCAGCAAGGCTCAAGCCACCGACAAGGATGTGGCTTTCGACGAACTGATGGGCAACGCGGCCTGATGCCGCAAAGGGTCTGACGAATGATGCACGGAACACCCCAGCACAGCAGCGACTGGAACCCGGTCGGTCTCGGCCTGGTTCCGATGGTGGTCGAGCAGAGCGGTCGCGGCGAGCGCGCCTACGACATCTATTCGCGCCTTCTGAAGGAGCGGGTGGTGTTCCTCGTCGGCCCCGTCAATGACGTGACCGCCAACCTGATCGTCGCGCAGTTGCTGTTCCTCGAGTCCGAGAACCCGGACAAGGACATCTACTTCTACATCAACTCGCCCGGCGGTTCGGTCACCGCCGGCATGGCGATCTACGACACCATGCAGTTCATCAAGCCGAATGTCAGCACGCTGTGCATCGGCCAGGCTGCGAGCATGGGTGCCTTCCTGCTGGCGGCGGGCGAGAAGGGCAAGCGCTTCATCCTGCCCAACTCGCGCGTCATGATCCACCAGCCACTGGGTGGCTTCCAGGGCCAGGCCTCGGACATCGAGATCCACGCCCGCGAGATCCTCTACCTGCGTGCGCGCCTCAACGACATGTTGTCCAAGCACACGGGGCAACCGCTCGAGCGCATCGAGAAGGACACCGACCGCGACAACTTCATGTCCGCGGCGGCCGCGGTGGAGTACGGCCTGGTCGACAAGGTGCTGACCAGCCGCGACGACACCTGAATCAGGAGAACCCCGACATGACGGACAAGAAGGCTGGCGGCGACAAGCTGCTGTACTGCTCCTTCTGCGGCAAGAGCCAGCACGAGGTGCGCAAGCTGATCGCCGGCCCTTCGGTCTTCATCTGCGACGAATGCATCGAGTTGTGCAACGACATCATTCGTGACGAGATCGTCGGCGCCGCAGATCCGGAGAGCATCAAGGGCGCGCTGCCGACCCCGCACGAGATCTGCGACATCCTCGACCAGTACGTGATCGGGCAGTCGCAGGCCAAGCGCAACCTGGCGGTGGCGGTCTACAACCACTACAAGCGCCTGCGCCACATCGAGGCCAAGCAGGACGACGTCGAGCTTGCCAAGAGCAACATCCTGCTGATCGGGCCGACCGGCTCGGGCAAGACCCTGCTGGCGCAGACGCTGGCGCGCCTGCTCAACGTGCCCTTCGTGATGGCCGATGCCACGACGCTGACCGAAGCCGGCTACGTCGGCGAAGACGTCGAGAACATCATCCAGAAGCTGCTGCAGAAGTGCGACTACGACGTCGACAAGGCGCAGCAGGGCATCATCTACATCGACGAGATCGACAAGATCTCGCGCAAGGCCGACAACCCCTCGATCACGCGCGACGTGTCGGGTGAGGGTGTGCAGCAGGCGCTGCTGAAGCTGATCGAAGGCACGATCGCCTCGATCCCGCCGCAGGGCGGCCGCAAGCATCCCAACCAGGATTTCATCCAGGTCGACACGACCAACGTGCTGTTCATCTGCGGTGGCGCCTTCGACGGTCTCGAGAAGGTCATCCGCAACCGCACCGAGAAGGTCGGCATCGGCTTCGGTGCCGAGGTCAAGAGCAAGGAAGGCAAGAATCTCACCGATACCTTCCGCCAGGTCGAGCCCGAGGATCTGATCAAGTTCGGCCTCATTCCCGAACTGATCGGTCGTCTGCCCGTGGTCGCGACGCTGCAGGAACTGGACGAGGAGGCGCTGATCCAGATCCTCATCGAACCGAAGAACGCACTGGTCAAGCAGTACCAGAAACTGTTCTCGATGGAAGGCGTCGAACTCGAGATCCGTCCTGCCGCACTGCACGCGGTGGCGCGCAAGGCGATCAAGCGCAAGACCGGTGCGCGCGGCCTGCGCTCCATCCTCGAAGCGTCGCTGCTCGACATCATGTACGACCTGCCTACGCTGACTGGCGTGGAGAAGGTCGTGGTCGAGGAGAGCACGATCGAGGAAGGCGCCAAGCCGCTCTTGATCTACGCTGAGCAGCAGAAGGTGTCCGGCGCCAACTGAGGCGCACCGCCGATTTCTGCTTATCTCGCACCCGCCGCTTGAATTTCCAGGTCACGCCCACACATGGGTGTGACCTTTCTCGTAAGGAAAACGAAAATGTCGGGTCCTGCTGACCTCCCCAACGAACAAATGGAAATGCCGCTGCTGCCGCTGCGCGACGTGGTGGTGTTTCCGCACATGGTCATCCCGCTTTTCGTCGGGCGGCCGAAGTCGATCAAGGCGCTCGAAAGCGCCATGGAAGCGGGCAAGAGCATCCTGCTCGTCGCCCAGAAGAGTGCCGCCAAGGATGAGCCGGCGATCGAGGACCTGTACTCGATCGGCTGCATCGCGAACATCCTGCAGATGCTGAAGCTGCCCGACGGCACGATCAAGGTGCTGGTCGAAGGCGTGCGCCGTGCGCGCGTCGATTCGGTCGAGGACCTGCGCCAACTCTTCGTCGCCAAGGTCACGCCGGTGGTGATCGCCGACGTCGATACCAACGAGGTCGAGGCCATGCGCCGCGCGATCATCGCGCAGTTCGACCAGTACGTTAAGCTCAACAAGAAGATCCCGCCGGAAATCCTGACCTCGCTCGCCGGCATCGACGAGGCGGGCCGTCTCGCCGACACCATCGCCGCGCACCTGCCGCTCAAGCTCGAGCAGAAGCAGGATGTGCTGGAGATGTTCGATACCGGCGAACGGCTCGAGAAGCTGTTGACGCAGATCGAGGCCGAACTCGACATCCTGCAGGTCGAGAAGCGCATCCGCGGCCGCGTCAAGCGCCAGATGGAGAAGAGCCAGCGCGAGTACTACCTCAACGAGCAGGTCAAGGCGATCCAGAAGGAACTCGGGGAAGGCGAGGAGGGTGCCGATCTCGAGGAGATGGACAAGAAGATCAAGTCCGCCGGCATGCCGAAGGAGGCGCTCGCGAAGGCGCAGGCCGAGTTCAAGAAGCTGCGCCTGATGTCGCCGATGTCGGCCGAAGCCACCGTGGTGCGCAACTACATCGACACGCTGATCGGCCTGCCGTGGAAGAAGAAGTCGCGTGTCAGCAAGGATCTGGCCGAAGCCGAGAAGATTCTCGACAAGGATCACTACGGCCTCGAACGCGTCAAGGAACGCATCCTCGAGTATCTTGCCGTGCAGCAGCGCGTGGACAAGGTCAAGGCGCCGATCCTGTGCCTCGTCGGGCCTCCGGGCGTGGGCAAGACCTCGCTCGGCCAGTCGATCGCCAAGGCGACGAACCGCAAGTTCATCCGCATGGCGCTGGGCGGCGTGCGTGACGAAGCCGAGATCCGTGGCCACCGCCGCACCTATATCGGCTCGATGCCGGGCAAGATCCTGCAGAACATGAGCAAGGTCGCGGTCAAGAACCCGCTGTTCCTGCTCGACGAGGTGGACAAGCTCGGCATGGACTTCCGCGGCGATCCGTCGTCGGCCCTGCTCGAGGTGCTGGATCCGGAGCAGAACCACACCTTCCAGGACCACTATGTCGAGGTCGATTTCGACCTGTCGGACGTGATGTTCGTGGCGACGGCCAACACGCTCAACATCCCGGCCGCCTTGCTCGACCGTATGGAGGTGATCCGTCTGTCGGGCTACACCGAGGACGAGAAGGTCAACATCGCCCAGCGTTATCTGCTGCCTAAACAGATGAAGAACAACGGTCTCAAGCAGGACGAGCTGTCGGTGACCGAGGAAGCGTTGCGCGACGTCGTGCGCTACTACACCCGCGAGGCCGGCGTGCGCAGTCTCGAGCGCGAGATCTCCAAGGTCTGCCGCAAGGTGGTCAAGCAGCTGGTGCTCAAGAGCCGCAGCAGCAAGATCATCGTCAATGCCAAGAACCTCGACAAGTTCCTCGGCGTGCGCAAGTACAGCTTCGGCATGGCCGAGAAGCAGAACCAGATCGGCCAGGTCACCGGCCTGGCCTGGACGGAGGTCGGCGGCGAACTGCTGACGGTCGAGGCGGTGCAACTGCCGGGCAAGGGCAAGGTGCTCACGACCGGCAAGCTCGGCGAGGTGATGCAGGAGTCGATCCAGGCGGCGCTGTCGGTGGTGCGCAAGCGGGCGCGCTCGCTTGGCATCGACGAGGACTTCCACCAGAAAAGCGACATGCACATCCACCTGCCGGAGGGTGCGATTCCGAAGGACGGCCCGTCCGCCGGCATCGCGATCAGTACCGCGCTGGTTTCGGTGCTGACCGGCATCCCGGTGCGCTGCGACGTGGCAATGACGGGCGAGATCACGCTGCGCGGCGAAGTCCTGCCGATCGGCGGTCTCAAGGAGAAGCTGCTCGCGGCCGTGCGTGGTGGCATCCACACTGCGCTGATTCCCGAGGAGAACGTCAAGGACCTCGCCGAGATTCCCGAGAACATCAAGAATGCACTCGAGATCGTGCCGGTGAAGTGGATTGACCAGGTGCTGGAGCAGGCGCTCGAGCGCCGACCCGAACCTTTGCCCGAGTCCGCCGCTGTCGAGCCTGGTGTTGCTGCGGTGTCGGGCGACGCCGAGAAGTCGGCTTCGGGACAGCGTCCGCACTGAGCGGTGTGAGCGGGGCCGACAGATGGCCACGCCCGTTCGCAGACAAGGCCGCAGCGTGGGAAACCGCGTTGCGGCTTTGTCGTTGACACTGCCGAATCGTGCGCGCTATAAAACCCATGAAGTTGGCAAGCAAGCCGCTGACACCCGAAATCCCGCGCCCGGCGCGGAATGCAGTGAGGTTCGTCCCATCGCAGTGCTCTTTCGGAGGGGTTTAAGTGAACAAATCTGAACTGATCGACGTTATCGCAAAGCAGGCGGAGATCTCGAAGGCAGCGGCAGGGCGTGCCCTGGATGCAGCCGTCGCGGGTGTCATGGACGCCCTCAAGGGTGGCGACACGGTGACTCTCGTCGGCTTCGGCTCGTTCTATGTGGGCGAGCGCGCTGCAAGGACGGGTCGAAATCCCCGCACCGGAAAGAACATCAAGATCAAGGCGGCAAAGGTTCCAAAATTCCGCGCTGGCAAAGGCCTGAAAGATGCAGTAAACTAGCGGGCTTTCCGGGCTTCACTCATTTTGTGTAGCCCCGGCGCGGGTGCTTAGCTCAGTTGGTAGAGCGTCGCCCTTACAAGGCGAATGTCGGCGGTTCGACCCCGTCAGCACCCACCAAGAACAACTGCCATCCAGTGGCAAACATCACGAAAACCCGCATAGCTAAAGGCTTTGCGGGTTTTTTATTGTGTCATCTCATAGCACGCCAGCGCATGCGCTACCGTCAAGAGTGGCGGTACATCCGACGGTACACGGTAAGCTTGACGGTATACCGCCACGGCGGGGTGTTGCGAGAGGTAGAACATGCCGCTGAACGACGTGGCGGTCAGGCTAGCCAAGCCCACCGACAAAGCCCGCAAGCTCACCGATGAGCGCGGCATGTATCTGCTGATCCAACCCACCGGCGGCAAGCTGTGGCGGCTGGACTACCGCTTCGAGGGCAAGCGCAAGACCCTTGCCCTGGGCTGCTATCCCGACGTGTCGCTGGGCGAGGCGCGCAAACGCCGCGATCGAGCGCGCGAACTGATCGCCGCCGGGACCGATCCCCTGGCCGCCAAGAAGGAAGCCAAGCAGGCCCGCGTCGAGGCCGTTGCCAACGCCTTTGAAGTCATCGGGCGTGAATGGCACAAGCTCAAGAGCGCGAAGTGGACTCCACTGACGCAGGAGAAGACGCTCGCTGTCCTGGAGAAAGACCTTTTCCCATGGCTGGGCAATAGGCCTGTGGGCGAGATCACGGCGCCTGAGCTGCTGCGCACGCTGAGGCGCATTGAAGAGCGTGGCGCGGTCGATACGGCGCACCGTGCCAAGCAGATCGCCGGCCAGATCTTCCGCTACGGTATCGCCACCGGACGAGCTGACCGCAACCCTGCTGCTGACCTGCAGGGCGCACTGATGCCGGTATCGAAAAAGCACTTCCCGGCGATCACCGAAGTAGGTGAGGTGGGGCCACTGCTGAAGGCCATCGAGGGCTACAAGGGCTCGCTGATCGTGCGCAGCGCCTTGCGCCTGGCGCCGATGCTCTTCGTCCGACCGGGCGAGCTGCGACAGGCGGAGTGGTCCGAGATCGACCTCGAGCAGGGCGAGTGGCGAATCCCCGCCGAGAAGATGAAGAAGCGGCGCGACTTCATCGTCCCGCTGTCACGACAGGCCGTCGATATTCTCCGCGATCTGCACCCGCTGACCGGGCACGGCCGGTTCGTGTTTCAGGGGGTTCGGGACCACGGCAAGCCCATGAGCGAGAACACCGTGAACAACGCACTGCGGCGCTTGGGATACGACACCCGCACCGAGATCACCGGCCACGGTTTCCGGGCAATGGCCCGCACGATCCTGCATGAGGTGCTCGGGGTGGATGCGGCCGTGATCGAGCACCAGCTCGCGCACCAGGTGCCGGATGTGCTGGGGCGTGCCTACAACCGGACCAAGTTCCTGCCGCAGCGCAAGGCGATGATGCAGCAATGGGCGGACTGGCTTGACCAGATTAGGAAGGGCGCGGAGGTGATCGACATCGCACAGCGCCGGGCCTGATAATCACGTCATGCTGCGCCTACCCCGACGGGGGGAACACCGGGCTCCTTCACCCGGCCGGCGCAGCGTTCTTCCTGAAGGCGCACATTTGAAGGTGTGTGCATGCTGCGTGACGGCTCAACGCTTCCAGACTGGATTCCAGAAAGGGCGCGTTTCATCTATTCATACACCGAGCCGTTCTCAGATCAACGGCGCGAATGGACGATGCATGACCTGTTTCATGCTCAGGATCTTGAGGACCTGTTCAGGCACCTTAACGAGCTTTGGCTTTCAGAGGATGAGTGGTCGTATCTCATCGGCTGCATCGTCAACGCCGTAGAGTGCGTTCCAGATGAGGGCGCTGCCACACGTGATCGTCCTGACGATAAGGTTCGTATTCGTGACAAGCAGACCCGTGCGGACGCGCTGCTGTCGCAGCTCGCAGTGAAGGCAAGAGGGTTGGCCGACTTGCTCGACGAACTGGACGATCTTCGGGCAACCGTACCGGGCGAAACCTATTCGTCGCTTGCCCTGATCGAATCGGCGCTATCACGCAATGCTGCGGACGACGACTTCAAGCGCTTCAATCGTGAGCTGTCTAGCTACAAGAGAAACGGTTTTCCCGCGCCGGCTGAGTTGCTTCGCTGTCTTGCCGCGTCTGCGGACGCCCACCCGCCTGCATCGAAGGTCTTCTCTGACGACCCTTGGCTGAGTTCCCAGAAATCGAGCTGGCGGGACTTCATGCGGATCATGGCGAGATGCATATCCGATATCTACGCTATGTATCAGGTCAGGATCGTATTTAAAGAAAAGCATTGGATCGCTTTGGTTCATGCGTTGATTTCGCACGACATCAGCAGATCTTCAGTCAATGCGGAGCGTCGCAACCTGCCGCCTTTCCCCTGGGAAAAGCAAAAAAAATAACGCGGTGATTCAAAAAATGCCGTGCGTCATTCTTCGCTCCACCCGCAACCCGGAGCGAAACAATGCAACCGCAATCACGGCATCCCGCCACGATCCATCACGCGCCCGCCCACGCCGCTTTAGCGCAACTGGACAGCCTTCCCGATTCCGCCTGCAGTCTGAATGTCAATGACGTTGCCCTGATTCTGGGCAAGTCCCCTTCATCGGTATGGCGTGACGCTCGCTCGGGCAAGCTCCCCGCCCCGATCAAGACCGGGCCAATGACCACCCGCTGGAACGTCGGCGCGATCCGCCGTCACCTGGCCTCGCTGGGTGTTTCGGCATGACCGTCGACACACTCAATCGTGCGACGCGGCGGGCCGTGCACCTGACGATGTTTCCCCGGCTCGCCAAGCCGCTATCGAAGCAGGATCAATCGACCCTCAGGCGGCTGGTAGACGCTGCACGTTGCTATGCGCGTGCCCGTCCTGACGCGCGTTCGTTCTGCCATCGCGGTAAGCGTTTCCGACTGCACCAGTTCGACTGCTGGCTGATCGTAAGCACCTGGAGCGGCACGCCGATCGCAGGCCCGATCCGTGTCCGAGAGGGGGCGCTGTGATCGTCCTTCGCCTTCTTGCGGTGCCGCTGCGCTTGACACCGTCCACCCACCCCCGGCATGATCCCGTTTGCCTGCAAACAACAGGCAACGGGATTGGCGTCCCGAATGACCAAGGCGGACATGTCCGCCACCAAGGCGGATTTTTTTCGTCCACCGCATGTGCTGCTCCGTCTATGGCGGGCCGTGTGGGAGAGCCGCAAGGCTCGCCGGTCCCTTGGTCCCGGTACGCCAATCCCGCACGCGCCCGCCACCCCCGATTGGCGTCGGGGCGCGGGACTCAAACCGCAGACCAAGGAGCATCAGCCATGCGTACTACCGCATCGGGCATGCGCGCACTCGCGCCGACTTCGCCCACCATCCCCACCAGTTACACCCCCGGCCCGTGGCACGAGCACAGCCATCGGCAGATCGGCCCCGACGAAGGCATCGTCGCTGAGGTCTGGTCCGCCATCGGCTGGGGCGATGCCGCCATCCAGCAGGCCGCCGCCAATGTCCGCCTGATCGCCGCCGCACCCGAGCTGCACCAGGCGTGCGCCGCTGCCGAATCGCTGTTGACGCTGCAGAAGTTCCACGCAACCGAGCACACCGAAGAAGGGCGCACCCTGCTTGCACTGCGCGCCGCCCTGGCGAAGGTGGAAGGGGGTGCGGCATGAAAGAACCGAGAAGCGCTGCGGAATTCACCCTTCAGGACAGGTATGAATTCCTGATCAGCCAGACCGAGCAACTGGTATCAGCGTTCGCAGGCCTGGCAACGACCATTGAGCACGGCTGCCCAGATGTCGCGCTGGACATGTGCCGCATGTTTGAGAGCTACGGCTGTGGCGTCCTGGACGCCCACCCCCGCCACCGCGAAGGGGGTGAAGCATGAGCACGATCACCCGCATCCGTGTCTATCGCGCGCTGCGCCGCATCGCCGGCCCGGCGCTGGCCTACCGTCTGAGCTTCGGCGGGAGGGCGTGAGCATGAGCGACATCGAGAAAACCCCCGACTGTGCCGAGGATATCGCCTGTATCGCTGCATGCGTGCTGCGCAACCTTTTGGCGCTGGCTCACAGCATCAAGCTTGCGCACAGCAACCACCTGTCCAGTCAGGTGCCGAACCTGGCTGAGCTTGCAATCGATCACGCGGAACACTGGATCGAGCATTTCGATGAACAGGGCGAGATGCACCGGGCGCTGTGCAAGAAGAGTGCCGGAGGGAAAGCATGAGCTACCACGACTACCCCAAGGGTGCCGGCTTCGGACGCGACGGCAACCGCCGCCGGCCGGGCCTGGTCGATTACGGTTTCGTCATGGAAAACGGCAGCCGGGCACAGCGCCGCGAAGTCGTCCGCCAGTTAAAGGCCGCCAAGCGTGCAGGCCTCCCAGACGCCGCTGAAACCCTCGCCGCCCTTCAAGCGAACGAAGGCCGCCCGGCCCACGCCTGGCGGATCACATTCCCCGGCCGCGACCCATTCGTGGCCTGGGCCATGCAGGGCGCAACAGCCGTCGAGGTTCGCGCGCAATTCCCTGGTGCGCGGGTGGAGGTTGCCGAATGATCGCCACTGAATTCCTCGCCTTTCTCGGCTCGGTCGGACTCACACCGGTCAAGGCGTCCATCCATTTTCCCGATGACAAGATTGTGCGCTACCGCAGCGAGCGTGACGGTCCCGGCAAGCTCAACGCCGCTGCCGTGCTGCACACAGGCACCCGCGTGCCGTTTGGCGTGGCTTGGCATTGGCACGACTGGGAAAGGCGCTACTACTGGCAGGCGACCAGCAACGAGGCGATGACGCCGGCCGAGCGCGCCGAGCTGCAGCGCCAGTTGCATGCCATGAACAAAGCTCGTGAAGAGGATGCCGCACGCGTCCGCGCCGAAGCTGCCGCTCGCGCGCTCAAGCTGTGGAGCGGTGCCAAGCCGGCTACGGACGATCATCCCTACCTGCGGGCCAAGGGCGTGCATGCCTATGGCCTGCGGGCGCTGCGTGACCAGCTGATGGTGCCGGCGCGGGATGCCGATGGCCGACTGCATACGCTGCAGTTCATCGGCCCGGACGGCTCGAAACGCTTCCTCACCGGTGGGCGCATCGCCGGCTGCTATTACGCCATCGGGCGCCCCGACGACGCGCTGCTGCTGGCCGAGGGCTACGCCACCGCCGCTACGCTGCACCAGGCCACCGGGCGCGCGGTGGCGGTGTGCTTCAACTGCGGCAACCTCATCGCCGTGGCCCGTTCGCTGAGGGCCAAGTTCCCCCGCCTGCGCTTCGTGGTGTGCGCCGACAACGACGCCGGCACACCCGGCAATCCTGGCCTGAAGGCCGCGCACGAAGCCGCGCGGGCCATCGGTGCCGGCGTGGCCTTCCCGAGCTTCGAGGGGGTGGCCCATGTCTAAGCCGACCGACTTCAACGACCTGGCGCAGATCGCCGGCCCCGAGGCGGTTAAGGCGACCGTCGACAAGGTGTTGGCCGCTGCTGCTGCCCCCTCTGCAAATTCGCAGAGCCCTGCGCCGGATTGGCCCGACCCGCACCTGCCCGGCATGGTCAAAGCACCCGAGATCCCCGCCGCGATCCTGCCCGGCTGGCTGGGGGAGATGGCCGGCGCGGTGGCGGACTCGACCCAAACGCCGCCTGCGCTCGCTGTCATGGTGGGGCTGTCGGTTCTGGCTGCCGTGCTGCAACGCCGCTTCGAGGTGGCGCCGTTCGGTGACGACTACACCGAGCCGCTTGCACTCTGGACGCTGACGGCGCTGCCGAGCGGCGCGCGCAAGTCGGCAGTGTTCAGCGCCATGACGGCACCCCTGCTGCGCTGGGAGAAGCTGGAGTACGACCGAGGCCGCGCCGAGCGCGGGCGGGTGGCGTCGGCACGGAAGGTAGCCGAGAAGCGCATCGAGCGGCTTCTGGCCGATGCCGCGAAAGCCAAGGACGACCACGAGCGCGAACGCATCCGCAGTGAGATCCAGCACGAGAAGGACACGATGCCGGCCGAGCTGCGCGCACCGCGCCTCTTCACCGAGGACGTGACCGCCGAGCGGCTGCAAGCGATGTTGGCGGAGTACGGTGAGCGCATGGCGCTGCTGAGCGATGAGGCCGGCATCTTCCAGATCATGGCCGGCATCTACAACGGTGGCAGTGCCAACCTGGACGCCTTCCTGAAAGGCCACGCCGGCACGGCGATGCGGGTGGATCGCGCCGGCCGCGAGGCCCACGTCGATAAGCCGGCCCTGTCCTTCGGTCTGGCGCTGCAACCCGGCGTGCTGTCCGAGGTGGCCGCCTCGCGGCGGTTCCGCGACTCGGGTCTGCTTGCGCGCTTTCTCTTCGCCATGCCGGCGAGCAACGTCGGCAAGCGCGACGTGCGTCGTCGTGTGGCAATCCCTGACCAGGTGCGCGATGACTACGAGGCCGCGCTCTTCCAACTGCTGGAGGACGTGCCCGCCGTGCCGGGTAAGCCGCGCGAGCTGGCGATGACCGAGCCGGCACTCGAGCTGTGGGCGGACTTCGCGCAAGAGATCGAGGACCACCAGGGCGAGGGTGGGCGCTACGAGGCCATCAGCGACTGGACCAGCAAGCTGCCCGGCGCGGTGGCGCGCATCGCGGCGCTGCTGGAGCTGGCCGAAGTCGGACGCCACGCCGAAGAGGTGAGCCAGCTTGCGACGGAGCGGGCGGTCGCGCTGGGGCGCCTGCTGATCCCGCACGCACAGGCGGCATTCGGTCTGCTGGGCACCGACGGCGTCGACGCCGATGCGGGCGCCATCGTGAAGTGGATCAAGGCCAATGGCCTGGAGGAGTTCAGCCGGCGGGAATGCCAGAAGGCGATGGAGGGGCGCTTCCGTACCCTGGAGCGCCTGACCAAGGCCCTGCAGCGGCTGGAACAGCAGGACGTGCTGCGGCACTACACCAGGCGAAACAAGGGCGCACCGCCGACAGAGGCCTGCATCGTCAATCCGAAGCTTCTGTCGACCTAATCGACATTGTCGCCATAGAGCTATTTTTAACCTTTTTCTTCTTCTATATGAATCACTTACGGTTTGGCGCTCTACCCCTGTCGACAATGTCGACAAACTCGACAGACCCAAGTCCGGCCCGAGCGTCTGTCGACATTGTCGACATTGTCGACGGGTGTAGATGCGCCGGACGACCCGAGCACTCACCGACCTAAACCAAAGGAGCTGAGCCCATGATCCGCATCGACGTATCCGACAACATCAAGGAAGTCACCAAGCAACTCGACGACCTGGCGCGCAGGCAGGTGCCGTTCGCCACGAGCAGAGCAATTAACGAAACCGCGAAGATCGTCGCCAAGGAAGGCAACGCAGTGCTGGCGTCAGTGTTCGACAGCCCGCTGCCGCGTACCGCGACTGCCGTAAAGGTGTTCCAAGGCGCAACCAAAGAGCGCCTGTTCGCCGTCGTCAATGTCTATGACGGCAACCGCGGCTTTGCGGCAGACGACCCGCGCGCTACCTCGGCGGGCAAGGGGAGCATCTTCCCCAATCGCTACCTGTCCGCGCAGATCGAAGGCGGGCAGCGGGCGAATAAGCGATTTGAGAACGCGCTTATCAAAGCGCAGATCATGCCGCCCGGAATGCAGGCCGTGTTCGCAAAGCGATCTGGCTATCTTGATCCGTTCGGCAACCTGCCCGGCGCAAAGATCAATCAGATCCTGTCCTGGTTCAACGCCTTTGACGACGGCAAGGGTAAGGGCTACCGGTCGAACATGACCGACAAAACCAGAACGGCCGCAACGATGGGTCGCAAGAACCGGCGCACGGGCGATACCTCGTTCGGCAAAGGTCGCAAGTATGGCTTTGCGTACTTCGTCTCGCGTGGTGAGCGCTTCGGCGGGCTTGGCATGCGACTGCCGCCCGGCATCTGGGAGCGCAACTATCCTAACGGACCAGCAGGCAAGTCATTCATCAAGCCCGTCTTGCTCTTCGTGAGGCCAGGCAACTACCGAAGGCGCTTTGACTTCTACGGGCTGATGCAGCGCTCGATCGAGAAGAACCTTCCGGAGCAGTTGGAGAAGGCAATGGCCATGGCGCTGAGAACGGCCCGATGAAAGCCGGTGCATCAACAAACGTCTGGCTATTTGCGGGTCCTTCCGGGGCTTGTAGCTCACGGGTGATTAGTGCCCCGATCTTCCTCTAGTCATAGCTCTTAATTATTAGGAAACTTAAACCCAATGAAACAAGCTGAACTGTGTGAAGCGCTCGGACTGAGCAAAGGGCAAGTGTCAAAGCTGGTCGCACGAGGGATGCCGACCGATAGCGTTGAATCCGCAGAGGATTGGCGCCGCCGAAACCTTGAACCGATGATGGCAGTTGCCCACGTTCATCGAAAGGTGCGCGCCGGTATGTTGCGCCAAGAGGCCACCAGCCCGCCCGCACACCAGGCCGCCGCCAATCCGATTGATGCGGTCGTGTTCGGCGTGCTACCGCAACTGTTGTTCGAGCGCACTGCGCTGCTGAAGATCCTCACGGATTCAGGCATCGAACCCACCCCGGACCAGTTCAACTGGTTCGCCGCTGAACTCTCCGCGCATCTCTGGGACGTGCTGACGCGCGGCATGGGCTTTCCAGACCGCGCCCTGAACCTTCCGGCGTGGATGGACGAGCCAGCATGACCCCGCACGACGCCGCCCAACGCATCGCCCGGATCGCCCTCCAGATGGCCGAAGTCCTGCCGCCCTCTGACCGATGGGTGCCGGCTGCCCTGCTGCGTCGCGTCCGCGATCCGCACGCCGACCTCGACCGCCTGCTGGGCCTCAAGGGCAACGGCGGCCGAGGTGGCTATCTCGGATCGCCGATCCCCGAGCGCAACCGCCGCTTGCGCGAGTTGGCCGAGTCGTTCGCCGGTCCGACCAGCGCCAAGGCTGACCACCTTCTCGAGCGCCTGGCCGCAGGCGACCCGGCAATGCTCGAGATCGACCGCCTGGCACGCATTCCCCGATCCAATCGGCAGCTGTTGCGGATTCTCGCTGACACCTGACTCGGGCGTTATGTCATTCGGCTGACCGGCGGCACACTTCGAGCATGTCCAATCACCGCCGCGTCACCATGAAAATCGACCTTGCAGAACCCGGTACGCCGGCCGGCGTCACCCTTCATGCCACCCCCGAGGGCGCCACGCTCTCAGTCTGGGCCGGCCCGCGTGAACTGATCGCCCACCTGGATCCCGAGCGCATCGCGCAAGCCGCCGCGATTCTCTGCGCCCGGAATGGCCACATGCAGATCCTGGGCACCGTCCGCGAATTCACCGTGCCCACCGCCGAGTAACCCCGCCATCACCCGCCAAGGAATCCGCCTCATGCCCACTGCCACCCCTACCGCGAAAGCCGCAGACCTGCCCGGCGACATTCAGAAGCAACTGGCCGCCCTGGCACAGCAGGCTCGCCAAGGGCTTGCCGCGCTCGATGCTCGCATTGCCGAGCTGCGCGAACGCCACGAAGCGATGACCCGCCGCGCAGTGAGCGCAGACGCTGCCGCCGCGCGAATCGTGGCTGATGTGCGCGCGAGCATCGCCGACGATGTGCTGCGCATGCAGCAGGCAGCCACGGCCGCCGCGAACCTGAAGGCGCACATCGAATACCGTTCAATCGTGTCGATCAACGGCGCTGGCCGTTACGACATCGAACCCGTCAGCGCACCCGGTCCGCTGGGGATCATGAACCGGCTGTCGCCTGCCGTCCTCTTCTCGGTCCTCGACCCGACCGGCGAGAAGCTGGAAGCGTGGGCGCTTCAGGTCGCGCAGGCCGCTGGATGTCCCGAGACGGCCCCGCCTGCCGCGCAAACCGCCCGTGATGCCGATGCGCTCATGGCCGAGCTTGAAACCCTCATCGAGCAACGACGCAGCGCAGCAAAGGCTCTCGATAGCCTACTGGGCGAGGATGCCCATGTGCGCGAGGCGGTCGAAGCAATGCGCAAGATGCAAGGCGCTCCGGTCGGCAAGGAACCGGCACCGGAACCCCGCATCGGCGTGTTCGACGCCGACGGCAAGCCCGTCACTGTAGGCGGTGGCGACACCTACACCGAACTGATGCAGGCACGGCACCGCGATGAAGCGCTCGCGCGCTCCGCAATCGCCGGCACCTTCGAGGGGTTCATTGCAGAGCGCAACGAGCTCGAGGATAGCGCCTTGCGCGCGATGAGTAGCTAACCCACCACCGCACCACAACCGCACAGAGGACACGCCCATGGCAACTCAAACCTTCGCCCTGACCCCCACTTGGCAACGCATCGTGCTTGCTGCCGAGGATCTGCATCTCGTCACGCTGAACAGCATCGCAGCGGCTGAGATCGCCGCGAGCACCGACGGGGACGCGCCCGAAGGCGCCGGCCATCGCCTCGAGGGCCGCGACCGCTACACCCGCGCCGACATCGGCCCTGGCGCCGTCTGGGCACGCTCGGCAGACGGCTCGATGGATGAGGCGACCATCGTCGTTTCATTGTCCTGAGGGGCGCAGAGATGAGCATCTCGACCCGCGTCGAAAACATCCCCAACGCGCCGCGCTTCTCGGGCAATCCGGCGATTCAGGCCGAGGCTGCGAAGGTGTATCAATCTGCCTTCGTGGAGGCCGCGCTCGCCGAACGCAGGCGCTGTGCCGCCATCATGAACTTGAAGGAAGGCGCCGGCCGCGAGGCGATGCAGTACCAGCTGATGAGCAGCACCACCCTGTCACCCGAAGAGGTGCGCGAAATGCTTGCCGCCGTGCCGGCCGTACAGCACCAGGTGCGCAACGTCTTTGCCGCCGCGATGGCCGCCATCGGCAACCCGCCGACGATGGGCCTGGACGGTAACGCCGACGACCCGGTCGACCGCGCTGCGATGGAAGCCGCCGCCGCGCAAGCGATCCTGAAGCAAAGCGGCACCGCCGCGAAGTGACCCGCTTTACCGGCCTGGCGAGTAGCGGCGCATAGCCTGGCCGGCCTGTTATCTGTGCGCCGCACCCCGCGCCTTGGTGGAAGGTGCATCTTCAGCCCTGGGGACGCGCGACTAAGCGAGTTTCCGTGCTCCGGCCCGGATTCGTCGCGCTGCGAAGGCTGAAACCCTCATTCTCAGGAATGCGTCACATGAACGACGACGACTACACCAAGCCGAGCCGACAGAACCGCAAGCAGCGACGGTCCTGGAAGCGCAAGCCGGCGCAATGAGCCGCTGCTGTGCCTGTTGCCGCATGCCTGCCCCGGTCGCAGGAAGTAACTACCGGAATTCCGGTAAATACCCAGGATTTGGGTATCGACCCGGTAAGCACTGTCACGTGAGAGGCTCGGTGTGCTAGAGCGCGCGTGAGTGACGGTATATTTGACGGTACACGGAAAATTCAGATTCAGAAAACTCAGCGTTTATTTGGCTTTCAGGTCGAATGCGGGTGAGTCAGCATCTCAAAGCCCGGACCTGTCCGGGCTTTGTTTTTGGGCCTTCAGATCGATCGGCCCGCCCCGCAAGGGCGTCGATCCCCCTTCAGTCCATCGGGAAGCCGCGCTCACGCAGCGCCCGTGCGATACCCCGCATTGCCTCGGTGGCTGGAAGCGCCAGGGATACGCCCGGCTCATGGGCCGTACCGGCGTCACGCAGGTTGATGCGGATGATCGGTACGCCCAGCTGTTCGCCAAACAGGCGTACCGACAGTACCGCGGTGCCTGCACCGATTTCGAGCACGAGCAACCGGTCCACGCGTCGTTTCCAGGCCGCGAGCCTCGTCTGCTGGGCCTGCGTGCGGTGCTCGATCCAGTCCCAGTCGCCAAACATCAGGATGTTGGGGCGTGCAAGTGCGCCGCAATGCGGGCAGCTTGGCAGCGCGTTGGTCAGTTCGCAGGCTTCGGCGTCGATTTCGGGTTGAAACTCGTCCGCCGGCCAGGTCCGAGCGTTGCAGCCCTTCATGCATTGCAGATGATGGATGGAGCCATGGCACTCGACGATGCGTTGGGCGTCGAAGCCGGCCTTCTGGAACTGCCCATCCACATTGCTGGTGAATATGAAAGCGCCATCCGGAAGACGCCGCGCGATGTCGAACAGTATCGCAAAGGCGGGACCCGGCTCGGTGCGTCGATACAGGTCGAGCCGGTGGCCGTAGAAACCCCAGGCCAGTCGCGGGCGGGCGGCGAAGGCAGCCGGATTCGCGATCTCCTGGAAGTGCAGTCCGGCCTTGCCCAGCGCCGGATAGGCCTGCCACATCCCTTCGCTGCCGCGGAAGTCCGGCAGGCCGGAGTCCACGCCGAGGCCGGCTCCGGCGGTGATGAGGAGGCCGTCCGCGTCGGCGATGAGGCGGGCGCAACGATCGAAAGCGCTTGTTACCACGGGATGTGCTCGCCGCTGTAGTCGATGAAATGCGCCCGCCCGCTCGCTTCGAGACGGTCGAGCGCGGCCAGCAGCCCGCATGCGGCTGCGTCCGGTTCCATGGCCGCATCGCCGACGAAAGGGGCACTCAGGCGCGAGCGCACGGTGCCTGGCTGCAGCGCAGCGACGACGGCGAGCGGGCGACGGCGGGCGACTTCGATGGCCGCGGTCTGCAGCAGCATGTTGAGCGCGGCCTTCGATGCCCGGTAGCCATACCAGCCGCCCTTGCGATTGTCCTCGATGCTGCCCACCCGCGCCGACAGCTTGGCCCAGATCACGCGCTCGCCGGTGGCCAGCAGTGGATGGAGGTGGCGCAGCAGCAGGGCTGGCCCGATCGCGTTGATCGTCATCGCGCGCTGCAGGCGGGCGGCCTGCAGTTCCTCGAGGCGCTTCTCCGGACCCTGGCCGTCGATGCTCAGCGCGCCGGTGGCATCGATCACGAGGTGCAAGGGCGACTGCGCGGCCAGCATGCGGGCGCAGTCGGCCAGGCTGGCCTCGTCATCGAGCAGGAGCGGCGGCGTGCTCTGACGTGACAGTTCGATGATCCGGCCGCAACGCGGGTCGGCACGCAACTGCCGGACGAAGGCCTGGCCGATCGCACCGCTGGCGCCGGCGACCAGTGCGGTGTAGCCCTCGGGCAGGCTGTTCATCAATACGGGAGTGAGGTTCATGCGTCCTTGTCTGCGGGATGCGCGATCGGGTCGGCTGACACGATCATTCGATTGACCATTTTACTGACAGCGGGGCAGACTGCTGACACGCCGTTTGCCAGATTGACAGTCATGCCGCACGACGCCCGACCCCTGCCGGAGCTGGTTTCGTTTCTCGAAACCCTGTCCGAGCCCCATATCCTGTGCGACCGGGACTATCGCATCATCGCGGCCAATGCCGCATACCGGCGCTCGTGCGCGCATGGCCGCGACGTGGTTGGCCGAACCTGCTACGACGTGTCGCACCGCTACAGCGTGCCCTGCGATCGCGCCGGCGAGTCCTGTCCGCTGGCGCGCAGCCTGCAGTCCGGGCAGCGCGAGCGCGTGCTGCATCTGCACCACACGCCGCGCGGCGAGGAGTACGTGAACATCGAGCTGTCGCCGGTGCGCGATGCGGACGGCGAGATCGCGTGGTTCATCGAGAAGATGGAACCGATGCAGGTCGCGCGCGGCGTGTCGGACCACCGTGGCCTGATCGGGCGCTCGCCGGCCTTCCAGCGCATGCTTGAACTCGTCGCCCGCGTGGCGCCGTCGGAGGCGAGCGTGCTGCTGCAAGGTGAGTCGGGCACGGGCAAGGAGCTCGTCGCCAGCGCGGTGCACGAGGCAAGCCGGCGGGCCCAGGGGCCCTTCGTCGCGGTCGACTGCTCGGGTCTGCCCGAAACCCTGTTCGAAAGCGAACTGTTCGGCCATGAGCGGGGGGCCTTCACCGGCGCAACCGCACGCAAGCCGGGCCTGATCGAGGCGGCCAGCGGCGGCACGCTGTTCCTCGACGAGCTGGGCGACATTCCGCTCGGCATGCAGGTCAAGCTGCTGCGCCTGCTGGAAACCGGCACTTACCGCCGGGTGGGATCGACCGAGCTGCGGCGTGCGGACATCCGCCTGGTGTCGGCGACGCACCGCCCGCTCAAGCGCATGATTGCCGAAGGCAGCTTCCGCCAGGACCTGTATTTCCGCATCAATACCTTCCCGATCACCGTGCCGGCACTGCGGGCGCGCGAGGGCGACCTGCCCCTGCTGGTGGAGTCGCTGCTCGAGCGCGTGGCGCCACAACGGCGTCTCGCCGTGTCGCCTGCAGCGATGCGGCTGTTGGCCGCCCATCCGTTTCCGGGCAACGTGCGCGAACTGCGCAATGTGCTCGAGCGTGCAAGCCTGATGTGCGATGGCGAGACCATCGGCCCCGAACACCTGCCCGAGGAGTTGCTCGGTGTCGAGGCGGAGACTGTCCCTTCACATGAGCCGGCGCCGTCTTCCGCCTTGTCAGGAGACGCGCTCGATCTCGACGAGGTCCAGCGCCAGGCCTTGCTGCGCGCGGTGCGCAGCCATCGCGGCAGTCGTCGCGAGCTTGCGCGCCGGTTGGGCATCAGCGAACGCACGCTGTACCGCCGCCTGAAGGCGCTGCAGCTCGATGGCGATGGCCACGGCTGAGGTCTTCGCTGCGGATTCGGGTGCGGGATCGCGGCCCGGCCGGGATGCAAACATCGCCGTAGGATCCAGTGCCCGGGCTTGCGCGTATCATGAAATCCATCCCGGTTTGGCATCAGCCTTTCGTTGCGCACGAGGAGACTCAAGATGACGCAGGACGCCCAACAGATCGAACGTGAGGTGCAGGCTGCAGTGGAGGCCGAGCCCGCGCGGATTGCCGAGCGCGTGCAGGCCATCACGCTTGCCGCGCTGACCCGCGGGGTGGTGGATACACAAGCCCTGCGCGAGGTGACGCAGGCAGTGCTGCGCGGTGCTCAGGCGGCCGCCCCGCGCGTCGAGGCCGAGCATGCCGAAGGGCTGAAGGAGGCTGTGCGCGGGCTGGACCAAGCGCTCGCTTCCGCCGCGCAGGCCACGCAGCTGGCGATGCAGGAAGCGATCGGCCGCGGCAGCGAGTTCTCGCGCGAAGGCCTCAAGCAGTCGCTCGACCAGTTGTCGCGCCTCGAGGGCGACTTCGTCGCCGCGCTCGGCGATGCGGCACGGCAGGCCAGCGGCACGGCCCAGGCGACCTTGAAGGATCTGGCCGAGCATGCGCGCAGCAGCGGCACGGCGGTGGGCGCGCGGGTGCAGAGTGCCGTGGTCGACCTGGGCCAGGCGATGGGCGATCTGGCGCGGGCACAGGTGCAGGAAGGCATGCGGGCATTGAGCGCCCAGGCCGAGCTGCTCGCCAGCATGGCGGCCGGCGTGTTGCGCGGCCTTGCCGACCGCCTGCAGCCGGACTCGTCCGCTGCGAAGGATCGACGCGACTGATGCTATGGCAAGCCATCGGCGCGGCGCGTGATCTGGCGCGTGCGCACGAGATCGCGACCGTCCTGATCCGTTACGGTTTCAGCGACCTGGTCCGGCGCATCGGCCTGGGCAATGCGCTGGAGAAGACGGGCAGGGCGCTGCACTGGCATGGCGTCGACGAGTGGTTGAGCCTTAGCACGCCCGAGCGCGTGCGCCGTGCGCTGGAAGATCTGGGTCCGACTTTCATCAAGCTCGGCCAGGTGCTGGCGACGCGCGTCGATCTGTTCCCGCCCGAATGGATCGCCGAGTTCGGCAAGCTCCAGGACGCTGCGCCCGCCGCGCCCTTCGAGGCGATCCGTGCGCAGCTGACCGAAGACCTTGGCCAGGCGCCCGAGACCGTGTTCGCCGAACTGGAGCTGGCGCCGCTGGCCGCCGCTTCGCTCGCCCAGGTGCATCGTGCCCGCCTGGCGGACGGGCGGCGTGTCGTGCTGAAGGTTCGCCGCCCGGGTATCCGTCCGCTGGTCGAGGCCGACCTGCACCTGCTCGCGCGCCTGGCTGACATCGTCGAGTCCGAGGCGCCCGACCTGCGCCGTTACCACCTGCGCGAAGTGGTGCGCGAGTTCACGCTGTCCTTGCGGCGCGAGCTGGATTTCGCCGCCGAGTGCCGCAACGCCGAGCGCATCGCCAGCCATTTCGCCGACCACCCGGAGATCGTGATCCCGGCGATCCACTGGAGCTGGAGCGGCGAGCGGCTCAACGTCCAGGACTACGTCGAGGGCATTCCGGGCCGCGATCTTGCCGCGGTCGATGCCGCGGGGCTCGACCGCAGGCTGCTGGCGCGCCGCGGCGCCGCCGCAGTGCTGAAGATGATGCTGGAGGACGGCCTTTTCCATGCCGATCCGCACCAGGGCAACGTCTTCTACCTGTCCGAGAATCGCATCGCCTTCATCGATTTCGGCATGATCGGCCGCCTGTCGGAGACCCGGCGCCACGAAGTGGCCGTGATGCTCTATGGCCTGGTCACCGGCGATTCCGAATCCGTCGCCGACGTTCTGCTCGAGTGGCGCGAAGGCGAAGAGGCCGCCGACCCCGACCGCCTGCGCCGCGACATCGACAACTTCGTCGACCAGTACAAGGGCGTGCCGCTCAAGCGGCTCGACCTCGCGGCGATGCTGTCCGACCTGATGACGCTGCTGCGCGAGCACGGGCTCAGCCTGCCGCCCGAGCTTTCGCTGCTGGTGAAGGCCTTCATCACGCTCGAAGGCATGGGCCGCCAGCTCGACCCGGATTTCGACATCGCCGCCGAGGCCGAGCCGCTGCTGCGACAGGTACTGGTCGCGCACCGCACCCCGGCCGCCATGGCACGGCGCGGCTGGCGCAGTCTTGGCAGCGCCTTCGACCTGCTCGCCAGCCTGCCGCAGGATCTCGGCAGCCTGCTGCGCGCCGGGCGGCGCGGCAAACTGCAGATTCAGGTGGACGTGCTGTCGCTCAAGCATGCGGTCGACCAGCTCGACCGCGCGATCAGCCGCATGACCATCGGCATCGTCACTGCTGCGCTCATCATCGGCACCGCAATCGTGATGACGGTGGTGCGCGACCCTACGCTCGGTGGCCTGCGCACGCTGGGACTGCTCGGCTTCATCGGCGCGGTGGGCGGGGGACTGTGGGTCCTGCTGTCGATCTGGCGCAGCCGGCGGCGATAGGGCAGGCCCGACATGGGATTCCCGCGCGCGTGGCTGGAGCCGCGCATCCTTGCGATGCTGCTGACCTTGGCTTCGGCGGCCTGGCTGTTCGTCGAGATTGCGGACGAGGTGGCCGACGGCGACACCGGCGGCTTCGATCGTGCCCTGATGCTCGCGCTGCACCCGCAGGCCGATGGCGTGGCGGCGACCGGGCCGGCGTGGATGCAGGCGGTCGCGCGCGACATCACCGCGCTGGGCAGCACCACGGTGCTGAGCCTGCTGGTCTGCGTGGCGACGGCCTTCCTGCTGCTTTCCGGACGGCGGCGGACGGCGCTTTTCGTGCTCGTCTCGACCGCCAGCGGGGCGATGGCGACCCTGCTGCTCAAGGATGTCTTCGCACGACCGCGACCGGACCTGCTGCCGCACGGCGACTTCGTCACCACGGCGAGCTTCCCGAGCGGACACGCCATGTTGTCCGCCATCGTCTATCTGACCCTCGGCACCTTGCTGGCGCGTCTGGTCGGCGCACGACACCAGAAGCTCTACATCATGGCGGTCGCAGTGCTGCTCTCGGTCCTCGTCGGGCTGAGCCGCGTCTATCTCGGCGTTCATTGGCCGACGGACGTCTTGGCGGGCTGGGCCGCCGGCGCGGCCTGGGCGCTGGGCTGGTGGATGGTGATCGAACTGGTCAGGGGTGAGCGCAGATGAAAGGGGAGGGCTTCGTCCGGCGACTGGGCTTCGCGCTGCAGGGGCTCCGGCACACCGTCGTCACCGAGCGCAGTTTTCGCGTCCACCTTGTGGCCGCCGCGGGCGTGCTTGCGGTGTTGCTGATCACCCGTCCGGCGCCGGTTTGGTGGGCGGTGCTGGGCCTCGCGGTGGGCTTCGTGCTCATGGCGGAGTTGTTCAATACCGCGCTCGAGACGCTGGCCGACCATCTGCACCCCGAGCGCCACCCGGTCGTCGGTGCGGCCAAGGACATCGCCGCGGCGGCCGTGCTCGTGGCCAGCGGTGCGGCCGCCGTCGCCGGGCTGGCCTTCGCCGTCGATTGGCTGGGGGGGTGACAGCGTACCGACGCGCTGGACGAAGAGCGCGAACATGCGCAAGGCTCAGAGCGGCAAGTTGACGGGTTGGGGCGGCGCTTCTACAATGCGGCCTCTTTCGCGGAAGGGCGGTTAGCTCAGCGGTAGAGCACTGCCTTCACACGGCAGGGGTCACTGGTTCGATCCCAGTACCGCCCACCAGTCTTCCTGGGGTGTCTCACCTTCCCGAAAACCGATCTGCACCGATCGGGCGGTTAGCTCAGCGGTAGAGCACTGCCTTCACACGGCAGGGGTCACTGGTTCGATCCCAGTACCGCCCACCAGACATTGAAAGCCGGCCTTCGAGCCGGCTTTTTTGTGCCTGCACGTCGGCCTTTCCCCGCCTCAGCCAGGCCGTGTCCCGTGCGAGGCCCCGGGCAAGTCGGTGCGGCGATCTGGTTCTCCCGATGATGTACGGCTACATTGCAGGCATGCGCTCGAACCCCCTGTCCCTATGACGCGGAGACGCGTCGGTCGAGCGCACCCTCGCGCACTGCTGTCATCGACCCGATGCAGGCGGTCTGCGAGCAGGACAAGCCACAGGAGGAGACATGACGACATTCACCGTCAATGGCGACACCCATCGCGCCGAGGGTGATCCCGAGATGCCCTTGCTCTGGTATCTGCGCGACCTGGCCGGGCTCACTGGCACGAAGTACGGCTGCGGACTCGGGCTCTGCGGTACCTGCACGGTGCTGGTGGACGGGAAGCCGGCCCGAGCCTGCCTGCTGCCGGTCGCAGAACTCGAGGGGCGCGCGATCACCACCATCGAAGGCCTGTCCCCCGATGGCCTCCATCCGGTGCAGGTCGCCTGGCGCGAACTCAATGTTGCGCAGTGCGGCTACTGCCAGACCGGGCAGATCATGCAGGCAGCCGCCCTGCTGGCGACGACACCGAATCCGACCGATGCCGAGATCGATGCCGCGATGAGCGGCAACCTCTGTCGCTGCGGCACGTATCCGCGCATCCGCGCCGCGATCCGGCGCGCAGCGGAAGGAGCCAGGTCATGAGTGCCTTCATCGCGAACGAGAGCGCCAACCTCAACCTCGGCCGCCGCGGTTTTCTGCGCGGACTCGCGGCGGGCAGCTTCGTGCTGGCCATCGGCATTCGCCCGGCGCGTGCCGAGGAAATGAAGTATGGGGCCGAAGCCATGAGCGGTGGCCTCAAGGACGATCCGCGCATCTTCCTGAGTATCGAGATCGACGGTACCGTAAGCCTGCTGTGCCATCGCGCCGAGATGGGGCAGGGGGTGCGCACCAGCTGGGCCATGGTCGTGGCCGACGAACTGGAAGCCGACCTCGGCCGGGTCCGGGTGCTGCAGGCGCCGGGCAACGAGGCGCGCTTCGGCAACCAGAACACCGACGGCTCGCGCAGCATGCGTCATCATTTCCAGGCGCTGCGTCGCATCGGTGCCGCGGCACGGCAGATGCTTGAACAGGAGGCGGCCGTGCGCTGGCGGGTGCCGGTTGCGGAGGTGCGCGCGCAGGCGCACGAGGTGGTCCATGTGGCCAGCGGCCGGCGCATCGGCTTCGGTGCGCTCGCCCATGCCGCTGCACTGCGCCCGGTGCCCGCGCTCGATGCGTTGGTGCTCAAGCGGCCCGCGGATTTCCGCTACATCGGCCGCGACGGCATTGCGCTGGTGGACAACCTCGACATCACGACCGGCAGGGCCGTGTATGGCATCGACGCCCGCATCGAGGGCATGGCCTACGCGGTGGTCGCCCGGCCGCCGGTATATGGCGGCAAGGTCAGGCGCTACGATGCGGCCCGCGCGCTGCAGGTGCCGGGCGTGCTGAAGGTGATGCAGATCGAGGAGACACCGATCCCCTCGGCGTTCCAGCCGCTCGGCGGGATCGCGGTGATCGCCGATAATACCCACGCTGCGATCAAGGGGCGCTCGCTGCTCGGGATCGAATGGGATGACGGCCCTAATGCCGGATACGACTCGAGCACCTATCGCGCGGTCCTGGAGGCGGCATCGCGCCGGCCGGGCAAGGTGGTGCGCCGCAACGGTGATCTCGACGCGGCGCTGGCAGGCGCCGCGCGTCGCGTGGAGGCCACCTACTACATTCCGCACCTCGCCCAGGCGCCAATGGAGCCGCCGACGGCCACTGCCCGTGTGACCCGGGACCGGTGCGAGATCTGGTGCAGCGTGCAGAACCCGGAGGCGATCCGCGCCGACCTCTCCGAGCGCTTCCAGCTGCCCCTCGACAAGGTGATCGTGCATGCGCTGCTGCTCGGTGGCGGCTTCGGGCGCAAGTCCAAGCCCGACTTCGCCAGCGAGGCGGCGATCCTGTCGCGCGCGATGGACGGGCGGCCGGTCAAGCTCACCTTCACCCGCGAGGATGACCTGCAGAACGGCTACCTGCACACGGTCTCTGTCGCCCACATGGAGGCGGGGCTGGATGAGCAGGGCAGGCCGCAGGCCTGGCTGCACCGCACGGTGGCGCCGACCATCCAGTCCATCTTCATGCCCGATGCGCAGGAGTCCGGTGGCTTCGAACTGGCGATGGGCGCGGTCGACATGCCCTTCGCCATTCCGAACGTACGTGTCGAGAACCCGCCGGCCGCGGCACATACCCGTATCGGCTGGTTCCGCTCGGTGTCCAACATCCCGCATGCCTTCGCGATCCAGAGTTTCGCCGCCGAACTGGCTGCAGCGGCCGGTCGCGACCCCAAGGACTACCTGCTGGCGTTGCTCGGCCCGGACCGCGTCATCGACCCGGCGTCGGTGTCGGACCCGTGGCTGTACGGCGAGGACCCGAAGCGCTACGCGTACGACACGGCGCGCCTGCGCGGTGTCATCGAGCGCGTGGCGCAGGAAGCGGGCTGGGGGCGGCGTCTGCCGCCGGGGCACGGGCTGGGCATCGCCGCCCACCGCAGTTTCGTCAGCTACGCGGCCGTCGTGGTCGAAGCCGCGGTCGACGCCGAGGGCCGGCTGACGATTCCGCGCGTGGATATCGCCTTCGATTGCGGCGCCGTCATCAACCCCGACCGCGTGCGTGCCCAGCTCGAAGGTGCGGTGATCCAGGGCGTAAGCCTGGCGACGGTGGGCGAGATCAGCTTCGAGGCCGGGCGCGTGACGCAGAGTAACTTCCACGACTATGCCTTGACGCGGATCGACACGGCGCCGAAGGAGATCCACACCCATCTGGTCACGCCCGTCGGCTTTGACGCACCGCTTGGCGGCGTGGGCGAACCCGGCCTGCCCCCGGTGGCGCCGGCGCTGTGCAACGCCATCTTCGCCGCGACCGGCAAGCGCATCCGCAGCCTGCCCATCCGCAACCAGCTCGCCTGAGCCGAGGAGGTGTCCATGCACAGCACCGACCGGCAGGTTCTCGACGCGGTGTGTCGCTGGGCCGACGCGGGTCAGCGTTTCGCGCTGGTGACGGTGGCGCGTACCTGGGGCTCGGCACCGCGCCCGGCGGGCGCCTGGATGGCGCTGCGCGAGGATGGCGTGGTGCGGGGCTCGGTGTCCGGCGGCTGCCTGGAGGCTGACCTGATCGAGCGCATGCAGGCGGGCGAATTTACCGCGGGCGCGGCGGGGGTTCCTGTCGTACAGGCTTACGGTGTCACCCAGGACGACGCGCGCCGATTTGGCCTGCCCTGCGGGGGGCGGATGGACCTGGTGATCGAACCCCGGCCCGACCTCGGTGCGCTGCGCACACTGGCACAACGCATCGCCCGCGGCGAGCTCGTGCAGCGCAGCGTCACCCTCGGCGAGCCGGGCAACCGGATTGCGGCCGGCACAGCCGGTGACCGCGTGCGCTGGGATGGGCGCACGCTGAGCACGCCGCATGGCCCGGCGTGGCGACTGCTGATCGTGGGTGCGGGTCAGATCTCCAGCTACCTGGCGCAGATGGCGCAGGCGCTGGATTACCAGGTCTTCGTCTGCGATCCGCGCGAGGCGTACGCGGCCGGATGGACCGTGCCCGGCAGCACGATCGTCGCCGGCATGCCCGACGACGTCGTGCTGCAGCTGAAGCTCGATCCGCACAGCGCCGTCGTCGCGCTCACCCACGACCCCAAGCTCGACGACATGATGCTGCTCGAAGCCCTCAAGTCGCCGGCCTTCTATGTCGGCGCGCTCGGCTCCACGGTGAACAGCCAGCGCCGGCGCGAGCGTCTGCTGCAGTACTTCGATCTGACGCAGGCCGAAGTCGACCGCCTGCACGGGCCGGTGGGCCTGCCGATCGGTAGCCGCACGCCGCCCGAGATCGCCGTCGCGATCCTCGCCGAGATGACTGCCGTGCGTAACGGCGTCGCCCCCCATGTCGCCACCTTTCTCGCGGCAGCGGCTGCACCGCAGACTCCGGCGGCAGCGGCGCCCGCCGGGGCCTGATCATGAGGGACGAGATCGTCGGCGTCCTGCTCGCCGCCGGGGCAGGGCGTCGCTTCGGGGGCGACAAGCTGGCGCACCCGCTCGCGGACGGCAGGCCGATGGCGCTGGTCGCCGCGGTGAACCTGCACGCGGCCTGCGATCGGGTCGTGGTCGTGGTGCGCGCCGCCGACCACCCGCTGGCGCCGTCGTTCACAGCAATGGGGTGCACGGTCGCCGCCTGCGCCGACGCCGCCGGCGGCATGGGCCACAGCCTGGCCGCCGGGGTGCGTGCCACGCCCGGTGCGGCAGGCTGGATCGTGGCGCTCGCCGACATGCCCTTCATCCAGCCTGCCAGCCATCGGGCGGTGGTCGCCGCGCTGCGTGCCGGCGCAAGCCTTGCCGCACCGCAATGCCAGGGCCGACGCGGGCATCCGGTGGGGTTCGATCGGTGCTGGCGGGATCCGCTTTCCGTCCTTCAGGGCGACCAAGGCGGCCGGGACATCCTGAGCGCGCATCGAGAACAACTGGTGCTGTGTCCCGTCGATGATCCGGGGGTGCTGCTGGACATCGACCGGCCACAGGATCTGGCCGGGTGCGTGCGTCCCGTCGCCTGCGGAGGGCCGGCCTGAGCGGTTCAGGGGCCTGTGGCCCGCGATCCGCGTGAGTGGCTGACTGCAGCAAGCAGACCCTGCTGGGCCAGGAGCGTCATCAGGGTCACGGCACCCACGCCGAGTGCACAACCGATCAGCGTGAGGTCCGGCAACGCGAAGCCGAACAGACGCCGAACGGGCGCAACGAGCAGCACCGCGGAGAGCAGCGTCAGGATGGTCAGGATTATGCCCCACAAGGCTCGGTTGCCGCGTTGGAACACGGCCCGGATGCTGCCGCGGAGTGATCGGTTCGCCAGGATCAATGCGATGTTCGACGCGATCAAGGCGATGAAGGCCGATGCGCGCGTCGTATCGTCCGCCAGGCCGTCATGCAGGAGCCAGCCGTAGAAGCCGCCGACCAGCAGCAGGATGACACAGCCCTGGAGCAGGCTCTGGGCAATCATCCACGGCGAGAACAGGGGCGCGGACGGATCGCGCGGCATGCGTTCCATCAGGTCGGGTTCCTCGTCCTCCGCTTCGAACACGATGGAACAGACGGGGTCGATGACGATCTCGAGGAAGGCGATGTGCATCGGCGTGAACATCAGCGGCCAGCCGACCAGCATCGGGATGAGCGTCAGGCCGGCGATGGGTACATGGACCGCGAAGACGAAGCGCGAGGCCTTCACGAGGTTGTCGTAGATCCGCCGCCCCAGCCGAACCGCCTGTACGAGTGTGCCGAAGTCGTCGTCGAGCAGCACCAGCGAGGAGGCCTCGCGTGCAACGTCGGTACCGCGGCCGCCCATGGCGATACCGATGTGGGCCGCCTTCAGTGAGGGCGCGTCATTGACGCCATCCCCCGTCATCGCGACCACCGCACCATTGGCCTTCAGCGCCTGGACGATGCGCAGCTTTTGCTGGGGGGCGACGCGGGCAAAGACGGTCGTGGTGGTCACCGCATGCTGCAGGGCCGCGTCATCCAGCCTGGCGACCTCCTCGCCCAGCAGCAAGCCCGCATCGCCATCGATGCCCGCCTGGCGCGCGATGGCGCAGGCCGTGCCCGGATGGTCGCCGGTGATCATCAGCACGCGAATGCCTGCGCGTCGGCACTCCTGCACGGCGCGCGGAACCGTGTCGCGCAGCGGGTCGGCCAGCGCGACGAGCCCCAGCAGGCGGAAGTCGAAGCCCTGCTGGGTGGCCGGCCACTCCGTTCCGCGAAACGAGGCCGATGCCACGGCCAGTACGCGCATGCCGCGCTCGGCCAGGGTGCCCGCCTCATCGAGCACCTGGGCACGCAGCGCTTCCGGCAAGCTGCACAGGCGAACGATGCTCTCCGGCGCTCCCTTTGCCGCCACGGTCTGGTCCGGTTGACCCGCCATGCGCCACACGTGGGCCATGACGGGCAGTTCGGGGCTCAGGCCATATTCGTGCACGAGGACCGGCCTTTCTGCGAGCGGTGCGAGAGCAGACCGCGCGAGCATGTGGAACGCCCGCTCCATCGGGTCGAAGGGCGTCTCCTCGCACGCCAGCACGCCATGGCGCAGCAGAGGCTGAAACCGCTCGTCCAGGTCGCCTTCACCGGCCTGCCAGCGCACCGGCCGTTCGGGCGTGAAGCGCACCAGCGTCTCGACGCGCATCTGGTTTTGCGTGAGTGTGCCGGTCTTGTCGGTGCACAGAACCGTTGCGGCCCCCAGGGCTTCGATCGTGGCCGCCCGGCGCGTGAGCACGCGGTGTTGCGACAGTCGCCACGCACCCATGGCCATGAAGACCGTGAGGATCAGCAGGAACTCCTGCGGGAGCATCGACATCGCCATCGTGATGCCGGCCAGCGTTGCGCCCAGCCAGTCGCCCTGGGTGATGAAGAAGAGGAGCCCCACGGCTACGCTGACCACCAGGCCGAGCACGGAGAACCAGCGCACGAGCTGTCGCGTCTGCCGATGCAGAGGCGTCGATTCAGCCTCGATGCTTCCGAGCACGGTCCCGATACGCCCGATCTCGCTGCGCGCGCCGGTCGCGGTGACTTCCGCCAGAGCCCGCCCTGCGACCACCATCGTGCCTGCGAAGACGTGGTTCGATGTTATCGGGGAGGTCCCGTCTGTGGCAGCCGATGCGGTCTTGGCGACGGGCAGGGATTCGCCACTGAGCAGCGACTCGTCCACCGCCAGGTCATTGGCCGACAGCAGCCGCGCGTCGGCGGGAACGCGATCGCCCTCCGCCAGCTCGATGAGATCCCCGCGCACGAGCTCGCGACCGGCGATGCGGTCGGGTACGCCGTCCCGCCAGACCAGCGCGCGCGGGCTGGTCATGTCGCGCAAGGCTTCGAGCACGCGCTCCGTCCGGCGCTCCTGTACCAGGGTGATGGCCACGATGACGCCGAGAAAGGCCAGCAAGACGCTGGCCTCCGCGCGGTCTCCGAGGATGAAGTAGATCGCAACGGCCGTCGCCAGCAACTGGAACATGGGCTCGCGTGCGACCTCCAGCAGAATGTGCCAGCCCGTGCGGCGTGGTGGTCGGGGCAATTCGTTCGGCCCATCGAGCGCGAGCTGGCGCGCGGCCTGTTCGGCGCTGAGTCCGGAGGGGGAGGCACGACCGGCACTGTTCATTCACTGAGGCCCTTCAGGTGCTCCCGGCTCCCGGCTTGCCACGCTTCGCGGTCGTCCGGCGCCGGACGATGGCCGGACGGCGACCTCGATCGATCTGTTTTCGCGCTGTCCGACGGTCCATCGCGCTTCAGCTTGCCTTCATGTTGAGGGGATTAGATTGCGTCCGTGTTCCGGCCCGGAACGCATTCGATGAACAGACAGGAGAGCAATCATGAACCGCATTTTCGCACTTGCCGCCGCAGCGCTGGTTTCCACTTCGGCCCTCGCCGGCCCCACCTGCACCGCTCCGAAGGAAACGTGGATGAAGGAGGCCGACTTCAAGGCCAGGGTCGAAGCCCAAGGCTACAAGATCAAGACTTTCAAGGTCACCAAGGACAATTGCTACGAGATCTACGGGTTCGACAAGGACGGAAAGAAAGTGGAAATCTACTTCGATCCCGCGACCGGCGCCGAACGCGAGCGCAAGTGATCCCGCCCCGGATGGCGGTCGTGCGCGGCTGCCATCCGCCTTCTGAGGAGCTTCCGCCATGGACTCGGCCAAATCCGCTCTTTCCGTAAGGGTCTGGGACCCGTTCGTACGCGTTTTCCACTGGAGCCTGGTGGGCTGCGTCGTACTCAACCATTTCGTCATCGACGATGGCGAGACTGCACACCAGCTGATCGGATACATCGCCTCCGGGCTCGTCGTTGCCCGTGTCGTCTGGGGTTTTGTCGGCAGCAAGTACGCGCGCTTCGACAACTTCTTTCCGACGCCGACAAGGCTGCGCACCCACCTTGCGGCATTGCGGGGCGGGCAGCACACCTTCCATCCCGGCCACAACCCGCTCGGCGCGCTGATGATGCTCACGCTGATGGGGCTGGTGCTGGGGCTCGGCCTGAGCGGTTTCCTGCAGACGACCGACGCCTTCTGGGGTGACGAGCGGATGCAGGAGATCCATGAGGCGCTCGGGTCGATCCTGATCGCCCTCGCCGGGCTTCATGCCCTGGTGGCCATCGTCATGAGCCGGCTGGAGCGCGTGAATCTGGTCGGAGCGATGATCACCGGCGTCAAGCGCCGGCCCGCTGATCCGTCGCGGCTGCCTTGACCTGCCTTGGGCATCGGGCCGCGGCCGGGGCCATTCAATCCCTGCGCCGATCGCCGAGATAGAGGTCGGCGCGCAGGGCGACCGCAAGGCTGACGCTCACGCCCCAGGACAGCCACAGGGTCCACAGCGTGTGCGACAGGAAGTGCGCGCCCTGCAGCATGCGCGCCGTGCCGAGGACTGACCCGGCGATCAGCCCGAGCAGAAGGGCAAGGCGCGCGGCACGACGTCCCGCCGGTCTCAGCGCGACAGCCCAGACGATCCACAGGAAGCCGGTGGACGCGTGCCCGGCGGGGAAGCACTGTCCGGCCTTGAGGCCTGCGGGGGCGGTCTCGAACAACCCGAGATACGGCGCATAGCCGCCGAATTCGCTCAGATCCCAGGGGCAGTAGCGTGCCGTCAGCAGCTTGGCGGTCGAGGTCGCGAGCGGAATCGCCACCATGCCGATCGTCGCGAGCAGGGCGTTGCGCGGCGGCAGCCACGTCAGCCGACCTTTCCAGCCCTGCCAGCACAGGTACAGGCTGGCCGCCACCAGCACGTAGGTGACCTGCTTGGCCGCCTTGTGCATCACCGCTTCGATGAACCAGTTGCGCCGCAAGGGAAAGAGGCCGAGTTCCTGATCGAACAGCGCGCGTGCGAGCTGGCGGTCGAGGTCGCTGCCTTCGAAGACCCAGTACAGCAGCCATGCACTCAGGATGAGCAGCGCGCCTTGCGCGAGCAGCCACCGGCGCGACGAATCCAGCGCGGGTGTGGGCAGCGAGGTGGTGAGTTCACGGGGCGACATGGGTTCAGCTCCGGCAGGCGGCGCTGAGGTCCAGCGCGTCGTCGCGTATCGCGGTGTGCACGTCGAGCAGGCCGAGCACGGTGTGGAAGAGGTTGTCGTGTGCGGCAGGCCTCGCGGCCTGCGTGCGCAGGCAGGCTGGATCGACCCGGTTGCGGGCGGCGAAGCCGGACGACAGCCACATCACCATCGGTACCCGCGTCTGCTCGGCAGGCGCGATCGAATACGGCAGGCCATGCAGGTAGAGGCCGTTCTCGCCGAGCGATTCGCCGTGGTCCGAGACGTAGAGCAGGGCAGTGTCGTAGTCCGGTTCCAGTTCCTTCAGCAGGTCGATGTTGCGGGCGAGGACATGGTCGGTGTACAGCAGCGCGTTGTCGTAGCTGTTGGCGATCTGCTCGCGGCTGCACTTCGACAGGTCCTCGTCGTCGCAGGTGGGGGTGAAGCGGCGGAAACGGTCGGGGTAGCGGCGGAAGTAGGCCGGACCGTGGTTGCCGAGCTGATGCAGCACGAGCACGAGATCGCCCTTGGCGTCACGCAGCAGCGCACGGCTGCTCTCGAGCAGGGCTTCGTCCAGGCAACGCTCGCCCTCGCACAGTCCGGGCAGGCTGGACGGATCGGGGCGCATGCTCTCCACCCCGGCACACACGCCCTTGCAGCCCGACTGGTTGTCGTTCCACACCACGCGCAGGCCGGCGTGCTTCAGGGTGTCGAGCAGCGATTCGCTGCCGCGGATGGCATCCTCGTCGTAGTTGCGCCGCCCCTGCAGCGAGAACATGCAGGGCACCGAGACTTCGGTGTTGGTGCCGCAGCTGCTTACCTCGGGGAAGTTGATGACTTCGCGCCGGGCAAGCTCGGGCGTGGTGTCGTGGGCGGGCGACTGCCCGGCCCCGCGGTTCAGCCCCCAGTTGGCGGCGCGCGCGGTCTCACCGACCACGAGCACGAACAGCGCCGGCTTCTTCGCGGCGGTCCAGCTCGCCCCCAGGCGGGCATCGGTCCCCACCGGCTGGCGCGGCAGGTTGGCCGCCTGCGCGTCGCGGGTCAGCACCCGCGCCAGCGACCAGAGCGGCGCAGCCGGTGTGATCAGGTAGCGCAGTTCCTTGTGGCTGCGCATCTGGCCCGAGAAGTCCTTGAATACGCTGCCGAGCGCGCCTGCGGCAACGATCAGCGCGAGCACGACGAAGGCACTCCGGATCGCCAGCGCGCGCCCTGGCGGGCGCTGGCGCAGGCGGGCGCGCTGCACGACGAACAGCGGGGGCAGGGCCAGCGCCGCGACCTGCAGGAAGAAGCCGCTTGTCAGCAACTCGCGCGCCTCGGCGACGTCGGTGCGCATCACGTTGCGCAGCATGCTCGGGTCGAAATACACGCCGAAGTGCCCGGCGTAGTAGCTCGACACCGCGGCCACGAGGGTCATCACGCCCAGCACGGGTTTGGTGGTCCAGCGGTTGAGCAGGGGGGCGAGCAGCAGGACGTTCAGCGCCGTGAGCGCAACGCCGATTGCGAGCGCGTACGCGAGGCTGCCGTCCTCGCTGCCGCGGCTGGCGAGCAAGGCGCGCCAGAATGGTGCGTTGCAGGCGAGCGTGAAATAGACGGCGATGCCCAGCAGCAGGCGCTCGATCGACATCTCGGGGCGCCAGCGTCGCGCAGCGGCCCACATGGATGAGGGTGCGGACGCGCTCCGGGCACGGGCCTCGATGGCAATCGGGGTGCGGGTTGCGGGGCTGAGGGGCGATGCAAGGGACAGACGCTGTTCGGACATGGTCGCGCGGAGCCGGGGAGGATCCGCGCAATCTACGGAGCCGCGCGTGAGGAAAGCGTGAAGCGGGTGTGAGGAAAGTGTGAGGACGTGCGCTCAATGCCCGTCCGGCGCATGCTGAACCGGTCCGGACGCGGCACCGAAGTCGATTGCCAGACAGGCCCCGCCGTCCGGGCGGTTGGAAGCGTGCGCCGTCCACCCGCAGGCGCTGCAGATGTGCTTTACCAGCGCCAGGCCAAGCCCGTGCCCCGGCCGAGTCCCGCCGCGCCTGAAGCGCTCGAAGCAGCGCATTGGGTCTTCGGCGCCGAAGCCGGGGCCGCGATCCCGCACCTCGAGGCAGCGCCCGGCCAGTACCACCTCGATCTCGCGGCCGTCAGCATGGCGCAGGGCGTTCTCCAGCAGGTTGTGCAGTACCAGCGCCAACAGGCTGGGGTCGGCCGTGATCTCGGCCCGGGGGTCGATGTGCAGCGTAAGGCCCCTGGCCGTCGCGTCCGCGGCGTGCAGTCGTGCCCAACTGTCGCGCACCGCTGCGCACAGATTGATCGGCTCGACCGCCTGTGGCCGGGCCTCGCGGACGAGCAGCAGCAGGCTGTTGGCGAGCGTGGCGGTACGGTCGGTGGTGGCGACGATGCGTTCGGCGCGGCGTCGGGCCTTGTCGGACAGCGCGGCGTCGGTCAGCAGCATCTCGGCGTCGCTGCGGATGCCGGCCAGCGGGGTGCGCAGTTCGTGCGACAGGTTGGCGTTGAAGTCGCGCTCACGGGCGAGCAGGGCAGCCTGCCGCGCCTCGGCGCGGTCCAGCGCTTGCGCCACCACAAGGAGTTCGGCGTCGAGGCCGTCCTGGGCGAAAGGCGTGCCGTCGCGCTCGCCCTCGACGCGTTCGGCCAGCGTCTCCAGCCCGCGCGTGAGCCGGGTCGCAATCGCGTAGACGAGGAGGAAGGACAGGGCACTCAGCATCAGGCCGCCGATGACGATCGCGGTGACCACGGCGGCCTCGCGCTCGCGATGTTCCGATTCGTCATAGGTGAGCACGTAGCGCTGGCCGTCGACCTCGCGCACCGCGACGTGTAGCTCCCGCCCGGATGACCAGTCCTCGTGATTGCCGACCGGCAACGCGGCCAGGTCTGCGCTCAAGCCCGGCGGTGGCGCCGTTCCCGGGGTGTAGCGGTAGAGCGCCATCGTCGGCGTCTGCGGCCCGACCAGGGTGCCGAGCCGGCGACTGTGCTCGATGCTGTAGTGCAGTTGCTCGTCGAGCGTGCCGTCGATGAACTCCTCTTCCATCTCCTCGTTGAGCATCACCAGGGCAAACGACTGCGCGACGATGAGGACGAGCAGCATTGCCGTGACCGATATCGCGATGCGCACGCGCAGGCCGCCCGGCAGCCAGCGCTGCCAACCCGTGCGCGTTGTGCCCGCTTCAGCGGTTGACGAGTTTGTAGCCGAGGCCATGGACATTCACCACCTGGGTGGGCGCGTCGTCGCCGAGGGCGCGACGCAGGGTGTGCAGCACGCTGCGCAGGTTGTCGCTGCTGTCCTGCTCATGGCCCCATACGGCGATCTCGAGCTCGCGCCGCGAGAATACGCGCTCGGGCTGCGACAGCAGTTCGGCCGCCAGGCGCAGGGCCTTCGGCGGCAGCGTCAGCGGGCGGCCCTGAAGGTGCAATGCCTGCGTTGCGGTGTTGAAGGCGAGCGCGCCGTGCTGCAGCTGCGGACCGGCCGGTCGCCCGGCATTGCGCCGCGCCAGGGCGAGCAGGCGCACTTCGAGTTCCTGCAGGGCGAAGGGCTTCACCAGATAATCGTCGCCACCCGCCTCGAAGCCCAGCAGCTTGTCCTCCAGCGCGTCGCGCGCGGTCAGCACGAGGATCGGCGTTGCACGGCCCTCGGCACGCAGCCGGCGCGCGAGCGTGAGACCGTCGCCGTCGGGCAGGTTGCGGTCGAGGACCAGGGCGTCGAACAGGGCGCCTGCGAGCAGGGCCGAGGCCGCCGCGATCGAGCCGGCGTAGTCGCACTGATGGCCGCGCGCCTCGAGATAGTCATAGATGTTCTCGGCGATGGTGCGGTCGTCTTCGATGATCAGCAGGTGCATCGGGGTGCGGGAGCAGGGTTGGGGGGGGCGGGGCCGCGACGCTCAGGTCCGATCGGTCGCCGCAGCGGCGGCGGTCGGGGAGATCGGTTCCAGATGAACCGCGAGCCGGACGCCGGTGCGTTCCTCTACCGCGCGTTCGAGCGTGTGGGCGACGTCATGGGCATCGGCTACCGTCCAGTCGCCGGGGACACAGAGCTCGACGTGGGCGAAGTGAACTGCGCCCGCAGCGCGCGTGGTGAGCTTGCCGTGGAAGCATCCGGGCGGCGAAGCCTCGTTGAGGGTCCGCTCGATCGCGGCGACCTCGGCATCGGACAGCGCCCGGTCCATGAGGCCGTCGACCGAACGCCGCATCAGCTCCCAGCCTTCGCGCAGGATGTTGAGCGCGACGGCGCCGGCGACAAGGGGGTCGAGCCAGCTCCAGCCGGTGGCGAAGGCCAGGCCGACGCCGCAGACCACGCCGGCCGTGGTCCATACGTCGGCCATCAGGTGGCGGGCATCCGCCTCGAGCGCCAGTGAGCGGTGCGCGCGGCCAACCTCCAGCAGTACGCGCGCGACGAAGAAGTTGATCAGGCTCGCGCCGACCGACAGCAGGGTGCCGAGGCCTAGCGCGCCGACCGGTTGAGGGTTGAGCAGGCGCTCGCCCGCGGTGAGCAGGATGATCAGCGCGGCGATGAAGATGAGGCCGCCCTCGAAGGCGGCCGAAAAGTATTCGGCCTTGCCATGGCCGTACTGGTGTTCGTCGTCGGCGGGCTGACGCGCATAGGACACCATCCACAGCGCAAAGCCGGCGCCAGCCAGGTTGACCACCGACTCGAGTGCGTCGGACAGATAGCCGACCGAGCCGGTGAGCCACCAGGCCCCGGTCTTCATGACGATCGTGGTCAGTGCTGCGGCCAGCGAGAGCAGCAGGGCCTGGCGCGGCGTGAAGGATGTCATCGGCTCATAGGGCGGTTGGTCTGGACGTGGGGCACGCCAGTGATTTCAGGACCACATTGTAGTGACGAAGATCGCCTTCGACTCGCATGATCGCGAGTTGGCGAGCGTCGGCATGCGAGGCGCCGCGGATCAGGACCAGGGCGTCGCGCATGTCGCTCAGCAGCATGCTCGCCTGCGCGCGCTGCGTTCCTTGTGCGGGCAATCGTGTCTGCAAGGCGTCGAGGTGCGGGCTCAGGGCGAGCGCCAGTTTGCCGGGACCGTCGGAAGCGGGGGACTGTCCCGCGGGATTGGCCTGTGACTCGCGCAGATGCGCGTCGATGGCGTCGAGCTCGTGGCGAACGGTGATGCAGGTGTCCCGCGACAGGAGGGCGGGGTCGTCCTCGGCGGCGTATGCCTGCGCGGTAATGCCGGCGGCGCCCGCGAGCAGCAGGGCGGAGAGCAGGGTCGTGGTCTTCATCGAAAGGACTCCGTGGTCATGACCGGCGGGAGCATGACGCCACGACCCTGAACCGAAGCTGAAATGCCGGTACTGTGCCGGCAGCGTGACACCGGGATCTGGCGCTTGTTTGCCTTTTCACAAGGCGAGATGGACGATCATCGTGAATACTTCCACCGGATCGCCTGTTGGCTGGGCGACCCGCAGCGGCGAATCCGCTGCTGGCTTTAACCGAATGGAGTGGACATGAAGCATATCCAGTTTGCGTACGCGGGACTCCTGCTGTTGCTGAGCCTGCTGTGGTGGCTGGCCGACCCGCTGTTGCCGAACGGCTACGAATACTTCGCCCTCCGCACCGTGGCGATCAATTACACCGGGGTGATCGGCATGGGCGTGATGAGCGTGGGCATGATCCTGGCGCTGCGCCCGGTGCGGATCGAACCCCTGCTCGACGGGCTGGACAAGACCTACCGTCTGCACAAGTGGCTGGGCATCACCGGTCTCGTCTTCTCCGTCGTACACTGGCTGTGGGCGCAGGGCACCAAATGGGCGGTAGGCTGGGGCTGGCTGGTCAAGCCGGAACGCGGGCCGAGACCCGAACTGACCGACCCGGTGGAGATCTTCTTTCGCGCACAGCGCGGCCTGGCGGAATCGGTCGGCGAGTGGGCCTTCTACGCGGCCGTGGCACTGATCGTGATCGCGCTCGTCAAGCGTTTCCCCTACCGGCTCTTCTTCAAGACCCACCGCCTGCTGGCGCTGGCCTATCTTGCGCTCGTGTTCCACTCGGTGGTGTTGACGCCCTTTGGCTACTGGACCCTGCCGATGGGCGTCGTGCTCGCCCTTCTGATGGCCGGGGGCAGCGTTGCCGCCGTAGTGTCGCTGACGGGGCGCGTCGGTCATCGGCGCAAGGCGGTCGGCGAGATCGAGGAACTGGTGAACTTTGCCGACAACCGGGTGCTCAAGGTGGCGATCCGGTTCAAGGACCGCTGGCCTGGGCACGAGGCGGGGCAGTTCGCCTTCGTAACCTTCTCGACGGACGAAGGGGCGCACCCCTTCACCATCTCGTCGGGTTGGCAGGGGGATGGCCGGCTGTTCTTCCTGATCAAGGGCATCGGCGACTACACCGCCCGCTTGCCCGAGCTGCTGCGGGTCGGCGACCTCGTGACGGTTGAGGGGCCTTATGGCCGCTTCGATTTCGCGAACGCCGGTGCCAGCGACAAGCGCAGGCAGATCTGGGTGGGCGGCGGCATCGGCATCACGCCCTTCATCGCCCGCATGAAGGCGCTGGCCGTGATGCCCGACGGGCGCGAGGTTGATCTCTTCTACAGCACCGCCGAACCCGACGACGAGTTCATCCAGCGGCTGCAGCGCGATGCGCAGGCGGCGGGCGTGAAACTGCATGTCCTGGTCAGCGCGCGCGACGGCCGCCTCGATGTCGCACGCATCTGCGAAACGGTGCCGGGATGGGCCGAGGCGGACGTCTGGTTCTGCGGGCCTGGCGGTTTCGGCCAGGCCCTGCGCGAAGGGTTCGTCGCCAGGGGGCTGGCGGCGAAGGACTTCCATCAGGAACTGTTCGACATGCGCTGAGTACCGCGCCGGGGCGCGGGTCCGCGCTCCCGTCCGCCGCCGTGCGGCACTGATCTCTCCCGTTCAGGTTCGATTCATTCGCGCACTTGCACACTGGGCACCGATTCAGGACGAAGGGCATCCGAGATGCCCGTCCGGTCAAGCCATCTGCCCAGATCGAGGAACGAACCATGAACTGCAAACTGCGCGCGATTGCGCTCCTGTGCTGCCTCGGCGCGAGCGCCGGCGTACTCGCGGCCCCGCCAGCCGACCTCATCGACCGCTACACCGCTGAAGCGCGCGCGGCCGACCCGGCCTTCGCGGGCTTCTCCGCCGCGCGCGGCGAAACCCTGCACCGCACCCGCTACGGCCTCGGCAAGCCCGATACGCCCGCCTGCACTTCGTGCCATGGCGACGATGTCCGCGCGCCCGGCAAGACCCGAACCGGCAAGGCCATCGAGCCGATGGCGCTATCCGTGGTGGCCACGCGCTACAGCGACCCGGCCAAGGTCGAGAAATGGTTCAAGCGCAACTGCACCGAGGTGCTCGGCCGCGAATGCACACCGCGCGAGAAGGGCGACTGGCTCGCCTGGATGACGATCCAATAATCAACGCTGCCGGAGACAGAACATGAAAGCCACCACCCTTCGCCCCCTTGCGCTCGGTGTCGCGGCCCTGGCCGTGACCGTGCTGCTGTTCGGCCGCGCCCAGGCCGGCGACGACGACTACTACGCGCCGGTCACCGATGCACGCACGTTGCAGGAATGCGCGAGCTGCCACATCGCGTTTCCGCCCTCGATGCTGCCGGCGGCGTCGTGGAAACGCATGATGGGCGGGCTCGACCAGCACTTCGGCGACGACGCCAGCCTCGACGCCGAGACCACCGCCGCGATCACGCGCTATTTGGTAGATCATGCCGGGGATGCGCCCGGACAGGCGAGCAAGCTGCTGCGGGGCCTGCGTGCAGCGGATGCACCGCTTCGCATCACCGAACTGCCGAAGTGGGTGCGCGAGCACGACGAAGTGCCGCGATCCGACTGGACGCGCAAGGACGTCGGCAGCAAGGCCAACTGCGCCGCCTGCCACATCGACGCCGAGAAGGGCTACTTCGAGGATGATTGAGGGGGCGGCCATGAAGCGATTCCTGTCCGCCTTCATCGCCCTGGTCACGCTGGCCTGGGCGTGGCAGCTGTGCTCGAACGCGGGCAGCGCTGTCGGCGTGCCCGCCAACGCATGGGTGGCGCGTGAGCACGCGCTCACTCTGACCGGCCTGTGGTCCTTCGCGCTGATGTCCCTGACGATGGTGCTCGCCACGCGGCCCGTCTGGCTTGAGCGACCCTTCGGCGGCATGGACCGGATCTACCGCGTCCACAAATGGGCGGGCATCCTCGCCATCGCGTTCGCCGCGCTGCACTGGCTGGTCGAGATGTCGGACGGCCTCATCAAGGCGGTGTGGGGGCGGGAAGGGCGGCTGCCCAAGGACCACGGCAGCAGCGTGCTGGAAGCCATGCGCGACGTCGCCGAGGAGCTCGGCGAGTTCGCGATCTACGCGCTGCTGGGGATGCTGGTGCTGACGCTTTGGAAGCGCGTCCCCTTCAGGATGTGGCGCTACCTGCACAAGGTGATGCCGGTGCTGTACCTGGCGCTCGCCTTCCATACCGCCTTCCTGGCGCCGCTCGACTACTGGACGCAGCCGGTGGGACTGATGCTGGCAGCGCTGATCGTCGCCGGTTCCGTTGCCAGCGTGCGGGCCCTCATGGGCTGGATCGGTCAGGGCCGTCGCGTCGGTGGGGTGGTCGAGTCCGTTGCCGAACCGGGACAGGGCGTCACCGCGGTGAGCTGCCGACTGGATGGTGGCTGGCGCGGACACCGTCCAGGCCAGTTCGCCTTTGCCAGCTTCGAACGTTCCGAAGGCGCGCATCCGTTCACGATCGCCAGCGCCGACCGGGGCGACCGCCGCGTCACCTTCCAGATCAAGGCGCTGGGCGACTACACCCGGGGCCTCGCGCAACGCCTTCAGCCCGGTCAGGCGATGCAGCTCGAAGGGCCATACGGCTGCTTCAATCTGCCCACCGGACACGAAGAACGGGATCAGGTGTGGATTGCCGGCGGCATTGGCGTGACCCCCTTCATTGCCTGGCTGGAGGCGTTGCAGGCCGCGCCGGAGCAGGCGCCCGAGGCAGATTTCTACTATTGCGTGCGCGACCGCGAATCCGATCCGTTCGTCGCCCGCCTGGATACCCTGTGCGCGCAGCTTCCGTCGCTTCGCCTGCAGGTCATCAGCAGCGCGCACGAGCAGACACTGAGCGCGGCGATGCTGGATGATCGGGCGCGGAAGGAGGCCGTCACCGAGGTCTGGTTCTGCGGCCCCCGGGGTCTGGCCGACAGCCTGCGCAAGGGGCTGCATGAAATGGGTGTCAGCCGTTTCCGCTTTCATCAGGAGGCGTTCGAGATGCGTTGAACGTCCTGCCACCCGGTCCCTGCCGCCTGCCCCCTTGACTTTGCCGTGACGCAACCTACACTCGCGCTCCATCAAGGGGAGTAGCTTTTCACGCTGCAGCATCGTCATCACGGCAGACCGTCGCAAGACGTCTTCCCGGTGCTGCAGGCAACGATTCCGTTGCAAGCGAGACCTTGCCCGAGGGCAAGGTCCGTGCGCGCAAAGCATGCAAGGGTCTGTGTCCTTCGGGAACAGGCCCTTTTTCTTTTTGTGCGGAGCGCGCTTTGGAATCGATCGGAACGTGGTGGATGTGGGCGGCCTTTGCCGCCATCGTGGTGACGATGTTGCTGGTGGACCTCTTCGCCTTCGGTGGCGGCAAGCAGCATCGGGTGTCGCTGAAGGAAGCGGCGGGGTGGTCGCTCGCCTGGGTGACGGTGGCGATGCTGTTCGCCGTGGGGCTGTGGTGGTACCTGGACGGCAGCGTCGGGCGCGAGTTCGCGAACGAGAAGACGCTGGCCTTCGTCACCGGTTATCTGGTGGAGAAGTCGCTTGCGGTCGACAACGTCTTCGTCTGGATGATGATCTTCAGCTTCTTCGCGGTGCCGCTCGAACTGCAGCGCCGCGTGCTGCTGTACGGCATCATCGGTGCCATCGTGCTGCGCACGATCATGATCTTCGCCGGCAGCTGGCTGATCAGCGAGTTCCACTGGATCCTGTACATCTTCGGCGCCTTCCTGGTCATCACCGGCATCAAGATGGCGTGGTTCTCCGAGCACGACCCGGACCTCGAGAAGAACCCCTTCATCCGCTGGATCCGCAACCACTATCCGATTACCGAAAAGCTCGAAGGCGAGCGCTTCTTCGTGATGCGCGACGGCGTGCGCATGATGACGCCGCTCTTCCTTGCCCTGGTGCTGGTCGAGATCTCGGATGTGATCTTCGCGGTCGACAGCATTCCGGCGATCTTCGCCATCACCACCGACCCCTTCATCGTGCTGACCTCGAACCTGTTCGCGATCCTCGGCCTGCGCGCGATGTACTTCCTGCTGGCCGACCTCGGCGACCGCTTCGAACTGCTGAAGTACGGCCTGGCCGCGATCCTGGTCTTCATCGGCGCCAAGATGCTGATCGTCGAGTGGTTCAAGATCCCGGTGCTGGTGTCGCTGTCGGTGGTCGCCACCATCCTGGCGTGCTCGGTGTTCGCCAGCCTCTGGTACACGGCGCGCAAGGCGAAACCGAACGCCTGACCGGATGCCGCGCGCCGCGCCACGCCGGGGTGGCGCGGGGCCCTCAATGCAACGATCCCTTCGATACCTGACATGGTCGATACGCTACAACGCCTCGTCGAATCCGCGCGCTTCCAGCGCTTCATCATCGCCGTCATCGTCATCAACGCCATCACGCTGGGGCTCGAGACCTCGCCGTCGGTCATGGCCGAGGCGGGCGGCTTTCTGCTGGCGCTCGATCGGGCGGCGCTGTTCATCTTCGTCGTGGAGATCGCCATGAAGCTGATCGTCTACCGGCAGCGCTTCTTCCGCAGCGGCTGGAACGTGTTCGACTTCACCATCGTCGCGATCACGCTTGCCCCCACGGGAGAAGGCCTGCAGGTGTTGCGCTCGCTGCGCATCCTGCGTGCGCTGCGGCTCGTCTCGGTGGTGCCCTCGATGCGCAAGGTGGTGAGCGCCCTGCTCAAGGCCATCCCGGGCATGGGCTCGGTGGTCACGCTGTTGCTGCTGGTGTTCTACGTGGCCTCGGTGATGACCACGAAGCTCTTCGGCGCCGATTTTCCGGAGTGGTTCGGCACCATCGGGGCATCGTTCTACACCCTGTTCCAGGTCATGACGCTGGAGTCGTGGTCAATGGGCATCGCCCGCCCGGTCATGGAGGCGCATCCCTATGCCTGGGTGTTCTTCGTCCTGTTCATCCTGCTGACCTCCTTCGCGGTGCTCAACCTCTTCATCGCCATCGTGGTGGACGCGATGAGCGCGGTCGAGCAGGAAGAGCAGGCGAAAACGCGCGATCTGGTCGAGGTCGATCACAACGAGGTGCTCGTCGAGATCAGGGCGCTGCGAGCGGAACTGGCCGTGCTGCGAAAGGAGCAGGCAGCCGCGCGGCACGGCGCGCGATCTTGACGCGCTTGCCGATGCGCGCTGCCGCCCGATGGGTCAGTCGAATCGGAACGCCGACAGCGTGGTACCCATCACCCGGTCGCTGAAAACGCATTGACCGGCGCCCTCGCTGGCCGCGCCGGCCACCACCATCAGCGGCAGCAGGTGCTCCTCGGCGCGCGGCGGATGGCACAGCCGGGCCGATGGCGCCTGTTCCCAGGTCGCCAGCGCGCGCTCGCGCTGCGGCGCCGGGGACTCGACCGTCTGCACCAGCCAGCGGTCGAACGCGTCGGAGATCGGCCCGAAACGCGGGTCTCCATAGGCGCGCATGTTGTGAAAGCTCATGCCGCTGCCGACGATCAGTACGCCTTCGTCGCGCAGCGCGGCCAGCGCGCGGCCGGCATCGAGGTGCACCTGCGGGTCCAGGTCATGGCGCAGCGAGAGTTGCACCACCGGGATGTCGGCGTCGGGAAACATCAGCGTCAGCGGAATGAACATGCCGTGATCGAAGCCACGCGAGGGGTCCTGTCGGGCCGGCAGTTGCGCCTGGCCGAGCAAGCCGGCGATGCGCGCCGCCAGTTGCGGCTCGCCGGGGGCCGGATAGCGCAGTTCGTACGTATGCGGGGGAAAGCCGTAGTAGTCGTAGAACAGATCCGGTTGCGGTCCGCTGGTGACGCTGAAGGCCGGCTCCAGCCAGTGGGCCGAGACCACCACGATGGCCGAGGGGCGCGCGGGCAGGGTGCTCGCCACGTTCTTCAGGAAATCCCCCATCGCGTTCCACGCGTCGGGCGGATTCCAGTCCATGAAGAAGCAGGGCCCGGCGCCGTGGGGCACGAACAGGGTGGGCATGCGAGTGGTGCTGTTGGCGGTCATGGTCACGCTCCGCGGAGTGAAATTGCGTGGAAAGAGTATCGCCTGGATCGTTACGAACGATATTCCGCTGAATACGGCCTTCACTCCCCACTCATCGGGAGATTCAGCCTGGCAATGCGATGACCACGGACGACTCATCGAGCTGCGCGACACAGGCTTGACCGACACTGAGCCTTCCCGTATCGACCGCGAATCCGACCATCGACAGGCCGCAGTCGAGCGTCAGGCTTACCTCGGCCGCCCCGGCATCCTCGGAGGTGCGAACGACCTGACCGCGCAGCATGTTGGCCGCGTGGGCGGCGGTGCCCGCATCACGGACCTTGACTGCCGTCGCCTTGCACAAGGCGAGGACCGCCTTGCCTTTCTCGAGGTCCAGCAGTTGTGCGCTCTCCTGGGTGATGCGTGACGCAAGCCGCGTTCCATCCGATAGCGCGAGTTCGACCCTGACCGCCGGGCCCGAGTGGCTCACGTCGGCCACAACGCACGGCAACTGGTTACGCATGCTGGTTCGCAGCCCGAGCCCGGCCAGGCCAGGGGACAGCGGGTTGGCTCCGCCCTCCTTGTCGAGCTGGCTGAGGACTTCCAGACGGGCCGCCGCGAGCAGATCGAAGGCCCGTAGCAGCCGGTGTCCCGCCGCCGTCAGTTGCGCGCCGCCGCCGCCGCTGCCGCCGACCGCCTTCTCCACCAGTGGCGTACCCGCGAGGTTGCCGAGGGTTTCGATGGCCTGCCAGGCGGCCTTGTAGCTGATGCCGGCGCCGCGCGCCGCTTCGGAGATGGAGCCGGCCCTGCCGATGCGGCGCAGCACGTCGATGCGCTTGTCGGTGGCGTCGTGCCCAAGTGCAGCTTCAAGCTGAAGTGGAGGTGATTCGTTCATGTGCGGATTGTCGCCTCGAGGCGAAAGCTTGGCTATACTCGCTATTCCTGTTGTGAATAGCGAGGTTGCCGATGAAACCCCTTGTGTCCGTCCTGATGACGGGTCTGTTCCTGTGCGCGCCGGCGCACGCGGCCGAACTCAGCGTGGCCGTCGCCGCCAACTTCACTGCGCCGATGCAGAAGATTGCTGAGGCCTTCGAGAAGGAGACGGGGCACAAGCTCGTGCTGTCTTATGGCTCGACGGGCAAGTTCTATGCGCAGATCAAGAACGGGGCGCCTTTCGAGGTCCTGTTCGCCGCCGATGATGAGACGCCTGCACGCCTCGAGCAGGAAGGGCAGAGTGTGGCAGGCACCCGGTTCACCTACGCCATCGGCAAGCTCGTCCTGTGGAGCAAACAGCCGGGCCTGGTCGACGAGCAGGGCGAAGTGCTGCGAACGGGCGCGTTCGAGCGTATCGCGCTGGCCGATCCCAAGCTCGCGCCCTATGGCGCTGCGGCGATGCAGACCCTGCGCAAGCTCGGACTCGCCGATGCGCTCGGCAGCAAGTTCGTTCAGGGCGAGAACATCGGCCAGGCCTACCAGTTCGTCGCCACCCAGAACGCACCGCTGGGCTTTGTCGCGCTGTCGCAGGTGTTTGCCGAGGGCCGCCTGACGGAAGGTTCGGCCTGGATGGTGCCGGAAACGCTCTACGAGCCGATCCGCCAGGACGCGATCATCCTGGCCAGGGGCAAGGACAACCCTGCAGCGCCCGAACTGATGCGTTATCTCCGGGGCGATGCGGCGAAGGCCATCATCCGTTCCTACGGCTACGGCCTCTGAGCATCACGATGCTGGACACCGATGCCTGGCAGGCCATCTGGCTCACGCTGGAACTGGCGACGCTGACGACCCTGCTGCTGCTGATCATCGCGACGCCGCTGGCGTGGTGGCTGTCGCAGACGCGCTCGCGCTGGCGGGCGCCGATCAGCGCGGTCGTGACCTTGCCACTGGTGCTGCCGCCCACGGTACTGGGCTTCTATCTGCTCGTGCTGATGGGGCCGCAGGGGCCACTGGGACAACTGACCCTGGCTCTGGGCTGGGGCACGCTGTCCTTCACCTTCACCGGCCTGCTGATCGGCTCGATCCTCTTCTCGCTGCCCTTTGCCGTGCAACCCATCCAGCACGCCTTCGAGTCCATCGGCGCAAGGCCGCTGGAGGCTGCGGCAACCCTGCGTGCCAGCCCGCTCGACGCGTTCTTCAGCGTGGCCTTGCCGCTGGCGCGCCCCGGTCTGCTCACCGCCGCCATCCTCAGCTTTGCGCATACGGTCGGCGAGTTCGGCGTGGTGCTGATGATCGGCGGCAACATTCCGGGCAAGACGCGGGTTGTCTCGACCCAGATCTATGGCCACGTCGAAGCGATGGAATACGCGCAGGCCCACTGGCTGGCGGGCGGCATGGTGGTCTTCTCCTTCTTGGTGCTGCTGTGCCTGTCCTTGCTCAAGCGCAACGGCGCGAGCGTGATGCGCTGAAAGCCGACACCGACCGGTTCGGCTTGAAGCTAGCCGCGGGCAGCCGCCACGAAGTCGCCTTTCTCCATCAACCATGACACGGCAAAGCCTGCCACCAGGCCCCAGAACGCCGCGCCGATGTTGAGCAGGCTGATGTCGGCGACGGTGACGAGGAGGCTGATGAGGGCGCCGAGGGAGAACTTGCCGCCGAAGGAGGCGAGGAAGGCGCCCTGCAGCACGCGCAACATTGCGAGGCCGCCCAGCACCATGATGAACTCGGCGGGCGCGGCCAGCATCAGGCCGGTGAAGGTGGGCGCCATCAGGCCGAAAAGCACGCCGAAGGTGCCGAAACACAGGGCGCCGATGTAGTGGCGGTGACGCTCGCCCGAGGAGGTGAGCAAGGCGTTGGTGGGGCCAGTGAGGCAGGTGCTGACGGCGCCGACTGCCGCGCTGAGGGCCGCGCCGATGCCGCATACGGCGGCGATGGTGTTGACCGGCGGCTGATGCCCGGCGGCTTTGAGCACCGCGACGCCCTGGCCGTTCTGCACCACCAGCACGGTGATGGCCAGCGGTACGACCAGTTCGACCATCGCGGCGACCGACCAGACCGGCGCCTGCACCAGCGGTTGGGCCAGGGCAAAGCTGCCCAGCGTTGCGGTGTCGATGCGTCCGAGCATGGCGATGGCGAGCGCGCCGGCGAGCAGGGCGCCGATCACCGGCGGCAGGCGGCGACCCAGGACAGGAACGGCCGACAGCAGCAGGAAGGCGATCACCATCGGACCGGCAATGCCGACGTCGCTGTGCAGCGCCCGCACCAGATCCAGCCCGAAGCGCAGGAAGACGCCCGCCACCATGCCCATGACGATGGGCATGGGCAGCGCCTGCATGAAGCGCTTGACCCAGCCGCTCAGGCCCATCAGCAGCACCACGGCGCTGGTGGCGTAGAAGGCGCCGACGACCTCGGCAAAACTCAGGTGCTGCAGGGCAGGGCCGACCAGTACCGTGCCGGGGATGGTCCACGCGAAGCCGAGCGGCATGCGGTAGCGCCAGCTCATCGCCAGCGTCAGCAGACCGTTGATGAAGAACACGCCGAACACCCAGGATGCCAGCTCGGCCTGCGTCAGGCCGCCGCGTGTGCCGACGGCGAGGATGATCGCCACCGGTCCGGTGGCCGAGAAGATGAAGCCGATGAGGCCGTTGGCGAGGTAGCCCGGGCCGAGGTCGGCAAGCAGACGACGCCCGCCCGGCGCGGGCCCGGCCGGGCGTTCGAGGTGCGCGATCATCGGGACTTACTGTGCGGCGATGATGTCGATTTCGACCCGCAGGCCGGGGAAGGCCAGGCGCTCGATGTCGAGCAGGGTGACGGCGGGCGGGCTCTCGGGGTCGAAGTAGGCCGAGCGGATCTCGCGGATGCGCGCGGTCTGCTCGGGCTGCAGGCCGACCACGTAGATGGTCACGTGGACCAGGTCGCGCTCAAGAGCCTGACCGTGCGCGAGAACCTGCTGATGTCGGCGCGGTCCGGCATCGACGGCCGCCGCGAATGGACCTTCGACCGCGTGATGGCGACCTTCCCGCGCCTGGGCGAGCGCATCAACAACGGTGGCTGGCAGCTGTCGGGCGGCGAGCAGCAGATGCTCACCATCGGCCGCGCGCTGATGACCAACCCGGACCTGCTGATCCTGGACGAGGCTACCGAAGGCCTGGCGCCGCTGATCGCGATGGAGATCTGGCGCATCGTCAAGGAGATCCGCAAGACCGGCATCGCCACCGTGATCGTGGACAAGAACCACGGCGCGGTCACCAGCATCTGCGACCGCGCGATGATCCTGGTGAAAGGGCAGGTGGTGTTCGATGGCAGCAGCGACGAGATCCGCGCCCAGCCCGAACTGATCCAGAAGCACCTCGGCGTCTGAGTCCCGAACCGCGTTCGCAAGGAACCCAACCATGAGCAACAAATGGTTCATCGCGCCTTTCCGGGGAAGGCGGCCTTGATCTTCAGGAAGAAATAGGCTGAATCCCGGAACCCGTAGGCCATACGCTTGATGACCTTAATGCGGTTGTTGACGCCCTCGAGAATGCTGGTGTTCAAGGGAAAGATGGCTGAGGCGAGGATGCCACGCAGGTACTTTCGGAGTCGCTTTGCAAAGGCGATCGCCGGCGCGATGCCGCTTTCGATCGCCAGGCGGTACCAGTCTTTCCATCTTCGGGCGCCGTCTCTGATCGATGGCGCAAACCAGATTTCCTTGATGGCGGTCTTCAGCAGATAGACGGTAGCCAGCGGTGCGTTGGCCGCCAGCAGTTCCTCGAGCTTGACCACCTGCTCGTTGCCCAGGTTGTCGCGGTTGCGCAGCAGCAACCAGCGCGAGCGCTTGATGACCTGACGTTGTGCGGGCGCACTGCGCAAGGCATTGGCCTGATCGACGCGCACCCGGTCGACGACCTCCCGACCAAAGCGGGCGACGACATGGAACAAGTCATAGACGACTTCGGCGTTCGGGCAATGGGCGCGCACCTCCAGATCGAAGGCGGTGTTCATGTCCATTGCGACCGCCTCGATGTGCTGACAGCCCTCTTTGCCCAGCAATTCGAAGAAGGGCCGGATCGCCTCGCGGCTGTTGCCTTCGCCGACCCACAACACGCGCATACGTTCAGCATCCATGATCACCGTCGCGTAGCGGTGCCCCTTGTGCAGCGCGAACTCGTCCATCACCAACCGACGCACGCCCTGCGCATCGAAAGCGCCATACCGGGTCTGCAGACGCCGATGGTCGATGCGCTTGATGGTGTGCCAGTGCAAGCCCGTGAGTTGGGCGACGTGGGCGATCGGCAGGATCTGCACCAGCGCCTCGATCCAGGCGCGTAATCGGTGTGTGATGCGCTCACCCGTGTCGAGCCAGCTCAGGCGCTCGGCCGCCCGTGCGCCACACTGGTAACAGTCGAGGCGGCGAATCGGCACATCCAGCCAGACGCGTCGATCGAACCAGTCTCGATCGCGCACCCGGCGTCGCCGGCGCTCGTGGAGCAGAACACCGTCGCTACCGCAGCGCCCACATCGCGCGCGGTGTGAGGGGTCTTCAGAGAGGGTGAGAAGCAGCGAACCGTCGGCTCGCTCCTGGCATGAATCGACGAGGCGGCCTTCCCAGAAGACCACGCCCAACATAGCATCGCGCATGACGGGGAAGAGGAAGGGGATCGGTTTGTTTGGCGACTGCCAATCTACCAACCTCCGAACCGTCAACCACTACTTCCCCCAGATCGCGCGAAGAACCCAACAAATCCCTGGACATTATCCACGACGAGCACCGCGCCCTGGCGGCGATGCTGAGCGGCCTGCGCGCGCTCGCCAGCGGGATCGAGGCCGGGCGGCTGACGCCCGACTTCGAACTGATGACATCGATGATCGACTACATCGAGAACGTGCCCGAGAAGGTGCACCACCCGAAGGAGAACGCCTACCTGTTCGCCAGGCTGCGCCAGCGCTGCGACGAGGTGCTGCCCGTCATCGAGCAGCTCGAACAGGAACACACGCAGGGCGACGCCCGCATCGCCGCGCTGCGTGCAGCGCTGGAAACCTACCGTCGTGAGGGCGAGTCGGCCTTTGCTGCGTACCAGGCGGCGCTGAAGGCCTACATCGAGTTCGAGTGGCAGCACATGAGCACCGAGGAGCACCTGGTCTTTCCCCTCGCCCGGAAGCACCTCACCGCCGAAGACTGGGCCGAGATCGACGCCGCCTTCCTGGCCAACGATAATCCGTGGCAGGGTGCGGCCGGCGAGTATGCCGCGCTGTTCACCCGCATCGTGAACATGGCGCCAGCCCCGGTGGGGCTCGGCAGCTGACAGCCGGGCGAGGCGTCCGGTGATCTTCGGAGACAGACATGACGGAAATGCAGGCGGGATTCGACTGGACGGACAGGTATTTGCTCGGTTACGCGGCGATGGATGACACCCATCGCGAGTTCGTGACGCTGGTCGATGCCCTGCTGACAACGCCGGATGACGGATTGGCGCAAGCCCTGGACGCCTTTGCCGCGCATGCCGTGGCCCACTTCGAGCAGGAGGACGGCTGGATGCGGACGACGGACTTTCCGGCTGGGGACTGTCACATCGACGAGCACGCCAAGGTGCTGGCCTCGGTGCGCGAGGTACAGCAGGCGCTCGCCGACGGCAATTCTGGCATCGTGCGCGAACTGGCGCAGGCGCTGATGGACTGGTTCCCCGGTCACGCCGACTACATGGATTCGGCGCTCGCGCAGTGGATGGTCAAGCGTTCCCACGGCGGCGCGCCGCTGGTGTTTCGGCGCGATTCGGCCAAGGCCTGAGTCCGAGGCAGCGTCGCGCCCGAATAGTTCTCCCTTCCCGAAATCAGGAAGTGCGTCGTGGTTGCCTCTCGCGCCGGAAGGCGCGGGGGTGATTTCGGGTTTGGCCCGCTTCGGCGGGCCGTTTTTTTGTACGCACGCCGCATCTGCGCTGCATTGGGCCGAGTCCGGCAAGTGAGTTGTTCTTATCGCAGGATCAACCGATCATGAGGTATCGGACTAGGTGGTCGCGACGGGAGTCCATACTTCGCCATGCGCCTCAGAATCCTGCTACACATCGCAATACCGACCATCGGCGCGATAATCCCGCCATGCCCGAAACGCTCTTCCTGTTCGATCGCCCCGAAGCGGTCTCTGCCTGGTCCGCCATCGACGATCGCGTCATGGGCGGTGTGTCGCGCAGCACGCTGCGTTTCGATCCGGCCGGCCATGCCGTGTTCGGCGGGCAGGTTTCGCCGGACAACAACGGCGGCTTCGCCTCGGTGCGTGCATCGGTTTCGCCGCCATCGGCGCGGGACATCGAAGCCATCGAGCTCGTCGTGCGCGGGGACGGCCGCCGCTACAAGCTCAACCTGCGCATCGATCGCGGCTTCGATGGTGTCAATTACCAAGCCGCCTTCGCGCCTCCCGATGGACGCTGGATCCGGCAGGCATTGGCCCTGGCCGACTTTCTGCCCACCTGGCGCGGTCGCGCGGTCCCGGACGCGCCGGCGCTGCGCGGTGCGACTATCGAACAGGTAGGGCTAATGATCGCGGATCGCCAGTTCGGGGGATTCGAACTGGCGATCCAAGGGATCTGGGCGCGGCGCGAGTGACCCTGGCTGTCATGTGATGCGGGCTCCGACGAATTGTCAGGCGAAGACGTCAGGGGCCTGCATCCGGGCGGAAATGCCGCGCGCTGCATCGAGCGGGATCGCAGCGACCCGGCGGGTCCGGGCGGAGGCTGGTGGCCTCATCGCAATCCCGAAGACAACAGACGTGCCATCGAGCCCGGCGGCGAGGCGCCGAGCAGGGCGCCCAGCGAGACGACGACGATGCCGATCACGGTGGTGATGCCCAGTGCTTCGTCCAGGATCAGCCAGCCGCCGATCGCGGAGAATGCCGGCACCAGCGCGAGCATCATCGACGCCTGGCAGGCGCCGATTTTCTGGTTCGCGTAGCTGTACATGCCCGCCGCCAGCAGCGCGGCGATGATGCCCTGGTAGACCGCCTGCAGCCCGATCTCGCCCCAGCCGGCGTTGGCGATGTTGCCCGGCAGCCACAGCAGGTAGATCGGCATGTAGGTGACGAGCGAAAAGCTCGCGATGCCGAGGATGCCCAGCTGCGGACGGATCTGCCAGCGCCGCATCAACAGGCCGAACACGGCCCAGCTCAGGGCGGCAGCGAGGAAGAGTCCGTCACCGATCCATTCGTCCTGGGCCGATGCGGAAAACAGGCTCTGGAATCCGATCAGCACGAGTCCGGCGCTCGACAGCAGCAAGGCGATCACGGTCTGGCGCGCGACGTGAAAGCCCGCCATCACGGCGACGATGACGACGGTCCAGAACGGGATGCCGCCATTCACGAACACGCCCGCGTGTGCGCTCGGCGCAAAAGCGAACCCCGAATACACCAGCAGGCCATAGCCCAGCCCGCCGACCAGGGCCAGTACCGCATGGCGCGGCCACTCCCGCGGGGGCACGAGCTTGAGGAAGAAGGGCAGCGCGAGGGCACCCGACACGCCATAGCGCATCGCGGCGAGATCGAAGGGTGTGAAGGTCGCCGTGCTGCCGAAGCGCGACACGATGTTGAAGCCCGACCAGCAGATGACCACGACCAGCGCGGCCAGCAGGCCCTTGCTTGTGTCGGATAGTTCGACGAAACGACTGCGCACGGCTTCCTCTTGTTTTGGGGTTCTGAGTGTTGGAGGGAGGATGGGGAGCGATTGTAGCCGCGGGTGCCGTTCTGGCCCCGCCAGGACGCGTCAGGGAGCAGCAGCCGCGGGCCGGCACGCCTCGGTGATGATGCGCGCCAGCCAGGTCCCGATGTCGGCGATCTCGTCGAGGCACACCGAGTGCGGCATTGCATAGGTGCGCCACTCGGGCGCAACGCCGATCCCGCGCACCACCTCGAGCGCCTGTTCGCCGAGCTCGAGCGAGACGACGTCATCGTCGGTGCCATGCGCCGCAAATACCGGAATACGGCCGTTCGGCGCGGTGAACTCGGCGAGTAGCAGGGCGGGGCTCGGAATGTAGGTCGACAGGGCGATGATGCCGGCCAGTGGCGCGGGGTGCGTGAGGCCGGCCAGGTAGGCGACGGCGCCGCCCTGGGAGAAGCCGGCGAGGACGATGCGCTCGCTCGGGACGCCCCGGGCCGCTTCGCGCGCGATCAGCTGGCGGATGCTGTCGCGCGACTCGAGCAGGCTGGGTTCGTCGATCTCACGGCTGCCCGGCGCCAGGGAAACGATGTCGTACCAGGCGCGCATGACGTAGCCGCCGTTGCAGGTCACCGGCCGGTAGGGCGCGTGCGGGAAGATGAACCTTACCGCAGGCGATTCGGGCAGGTTCAGCTCGGGGACGATCGGCGCGAAGTCGCTGCCGTCCGCGCCCAGCCCGTGCATCCAGATCACGGTGACCTGCGGGTTCGGACCCGTCTCGATCTCGAGCGCCGGGGTGTCGGGGAGGGTGTCGTGGATCGTCATGCCAGGTCGTCCGGTTCGTTCATCTCGGGCAGGTAGAACACGAGCATGTTCAAGTCCGGCGAAAGCCGGCTCACCCGCTCCGGCAGGGTGCCGAGCGAGGTGCGCCAGGCGTAGCCGCCGGGACGGACGCCGACGAACACCATCAGCTGATCCTTGCGCGCCAGCTCGGACAGGGCGCGCAGTACGCCGCTCCACGCCGCGATCGGCTGGAGCTTGAACTCGATTGCCGGACGCAGCGCCTTGAGACGACGCTGCACGCCCGCCTCATGCGCGGTCTCGCACAGGATCAGCATGCCGACGCCGAGCTGCCGCGCGAGGTGTCCGAGGGTCCGCATCCCGTCGATGAAGCCGTCTTCATTCTCGACGTGGGGTGGCAGCGCAATCACGATGCGTTTGCAGGTGTTGAGCGGTTCGCGCAGGCGGCTGGCGATCAGCAGGTACTGGCCGTCCTGCAGCAGCTGCTCGACCATCGAGCCGAAGAAGAACTCGGTGCCGATGCTGCGCTTGCGCCAGCCGACGATGACCTTGCGTGCGTGCAGTTCGCGCCGGGCGCGCAGGATGCCCGCCGCGGTGTTCAGGTCGATGCGGGTGACCGGCTGCGCCGGGACGCCTGCTGCCGAAAGCTGCGGGACGAGCGCGTCGAGCATGCGTTCGGCCGCGGCGACACCCCTGACCGCGTCGTCGCCGTCCTCGACGACGTTGAGCGCATATACGGGCTGCGCCTGCGCCGGATCGCGCATGAGGATCGCCAGATCGATCAGGGGCCGGGCCGAACTTTCCGTCGAGCAGGCCACCAGGATCCGCTGCTTGGCCACCGGCGCTTCCGCCGCAAGTCCGGCCTCCGCCTGGACGAGGTTGCGCCCGTGTCGATCGACGACGATGGGGGCCCAGAAGCAGGTCACCAGGATCATGACGATGGCGCCATTCACGACGGTGTCGTCGAAGAGTCCGATCTCGAAGCCGACGATCGTCGCGGCGAGCGTTGCCGCCGCCTGCGGGACGCTCAGCCCGAACACCACGCGGGCCTGATCCAGGCTGTAGCCGAGCAGGGGGCGCGTTGTCTCCGCCGCCAGCCACTTTGCCACCAGCACCGTGGCGAGCATGCAGATGGCCACCAGCCACGCCCGGGCGCCGCCGGCGAAAACGCTCAGGTCGAGCAGCATGCCGACCGAGAGCAGGAAGAAGGGGATGAACAGCGCATCGCCGGTGAACTGGATCCGGTTCATCAGCGTGCTGTTGTGCGGAATCAGGCGGTTCAGCGCCAGCCCGCCGAGGAAGGCGCCGACGATGGGCTCGGAGCCGGCGACATGCGATAGCGCCGCGCAGCCGAACACGGTCGCCAGTACGAATACGAACTCGGCCACGCCATCGCGCGCGACGCGGCGGAAGAACCAGCGTGCCAGCAGCGGCAGGCCGATGAGGATCGCCGCGACGTACAGCGTCAGGCTGAGCCCCAGCTGCCATGCGAAACTCTCGTCCACCTCGCCGCGCGTCATGCCGGCGATCACCGCCAGCACCAGCAGCGCCAGGGTATCGGTCACGATCGTGCCGCCCACGGCGGTCGTCACGGCCTGATTGCGTGTCAGTCCGAGCCGGCTCACGATGGGGTAGGTCAGCAGGGTGTGCGAGGCGAACATGCTCGCCAGCAGAATCGCCGCCGGCCACGCGAAGCCGAGCACGTAGTACGCGACCAGCATGCCCAGGCCCTGCGGGATCGCGAAGGTGACCAGCCCGAACACCACGCTATGAACGCTGTAGCGCTTCAGGATGGCCAGATCGATCTCGAGCGCCGCCGTAAACATGATGTAGAGCAGGCCGACCGTGCCGAAGAGCACGAAGGACTGGTCGCGCTCGAGCACGCCGAGCGCGTTGGGCCCCAGGATCGCTCCCGCCAGCAGCAAGCCGATCATGCCCGGCATGCGCATGCGCCCCATCACGATGGGGGCGAGCAGGATGATGACGGCGACGAGGGCGAAGACCACGACCGGGTTCGTGATCGGGAAGAAATCGTTCATATGCTGCATTGCCGCAAATACGTGACGCCGGATATTAACCTGATCTCCCGACTCCGCCGCCGCGGGTATGAACACGGATCAAACGGGCATCGACACCGGCTGCGGCACTTTTCCCGCCCCGGCATCCCATCCGCATCCCGCCCGTCGACAGTTCTGGAGCGACGATTGACGCTCCCGGTCAGCGGCATGGCTTTCGGGGGCAGGGTGTCGACTCAGGGGCGGCGGGGCGGCGTCGGACGGGTTCAGAATGAAACGGCATGGCCCTTCGGGTGGAGGGCGCGGTAGCTGCGGCGTGCCTGGTCGGCGGTGTCGCTCCACGGGGCGGTGCAGCGCGTGAGGTAGTTGAAGTGCAGCGTGGGACGCCCCGGAGCGGCATGGTGCTCGAGGATCAGATCGAGCGCGCGCTTGTGCGGGTGGCGGAACAGCGCGCCGCTGGTCGACACGAGGTAATGGCTGCAGCGCAGGCGGTCGAGCAGGCCGGGGCTGAGGTTGGCGACGCTGCCGTGGTGGGGCAGCTTGAAGGCGTCCAGCGTGAAGCGTTTTGCCGGATCGCCGAGCAGGGTGGCGAGCGAGGTCTCGAGCACGCCCGGCCAGGCATCGCCAGCCAGCAGCAGGCGCACTTCGGGCGCGGTCGCGGGGTATTCGAGCAGCAGCGCGATGCTGCTGCCATTGGCCGCGCTGGTGTCGCCGCCGAAGGGAGCGTCGGCACCCGGCTCGCCACTGCCGCGGCCAAGGGTGTCCTCCAGCTCGGCGCCGAGGTCGCTGTCGTCGTCCTCGGGCAGTTCGTGGCGGCCGCTCATCGCTTCGACTTCGTCGGCCTTGTCCTCGGCGCCGAGCACGTCGCCGAGCGGGCGCAGGCTGCGGCTGGCGGCAAGCCGCGTGCGCAGGGCAGCGACGTCGCCAGAGGCGATGCCGGCACGGTCCAGCTCCTTCTTCCAGCGGTCCTTGAGGTTAAGCAGGCGCTCGTGGTCGGGCGAGAGCAGGGTCAGCCGGCAGTCGCCGGGCAGGTCGACCGCGGGCAAGGTGGGGTGCCGGCGGTCGATGGCGGCCAGCGCCTGGTCGAAACCGAGGTTCCACACCGCGCTGCCGGTGCGGGCCTCGTAGTCGGCGATCAGCACGCCGAGGATCTCGCCCTGCAGTGCGCCCAGCGGTTCGCCCGCCGGGTCGGGCACGGCGTTGAGCTGGTCGCGGCCGTTGAACCAGATGCGGTCGAAGCGGCAGTGCAGGGCTTCGGCGTCGAGCAGCAGGCGGATCACCCCTTCGATGTGGTCGGCGTCGACGTGCGTGATCACCAGCAGGTCGAAGCGCCGCTCGTTGGCCGGCAGATGCAGGATGCGCTCGCGCAGCGCAGGGTAGGTGTGGGCGGGGCCGCCGTCGATCAGGATGCGGTGGACGGCGGTGCCGCTGCCGTATTCGATCCACAGGCAGTCGCCGTGGGCGGCGGGAAGCATCTCGAGACGCAGCATGGCGCGGGCTCCGGAATCAGTGGGTTGCCGGGTGGCGTGTGGGCAGGTGCCATTCGGCGTCGCCCATGGCCACCAGGGCGAGCACCATCAGGAAGCCGTGCGCCAGCATGCGCCGCCGCACGCGGCGCAGCACGCTGCCGAAGTCGGCGTCCGGCGTGTCGACCGCCGCCAGTTCGGCGAGCAGTTCGCAGGCGAGTGGACCGGCGTGGCGGCCGAGCACCTTGGCCATGGTGCCCAGCACCAGGCTGGCGTGGAAATCCTTGAAGTTGCTGGCAAGGCTGCCATAGCCGGTCTCGGCGACATCGGTCGCGGTCATGCAGCCGAGCAGCAGCACGATGGGGCCGGGTTCGATGGCGGCGGGGTTGATCAGCGCCTCATTGAGCTGCGGGCGGTAGCGCCAGCGCCGGTGTTCGTCGAGCGTCTTGTCGCCGATCTCCAGGTAGTCGAGGCCGGCGTCGAGATCGTGGTGGGCGAGCAGGATCAGCAGCGGCGGACTTTTCGCCGCGAGTGTGCGCTCCCACTCGTCCCAGTCCGCGGCAATGGTGGGGGCCGTGACGCTCTGGGCAAGCGCTTCGCGCAGGGCGGCGCGTTCTTCGGCGGGCACGCGATCGGTGCTGGCGCACAGCGCGGCGTCGAGCGGGCGCAGGTCGCGCCGGCGCCACGCGGGCAGCGACAGATCCTGCAAGTGCGCGCTGTCGAAGCGTTCGATGACCTTGCGGATCGCCCAGAAGCCGAGCGGGCAGATGGTTTCGCTCCAGCTGCCACCGGTGGTCCCGCCCGTGGCATCGCAGCTCGGGCAGCGGCAGCCGTCGCCGGTCAGCGCTTCGCGCCAGCCGCTGCAGAAACGCGCGCCCTTCTTGGGGAAACCGCGGTCATAGACGAACTCGAGCGGCACGTGGCGGCTCTCGTCCTTGTTGATGAGCTGGATGCGGTCGCCGGGGTCGCTGAAGCCCTGTCCGCGCAGCTTCTGGTACAGCGCAGCGCCGTGGCGTGCGAGGTTGCCGAACAGCTCGATCACGTCCGGGTCGTCGACGTCGAGCAGCGCCTCGCCTTCCTGCACGCCTTGCTGGCTGCGGCGGCGCACCAGCGAGGCTTCCTTCAGGAACAGCTGTTCGTTGAGGAAGGTGGTGAGCGGCGTCGTGTTGCCGAGGTCGAAGATCTTGCCGCCGCTGCCGTCGAACATCTGCATGTAGCCGGGGCCGAAGGTGAGCGTGGCGCTGACCGGTGTGCGTTCCTGCAGGCGGATCACCTCGCGCTGACCGAACTGCACCTCGATCGACGGCGCGGCCAGTCCGTCTTCCGTGGTGCCGACGGGCAGTACCGGCGCACTCACGCGCACCGCCTCGAAGACCTTGCCCATGAAGGTGAACACGATGTCCGCCTCGAGCCGGTCGATGTCGGCGGGGACGTCGATGCCGAGATCGCAGTCCTCGCTGCGCGCGGTACGCTTGGCCGGCAGATGCAGACGGCCGGCCGGGCCGTTGCCGTGGCGGTCGGGCTGGCCATCGCGCTTGCCGATCCAGCATAGCTCGACGACCAGCTCCAGGCCTTCGGGCGGCAGCCTCAGCTGTGGAATCGTGGCGTTGGCGGTCGGGATGCCGGCCTGCGGCAGGCCGATCCAGCAACGCACGGTGTTGGTGGCACCGGCGACGAAGTAGTGGTGGCTGCGCTCGTCATGCAGCAGCAGGGCGTTGACGCGGCGCTTGTCCTGCGCGTCGGGTTGCTCCTGCAGCGATGTCGCGTCCGCCGTCACCTGTCCGGCGGCAACGTGCCCCGTGGCGACATGGCCGCCGCGTGAGACGGATGCGCCGATGCCGTCCAGGTCCACGACACAGCCGGCATCGCGGTCATCGAAGCCCTCGTCCAGACTTTCGAAGCCGCTGCCGCCGCCTTCCTCTTCCGCGACCCTGAACTCATCCAGACCGCCCATGGGTGGGGCCGCAGCCTGGTGCTGATCCTCGATCAGCGCAGGGCGTTCGCCGCCGCCTGCGGCAGGGCCGGCGCCACGATAGGGCGACAGGGCGCGGCCGGTCTGGGCATCGGCGGCGAATCCGATCAGCTGTATCAGGCGAACGCGCGCCTCGGGCGCCAGGTTGGCGCGATCGACGGCGAGCAGGGCGGGGATGTAGTCGCCTGCGGATTCGCGAGCGATCATCCAGCCCACCTGGGCGTCGTCGAACCCGGGCGCGGTTGCCTGCAGCTGTCGTTCAGCCAGCTCGGCCGCCTTCGCGGGTGGGTCGAACTCGGGCGGCAGGCTGACCGGGTGCGGCGGATGCGGTGGCCGCATCGCTCCGCCTTCGGCGTCTGCCGTTCCGGTTGCGGCCCAGGCCGTGAGGCGCAGTGCGCGCGCCACGCCGTTGCTGATTCGCCCGGCGGCTTCGTCGGCGTCGACCTGGGCGAGCACGGCAAGCAGGTGGTCGCGCATTGCGTCCGGAACCGGGCGAACGGCCTCGACCGCGGCATAGGCGGTCCAGGGCGCGCCCCAGAACAGGGGGGGCAGGATGTCGTCGCTGGCGAACACCGCGCCCAGTTCGGCGAAGTCGCCCAGCCGCGCCAGGCACAGGGCGCGCCAGAAGTGCGCGTCATCGCCGTACTGTGGCCCCGGTGCGGGCAGGTCCGCGGCTGACACGCCGCTGTCCTCCAGCGGCATGGCCGCCAGCGGGCGATAGTTTTCCATATGCCCCGAAGCCAGTCCGGCCACCAGCGGCGCGATGCGGCTCGGGTCGGCCACGACTGCAAGGGCCTCGGCGATGATGTCGCGGTCCGGCTCGGCGTCGTCGTTGGCCCGGCTGCGCAGGTGCTCGCGCAGCGAGCGCAGCGGAATTCGCGCGGCGAAGGCGAGCGCGTCCCGGCGCGCCGGTGAGGCAGCGGGTTCGGATTGCACGACGCGCCACGCCGCATCCGCAACCGACTGCCACTGGTGCCGGTCGAGCGGAAAGTGCGTGACCGCCTCGAGCGCAGCGAGGCAGACCTGCGGCTCGGGGTCGGCATGGGCGAACTGGAGCAGCGGCTCGACGAGGGCGGAGTCGAAATCGTCGTCCATCGCAGTCTCTCCTGCAGGCGGGATCGGGGTGGGCGACGGCATGCCGCCGCTGCGGGGCGTGCCGTCGGTCAGCGTGTGCCTGTGCCTTCAGCCGCCCAGCAGTTCGGGCATGTAGGTGTGCAGCCGATGGGTCAGGAGCGCGCCCGCGTGGCGGGTGAGCACGTCGATCTCGGCGCGGGCGAGCTTCTTCAGGTTGGTGCCGATCGATGAAGCGAACACCGCATCGCCCGGCTGCGCCTGGCCTTCCTCGCTGTCGATCGAGAACCACGCCGGCTTTGCGCCGCCCGCCTTGGCCGCGTTCAACTCGAGGCGCTTGAACTGCAGGCCGCGCACCTGTTCCATCATGATGTCCAGCGCGGCGACCAGCACGGCAGAACCGGCTTCGGTCGGTCGCTCGTCGACCCGGAAGGGTTTGCCCGCGTCGCTGACGATCACGTAGTCGAGCGCATTGCGCGCACGCAGCAGCGGATTGACGCCGAGGTTGTCATACACGCCGCCGTCGGACAGCGTGACGTAGTCGACGCCGGCCGCGGGGTATTCGCTCTGGTCGACCCGCAGCGGCGGGAACACCGGCGGGAAGGCCGACGAGGCCGCCACCGCCCGGCTCAGGCGGAAGTCGTGTGCGGGCGCGGCGCCCAGTTGCCATTCGCCCATCTCCGCCGGCAGGTTGCCGCCGGTGACGAAGAAGAACATGTTGCCGGTGCCGAGGTTGGTGGCGTTGATGTAGAGCCGCGGGCCGTCCTTGAGCGTGCCCAGCGCGCGCTTGCCGTAGAGGTCGCGCTCGTAGCTGGCGGCCAGCTTGTCGAGGCGGCTGTGGAAGGGGTCGAGCACGCCGCCGATCACCGAGGAGACCGCGATCGACGTGCTCGCGAGATAACGCTCCAGCTTGTCCAGCGCGTCATCCTCGCCCCAGTGGCTGGCGAGGAAGGCGCCGGCGATGCTGCCGCCGCTGACACAGCTCAGCAGGTCGAGCTTCCACAGCAGGCCCGCTTCCTGCAGCTTGCGGAACACACCAAGGTGAAACGCCGCTGCCCGAAATCCCCCGCCCGACAGCGCCAGCCCGATCCGCTTCGATTGACCGCCGACCTGAATCGTCATCGCCCCCTCCCGTGTCTGTGTTTTCCGGTGCAGCAAGGCCTGCGCACCATGTTTCAGTTGTAGGAGACAAGCGCTGCGGGAGCAAAGCCGGCGTGAAGGACGTCACGGTGACGATGCTGCTGGTCGACCCGGCGCGGGCTGTGGTCATAGAAACTTAATTTGACCACGGCACACTTCGGCGTCCCTCTTAGACCGGAAAAGACATGTTGCACAATGCGGGACTCGCCGTAACTTTGCGAAAGCTGCTTGAGCAGCAGAAACTGCACTTTGTCTTTCAGCCCATCGTCGATATGGCGCGCTCGACGGTGCTTGGCTACGAGGCGTTGATGCGCGGCCCGGCGGGCAGCGCGCTCGAAAGGCCGGATGACCTGCTGCGGGTGGCCAAGCACTGCGGGCTGGCCAGCGAACTCGAGATCGCCGCGTGCAAGGGCGCCATTCGCGAATTCTCCGCGCTGCAGCTTCCGGGCAAGCTGTTCCTGAACCTCAGCGCGCCGCTCATCACCGCGTTTGGCCGCGAAGGCGGCGGCGAACTGCTGCGGTGCGCGGTGGATGCCGGGCTGTCACCCGCGCGCCTGATCCTGGAACTGACCGAACACGAGCGCGTGGAAGACACTGCCGCCCTGCAGACCGCCTTTGCGGCCCTGGCCGGGCAGGGCGTGGGACTGGCGCTGGATGATTTCGGCGACGGCCGCTCGAGCTTGCGCTTGTGGGCACAGCTCAAGCCGCAGGTGGTGAAGCTCGACAAGTTCTTCGTGCGCGGCATCCATCGTGACAGCCGCAACGTCGAAGTCGTGCGCGCCATCCTCAACCTGTGCACGGCCTTTGGCACGCCGCTTGTGGCCGAAGGGGTCGAGGAGGCCGAAGAACTGGCCGTGCTGCGCGACCTTGGATGCCATTTCGGCCAGGGCTACCTGTTCGGGCGGCCCACGGCCTGTCCCGACGCCGACTTCTGCCAGGCGGCACGGGCGGTGCTGCAGTCGTCTAAGATCTCGGTGCTGCCCAATTCCGCGCCGCGGCCGGACATGGCCGAAACGGTCGGGCGCCTGAAGGTGCCCGCGCCCACCATTGCCGCGAGCGCCTGCAACGAAGACCTGATGCAGCTCTTCACCGACCATCCCGATCTGCAGGCGGTGGCGGTGGTCGACAAGTACTATCCCGTGGGTCTGGTTAACCGGCGCAACTTCGTGGACAAGTTTGCGCAGCGCTACTCGCGTGAGATCTACGGCCGCCGACCCTGCACCCTGTTCATGAACGCCACGCCGCTGCGTGTCGAAGCCAGCGCGCCGATCGACTCGCTCATCGCGGTGCTGACCGGCGATGACCAGCGCTACCTGTACGAAGGCTTCATCCTCACCGAGGACGGACGCTACGCCGGGCTGGCCACCGGCGAGAGCCTGGTGCGCGCCGTCACCGAGCGACGCATCGAGGCAGCGCGCCACGCCAACCCGCTCACCTTCCTGCCGGGCAACATCCCCATCACCGAGCACATCCGCCGCCTGCTCGACGCCGGCGTGAGCTTTGCCGCCGCCTATTTCGACCTCAACAACTTCAAGCCTTACAACGATCTCTACGGCTACTGGCGCGGCGACGAGATGATCAAGCTCGCGGCGCAGTTGATCGTGGCGCATGCCGACCTGTCGCAGGACTTCGTCGGCCATGTCGGAGGCGACGATTTCGTGGTGCTGTTCCAGAGCGAAGACTGGCAGCAGCGTTGCGAGCGCATCGTGCACAGTTTCAACCGCCGGGCGCGGGAACTGTTCGATGACAGCGAACTGGCCCGTAATGGCTTCGAGAGCGAGGACCGGCGCGGCTTCAAGGTCTTCTTCCCGCTCACCACCATTGCAGCGGGGGTGGTACCGGTCAGCGACGGCCGCTTCCTCGGGCCGGAGGAGGTTGCGTCCGCCGCAGCGGCCGCCAAGAAGGCGGCAAAGCAGTCGGGCAGCGGCGTCAAGGTCGCCGGCGGCGAGCGTGCGCCGGTGCTGATGATGGCGACCGGCTAGGATGCCGGCGCCCGGTCGGTTCAGCTGGCGGCGAGCCGTTTCATGACGGCATGCCAGCCATCGGTCGCAGCGCTGCCGCAATCGGCGAAGGCGCGGCCGAGCAGGTCGGTCTGGATCGCGGTGAGTTGCGCTTCGAGCGCCTGGCCCTCTGCGCTGAGCGACAACTGCCGCACGCGGCGGTCATCGGGCGAGGTTTCGGCCCGGATCAGGTCATTGTCCAGCAGCATGCGCAGCGGCGCGTTGAGTGCCTGCTTGCTCACGCCCAGGGCGTCGATCAGCGCGCCGACCGACATCCCCGGATTGCGGCCAACGAAGTAGAGGATGCGGTGATGGACCCGCCCGAGCCCGCGCGCTTCCAGCAGGCGGTCGGCACCGGCGGTGAAGGCGCGGTAGGCGAAATAGAAGCGCTCGATCGCGCGGCGCGGGTCCCTGTCGTCGAATGGGTCAGGCATCAAGGCGGCAGGCAATAATGGGTCAATCATGTTGACATGATAGGTCGGGCACGCCTATCGTGCAAAAAGGTCAACAACATTGACGTTTAACCATGAACAGCCGACAGCAGCCCAAGCTCTCCGAGCGGGTGGAACGCCTCCAGCCCTCCGCGATCCGCGAGATCCTCGCAGTCATCGATCGCCCCGGCATGATCTCGTTCGCAGGCGGTTTGCCGTCGGCCGAGAGCTTCCCGGACCTGTCGGGCCTGCCGCTGCCGCGCGAGGTTCTGCAGTACGGGGCCAGCGAAGGCGAGCCCGCGTTGCGCGAGCGGATCGCGGCCGAGGTGAACGCCATCGGCCTGCGCTGCACGGCCGAACAGGTGCTGGTGCTGTCGGGGTCGCAGCAGGGCATCGACCTGGTGGCGAAGCTCTTCATCGACCCCGGCACGATGGTGGCGGTGGAAGAACCGACCTATCTCGCCGCGCTTCAGGTCTTCCGCTTCTTCGGCGCCCGTTTTGCGCCGCTGCGGCCACGGCAGGCGCTGGCCGGACTCGATGCCGATGCGCCGCCTGCGCTGGCCTACGCGATCCCGAGTTTCCAGAACCCCACCGGTCACTGTTACGACGCCGCCGAGCGCGACGCCCTGGCGCGCGCCTGTGACACCTTGGGCGTGCCGCTGTTCGAGGACGACCCGTATCGCGACCTGGCCTACGATGCCTGCGAGCGCACGCCAGTGTGCGCGCGGCTCGAACGCGCGCCGTGGATCTATCAGGGGTCCTTCTCCAAGACGCTCGCGCCGGGCCTGCGCCTGGGCTACCTGGTGGCCTCGCCCGAGTTGATGCCGCTGCTGGTGCGCCTGAAGCAGGCGGCCGACCTGCACAGTAACCGCGTGAGCCAGCATGTCGTGCTGGCGCAATTGCGCTCGCCGGACCGCGCCGAGCGCATGCGGCGGGTGGTGGACGCCTATCGCCGCAAGCGCGACTTCTTTGCCGCTGCGCTGCAGCGCCACTTCGGCGATCTCGCGCGCTGGCAGACGCCACCCGGTGGGCTCTTCTTCTGGCTCGACCTGCTGGCCCCGATCGATACCCGCGCGCTGTTGCCCGAAGCGATCGAGCGCGGCGTGGCTTTCATGCCGGGTGAGCTCTTCTTCGCTGGTGACGTGCCCGCCCACGGCACCATGCGGCTTAACTTCAGCCATGCGGACGAGTCGGGAATCGAGCAGGGGCTGACTGTGCTCGCCGAACTGGTCCGCTGCCGGATCGAGCTTACTGTGGCCGGCTTGGCCGAGGCCTGAACCGCGTCGGTGCGCTGTGGGCTGGAAGGCGGAAGTGCGCCTGCGCGCGAGGCGCGGCGCCACGCCTACAAGGGCCTGGCCTGGATGACCGTGCCCGCGCAGGCGAAATTGCCGGCGCCGAGGTGGTGCAGGGTGTGCAGCGCCGCGTTATCGGCGTGCAGGTTCCACTTGCCGTCGGAGAACACTGCCGGGTTCGCCGCGGCGGCGACCACTTCGGCAAAGCAGGTGTCGTAGGCGTCTTCGGTGTAGCGCTCGGGAATCAGGCGGCATTCCATCCACGCCGCGCAGCCCGCCTCCAGCACTGGCACGCCGAGCACCGGGCCGCTCGTCGCGTCGATGCCGAAGCGTGCGAACTTGTCGCCCTCACGCCCGCTGCAACTGCCCACTGCATAGGTCAGGTCGGCCAGCGTCGCGCCCGGAATGCACACACCGAAGGCGCCGCTGGCCGCGATCAGCTCGCGGGTGAAGGTGTGCTTGTCGATCACGATGGCGATCCGCGGCGGCGTGAACTCCACCGGCATCGACCACGCCGCCGCCATGATGTTGCGCCGCCCGCCATGGGCGCTGGTGACGAGCACCGTGGGGCCGTGGTTGATGAGGCGGCTGGCGTGTTCTAGGGCGACGGGGAGGAAGGGGGTGGTCATGGCGCAAACTTGGTGTGCAGGAGTTGGGGACGATGCGTGACCGATCGGCCAATCAAGGCGCTGGATGCGTCTTGACCCACTCGCGCAGCGCGTCATTCATTCGCGTCTGCCATCCAGGTCCGCCTGAGCGGAAGGCCTCGAGGATGTCGTGATCGATGCGGATAGCGACCTGCTCCTTGGTGCCCGAGCCGGCCGGACGTCCGCGCTTGCGTCGTGAAGCCTCGACTCCTGCGGCCAACTCGGCAGCAGTAGCGGGGCGGTCATCCTCATCCGAACCGTCCCACACAAAATCCTGCGCCGGCGCCATGGCACGGACCGCCTCCAGCACGGCCTTACGCTTCATCGCATTCGTTTTCGAGCCACTCATCGTATACCTCGCGTTCTTCCCGACTTGCCCGGCGAAAGCTGATCACACGCGTTGCACCTTCGCGCCCGATATGTACCACCGTCAGTACCGCCAGAAAGCCTAGTGCGTAAGAAATCGACATCATGCGGCGTTCGCCTGCGCGTCGAACTGGAATTTCCAGCCGATAGCGCGACTCAAGCACCTCGCCTGCTGCGGAAAAATCCAGCCCGTGTTTGGTCAGATTGGCCTGGCGCTTCGCCTCATCCCAGATCAGCCGCATGTTGATTATTTTAATGTAGATACGTTAATTTGTGAATGCAAGTTTTTTGTAGATGCACTTAAGCACCCTAAGAAGCTCCGTCACCCCCTGCAGCCAATACGTGCCGTCCTCCTGGGCCAGCATGCCCAGCTTTTTCGTCGCATCGAGCGCTGCCTGCACGCGGGCGCGGGGCGTGAGTGTGCAGCCGGCGTGCCGCCAGCGGGCGATCAAGGCGTCGATTGCTTGCGGGGCCGCGGCGTCGGCGGATTGGGGCGGGGCGGATGGCGAAGTCACAGGGCGGCCATGCATATGGGATTGCGCCGGAGGATTGTAGCCGGCCCGTCGCGATGATGGCTTGCGCTATGCTGCGCCGGCTGCCTCCGCGGCGGCCATTACCACCCTGTTGCGGCCCGCTTCCTTCGCCCGGTAGAGGGCGGCGTCGGCCTCCGTCAACAGGGCTTCGCCCGCGGTGCCATAGGACGGAATGCGACTGGTGCCGCCGATGCTGACGGTGACGTGTCCGGCGACGTCGGAGTGCGCGTGCGGCAGTGCGAGCGCAGTCACGGCATCGAGGACGCGCTCGGCGACCTGCTGCGTGCCTTGCCAGTCGGTGTCTGGAAGGATCACGACCAGTTCCTCGCCGCCGTAGCGTGCAAGCAGGTCGGTGCCGCGCAGCATGGCGCCGCTGACGGTCGCGGCGATGAGCTTGAGGCAGGCGTCGCCCGCCTGGTGGCCATAGTGGTCGTTGTAGCGCTTGAAGAAGTCGACGTCGATCATCAGCAGGCCCAGCGGCGAGCGGGAGCGGAAGGCATCGCTGCAGGCCTCCACGAGGCGCTTGTCGAAGTAGCCGCGGTTGGCGATCTGCAGCAGCCCGTCGGTCTGGGAAAAGAGCTCGAGGCGTTCGTTGGCTTCGCGAAGCTCCGCGTTGGACTGGGCGAGCTCGGCGGTGCGCTGTTGCACCCGTTCTTCCAGACGTGCGTTGGCCTTGGCGAGTTCGGTGTTCTGCAGGGTGAGGACCTGATAGAGCTTTCCGACCAACTGGATCAGCGCCCGGGTGGCGCGATCGTGCGCGGCCGTTTCCTGATCGAAGGCGACCGCGGGCGAGACACCGGCGCGGATGAGGGCGATCTGGCGCGCCATCGACTGGTCGACGCCCAGAATGTGCAGCCCGAGCCAGGAGGTGAGAAAGCCGACGATGGTCTCCGGGTGCTCGACCAGTGTGGCGCGCTGGCTCCATATGGCGCCAAGCTGCTCGACGAACTGGGCGTGCAATGCCTGATGCGCTTCGAGATGCCGCGCGTCGATGCCGGTGTCGCGCATCACCTGTTCTTCGTCGCGGAAGTGGTGCTGGGTGTAGTCGATAACCTTGCGGTAGGTTTCTTCGAGCAGGGCTTCGCGGCGAACGTCGGTCGAGAACAGCGAGTCGTTGAGCGCGTTGAACAGGTTCACCAGTTCCTGGTGCTGCTCATCGACCTGTGTAAGCCCGGTGACGAAGTTCTGGTCCCAGACGAATGCTTCCATGTGCTTTCCCGCCCGCAGTGCGAAATCGTCGCATATTACCCGTTCCGGGGCGTCCGGAGCGGGCCCGCAGCCGGATCAGGCCGCAGGCCGAACGCTGCCGGCGACGTCGTCGAGGAAAAGCGCATCCGCGCGCACGAAGCCGAGCAGCAACATCGCCAGGGCCGGGTAGAAATCGAACTGCGGCCGTGCCTGGCGGCAGCGTTCGGCGAAGCGGGGCAGCCAGCCCAGCAGCGCGCTGCGTAGGAAGTCGACCTGGTCCTGCGCGGCACGGGCGATGTCGCCACGGGTGGCGTCGCGTTCGGCGAGATCGGCCATGAAGGCGAGCGGCACGGCGAGGTGGTCGGCGGGTTCGCGAAAACCGGGTTCGATCGCGAGCTTGTGGGCGACAAGGAATTCGCGCATGCGCGCTTCGGCTGCGCCATACAGCGGGGCGGCGGCGTCCTCGCTCTCATACGCCGAGGCATAGGGCAGGGCGCCGGTCTTGGCGTCGAGCAGGAAGAGCTGGGCGTAATCGGCAGCCAGCTCGAGCCGTGGCAGGGGAAGCGCGCGCAGCGAGGCGATGGCGGTGTCGAGGCGGGTCAGCTCGGCCGTCAGGCCGAGCTCGCCCAGGCCCGCGAACGGGGCGAAGCGCCCGTTCGCGAAGTGGGTCTGGAACATCTCGTCGGACACCTCCAGCGCGTACAGCGCGGAGAACCAGCCGTATAGCCGGCCGCGCTGTGCGCTGGCGAGTTGCCACTCGGTACGATCGAGGGTGGTCTGCTCGGGGGCATTCATGCGGGCTTGACCTCCCTGCCTTCAGGATCGACCTCGATCGGTCCGCCAAACGAGGTGACCTTCGGCGGCGTGCCGACGAACTTCTCGATCTGCACCAGGCAGGTGTTGGCGCTGGTGGCTTGCGCCAGGCTGGAGGTGCCGATGTCGAGGGTCAGTGTGTTGGGGTCGCCGTAGGTGTCGAGCGCGCCGATTTCCGGTCCGGTCGGTCCGTACCAGGCGCCTTCCTGGATGCGCACCACGCCGCGCGGGAAGTTGTCCGACACGTGGGCGCCGGCCAGCAACTGGCCGCGGTCGTTGAACACCCGCACCAGGTCGCCGTGCTTGATGCCGCGCGCGGCGGCGTCCTCGGGGCCGATGAACACCGGCTCGCGGCCGGCGATGGTGTAGGTCCCGCGCAGCGGCTCGGATTCGCACAGCTGCGAGTGCAGGCGCTTGTCCGGGTGCACCGACTGCAGCCACAGCGGGAAGCGGTCGGAGCCGGGGCCGCCGTGCGAGCGCTCGGTCTTTTCCATCCACACCGGGTGGCCCTTGCAGTCGGCGTAGCCGTAGCGGTCGATCTTGCGGCTGAAGATCTCGATGAAGCCCGAGGGCGTGCCGAGCGCATTGACCTCGGCGTCGTCACGGAAGTCGGCATGGCGCACCCAGGGCTTGCCTTCGGGGAAGAGCACGTAACCCTGCTTCCAGAACTCGGCGAAGGGCGGCATAGCGATGTCCTTGAGGCCGTTTTCCTTGCGGCAGTCCTCGTAGATCTTCTCCACCCACTGCATTTCGTCCATGCCGCGGGTGTATTCGGCGTCGCGGTTGAAGCGCCGGGTGAGGCCGCGGAAGATCTCGAAGTCGGTGCGCGAGTGGAACAGCGGATCGACCAGCTTCTGCATCGCGATGATGCCCCGGTTGCTGTACGAGCCGTAGCCGTCGAGGTCGTTGCGCTCGAAGGGCGTGCACGCCGGCAGCACGATGTCGGCGAAGCGGCAGGTCGCGGTCCAGTTGTAGTCGATGGCGACCACGGTTTCGAGCTTGCGCCAGGCTTCCTTCATGCGGTTGCGCTGGGGCTGGCGGTGCCACTGGTTGCAGCCGCTGAAGATCGCCATCTTGTAGGGCGGCAGCTTGACCTTGCCGCCGTTGAAGTCGATCTCCTTGCCCGGCTCGAGCAGGGCGTCGATCACGCGCGCGATGGGCACCACCGCGCTGTAGCCTTTGTAGTCGGTGTTGTCGTGCTTGGGCTTGCGGCCCGGATCGAGGTTGAGCGGGAAGGCGCCGGGCATGGCCGCGCCCGACGAGGACACGCCCACCGAGCTGTAGTGGTGTGCGTAGCTGATGCCGCCGCCGGGCAGGCCGATCTGGCCGAGCATCGCCGCCAGCACTGCGCCCATCCAGTAGGGCTGCTCGCCGTGCTGCTGGCGCTGCACCGCCCAGCCGAAGATGAGCTGGGTGCGATGCTTGGCCATCAGGCGTGCGAGCTCGCGGATGCGATCGGCGGGCACGCCGCAGATCTTCTCCGCCCACTCAGGCGTCTTCTCGGCCTGGTCCTCGGTCTTGCCTTCGAGGTAGGGCAGGAACTTGTCGAAACCGAGGGTGTAGGTGTCGAGGAACTTCTGGTCGTGCAGGCCTTCCTTGACCAGCGTGTGCGCGATGGCGAGCATCAGCGGCACGTCGGTCATCGGGTTGATGTACTGGTGCTCGGCGGCGCCGAGGTAGTTGAGCGTCTTGCTCTTGACCGGATCGATGCAGATCACCTGGATCGACTTGTCGGCGACCTTGGCCTTGAGCTGTTCGAGGTAGGCGTAGGACTCGTGGGTCTCGGTGTTCCAGCCCACCTGCAGGTTCTTGATCGGGTCGTTGGCCCAGAACACGACGAGCTTGCTCTCCTGCAGGATCACGTCCCAGGAGGTGCCCTGCGAATACACCTCGGTCGAGCCGAGCACGTAGGGCAGGATCATCTGCCCGGCGCCGGTCGAGTAGTCGCCGATGGTGCCGACGCTGCGGCCGTGCATGCCGATGCCGCGCACCATGTGGTTGCCGCAGCTATGCACCTGGCCGACCGAGCGCCAGCCCACGCCGGCCGTGTGCAGGGCCCACGGGCCGTAGTCCTTCTGGATGCGCTCGAGTTCTTCGTAGAACAGGTCGAGCGCCTCGTCCCAGCTCACCCGCACGAAGCGGTTGTCGCCGCGCTGGCTGGTGTCGCTGAGGTGGCGCTTGCGGTACCAGTCCAGGCGCACCATCGGGTAGCGCACGCGGGACGGGCTGTAGATCAGGCCGAGCAGGCCCTTGATCATCTCCGTCGGGTGCTTGTCGTGCTCGAAGGGGCGGATATCGACCACGCGGTCGCCGACCACCTTGGCGCGGATGGCGCCGAAGTGCGAGCCGCTGATCTTCCAGGTGGTGATGTCGTCGCTGACTGCGGTGGCCTCGCCAGCCGCGAAGGCCGGGGCGGCGGTGAGCAGGCCGGGCGCGACCAGCGCGCTGCCCGACATGGCCGCCATGGCCTTGAGGAAACCTCGCCGAGAATAGTTCATGGTGTTCAACTCCTGATCAGGGACGCGCGGTCTGCAGGGCGGAATCGGGCGAACCGGCGCCGTGCGACTTGCTGAAATCGGACGAATGGGTCTGGAGGTACTTGAGCACCACGCGGGCGGTGTCGTCATCCATGCTGGTGAAGCCGACCATGCCGCCGAAGAGGCCCGGCCAGGTGTTGGCGTCGAAGTGCGCTTCGTCCGGCTGGCGGTGGCACACGCTGCAGCTGCTGCTGTAGCTGGCGCGAGCGATGGACCACACCGGTTCGACGCTGTCGAGCACGCTGCCCTTGCGCATCCAGGCGGTGGCGGTGACCTGCTGCCATTCGAGGCCGGTCATCGGATCTTCCTTGGTGTCGAGCACCTTCACGAAGCCCTCGTCCTGCGCGACGTCCTTGTCGAGGATGGCGCTGGTAATGTTGAGCCCGAAGTGGCTGTACCAGACCCGGGCGTAGCCCTTGTTCTTGCGCCACAGCGCCAGTTCGACCCGCTGCGCGTCGCCCTTGGTCTCGAGCACCTTGACCTGGGTGGCGACCTCGATCGAGCCGATGCGCTTGGTCATGCCTTCATCGGCGTACAGGTCCTGCGGCACGACCAGGAAGTAGTCCTTGCCGGTATCGACGCTCTGGCCGGCGGCGGACGACACCAAGGTGTCGAAGGCCGGGTTGCGCGCGCCCTTCATCTCGGGCAGCTGGTGGGCGATGCCCTTGTGGCAGTCGACACAGCTCTGGTTGCGCTCGGCGGCCTTGCGCATCGCGACCTGGGAGGCGGGACGCATCTTGTCGAAGTCCATGTCCTTGTAGTCATGGCAGGCGCGGCATTCCTTCGAGCCGTTGGCCGAGAAGCGGGCCCATTCGCGCTGCGCCAGCACGATGCGGTGCTCCTTGAACTTCTCGCGGGTGCCGATGGTGCCGACCAGATGGCCCCAGACTTCGCGGCTGGCCTGCATCTTGCGGGCGACTTTGTCAGTGAAGTTGTGCGGCACGTGGCAATCCGGGCAGCGCGCACGCACGCCGGTGCGGTTGTTCCAGTGCACCGTCTTCTGCAGCTCGGGAAGGAGGTTGTCGTGCATCGTGTGGCAGCTGATGCAGAACTCCTCCTTGTTGGTGGCTTCCATGGCGGTGTTGAAACCCTGCCACGCGAGCACGCCGGCGATGAAGCCGCCGGTGACCAGCACGCCGAGGCCAATCCTGACCGATGGCTTGAGGAAGAGGTCCCTCAGGGACCGAAGTAGGTTTCTCATGATGTTGCTCCTGCGTGTTGTCCGATGCCTGGGGGGCGCGGCAGCGCATGCCCCTGAGTCCCGATTGGGCAGATCAGGACGGTGGGCCGAAGAAAAGGATCTGCAGGAACCACACCACGAAGCCGTAGGCTGCAATTGCCAGGGTCATCGTGATGGGCAGTCCAACGAAGGCGAGCAGCAGGAACCTCGGCCACTCGTTCTTGCGCCCGGAGGCCTCTGCACCGGACGGGGCGGCACGCCCGCTGGGTTGATTGTTCACGTCTCGATCTCCGTGTTCACGTTTTCACCGAACAAGAACCGCTGCGTCATGCCGATGCGCGCGGGGCCTGCGTTACAGGCCGGGACAGCCCGGTGGAAAAACCACGTTCTAATCATAGTCATGTGGTGTTAACGCGGGTGGGAGATTTGTGAACGGCTGCGGCGCCTGTGTTAATGCGGTTAACGCAGGCGCCGCGGGTGGGCCGGCAAGATGAATTTGCCGCCTGTCCGACACAGGCAGGCGGCCGAGTCTGGGAAGCGGAAGGGAGCGACGGAAGGCTTTCAGCGGCCTCGCAGTGCCGCGTTGAGCTGATCCACCACCTCAGCCCAGTCTGCGTCCTCGGCCAGTTCCTCACGCAGGAAGGCGCCTTGCGCGGTGGTCCAGCACGGGGCGTCGGGCAGCTTGATGAACTCGGGCAGCGGCGAATGCGCCTTGATGAAGGCGGCAATGTCCTCGTCGCCATTGGGCAGGCCGAGCTGAGCGAAAAGATCCTTCATGCTGTGCGTGCTCTTTTCCATGCTGCGCTCCTTCTTTGAAAGCGGGTGCCCTCGAATCATAGCCGCGTCCGGGACGCGATCCAGCCCGGGTTATACTCCGCCCCCTCCGTTTTGCCCCGCCGCCGCAGCCGCCACCATGTCCCTCGACCGCATCGACCCCGCCCAGTACGAATCCCAGCTGGCCGACAAGCTCGCGAATTTCCGGCGTGACTTCGCCGGGCTGGGACTGCCCGAGCCCGAGGTTTTCCGCTCGGCGCCGCTGCATTACCGGATGCGCGCCGAGTTCCGGCTGTGGCATCACGGCGGACGCATCGACTACGCGATGTTCGAGAGCGGCGAGGACAGCAAGAAGGTCGTGCTGATCGACGATTTCCCCGCCGCGGCGAAGCCGATCTGCGACTTGATGCCGCGCCTGCGCGACGCCCTGCAGGAAAGCGAGGTGCTCAAGCGCAAGCTGTTCCAGGTCGAGTTCCTGTCCACGCACAGCGGCGAGCTGATGGTGTGCCTCATCTATCACCGCCCGCTCGGCGACGACTGGGTGGAAGCCGCGCAGGCGCTGGCGGACCGCTTCGGCGTGCAGCTGATCGGCCGCAGCCGCAAGCAGAAGATCGTGCTGGGGCGCGACTGGCTGCTCGAATCCTTCGAACTGGATGGCCGCACGCTGCGCTACCAGCAGATCGAGGGCAGCTTCACGCAGCCCAACGTGAGCGTGAATCGCCAGATGCTGGGCTGGGCCTGCCGCCAGGTGGCAGACGCGGGTGGCGACCTGCTGGAGCTGTATTGCGGCAACGGCAACTTCACCATCGCGCTGGCGCCGGCCTTCGACAAGGTGCTCGCGACCGAGGTCAGCAAGTCCTCGGTGCGTGCGGCGCACTACAACCTCGACGCCAACGGCGTGGGCAACGTCACCATGGTGCGCATGTCGAGCGACGAGATCAGCGACGCGCTCGCCGGTGGCCGCGAGTACCGCCGCATGAAGGACGTCGCGCTCGACAGCTACCGCTTCTCCACGCTGTTCGTCGATCCGCCCCGCAGCGGGCTGGATGCGGCCACCGTGGAACTGGCACGCGGGTTCGACCGCATCCTCTACATCTCCTGCAATCCGGTCACGCTGCGCGACAACGTCGCTGCGCTGCAGGACACGCACGAGATCGCCGCCGCAGCGGTGTTCGACCAGTTCCCTTACACGCACCATCTGGAAAGCGGGCTGCTGCTGAAGCGCCGGGCCTGAGCCTTGGCCGCAGGGAACGCGGGCGAAGCAAACCAGTCGGAGACGCCATGAAGATCAAGACGACATTCGCAATGCTTGCGTTCGCGCTCGGCCTGCAGCCGGGACTGGCGGCCGCTGAAGGGGCGGCTGCGGTCGAGCCGCTGCAGCCGATTGCCGCGCTGGACGTGCAGCGCTACATGGGCACGTGGTACGAAATCGCCAAGTATCCCAACCGGTTCCAGAAGAAGTGCGTCGGCGACACCCGCGCCGACTACAGCCTGCAGCCGACCGGACAGATCCAGGTCATCAACCGTTGCCGCGAAGAGGACGGGAGCCTGTCCGAGGCGATCGGTCAGGCGCGCCAGCTCGAGTCGGCCGACTCGCCGCGGCTCGAGGTCCGCTTCGCGCCCGCCTGGCTGTCCTTCCTGCCGATGGTGTGGGGCGACTACTGGGTGATCGATCTCGATCCGGACTACCAGCTCGTCGCGGTGAGCGAACCCAGCCGTGAATACCTTTGGGTGCTGTCGCGGACGCCGGTTGTCGATGCGCAGGCCTACGCGCGACTGCTCGGCCGGCTGGAGACGCGCGGGTTCGATCCGGCGCGTCTGGAACGGACGCTGCAGGCCGCTGCGCCCCAGGACCAGGTGCCGACGGCCGGGAAGGCACAATGAACCAGCCTCAAGCCCAGACCAACAACCCGCTGCATGGCCTGACTCTCGAACGGATGCTCACCGCCCTGGTGGAGCGTTTCGGCTGGGCGGAACTCGGACGGCGGGTCAACATCCGCTGCTTCAACCACGAGCCCAGCATCGCCTCGAGTCTCAAGTTCCTGCGGCGCACGCCCTGGGCGCGCGAGCAGGTCGAGACGCTGTATCTGGACACGCTGCGCTCCCGTCCCCGCGGCGGTGCCTGAGTCGCGCCCCTGCCGCCATCTGCTGCTTCCGCAATGCCCTGAACCCGTCCTTTCGCCCGATTCCTGCCCGATGCCTTCCGCCGCGCTGCCCCCCATCGAATATCGCATCCGTCCCGCCCATCCCGGCGCCCACCTGTTCGAGGTCAGCTGCACCGTGCGCGATCCCGATCCGGCTGGCCAGGTGTTCCGCCTGCCGGCGTGGATTCCGGGCAGCTACATGATCCGCGAGTTCGCGCGCAACATCGTGAGCCTGCGGGCCGAGGTCGATGGCCAGCCGTGGCGCGTGGAGAAGCTCGACAAGCACAGCTGGCGCGCCGTGCCGCTGCGGGCCGGCGGCACGCTGAGCCTGCATTACGAGGTCTATGCCTGGGATCTGTCGGTGCGCGCCGCGCATCTCGACGAGACCCATGGTTTCTTCAATGGCACCAGCGTCTTCCTGGCCGTCGAGGGGCGTACCGACCGCGCCTGCCTCGTCGACATCGAGCGACCGGAGGGCGCCGGCTACCGTGACTGGAAGGTGGCGACCGCGCTGCCGCTGGCGCGCGGGGTCCGCGGCGGCGCGCGCGCCTACGGCTTCGGCGTGTATCGCGCGGCGGACTACGACGAGCTGATCGACCATCCGGTGGAAATGGGCACGTTCACGCTCGGCCATTTCGAGGCGGCGGGGGTGACGCACGACATCGTGCTGACCGGCCGCCACGATTGCGATCTCGGGCGTCTGGCGGAGGACCTGCGCCGCGTGTGCGAGTGGCAGATCGCGCTGTTCGGTGCGCCGCCGCCGATGGATTACTACGCCTTCCTGACCATGGTGGTGGGCGACGGTTACGGCGGGCTGGAGCATCGCGCCTCGACCGCGCTGCTGTGCAGCCGCGCCGACCTGCCGTGGAAGGGCATGGAAGGTCTTCCCGACGGCTACAAGACCTTCCTCGGCCTGTGCAGCCACGAGTACTTCCACACCTGGAACGTCAAGCGCATCAAGCCGGCGGCCTTCACGCCCTACGACCTCACGCAGGAGAACTACACCCGCCTGCTGTGGGCCTTCGAGGGCTTCACCTCCTACTACGACGATCTCGCGCTGGTGCGCAGCGGCGTGATCACGCCCGACGATTACCTCGGCCTGCTCGGCAAGACGGTGTCGAACGTGCTGAAGGGCAACGGTCGCAGCAAGCAGAGCGTGGCGGAGTCGTCCTTCGACGCCTGGACCAAGTACTACCGCCAGGACGAGAACGCGCCCAACGCCATCGTCAGCTACTACGCCAAGGGGGCGCTGGTGGCGCTGGCGCTGGACCTGCAACTTCGCGCCGGCAGCGACGGCAAGAAGAGCCTGGACGACGTGATGCGCCTGCTCTGGCAGCGCCACGGCCAGACCGGGCAGGGCGTGGCCGAGACGGGCCTCTTCGAGGCGGTGCGCGAGGTGGGCGGCGACACCCTGGGACCGAAGCTGGCGCGCTGGCTGCAGAAGACGGTGGAGGGCACGGACGACCTGCCGCTGGCCAGGCTGCTGAAGGGTTTCGGCATCGAGTACCACGCCGAGCCGGCGTCGAAGGCCCCCTGGCTGGGCGTGAAGCTGGCCGCCGGCAATGGCGAGGCAAAGCTCGCCAACGTGTTCGACGGCGGACCTGCACAGGCGGCCGGACTGTCGGCCGGTGACGTACTGGTGGCGCTGGACGGCCTGAAGGTGGGCAGCAAGAGCCTGGACGAAATGCTGCTGCGCCGCCGTCCGGGCGACGCGGTCAAGCTGCATGTGTTCCGCCGTGACGAGCTGATGAGCTTCAGCGTGGTGCTGGCCGAGACCCCGGCGGACAAGGTGAGCCTGAAGCCTGCGATCAAGGCGGGTGCCGTCGCATCGAAGCTGCGTCGGGGCTGGCTGGGCAGCGCGGCCTGAGCGAAACGCGGGCGGCCGCTACATCGATTCGCTTCGGGAACCCGATCAAGTTCGGATCAGGACGGGACGGGGTCACCGCGTCTGCGGTGCCCTCGGGCCGAACATCGACTGCCATTCGTCGTCGGAGAGCGCGAGCTCGCTGACCTCGGGCAGGCGCGGCTCGGGCCGCTTGCGCCGCTCGCCGATTCCGGTCGGCGGGCCACCGATCGTCGACCGTCTGTCCTGGCCTGAACGTCGGTCGTTGCCTGAGCGGCGGTCAGAAGTGTTTGCGTTCGTCATGTCGTCCGTTGCGGGTGGTCGACGCAGCATGCGCCGGAGGCTGGCAGGTTTCCTCTCGCGCAGGCGAGGCGGAAAACCGCCGGTCCGGGGCAATGCCATGCCGCTCTGCGCGGATGAAAGGCTACGACGCAGCCACCGCCGAAGCGGTGAAATACGCCACGACTCGATGTCGAACGGTCAGAAAGGCCGCAATGATCCCCGCTGCGCGGTCGATCATTGCGCAGCGGACGGCGGCGTTCAGTGCTGCGTGCCGGGCAGGATCTCGAGCACGACTTCGGGCGGCCGGCACAGGCGGGTGCCGAGCGGCGTGACGACGATGGGGCGGTTGAGCAGGATCGGATGGGCCAGCATTGCGTCGATCAGTTCATCGTCCGTCCGGGCCGCATCGCCCAAGCCGAGTTCGGCGTACAAGGCCTCCTTTTCACGCATGATGCCGCGCACGCCGAGGCCGGCCGCTTCGATCAGCGCGACGAGTTCGTCGCGGCTGGGCGGTGTCTTCAGGTACTCGACGACGCGCGGTTCGATGCCGCGGTCGCGGAGCATCGCCAGCGTGTTGCGGGAGGAGCCGCAGCGCGGATTGTGGTAGATCGTGATGTCGGTCATGGGGCTCGATTCCTTGAGTGGGGCGGCCATGAGTCGCCCTGGCGGCCCATGACGCGATATAGCAGCCAGCCGAACAGCGCGGTCGCGAGCACCGTGGCCGCCACGCTGGCCTCCCAGAAGCCGGCCACGGTGGGCGCGGTCTCGCGCCCGAAGGCGTGATAGGTGGCCCAGTAGCCGCCGCCCAGGCCCACGCCCCAGAAGCACAGCGTGTGCAGGAACATCGGCAGCAGCGTCACCTTGAAGCCGCGCAGCGCGTGGGCGGCCACGGTCTGGGTCGAGTCGGTGAGCTGGTAGATGCAGATGTAGGCGACCAGGCCCAGCGCCACGGCGCGCACCGCGGGGTCGGTGGAGGACAGCGCGATCACCGGCTCGCGCAGCAGCCACAGGCCGATGCCGATCGCGGTGGCGAAGCCTGCGGTCAGGTACAGGCTGACACGCACCGTCGCACGTGCGCGCGCCCAGTCGTGCGCGCCGGCGGCCTGGCCGACCAGCACCAGCGTGGCGATCGACATCGCCAGCGGCAGCATGTAGACCAGTGCGGCGAGGTTGGCGACGACGCGGTGGCCGGCCACGGCCTCGGCACCGAGGCGGGCGACGAAAAGCGCGATCAGGGTGAAGGAGGTGATCTCGATGAAGGTCGAGAAGCCCATCGGCACGCCGAGGCGCAGCAGTGCACCGATTTCGCGCAGGCGCGGCGGGCGCCAGTCGAAGAAGATCGCGTAGGGTCGGTAGGCCGGGCTGCGGACCAGGTGCGTAAACCCGCAGATCAGACCCAGCCAGGCAACGATGGCGGTCGAGACGCCGCAACCGGTGCCGCCCAGCGCCGGCAGGCCGGCGAAGCCGAACAGGCCGTTGGTCAGTGCCCAGGCCAGCGGGATGTGGGTGGCGGTGACGACGAAGCTGATCGCCATCAGCACGCGTGGCCGGCCGACGGCGTTGTTGAAGGCGTAGAAGGTGCGGTACAGCAGCACGGCCGGCAGGCCGAACGCAGCGGCCTGCATGTAGGCGCCGGCGCCCTCGGCGATGTCCGGCGGAACGCGGGCCAGCTGCAGCAGGTGCTCCGGGTAGCCGAGGACCAGGGTGCCGGGCACGGCGAGCATCAAGGCCAGCCAGAAACCCTGCTGCAGGGCCGGGCCGATAGCGTGCAGGCGACCGGCGCCGAACAGGTGCGCCACCGTGGGCGCCACGGCCTGCAGGATGCCGACGAGCAGCATCACCACCGAGATGTAGAGCCCGCTGCCCACCGCGACCGCGGCCAGGTCGGCCGTGCCGTAGCGACCGGCGATCAGGGTATCGGCGATCATCATGCTCATCGACAGGATCTGCGCGACGAGCACCGGCCAGGCGTGGTGCAGCAGCTGGCGCGTGATCGCGCCGGCGGAGGGGGCAGGCAGCGCGCTGCCCTGAACTGTGGCGGGGTTCAATCCTGTGCCGCAGCGGTCGGGAGCAGGCGCGGGCGCCAGTAGCGCCAGGCGAGGAAGCCGAACAGGCCGGCCATGATCAGCCAGAAGCCGACACCCTGCCAGAAGGCGATCGGGTCGGTGGCGAGGAAGTAGTCGCGTGGCGGGCGCACGAAATGGACCCGTCCTTCGTACAGCGCACGGCCGGCCGAGCCGAGGGCGACCAGGACGGGCGCGAACCACACGACGAGCCCGGCGGCAATGATGACGCGGTCGAGCAGCGCGCAGCCGCGGGTGCGTGGCTGGTAGACGCTGTCGACGCCGAACCAGATCGCGAGCAGGAAGCCGATGCCGGCGGCGAGCGGCGCGATGGCCAGCGCAGCGCCGAGCAGGGTGGCCGCGGCCATGAAGGCCACGCCTTCGAGTGGCATGATCTCGGACCAGATGGGTTCGAGCCGGCTGAACAGCCACCAGGACACGGGCAGCGCGACGAGGAAAACCAGCAGGCCCAACCCGGCGCGGCGGCGGGCGATGTCGCCCTTGAGGGCACTTTGGCGCGTGGTGTGAGCGGGGATGGAAGCTTGGGAAGGAGAGGACATCGTGTTCTTGTGCCCGGCAGGCCGGGTGCGTGTGGGGCAGCCCGCAGTTTACTACGTTCGCTGCCCCCGCCCCGGGGCGGGGCGTCGTGTTGTGCGAGCGCGCGCGCGTCAGCCGAAATAGCCCTGCAGGTACCACCCGCCCGGTGGCGAGAGTTCGTGGTAGATCCAGCACAGAGTGTTGTCGCTGCGCTGTGCCAGGAAGTAGTCGCGCCGCATGTCGCCGTCGTCCCACCAGCCGCTCTCGATGCGTTCGGCGTCGCCGAGCAGGGTGTAGTGCTGAGGGCTGATCACCGTTGCGTGTGGCAGCAGCCAGAAGGGCCGCCGGCGGTCGGGGAGGACGGCTTCCGGATTCGATGCTGCCTTCGAGGTCGCCGGGCGCTGGCGGCCGTGCTGCGTTCGCCCCTGGGTCTGCCATGCGGCTTCCGGGCGGTGGTCGGCGACCGGGGCCAGATGGCGGATCGCGTTCTCGCCCAGGCGTGCGCGCAGGCGGTCGACCAGTCGCATGGCCTGGTCACGCGCCTGGCCCGGAGCGCCGAACAGGTCGTCGGCCCGAGGCACGTGGGCCAACAGATGATCGGCGTCGACGCCGAGCGCGCAGACTTCCGTGGGTAGCGCCAGGCTGTCGAGTCGTTCGCGGGCAATCAGGGCCAGGTGGGCTTCGTCGTTGGCGGCCTGGCCGAGGACGATCTCGAGCACGGTGGCGGGCTGGCGCTCGTGGAGCAGCCGCAGGCGGCAATGATCGATGGCCGCGTGCCGGGCCTGCAGCCAGGATGCCAGGCTGGCGAACAGGCGGCGGGCGGCAAACAGCAGGGCTTCGCTGCTGTCGGTGGGGGCGGGCAGCGCGAGTTCGTGGTGGAAACGCTCGGGCGGCGCGAACCAGAGGCGCGGGTCCGGCTGCTCGCCGCGCGCACGGGCCAGCAGCAGACTGACCGACTGGGCCTGCCGGCGCGCAAGGCCGGCGGCGGGCAGGGCACGGACATCGCCCAGGCGCTGTGCGCCGAGGCCGCGCAGCAGTTCGAGCGTGGCGGCGGAGCAGTCACCTTCGCTGCCGAGCACCGCCAGTGGCAAGGCGTCCAGCCCGCAGCGCCAGTCGCCGCGTGCGGGCAGGCCCTGGCCGCAGGCTGCGAACCAGCGCGCGGCGAGGGGAGTGGGGGCGCAGGCGAGCCGGGCACGGAGCCCGAGCTGCGCGAGGCCTTCCTTGAGCTGGTTCTCAATGTGGGACTGACCACCGAACAGGCGCAGGCTGGAGTGGATCTCAAGCAGTACCGTGTCGGGCGGGGCCAGGCTGATGCGGGGCGTGAAACGCCCTGCCCAGCAGGCGATCTCGGCCAGCAGGGCGGCTTCGCGCTCAGGCTGGCGCGGCTGCAGTTGCAGCGCAAGGGCGACCGCCTGTGCGGTGGACAGCGGTTGGCCGGTCTGCACGCCGAGGGCGAGGGCTGCGGCATTGGCGCACAGGATGCGGGCTGCGCCCATCCGGTCGACGACCGCGAACGGCGTGTTGGTGTGCGTCAGGCCGCGGGTGAAAACCTGCAGCGGCAGGTCGGGGACAAGGATGGCGAGCCAGAGCATGACGCATCAACCGACCAGGGTCAGGCGGGGTGGCGGCGCCGGGACCGGCGCTGCGGGTCGCTCCTGCGGCGATTCCTGCAGCGAACCGTTGTGCAGGGCGAGGTGGACGGGATGGGCAGCGGGCGGCCCGCGCCGCTTCAGGATGTCGATGCGCAGGCCGTTTGCAGTCGGAGACAGCTGCAGCCGCAGGGCTGCGGGCGAGGCGTGGCGCGCGGCGGACGGCGCGCGGAACAGGAACAGCGGTGTGGCGCTCTCTTCGGCGGCAAGCTGCAGGCGGCGCAGGGCGGCGGTGTCCAGGCGTTCGGGCCAGGCCAGCACCAGCGCACAGCTGCCGCCGGCCGCGGCCTGGCGCGTGGCCCACAGCACTTCGTCGGCAGTGGCGGGCTGGATCAGCAGCAGGCGCTCGAGCGGTACTCCGGCTGCGGCCAGCGCCGGGGCGTAGGGCAGCAGCGGCGGGGCGATCCAGGCGATCCAGCGCTCGGGCGGCGTACGTTGCATCAGCGGCAGCAGCAGCGAGATCTCGCCGACGCCGGGATGCTCGGCGAGCAGTTCGATGAGCGCGCCCGCGGGCCAGCCGCCGCCCGGGAGTTCGGCGTCGAGCTCGGCAAAGCCGGTATGGAGGGCGGCGCCCCGTGCATCGGCGAGCCGTGCGCCTTGCCACACGAGGCCTGCCGGCAGGCGCTCGAGAACCTGGCCCACGATGTGCTCCGTGCAATGAAGGGGGAGGGTCGTCAGTGATCCTTGCGGATCAGGCCGACCATGATGCCCTCGATGGTCAGCGGCGCGTGCCGGGTGTCGACCACGATGGGTTCGAAGTCGGGGTTGGCGGGCAGCAGTTCGACCACTGGGCCCTTGCGCTGCAGGGCCTTGACGGTGACGTCGTCGTCCAGCCGGGCGACGACGATCTGGCCATTGCGGGCCTCGGCGCTGCGATGCACGGCGATGAGGTCGCCGTCGAGGATGCCGGCGTCGCGCATGCTCATGCCACGCACGCGCAGCAGGTAGTCGGCGCGCGGCGAGAACAGCGCGGGGTCGAGCTGGAAGCGGGCCTCGACGTGTTCGGCGGCGAGGATCGGGCTGCCGGCGGCGACACGGCCGACCAGCGGCAGGCCGAGCGCCTCGGCCAGGCGGATGCCGCGGGCACGGCCTTCCTCGAGCAGGATGGCGCCTTTGGCGGCCAGCGCGCGCAGATGGGTTTCGGCGGCGTTGGGCGAGCGGAAGCCGAAGGCGGTGCACACCTCGGCGCGGGTGGGCGGACGGCCCTCGCTTTCGACGGTGCTGCGGATGAAGTCGAGAATTTCCTGCTGACGGGCAGTGAGGTTTTCGCTGCGGGCGCTCATGACAGCCTCCTTGTGGTGGCTGTAATTTTAAACAGTTATCGGCCAACGGCAAGCACTGATTGCCCGGTTTGGCGCGACTTCCGGCGGCGTGCGCGCCTGCCTCAGGGAATCAGCACCGCCGCGCCCTGCAGTTCGCCGCGGCGCAGGCGGTCGAGGGCGAGGTTGGCGTCGGCCAGCGCGAAGCGCGTCACCTCGGTACGCACCGGCACGCGCGCGGCGAGGGCGAGGAACTCGTCGCCGTCGTGCCGGGTGAGATTGGCGACCGACACGACGCGGCGTTCGCCCCACAGGATGTCGTAGGGAAAGGACGGGATGTCGCTCATGTGGATGCCGGCGCACACGACGATGCCGCCCTTGCACAGGGTTCGCAGCGCGGCCGGCACCAGTTCCCCGGCGGGGGCGAAGATCAGCGCAGCATCCAGCGGCTGCGGCGGACGCTCGTCCGAGGCACCGGTCCAGCAGGCGCCGAGGGCGCGGGCGAAGTCGCGGCTGGCGACGTCCGCGCGGCGGGTGAAGGCATAGACCTCGCGCCCCTGCCACACCGCGACCTGGCAGATGATGTGCGCGGCAGCGCCGAATCCGTACAGGCCGATGCGTCGCGCGTCGCCTGCCATCGCCAGCGCGCGGTAGCCGATGAGTCCGGCGCACAGCAGTGGCGCCGCTTCAGCCGCATCGAGCGCGTCGTCGAGCGGAAAGCAGTAGCGCGCGTCGGCCACCGTGTATTCGGCGTAGCCGCCGTGGATCTGGTAGCCGGTGAAGCGTGCGTGATCGCACAGGTTTTCCTGGTGTCGTCTGCAGTAGTGGCAGCGGCCGCAGGTCCAGCCCAGCCAGGGTACGCCGATGCGCAGCCCGGGATCGATGCCCTGTACGCCTGGGCTGAGTGCGGCCACGCGGCCGACGATCTCGTGGCCGGGCACCATCGGCAGCACGGGGTCGGGCAGTTCGCCATCGACCAGGTGCAGGTCGGTGCGGCAGACGCCGCAGGCTTCGACGCGGAGCAGGATCTGGCCAGGCTGTGGCACGGGCAGCGGCAGATCGACGGCCTTCAGGGCTTCGCCAGGGCGTTCGAGCACCATGGCGCGCATGCTGCGGGGAAGCGCCGCAGGTGTGCGTGCGGTCCGGCTGGCGTGGTTCGTGGACGACATCACGGAGCCTCCTGTGCAATGTGCGATGATGCAGTGCGTCTTGAGCGCACCGCGCTTCTGGGCTATTGCTTCATGCAGGTGGCCGCAGCAGGCACTCGAGCGGTCGGCCAGATCCAGGGAGGAATGAAATCATGTTCGTCCAGCCCCCACCCCAGCCCGGGCCCGGTAGAGTTCGCCGGGGGTCTCGGCTAGAATCCGCCTCACGTCAGGGAGACCCAATGCTGCAAAGCGGAGACATCGCACCCCCGTTCTCGTTGCCGGACGCGGACATGGAGATTTTCGATCTCGCGTCGGTGGCCGGCAAGCACCATGTGGTCCTCTATTTCTACCCGCGCGATCGTACGCCTGGCTGCACCTTGCAGGCGGCTGACTTCAGCGATCACGAGGACGATTTCACCCGCCATGGCTGCATCGTGGTCGGCGTGAGTCCCGACGACTGCCTGACCCACGCCGAATTCCGCGACGAGGAAGGCCTGTCGATCCGGCTGCTCTCGGATATCGACAAGGAGGTCTGCCAGCTGTACGGCGTCTGGCAGCAGAAGGAAGTCGATGGCGTGAAAAAGATGGGCGTACGGCGGTCGACATTCATCATCGACAAGAATGGCACCATCCGCCACGCGTTCTACGATGTAGCACCTCGCGGCCATGCGGCTGCGGTTTTTGATTTGGTCAAGAAACTGGAATCCGACAATGCAGACTGAGATTGCAAAGAATAGCGTCGTGACGCTCAACTACACCGTCCGCGACACGGACGGCGCCGTCATCGACGATGGCCAGCACCCGCTGGTGTATCTGCACGGCGGATACGACGGCATCTTCCCGGTGCTGGAAGAAACCCTGCACGGTAAGAAGGTCGGCGACACCTTCCAGGTCAAGCTGCAGCCCGAGGATGCCTTCGGCGACTACGACGAGGAACTGATCCTGGTCGAGGATGCCAAGCTGTTCCCGGAGAACATCGAAGTCGGCATGAGCTTCGAGCGCGTGTCGGACGACGGCGAGGAAGAACTGATCTACCGCGTCACCGACATCGCCGACGGCAAGGTCGTGGTCGATGGCAACCATCCGCTCGCCGGCGTCGCGCTGGTGTTCGACGTCACGGTCGCTGAAGTGCGTGCCGCGACCGCCGAGGAAATCGCCCATGGTCACGTCCATGGTGCAGGCGGACATCACCACTGATCGCCCGCGGGCCGCGCAAGCGGCCTTTTTTTTGACCCTGTCGGCCAACATCCCTTCCCAACGCGCGCAGCAATGAGTTCATCCGAGCCCGTCGTGGCCTCCGCACGACTGTTGTCAACGCTTTCGATCCCGTCGCCGACACAGTCATCGCCGCCCTTGCTGTCCGTCTCCGGCCTCGGTGTCGTCATCGATCGCGGGAACACCGAGTTGCGTCCGGTCGACGGCGTCGATCTGACGATTGCGGCGGGCGAGACCTTTGCGCTGCTGGGCGAGTCCGGTTGTGGCAAGTCGATGACCGCGCTCGCGCTCACAAGGCTGCTGCCTGATAGCGGGCGCATCGAGCGCGGCGAGGTCCGGCTGAATGGCGAGGATCTGCTGCGCCTGCCCGAAGCGGCCATGCGCAGCGTGCGCGGCGGCCGTATCGGCATGATCTTCCAGGAGCCGTCGACCAGCCTGAACCCGGTGATGACGGTGGGCGCGCAGATCGCCGAGGCGCTGGCACAACATGGCCTGCGGGGTGCGCTGGCGGATGCCGAGGCCTGCCGGCTGCTCGAGGCGGTCGGCATTCCCGATCCGGCACGGCGCCGGCGCGACTACCCGTTCCAGTTCTCGGGCGGCATGAAGCAGCGGGTGATGATCGCGATGGCGCTCGCCGGTCGCCCGCAACTGCTGATCGCGGACGAACCGACCACCGCGCTGGACGTGACCATCCAGGCCCAGGTGCTCGACCTGCTGGCCGATATCCAGGCCGAGCGCGGAATGGGCATGCTGCTGATCACACACGATCTCGGCGTGGTCGCGCGCATGGCGCACCGGGTGGGTGTGATGTACGCGGGCGAGGTGGTCGAGACCGGCCCGCGCGAGGCCTTCTTCCGGGCGCCGCTGCACCCGTATGCACGCAAGCTGTTCGCGGCGCTGCCGGGCAGCGACCGGCGCGGTGCGCCGCTGGATGCGCCCAGCGGTTCGGTGCCCGTACTGGACCGCGAATTCGTCGGCTGCCGCTTCGCCGAGCGCTGTCCGCTGTCCTTCGACCGCTGCGACGACGAGGCCCCGGGCTGGCACCGCATCGGCGAGCAGGCGGTGCGCTGCCACCTCTACGAAGGCGTCAGCGTCCTGCATCCGCAACCGCAACCGCAACCCGTTTCACTGGCGGCGGCGCTGCATCGTTCGCGCAGTGCGGCGCCAGTGCTGGAGGTGCGCGACCTGAGCGTGCATTTCCCGGTGCGCAAGGGGCTGCTGAAAAGAGCGGTGGGCGAGGTGCGCGCAGTCGATGGCGTGAGCCTGCGCCTGTCGCCGGGGCGAACGCTGGCGCTGGTGGGCGAATCCGGCTGCGGGAAGACCACGGTCGGCAAGGCGATCCTGAAGTTGATTGCGCCGACGGGCGGCGAGCTCTTCCTCGACGGCGAGAACATCACCGCGCACGAGGGCGACGCGCTGCACGAGATGCGGCGCGCGGTGCAGATGGTCTTCCAGGACCCGTTCGCCTCGCTCAATCCGCGCATGCGCGTCGGCGACATCATCGAGGAAGGCATGGTCAGCCTCGGCGTCGAGGCTGATCCGCGCGTGCGCCGCGCACGCATCGACGAACTGCTGGAGCGCGTCGGGTTGTCGCCGGACATGCGCTGGCGCTATCCGCACGAATTCTCCGGCGGCCAGCGCCAGCGCATCGCCATGGCACGTGCGCTGGCGGTGTCGCCGCGGGTGATCGTGTGCGACGAGCCGACCAGCGCGCTCGACGTCTCGGTGCAGGCCCAGTTGCTGAACCTGATGCATGAACTGCAGGCCGAGCGCGGGCTGGCCTATCTCTTCATCACGCACAACCTGGCGGTGGTCGAATATTTGGCCGACGAGGTGGCGGTGATGTACGTCGGGCGGATCGTCGAGGAAGGGCCGGTGGACAAGGTCCTGCGCGCGCCACTGCATCCCTATACTCGCGCGTTGCTGGCTGCGGTGCCGCGGATTGCCGCGGCGGGGGGCGTCGACGATGCGGCCGTCAGCGGAGCGCCGCGGCTACCGAACGCGGACCTGCCGTCGCCGCTCGATCCACCGGCGGGCTGTCATTTCCATCCGCGCTGCCCGCATGCGACCGACGTCTGTCGCGCAAGCTATCCGCCGGTCACCGAGTTCGGCCAGGGGCACCGTTTCCGCTGCCACTGGCCGCGGCTGGAGGCTTGATCCGGCCGGGCACCTGGATCAGCGCTTCGGTGCGGCCCCCTGGGGCGTGGTCGTCGCCTTCTTGACGGGGGGCTTCTGGGCGGGTGCTTTCTGTACGGCTTTCGCGGCAGGTTTGGCCGTGCCCGAGGTGGCCGAGCCCGGTTTTTTCGCGGGCGCCTTGGCTGTGGTCTTGCCTGGCGCCTTCTTCGCCACAGGTTTGTGCGGCGCCTTGGCATCGGCCTTCTTCGGGGGGGGCGAGGCCGCCGGACTCGCCGATGGGGCGCTCTTCAAACCTTGCCCCACAGGCGCTTTCAGGCCCGTGCCGCCTCCGCTGTTCGTGGTGCCGATCCTGAGCCCCTGCTGACGCACGGCCGCCGCGGCGAAGGGCAGCAGGCTGCTGACGGCCAGTGCGCCCTCCGGGTCGACGCCCGCTGGCACCAGCAGGGTGTGGCCGGGCGACACGGTAGCGCTTCCCAAGCCGTTGATCTGGCGCAACTGGGCGGACGACAGGCCATGTCGTGCGGCAATCTTGTCCAGGGTTTCGCCGCGCTCGACGGTGTACATCGTCCACCCGCGACCGCTGCGCTGCAGTTCGTCGAGACCCTCGCGCAGCTTGCGCGCGCGGTCGGTCGGCACGATGAAGGTCTGACCGGGCATCGTGGTGGCCGGCCGGTTGAAGCCCGGGTTCAGCGCCAGGAACTCCTCCAGCGGCATGTCCGACAATTCGGCCGCGGTGGCGAGATCGACGCCGACGGGTGCCTCGACGGCGACGAAGTGCATCTCGTTGGCGACGTAGGGCAGTTCGAGATGGAAGAGTTCGGGCTCGCCGATGATGTTCTTGATGGCCTGCAGCTTGGGCACGTAGTTGCGGGTCTCCTCGGGCATGCGCAGGTGGCTGTATTCCAGCGGCAGGCCGTCGTCGGCGTTGCGTTTTAGCGCGCGCTGCACGGCGCCTTCGCCCCAGTTGTATGAGGCCAGCGCGAGATGCCAGTCGCCATGCATCTCGTAGATCTTCTGCAGGTAGTCGAGCGCGGCATTGGTGGAGGCGATCACGTCACGCCGCTCGTCGACCCAGGAATCCTGCGTGAGGTTGAAATACTTGCCGGTGGATGGAATGAACTGCCACAGGCCGGACGCGTGCGAGCGCGAATAGGCCATGGGGTTGAAGCTGCTTTCCACCATCGGCAGCAGCGCCAGTTCGGTCGGCATGCCGCGGCGCTCGAGCTCGTCGACGAAGTAGTACAGGTAGCGCCCGCCGCGGGCCAGGACCTGCTTCAGGAAGGCGGGGCGGTTGAGGTAGAAGGCCTGCTGCTCGGCCACGCGCTCGCTGTCGAGGTCGGGCATGCCGAAGCCGCGGCGGATGCGGTCCCAGATGTCGTTGGCGTCGCGCGTCAGGTCGAGCGTGAGCACCCGTTCGGGTACGACGACTTCCTCGACTTCGACGGGCTGATCCGAGGGCGCGATGGCATCCTGCGCCTGCACGGCCGTAGGCTTGCCCGCAAACCAGATGCACAGGACACCGGCGAGGAGGGCTACGAGGTGTCGGGTCATGATCGGGGAGCCATCTGCGGCCCCGGGGCGTAAAGCGCGCAAGTCTAGCGACGAGGCGGACGGCACGTCAATTTGCGCCTGGCGTGCGGTGCGCTGCATTTCCGGCGAGCGCACGCCGGAGCACGACGGTCTTCGAGGGCGTGTGCAATTGCACATGTTGGGCATTCGAGCGGGCTGGGGTCCGCGCGTTCCGCCGGCATTCCGGTGATAATTGCAGGCTTCCAGATCAACTGTATCTCTCCGGTGAGCAGGCATGTCGCGTAGGGACCGAACCATCGTTGTAGTCGATGACAACGAGCTCATCCGGATTTCGCTGCGCGCGATCCTGCGTCAGGCGGGTCATGTCGTGGTGGGCGAGGCCAAGTGCGGTGACTCCGCGCTCGAGATGATCGAGCGGCACGTGCCCGATCTGGTCTGTCTCGATGTGAACATGCCGGGCCGCAACGGTCTGGACGTGCTGGGCGAGGTGCGTCAGCGCTGGCCCAAGGTGCGTGTGATGATGGTGACCTCGCAGGCCGACCGCGACAGCATCCAGACCATGCTTGCCCGGGGCGCGGACGACATCATCCTGAAACCCTTCAATGGCGCGCGGGTGGTCGAGACCATCGCCCGCGCGTTCAAGCGCTGAACGCGGGACGCGTCAGAACACGTTCTTCCACTCGCGCAGTGCGGCCAGACACGACACCGCGTCAATGGGTCGCTGGCCGGTATGGCTGGCGACGGCTTCGATGATGCCGGGCTGGTCGCAGCGCAGGAAGGGATTGATGGCCTTTTCCCGTCCGATGCTGCTCGGCAGTGTCGGACGGCCCGCGTCGTGCAAGGCCGCGCACTGTTCGGCGTAGGCGTCGCGTTCAGGGTTGTGCGGTTCGGCGACACGTGCGAAGGCCAGGTTCGACAGCGTGTACTCGTGGGTGCAATACACGGCCGTGTCGTCCGGCAGCGCGGCGAGGCGGGACAGCGAGCGGGCGAGCTGGGCGGGCGTGCCTTCGAACAGGCGTCCGCAGCCGGCCGAGAACAGGGTGTCGCCGCAGAACAGGATCGGCTGCGAGCTGCTGCGGCCGAAATAGGCGACGTGGCCCGCGGTGTGGCCCGGGACTTCGAGCACCTCGAAATTCAGGCCGAGCGCAGCGATGTCCACCGTATCGCCGTCGCCCACCGGATGGTCGACCCCTTCGATCGCCTCGTTGAAGGGGCCGTACACCGGTGCGGGACAGGCCTGGCGCAGGCGGGCGAGTCCGTCGACGTGATCCGCGTGGTGGTGGGTGACGAGGATCGCAGCAAGCCGCAGCCCTTCGGCCGCGAGGTAGTCGAGTACCGGACCGGCATCGCCCGGATCGACGACCAGCGCCCGGTCGCCCGCGCGCAAGAGCCAGATGTAGTTATCGCGGAAGGCAGGAAGAGGGATAATGTGCATCCGCGAATTGTGAGGGGCTGATCGCCGATGTCAATGCCGGACCTCTCCGACTGGCTGGAGACCCCGCTCGGGCACTATCTGCTGGATTGGGAGCGCCGTGCGATCGATCGCACGGTGGCAGACATCTTCGGCTACAACGCTGTGCAGATCGGCCTGCCGGACATCGACCTGCTGCAGGCGAACCGCATGCCTTTCCGCTTCAATTGTTCGCGCGACGGCGGGGCGGCGGTGCGTGCGCAGGCCTTCGAGCTGCCGTTTGCGACGGCGAGCATCGATCTGGTGCTGTTGCCGCACGTGCTCGAGTTTTCGTCCGATCCTCACGGGGTGCTGCGCGAGGTGGAGCGGGTCCTGGTGCCGGAAGGCAGCGTGGTGTTGAGCGGACTCAATCCCCTGAGCTTGTGGGGGGTACGAAAGGCGCTTGCGCGGGCTGAGGGCGCTTTTCCCTGGCGCGGGCACTACCGCTCGTCGATGCGCATCAAGGACTGGATGAAGCTGCTCGGGCTGGAAGTGGTGGGGCTCGAGTCCGGCTGCCATTTGCCGGCGGTGGGCACCGATGCGTGGCTGCAACGCTGGAGCTTCATGGACCGCGCTGGCCCGCGCTGGTGGCCGGTGCTCGGGGCGGCCTACGTGATGCACGGGGTCAAGCGCGTGCAGGGCATGCGACTGATCATGCCGCAGTGGCGCGAACGCAAGGCTTCGGCCAAACGACTATCGACCGTTGCCCAGCGCAACGGTGAAACACGGAAAACGCACTAGATGGAAGAAGTGGATATCTATACCGATGGGGCCTGCAGCGGAAATCCCGGCCCCGGCGGCTGGGGCGCGATCCTGCGCGCCGGCACGCACGAGAAGGAAATCTGGGGTGGCGAACCGGCCACGACCAACAATCGTATGGAACTGCTCGCGGTCATCCGTGCGCTGAACACGCTGAAGCGCCCGGTGATGGCGCGGGTGCATACCGACAGCCAGTACGTGCAGAAGGGGATCTCGGAGTGGATCCACGGCTGGAAGGCGCGCGGCTGGAAGACGGCGTCGAAGGAGCCGGTCAAGAACGCCGACCTGTGGCGGGCGCTGGACGAGGCGCAGACACGTCATCAGGTGAAGTGGCTGTGGGTGCGCGGCCACTCGGGGCATGTCGAGAACGAACGGGCCGATGCGCTCGCCCGGCGCGGCGTGGATGCCGTGCGCAAGAGCGGCAAGGCGGTCGAGGCCTGAGCCGCGTCCGCGGCCCATCTCACCTTCATCGAATTCATTCAGAGGAGCGGCAATGCGACAAATCGTGCTCGATACGGAAACCACCGGCCTGGACTGGCGCAATGGCGACCGCGTGATCGAAATCGGCTGTGTGGAACTGCTCAACCGCAGCCTGACCGGCCGCCACTTCCATGTTTATCTGAACCCGGGGCGCGGCATCGACGCCGAGGCCGTCGCGGTGCATGGCATCACCGAGGAGTTCCTCGCCGACAAGCCGAAGTTCGCGGACGTCGTGACGCAGTTCGAGGATTTCGTCCGCGACGCGGAACTGGTCATCCACAACGCGAGCTTCGACGTCGGCTTCCTCGACAACGAACTGGACCTGCTGGGGCGCGACAAGCTCGGTCGCCTCTGTGCCGGCGTGATCGACACGCTGAAGATGGCCAAGGAGCAGAATCCGGGCAAGAAGGCTTCGCTCGATGCGCTGTGCGATCGCTACGAGATCGACAACGGCCACCGCGAACTGCACGGCGCGCTGCTCGACGCGGAACTGCTGGCCGATGTCTACCTGGCGATGACGCGGGGCCAGGAAAGCCTGATCATGGCGCTGGACGAAGACCTGCCCGCGCATGACGTCGACGGCGACGGGGCGCCGCGCGAGCGCAAGCCGATCAAGGTGTTGCGAATCAGCGATGCCGAATTGCAGGCTCACCAGAGCGTGCTCGACGACATCGCCAAGGCGAATAAGGGCTTGTGTCTGTGGCTGGCGCCGGAGGTACCGGCGACGGCGTGAGGATCAGCTGCGCTCGGCGCGCAGCTTCTCGAGCCCCCGCAGGATGTCCTGGCGCGAGATCTGCCCGACCAGGCGCGAGCCCTCGACGACCGGCAGGCAGCGGAGGTTCTTGCTGACGAAGATCTGGATTGCGTCGATCAGGCTCGCGTCAGCCGAAACGGACACCACATCCGTGCTCATGAAGTCCTGCACCGCGCCTTCCTCGCGGCGGAAGTAGGACGCGTCGAGCGCGGCCTTCAGGCAATCCCTCTCGGAGATGAAGCCGATCAGGCGCCTGTTCTCGTCGACAACGGGCGCCCCGCTCAGGCCGTGTTCCAGCAGCTTGTGGACCGCGCGCAGCAGGTTGGTCGAAGGGCTGAAGGCGAGCTGGTCGCCGATCATGTAGTCCTTGACGAGCAGGGATTGCAGCATGGTGTCTCCGCAAAGTGGCGTGTGATGTGATTATTGTCGTGTGTCGGTCGCAGCTTCGGCGGTAGCCTTCATCCGCGCCTCGCGTTTGGCGCAGGGCTTCTTGCAGCCGAATTCACAGTCGCCACCGACGGCGCCGAGGCCCCCGCAACTGCCCGCGATCGGCTTGCGGCCGAACATGACGCCGATGGCCATCGCTGCGATGACGAGCCCGATGACGCCGAGGGTGATCAGAAATGTGTTCATGGTTTTTCTGCCTTGTTCCGCTTGTTCAGGCGTCGCTGCCTGCGCGGTGGGTTGACAATAACGCGCAAGGGATCGTTCTGGCCATGCTTGCGTGAAGGGGTTTTCGGAGCGTTCGCGCTCAGAGGTGCAGGACGCCGCCGGGCACGCTGCCTGACTGTTCGAGCCGGGTGATCGTGGGGCCAAGGTCGAGTCCGGTCGCAGCCTTCAGTGAGCGGGCGCGTTCGCGCAGTTCGTCCAGCGGGCGCTCGATCGGCTCGCCGACAGCCCCGAAGGCGACCACGTTGCCGCTGTCGCATGAGGGAAAGGCCAGGACCCGATCGTCGAACGCTGTCAGGATGCGTTCCACGCTCGCTTTGTAGCCGCGCGAGCGACCGAACAGATTCACCGCCATCAGCCCGCTGGCTGACAGGCGCGAACGCAGCGCCTGATAGAAAGGCAGCGTATCGAGGGCGCCCGCACGGGCATTGCGATCGTAGCCGTCGACCAGGATGTAGTCCCAGCTCGCGTCCTTTTCCATGACGTACTGCGCACCGCAGCCGAGGTGGATGCTGAAGCGCGCGTCCTCTTCGGGGAGCTTGAAGAACTGGCGTGCGGCGGCAACGACCGACGGCGCGATCTCGACCACCTTGATACGCGCCTGCGGGCAATGATGATGGACGAACTTGGCCAGCGAGGCTGCGCCGAGACCGATGATGAGGACGCGCTTCGGCCACTGGCCGGCGTCGTCCGCAAGACCGTCGCGCAGCAGCAGGCCTGCCATCATCTCGCGCGTGTAGGCCAATTCCAGTGCATTGGGCTTGCGGATGCGCATCGCGCCCTGGATCCAGTCCGAGCCGAAGTGCAGGTAGCGCACGCCGGCTTCTTCGGAGATGTCGATCGGTGTACTCATCGGATGTGCTCAGGAGGCGAGGCGCTTGAGCGCGTACAGGCGCTCGAGCGCCTCGCGCGGGGTCAGCGAATCGGGGTCGATGTCGGCGAGCTCGGTCAGCACCGGGTGCGACAAGAGCTCGGCTTCGGGCTCGGGCAGGGCGGCGAACAGGTCCGCCTGCGGGCCGGCGTGGATCTCGCGGTTCTCGAGCGCACGCAGCCGGCGGCGGGCGTCGCGGATCACCGGAGCCGGAATGCCGGCCAGCGCGGCGACCTCGATCCCGTAGCTCTGGCTCGCCGGGCCTTCTTCCAGCGCATGCAGGAAGACGATACGGTGGCCGTGCTCGACCGCATCCAGGTGCACGTTGGCGCATTCCGGATAGTCGGCGTTGAGCCGGGTGAGCTCGAAGTAGTGAGTGGCGAAGAGCGTCAGGCTGCGGTTCTTCTCCAGCAGCTGGCGTGCGATGGCCGCGGCCAGTGCGAGCCCGTCGAAGGTCGAGGTGCCGCGGCCGATCTCGTCCATCAGCACCAGGCTGTGCTCGCTGGCGCCGTGCAGGATGGCGGCGGCCTCGGTCATCTCGACCATGAAGGTCGAACGGCCGGAGGCGAGATCGTCGGAGGCGCCGATGCGGGTGAAGATGGCATCCAGCGGGCCGAGCTCGGCGGCATCCGCCGGCACGAAGCTGCCGACGTGGGCCAGCAGGCAGATCAGCGCGACCTGCCGCATGAAGGTCGATTTGCCGCCCATGTTGGGGCCGGTGATCATCAGCATGCGGCGGGTGGGCGCGAGCCGCGCGTCGTTGCGGATGAAGTTCTCGACCTGGCGCTCGACCACCGGGTGGCGGCCGCCGGCGATGTCGATGCCCGGCGTGTCGCGGAAGCGGGGGCGCACGTAGTTGTAGCGCAAGGCGGCCTCGGCGAAGGCGGCGAGGCCGTCGAGCAGGGCCAGGGCGCGCGCGATGCGCTGCAGTGCCGGAATGTGGGCGGCCAGCGCGTCGAGGATCGTCTCGTATAGCAGCTTCTCGCGCGCCAGGGCGCGTTCGTTGGCCGACAGGGCCTTGTCCTCGAAGGCCTTGAGTTCGGGCGTGATGTAGCGCTCGGCGTTCTTCAGCGTCTGGCGGCGGCGGTAGTCGTCCGGCACCTTCTCGGCATTGGCGCGGCTGACCTCGATGTAGAAGCCGTGCACGCGATTGAACTCGACCTTGAGGTTGGGAATGCCGCTGCGCTCGCGCTCACGGGCCTCGAGCGCCAGCAGGAATTCGCCGCAGTTGCTCTGGATGCCGCGCAGCTCGTCCAGTTCGGGATCGTAGCCCGGCGCGATCACACCACCGTCGCGCACCATGGCGGCGGGCTCGGCGTCGATGGCGCGCTGCAGTAGATCGAGCGGATCGGGCGCGATCTCGAGGGCAGCGCAGACTTCGCGCAGCAGCGTGGTGTTGCAGTCCGCCAGTGCCGCTCCCAGTTCCGGCAGGCGGGCGAGGCTGTCGCGAAGGGCGGACAGGTCGCGCGGCCGGGCACTGCGCAAGGCGATGCGCGCGGTGATGCGGTCTACGTCGGCCACGCCGCGCAGGGCGCTGCGCACCGCGCCCGCGGTGCGTCCGTCGCGGCTATCGATGCCGTAATCGCCTTGCTCGCCGACCAGTTCCGCCACCGCGGCCTGACGTGCGGCGGGCGCGGAACGGTCGCGCAGCGGGTGGTGCAAGGCATGTCGCAGCCAGCGCGAACCCATGCTGGTGATGCAGGTGTCGAGCAGCGACAGCAGGGTCGGTGCGGGTTCGCCACGCAGGGTTTCGGTGAGTTCGAGGTTGCGGCGGGTGGCGGCGTCGAGCCGCAGGTACTCCGATTCACGCTCGACGACGAGGCCGGTGACGTGGGCGAGCGTCTGGCGCTGGGTGGCCTGCGCGTAGTCGTAGAGCGCGGCAGCGGCGCCGAGCGCGACCGGCAGGTCTTCGACGCCGAAGCCGACCAGGTCGCGCGTGCCGAAGTGGCCGGTCAGCAGCCGGGTGCCGGTCTCGGCATCGAACTGCCAGTCGGCCAGGCGACGCAGCGCGGGCGCCAGGGTGTCGAGCAGCGGCAGCGCCAGGCCGTCGGGGATCAGCACCTCGGCCGGACGCAGGCGCTCGAACTGGGCCTGCAGCGTCTCGGCCGGGCACTGCATCAGGCGGAAGTCGCCGTTGGCCAGGTTCAACCAGGCCAGACCGAGCACGCCGCGATGAAGGTTGGCCGACAGCAGCAGGGCGTCGCGACGGTCGTCGAGCAGCGCGGCATCGGTCAGCGTGCCGGGCGTGACGATGCGGCTGACCGCACGCTCCATCGGCCCCTTTGTGGCGCCGGGTTCGCCCACCTGCTCGGCAATCACCACGGCCTCGCCCAGCTTCACCAGCCGGGCGAGGTACTGTTCGACCGCGTGGAAGGGCACGCCCGCCATCTTGATCGGCTGGCCGCTGGACTGGCCGCGGGTGGTGAGTGTGATGTCGAGCAGCCGGGCCGCCTTCTCGGCATCCTCGAAGAACAGCTCGTAGAAGTCGCCCATGCGGTAGAACAGCAAGGTGTCGGGATGCTGCACCTTGATGCGAAGATATTGCTGCATCATGGGTGTGTGGGCGCTTATTGCCTCTTCCGTAAGCCCTTGGTGTATCGGTGAAATTCCTTTCACTCCCTTATCTGGTGCGGCATTCATTCGGTAGGCTGTAATTTATAACAGTAGAGGCAGCGCTTGTCTGCATGTGGCAACACTAGGTCATCGAGAGTAGGATCGGCGTAGTTTTCTCTGACGCCCTGTCGGCGGTGGTCGAAAAAGAACCTACGCCGGCTGCAACCTCATCTGCAATCCTACGCCGCCATGACCTTCGATGCCCGCGCGATGAAACTGCTGCAGGCGGGGCAGCATCTTACCAGCCCCGAATTTCCGGGGCTTCGCCTCGAGGCGACTGAGCACTTCAGGACGTGGACCTACCGTTACAAGAGCCCGATCGACGGGCGAATGCGGCAGACGAAGCTCGGTCGCTGGCCGGCAATGTCGCTGCATGCCGCTGTCGCGGAGTGGGAGAAGCTGCGGGCGTCGCGTGAGGCTGGAGGCGATCCGGCTCTGGAGGCGAAGCAGGCGAGGGCGGCGGGCCAACTCGCCCGGTCGCAGGCCGTCGCGGCGAGGGCGCAGTCCAGCTACACCGTTGCTGCGCTCTGCAACGACTACTACGAGGGTTACGTCAGGCTCTCGCGCGCGAAGAAGGGGGCCGATGAAGTCCGCCGGATGTTCGCCACGATGCTCGGGGCGTTCGGCGACATGGCCGCGGCCGAGGTGACGCGTTCGCACGCCTTCGACCTGATCCAAAGCTACGCCGCAGCCACGCCGGTCCAAGCCAAGAAGCTACGCTCGGAGTTGGGCGCAGCCTGGGATTACGCGATCGACGCCGGCAGGCTTCCAGACTCCGTGCCGAACTGGTGGCGCCTCATCCTGCGCGGGAAGATCAAGTCGAAGGGAAAGATGATCGCGGGCGAGCGCGTTGGTACGACCAAGCGCGTGCTGTCGCCCGACGAGATCGGCGCGCTGGTCCGGTGGCTGCCGAATTTCACGGCCCTGGTGGAGGATGCGCTGACGCTGTACCTCTGGACGGGCACACGCGGCGCGGAGATCGTAGCGATGGAGGGGAGGGAGGTCCGGCAGGAGGCGGGTGGGATCTGGTGGTGGACGATCCCGAAGGCCAAGACCAAGAACGCGCGGCACGAGGGTGCAACGGATCTGCGCGTACCGCTGTTCGGGCGGGCGCAGAGCGTTGTGCTGCGCAGGAAGGAAAGATTCGGCGACGGCTGGCTATTCCCGTCGAAGACGCGCGACGGGAAACTGACGCACACTGAACAGAAAAGCATTCAGGTGGCGGTGTACTACCACCAGCCGTACAGCACGACGCGCCCGGAGTCCGAGCGCGCGCGGCTTTCTGTGACGCACTGGGCACCTCACGATCTGCGGAGGTCGGCGAGGACGCTGCTGGCCGCGATGGGCTGCCCGAGTGACGTGGCTGAATCGGTGCTTGGGCACATGATCCCAGGCGTGGCCGGTGTGTACAACAGGCATCAGTACGATGCTGAGCGAGTCGAGTGGCTGCGCCGCCTCGCTGACAGGCTCGAAGAACTTGCGCGGTTCCAGGCTTGAGTGCCACGGCATCTGGGGATGGGGCGGTGAAGCGTGGTCGTTGCGCGCGGAAGTGGCTCGTTCGATATTTCGCGATCGCCCCTTTGATGCTGTTGAGCCATGACGAAATGTCGCGCTCAACTGCGGGGGGCAGAGTTCGCACAGGTCAGAATGACCTACGCAGATCGAGTAGCGTCATTCGCTCGGCGACGTTAGTTCAGGATGAGGTGACTGCGTGTTGCGCGGACCAGCGCGCCGAGACAGCGGCTGGCGGTGTCAAGGTTCTGAACTTGCTTATTCAGCATGTCTATGGTCTTGAGTCCATGGAAGAGGTTGTTTCGAAGACGATAGACGATCACCATCAACGACAGAAGTTTTTCGTTTAAACCTCCGTGCGTTCCAAGCAATACGCCCTCAACGACCTCGCGCTGATCGTTGGCGCGAAAACGAAGATCGGCGAATCTGGCTGAGAAACCCTCAGGTTCTCGGTATCGAAAGGTCCAAAAGGCCAGGCAGTCACAAAGGACAGCTAAGTTGTCCTCGGCGATTGGAGCCTCAGCGAGGCGAGCAGCCAACATCTCGAATGTCCGCACGTTTGCGTGATTTCCACAAACAACGTCCTCGAAGAGATTCCACATCAATGTGAAGTTCGCAACGGCTGTTGACGTTTCAGGGCGGAGTCTAGTTCCTCCGCACATGTTCTCAGTGATCCACAGCGTGGCATCAAATGCTTGACTAGGTGGCATGGGGCGCTCCGTGGCCTTGCGAAAGCGAACTGCTGAACTTACCTGCTCGCACGACTGTTTGTGCAGCTCGGATGAAATGACGCATTAGCCGACCCTTGCGACCTCTGTGATGATCTCAGTTCCGACATGTAAAATGTTTCCTGCAAATCTTCGACTTCACTTGGAGGAGTCCAAAGGACTGCATACTCCGGTCCTAACTCTTTCATCATCCGTGAAGCAGCTTAAACAAGAGCTCTCGATATGGCAATCGCGTAACTGTGCCTGCCCGATCGGCGAGGGCAGGCGTGGTAAAGCCGCCTCCTTCCGCTTCGGTGCGCCGGTATTCGGCGGCGGCGGGATCTGCGACACCGGCCTCGACTCCGCCCACTCCTGCAGCTCGCGCAACAGCCAGCCGACGCGGCGGCCAGACATCTGGCGCGGCGCGGGGAACTCGCCTTTGCGGACCAGATCTTGAATCGTCCATTCGGAGAGCGAGACAACTGCGGCGGCGGTCGAGAGATCCAGCAGAATCGGCGTTAGCGCCACTTTCTTCCTTGCGTCGGCTTTTGCCATCTTCGGCTCCTGAAATGAAAACCGCCGGTCATGCCGGCGGTTGGTGTTTCCTGTTACGTGTGCGGTGGCTCGCGATTGCATCAGCAACTCGCTCGAGCCCCTTCCTGATGTTGTGCCCGATGATCAGAGCGGCAACGATGAGGCCGATCGTGCTCATGCTGCCTCCTGTTCCGCTTTCCGTTGCACATGTCGCACTGCCCTAAGTTGCCGATAGGCCTCCGCGAACAGGGCGCCACTGCGCCGATTCCAGTAATCCATGCTGACCTCTGCCAGCAACTCGAGCGCCTTCAGCTCCTCACCGGTGGTGCCAATCTTTCCGCGTGACTCGTAGCGCTCGCGGATGTTCTGCATGGCCACCAGGGCGACCTCTGCGGCAGTCGAGGTGCTGGGGTCGGCCTTCTGCCCCGGGTATAGCGCGATGCCGAGCTGCAGCAGGTCGAGCGTGTCCGCGAGGTCATTGAAGTGCGCGGATTGCGCCCAGCCGCCGCGGAATGCTTCGACGGCCATGCGCAGGCGGGTCTCGTACTCCGGGCCCAGGTTCTGTGCAATCAGTCCGGGCGCGGCCTTGGCCTTGTGGCGGATGTTGGCGCCGCGCTTACGCATAGTCACTTCTCCTTCGGCGCAGAAAGCGCCGGCAGAATGTTCCTCTCATATGGGAGGCTCATCCCTTTGCCTCCTTCCACTCCGCACCACGCTTCGCTTGCCCGACCGGCACAAGCGCGAAGACCTCCGCGCGCGGTGCGCCGGCACGGATCGCTCCGAGTGCGGCTTCGCGTGCCTTGTCCTCGTCGTGAAGCGTGCGCGGCTTGCGCTTTGTGGCGCGCACCAGGTAGCCGACTGGTTGATCTGCCGGCGGGCTATCGTTACGCAGCCTGATTTCGTCGCGCTCGGCGTAGGCCTCGGACAGCTGCATGCGCAGTGCCTCGTTATCACTGATCGCTCGCCCGAGCTTTGCGGCTGTATCGGCCATCGCAACGGCAACGGCTTCGGCGATCTCCTGCAGGCCCATGTCAGAGGTGTCGACGTCACCGAGCACGCACGGCGCAAGCGTCTCGCTGGCAGCAATGATCTGCGCATCCATGATCTCCCTGGCGCTGTCGCGCTCGAGGATCTGCTGGCGGAGGGTGTCGCAGTTCTCGCCGCGGATGCGGTTGTTGGCTTCCAGCTGCCTGATCGCCTCGACGACGTCGCCGATGCTGTCGGCGCCGATGGCGGTCATCATTGCCCGCTCCCATCTCATGCACTCCTCTCGGTGAGCTTCGCCGAGTTCGTAGATCTTGCCGATGTGCGCGGCAAGTTCGCCCAGCATGATCTTCCCGGTCTTGTCCCCGACCGCAGCGCGGATGTCGGCGATCACAGCGAGAGCACCGGGCTCATCCGCAGCAACCCCATGATTCTGCTCAACTAGGGGAATTCCCGCTGATTGCGACGGTGCGGATCCCAGGGCTCCAGTCCCCAGTCGTGCGATCAGGCCATAGCGGGACTTGATCCCGCGCCCGCGGCCCGGAACATGCTCGAGGTTGCCGAGCCCTGCGATTCGCCTCAGTTCGGCGCGCACAGCCTTCTCATCGAGGCCGGTTGCCTGCTCGATCTCTTCAGAAGTGAGCATTCCAGGGGCGGCGTCGAGCGCCTGCTCGACGGTGAGGTGTTCGCGTGCGTTCATTTCGTTCGTCCATGAAAAAGCCCGGCGCGGGGCCGGGCTCGGTGGTGTGGGTTAGGGGCTGATCAGGCGTCGCGTTTGCGCAGGGCTTCGACAACCGCGGCGGACTGCTTCTCGGTGCCATAGGCGATCGCCAGTAGTTTCTGCACCGTCTTCGGGATGTTCCGGCCGGATTCGTAGCGGCTGCCGCCGCTCTGCGTGATGCCGAGGGGCCACCAGAACTCCATCTGGTTCATACGGAGCTTTTTGCGGATCGCGAGCACTTCCTCGCCGGTGTAGTTGGGGGCCTTCATGCTGCTTCCTTCATGTCGATGATGTTGAAATATACGTCCCTGCAGGCGAGTACGTCAGCCATTGCGCTGTGTGCGTTCTCGAGCTCGCGGCCGGTGAGGTGACGGTAGGCCTCGCTCAGGTTCGGCGTCTTGTGGTGGAAGCGCTTGGCGGCCTTCATTTTCTCGGTCGGCGGCAGGGCACAGATGGGCGTTGCCAACCGGGCGGTGCACTCCGCGCGACCTTCCTTCCACACGTCGAGTTCGCCACATTCGAAGCGGTGTTGGGCGATGCGGATGATTCTGGCGTCGAAGCTCTCGTTGTGCCCGACACGAAAATCGGCGGCGTGCCACAGGTCCATGAAGAGCCCGAGCGCAATGCTCTCGGACACGCCGACGGTGATTGCGCGCTCGGTCGTGATGCCGTGCACCGCCGCGACATCGGCGGGAATCGTCCAGCCATCGGGGCGCACGATCACGTCCATGCTGGCGATGGACTCGCGCGTGTCGGGATCGACCAGAAGGGCAGCGAGTTGGACGATGTGGGGCTGGTCGGGGTGATCGCTGGGTTGATTCCACAACGGAAGCGATTGCGTCTCCGAATCGTAGAACAGGATGGGTTTCATAGGTGTTGCTCCTTCTTCCTGGCCCAGTAGGCCAATTTGGCAGCACGAATTCGTTCCTTCGCGCTATCGGACATGGGCCGCCCCTTGCCGGATGGCGGGACGGACTTCGGCAATGCGCCGGACGAAATTAGCGCTCGGCGAGTCGAAGACATGCGCGCCTTCGCCTCTTCGGTGTGCTTCCTGCCTGTCCAGTTGGGAGGCGGAGGAGGCGGGCGCACCCCTTCCGAGATGGCCCGCTTGAGGCCCGCACTGATGCGCTGCTTCGCTTCAGCGGTGTGCTTTGCACCTGTCTTGTGGTGGCGGTTGTGCTCGGCCGGCGTCAGCCGCTCAATGTTTCCGGCGGCATCGTTGCCGCGGTCCTCATCGTCGTGGTGGGCATGCTCTTCCTGCGTGAGGGCGCGCCCGAGCTTCGACGCCAAGATCACGCGATTGCGACGCACGTAGCAGCCACCGTGAACCACCTTCACGCCATCGAAGAACGGGTGAGGCCGTATGCGCACGCGCCAGTACCTATTGGCGCCGCGCGGCGGGTATTCGCCGATGACCTCGATGCCGTGCGGCAGAACGTAGAGCGGCGGCTTGGGCGGTCGGCCGGTCTTGCTCATGCTGCCTCCAGGGCTTGCTGGTTGGTGTGGGTGGCAATCAGGGTGCCGCGCTCGATCCAGTGACTTGCGATATGCGCCGGCAGTGCGGCGGCCGCCGGGGCGCTCTTGAGCGTCGCCAGCACGATGGCGGAGCCGATCTGCCCCGCCTCAGCCAGGTCAGAGAGCCAGAACAGCGCGTCCTCGCGGCCGGTGGCGTCCAGCACGTCCAGCCGATCCAGCACGACGAACCGCAGGCCTGAGAGCTGCGCAATCGTGAGCGCGATCAGCGCATCGGCACGCCAGCGCTCGCTTTCAGAGCACAGGCTGTAGGCCCGCCCCCCAACCGTGATGAGCATGTCGGGACCGATGCGCGGTGGCTGCCACTGCGCGAGTGCTGCATGTTCGGCCAGCGTTGCGTTCAGCGGGTCCAGCGCTTCGGCGATCATCTCGGCCTGGATGCCGTCGGGCGATAGGGCGTCTGCGATGGCCAACCACTGCTGCACGTCGGCGTGGTGGCGGGCGGCGTCTTCGATCTGCTGGGCGCGGCGCTCGGCGTCTCCGGCTGCCTCACGGTACTTGCGCTCATCTGCGCGCCACTCGTCGCGCTTGGTGGTGAGTGCGCGCAGCTGCTCCTCGATGTCGCCGACGCTGGCCCGCGCTTCGAGCGGGGTCTTCTCGAGCTCGGAGAGTTCGGCGGCTGCAGCCTCTGCGGCGGCCAGGTCTCGGCGGGCGTTGGCGGCGCCGGACTCGGCCGTCTGTAGGCCTCGGCGGATCTCGTCGGCGCGGGCCGGGTCGCCGGGCTCCGTGTTCGGGTCACCGTGGAGCTTGCGGTACTCGGCGAGGTGGGCGTTTGCGCGGTTGGTGAGTTCGGGGTCAACGTCATCAGCAACTGCCACGAACTCCGCGGTTACGCTCGCCAGCCCACGCAGCAGGTACGAGCCGGGTGCGCGCGGGTCTTCGCCACCGCCGGCCGCCGCGAGCTGCGCGCGGCAGGCTTCGACGTTCTCCTCGGCGGTCTTGAGCCGGTCGCGGATGCGATCGGCCATCTTGGCCTGATCGCGCAGCCGTTCACGGCGGATCGCCTCGGCCTCGAATGCTTGGCGGGCGGCCCGCGCTGCGCCGATCTGCTGCTGCAGGCTGGCGATCAGCACCTCGCACTCCCCAACTTGGGCGCGGGCATGGTCGGCCTTCTTCGCCGGGTCGCCGGATACATCAACCGCGGCCGGCTGCCAGCCTTCGGCCTTCTTGTCGCCGTAGGCTTCGCCGGTCACGGCCTTCCATGCACCGCGGGCCTGAGATGCCAGTTCCTTGGCGTGCTTCTCGCCCGCAGCGAAGCCAGCGCGCAGCACCGGCAGCACGGCGGAGATCTTCTGCTCGTCCAGGCCTTTGCGCGTCAGGCGCTCGCCAATGGCCTTGTGGCTGGAATCGATGCCCAGCAGGCTGAACAGGAAGGCGCGGCGCTCGGTATCGGTCAGACGTGCAAGCCGAGACGGGTCGAGGACGAAGGGGAGGGCTGCGTGTGGCTCGGTGCCGGCGGCGCCGTCGGTGATCTTTCCGGCCTTGGAGATGGTGACTTCGAAGTCGCGCTCGTCGGTCTGCACGAACACCCGGGCGTTCGTCGCCCCTTCGCTGATGAGCGCCGCGGCTTCGCCCTTCTTCGAGATGCGGCACAGATCGGCGGTGAGCGCAAAGCTGATCGCGTCACGCAGCGACGACTTGCCGGTGCCGTTCATCCCGGACAAGATCGTCACGGGCTGCATGAGCGGAAGGTCTATGGTTCGCGCGCCCAGAAAGTTCTGGACGGCAATGTGATGGATTTTCATGCTGCAAGTACCTCTCGAGAGCCATCCGCACGCATGGCGGAGACAATGCCGTCACGCTCCATCTGCTCGATGAGGCGTGCAGCGCGGTTGTAGCCGATTCGCAGATGACGCTGGACCAGGGAGATTGAAGGTCGGCGTTGCTCGAGCACGATCCGCTTGGCGTCTGGATACAGCGGGTCGTGCTCGTTCCCCGCGCCAACGATGACCCGGCCGTCTCCGGTGCTGAACGTCATGCTGCCGCCATCAGCTGCAACACCCTCGGCCAGCTTCTCGAACGCCGAACGCACTTCACGCCGTAGATCACCGGTGCTACGGCCAGGGTCTGCGCCCCCGTTGGCCATGTCGACGAGATCGGGATCACCCTTTTTCGCCAGGCCACCCAACTCGCCGACCAGCGCCTCCAGCGCGCCCTCAATCTCGGCGGCGACCAGCGTGAAATCGGCGTCGAACTTCGCGACCGCGTCGTCTGCTTCGTCCTGACCCGCGGTCACGATGTCGAGCAACACGATCCGCTTGAGTTCGAGCCGGTTCGTCAGGATGAAGCTGATGCGGTCATCGAACGTGAGGCCGAGCAGGGTGGGCGCTCGACCAATGGAAAGCTGGTACTGCACGTCCTCGCCGGACAGATCCCAGTTGGAGTAACGGACGATGCCCTCGTCCTCGGCGAAGGAGACGAGTTCGCAGTCGGAGTCGATCGTGAAGCGTGCTGGGGCCTCGTTGTCAGCGAGCCAGCCGAGCATCGCGCGGGCGGGGTTGATTTCGGTGCTCAGTAGCGCGACCGGCATCGTGTCGAGCGCGTGTCGCATGTCCTGGAGCACATCCTCCGCACGCTTTGCACTTGTCGCGTCGATGATCAGCCAGCCGCGATCCCTGTTGATCCACGCGAGGGTGCGTCGCTTCTTGGTGAAGGCCTGCGGAAGCAGCTCGGCAATGACCTCCTCCTTGATGGTTTTCCGTTGGGATCGCCCAGGCTTGTAGCCTTGCTGTTGCTCGATCTCCTCGCACTTGATCTCGACGTACTCGGTGACGACCGAGGCGGGAAGGATCTTCTCCTCGTGCTGATGGCAGAAGAGGTAGCGGCCGGCGATGGCCTCGCACAGTTCGGCGTCATCGCGTGGCGGCACGAAGCCGGTATGCACGGTGTCCAGCGGGCCGCATCCCTGAAACTTGCGGCGAGACAGCAGATCTGCCGTCTCATTCGCAAGATGCGGCCAGCCGTGCGGTAAGGGGTAGGCAACAATGTTGCGGATCATGGGTCAGTCCTCGTCGTCGGCGATTCGCTCGAGCTGCGAGCGCTGGGCGGCGCTGATGAACATGCGCCGGCCGTACTGCCGGTAGCGCTCCTTCATGTCAGCTACGAACTGCTCCTCCCAGTCGTTGCCGGCGTTTGCTTCGGCGTCATCGAGCAGTACTTCGAAGTCGCCCTCGATGTAGTGGTCCTGAACGGTTTCGCTCATGGCGTCCTCGGGTGTTGGGTGGGGCTGCGCTCGGCGACCGGGCGCTCCTGCGAACGCGTCTTGGCGAATGCTCGCCCTCCGCAGCCCCGGGGATCGGTCAGTCGAGGCCCAGCCCGCCCTGACCGCGCTGGCGGCCGCGGCCACGTGCAGGCGATTCGTCTTGCTGGCCGCCTTCCAGGTTGGCGATCGCCGTCTCGATCTGCTGGCGCTGGGCGTCGGGCAGCTTGCGGGCAATGTCGCGCGCGATGTCGAAGTCGCCAGCGCGCACCGCAGCGTGAGCGTCGGCGAAGCCTGGGGCGCCGTCGTCCTGTTGCTGAGTGGCGGCCGACTCGCGGATCTCGCCCGTCTCGGCGTCGACGTGTTCTGCCGCTCGGACGCGTGCCTGCATCGGGATGGCGTTCGACTGTTTCTGTTCGACCTGGCGGAGCTCGTCGTCCTGCGGATCGAAGCCCTCACTACCGATCGGCGCCTCGTCATCCGCGACGACCGAGAACTCTCCGTCGAAGGTGTCGAGCTGCTGATCGCGACCGGCCTCGGCCATGCCGTCGAGTGCGGCGGCGGTCTGAAACTCGATGGAGAGCGGCAGATACTTCGCGAGCCGGCGGATCACCGTCTTGCGGCCCATCTCCACGAAGTGATCCTTCCAAGGGCCGTACTTGCCCTTGCTCTGGGTGGCCGCCATGATTTCGCGCACCTGGTGCAGGCTCATGAACTCGAAGCAATGACCGCCGTCCTTGAGCTTGGCCACGGCGTAGAAGCCGATGATGTCGCCTCGCTCGCCGAGCGCGGGCTTGTGCTCGAGCTTCTCGTCCAGCCCGTAGACCATGTCGAAGTGGTCGGCCACGCAGACCTCGTGCGCAGCGATGCTGACGATCTGACCACTGCGGCGGGCGAGGTCGATCAGCCCCTTGTAGCCAATGATGACTTGCACCGAATTGACCCAACGCTCATTCCCGTTGGCGTCCTTGCGCTTGGTGTTGAACGGCACCAGGTAAGCGTGACCGAGCACGGTGTTCGGCTCGAGGCCCATCTGCGCGCACTGACCGATCGCACCGATGAGGCTCGGGACGTCACACTTCGCCAGGGCCGGCGTCGTCGTGGCGGCGATCTGCGCGACTTTGAGCAGGCGCTCGGCGTTCAGGTGCTTGGGCAGCATCTTCTGGATCTCTGCTTGCCGGCTCTTGAGCAGGTAGGCGATCTGGTCCTTCGGCTTCATCTCCGCGAGATTGCGTTGCTGCTGGCCTTGCTTCAGTTCGGCGAGGTTGGCGTGGGTGCTCACTTTGACTTCTCCTTTCTGGATCTCTGATAGGCGGCAGCGCATGCCTTGTGGTAGTGCTTGCCCTGGGTGTTCATCGTCATTGCTGCTGGTTCGTCATAGCGTCTGCAGTAAACGCAACGCCTGGCGTTCGCATTTCCTGTTGCCGTGAGCGCGTCCTGCCGCGTGTGGATCAGGCGGTGATAAGCGTCGGTGCAGATCAGCAGGTTCTCAGGCCGGTTGTCGGTACGGACGCCGCTGATGTGATGCACGACCTCACCGCGTTTCAACGGTCTGCCGAGCACTCTTTCTGCGGCTAGGCGGTGTTCCAGTTGAAACTTGCCTGCGCCGCGCACCCGGACGTATCCGTCCTTGTCGATCACGGTGCCGCCCTTGAAGGTTGCTGAGTTCTCGCCGCTCGGCATGCGTTTTGCGGACCTAGTCATGGAAGCTGCACGTCGAGAAGCGTGGGCAGTACTTCTCGCTACAAAGAAGGCTGCGCGGATTCGGATAAAACCGGCCGGTCTTGAACATCTCCGCTGCGAACTCGATGAGGCCCGGGTGTTCGTCGGTACCGACCATCACGCGTTTGCCGTTGCGGATCGTTCCTGTCGCGATCTCGGGCGTGCCCTTGGTCTTGAGTCCGATGATCTCAGCGTCGTCGGTGATGGGTTGGCCAGTCGTGTGCTCGTACAGGAGCTCATAGGTGCCGATCTGCGGGCCGTGGCCCTTGGTGACCGCGGCGCCCTTCTGGACAGCTGCGGATCCGCTCTTGAGGTCAGCGATCCCGACGCCTTTACCAAGGCGCCGAATCCGGGCGCGGTCCATGGTCCCGGTCAGGCGCACGACCACGCCGCCGCCGCAGTCGATATCGAGCGGCTTGGTCTCCATCTCGACGGCGATGAAGTCGTAGTTCGGCGAAACCTCGGTGCAGTACTTCGAGACAAGAGCGAGGCCTACGCGCTCGGCCTCGGACATGGTGATGTCGTCCCGAGCGGGGTCGAACTCGTTCTCCGGGTCGCGCAGCGTGTCCACCATGGCGCCGGCCGCGTCATCAGCGGTCAGCCCCGACCCATCAAGGCGCGACTGGTCGAACACCGCGGTACCCGCATGGATGGCCGTGCCAAGCGCTGCCCGAAGCCCGACCACGTTTCGGAGCTTCAAGAGGTGGATGCCCTCCCACCGGTAGGCGCAGTCGAAGAGCCCTGCCCAGGACGATGCGCGGACGGTGAGGGACGGGAGCGTCTCGGGGGGGGTCATGGTTGCGCCTCGGCGATGACAGCGTGCGGCTCTCCGCACTCGATCCCGTACTGACGGGCTACCTGCGCAACTGCGATCGCTGCTTCCGCATCGGCCTTGGCGATCAGCATCTCGGTGTGCGCGTCGTGCGCCTCAAGCGCGCCATATCCAGCGAAGATCAGGGCGACTCCAAGCCAGGCAGGCCAACGCGGGGCGGGTTTCTTGTTGGGGTTCATGTTCTCTTCCTGGGAACGGTTGATTCCTACACATCGCGCCACCAGCAGCCCGGCGGCGAGCCACATCACTGCAAGTAGCGCGGCGCTCATCACGCAGCCATCCGATCGGCGACGGCCTCAGCCTCAGCCAGGCGCTTGTCGCGCTCGAGTTGCTCGCGGGCCTTCTCTCGGCACCTGGCATCGAGGTAATCGCGTGCCTGACCCATGAGCAGCGTCCCGACGTGCGCGTCGCCGACGAAGGCGGCGCACATCAGCAGCTGCATGTCTTCGTGGTCGTAGGTCGCAAGCACCTCCGTCAGCGCCTCGGCAAGGGCAGCGCCGCGGATCGGGGTGCCGACCTCGCGATCCCAGATCTGGTCGGCGATGGCGTCGATCGCCTCGTCCTCGGCGATCGAGTCGTCCAGTTCGGCGTAGTGAGTGGCGAGCGCGCGCCGCTCGTAGGCTTCCTGAAGGCACATGTCGTACTCCGGAAAAAAAAGAGGCCCGCACGAAGGCGGGCCAAAGGGGAGGTGATAGGGGCTTTGCTGGCCCGCCTCGCTGAACCGACGGGAGGAGGGCGCCGGGTGTAGATCAGACTGCCCACAAGGGGTGAAGCGAGCCAGGGAAGCCCCCGAGAGGGCTGGTACTGCATTTTGCCGGATTACGCTTTTCCGGCGTTCGCTCCAAAGCACATCCCTTGCGGGCCTGTGGGCGACCGTGTGGGTGCCGCGCGCTCTACTAGCCTCGTGAGCGTATCGGTCCAGGCTGCACGCCCGGTGCGGAACTCCGTCGTGCTTTCGCATTCACCCACAAGAAAGAGGGAGCCTGACAGCGGCGGCACGCTACGTCCGCCCGTTCGTACTGCTTGCGTGCCCTGTTCAGCTTTTTTCACGGGGCGCCCTCTTTCTTGTGCCGCCTCGTGAGAAGCGGCCAAGTTGCATCCGTTTGTTCTTTCCCATCGACACGGTTTGCTTGTCGATGCCGCACTCGGGCGTTACCCCGACAGACTCCCCGGCTCGGATTGACCGGATCACAGTTCTGACCAGCTATCGCGCTGGCAGCGCGGAATCTTCTTGCTCGCCGGCATCACGCCGGGTCGGGTCGGTTCGCCCACCGATCGCAGCGCTGTGATGTGCTGCGACGGCTAAAGATTAGGCGCGCCTAACTTTATAGTCAATAGGTCTGCCTAAGTTTTTATGCCATACTCCACCTGCGCCTCAACCGACGGGCGTAAAAAAGCCCGCGCGGGGCGGGCTGGATGGGGATGCGCGGCGAATTCATGTCACGCGCCGTCGCTCCTCAAGCATGGCGGGTAGCGTGAAGACATACATCAGGAACAGTTCTGTGAAGTCGCGCAAGCTAGTAGCTGACTCGGTCGTAACCGGCTCGGTGTCATGTACAGCAGCGTTACCGTCAAGGCGTATTGCATGGGCCCAATCGGCGAGGCTCCTGGTGATTTCATGCTGCGTTGCAAGTAGGTCGATGCGGTGGGCGAGGGTGCCAGCCATGTCTGGCCATCGCGTCTTGAGTGCGACCTCGAGGGTCTTGCGGAAAACCATGGCGGCAGCGTCTGGCTTTGGCTTGTCGCCGAGGAGGGCGTCGGCCCCTTGGATGAACAGGTTCTCGACCTGTTCCGGCAGGCTTGCGGGCGCACGTGCAATGGGAGGTTTGGGGATGATCTCGATGCTCAGTCCCGGCTCGGGACGAATGACTTTGGGCCAATCGCGCTGGTAGCCACGCCTCTTGGCGTCTTCGAAGACGATGTGGGCGATCGATGCCCGATCGCAACTTGGACAGGCGCAGAACAGATCGAATTCGTTGGATGAGTCATTGATGGGACGCGTTGTCAGCACCGGGAATACGACATCCTTGATGCAGTAAGGGCACAGCCCCAGGAGAGAAGGCATGACAATTGGACCTCATTCCGAAACGATCAACCGCATTCTGGACCAAGGCACAGACGGTGTCATGGATCTGTTGCTACAGGCATATCGAGCCTCGGCTAACAGGGACGCGTTTGTTGCGGCGCTAGCATTCGAGCTCGTGCTGCGCATTCGTGTCGGCGGCAAATCGAGATGACTTCGCGGCACGTAAAGGCGCGGTGATCCTTGATAAGGCAGCTGCCGCCCACCATCTGACATGCAGCGCTCATTCCGGAGTGCTGTTGGCATGAATCACGCTCGTCGCTATGCTTATGGTCTTGATGATCCCATGGCGAGAGAGTAATCCATGCTCGAAAAGGCTTTGAATTTTCTGTTCTGGCTGACCGATCTGTTCGTTCGGAAGCGGCGCTCCAGTGACCCGATTCTGGATGAGAAGAGGGCGCGCGAGCGGCGGCTGGTGGTTTCTTTCGTTGCGTTCCTCGGATGTGTCCTCTTTGCCCTTTGGCTTGACGCCACGACGTTGTCGACGAGCCCCATGGGGCCGACTGACGTGAGATCCGCGGTATCGCTGGCCTTCGCCGCAGGCGGGGCGTTGGCGTTTGCGTGGTACATCATCGAGACGATCGGGTACTGGCGGTTCGTGCGGCGGGAAGGGGTGAGGTGAGGGCGCGAACTCGCCTTGGCGGATCGGGTTTGAACGGGGTGCGCCAAGAGGAACGCGTCGGGGTCGAGGCCCTGTTGGAACGGGCCGTGTGCTATCCTCCGCGCGACTATGAATGCACATGACTATCCCGGGATTCTGGTTGTCTTTGATGGCATCGACGGTGCCGGCAAGACGACACAAGTTCGTCGCCTCGAAGCCGCTTTAGCCTCGGTCGGCGAACGGGTCATCGTGTCCAAGGAGCCTACCGATGGACCGTGGGGAGCGAAGCTGCGTGCTTCTGCGACCAGCGGCAGGCTCCCGTTCGACGAGGAGCTGACAGCCTTTATCGAGGACAGACAAGAACACCTAGCAACGAAGGTAATTCCGGCTCTCGAGGCCGGTGCAGTGGTGATCTTGGATCGTTACTTCTACTCGACGATTGCTTACCAAGGCCTCCGCGCTGGCGGCATCTCTCCGATCGAGGCTCGGATTCGGCGAAATGTCGTTGAGCCAGATGTCGCATACCTCCTTGATGTCCCGCCGACCCTGGCTACGGCGAGAATCCAAGCACGTGACGGGGCAGCAAACCACTTTGAGAAAATCGAAGACCTGATACAGATCGATCGGCTGTTTCGAGAGATCGCCCAGCGCGACGAGAGCATCGTGAGGATAGACGGATCCGTGTCCGAGCAAGCCGTCTTCGATTCATTGCTCAAGCATTTCGTTGAAGGCCCATTCAAGCGGAAACGTTGTGCCAAGGACTACGGATGCGATGATCCGTTGCACTGCACCCCTAGGCTTACGAGCAACTGCACATGGTGGGAGCGGGCCAAAGCGCTTCTCGGGCGCCCCGAAACGATTTGAACGTCACTGCCTCGCGCGGTTTGCGACACCAAACGGTATGTGAACGGATGGCAGGATTTCTGTTGCCGGTTCGAGATGCTTTTTCTGATCGTCGAAGAAGATGTGCGGTGCAAGGACCTCGAGCACGCGCTTCTTCTCCACGCCGCCGAGGAAGAATGCGTCGTTCACGGTGATACCCCAACTTCGCATGGTGTTGATCACTCGTTCATGAGACGGGGCGTTTCTTGCAGTGACGATTGAGATCCTGAGCCGCGGTTTGTACGAGGGGTCCTCGGCAGCGCGTTGTTCCTCGAGCTTCTGGATAATTGATAGCTTCTCGACGAACACCTTAAGAGGACCCGGGCCGTGAGGGATGTCGATCTTGCTCTGTTCATGGGCGTGGAACTGTTCAATGTCCCCCGTTTCCTGAAAGATTGTTTCGGACTCGTCGTCGGCCAGTACTCCATCAAAGTCGAAGGCGACTCGGAGTTCTTGATCATCGAGCAAATCAACGTGCTTTGAAGCGAGAACCTGGCCGGCCGGGTACCCCGCGAGCGTTGCTTGGTTTACGTCCGCTTCGTTCGCAGACAAGAACAGACTCACCGATAGCGCAGGTATAAACCGGTGTGGGTTTCGACCCTGCAGGAATGCCGCGCGTGTCATGGCCAAGCCATGATGTCGGATCGAGTGCATTACGCGCATGCCGGTATCCGGGTCATTGCGCGAGAGCAGAACCACCTCAACAGGGGGGTCATCAGGCCGAATCTCGTTCAGTGCCAGCAAGCGTCTGATGAATGGGTATGCCACCCCTGGGGACAGCGGCACCCTCTCGTGCTTTCTCTGGAATTCACGATAGGCTAGCTCACCTTGTTCTCTGAATACTTGATCAGGTTCGGATAAGTCGAACAGCGCACTTGAGGCGAGTCCGATCACTAGGCGGTTTTCAAGGTCGTACGGCAATGCGCTCTCCGAGTAATCAATGGCAATGGACGGTCCCAGTGCTGTTATCCATATGGCAGCACTTGCCAGGGGGAGAGCTCTTTCGGCAACCGCCACCGTGCTCGAGGATCACCTGTTCAGAGGCCGAGCGCGGCTGAGTGCCGGCCATCGACGGTGCTGCGAGAAAGCTGGAAATTGCTGCGGCGAAAACCACGAGTGCGCGCATAGTTACTCCTCCCCCTTAAGAGCTCTCATCTTCTGTGCGCCCAGCACAAGCTCCAAGGCGCTGTGTCGTGCTACTGCAGTTCGAATCAGAAATCCGTTCCGCACCAAACCCTGATGACCTTTCCGAGCACCTCGAAGTCCATGTCTCGCGTGATGTCGAAGGGATCGTAGTCGGGGTTCGCCGACTTCGCGCGGTAGATCACGCCGTTTGCGGTGGGGATCTTCTGGAGTTGCTTGATGAACCCTTCAGCTCCAATGCGGAAGAAGTAGATCCCGTCCGCCTGGACCGAGGTGACGCCGCGATCGACGAGCAGGGGGTCGCCCGGGTTGAACATCGGCCTCATGCTCGGGCCGAAGCCGGTGACGATGCACAGGTTCCGCGCCGCGGTGTAGCCGCGCGCGTTTTTGTCCAGCCACTCTGCGTTGACCGTCCAGCGCTCGATCACGCCAGGCTGCTCGGGCAGCACGAGGCCGTGCCCCATTGCCCCGCCGGCATCGTACTGCGGGATGACGATGTGGTCTCTCGATGTGAGCGGAACAACTTGAGCTGACGGCATATGACCTCCTCCTATTCTGGAGGATTGTGCTTCGCCGTCGTTCGCCTTGCTATTAGACGAAGGTAATAGAGCGACGTCGCTCTTGTCATGAGCGTGATAAGCGTCACGGGAGTCTGAGCGCTTCGGCCCGCGGCCTTCAGCCAGCCACGCCTGATTGACGCCCAGAAAGTCGGCTGCTCGCAGTGCGGTTGATGCCTTAAGACTCTTGGTCTCTCCGGACAGCCAGTTGCTCACGGAAGCAGCGGTGATCTTGCACGCGCGCGCGACGTCAGCAGGCTTAACGCCGGCGTCGTCGATGGCTTCTTTCATTCGTTGGGCAAGCGTAGTCATGTAGGGAAGCCTAACAACAGGAAAGATAGGCATACTTGACCTTCGACGTTAGGTGCGCCTAACATTGCGCATGGACACAAATCTCACCGCATCGGAAGTGATCGACAAACTGGGCGGCACAACTGCCGTTGCAGGCCTTTTCGATATCAAGCCTCCGTCAGTTTCTGAGTGGAGGCGAAACGGAATTCCGCGCGCGAGGCTTCAATACCTCCAGCTTGCTCGCCCTGAAGTGTTCTCCGCGAACACCCGGAGTGCGCCGCCAGCCGCCCAGGCCAGCCCGGAGGCGGCGTGATGTCGAGCGACCGATCCGCAGTGGAGCAGCGACTGCAAGACGCTATCGACGCCGGCCGGCTCGGATCTGTGATCGGCGCCGCGATGTACGAGCAGTTGGAGCTCGGCACCCGCCAGTATGTGACTGCTACGAGTCGTTCCGCGCCGCAGACAGAAGACCTCGCAGCGCATCTTTCGTGGCGGCAATGGTTCGATCTGACACGGGCCATGTGTCTGCGCCGATTTCGACGCGGAGTGACGCCTCCGTCAGGGCAGCAACAAGCGCCTCTCTCGGCTGACTGTGCATACGGAGAAGAGCTTGGAGCGTTGCCTCCACCGCGTTCAGGCGGCCGTGAATGAGGTCGACGTTCGCCTTCATCGCTTCGATTTCGTTCATGGCTTCCCCTTTGCGAATGACGGTTGCGTGAGAACTCCCATTCTATATGCATCGGGGAAGCCGCCCATAAACCCCCTGGAGCACCGCTAGTGTCTCTGCTCAATCCTTTCACCTGGTTCGCCCGAGAGCCGGCCGGCGAGGCCGCTGCCGGAGACGATCCGCAGTTCTCGCGCCGCGCGGCCGACTCGTCAGGCGTCGCGATGGACGATGGTTTCTCGCTCCGAATGCCCGCAGAGCTCAAGACGCTCGGTCTGCGCCGTGCGCGGGCATTGGGCTTCTCAACGATGGGCGAGTACGCACGGTTCCTGATCACGGTCGACTGCATGGATGAGGACGATGTCGACATCCTGCCGTCGCGGCTTCGTGATTTGGTAATACAAAAGGGTAGGGGGCGGGAATGAGGCGCCATGTGGCGGGCGACGGCATGATTCGCCACGTCGTAAGCGTCTCGCGCGAAGTGGGGGACGATGCGGCTTGCGGTGCCCCTCAGGTGACGGTCAGTTCTGCTCTGTCCATCCAACGAAGTCGTCGTTGGAGTCGTTCTCGAACGTCCAGCGTTGCCCGCACGCTCGACAGACGTACTTCTCAATGTTCGCGGCCCGCTGTCCGGCGGGGGCGTACGAGCCCGCATAGCCAACGCTTGCGAGGCTTCGGTGTGGCGGTGCGCGGCGCCCCTTGGGTAGCTTCAAGCAGTCGTCGCACTTGTTCATTGGCATACCTCACCGCGTTCTTCTCATGGGGGGATGATTGTCTCACTCCATGCCGCTCAGGTCTGTTGAAGGCGGTGCTGGCGAATGTGCGGGTGGGCAGATGAACTACTACGAGCACCACCTGGGCGACTACGCCAAGGACACGGGGCATCTCTCGATGCTTGAGCACGGGGCGTATCGCATCCTGCTCGACCGCTATTACTCCACGGAGGCAGGCATCCCCGCGGCGCAGGCTTATCGCCTTGCTAGGGCTCGCTCAGACGAGGAGCGCCAGGCCGTTGATGTCGTGCTGGAGGAGTTCTTCGAACTGGTCGATGGGGTGTGGCACAACGGGCGTGCCGACGAGGAAATCGAGCGAGCGCGTCAGCGCATCGTTACGGCACAGCAGAACGGCAAGAAGGGTGGGCGTCCTCGCAAAAACCCAACCGGTTCTGATTCGGAAACCCAGCAGAAACCCGATGGGTTTTCGTCGGGTTCCGATTCCGAAACCCAGCAGAAAGCTCACCAAGCACCAGGCACCAGACACCAGACACCAGGTGAACCAAAAGCGAGCGAATCACTGAACCGCAGTAGCACGCACGAGGATCCGGGCGCGCTCGCCTCTGCCGAGCCTTCCCCCGAAGTCGAGCCCACCGAGGCCGGCACGATCTGCCGACGGATGCGGGAATCGGGCATCCAGGGCGTGAATCCAGGCCACCCGAAACTGCTCGCCCTGCTGCAAGCCGGCATCACCGCCGACGAGCTGTGCGGCATTGCTGCCGAACCGAACGCGGCCGGCAAGGGCATGGCTTGGGTGCTGGCCACCGCTGAAGGCCGGCGCCGCGATGCGGCCAAGGTGCGACCGCTGCCGAGAGCATCCCCGACGTTGGCAGACCGCAATCGACAAGCGGCCGATGAGGCCAAGCGACTGATCTTCGGCGAGGGTTGAACCCATGCAGCAACACGAATTCGACGCGTTCTCCGACATGCTCCAGGCGGTGGCCGAATACTGCGGCAAGCCGCTCTCGCCGGGCGTGATCGCGATCTACTGGCAGGGGCTGAAAGACCTTGACCTGCCGGCCGTGCGCCACGCGCTGAACGCCCACGTGCAGAACCCCGACACCGGACAGTTCATGCCGAAGATTGCCGACGTGCGCCGCATGCTCGGCGGCACAACGCAGGACTCCGCACTGCGCGCCTGGGCAAAGATCGACAAGGCCGTGCGCCACGTCGGCCCCTACGCCAGCGTGGCGTTCGACGATGCCCTGATCCACCGCGTGCTCCACGACATGGGCGGATGGGTTGGTCTGAGCTCGAAGAGCGAGGACGAGTGGCCGTTCGTTGCCAAGGAGTTCGAGAACCGCTATCGCGGCTACGCCATGCGCAACGAGAGACCCGAGTATCCGCCGGTCCTGACTGGTATCGCCGAGGCGGAAAACGTACGTCGCGGCCTGCGTTCCGATCCGCCGCGACTGATCGGCGACGCGACCAAGGCTGAAGCGGTGATGCAGGGCGGAACGAGACGACCGCTGATCGGCTTCGCGACTGCGTCGGCCGCTGCGATTGAGGCCTCGCAGCCGCTGCGCGTGATCGACGGCAGGAGCGCGGCATGAGCGCGGAGCAACAGGTCAGTGCATGGGCTGCAGCAGGCTATGACGCTATTGCTGCCTGAACGCGAACGAGGTGAGTCATGGGGCATGAAACACAAGCATCGCTGTTTGGTGCGCCAGTTGCTGCGGTTTCGGGCGCAGGGGAATCGGGCTGCAGTCGAGGCGATGAAGCGAAGCAGCGGGTACTCGGTACTGCTTCCGGATGCGAACGCACAGTGGGCAAAGGGCAATCGCGGGGAGAGGGGGGATTGGCGGTGATCGAGTTCGTCGTGCCGGGTGAGCCGGTAGGGAAGGGGCGCCCAAGAGCGTTCAGGATGGGCGACGGCGTGCGGATGCACACGCCGGAGAAGACTGCGCGCTACGAGAACCTGGTGGCGATGGCGGCACAAGAGGCCATGGCTGGACGTGCGCCAATGGAGGGCGCGGTGGCCGTCGGTATGGTCCTCGTGACGGTGCCGCCGGCATCCTGGTCGATGAAGAAGCGCAACCAGGCGCTCGATGGGCAGATCCGCCCGACCACGAAGCCCGACTGCGACAACGTGCTCAAGGCGATCGCCGATGCGTGCAACGGCATCGTGTGGCGCGACGACAAGCAGATCACCGACGTCGCGATTCGCAAGCGTTACGGCATGCGTCCGATGGCGCAGGTGATTGTTCAGCCGGCGGAGGTGTTCGAGTGAAGGAGCAGGGCTGCGCGAAGAAGTCGACAGCGGAGATCGTGCTCGAGGCAGTGCAGGACATCCACGCCCGTGAGCAGATCGTGACCCGGGAGACGCTGGCCGAACTCACCGGCCTGAAGCTGACGACGATCGACGACCGCCTTGGTTACCTGCTGGATAACGGCAAGATTCGCCGGGTGCAGCGCGGGGTCTTCGTTCCGATGGAGCAGCACAAGCCGGCCAGGCTCATCACCCGGACGCTTCTGCCCGACGGGACGACGGTGCTCGAGATCGGGGACACAGTGATGCAGCTGACGCCGCGCGAATCTCGCGTGCTCGGTGAGCTCATGGCCGGCTCAGGGCAGCAGTACGCGGCCATTCAGATTGGTCACGAGGCGGAGTTCATGGCAGCAACGCTCAGCGCGAAGGTGCGGAGGCTCGAGCGGCTCGTGCAGGAGCTGACCTCAGCGCATGCCGAAGAGCAGATGGCGCTGCCGCTGCTGGCATCGAACAAGGCCTAAACCCCTGTAGGGCTGGATTGACGCGTGGCTGCTGGCGAGCATGCCGCGCATGACTCGTAAGACCGCCACGTCCACCGATCCGAAGAAGCCGGCCGCGAGGAAGCGAGTCGCCGGCACCGCTGCGCGCAAGGCTGCAGCAAAAGCACCGGCCAACCCGTTCAAGATCAACAGCAAGGAATGGAACCGCGAGAAAGTCATGGATGCGGTGTGCAATGCGATCGCATCAAGCTCGAAGAGCATCACCACCATTCTGGCCGCCGGGCACCAAGGCCACCCGCTTCCCGATTATGCAACTGTCGCACGCTGGCTGAATGAGAAAGACGAGAACGGCGCCAACCCGATCTGCGACCAGTACGCGCGCGCGAAGGAGGCCCAGGCTGAGTTCATGGCCGAAGAGCTGGCCGAACTTCACAACAAGGCGTGGGTGCCTGTCCTCGATCCAGATACCGGGATGCCCATCGTGGTCGACGGCAGGCCGCTGATGACCGTCGATAAGGCGTCGGCAGCGATCGTGCGCTTGGAGGCCGACAACAAGAAGTGGCTTATGGGCAAACTCAAGCCCCGCCGCTTTGGCGACAAGGTCACGCAGGAGCACGTCGGCGAGGGAGGAGGGCCGATCAAGGCCCGCATTGCCGTTGAGTTCGTGCGCCCGCCCGCTCGAAGCGAGGATGACGAGTCGTGATGCTCGCCGAGCCGCCAATAGCAAAGCTGCAGATCACCGAGAAGCTGGAAGGGCTTTTCACGCCACGCCGCTACAAGGTGATGCACGGCGGCCGTGGTGGCGGGAAATCGTGGGCTGTCGCTGCCGCGCTGCTGGTGCTTGCCGCAGACAGGCCGCTTCGCATCCTGTGTGCGCGCGAGGTTCAGAAGTCGATGCGCGACTCGGTGCATCGCCTGCTGAAGGACACGATCGTGCGCCTTGGTCTTCAGGACTTCTACGAGGTGCTCGATACCGAGATCCGCGGCGCCAACGGCTCGATGTTCCTGTTCTCCGGCCTGCAGTCGCACACCGTCGATTCGATCAAGTCATTCGAGGGCGTGGACGTTGTGTGGGTCGAGGAGGCCCACGGCGTCAGCAAGAAGTCATGGGACGTGCTCATCCCGACCATCCGCAAGGACGGATCGGAGATATGGCTGACGCTCAACCCGGACATGGACACCGACGAGACGTACCAGCGATTCATCGCAACGCCGTCGCCCGACACCTGGGTTTGCGAGATCAACTGGCGCGACAATCCGTGGTTCCCGGAAGTGCTGAACCAGGAGCGGTTGAAGGCCAAGCGCTCGATGCTGCTGGAGGATTACGAGCACATCTGGGAAGGCAAACCGCGCACCGTAGCCGAAGGTGCGATCTATCGCCACGAGATCCAAGCGCTCTACGCCGAGAACCGCGTCGCGCGCGTGCCCTACGACCCGCTGCTGCCGGTGCACACCGTGTGGGACTTGGGGTGGAACGACGCCATGACCATCGGCTTCGTGCAGCGCTCGCCAATGGACGTCCGGATCATCGACTACATCGAGGACTCGCACCGCACGCTCGACTGGTATGTGGCGCAGATCGAGCGCCGCCCGTATCGCTGGGGTCACGACTATCTGCCGCACGATGGCCGCACGCGCAATTTCCAGACGGGAAAGAGCACCGAGGATCTTCTGCGAGAAATGGGGCGTAAGCCGATCGTTCTGGCACAGACAAGCGTCGAGGAAGGCATCAAGGTCGCCCGCATGCTGTTCCCACGGTGCTATTTCGACCAAGACAAGACCAGCCGGCTGCTGGAGTGCCTGAAGCGCTACCGCCGCGCGCTGCACACGCAGACTGGCGAACCCATGGGGCCGCTGCACGACGAGTTCAGCCACGGCAGCGACATGTTCCGCTACATCGGCCAAGCCGTTCCGGTGATGCCGGCCTCGATGGAACAGAACTACGAAGAACCCCCGCCGCCCGACTGGCGCACCTGACCCACACCGGAGCGAACGATGCTCGCAGAACAGACCCACACCACCGACGAAACGGAACTGCAACCGGCCGACGCGCCGATCACCGTCGACGAGTTCGCCCAGTTCGTGCGTGAGGCGATCAACCAGCAACCCTGGCGCGCGAACGCGGACAAGGAAGCAGACTACGCCGACGGCAATCAGCTGGATAGCGAACTGCTGCAGCGGCAGAAGATGCTCGGCATTCCGCCGGCCAAGGAGAACATCATCGGCCCGGCCATTCGCGCGGTGTGCGGCTACGAGGCCAAGACGCGCACGGACTGGCGCGTGACGCCCGACGGCGACCCGCAAGGGCAGGACGTCGCCGACGCGCTGAACTACCGGCTCAACCAAGCCGAACGGCACAGTCGCGCCGATCGCGCGCTGTCCGATGCTTTCCGATCTGCCGCGACCGTCGGAATCGGCTGGGTGGAGGTCACGCGCGCCTCGAACGCGCTCCAGTTCCCGTACAAGTGCCGCGCAGTCCACCGGAACGAAATCTGGTGGGACATGCAGAGCGTCGAGCCGGATCTGGAAGACGCCCGCTGGCTGTTCCGCCGTCGCTGGGTGGATAGGCAGCGCGCTGCGCGCATGTTCCCCGAGCACGCCACGATCATCATGCACTCCGCGGACAAGTGGATTGCGGATCTGGCCGGCGAAATGCTCGAAGGCGGGCAGTCAACCGGGCTCGCCCAGGCCATCGACGCAGAGCGCGCATGGACCGTGCAGGAAGACAACTGGTACAACGACGAGAACCAGCAGGTTTGCCTGACCGAGCTCTGGTATCGCCGCTGGGCCGAGGTCACAATCCTGCGAGCGCACACCGGCCGCGCTGTCGAGTACGACCCGAGCAACCCGGCCCACGATGCGATGCTGCATGCTGGGCGTGGCGTGCTGGAGCGCCAGATCATCCCGAAGATGCGCCGCGCCTACTTCATGGGGCCGCACTGCCTGCATGACGGCCCGACGCCGCACCCGCACCAGCACTTCCCCTACGTGCCCGTGTGGGGGAACCGCGAGGACATGACCGGGATTCCCTACGGGCTCGTGCGCGACATGCTGTTCCCGCAGGACAACCTCAACGCCTCGATCAGCAAGCTGCGCTGGGGCATGTCGGCGACGCGCATCGAGCGCACAAAGGGCGCGGTCGCCATGACGGATGAGGTGTTCCGGCGCATGGCTGCCCGCGTCGACGCCGACATCACCCTAGATGCGGACCATATGGCCCGGCCCGGCGCGCGTTTCGAGGTCAAGCGCGACTTCCAACTGAATGCGCAGCAGTTCGATCTGATGAACGACTCGCGCCGCGCAATGGAGCGCGTCAGCGGGATCACGGCAGCCTTCCAGGGCCAGAAGGGCACCGCAGCATCGGGTATTCAGGAGCAGACGCAGCTTGAGCAGTCCCAGGTCGCCGTCGCCGATCTGATGGACAACTTCAAGGAAGCGCGGCGCATGGTGGGCGAATTGCTGATGTCGCTCATCATCACCGACATGGGCAAGGCCGAGCAGACCATCGTGATCGAGGGCGACACGCTCAATCCGCCGCGGACCGTCGTGCTGAATCACCCCGAGATCGATCCCGACACCGGCATCCAGTACCTGAGCAACGACGTGCAGCGCACCCGCCTGATGGTCGCCCTCGAGGATGTGCCCAGTTCCAGCAGCTTCCGCGCACAGCAACTGGCCGCACTGTCTGAGTCGGTGAAGTCACTGCCGCAAAAGCTTCAGACGGTCGTGATGCCGTTCATGATCGACCTCATGGATCTGCCGCGTAAGGATCAGATCGTGCAGGCCATTCGACAGGCGACGGCGCAGGCGGACCCCGAGCAGTTGCGCGAGCAGATCAAGCGCGAACTGATGTTCGAGCTCAAGGAGCGCGAGCTCGCTATCAAGGAATCCGAGAGCGAGGCCAAGATCAAGAAGCTGATGGCCGAAGCGGTGCAGACCGGCGTGCAGGCGGCATTCAGCGCGATGCAGGCCGGCGCGCAAGTCGCACACATGCCGCAGATCGCTCCGATCGCCGACGTCGTGATGCAGGGAGCAGGCTACAAGCGCCCGAATCCGATGGGCGACGACCCCAACTTCCCGCAGCCGACCGCGCCCGCCGTCGCAGAACAGGCCCAGGCTGCGCCCGAGGTGCGGCAGAATACCAGCCCGACGTTCCCCCCGGTGCCGGACGAGGGCGCTTCGCCCATGGCAGGGATTGAGACGCCGGAGACGCGTGACAATCTCACGGAACCATCGTAGACACCGAACAGCCCGTCAAGAGCGGGCTGTTCTTCGATTAAGGCGCCACCTTCAGGTCAGTCGCCGGGGCCGCATTCGAAGCGGACATGCAACTCTTCGTTCTGTTTGGGGCGGTGAGAAGTGTCCCTGAACGGAAATTCAGCACTATATTTTGTATGGCAGAACGATTGATACACGAGGATTTTTGCAACCCTCTGTTTTTAAACTAATTTATTTTTTTGCGCTAGCGGCGAGTTAGCGCTATTCTTCTGCTCGTTCAAAAAGCAAAACCCGAGCCAGCTTTTCATAGCAGACTCGGGTCTGAATTGGGTGTGCTGAGTTGCAGGTAGCGGTCTTCATGGTCATGAAGAGTTACCTGCGCTTTAAATATTTTCTCAACAACCAAAGAATTATAGGGGGGTCATCGCTGTTTCGTCAAGGGTTTTCAGAGCGCACACCTAAGGGCGATCGCCTGCCCATTCTTCAATGGTAAGGACAGGTTATCCATAAGGCGTGCTTCCATCTGGCGGCAATCTGGTTTGTGCGGCTCGCTTCGTGCTCGAGGTGAATATGGCAGGCCGGGCGCAGCTAGTGTGAATGGGATACGTGAGAGCGTCCGTAGGTTGACTGGTGTTATCTAAATGGATAAGATCGTTGCCGTATGGAAAACATTGTGTGCTAAAAGGTTTTCCGAGAGCGCATGGTGTATGGCGAAAGGAGCCTGGCATGAAACTCACACCGTTTGGAGAGTTGGCGCGCCAACTTAGGATGAAAAACGGCTTGACCTTGAAATCGATGGCCGAAGCAATGGGTATCAGTTCTGCGCACCTCAGTTCGATTGAGTTCGGGGAGAAGAAGCTGAACGACAAACATACCCAGTCGGCGCTGGACTATTTCTCCGTCTTGTGTAGCCCGGAGCAGCTAGGGGCGCTGCGGACCGCTGCAGATATGTCCAAGGATTTCGTGAGCACTGAGGCTCTGAATGGAGATGCGAAACACTTGGTGGCAGCGTTCGCCCGCAGGCTTCAAGAAGGGGCCACCCCTTCTGACGAATTTACCCGGTGGCTATCGGAGCTGGATAAAACGGGAGACTCAAGAAAATGACAACGATTTGCGTCGGGGGGCGACTGAGATCCCCCACTGGCTACAAGGTTGCGCCGCAAAGTTATGCAAAGCTTGAGGCGATAGCGGACGAACTGAGGGGGGTGCTCCCCACTACACCCGGTAGTTCGATCCGCTTGGATTGTGTGCGGATTCTTGAAGAGCTGTTACCACACGCTGGCTACAAGTTGAAGGTCGAGGAGGTGGACAAAGTGCATGACTGCGCCGCCTTTGCGGTGCCACAGAAACAGTTGATCGTCTTCCGGGCGGATATCTACGATTTGGTCCATGAGGATCATGTCTTTGGGCGCAGCACGGTTGTTCATGAGATGTCGCACATCGTACTGAACCACGCGCTCACACTCCAGCGAGGCGCTGGAGCTGAATCGCACCGGTTTTTCGAGGACTCCGAATGGCAGGCAAAGGCTCTCACCGCTGCGATCATGATGCCCATCGAGGCATGTAACTCGATTGCATCGGTCGCTGACCTCGCTGAGGCATGTGGAACGAGTGTTGAGAGTGCAAGTTATCGTCTAGCGCGGCTTGCGAAAGACGGCATTCTCAGGCGCCTGCCACACGGCCTAGGAGTGTGAGAGTGACCTTAACACTCCAAAAGAAAAGAGCCCAGAAGTGTTCCACCACTTCCAGGCTCCTTGGTAAGGCGAAAAAGGGTCTGCCTTACCTCTCTGACCGCACTTTGTCAAGAGTTGTCTTGGGGAAGACACTGAAGTGTAGTACTGACGAAGGCGCCAGGGCAAGTCAAAACCCTCTAACGTTCTATCGGAGGTGCCTATCATGGCGTACCCCTTTGTTAAGGACGTCTTCGTGCGCGCATACCGCCGGTTCCGTTTCGGAAGGTGGGAAACGGTGGTTCAGCACTGGCGTTCGTCTCCTGGTCAACTCAGTCTCTTCTGATTGATCCGGACGGCGAATAGCCGGCTCAAAGGAAAGGGCGCCCAAGCTGCAACTTGGGCGCCCCGAGGTAAAAGGGTACTGAACCGACGGCCCAGTATCCCTCTCACGAATGCTTTGGCAAAAGCGAGCACTATGCTACGCCGTATTCGGCAGGTCTCGCAAGGTCGTGAGTGTTGATAGCGCCTGACCTGTGAGGTTTATATGGTACAGAGCGACCTTTTCGATCCCTCGGCTGAACAAGGCGATGTCATCTTCAGGATGACAATCCGCCTCAAGAACGGCAAGGTGATTCGTCGCGCAAACGGACGTCCGTTCAGGATCGTTGTCCGCCGCAAGCGCAACGACTGATGGCCTGCAACACACGCCGAACTTGTTCGGAGCCTCAATGAGGCCAAGCCCGCCCCGTGCGGGCATTTTTTCGTGCCTAGATCTCACGACAGGCTGTTGAAAGCAAGAATGCGCGTAGCGCGACTACTCATTCCGACCCCCCTGTAGGGCTGGAGCTTCACGTGTTCGCCCAATGACACTGCCTGCGCATTGTTGCAAGCAGCTTTGGAGAAGCGCGCACATGAGCATGACCGCCGCCGAACTTCTGGAGTCCGCCCTGGATGGGACGCTTCAGGAAGATGACGCACACACCGAGCAGTCGCACGCCGCCGTCACTGACGACGCGCCCGCTGCCGTCTCTACCGAAGGCCAAGACCAGCCGCAGGCCGGCGCCACCGAGACGGAAGTCGAGGGCGCACCGATCCTGAGCAAGTCCGGCGCCTACACGATCCCCTACGAGAAGCTGGCCGAGGCCCGTAACGAGCGCAACGCATTGCGCGAGCGCGTCGAGCAGCTTGAGCAGCACATCGCAGGGCTGTCCTCGCAGCAACAGCAGAACATCGCAACCGCCCAGGCCGATGCACAAGACCGCGCAGCCGCCGGTCAAGGGCAGACCGCAGCCGATGCGAACCTCGCTGCCGCTACGCAGGCCATGGCCGAAGGTGTCGACGTGTCGATCTTCGGCGATTTCTCGGAAGAGGATCTTGCGAAGGGGGTGGCCGAGTTGAATCGCCGCGCAATGGCCCAGGTCGAGTCTCGACTGATGGCCGCGCTGGACGATCGCCTCGCCCCTCTTCGTGCCCAGGAAGCCAAGACCGCGACGAGCGCCCACTACGACGCCATCTACGCCGCCCACAAGGACGCGGACGAGATCGTCGAGTCGGCCGAGTTCGCGTCGTGGCGCGACAGTCTGCCCGCATTCGCCAAGTCCGGCGTCGAGCACGCGCTGACCAAGGGCTCCGCGCAAGAGGTGATCGAGGTCTTCAACGCATTCCGCGCAACCAAGCCGCAGCAGCCCAGTACCGCACGCACCGCGCCGGAGGCGCCCGCCCTTCGCGTGCCCAACTCCCTGTCCGATGTGCCTGGAGCGGCGCCGATGGACGAAACGCAGCAGACCCTCGCCGCAGCCGGGAATGCAGCCGCATTGCTCGAACGCATGGGCTCCATGTCCTCGGACCGCATCGACGACCTGCTGGACAACCTCATCTGAACGCATAGGAGTCATTGAACATGACCACCAAGACCAACGTCCCGGCAACCGCCGCGGATAAGCAGCGCGTTCTCGCCGCGGGCCTCTTCGCCCAGTCGATGCAACGCAACTCCACGTTGGGCCGCCTGTCCGGTCCCATGCCCAAGGGCGAGGCGCGTGCCGGCGAGGTCGTGCGCAAGCAGACCTCCACCGACCTGCCGATCGTCAAGACCGTCGATCTGTCCCGCGGCAAGGGCGACGAGGTCGAGTTCCAGTTCCTGCAGCCGGTTGGCGCCTACCCGATCATGGGTAGCCGCACCGCGGAAGGGAAGGGCACCGGCCTCTCCTACGACACGTCGCGGGTTCGCGTGAATCAAGCCCGCTTCCCGGTAGATCTCGGCGACACCATGACCAGCCTGCGCTCGCCGGTGGACTTCCGCCGCATGGGCCGTCCGGTTGCGCAGTCGCTGATGGACAGCTACATGGACCAGTCTCTGCTGGTGCACATGGCTGGCGCGCGTGGCTTCCACGACAACATCGAGTGGCGCGTGCCGGTCGCATCGCACCCCGAGTTCGCCGAGATCGCCATCAATGCAGTGCGCGCCCCGACGAAGAATCGCCACTTCATCGCCGACGGCACCAACGGCATCGCAGAGTTCTCGCAGACGGGTGGCGTCGTGGATCTGGCGACGACTGACGGCCTGAGCATGGACGTGGTCGATTCCATTCGCACCGTGATGGAGTCGATCGCCCTGCCGCCGCCGGCAGTCAAGATCCCCGGCGACGTCGTGGCCGAAGACTCGCCGCTGCGCGTTCTCCTGGTTTCCCCTGCGCAGTATCACGCCTTCTCGCAAGATCCGAGCTTCCGCCAGTTCCAGGCCAATGCCCTGGCGCGCGCGGCCAAGGCCAAGAATCACCCGCTGTTCCTTGGCGAGTGCGGCCTGTGGAACGGCATCCTGCTGATGAAGATGCCCAAGCCGATCCGCTTCTACGCGGGCGACGCCCTGAACTACTGCGACAGCTTCACCAGCGAGACGGAATCGACCGCCACGGTCAACGCCAGCTTCGGCACGACCCATGCGGTCGACCGCGCAATCCTGCTGGGCGGCCAAGCGATCGCTCAGGCGTTTGCCGCATCCGGCCACGGTGGCATGCCCTTCTTTTGGAAGGAGAAGGAGTTTGACCACGACGACAAGATGGAGCTGTTGATCGGCGCTATCCAGGGCATCAGCAAGGTTCGCTGGCTGGTCGATCAGGGCAACGGCGAAAAGCACTTCACCGACCACGGCGTCGTCGCCATCGACACCGCCGTTTCCATCATCGGCGCTCGCAAGTAACGCCAGCCCTGAGTAATCGGCGGCCATCCGAAAGGGTGGCCGCCACCAAGGAGACTTGAACCATGGCAACCATCACCAAGCTGGGATTGCAGAATCCGAGCAACCGCCTCGGTGCCGCCCCCTATGGGAACCTCACCGCGTTCCGCTACCTGCTGAAGACCAACGCCTCCGGCGCCGTGGTCGACGGTGACTTGGCCGCGGCCGTTGCATCGGGCGACACCGTCAAGGTTGGCATCCTGCCGCCCGGCTTCAGCTTCGTCGACAGCGAGATCGTCATCAAGACCGCCATGAGCGCGTCCGTCACCGCCAAGGTGGGCTTCGCCTACGCCGATGGCGTGGATAGCGTCGCCGTGCCGCAGGACGACGACTACTTCGGTGCCGCGCTCGTAATGTCGTCGGCCGCTCGCCTGCGCAATGCCACCGCGAACACCAGCGTCACCCTGCCGAAAGAGGCGTGGCTGACGCTGACGACCGGCGGCGCTGCCAACGCGAAGGCGTCGGAGATCGAGATCATCGTCTTCGCCATCAACGAAGGCGTGGCCTAAGCGGCACGAAACAGGCCGGCTGGGTTCGCCCTGGCCGGCCTTTTTCACATGAGGACACCATGAAACTGACCGTTGTGAAGTATGAAGGCCAGAAGTTCTACCGTGACCGCACTGCGCTGCGGAACGAGTGGAACCCGGGTGACGTGAAGCGCGTACCCGAGCGGGAAGCCAAGATCCTGCTGCGCTTTGCCGAGTTCAAGCGCGGCGATGAATCCGAGGCGACCGACCAGGGCGGAGACGTCGAGGCCGTTGTCGCGGCGCATGCCCAGCGCGAGCAGGACGAGCGCAACGAAACCGAGGGCATGCTGATGCTCATTGACACGATGGACAAGGACGCACTCGAAGCCTACGCGATGAAGTACGAGACGAACCTCGACAAGCGTAAGAGCGTGAAGGTGTTGCGCGAGCAAGTCATCAGTCTGATTGAGCAGTTCGGAGCGCGCTGACATGAAGCGCGAAGCCCTCCGGCGTCGCGTCCGTCTGCTGGCCCAAGATACGGCCCGCCCGTATCTGTGGCAGGACGAGGACATCGACGACTGGCTCAATGAGGCACAGCAGGAGGCGGCAGTCCGAGCTCGCCTTCTGCGCGCTGTCCCTGCAGCCAATCCGGATCTGTGCGAGCACGGACTGTCCGCTGGAGAGGCAGTTGTCACGATTCCGACCAGCCTGTTCGAGATCAGCAGCCAGTCGTGGAGGCAGGGCGATCGAACGACGAGACTGCACCTTGTCTCGCGCGAGTGGATGGACACGACACGGCCTGGATGGCGCGATGAGTCCGCGGGCGAGCCGGCCTATCTCGTGCAGGACGCCAACGTGCTTCAGATCGTTCCCGCGCCGAGCGTAGCCGGCACGCTGTTGCTCGAAGGCTACCGACTCCCGAAGGCGATCGAGAGCGACGAGGACGAACCGGAGATCCCGGCATTTCATCACGTCCACCTCGTGCAGTGGGCGCTGCACATCGGCTACTCGCTACCCGACGCCGAAACCTTCAACCCCGACAAGTCGCGCATCGCCGAGGCCGAGTTCTCGCGCTTCTTCGGCTCCAGGCCCGACGCCGACTTGCGCGCGAGCACACGGCATGACGAGACGCACCGGATCGTCGCTTGGCTATAGGGCTCCCCCTGTAGGGCTGGAGCAGGCGGCCGTTCGGATCAATCCTTGACTGCGAAACGAACCCAACGAGCCCGGAATGCCTGACCAGAACACAGAAGTCATCGTCGCACGCCTTGCAATCCTGTCCGATGACATAGGCGAAGTCCGGTCGGTGATGAAGGAGCTTGCGCAGTCCGTCGCAAAGCTGGCGCTCATCGAAGAACGGCAGACCCAGGCCAACGAAGCACTGAGCCGGGCCTTCAAGTCCATCGACAAGATCGACATGAAGCTGTCCGCGATCGAGAGCCGTGTCGCAACGATCGAGCGGGATATCCCGTTGCACAAGCAGTCAAGCACCTGGGTTTTCTCTGCTTTGTGGGCTGCAGCCGGTGCGGCCGTCCTGATGATCGTCAAGAAGGTTGGAGTGATCTGATGACCAAGAAACTTCCCCGTGGCATCCGCAACAACAACCCCGGCAACGTCGAGCGCGGCAGGGACCGCTGGCTCGGCATGAGCGCGGACCAGTCCGCTGACAGCCGCTTCCTCGTCTTCGACACCCCGGAGGCCGGCATCCGCGCGCTGATGCGCATCCTCATCAACTACCAGGAGCGCTACGGCATCAAGACGATGCGCGAGGCGATCAACCGCTGGGCGCCGCCGGCCGAGAACAACAGTAGCGCCTATGTGCAGCACGTCTCCCGCCTGACCGGCTTCGACCCCGACGAGTCGCTGGACTTCCTTGACCGCGAGATCAACGTCGCCCTGGCCCGCGCCATCGTGCGCCACGAGAACGGTGAGCCCACGGTTTATGGCCGTAAGGAGTGGTACGGCGAAGACGTCTTCGAGCGCGCTGCAGTCATGGCCGGCTTTGAGCCGACCGTGAAACCGCTCGTGAAGTCGCGCACGGTGGCCGGCGCAGTGATCGCCGCCGCGGGCGCTGCGGTTGGCGTTGCCACTGGGGCGCCGGAGGCTGTCACCGGTATCCCGATCACCCCGGAAGACGTGACGGTAGTGGCTGGCGCCGTGGCGCCGTTCCTCGGCGCATCGGCACTTCAGTACCTGTCCCCGATCGCAACGATCTTCGGCGTTGCGCTGACGATCTACGCACGCTGGGATGACGCACGGAGGAAGCTGCGGTGAATGCCTCTGTGACGAAACTCGCCGACTGGAAGGTCGCCCACTCGCGGCCGGTGGTGAGCGATTACTGCCGCTGGTCGGAGGCCGTCGAGACGACGATGCGGGCCAACCTGGGCATGGCATTCACGCTGTGGTTCGTGTGGCCGCGCGTCCTCCTGCGCACGGCGTTGGGGGTCTGACGTGAGAAAGCTCGACCTCACGATTCGCCAGGGCTCGACGTGGATTCTCCCTGTCATGTGGGAGACGAACGTCCTCGTCTACAAGCCGATCACCGCCATTGCGCAGTCGGCCCCGGTGCGAATCACCGCCACGGCGCACGGCCTGCCGGATGGTTGGAACGCCGCAGTGATGGGCGCGCTTGGCATGACGGACCTGAATGCGGAAAACAACCCGCCGAAGGACGCCGAGTTTCGCCCCGCGACGGTCGTCTCTGCCGACGACGTCGAGTTCAACCCGATCAATGCGGCCCGGTTCAAGGCGTACCAGTCCGGCGGCCACCTCGTCTATTACGCGCCAGGCGAACTTGGCGGGGCAGTAGCGCGCATGCAGATCAAGGACAAGGTCGGTGGCAATGTCCTGCACACGCTGCGCAGCGACGGCGCCAGCCCGAACATCTCCTTCGACCTTGCCAAGAGCCGCATCGTGCTGCGCATCGAGGCCGCGGAGTCCGCCGCGTTCGCCTGGAAGGCTGGGGTCTATGACCTCGAGATCGAAGACGCGACCGGCGTCGTAACCCCGCTGCTGTACGGCGCCGTGGCCGTGACGCGCGAAGTCACCACCATCACGTAAGGAACCATCATGGCATCTGCAAACTTCGGGAAATTCGCGCTCAACCTCGCCTCCGGCGCGATCAACTTCAACACTGACTCGTTCAAATGCCTGCTGGTGACGGCAGCGCCGAACGAGGCCGCGCTCGACACCTGGAACGACCGCGCGGACGTGACCGGCGAGCACGCTGCGACCGGCGGCTATCCGGCGGGTGGGTTCGAAGTGACGGTCGCGTCCGTCGTGGAGGATGCGGCAAACAACCGCGTGGCCATCACGTTCTCTGCGCCGGACCCGACGCTGACAGGGGTAACGCTGGCCGGCGTCGTCGGCGCGATCCTCTACAAAAGCACGGGCGTCGCCGCCAACGACCCGCTGCTGTCGTTCGTCGACTACGGCTCGGCTAAGGGCGTGACCTCGGGCAGCTTCACGCACGCATTCACCACGCCGCTCTACATCAACCGCTGATCGCGATGAACTGCATCGACGCGGCGTGCCGCCAAGCTACGGAGGAAGCCGGGTACGTTTTGCTGCGTCGAGCAGCAGTGCCCGGCCGCTGGTGGCCGCACGTGCTGTTTGTCGGTGCGGGAGGACTACAGCACTACGCCCCCGGAGCGCCACTCGATCACCCAGCGCAGGCTGCTTGGGGCTACGAAGGGGTGACTTGGGACCGCGAGACGACTGACCCGCAACCATGGGGCGAGAACGAGTTTGTCCGGGCCGTCTGGGTGTTCGCTCTGGGCGTGCTGGCGTGGCGCATCAAGCGGCTGTGGAGGAAGCCGAGATGAGGCTCGCGCTCTACAAGGGGAAGGGCCGGATCGGTAACGCCGCCATTCGGTGGTGGACGCGTAGCCCATACGGCCACTGCGAGCTTGTAATCGACGGGGTCGCGTACTCCTCCAGCATCATGGACAGCGGGGTGCGCGCCAAGCGCATCGAGTTCGACCCCGAGCACTGGGATTTCGTCGACCTGCCGTGGGCCAGCGCAGCGCTCGTCAAATCGACGTTCGCATCGACGCAAGGCGACCCCTATGGCTGGGGCGACTTGTTCTGGCGGCAGGTATTCAACCGCCCCGGCGATGCGCGCGGGCAGTTCTGCAGCGAGTGGTGCGCGAGAGCGCTCGGGCTGCCGAACCCCCAGCAATACAGCCCGGCAACGCTGGGCGACTACTGCACATACAGGACAAGGACATGCCGTACTACTTCGACAACTGGGGCTGGCTGACCGAAGAAGTGCTGCCGGGGCGCAGCACGGAGGTCGTGCCGCCTGATCCTGCAACGATCCCCGAGGGCAAGCGGGCCAACTTCACCGGGCACAAGTGGGTGGTGCTCCAGTACGTGCCCCCCGTTGAGGTGCGCCCGGTCGCCCAGTCCGTGACGCGCCAGCAAATGAAACGCGCCCTGCACCGCCTCGGCTTGCTGCCGGCAATCACGAGTTACGTCGGTACTTCTGGCGACCCGGAGCTGGAAATCTGGTTCAACGACTCGCAGGCGTTCGAGCGTGGCAACACGACACTGAACGAGCACTTGCCTGTGCTGGGGATTACCTCTGAGCAGGCGGACGACATCTTCAACTTCGCGGCGAGCCTGTAACTATGGCGTGGGTACTGCGCTCCAAGAACCTACCGACATACACCTCGACGTCGGGGAATCTTGGCGCGCAGTCCCCGCAGACGGCCCCGATCGGCACCGCCCAGCTGACGTGGGCGCCGCACCTCAACAAATACTTCATCGTCGCGGCTGGCCAAGCGTACGCGTCTGGCGACCTCGCGGTTTGGGACTTCGCGTTCTACACGTACCTCGACGCGCTGGCGTACCTGCCGAGCGAGTCTTTGCTCGTGTATGGGTCGGGCACGACGCTCGGCACGAGCCCGGACGGTGAAGTCGAGACGGCGCGAGCGACGACGGCCGCCGCGATCACGCGGCTCACCTATCTGCCTGCGACTGGGCAGATGTTCTGCCTCACCGCGTCCAGCACGATCTACTACACCAGCGACGGCATCACTTGGGCGTCTGCCGACTGCGGGATCACCCCGAACGCTATTTGCTACGCCAACGGCCTGTACATCGTCGGGGGTGCTGCGGGCGCGCTGCAGACGAGCCCGGACCTCACGACGTGGACGGCGAGGACGCCGCCGAGCACTTCGTATGCGGTCCGCGATTTCGCGGTCAACGCGACTGGCACGATCATTGCCGCCGCAGACGTGGTTACGTTCAGGAGTACCGACGGCGTCACGTGGGTAAACGGAGGCGCGAGCGGGGCGTTCGTAGGGTACAGCGCCGCGGAAGACCTGTTCCTCACGGTGAGGGCGAACGACGCGCGGTTCCACATCGTGTACACCAGTCCGGACGGGGCCACGTGGACGTACCGCGACCCGTGGATTGGCGGGCAGGGGAGCCCGACAGGGGTGGCGTATCTCCCCGCGCTGGGGGCGCTCGCGATCACGTCGAATGCGGGGATTGCGACCACTGTCGACGGTACGGCATACAAGAACCCGGCGCTAGTGAACGGGCTGCTGGTTTTCACTATCGGGTTCCGCGGCAATGCTGCGTTTACGGTGCCGTCGGGGTGGACGCTCGCCCAGCAACAGAGTGGCGGAAACACGAGCACGACCACCAGTTCGTCCATCGGCTCCGGTCTTGTCGCTTTCTACACCACGGCGGACGGGACGCTTCCGACGTATACCAACGCGCAGTTCGCGCGTACCGGGGGCGACATTGCGATTGGGGCGCTCACTGCGTATGCGAATGGGGCGCTGGCGGCGCTCGATGCCAGCGTATCGGCGACGCTCGCCGCGAACTCGACGGCGGTCACGTGCGCGGGGGTTACAACCACAGAGGAAGGGTGCCTGCTTGTAGGTGTGGCTGCCCTCGCGGACAACACCACCGCCAGCAACATGCGGGCGACGAGCGAGAACACCTCGTACATCAACATCACTTCGTACAACGACCCTTCATCGGTTTGGCAGCGCCGGGTAGCGCTGAACACTGCGCTCGGGTCGGACACCGGCTTGTATGTGTGGGACTGCGTCAAGCCCAGCGCCGGCGCGACGGGCACAGTGCAGTACACCGCGGGGAACTCGTCCAAACACGTCATTCTCGTGGCCGCGTTCAAGGCCGTTGCGGCATCGTCCGGCGTTACCGCCGATGGCCCCCTGTCTTCGGTCACGCTCAACCCGACCGCAGCTGAAGCGACCCCCTTGACCTCTGGTGCGGCTTCGCTGCCCAACACCACACTTACTGCCCCCGCGGCGGCAGTCACAACGACAACAGCGGTGCTTGCGAGCGGTGCGTTCGACAACATCGCCCTTTCTTCGCCCGCCGGCAGCGCCGCACCTGCGGGTGCCTGGGTAGGCTCGCTCCAAGATGTGTGGCTTCTCCCTCCGTCCGGCGCGCACGCAGCCTCCGCCGCCGCCGTCGCGGCTGTGGCTGGCGTCTCACTTTCCGCGGTTCAGGCGACCCTCGACACGCGGACCTCCGGCGCGGCCGGGTGCAGCAGCGTAACGCTTGTCGCGCCATCGGGTGCGGGGGGTGTGCTCAACATTGGCGAGGCAGCCGGCGCACTGGCGCCAATGATGCTCTCGCCCACCGCCGGTGGCGGGCAAGGCATGGGCGGTGGGCAAGGCAGCCTCACCACGACTTCTCTGCTTACACCGAGAGCGAGTGCGACTGCGCGCACGGAGGCCGCAGGCACAATCTCGAGTGTGATGGTTCAGCCGCCCACTGGCGCGGGAGGCACGCAGGCCGAAGCATTCGGCTCTGGAGAGCTCCGGCAGATCGGCGTCACCCGGCCGGGGGCTCTGTCGATACCGGCGGGCTACGCGCTGGGGGCATTCCAGACGGCCGACCTTACCCCGCCTAACGCAGCGCAGGCTGTGCTCGTGTGCGGTGCCGGTGGTGTAGCTGCTGTAGCGATCACGCCGCCCGAGACGAACGCTACCGCCGTGTCAGAAGCGCGCGCTGCGGCGCCGTTGCCTGGGCTGTCTGCCACCCCAGCGCAAGGCACTGTCGTGGCGGATGTCGCGGCCGGCGCGGCAGTGGTGCCCCTCAGCCTCACACCGGTTACGGCCTCGGCAGTCGCACAAGCGATTGCCGTAGGTGAGGGCGGACTCGCGCCGAGTTCCATTACAGCGCCCGCAGCCAGCGCAGCCCAGGAGCTGACGGCGTACGCAGCAATCGAACCCCTGCTACTCGTAGCCGCTGCCAGTGACGGCGACTTTGTAGCGGTGGCCGACGCCCCTCTGCCTGCTTGGACCCTGCTTGCGCCAAACGGGGCGCCCGGAGTCGATGTGGCCGGGCAGGGGGCAATGGGCGGAGTCACGATCGCGGCACCAACGGCGCGCGGCGGCAGTTCACAGATCGTTGCGCTGGTATCGGCTGCTGAGCGCGTGCGCAAGACCGTGCTCGTTGCGCTGGCGCACACCAAAGACGTGAGCGCTGTTCAAGCTCGGACAAGCACGGGGGCCTTCGCCGCGAGAACACAGCAGCACGAGTCGATCGTTCGCACGCAAACAGACGGCGCGGTTGTCCGCACACCAGCCTCGCGCGTACTGGCCCGAGTGCAGTAGGTGTGAACTTCATAAAACTGCTGGAAATAAAGGAGAAACAACATGGCGCGATTCATCTACACCAAGGCCAAAGAGAAGGCCATGACCGGTCAGTTCAATCTGATCAGTGATTCGATCAAGGCCGCCCTTGTGGCGAATACCTACACGCCGAACGCCACGACCGATGAGTTCTACAGCACGATCGCAGCGCATGTGCTGGATGAAGACATCACCCTGACTTCGAAGTCGGTCGCAGGCGGTGCGTTCGATGCCGCGGATGTGACCTGGAGCGCCGTTGCAGCGGGCGACATCGCCCTGGGCGTCGTGACCTACGTGGACACCGGGAATCCGGCGACATCGATCCTGCTGCACTTCAACGGCGACGTGTCGGGCTTCCCCTTCACGACGAACGGCTCCGACGTGACCGTGAACTGGGACAACGGCGCGTTCAAGATCTTCGCGTTCTGAGGCGCAATCGTGTCTCTGCTTTTTGTCCCGGTTACGGGCGCCGCGAATCCGCCCCTGGCCGCCTATGTCGGACTGACGCGGTGCTTGGATTCCGCAAAGTTCACCGCGGCAGTGCCAACGAACGGGCGTGCGGTATCGGTGAGTCCAGACGGGACGAAGATCGCCTATGTCTGCACGAGCAGTCCGTACCTCGTCGTCTACGACGCAGCCTCCTTCAGCCCGATCACGATCTCGGGCGGGAACCCTGCGGGGACCGGCGTCTGCTGCAAGTTCAGCCCTGACGGCGCGTATCTCGCAGTCGGCCACAACACGGCGCCGTTCCTGACGATCTACGAGACGATTGGATGGACGAAAGTCACCGGGCTCAGTGCAAACCCTTCCGGGGCAGTGAACGCCATCGCATTCACGCCCGACGGGAGCAAGCTCTTCGTCGCCTGCCAGAGCTCGCCGGGGTTCTACGGGTACAACACGAGCGACTGGACGCAGATGTCGGGCACTCCGTCGCTCGGTGGCAACGGGACCGGGTGTGCTGTGCATCCTGACGGCACGAAGGTGGCGATCACCGGCACCGCTGCGCTGCCCTACGTGTGGGTGTACAACATCGCGGATTGGACCGCCGTGTCCTCGACGCCTGGCGGCGGCCCAGTGGCGGCGGCGCAGTGCTGTGCATACAGCCCGGACGGAAATAGGTTCTACGTCGGCTCCTCTGGATCGCAGGCGATCTACGCCTACGACCTCGTCGGTTCGACGCGCACGCTGCTGATCGCTGGCGGGACCGGCCTCGTCTACAGCATCGTGCCAAGCGCAGACGGCACGAAGTTGTGGGCGTGCAATCAGGGCGGGTATCTGAACGAGTATCAGGTCGGGTCGTGGACGCGCACCTGGGTGCAGCCTGTGACGGTTGCGCTGTACATCATGGACGAGGCGCCGGCAAGCCTGTCTGAGAAGTACATTGGAACCACTGCGGCGGACCCCGTCACGGACCAGAACAACAACCCGATCGTGACCGACGTTCGGGCGTACCTGCGGCGAACAGGCGAGCTTCTTGGGGCGACAACGACAGCTGCTGACGGCAGTTTCTCGCTTGGGCCGTTTGCCAGCCAGCAGGAAGTGCAGGTCACGTACCTGTACCCGTCGGGGTCTCCGCTTCGCAATGACCTGATCCACAGGGTCATCCCAGCATGAGCTATGTTCGCCCTTCCGCTTCGGCCGCATCGGCTTCGTGGTTCAACGAAGCAGCGTACTCGCGGTTGTCAGGCGAGGCAGCAGGGGCGACATGGTACGACGCGGGCGGCACCGTTCCACGCGATGCTCCCGGCGTCGCGCCAACAGGCGGTGTCGGTATAGGCACACGAGCAACCATCGAGGTTGCACCAAGCGTTGCTCCAGAGGGCGGGGTCGGGCTGGGCGATGTGCGCTACTACTTCAGGGCGCTTGGCGTCCGAAGCGGCGGGGTCGGCCTCGGGGATCGCTCGCGCCCGATCGTTGGCGAGGCGCCTGGAGTCAGCGAGTCGCGCGTCGGCCTTGCGTACTCGGTCCGATCCCTGCTTGGTCTGCGCAACCTCTTCGCCTACGCGCCAGGGATCAAGACAGGCGGCGTCGGCATTCCGACTGCTGACCTTCCGCTGACGGGTGTCGCGCAAGGCGTCGCGCCGACTGGTGGAGTTGGCACTGCGTCGGCTCGTGCAACGCACTTCGCTGTCGGCGTGGGCTCGATCGCTTCGGTCGGACTCGGGCAGGCGCGACTCGCCTCAAGGTTCTCCGCGCCAGCCGTTGAGCCGACGACCGGCGTCGGTGTGCCGCGCGCAGGGCTTCACTTCATGGCCCCAGGCGTTCATCGACCGACGCGCTTCGGGACTGCGTATCTCACGCTCGGGTGGGCATTCGTGGCGCCGTCCGTCGTGATGACGGGCCGTGTGGGGGCAGGATCGGCACGGTTCAACGTCCGCGCCGTTCCAGGCGTCGAGCCGACGAGCGGGGTCGGCGTTCCAGTCTTCTCACAAGGCCACCGGGCGCCGCACATTCCGCCCGAGACGATGGTAGGTCGCGGTCAACTCTCAAGGACGCCTTCATGCTGACATTCGAGAAATTCACCGGCATCAACAACGTGCTCCCGTCTGACCGGCTCGGTCCGTCAGAACTCGCGCGGGCGACCAACGTCGATGCGGGACTGACAGGCGAACTTCGGCGCCGCGCCGGCTACGCCATCGTGCAAGAGGGCTGCCACAAGAACCTGTTTGACGCCGGCGCTTTCATGCTCGCCACATGCGAAGGCGATCTGGTCGCCATCCACGGCGAGACGCGCACGACGATCTACATGGGCCTCGGCTCCGATCGCGTCTGGTACTGCGCGCTGCCTGATGGTCGTGTCGCATTCAGCAACGGGCTCATCTGTGGCCTGACCGATGGTGTCACCTGGTGCACCTGGGGCGTACCAACGCCGCCGAGCGTTGGCGCCTTGACCGAAGTCGCGGGCGACCTCTTCCCCGGCGAGTACCGGTGGCAGATCACCTACGTGCGCGCAAGTGACGGGCGTGAGGGGGCTCCGGCGTTCAGCCTGCCGGTGACGCTCTCTGAGGGCGGCATCTTCCTTTCTGGCCTGCCGGCCGAAGCCGGGTACAAGATCAACGTTTATCTCTCGTTGCACAACGGCGGCGAAGCCTACCTGCTGGGCTCGACCGAAAGCGGACTGTTCAGCTTCACCGGCAAGAACGACGAACTCGTGCAGCCGTGCCGCACGGCCTTCATGTCGCCCGCACCCGCAGGACGATGCCTGACGGTGTGGCGCAACCGTGTCTTGGTGGCGCACGACAACGTGCTCTACGCCTCGCTGCCCAACAATGTGGAGGTGTTCGACGAGCGGCGCGACTTCAAGCAGTTCATCGACCCGATCACGCTGGTGGTCCCGGTGGACGACGGAATCTACGTGGGCACGACGAAGGATCTCGCATTCCTGTCGGGCAGCCAGTTCGACAGCCTTGTCTATCGCAAGGTGCTGGATGGCCCGGTGGTGCTCGGCTCCGGGGTGCCCGTGCGCGGCGAGCTGGTGAAGCAGGGCGATGGGGCGGGCCAAGGCTCGGCGATGATCTGCATCGCGGACGGGATCTTGTTGGCCGGGTTCAACGGCGGCGGCGTGCTCCGCATGACCGAAGGTCGATACCGCGCCACTGCGTCTGAGGTGCACGCGCACTTCCGCATGCGCGACGGCACCCCTCAGTACGTGGCGATTCCGCAATGAGCCGCCTTCAGAACCACAACTGGATCGGCTTCAACGGCGAGCCCATCACCGGCCGGGTGCCTCCGCGTCTCATCGTTTACGGTCCCGATCTGACTGGGCAACAACGCGGCGAGGTGTTCCACGCCTACAAGCTCTTCACCGAGGCGTGCGGCGTCGCCATTGGCGACTACCACATCCGAAATCGGGTGCTTTCAGACGGATCACGTGTTCGCTGCGCGTCGTTCATGGGCCAGGACGTGGTCGAGGTCTGGACGAGAGGCGTCGGCGAAGAAAAGATGCTCGGCGGCTTCATCTGCCGCCCGACCAGTGGCGTAGGCGATGGCGGCGCATGGCAATACGAAGGCCCGGCCCGGTGGTGGGGTAAGCCATTCACGCCGGAGAATCGGCCGCTCGGAACGCTCTACGGCGGGAGCCCGCATGTTGCATTGCGACCGCACTGGAAAGAGGGCAAACCGCAGTCGAGGTACAGGGTCGAGAAAGGTGTTGATCTGCTCTACGGCACGGTCGACTGGCAGGGGCGCAACCCGGAGACGGATGTGCTCTCGTGGGACGCCAAGACCTACAACTACACGTACTTCTATGTCCTTTCTGGAACCATCGAGTTCTTCTTCGATCGCTGGTTCCAGTTTGGGACGTCGGGCATGTTCGGAGAGAACTTCACCGACACGACGAAGAGCGCGGGGTTCGTGCGCCGATCGCTGAACCGAGGCAGTGGGGTGAACGTCTATAACAACGGCAGCATTTTGGCGACGATCTCCGGCGGGAACGTCGACGGAGTAGCTTTTGCCCGCGTCGGGGACAAGAAGCTCTTGGTGGGGGCACAGCGGTCCGCTGCTTTCACCTCCACAGGTGGGCAGTTCAACTTCTTCGCGTACGACCTCGACTCCGGCGTGAAGACGACAATCGGCGCCTTTAGGCCGGCAGAGACTTGGGCCAACTTCCACGGCTGGTATTTCAATCTGGACGGAAGGAAGGCGCGCAGCATTTGCTACGAGGTGTCCTACGAACCGCGCATCACCGCCAGAATTGCTGCATACGAAGTCGAGATTTTGGGCGACGCGGTCGACGACTTGACCGTCGCCGTGCGCGAGATTTCGCCGCCCATCCCTAGCGTTCTGATCGCCGCCGATTTCCGCAGGAGCGACAGCCTCGGAGCTGACGAGGGGGTGTTGGCGGTGCGGCCGTCCGACAGCAACCAGCACCACATAAAGGTCGTCAACGATGTTGGAGAAGTCCGCTTCTCCATCCCGAAGCCATTTTCCATCGGATTTCGGGATGAGGTCTCCGGACCGACCGTCGTCACAAGCAACACGTACTACCCAGGCACGCCAAGCTATGTCGCCGAACTTGCGCAGCCGAGAACCGGGGGGTTTACCGGCGGCTGGGTCGCAGACTTCGATGCTCGGTACGACGCGTGTTGCTTGTACGAAGATGTGTGCCCGGAGCGCGTCCAGACCGCGCGAGAAGAGGGGACGCTGTCCGCAGGTAACTACTCCGTGGCCGTCAACGATACGACGGATGCGAGCCTGCACACGAACATGGTAACAATCGGGCGGTGTGGCGCGGCTATTACAGCGACTGCCCCGTGGGATTACGGCGATCCAATCACCCGCTTTTTAACGCTGACACCGGAAGAGGTTGTCGCTCGATATGGATGATTTGACCCTAGATCGAGGTGCTGAGGGGTGCGTACGGACCTACTACGGCGCCGTCCTTTCGCAGCACAACGTGTCCCGCCGCGACGTTCACGCGACCGCCGCGCACCTCATCGGCGTCGGCGACCAAGATGCCCACGAGATCCTTCATATCAATGAACAGCCGTACCCATGGCTATTCAATATCGGAGTGTTTTAATGGATGCGATCGTAATGAACACCCTGACCGGCGCGATCACTGAATACGACAACTACGGCTTTCACGCGGCGACACCAACGCACGCCGGTAACGCAACCGGCCTCTACGCTTTCGGCGGAGACCTCGACGTGGCGCAGCCGATCGTCGCGGAAGCCGTGACCGGAGAGACGCTGTGGGGTGACTCGCGCAAGAAGTTTCTCGACATGGTCTATTTCTCGATCCCTGACGGAGAAGGTCGCGGCGAGCTAATCGTCCAGGGCGCCGGCGAAGCTGAATACCGCTATCCGTTCCCGTTCCGTCCGTCCGGGCAGTCGCGCGCAAAGCCCGGAAAGGGCATCCGAGAGAACTATCTGGCGTTCGGATTCAGCAACCCGGACGGCGACGATTTCACACTTGATCGGGTTGAAGTGCTGGTCGCTCAATCCAGAACGCGGAGGGTTTGACCATGTCCGGTCCCTACACTGAAGTCTCTGAAGCATTCGACCGCGCGTACAGCTACGCCGAATCATCGCGCTCGGCTATGTCGAGCTTCACTGCCGCACTGAATGCGAGCATCTACAGCCCGCCGACGATCTCGATGACATGGAACAGCATTGCGGCGCCCGATCTGCCGGCAATGCCCGTGGCGCCGTCGATGCCGACGATCAGCTTCGCCGTCCCGTCTGGACAGCCGACTGAGTTGTCGATCGAGATGCCCGGCGTGGTCATCGACGACTTCACCGAAGTCGCGCCGACATTGACGCTTCCGACCGCGCCGACTCTGAGCTACGGCGCCGCGCCGACAGTGCCGACGGCGGGTGACGTCGAGATCCCGACAGCCCCGGTCGTCTCCTTTCCTTCCGCGCCGACCTACCTCACGCTGAACTCTGTCTCCTTCTCCGGCGTTGATCTTCACGAAGACTGGCTTGCGCGCCTGGAGGACGTGCCGACGCTCACGCTCGTGAGCCCGACGCCGTTCTCGTACGCCCGAGGGCCGGAATACGCCTCTGCGCTTCTCGAGGACCTGAAGGCGATCCTTCGTGCCCGGCTGGCGGGCGGCACAGGGCTTCCCGAGGCGGTGGAGCAGGCGATCTGGGATCGGGCGCGAAGCCGGGAGACGAAGATCGCACTGGCGAACGAAGCCGAGATTCAGCGCGCATCCGAGGCGATGGGCTTCGCCCTGCCGTCTGGCACGCTCGCGGCGCAACTATCGGAAGCCCGCCAGAACTACTACGACAAGCTGTCCGAGTTCTCGCGCGACGTGGCGATCAAACAGGCCGAGCTTGAGCAGGCAAACCTGAAGGACACGATCGCTGCCGGCATGCAGCTTGAGGCGCAGCTTATCGACTACTCGTTCAAGCTGGAGCAGCTTTCGTTCGAGGCCGCGAAGGCGTACGCCGAAAATGCCATCCAGAGCCATGCCGCCGCCGTCGATCAGTACAAGGCGCTGCTGGCGGGCTACCAGACCTACGCCCAAGCCTACGACACGCTCATCAAGGCTGAACTCGCCAAGGTCGAAATCTACAAGGCGCAGCTTCAGGGCGAGCAAACCAAGGCGGACATCAACAACGCCCTGGTGCAGCAGTACAAGGCGCAGATCGAGGCCGGCATGTCCCAGGTCGAGATCTATCGCGCGCAAGTTGGCGCGGCGCAGACGCTGGTGCAGTTGGAGCAGACGAAGATCAGCGCGGCCGGCGAGCAGGTGCGGGCCTACATCGCCCAGGTGAATGCGGAAACTGCGAAGGTCGAGGCATTCAAGGCCAGCGTCCAGGCGCAGAGCACGCTGGTCGACATGTACAAGACCAAAGCCGACGCCTTCTCGGCGAAGGTCAGCGCGCAGGCCGAGAAGGCGAAAGCCGAACTCGCCCGCTACAACGCGCTCGTGCAGGCCAAGACCGCCGAGTGGGACGGCTACAAGGCCAAGGTGCAGACCGAAGGCGAACGCATCCGTGCGCTGGGCGTGCAGAGCGGGGCGCTGCTGGATGCGTTTAAGGCGGAGGCGGCAGCCGTCGAGTCCGAAGCGAAAATGCACACCATGCGCTGGGAGACGCAGATCAAGGACTACGAGGCCAGCCAGCAGTTGCTTCTGCAGACGGCCAAGATCAACGCTGACGTTGCTATCCAGGCCAACAACGCGCGGCTCGATGCGGCCAAGGTCGGCGCCCAGGTCTATGCGCAACTCACCTCCAGCGCCTACGGCATGGTCAACGCCAGCGCCAGTATCAGCGGCTCGGCCAGCAACAGCGTCAGCTACAGCTATGGCGGCGATGTGAGCGGCGAGGTGACGCCGAAGACGGCCGCGTAGCGCATCCCCCTGTAGGGCTGGCCCGATGACGGCTCGAACCGGAGCATCAGACCGGTTCGAGCCGTTTTTCTTTAGGGGCCACCCATGTACGGATTCAAGGCGGGCGCCGCGCCCAAGGACAAGCCCAAGGGCGGAAAGATCAAAGGCCCAGGCACCGGCACGTCCGACAGCATCAAGACCGAAGTTCTGAGCGGTAGCTACATCATGCCCGCGGACTCGACTGCGAAGATAGGCGAGAAGGCGCTGGGCCAGCTTGGAAAGCCTGTTCCGGTCAATGTGAGCAACGGCGAATACCAGTTGCCGCCCGAGCAGGTGCATGCCGTCGGCGCGCAGGTGCTCGACCAGATGAAGGACGCAACGCACACGCCGGTTGCCGCCATGGGCTTCAAGCCGCAGGAGGGCGAGCTCTACTTTGCAGACGGCGGCGCAGTGGAAAGCACCGACGACCTGATCGCTCGGATCTCGGCCAAGTACGGCACAAGCAGCGCACCCGCGCCGCGCGCGCAGCCAGCGCCAGCCCCGCAACAGCCTGCCCAGCGCTCGGCTGCGCCGTCGATCGGCTCTGCGGCTGATGCGCTCAGAAACCGCAAGCGCCAGATTGACGCAGCGGCCGGCTTTGCCGATGGCGGCCTCGTGGATGACGAAATGCCGATGGGCGGCAATGAGGCGGCGATCGCCCAAGGCTTTGACCAGTCGCGCCAGATCGAGGAAGAGGTGCTCGATCGGCAGGCGAAGATGCAGCGGCAGAGCCGGTCTGAGGCGCTATCCCGCAATGCGGAGATGGGCGCGCAGCTTCGTGGGCAGATCGATCAGCAAAGCGCGATGAGTCGCCGATCGTTGATCGAAGAGCCGATAGGGTTTGCCGATGGCGGGCTTGTCGATGATGAGCGCCGCCGCCCGCCGGCCAGCCCTGCTGGAATTGGCTTCGTCGACATGCGCAGCCCGAACATCCAGCGCACAGGCGAGCCGCGCCAGATGCCGCAGGGCTCGATGATGCAGATGCCGCAGATGCCGACTGGAACGCAGAGCCAGCCTGTCGCAGCGCAGCCGCAGACGCAGGCCGGGTCGTTTTCGTCGATGCAGCGTGATCCAGGCATCCCGCGATCTGGCGCTCCAAGGCAAATGCCACAGGGCGAGCCGCTGGGAGTGAAAGACTTGCCGCAAGCCGCCAACCGTCCGAATCCGATCATGCAGCGCCCCGCTGAACCCGGGTCGTTCGACTCGGTGCAGCGCGCGCCGATCGTTACGACCAGCGGAGCGCTCCGTCAGATGCCGCAGGGCGACCCGCTTCGTCCGTCTGATCTCGCGCAGGGCTTTGTTGCCGGCGGAAATGCCGCAACGCAGCGTATTGCGGGCGGCGCAAGCGCGGCAGCACGTGACTTCATGGCTGGCGGCCAGGCGGCAACGGAGCAGATCGCCGGCTTTGGTCGGAAGATTGCGTCTGCACTCGCCCCCCAGCAGGAAGGAAGCTACTCGCCGGAGGCGCTTGGACAGCCCGCGCCGAATCCGAACGCTGGCGCCGCCTGGGGGGCAGTGAAGGATGCGCTTCTCTACAGCTCGGATGCCGCAGCGATCAGGGCGCGCAATCAGCAGCCGACGACCACGACCACGCAGGCCGGCGCATCGCAATCTGCACCCGCTGCGCCGCAGCCTGCGATTTCCGCCGCAGCGCCGCAGCGCCAGGGCGCCGCACCCGCACGCGCGTCCGCGGCGCCGAGCGCTCAAGGCTTCAACCCGTCCGCTCTGACCGATCAGCAGCGCAACGATGCCGGCGACGCCTACCGTTCCGCATGGCAGCGCGAGGCGTCCAACGGGATGCGTGGTGCGAACGATCAGGCGCTGGGCTTCTACAACGCCGAGCAGCTGGTTCGAGGCTCGAACGTCACCGCGCGCCGCGGCGCAAACGGCGTGATGGAGTTCTCCGGCAATGGCGAAGGGGCGCTCCCGCAGAACTACACGCGCGGCTTCGATCTGAACGCGGCCAACGAGCGCATGGCGGCGGCCAATGCCATCCGCCAGGGCTATCTGGACGCCCAGGCCGGATCAGACGGCGGCCCGCGCGGGGGTGTCATTGGAAACTCCGCCGTCGACGAGACGAATGCCCGGTTCCGCGAGTCCGCGCTGCAAGAGTCCATGAAGGGCATGGGGCGCACGCGCCTGAACGCTACGGTTTCGATGCGCAATGCAGACGTGGCGAACCAACGCGCCGCGGCAGAGCTTGCAATGCGTGAGCGAGAAGGGGCTGCAAACCGCGGACTTGCGGCCCAGGCCGAAGCCAATCGGACAGCGATTGACCGTGGGCGACTTGGCATTGACCAGCAGCGCGCAGACACGGAGGCAAACGTGCGCGGGTTCGAGGCGCGCGGCCTGGAGCGCGTGGAGAAGCTGTATACGGCATACGAAAATGCAAAGACGCCGGAAGAGCGTGCCGCGGTTGCCGAGCAGATCAGGGCTATGAACGGGAAGGACGCGCCCAACCGCTACACGGTCGTGCCGGGCGGCCAGGAGGTGACGCCGCAGGGGATGCTGCGTACTGTGCCGAGCAGGGTGCTCAACAATCAGACCGGGCAGTTTGTCGAGCAGCCGCCGGCGCAGGCCGCATCAATCACGATGGATCGAGTGCGCGAGACCGCAAAGGCGCGAGGAATGACCGAGCAGCAGGTGATCGAGCTTCTGCGGCAGAACGGCCATCAGGTTGGCTAACGACGCGGCGTCTCGTTTGGGTCGATTCCGAGTTCGTCGAACAGGTCTTGCGTCGCATCGTACAGCTTCCGACAACTCGCCGAGATCATGGCGGCGCCGCTTTGGCTACGGGTGTCGCCAGCCTTTTTGAGCGTGCACTCGGCGCCTGAGTCGTAGGCGAAGAAGCCGCGCCCTGAGCCTTGCTTGACGGCCTGGATGCCGCCAGGGAACTTCGACAGGCACACCTGATGGGCGGCGTAGGCCGCGGGGTCATTCTGGACCCCCGGCACCACATCGAGGATGCACTCGGCGTAGTTGCCAGCCAACGCTAGGGAGGGAAACGTGGCGAGCACGACGAGAGCGGTCGCGGGCTTCATGGTTTCTGCTTGCGCTTGACGTGCTTTCGCAACGTCGTCCTCTTGAGCAGTGCGCGCGGACGAACACGCGGGGCTCTGCGCTGGCGCTCTTCAGCGTCCTCGATCAAGTGACGAATGAGCGCCAGTGGATCCGATCGGTAAGGGGTGCCCGAAGGAAGTTCGCGCCTGATGATCTTGATTGTCCTCTCGGCATCGGCTGCCGCCTTGGTGAGGCGTCCTTGCGTCTGCCGAAGGTCGTCGATGATCTCGGCAAGCGGGAGCGCGAGCTTCTCGGCAGGTGTTGCGGCCAGCTTGGCCGCGATCTCGTCAATGATGCTCGGAGCGTCGCCAATCTTCCCCATCATCTTCACCGACGAAAAGCCGGGCTGCTCAAGGCTTGCCGCGAGGCGAGCGATGATCTCGGCGTTCAGGCTTTTGCTGGTCGAATCAGCTTCTGCTGCCAGGGCAGCATGCAAGTCCTTGGGGATGCGCAGCGTAATGCGCGTGTACCGATCATCTTCCATGGTGCGATTACACCATTTTCGTGTCAGGAAGTCTTGACACCAAAACAGTGCGACCTATACTGAAGACGTGACACAGAAACAGTGTCACTAATCTAATGGTGATATAGGGGCGTGAAATGGAAGAGAAACAAAACATGGCATCGATGATGCTGCGCTTGCCGGCTCCGCTGAAGGAGTGGGTCAAGAGTCGCGCCGAGAAGGCTGATCGCAGTATGAACTGGATGGTCGTCAAGCTCTTGGAGCAGGCAAGGAAAGAAGAGGAGGCGCGGCAATGAACATCACCCCCTTCAACTTCAATGGAGCACCCATCCGCGTTATCACGGACGACAACGGAGAGCCGTGGTTCATTGCAATGGAAGTGGCAGATATCCTCGACTACTCGGACGCCCACAAGATGTGCGTGCGGCTGGATGATGATGAAAAGCAAAACCGCCAAATCGGCGGTTTCGGAAATCGAGGCGTGACCATCATCAACGAGTCCGGCCTTTACTCCGCCATCCTCGGCAGCAGCAAGCAGGAAGCGAAGCCGTTCAAGCGCTGGGTCACGCACGAAGTCTTGCCCGCCATCCGCAAGACGGGTAGCTATACCGCGATGAATCCACCGCCTTCTTCTGGCCTCCCGCAGTACCGCAAGGCGCGCGCCTTGGACATGGCATCGAAGGTGGCCGAGCGGATCTGCGCCCAGTTTCCGAGCCTGAGCGAACCATCCCGTCAAGTGATTTTCGCCAAGCTCATCAACCCTGTGGCCGGCGACGAAGTAATCACCCTTCCTGTACTGGCCGAACGGCACTACACCGCTAGCGAAGTCGGCGAGCGCCTCGGCATCTCCGCCAATGCGGTCGGGCGGTTGGCGAATCAGCATGGAGTTAAGACCACGGAGCACGGGGAGTTCCGCCTGGACAAATCACCGTACTCCTCGAAACAGGTCGAGAGCTTTCATTACAACGAGCGCGGCGTTGCGAGGCTGACCGAGTTGCTCAATCCCCCGAGCGGAGGTGCGCAATGAGCAACCTGTACGACTTTGCGGGCGCGCCGCTGATCCGCCGAACGGTGAAAGGACTCAAGCTCGACGCTGCTGCACTTCCGGCAGATGTGAAGGATCGGCTGGTATGGGCAGCCATAGAGGTTGCGATTGCCTATGGCAGCTGCGACATCGAGGCATCGCACGAGTACGCAGGCGAGGCGCTTGAGCGGCTGTCCGACGCGATGAAAGGGGCCGAGTGCTATGGCGTCCCTTGCGAAACTGAGGACTTCTTCCCGATGAGGGATGGAGACCCGGACGCATGAGCGCTATCACATCGTGCGCTATCTGCAAGCCCCAAAAAGTTGCTTTCGGCCCTCTTGCACTGTCGGAGACTTGTGAGAATCTGAGTTCGGCAGCACAAAAAGGAAGCGCCCCAGCGACTGCCATCGCTGAGGCGCGGATTGCGAAACCCTCTGAACAAAGGAATTCACATGGATACGTATAGCGCAGAAGGCCCCATTGCGCAACAGATCGAGATCACCATGCCGGCTGGCGTCCGAGCGGTGTTGGTGTCCCTGAATGACGACAGCAGCTTCCGGCAGACACCGGTGCAGTACGGGAAGTCAGTTCTGAACATCCGCGAAGACCTGATGGACCACCTGAACGCGAGTCCGTATTCGGACGAGTGGCTCACCAGCCTGCGCGACTTCTTGAACGCGAAGCTCGAGGCGCGTGGCGTTGCGAGAAGGGTCGGTGGCCTCAGCATCCCGCACCCTGACGGGCGCGGCTTTGCGGTGACGACGGATTACAAGCTGATGCAGGACGTAGTCGTCCTCTGATTCGAGAAATAGTAACGCCCCGTAAGGGGCGTTTTGCACCTTCAGCCACCTAGCTGATCTCTGCAAACGGCGGAGCCATTAACGAGAGATCCGAATGCCGCCGCCTCTCGAAGTGGAAGAAATTGCCTTAATGTTGCTTGCATTAATCTGCAAGGGGAGTGCATCCCGACTTCCGAACACATTCACTGGCGGTATGTCGTAGACTCGGCGGTGAATAGCGCCAGATGCAACTAGGTCTTCAAACTGCTTTAGCATATCAATAGGAATGTTCATATGGGGCTCTTGTTCTTTGAGCATCGCTTCAATTTGCTCAACAACCGACATAACTGACCTCCATTTAGTTAATCCCGCGCCCATCTACGAATAGCGCCCAGTTTTGCCGTTGAACGTAATCTGCAATCACATCATGGTAGCTGTTCACAATTTCACGAAGATTGCGGTCGTCAGTGAAGTCTTCGATCTCAAGACGTAGTTTGGTTTGAAGGGTTTCTATCCCAATCATGCGTCCGTGTGAATGCCAAATTCCGTTGTCGCCTAGTTGTCTAGCGATTTCTTCCGCCCGCTCTTGCTTCTCCTCATGAGTTACCTCCTGCCCCATTCTATTGACGCACGTCCGATGATGAGTCCAACTCTTGAACTTGTACTGAACTAACCATTGCTTTAATAGTGAAACTGACAAATCTCTCGACTGTTCATAGCGCCTCAACAAGGCCAAGTCTTGGTTTTGAGCAATTGCAAACTCAACTGAAGAAAGCTCGTTGCGTTTTGATTTGTCGACAAATTCTGAGAACTTATCTAAATATCCAAGAGCTGGAACCCAGGTTCCATCTTTCGATTGAACCTGCGGGTCGATTGGTCCAAGTGCAGACGAGTAATCCATAAAAATCTTCTCGCCTGACATGCAAAAAATAGTTCCTGCAGACATAGCCATGTTTGGGACCAGAAAGTACACCTCTTGGTAGTACCTTCTGATCATCTCAACCATTCGCTCGACAGCTTCGACATGGCCACCTGGTGTGTTTAGAACAACAACCAAGCGATTCGTTCTGCGTTTGTCTGCAACCGTTTCGAGCTTGGCCCGAAACCAAGGCAGCCAACCTACTGCAATCTCACCGTAGTACGCGAAAATGTCGCCTTCGAAATGGCGCTCCAATTTCTCACGACGTTCGCGTAGAACGAGATTGATCGCGTCATCTAAGTGGCTCATCGCTTCTCTAAAGTTATCAACAGGATATCAACAGTTTTATACACAGAGGTCATGAACAGTTTAGCTTACTATTGACAGGCAAGAAAACATCTCTTTCGAACTTGCCGCGGGCGTCGTCCGGCTCAGGCTCACCCTTTCCCTGCAACTGCAAACCGCCATGGGCTACAAGGCACCTTGACAAGCCTTCGGGCCGTTTCTGCGGCCCCTTCGCCCCTTGTAGGGCTGGAGCCCCCTCGAAGGCACGCCGACACTCCGGGCACATAGTGCTTGGAGTGCGAGATGGCGGATCTTTTCGACGAACTGCAGATCGACTCGGCTGGCAGTGATGGCCCGAGGCAGGCAAACGCAGATCTGTTCGATGAACTCGGTATCCAACCGCCAAAGAACAAGGGCATCTCCGGTCACGCTCGAGACCTTGGCCTTTCCGCTCTGAAGGGCGCAATCGCCGTTCCCGAGGCGATCGTCGGCCTTGCCGATATTCCCACTGGCGGCCGCGTCGGAAAGTTCCTGGAGAACGAAGGTGGCTCTTTCGGCTTCCGCCCGAAGGAGGCCAAGGAGATCCTTTCCGACCTCCACACCGACCAGTTCAAGGAGCAGCAGCGCCAGTTCCAAGAGGCTGACGGCGTGCTGGACAAGACGTCCGTTGCCCTCCAGAACCCGTCGTTGATCGCCAGCGCCGTTACCGAGTCCATCGCTCCGATGCTTGCCGGCGGCGTCGCTGCGCGTGGGGTGATGGGCGCGACGAGGCTGGGCCAGATGGGCGCCAAGGGCGCCGCGGCTGCTGGTGCAATCGGGGAAGGAACGATGATGGCCGGCTCACAGGCCGAGGCCATCCGGCAGGAAACAGACGACGGTCTGCTGACGCCGACGCAGGCCGGCGCCGCCGTGGCTACCGGCGCGCTCGGTACGCTGTTCGGCTACCTCGGGGGCCGTGTTGCACAGCGCTTTGGCCTGGGCGACGTCGACACCATGATCGCCCAAGGCGCCAAGCCGCAGGCAGTTGCCGGCGAGATTGCCAAGCTGCCGGCCAAGAGCATCCCGCGTCAGGTGGTGGAGGGCGCAATCTCCGAGGGCTTCCTCGAAGAACTGCCGCAGTCGATCTCCGAGCAGATCATCCAGAACCTGGCGCTCGACAAGCCGTGGAGCGAAGGCGTCGAAGATGCGGCCGTGATGGGCACGCTCGCGGGAATGGCGATGGGCGGTGGTGCGTCGCTCTACAGCGGCATGACGCGCCCAGCGCAGCAGGCAGATGGGGCGCCGCCGGCAGCCGGCAACGAGCCGCCCGCTTCGCCGCAAGGCTTCACTCCGACCGCCGAGCGTCCGGTCATCGACGAAGCCGCGCTTGGCCGTGCCGGCGTATTCCCGCCTGCACCCGCGCCGATCATCAACGAGCGCGCGCTGGAGACTGTCACCCCGTCGCAACAGATGGGCCTCGACCCGGCTGCCGGCCCCATGTCAGCCGCCGCTGCGCTGGCCGTCGATACCGGCGCTTCCGCGACCATGCAGCAAGCGGCGCAGGCCGTTGATCCAGAAACCGGCGAGATCCTTCGGGCCGGCGCGAAGGTGGCCGAGCAGAAGCAGGCGATCGACACGCCGGAGCAGATGCGCGAGCGCCTTGCCTTCATCGAGCAGCAAGCCCGCACCAATGGCGGATGGGATCGCCGCGCGATCGAAGAGCGCGATCGGCTTCAGGCAGAGCTTGCAAAGGTTGAGCCGGTCGCCGATCAAAACACGATCAAGAGCGATCCCCTTGCTGCCGCTGGCGTAGAGCCGGCCGCGCAGGCTTCGGATCAAAACCAGACAGCCGCAGACGAGACCCCGTCCGCAGAGCAGTTCGACGTTTCCGGCCGTACGTCGGAGCAGTTGCAATACCTCTCGGCAAGCGGTCAGCCTGGATGGAAAGAAGCCGCGACGGCCGAGATCCAGCGTCGAGACGCGCAGCAACCGGCCGCAACCCCGGCTCCTTCCGCTGAGAAGGCGTGAATAAATTGCCGACGCTCGCGGCGAGCGCAATGCGAAGAGCGCGTAGGCCGAGGACCGCTTTGTCGGCGTAAGCCGCCGACGGGCCGAAGCTACCGGCGGTGCGGCCGTTTGATCAGATGGGAGCCGGCGGTGCTGCGTGGCGCAGAGCCTTTTTGGGCGGCGCCGTCGGCGTTGTTTAGTGGGCTGCTGCGGCCTCCAGGGCCGCCACCCGCATCAGGTTATGGGCAAGCGCATGCCAGAGCAGGATGGCGCGTGCCTTGACGGTGCCGCAGACATTGAACCGGTGCAGCCCGCGACGGCGCAACTGGGCATTGGCACATTCGACGCTGGCCGCGCGCGCCTTGTAGATTTCGGCAGCGTCCGCGGTGCCCATGCGGGCCCGCCACCGGGCGACGGCCGCGCTGTCACCGTCCTTGGGCAGGTGCGGGTCGATGGTTGGGTTGCGGCTGGCGGGCACCGGCACGTAGGGCTCGGTGCCCGCGGCGCTGAGCGCCGTGATGTGCTCGAGCTTGGCGAAGCCGCCGTCGGCCAGCCACTGGGCGGGCGTGCGGCCATAGCGGTTGCGCAGTTGGGTGTGCATCGGCGCCATCTGCTGCATGTCGGTACCGGCATTGGTCAGCTCGAGCGCGGCGATGATCTGGGTATCGGCATCGACGGCGAGTTGCGCATTGAAGGCGGGGCGAAAGCCGCCGTCGGCCATCTTCATCACCCGCGCCTGGCTGTCGGTGGTGCTCACGCGCGGCGCGCTGCCCGGCGGCTCGTCGTCGGGCGGCGGTGCGGCCTTGCGTTTGTCAGTCCGTCCCTTCTTCGTCTGGACCTTGTCGAGCTCGTCCAGGGTCGCCAATGCCCGGGCCAGGCGCTGCTCGCGCTCGCGCGCGGCCCGTTCCCGGGCGGCCTGCTGGCGGCGGCTGCTCGCCGCCGGATCGTCATGCAGTTCCTGCTTGAGCCGCTCGACCTGCGCACGCGCCTCTGCCAGCAGGCGGGCGAGCCGGTCGCGGCGGCGGAAGCTGGCCGCTTTGGCATGGGCGCGCACCCGCATGCCGTCCTGGGCGACGCGGTTGAGCTGAACCAACCCCCGATCGAGTAAGGCCGCTACGCTGCGCGTGAGCTGTGCGTCGAGCCAGGCGGCGTGCTCGGTGCGAAAGTCGGCCAGACTGTGATAATTGACCCCGACGCCCCCGCACAGCCAGCGGTAGGCATCGTCGCGCTCGCACAGCCGGTTCAGTTCGCGCGCCGAACCCACACCATCGATCGTCGCGTACAGCCACAGCCCCACCAGGATTGCCGGATCGATCGCCGCCCGGCCCGCGCGGCCTTCCACGGCCTTGATGCGCGCATACAGCGGCGCCAGGTCGAGCGATTGCACGAAGGCCCACACGGTGCGCGCGGCATGCCCGGGGGCAAGCAATGCATCCAGGTCGCAGGCGCGCAACTCGATCTGGTTGCGCTGCGCCGTCTGCACGCGCGGGCGTCCCTGGGGCGCATCGGCAGGTGCCGCCGCGCCTTCAGCCGGGACCGGCAAGTCGTCAAACAACGCAGCGCTACGCTGCCCCTCGGTCGGCGAATTCGGCTCGGGCTTCATGGCCTGAACGATATCCGATCTCAGCCGAGATTGATTCACACGTTCTGAGACTGCGCAGCCGGTCCTTGTCGAGCAGCCGACGCCGGCCGTCGCACAGCAAGCCGAAGCCTCCGCTCCGACTGCCGCCCCCGTCGCAGACGACCTCCGCCGTCAGTTGCAGGAAGTAGAGAGCAAGATCCTCGCTGCCGCGCCTGACGCCATGGGCGCAGGAGGTGGCGACATCCAAACGGCAATGAAGAGCCGCAAGGTTCCGGTGACGCTGAAGGCACAGCGCAAGCGCATCAAGGAGCAGCTGCAGCAGGCCAATGTGGCATTTGCCCAAGGGGTACAGTCCGTCGATGCGCCCGAACGTTTCGAAGTGGCTGCGCGAGCGCAAGAAGCGAGCGGACAGGAAGGCGAAAGGAGATTCGCCCCCGAAACCGGAACGCTCGGAATCCCCCGGGCAGAAATGCCGCAAGTGCCATCCAAGTCCCATGGCGGACTGGTCAAGCACCTGAACGCCCAAGGCATCGCGCACGAAACGACGAGCGTCGATGCGGCATCGCTCAAACCGACGCAGGCCGAGTACTCGCCGGAGAAGGTCGAGGCCGCGAAGACTGCCGCAGGCGACAGGGCTGTGATCGTCTCCAGCGACGGCCATATCGTCGACGGGCACCATCAAGCCCTGGCCGCCGCCGAACAGGGGAAGCAGGTCAAGGCCATCGTGCTTGACGCGCCGATAGACCAGGCGCTGGAGGCGGTGAAGAACTCGCCGAGCGCTCAGGCTGCAACGCCCGCAACTAGCCCGCGTAGCGAATCGGCCCAGCCCGGTGCCGAGCAGCCCGAAGTTCTTGAGTTCACGACGCTCAAGGACCGCGACGGCAACACCGTCACGGTGCGCACCGCCGACCTGTCGAGCGCCCGCGAACGCATGCCGATGTTCACGAAAGACGGCAAGCGCAAGGCGACGCATATCCACCGCGACAACCTTGATCCCACCGGCGAGAAGCAAGCCGAGGGCGCGAAGGAGATCGCCGCCAATCCGCTTTTCAACGTCATCACCGCGAAGGACGGCAAGGCGTTTGCCATCAAGGCCGCAGCCTCGCGCGAACTCAACGCGCGCGGACTGGCTGAGACGCACGAGGTTGTGCCGGCTGGAGCCGTGCAGGCCGGGATGAAGGGCTACGTGGTGCGCAAGAAGGCCGACGTTTCGAGAACTGCCGATGCAGCGCAGGGCCCGAGCGCAGCGCTTCCGGACTTCAGTGTCTTCTACAACGACGAGAACGGCGTCAGGTGGGGCATCCCGTATGCCATGCGCCAAGGCCAGCAGCCGAAGGACATCAAGCCCGAGTTCAGAGGCGACTGGGTCCGCCTGAGCGGGGCAAAGTGGTCAGGAAACCGGGATCTGATGCCTGCTGAGCAGCAGGCAATGAGCGAACGTCTGCAGCCCGGCGAGTGGGTTGATGTTGCTCAGCCGGCCGCTGCGGTGACGGAGGGCGACACGCAGACGGCAGAGGGCGGGAATGGAGCAACAGGAGATCAGGACGCCCGTCAGCCCGAAGCGTTCGTTTCAGCTCCAGACGGCTCCATCGACTTCGGTGAGATCACGCCGGAGATGGCGCTGGCGATGCGCCGACAGGCGGGGAAGATTCGGCTTCAGCGAGGTGATGACAGCTTTGGCGAGCATCACATCGAGATCCGACATGGCGACGACATTCGACGCCTTGGATTCAACGATGTTGCCAGCTTTGTTGCTGACATCGCGCGCAACATCAATCAGTTGTGGCAGCCGGGGAAAACCGCTCAACTCGTCGCGATTCACGAGCTGGCAAACGATCGTGTGATGTTCGTTGAGTTGCGCGGAGCGCAGGACGAAGGCGGCGACTATTACACCGTGCGGTCTGCCTTCCCTGCGCGGAAGGGCTTCATCAAGAACAAAGGGTGGAATCTGCTTTGGGAGGATGGCCGGGCCCAGCCATCAACCAACGCCAGCTCGTCGGCCCCGTTTGCTGAACCGGCCCAGGATATTGCTGGGGGGCCGGCCACGATCCCATCGGGCCAAAGCAGTGATGAAACTGTAGCACAACGGCCCGCTGCAGGAGACGTGCCTGATGTTCGCCGCTCGCCCGCCAGCCAGAACGCCCGCACTGCCGACGTCGAGTTCCCGCTGCAGGAGGCCCAAGCCAGCTACTCCGGCATCTCGCACAGCGGTACCAGTCGCGGCAAGGCTGACGCTGATGAATTCCATGCTTATATCGACGCGGCCCGCGACGCCGGCTTGGCTGTGGCCACCACTGCCGCGCAGAAGGCAGCCGTCGAGCAAGCAACCGCCGACCTCCGCGCCGAGTACCTGCGGCAGTACCGCCGCCTGATGAGCGTCCGCTCGGGCACCTACAGCGGCTATGTCGCGGGCCGCTCCGGCTTGAACAGCAAGCAGGCCGACAAACGCAACAGCGCCTATGACCGCGCTATCGACACCTTCGTCGCCTGGCAGAAGGCCAGCCAGGATAGCCCGCGTAAGGCCGCCATGGCTGCACGCACGCCAGAACAAATCCAGGCTGACCAGCAGGCCGCTGAATCGGCTCGCCAAGAGAAGGAGGGCCGCAAGGAGTCCCGCGATCGCAAGCTGATGGAGCGCATCCTGTCATGGAACAAGGGCGGCGAGCCGGTGGCCATCACCAAGATCGCCAACCTGGCAGGCGTGAACTACGGGAAGGACGGATACCCGACCAGTATCAAGCTGGCGCCGACCGATGGCAGCACACTGACTGACGACAAGTTCGACCTGGCCGCGCTGTTTCGCGAAAAGGGCATGAGCGTGCCTGACTCGAAGCGCCGAGTGCGCGAACTGGTGGATGCGGTGAGAGCCGAGTCTGCCGCCGACGGCGAAGCCAGCCTTTCCGCTCAGCACGAGGCGCTGATGGCGTCCGTGCGCACCGGCAAGGCCACGCCCGAGGCGTTCAAGGCATCGTTCGACCAGGTTGTCTCCAACGAGGCCGCCATCAAGGCCGAACTGAGCGCAAAGACCAAGGCCGAACTGCTGCGCGATGGCGGGCCGTACCTGCAAATGCGCTACGCCAACGAGAAGAAAGACGGCGTGGTCGACGCCGTCTATCGACAGATGATCGGCGAGTACGCACTTGGCGAGACCGTGAGCTACGGCATTGCGCGCGATAGCTACCAGAAAGCGGTGCGCCGCATGGTCGAGGCGACCGACGCCGACAAGCTGGCGCAGTACGTCCGTGACCGCGAGGCGGCCATTCGAGAGGCTGAGGTCCGCCGCACGGCGCGCGCTGAGGCAATGGCGAACCCGCAGACGCTCAACGACTACCGCAGCCTGATGAGCGAGCACATCCGGGAAGGCAAGACGCGGCATGAGGCGTTTCTGATGCTGACCCCGGAGCAGCGCATCCGCTACGACGAGCTCGAAGCAGAAGGAACGCGCGAGGCCCGCGAGGCGCGCAAGCGTGCTGCGCAAAATGAGGTTCGCGCAGCCGGCCAGACAACGGGCGGGCAGATAATCGCAACAAAGCACACGCGCGACGGGCATGACCTTTTCGTCGTGCAACTGGCCGACCGCCTGAGCAGGGAGGATTACAACACCGTGTTGGCTGGCGCAAAGCGGCTGGGCGGGCGGTATTCAACGTTCCGTGGCAACGGCGCCGTGCCCGGCTTCCAGTTCAGGACGCGCGAGGATGCAGAGGCATTCCTGAAGCTGGCGGGCGGCGACGTTGAGGCAGCGAAGGATCAGGTCGAGCAGCGCCGTGACGCATTCGCCGACGATAAGAGTCAGACCGCAGCCGAGCGCTTGGTCGAGATGGCTGACCGCATGGAGCAGGAAGCCAACGCCGAAGAGAGCCGCGATCGCAAGGCCAACACCGCGCGCCGCGCCCGCTTTGCCTCGGCGGCGCTCAACGCGGCGGCGGCACAGAAGGCAACGGCCCGGACGATGCGCAACATCGCGCAAGCGATCCAGGGCGGCAAGGCGAAGTTCCTCGATGCCGTGCGCACGCGCACGCAGGTCGATGCGCTGCTGGGCTACGTGCGCACCGCCAAGGACAATGAACTGCGCGCGAAGTACCCGAGCTACGCTGAACAGGAAAAGCGCAGGGGCGAGCCGGCGACCGCCGAGACGGCAGGCTTTGCCGAGTTCCCGAGCTACACCGCGTTCCGCTCCGATCTTGCGATGCTCGGCCGCCAGATGCTAGAGATCGACGGCACGAAGAAGCTCGGCCAGAAGCTGATGAGCGTGGCCGATGACGTGACTGACGCCTATCTTGAGTTCGCCCGAAATAACATCCGTGCGGTGTCGCAGTTCGGGCGCGGTGACGCGCTGGCCGAGTTCGCCAGCCGCGATGACGCCGAGCGCGCCATCCGCAGGAGTGGATTGGTCGGCAAGGCCATCGTGCTGCCGGTCAAGCGCGGCCAGAACCGCGTCATCCTGAGTCCGTCCGAAGCGATGAGCCGAAAGGTGTGGGCGGGCGATGGTGACAAGCGCATCACCTTGTCGGGCGAGTTCGGCAAGGAGCTGGTGGAAGCCATCGGGCGCCGCGGCAACAAGGCCAACGGCCTTTCCGTGCCGTGGCAGTTCCAGAACGCCTACGACCGCCGCAAGCTTCTTTCCCGAATCGGCATCGAGACGCCGAGCGAGTTCCGTTCGGCGCTGCGGGAGGTGATCGGACTGCAAGAAACCGCCGTGGCCAACAAGGTCCGCGAGATGGAGCTCGCGATGGTCGGGCGCCGCGCGGACGGGCTGGACTTCTTCCCGACGCCGGCTGAGATCGCCGACCAAATGGTCGAGGCGGCGGACATCACGCCCGACATGGCAGTGCTTGAGCCAAGCGCCGGCATGGGGCACATCGCCGACCGCATCCGGGAGGCGGGTGCAGAGCCGGACGTGGTGGAGATTTCCGCCGATCGCCGCGAACTACTGGAGGAAAAGGGCTACCACGTCGCCGAAGTGAACGACTTCATGAACATGGAGCCGCGCAGCTTCTTCACCTACGGCGACATCTTCCGCGCGCCTGATGGCAAGCAAGGCGTCTTGCGTGGCCTAGGGGGCATGGGCAGCCAGCGCGTTCGACTCGAAGACGAACAGGGCAATCGTCTTGGGCTGTACAACCGTGACGAGGTTGTAGGGGTGGCGCATCGCGGATCGTGGAGCGGCTACGACCGCATCATCATGAACCCGCCTTTCAGCGACCGCCGCGACGCCGAGCATGTGCAGCACGCATTCACGCTGCTGCGCCCTGGCGGCCGGATCGTGGCGATCATGGGCGAAGGGGTCTTCTTCGGTCAGGACAAGCGTGCACAAGACTTCCGCGACTGGCTCGAATCCGTTGGCGGCACGTCGGAGAAGCTGCCCGAAGGCTCGTTCATGGACCCCGCCCTTCCTGTGCAGACGGGCGTCAATGCGCGCATGGTGGTGATCGACCGCCCGGCCGTTGATGGCGGGGACCGGCAGCCGGGAGATGCTGACCCTGAAGTGGCCTTCTCGGCGACCTCCCTGCGCGATCGCAACGCACTGCTGACCGGTATCACCGAGAAGGGGCTCGTCCGGGCGATGCGCCTGCAGTTCGGCGAACTGTCGGAGGTTACGCAGAAGATGCTGGAGCGTGGCCGTGCCGGCAAGCGTGGCGGCGCCGTCGTCATCAACACCGCGGACATGCGTGAAGTTGGCCGGATCGTGGCCGAGAAGACCGGCCGCGACCTCGACTCGACGATGCGCAAGTTCTCTACGGCCGGTGTCGTCAACGGCTTCTACGATCCCAAGTCGGGCCTGACCTTCCTTGTCGGCCCGAACCTGAATCCTGTCACCGCAACCGCAGTGCTGCTGCATGAGGTGATGCACGGCCAGCAGCGCCAGAAGATCGACCAGCGCGCGATGGAAATGGTGCGCGGCCGGCAGTCGCTGAAAGACCCGGCGATGCGCGCCTTCTTCGATCGCGTAGCGCGTCGCATGGCAATGGCCGGCGAATCGAACAAGGCGTCTGAGGCATCCGCCTACATCGTCGAGCAGGCTGTGATCGAAGGCCGGAGCGCGGGCTACCAGTTCGCCGACAATGCCTTCGTGCAGTGGGCTGACAAGACGCTCGGGAAGCGTATCGGCGACTTCCTGCGCTCGTTCCTTGGCATGGTCCGCACCTGGGCGCTGCGCAACGGCCTGGGGGCGAAGACCATGACCGTCGACGACTTCGTCGGCTACGCAATGGCTGGGCTGGATAAAGCCGCCACTGGCGAGGTGCGTGGGCGCTCTGTGACGGTTTCTGCAAGCATGGCGCAAGACGAGCAGTCGCAGGACGTCCAGTTCAGCCGCGCCAGCATGAAAGGCGCCCAGGCTCTCGCCAAGAACATCGGCGACGGCCTGAAGTCAATCACCGTCCACGACGTGAAGAGGGCCGGCAAGCACAAGCTGACCGACTGGTTGAAGCTGGGTCTGCAGTTCCTTGGCCGCCGGCAACTGGTCGACGTCTATGGCGACGTGCTGCCGCTGGCCGAGTACGACCGCCTCGCCGCGCAGATGGAGGCCGACAAGAACGATGTCGGTGCATCCGCCGATGATCTCGCGCGCCGCTGGGGCAAGCTGCCTGACGAGGGCAAGCTGGCCGAACTGATGCACGACGCGACTCTGGCGCAGATCGACGCGGATGAGGCAGTCGAGTACATGCCGGGCGACGATCTGCCCAAGACCCGCATGCTCAAGGCGCAATTTGCGCAACTCTCGCCGGAGGCGCAGAAGGTCTATCGGGAGGCTCGCGACCACTACCGCAAGCATCATGCGGAGGTGCGGCAGGCCATCACCGATCGGATCATGCGCAGCGAACTCCGAGAAGAGCGGCGTGCGGAGCTCCTGAAGCGCATGGATGACGACTTTTTCAAGTCGATCAAGGGCGTGTACTTCCCGCTCGCCCGCTTCGGGCAGTACGTCGTGGTGACGAAGGACGAAAACGGCAAGGTTGCGAGCGTGTCGCGCGCCGAGACGATGGCCGAGGCGGAAGCCATGCGTCAGGAGATGGTCAAGGCGTTCCCGGCGAAGGACGGGTATCAGGTCGGGCGCGTCATTCTGAGCAAGGAGTTCATCGCTGGACGAGACATGGTCGGGCGCGGCTTCATGTCCGAACTGTTCAACGCGCTCGATGAGCAGCAGCTTGATCCTCGCGTGATGGCTGAACTGGAAGACACGCTGGGCCAACTCTACTTGTCGTCGTTGCCCGATCTGTCGTGGGCGAAGCACGGCATCCACCGCAAGGGTACGCCCGGCTTCAGCCAGGATGCCCGCCGGGCCTTCGCGCAAAACACCTTCCACGGCGCGCGCTACCTTGCCAAGCTGCGGTACGGCGATCAGATGCAGGCCGAGCTCGAGCGCATGCAGAAGCACGTCGACGAGATGAGCGCGCTTGAGGACTTCGACCAGCCTGCGGCGCAGCGTGTCGTTGATGAAATGAACAAGCGCCACGAAGCGATGATGAACCCGAAGAGCAACCCGCTCTCGACGGCGCTGACCAGCTTCGGTTTCGTCTACTACTTGGGCATTTCGCCGGCCGCCGCGGTTGTGAACCTGTCGCAGACGCCGCTCGTCGCCTACCCGGTGCTGGGTGCTAAGTGGGGATTCAGGAAGGCTGGCACCGCCCTGATGACGGCCTCGAAGGAAACGATGGAGGGCAAGAACGATCTTCGCTCGCGCCTGAAGAACGAGGATGAGATCGCCGCCTACGATGAGGCGGTGCGAACTGGGGTGATCGACGTGACCATGGCGCACGACCTCGCCGGCATCGCCCAGGGCGAGGACGCCAAGGTAATGTGGAAGATCCGCCCGGTAATGCGCGCCGCGAGCTTCCTGTTCCACCATGCAGAGCGCTTCAACCGGCAGGCTACATTCCTGGCTGCCTACCGTCTTGCGCGGGATGCCGGGGCGAAGCACGACACGGCCTACGCGCAGGCGGTGAAGGCGACCTACGACGGACACTTCGACTACTCGGCCGGCAACCGGCCGCGGGTTATGCAGGGCAACGTCGCCAAGGTTGTGCTGCTGTTCAAGCAATACGCGCAGAACATGATCTACACGATCGCGCGCAATGCCTACCAATCGGTCAAGGGCGAGTCGCCCGAGGTGAGGCGCGAGGCGCGCAAGGTCTTTGCCTCGCTGATGACCATGCACGCGGCCGCGGCCGGCGTGCTGGGCCTGCCGATGGTTGGCACGCTTCTGGCGCTGGCCTCTGCGCTGGGTGGAAGCGACGATGAGCCGTGGGACGCCGAGGTTGCCTTGCGCAACATGCTGGCAGACGCCTTTGGGCCGAAAGCCTCCGAGGTGATCGCCCGCGGCTTCTCGCGTCTGACGCCGTGGGACGTCTCCGGGCGCGTGGGTTTGGACAAGCTGCTGCTGCCGGACGTGAATGAGAGCCTGGAGGGTCAGCGCTGGGCCGAAGCCTTCGCCACGGCCATGCTTGGCCCGGTGATCGGCATGGGCGTGAATGCGGCCAAGGGCGCGCAAAAGATGTCAGACGGCGATTACGCCCGCGGCTTGGAGGACATGCTGCCGATCTTCGCGCGCAACCCGATCAAGGCATACCGCCAGTACAGCGAAGGTGAAGTCGACCGGACTGGCGTGGTCATCAAGGACGAGGTGAGCTTGGCCGGCGTGCTCGGGCAGGCGTCCGGCTTCTCGCCCTCCGAGATCCGCCTTGCCTTCGAGGGTCGTAGCGCGCTGATGAGCGCGGATCGACGGCTCAACGAGCGCCGCCAGGACTTGGTTACGCAGTTTGCGCGCGCCGCGATGGAGCAGGACCAGGGCGGCATGGTCGAGGCACGTAGCGCGATCGCCGAATTCAACAAGGTCAATCCAGGCCGCCGTATCACTCCGCCGCAGTTGTGGCAGAGCGTGCGCAATCGAGAGCGCCGAATCATCGAGGCAGAGGAGGGGGTGTACCTGCCGCGCACGCGGCGCGACGTGCTCGATGTGGGCAGGTTTGCGGAAGCCCTGTGAAGTGAGCGACCTAGGCTAGGGAGACCAGTTCCAGCGCTTCAGTCCATCGTTGCCGATGACCTGATCAAGGGGCGTGACCTCCCACTCCTGCAGCACGGCGCAGCCGCGGTACTCCTCGAACCCACGGATGAGCATGCCGCCGACGCCCGCTTGAACGGCGACCACGCGAGCGTCGTGGAGCACGTATGTCGGGCCGGTGTTCGACAGCGGCTGATGGAGCTCAAAACTGCGGGCAGCCGATCGCAGATCACCTACGGCTTCGTGCTCGGGCAGATCCGCCTGGTGGTCCGGAATACGGCGGCCGCCTTGGCGAAGGCGGCGGATGCGAACGAACATGAGTCGTCTGTATGAACTGTACGAAATTACAGTTTATACGTGCCGGTTTGAGCGGTGTAGTGTGTCGCAGCACCGGATTACCTGAGGAGGATGCGATGTGCGGTCGCTATGCCCTGTATGGCCCTCAGTCGCGCCTGCGAGGCCAGTTTGGCGTCGAGCCCGCTGACCTTGAGGAGCGCTTTAACATTGCGCCGTCGCAGGATGCGCCGATTGTGCGCTGTGGCGCCGATGGAGCGCGCGAATTGATAGCCGCACGCTGGGGCTTGCTGCCGTCCTGGGTGAAGGAGCCCGGCAAACTGGCTCAACCCATCAACGCGAAGGTCGAGACTGCGGGCGAGAAGCCGATGTTCAGACATGCGTTCAAGCGGTCGCGCGCTCTCGTACCGGCGTCAGGTTTCTATGAGTGGGTGCCGGTCGCCGGATACAAGCAGCCTTACTTCATCAGGCCCAGCGGCGGCGAGGCCCTGTTCGGCTTCGGAGGTCTTCTCGAGCACTGGGAAGGGCCAGAGGGATTTGTCCTCACCTTCGCGATTCTTACAACTGCTGCGAACGATCTGATGCGGCCGATCCATGATCGAATGCCGGTCATCATCCGGCCCAAGGACTACGCAGCCTGGCTGGATCCCGAGATCACGGACGCGAATCTGGTGCGGGAGTTGGCGAACGAATATCCGTCAGCGGACATGGAGGTCTATCCGGTGGGGCGAGCGGTGGGAAATCCGCGGGCGCAGGGGCCGGAGTTAGTTCGACCCGTCCAAGCGTAGATCTCCGTTCGCGCTGCAGGCTGCCAGCGTAGTGATTGGCGTAACTTCGTAAAGCGTCAGCTGCAGATTGATTAGGATTATTGATGAAAGCGCTGCTGCATCATGGGCGTGTGGGCGCTGATCTCGGCTTCGCTCAGTTCGTGGGGCTTGGGGTGGGGCGTCAATGCAACCTCTTGATCGGGGAGCGGGCGGCTGCGTCGGGCGGCCAGCCCGGTCGTGGTCGAAACCCGCGGAGTTTACGCATGCAGGCGCGCTTGTGCATCTGTCGTGCACGAATTCGGGTTCTGGAGTCGAGGATGAAGCGTCGAATCGGAGTGAGCGGCTGGCTGCAGCATGTGGCGCTCGGCATGGTCTGCCTCTTGTCCGGCACGACGGTGTCGGCGCAAGCCTTGCCAGCGCTGGGGGCGGACGCGGCAACGGTGACCGTCTCCGGCGTCTCGTCGGGGGCTTACATGGCGGTGCAGCTCCAGGTGGCGCACTCGAGCCTGGTCAGGGGCGCCGGCGTGATCGCCGGCGGACCCTACGACTGCGCCGAAGGCAGCATGTGGCGTGCGCTCGGCGACTGCATGGCGCCGCGGACGCCCGACCGGGTGCCCAGTGCGGACGCCACGGTGGCGCGCATCGAAGCGTGGGCACGTGCCGGGCGCATCGACGATCCGGTCGGACTGGCGGACGACCGGGTGTGGGTGCTTTCGGGCAGTGCGGACCGCACGGTCGAGCGGCCGGTGGTCGATAGCCTGGTCACCTTCTATCGCCGCCGGCTGGCGGATGAGGCCGTGCGCTACGTGCGGCACGAGGGCGCGGGTCACGCGATGATCTCGATCGCGGATCCGGCGGCGAATGCATGCGATACGTCCGCACCGCCCTTCATCAACCGCTGTGGCGAGCTGGATGCGGCGGGCGCGTTGCTGGCGCATCTGTATGGGCCCTTGGCGCCGCGGGTTGCTCGGGCCGGCGGCGAGGTGATCGCATTCGAGCAGCGCGAATTCGCCGTCGTCCCGCCGATCGAGCTGAGCATGGCGGCGCAAGGCTACGCCTACGTTCCGCAGGCCTGCCGCGAGGGCGGCTGCAGGCTCCACGTTGCGCTGCATGGCTGCCGTCAGGGGGAGGGCGAGATCGGCAGGCGCTTCGTCGAACGTGCGGGCTATAACGAATGGGCCGACACCAATCGTATCGTGGTGCTCTACCCGCAGGTCGCGGCGCGCAGCGGACTGGCGTGGGGGTCGTGGCGCTGGGTGTACAACCCGAAAGGCTGCTGGGACTGGTGGGGCTACAGCGGGCCGACGTACGCGACCCGGGACGGCGGACAGGTTCGCGCCATCCGGGCCATGATCGACCGCCTCACCGCGCCTGCAGCGGTGGAACCGGGGCGCGCTGCGCGATGAACCGGCAGGGTGGGGCGCGAGAGCTCGCCCCACCCGGCTTGTTGGATGACGATGGACCAGTCAGGCCTGAATGTTGGCCGGACGGTAGGCCTGGATGATCGGCAGCAGCTGGCCGAAGATCTTCGGCGTGCCGGCGACCACGTTGCCGGTGGCCATGAAGTCCGCTTCGCCCGACAGATCGGACACGAGCCCGCCCGCTTCCTGGATCAGCAGCACGCCGGCTGCCATATCCCACGGCGACAGGCCCATTTCCCAGAAGCCGTCGAGGCGGCCGCAGGCGACATAGGCCAGGTCGAGCGAGGCTGCGCCCGGGCGACGGATGCCGGCGGTCTTCTGCGTGAGTTCCTTGAACATCGCGAGATAGGCATCGACGTTGTCGAACTGGCGGAAGGGAAAGCCGGTGCCGATCAGCGAATCGTTGAGGCGGGTGCGGCGCGACACGCGGATGCGGCGGTCGTTGAGGAATGCGCCGCTGCCGCGCGAGGCGGTGAACAGCTCGTTGGTGCAGGGGTCGTAGACCACCGCATGCTCGAGGGCGCCGTTCTTGGTCTGGGCGATCGAGATGGCGTACTGCGGAAAACCGTGGATGAAGTTGGTCGTGCCGTCGAGCGGATCGATGATCCAGTTGAACTCGCTCTCCTGGCCATTGAGCGGGCCGGATTCGCCCGACTCCTCTGCTAGAATCCCGTGCCCCGGAAAGGCGTCACGCAGGACTTCGATGATCGCCTGCTCGGCGGCGCGATCGACTTCGGTGACGAAATCGTTGGGCGACTTGCTCTGGACGGTGAGCAGGTCGAGCTGGGTCGAGGCGCGGTTGATGACGGTCGCGGCGCGACGGGCGGCCTTGACGGCGATGTTCAGGGTGGGATGCATGCGGAGCGGTCTCTGTTAAAGAAGCGGGCGACCGCTGCGGGTACCCATCGGGACCGGCCGGCATCGCCACGGCAGAATTCGGAAAACGCGGAATTTTAATATGAATCGCCCACTTGCGCTCGACCGTATCCGGGTCGTGCTGTCCCGCACCAGTCACCCCGGCAATATCGGCGCCGCCGCCCGCGCCATGAAGACGATGGGGCTGCGCCAGCTGTGGCTGGTCGCGCCGGCCTCGTTTCCGGATGAGATCGCGACGGCGCGTGCTTCCGGCGCGGCCGACCTGCTCGAGTCGGCGCGCGTGGTGGGCTCGCTGGAGGAGGCGCTGGCGGACACGGTGTTCTCCGCTGCGCTGACCGCACGCCGGCGCGAGTTGTCGCTGCCGCGGATGCATGCGCGCGAGGCCGCGGTCGAGATCGTCGGGCGGACCGTGGATGGCGACGTGGCGCTGGTGTTCGGCAACGAGACCAGCGGCATGACCAACGAGGAGGTCGCGCTGTGCAGTCTGCCGGTGACGATCCCGACCGACCCTGAGTTTTCGTCGCTGAACCTCGGTGCGGCCGTCCAGTTGCTCGCCTACGAACTGCGCATGGCGGCAACCAACCCATCGCCGCCGCAGGATCTGCAGGGCGAGCCGGCCACCCATGCCGACTTCGAGGGCTTCATGACGCACCTCGAGCAGGCCGTGACCGCCAGTGGCTTCCACGATCCGAAGAATCCGAAGCGCCTGCTGCCGCGCATGCGGCGGATGTTCAACCGCGTCCGGCTCGAGCGCGAAGAGGTGGCCTTGCTGCGCGGCATGCTGACGACCTTCGAGCGTCCCAAGCGGCGCTGAACGTGTCGTGGCGGTCGGTGCGAGCGCCGCGGTACGCGGGTCCGGCCGTTTCAAAGTTGATCCTAAGTCGATTAAAATAGTCGGGAATTGACCGGCGCAATGTGCAGCCGGTCAGTTCTCTTTGATATCCCCACCCTGGAGCCTCTCGAAATGTTCAGCCGCCTGCGTGAAGACCTGGCCAGCGTTCGCGAACGCGATCCCGCCGCCCGCTCCACGTTCGAGGTGCTGACCTGTTATCCGGGCGTGCATGCGCTGATGTTCCATCGTCTCGCACATTGCGCGTGGCGGCGACAGTGGTTCTGGCTGGGGCGCTTCATCAGCCACGTCAGCCGTTTCTTCACCGGGATCGAGATCCATCCGGGCGCCGTGATCGGCCGCCGGGTGTTCATCGACCACGGCATGGGCGTCGTGATCGGCGAGACGGCCGAGATCGGCGACGACTGCACGATCTATCAGGCGGTCACGCTCGGGGGGACCTCGCTGTACCGCGGCACCAAGCGCCATCCGACGCTCGGCAAGGGCGTGGTGGTCGGTGCGGGCGCCAAGGTGCTGGGCGGTTTCACGGTCGGTGACGGCGCCAAGATCGGCTCGAACGCGGTGGTGGTGAAGCCGGTGCCGGCGGGCGCGACGGCGGTCGGCAACCCGGCGCGCATCATCGACGCCGAGCGCGACGCCGCGCGCGAGCAGAAGGCCGAGCAGATGGGCTTCAGCGCCTATGGCGTCACGCGTGACATGGACGATCCGGTGTCCAAGGCCCTTCATGGTCTGCTCGATCATGCTGTCGATACCGATCGCCGCCTGCAGGCGATCGTGGCTCGACTCGAAGCGAGCGGCCTGAAACTCGAGGACGCGGCGGTGTCGGTGGATGACTTCGACGCCGGCCGCTTGTCGCGCATGGTGGACTGAGTCCGGGCTCGCCAGGCTATCGACCCGATTAGTTGACCGTTTTTGTCGGGATAAGTATAGTTGAGCGAAACGTTCAGGTATTGCGGTGGGGTCATCCTGCCTGCGGCTGGACGGCTTACGGTTCCTGCGAGGTGACACCATGAGACTGACGACCAAGGGGCGATTCGCCGTCACGGCGATGATCGATCTGGCTGCACGCCAGGACGACGGACCGGTGACGCTTGCCGGGATTGCCGAGCGCCAGAGGATCTCGTTGTCCTATCTCGAGCAGTTGTTCGGCAAGCTGCGCCGCCATCAGCTGGTGAGCAGCGTGCGCGGCCCCGGCGGTGGTTACCGCCTGGCGCGCGGCATGGACGCGATCACGGTCGCCGACATCATCATCGCGGTGGACGAGCCGCTGGATGCGACCCAGTGCGGCGGCAAGCAGAACTGTCACGACGAGCACCGCTGCATGACCCATGACCTGTGGGCGAACCTCAACAAGCGCATGTATGCCTACCTCGATTCGGTGACGCTGCAGGCACTGGTCGACCGTCAGGTGAAACCGGATGCGGACATGGCGGTGCTGAAGAACATTCGTCGTCGCGCCACGCTGCAGGTGCGCGAGATCGCCGCAGTCTGAGGGTCGCAATGAGTTTTGCCCCGGTCTATCTCGACTGGAACGCGACCACGCCGCTGGCTCCCGAGGTGCGCGACGCGATGCTGCCCTGGCTGGGTGCTGCACAGCCTGCGCGCTTCGGCAATGCGTCCAGCCGTCACGAGTATGGGCGCCAGGCTCGTGCCGCCATCGACGAAGCGCGCGCGCGCGTGGCAGCAGCCGTTGGCGCACATGCGACCGAGGTCGTCTTCACCAGCGGCGGCTCGGAGGCGAACAACCTGTTCCTGAAAGGGGCGGCAGCCTGTCTCAAGCCTGGCACGCTGGCGATCAGCGCCATCGAGCACCCCTGTGTGCGCGAACCGGCGAGGCAGCTGCGCCGTGCGGGGTGGGCCTTGCACGAGATCGCGGTCGATGCGGACGGCAGGATCGACGTCGCCGACTGGCAGCGCGTGCTCGAGGCGCGTCCGACGCTGGTGTCGGTGATGCTCGCCAACAACGAGACCGGCGTGCTGCAGGACGTGGCGACGCTGGCCAGAGAGGCGCGCAAGGCCGGTGCCTGGCTGCATACCGACGCGGTGCAGGCGCTGGGCAAGATCGAGGTCGATTTCCGTGCGCTCGGCGTGCAGGCGATGACGCTGTCGGCGCACAAGCTTGGTGGTCCGCTCGGCGCAGGCGCCCTGGTGCTGGACAAGCGCGTCGAACTGTCGCCGCTCATTGCGGGCGGAGGGCAGGAGCGCGGCTTGCGCTCGGGCACCGAGAACGTTGCAGCGATCGTCGGCTTCGGCCTTGCCTGCCAACGCGCGGTGGCGCATCGGGCGGCGGAGGCGAGTCGGCTCTCGGTGATGCGCGACGGCATCGAGGCGGCGTTGTCGGCGCTGGGTGCAGTGGTGTTTTCGCGGGCAGCCATCAGGCTGCCGAATACGGTATTTTTCGCGTTTGACGCGATCGACGGCGAGACGCTGGTCGGCAAGCTGGATCGCGCAGGATTCGCCTGCGCGAGCGGCTCGGCGTGTTCGAGTGCGCAGCCGGAGCCCTCGCACACCCTGCTGGCGATGGGTGTCGATCCGACGGTGGCACGCGGTGCGGTGCGCGTGAGCCTGGGACGCGATACCACGGCGGAAGAGGTCGAGCGATTCGTCGCCACCCTGTCGCACGTGGTGCGGGATTTGAGGAATCTGGCGTCGGTCGCGCTCTGAGCGGCCGTGCCAGGAGATGAAAAAGACACAACCCCTCTGCGGAGAGATGCAATGCTGAAGTTCCCGATCTACCTCGACTACTCGGCCACGACGCCGGTTGATCCGCGCGTGGCGGCGAAGATGATCCCGTGGTTGACCGAACATTTCGGTAACCCGGCCAGTCGTTCGCACGCCTATGGCTGGGAAGCCGAACAGGCGGTCGAGGAAGCGCGCGAGCAGGTCGCGGCCCTGGTCAACGCCGACCCCAAGGAGATCATCTGGACCTCGGGCGCGACCGAGTCGAACAACCTCGCCATCAAGGGTGCGGCGCATTTCTACCAGGGCAAGGGCAAGCACGTCATCACCGTCAAGACCGAGCACAAGGCGGTCCTCGATACCGTGCGCGAACTCGAGCGCGAGGGCTTCGAGGCCACCTATCTCGACGTCCAGGAAAACGGCTTGATCGATCTCGAGGTGCTGAAGGCGGCCATCCGGCCGGATACCATCCTCGTGTCCGTGATGTTCGTGAACAACGAGGTCGGCGTCGTGCAGCCGATCGCCCAGATCGGTGAGCTGTGCCGCGAGAAGGGCATCATCTTCCACGTCGATGCCGCGCAGGCGACCGGCAAGGTCGAGATCGACCTCGACAAGCTCAAGGTCGACCTGATGAGCTTCTCTGCCCACAAGACCTACGGTCCGAAGGGCGTCGGTGCCCTCTACGTCCGCCGCAAGCCGCGTGTTCGTCTCGAGGCGCAGATGCACGGTGGCGGCCACGAGCGCGGCCTGCGTTCGGGCACGCTGGCGACGCACCAGATCGTCGGCATGGGCGAAGCCTTCCGCCTGGCGCGTGAGGACATGGCGGAGGAGAATGCGCGCGTCCGCAGGCTGCGCGACAAGCTGCTGAACGGCCTGACCGACATCGAGGCGACCTACGTCAATGGAGACCTCGAGCAGCGCGTGCCGCACAACCTCAACATTTCCTTCGCCTATGTCGAAGGCGAGTCGCTGATCATGGCGATCAAGGACATCGCGGTGTCGTCCGGTTCGGCCTGCACCTCGGCCAGCCTCGAGCCGTCCTACGTGCTGCGCGCGCTGGGCCGCAACGACGAACTGGCGCACAGTTCGATCCGCTTCTCGATCGGCCGCTTCACCACCGAGGAAGAGATCGACTTCACCATCGACCTGCTGCACAAGAAGATCGGCAAGCTGCGCGAGCTGTCGCCCCTGTGGGAGATGTACAAGGACGGCATCGACCTCGACACCGTGCAGTGGGCTGCACACTAAAAGACACGACGAAATCCCCTGGAGAATAGACATGGCATACAGCGACAAGGTCCTGGACCATTACGAGAACCCCCGCAACGTGGGCTCCTTCGGCAAGGACGAAGAGGGCGTGGCCACCGGCATGGTCGGCGCGCCCGCCTGTGGCGACGTGATGAAGCTGCAGATCAAGGTCGGCAAGGACGGTGTGATCGAGGACGCGAAGTTCAAGACCTATGGCTGCGGCTCGGCGATCGCGTCCAGTTCGCTGGTCACCGAGTGGGTCAAGGGCAAGACCATCGATCAGGCGCTCGATATCAAGAACACGCAGATCGCCGAGGAACTCGCACTGCCGCCGGTGAAGATCCACTGCTCGATCCTCGCCGAGGATGCGATCAAGGCGGCCGTGGCTGACTACCGCAAGAAGCATCAGGCCTGAGCGGCCGGCAACGAGGAGGCATAGATCATGGGCGTGACCCTGTCCGAAAGCGCTGCCCGCCACGTGTCGAGCTTCATTGCCAAGCGTGGCAAGGGCTTCGGCATCCGCCTGGGGGTGAAGACCTCGGGCTGTTCCGGGATGGCGTACAAGCTGGAGTTCGTCGACGAGACGCACGGCGAGGATCTGGTGTTCGAGAGCCACGGCGTCAAGGTCGTGGTCGATCCGAAGAGCCTCGTGTATCTCGAGGGCACCGAACTCGACTTCGTGAAGGAAGGGCTGAACGAAGGCTTCAAGTTCAACAACCCGAACGTCAAGGATCAGTGCGGTTGCGGCGAGAGCTTCAACGTCTGATGCGGCGACCGCGTTTTCCCGCCGAGATTGCATGAGCATCGACCTCACCCAGGACTACTTCACCCTCTTCGGGCTGCCGCGCCGCTACGCGCTCGACGAGGCCTCGCTCGAGGCGGCGTGGCATCGCCTGCAGTCGCAGGTTCATCCGGATCGCTACGCCCACCTGCCCGACGCCGACAAGCGTCGGGCGATGCAGTGGGCGACGCGCGTCAACGAAGGGTTTCGTACGCTGAAGAAGCCGCTAGCGCGTGCGCAGTACCTGCTGGTCCTCGCGGGCGTCGATGCCGCCATCGAGACCAATACCGCGATGGCGCCCGAGTTCCTGATGGAGCAGATGGAGTGGCGCGAAGCGGTCGAAGAGGCGCGCGCGGCCGGTGAGGTCGAGGAACTCGAGCAACTCCACATGCGCCTGCTGCATCATGCGCGCGACGTTCGCACCGAGCTTGGCCGCCAGCTCGACGAAGATCATGCATACACCGAAGCAGCCGACACCGTGCGTCGGCTGATGTTCATCGAGAAACTCCAGCACGAGATCGACGAGGCGCTGCTCGCACTCGAAGGCTGATAACAAGAGGCACGAAACCCCAATGGCTCTGCTGCAAATTGCCGAACCCGGCATGTCCACCGAGCCCCACAAGCATCGGCTCGCGGTGGGTATTGATCTCGGGACGACCAACTCGCTCGTCGCCACCGTCCGCAACGGCATCGCCGTGTGCCTGCCTGACGAGTCTGGCCGCACCATGCTGCCGTCGGTGGTTCGGTATTGTGCCGATGGGCGCATCGAGGTCGGACAGGCGGCCGCCAAGGCCCAGGCCACCGACCCGCGCAACACGATCGTGTCGGTCAAGCGCTTCATGGGGCGTGGCCTGAAGGACGTGGCGCACGTCGAGACGATGCCCTACGACTTCGAGGACGGCGTCGGCATGGTGCGCCTGCGTACGGTGCAGGGGGTCAAGAGCCCGGTGGAAATGTCGGCGGAGGTGCTGCGCGTGCTGCGCGACCGCGCCGAGGCCAGCCTAGGTGGCCCGCTGACCGGCGCGGTCATCACCGTCCCGGCCTATTTCGACGATGCCCAGCGTCAGGCGACCAAGGACGCGGCAAAGCTCGCCGGTGTGGACGTCCTGCGCTTGCTCAACGAGCCCACGGCAGCCGCCGTTGCCTACGGCCTGGACAATGCGGCCGAAGGCGTCTATGCCGTCTATGACCTCGGCGGCGGCACCTTCGACCTGTCGATCCTGAAGCTGTCCCGGGGCGTGTTCGAAGTGCTGTCGACCAATGGCGATGCCGCGCTGGGCGGCGACGATTTCGATCACCGGCTGTTCTGCTCGATCCTGGAGCGTGCCGACATCGACCCGCCTTCGCTCGAGGATGCCCGCCGCCTGCAGATGAAGGCGCGCGAGGTCAAGGAACTGCTGACTTCGTGCGAGGAGGCGCCGGTGCATCTGGTGCTCGGCTCCGGCGAGGAGGTCGATCTGGTCATCACGCGCGACGAGTTCGCGGAAATGACCCGTCACCTTGTGCAGAAGACGCTGACGCCGGTGCGCAAGGCGCTGCGCGACGCAGGCCTCACACCCGAGGAAATCAAGGGTGTGGTGATGGTCGGCGGTGCGACCCGCATGCCGCACATCCAGCGCGCGGTCGCAAACTTCTTCGGCCAGGAACCGCTGACCAACCTCGACCCGGACAAGGTGGTCGCACTGGGCGCAGCGATGCAGGCCAATGCGCTGGCGGGCAACCGCGCGGAACAGGACGACTGGCTCCTGCTCGACGTGATCCCGCTGTCGCTGGGCCTCGAGACCATGGGTGGCCTGGTCGAGAAGGTCGTGCCACGCAATTCGACGCTCCCGATCGCGCGTGCACAGGAGTTCACCACCTTCAAGGACGGCCAGACCGCGATGGCCTTCCACGTCGTGCAGGGCGAACGCGAGCTCGTGGCCGACTGCCGCTCGCTCGCCCGTTTCGAACTGCGCGGCATTCCGCCGATGGTGGCCGGTGCGGCCCGCATCCGCGTCACCTTCCAGGTGGACGCCGACGGTCTGCTGTCGGTTTCGGCGCGCGAGATGTCCTCCGGTGTCGAGGCCAGCGTGCTGGTCAAGCCATCCTACGGCCTGTCGGACGACGAAATCGCCGAGATGCTGAAGTCGGGCGTGGAGCACGCCGGCGACGACATGGCGCTGCGCGCGTTGCGCGAGCAACAGGTGGAGGCTGAACGCGTGATCGAAGCTGCCGAACAGGCGCTGGCCAAGGACGGGCATCTGCTCGACGGCGACGAACGTGTGGCGGTCGACGCGGCGATCGCCCGCCTGCGCGTGTTGCGCGAGGGCGAAGACCACCGTGCGATAAAGACGGGCATCGATGCTTTCGCCCGCGCCACCGATGAATTTGCCGCCCGGCGCATGGACAACAGCATCCGTAGCGCGCTGGCCGGTCACAAAGTAGATGAACTCGAACTCTGACCCACTCATGACCCAGATCATCGTTCTTCCCCACGTCGAACTCTGCCCGGACGGCAGCGTGATCGAGGCCCGCCCGGGCCAGACCATCTGCGAGAGCCTGCTCGAGAATGGCATAGACATCGAGCACGCGTGCGAGATGTCCTGTGCCTGCACCACCTGCCACGTGATCGTGCGCGAAGGTTTCAATGCCCTCGAGGCCGCCTCGGACGATGAGGAGGATCTGCTCGACAAGGCCTGGGGGCTGGAGCCGCAGTCCCGCCTGTCGTGCCAGGTCCAGGTCGGCGAAACGCCGCTGGTGGTCGAGATCCCGCGTTACACGATCAACATGGCCCGCGAAGGAAAACACTGAGATGAAGTGGACCGATGTGCAGGAAATTGCGATCCAGCTGGCCGACAGCCGTCCCGATGTCGATCCGACACGGCTTAACTTCGTCGATCTGATGAACTGGGTGCTCGAACTGCCCGAGTTCGACGACGACCCGAAGCGCTGCGGTGAGCGCATCCTCGAAGGAATCCAGCAGGCCTGGATCGACGAGGTCGCCTGACAGCGCAGCAGAACGCTGCCGGCAGAGCCTCCCGGCCCGACCGACCTAGTAGGCGGCGCCGGCGCTCGCCTCGACGCTCTCGTTGAGGCTCAGCCAATAGCGGCCGAGGAGGGCAATGACCTCCTGGAAACGGTCGAAATCCACCGGCTTGCGGATGTAGCTGTTGGCACCGAGGTTGTATGCCTGTTGCAGATCGAGGGTTTCGCGCGAGGTGGTCAGCACCACGACCGGCAGCAGGGTCGTACGTGCGTCCGCGCGAATTCGCCGCAGGACCTCCAGCCCGTCGATACGCGGCAGCTTCAGGTCGAGCAGCACCACCGCCGGCATGACCCTGAGGTCGCGTCCGGCGTAGGTGCCCGTCCCGAACAGGTAGTCGATGGCTTCGACGCCGTCATGCACCACGACCACAGGGTTGGTGATGCGGTTGCGCGAGAATGCATGCAGCGTCAGCGCCTCGTCGTCGGGGTTGTCCTCGACCAGCAGGATCGGGCGTTCGTTGGGCATGTGTTCCTTGCTCCCCAGTTGCCGTGTCGACAGCGTCGATCAATCCCCGCCGCCTGGCAAGTCCTCGCGCCGCAGCACGAACACCATGTCGTCACCGCCGCGGGTGGAGAGCCAGTTGAAGGGCAGTTCCGGGAACGCCTCCTCGACGATTGTCCGGTTGTGACCGACCTCGACCGCCAGGATGCCGCCGGCGTTGAGGTGGGCTGCGCCTTCGTCGATGAGCTTGCGTACAATGTCGAGACCATCGTCGCCGGCGGCGAGCGCCATGCGGGGTTCGTGCAGGTACTCGGGTGGCAGTGCATCCATGTCTGCGCCCGTCACATAGGGCGGGTTGCTGAGGATGAGGTCGTAACGCCGGCCATCGAGGGCGGAGAAGACGTCGGTGTTGACCAGTTCGACGCGATCCTCCAGGCCGTAGTCGGCCACGTTCTGCCGTGCGACATCGAGTGCGTCTTCGGACAGGTCCGCGCCGGTGATCTCGGCATTCGGGAAGGCATGGGCCATCAGGATCGCGAGGCAGCCGGAGCCGGTGCACATGTCCAGCGCGCTGCCGACCGTTTCGGGGTCATCGATCCACGGCACCAGACCGTCTTCCAGCAACTCGGCGAAGAAGGAGCGCGGCACGATCACACGCTGGTCAACCGAGAAACGGAAGTCGCCCAGCCAAGCTTCGCCAAGGATGTAGGCCGTGGGCAGGCGATCGTCGGCACGCTGCTCGATCGCGTCGAGCAGCGCCACGCGTTCGTCACCGGGGATGCAGGCGTCGAGGAAGGGCTCGAGGCGATCGAGCGGCAGCGCCAGCGAACCAAGCAGCAGCCAGGCGGCCTCGTCAAAGGTGTCGGTGACGCCGTGGCCGCAGAAGATGCCGCTGCGGTTGAAGCGGGTGACGGCGTAGCGCAACCAGTCGCGCACGGTAACCAGCTCGGCCAGCGGGCCATGCTCGTGTTCGTGGTCGTGATCACCATCGTCATGATGTTGATGGTCGTCGTGCGCGTGTTCGTGAAGCTGAGTCATGGATTCATTCTCGCGTTGGAGCGGGTTCAGGCGGCCAGCAGTGCGTGCAGGGTCCGTTCGTAGACCACCGACAGGGGCTCGATCGCCGCGGCGTCGATGCATTCGTTGACCTGGTGGATCGATGCGTTGACCGGGCCGAATTCGACGACCTCGGCGCAGATGTCGGCGATGAAGCGGCCGTCGGACGTGCCGCCGGTGGTGGAAAGTTCGGTTTCCACCCCGAGCGTGTCATGGATCGCCGCCGACAGGGCGCCAACCAGCCTGCCGCGTCCGGTGATGAAGGGCTTGCCCGACAGGTGCCAGTCGATCTCGTACTCCAGGCCATGACGATCCAGGACCTCGTGAGTGCGGGCCTTCAGGCTGTCGGCAGACGACACCGATCCGAAGCGGAAGTTGAACAGCACCTCGCACACACCGGGGATCACGTTGTTGGCGCCAGTGCCGGCATGGATGTTCGAGACCTGCCAGGTCGTGGGCGGGAAGAACTCGTTGCCCCGGTCCCACTCGATTGCCGCGAGTTCGGCCAGGGCGGGCGCGAACGCGTGGATCGGGTTGCGGGCCAGATGGGGATAGGCGACGTGGCCCTGCTTGCCCTTCACGCGCAGCGTGCCGGACAGTGAGCCGCGGCGGCCGTTCTTGATCATGTCGCCCAGTGTCTTCACCGAAGTCGGCTCGCCCACCACGCAATAGTCGAGGCGTTCACCGCGGGCAGCCAGCGCCTCGACGACCTTCACCGTTCCGTGCGTCGCGATGCCTTCCTCGTCCGAGGTCAGCAGCAGTGCGATGCTGCCGGCGTGATCGGGTGTCGAGGCCACGAAGCGCTCGATGGCGGTGACGAAGGCCGCCAGCGAGGACTTCATGTCGGCGGCGCCGCGACCGTAAAGCACGCCGTCGATGATCGTGGGCGTGTAGGGCGGTGTCTTCCAGGCGTCGAGCGGGCCGGCAGGAACGACGTCGGTATGTCCGGCAAAACACAGCACCGGTCCGGTCTGGCCACGGCGGGCCCACAGGTTGGAGACGCCGCCGGTGTCGATCCGTTCGCAGGTGAAACCGAGCGCCTGCAGGCGGCCGGCGATCAGTTCGAGGCAGCCGGCGTCCTCGGGGGTGACGGAAGGGCGAGCGATCAATTCGCAGGCGAGGTCGAGCGTCGGATTCGGGGTCTGGGGCATGAAGGGCGTTGGGGTCGGAGCGATTAGTTCTGGTCGACGTGCAGCGTGAATTCCTGGAAGGACGCGCCGTCGGGGTTGCTGCGCTCGAAGTCGAGCAGGCTGGGGGCCTTCTTGGCGGCGGCCTGCTGGTCGTTTGTGCCGAGCTGTGCGTTGTTGATGAGCCAGTGCAGGTTGGTCGGGGAGTCCGCGTTCGCCAGTGCCTCCTCGAGCGAGATGGTGCCATCCGAGTAGAGCTTGAAGAGATTCTGCTCGAAGGTCTGGCAGCCCGGAGCCAGGCTCTGCTCCATGGCCTCCTTGATCTCGTTGATCTCGCCGCGTTCGATGAGCTCGGAGATGTGTCGCGTGTTCATCAGGATCTCGACGGCGGGCGCGCGCTTGGAGTCGGGGCGGCGCACGAGCCGCTGCGACACGATGCAGCGCAATGCGACGGCGAGGTCGAGGTAGAGCAGCTGGCGATTTTCCAGCGGGAAGAAGTTGATGATGCGGTTCAGCGCATGGTAGGCGTTGTTCGCATGCAGCGTGGCCAGGCACAGGTGGCCCGACTGCGCGTAGGAAATCGCGGCCTGCATCGTCTCGCGGTCACGGATCTCGCCGATCAGGATGCAGTCGGGCGCCTGACGCATGGCGTTGCGCAGTGCCTCGCCCCAGCTCAGGGTGTCGATGCCGACTTCGCGCTGGTTCACGACCGACTTGCGATGGGTAAACAGGTACTCGATCGGGTCCTCGACCGTCAGGATGTGACCCGCGCGGTTGCGGTTGCGGTGATCGAGCATCGACGCCAGCGTGGTCGACTTGCCCGATCCGGTCGCGCCGACCACCAGCACCAGGCCGCGCTTCTCCATCACCACCTCGGTCAGCACGGGGGGCATCCCCAGGTCCTGGACGGTGGGTATGTCGCTCTGGATGTAGCGCACCACGCTGGCAAGCGAGTTGCGCTGCCAGAACACGTTGACGCGGAAGTTGCCCAGGTCCCGGCGGCCGAAGGAGAGGTTGAGCTCGCGGTCGCGTTCGAGCTGGGCGAATTTCTCGGGCGGAATGGCCTCTTCGATCATCCGTCGGATCATGGGCGGTTCCATGACCTGCTGGTTGATCGGCATGGTGTGGCCCTGGATCTTGATGTGGATCGGGGCGCCCGCAGTGATGAAGATGTCCGAGGCCTTCTTTTCAGCCATCAGCTGGAACAGACTATCGAAAATCATGGCCTCGTCATCCTCATGGTTCGCGATGGGGCTGGGATCGCGGGATCACGGCCCCCGTGGTCGAAAACGCGATCAGGCGCCGCGCAGCAGTTCGTTGATGCCGGTCTTGGCGCGGGTCTGCGCATCGACCTTCTTCACGATGACGGCGCAGTACAGGCTGTACTTGCCGCAGGCCGAGGGCAGGCTGCCCGGCACCACGACGGCACCCGACGGCACGCGGCCATAGGTGACCTCGCCCGTCTCGCGGTCGTAGATCTTGGTGCTCTGGCCGATATACACACCCATCGACAGCACCGCGTTCTCCTCGATGATGACGCCTTCGACCACTTCGGAGCGCGCACCGACGAACACGTTGTCCTCGATGATCACTGGTCCGGCCTGGACCGGCTCGAGCACGCCACCGATGCCGACGCCGCCCGACAGGTGAACGTTCTTGCCGATCTGGGCGCAGGAGCCGACGGTGGCCCAGGTGTCGACCATCGTGCCTTCATCGACGTAGGCACCGATGTTCACATACGACGGCATCAGGACGACGTTCTTGCCGATGAAGCTGCCCTTGCGCGCGACGGCCGGCGGAACGACGCGGAAGCCGCCTTCGCGGAACTGCTCCGGCGTGTAGTCGCCGAACTTGGTCGCGACCTTGTCGTAGAAGTTGAGGCCGCCGGCCTGGACGACCTCGTTGTCGCGCAGACGGAAGGAGATCAGTACCGCCTTCTTGATCCACTGGTTCACCACCCATTGACCGTCCTTCTTCTCGGCGACGCGCAGCGTGCCGGTGTCGAGGCCGGCGATCACCTCTTCGACCGCGTTGCGAATCTCGGCAGGGGCGGAGGTGGGCGACAGACTGGCGCGGTTCTCGAAGGCGTCGTCGATGATCTGTTGCAGAGCGTGCATGGGGAAAGTCTCTCTCAGAGGGTCTTGCAGAAGTCGATGATGCGCTGTGCGGCCTCGACACATTCGTGGGTGTCGGCCACCAGCGCGATGCGGACGAACCCGTCGCCCGGGTTGATGCCGTTGGATTCGCGGGCGAGGTAGCTGCCAGGCAGGACGGTCACATTATATTCGGCCTGCAGACGGCGGGCGAACTCGGTGTCCGGCAGCGGCGTGCGCATCCAGTAGTAGAAACCGGCGTCGGGCAACTCGACCGGCAGCCAGGGCTGCAGCATCGGCGTGATGCGGGCGAACTTGTCGCGATACAGGCGGCGGTTTTCCTCGACGTGCACCTCGTCGTTCCACGCCACCACCGACGCCGCCTGCACCGGCGGGCTCATCTGGCAGCCGTGGTAGGTGCGGTAGAGCACGAAGTCCTTGAGGAGCTTCGCGTCGCCCGCGACGAAGCCCGAACGCATGCCCGGCACGTTCGAGCGCTTGGACAGGCTGGAGAACATGACGATGTTGCGGAAGTCCGTCCGTCCCAGTCGCCAGGCTGCCTCCAGGCCGCCGATCGGCTTGGCGTCGTCGTCGAAGTAGATCTCGGAATAGCACTCGTCGGCGGCGATGATGAAGCCGTGGCGGTCGGAAAGCTCGAACAGGTGCTTCCACTCGTCGAGCGACAGCACACGGCCGGTCGGGTTGCCGGGGGAGCAGACATAGACGAGTTGCACGCCGCGCCAGGTGGCCTCGTCGATCGCGTCGAAGTCGGAGGCAAAGCCGTTCTCGGGCAGGTGATTGAGGAAGATCGGCTCCGCCCCGGCCAGGTAGGCCGCGCCTTCGTAGATCTGGTAGAAGGGGTTCGGGCATAGCACCTTGGCGCCGGGCCGGGTCCCGTCGACCACGCACTGGCAGAACGCGAACAGCGCTTCGCGCGTTCCGTTGACCGGCACCACCTGGCTTGCGGCGTCGATCTTCGGCAGGCCGTAGCGGCGCTCGAGCCAGTGCGCGATCGCGTTGCGCAGCGCATCGCTGCCCAGGGTCAGCGGGTAGCTCGACAGCCCGCCGAGGTTGTCCGCCAGTGTCTGGCGGATGAAGCCGGGCGTCGGGTGCTGCGGCTCGCCGATCGACAGGCGGATCGGACTCAGGTCGGCAGGCGGGGTGATGCCGGCGAACAGCGCGCGCAGCTTCTCGAAGGGATAGGTCTGGAGGCGGGCGAGATTCGGATTCACTTTGGCACAAAATCCGCGCGGCAGACCGCCGGCGCAGCAGAGTGGGGAGGGGCGGTGATGTTATCATGCTGCGCCTTGCCGGCGCCCCAGCAGGCCATACCGCCGGCTCCCTTCAACTGCCGTTTCGCCCCTTGGGGTGTGGTTCAGAATCCCTCGTCGACGTGCGCCTGTCCAAGCTAAAACTCGCTGGGTTCAAGACCTTCGTCGATCCCACCACGGTGATCACGCCGGGCAACCTTGTCGGCGTCGTCGGGCCCAATGGCTGCGGCAAGTCCAACATCATCGATGCGGTGCGCTGGGTGCTGGGCGAGACGCGGGCTTCGGCGCTGCGGGGCGAGTCGATGCAGGACGTGATCTTCAACGGCTCGACCACGCGCAAGCCGGTGTCGCGCGCCAGTGTCGAGCTCGTGTTCGACAACGCCGAGGGACGCGCGGCCGGGCAGTGGTCGCGCTACACCGAGATCTCGGTCAAGCGCGTGCTGGATCGCTCGGGCGAGTCGACCTACTACATCAACAACGTTCACGTCCGGCGCAAGGACGTGATCGACCTGTTCCTCGGCACCGGGCTCGGGCCGCGGGCCTACGCGATCATCGAGCAGGGCATGATCTCGCGCATCATCGAGGCGAAGCCGGAGGACATCCGCGGCTTCCTCGAGGAGGCGGCCGGCGTCACCAAATACCGCGAGCGGCGCAAGGAAACCGAGGGGCGCTTGCGCGATGCGCGCGACAATCTCGCCCGTCTCGACGACATCCGCATGGAACTGGGCGAGCGCATCGCCCACCTCGAGGCGCAGGCCGAGGTGGCGGCACGCTACAACACGCTCAGTGCGGCACACGTGCAGAAGCAGCAACTGCTGTGGCTGCTCAAGCGCAACGAGGCGCAGGCCGAGCACGCGCGCCTGAGCGAGGAGCTCAACGCCACCACGCAGCGCATCGAGGGCGATAGCGCACGGCTGCAGGAACTCGAGGCGGCGGTCGAGGGCGCGCGCGAAGCGCATTTCGAAGCCTCGGAGGCGGTGCATGTGGCGCAGAGCGACCTCTTCGCCGTCAGCGCCGAAGTGACCCGTCTCGAAACCGAACTGCAGCACCTGGGCGAGGCGCGCAAGCGACTCGAAGCCCGCCTCGCGCAACTCGAGCTCGACCGCGGCCACTGGCAGGCACGGAGAACGGCGCTGGGTGAAGATCGCGAGCGCTGGCAGGCGCTGGCCGAGAATGCCGCGATGCGTGCCGAACAGGCCGAGGCGCGGCACTTCGAAATCGCCGACCGCGTGCCCGATCTGGAGAGCGCCCGCCAGGCGGCCGACACGACCGTTGCCGCAGCGCGGCGCGAGCTTGCCCAGACCGAGCAGCAGCTTCGGGTGGAAGAGGCCAACCGTGCCAGCGCGACGCGTGCGCTCGAGGCCCTGCAGCAGCGCAGGGGACGCCTCGAGGCCGAGCGTGGTGCGATTGCCGGACCCGACGAGCGCGAGCTGGCCGAGCGCGAGGCGCGGCTCGAGGCCTTGCAGGACGCGCTGGAGGTTCAGCAGCAGGAACTGCAGCAGGTGCAGGCGCGTCAGCCCGACGCGCAGGCGGCGTTGAAGGCTGCGCTTGAACACGAGCGCGCGGTGCAGCGCCGGCTCACCGAGTTGCGTGCGCGACGCGACGCACTGGTGCAGTTGCAGGCGCGTGTGCAGTCGCAGGGCAAGCTCGGCGACTGGCTCAAGCGACACGGGCTGGATGCGCTGCCGCCGCTGTGGCGCAGCCTGCGTGTGGACGAGGGCTGGGACGCGGCCGTTCAGGCGGTGCTGCGCGAGCGTCTTGCCGCGCTGGTGGCACCCGACGATGCCGCTGCGGTGTCGGCCGCCGCGCTGGTGCTTGACGAGGCGCCGCCGGAGTCGCTCGCCATCGCGCTGCCCGGGAACGCGGTCGCGCTCCCGCAGGACGCGCTCCCGCAGAACGATTACGCCGGCCTGACGCCGCTGCTTGCGCGGATCACCGTCGTGGATCCCGGTCTGCAGCCGCTGCTGGCCAGTTTCCTGCGCGGGGTGTTCGCAGTCGAGCGTCTTGGCGACTGGCTGGCGCGCCGTGGTGAGCTGCCCGCGGGCGTCGTGCTGGTCGGGCCGCACGGCCAGATCCTCTCGCGTGATGCGCTGGCGCATTCGGCACCGGACAGCCGCACCCATGGCGTTATCGAACGTCAGCGCGAGATCGACACGCTGGCCGAGCAGCAGCAGGCGCTCGAGGATGAGGCCCGGATCGCGCATGATGCGCTGCTGGCGGCGGAAGCCGCCGCCGCCGCGCTGCAGGAAATGGCCAATACGCTGCGGCGTGACACCCAGGCCGCGCAGGCGCAGGTTCACGCGGAGCAGGTCGAAGTGCTCAAGCTTGCGCAGGCGCGCAGCCGCGCCGAGGAGCGCCGCGGCCAGCTTGCCCGCGACCTGGAGGACCTTGTCCATCTCGAGCAGACCGAGCGCGAGCATCTGGCTCGGGCCGGCATGGAGCAGGCGCGCGCGGCCGAGCTGGCGGAGCTGCAACGCGAACGGCTCGACTCCGCGATGGAAGTGCTGCGCGAGCGCGAGCAGGCCTTGCGCGAAGCGCGTGCGCTGGAGCAGGCCGCCGCGCGTGAACTGCAGGAGGCGAAGTTTTCCGAGCGCGAGTGCGCCGGCAAGCTCGATGACATCGGACGCAACCTGCAGCTGGCCGCGGAGCAGCTCGAGCGCATCGTTGCCGAGACGGAAACCCGTGGCGCCGAACTCGACGCCACCGACGACAGCCGCAGCTTCGAGGCCTTGCAGAGTGCGCTGGGCTTGCGTGTCAGTCGCGAGGCCGCGCTCGCCGCACGCCGCGATGCGCTCGAGGACGCGGCGGCCAGGCTCAAGCAGATCGAGGAAATGCGCCTGCGGGTCGAGCAGGAAGCGGCCCCGATCCGAAATCGCGTCGCCGAGTTGCGGTTGGCCGTGCAGGCGACCGAGCTGGCGGTGACCCAGTTCGCCGAGCGTCTCGTCGAGGTTCAGGCCGACGAAGCCTCGCTGTTGCCGCTACTTGCCGATGACCTGCGGGAAAGCGCGCTGCAGCGCGAAGTGGCGCGGCTGGCGCGCGAGATTGCGGAACTCGGCGCGGTCAACCTCGCTGCACTCGACGAACTGCGCAGCGCGACCGAACGCAAGGGCTATCTCGATGCGCAGACCGACGACCTGCTGCAGGCGATCGAGACGCTCGAGGATGCGATCCGGCGCATCGACCGCGAGACGCGCGAGCAGCTGCAGGAAACCTACAATACCGTCAATCGCCAGTTCGGGACGCTGTTCCCGCAACTGTTCGGTGGCGGCCGTGCCGAGCTGGTGCTGACCGGCGACGAGATCCTCGACGCAGGCATCCAGATCGTGGCCCAGCCGCCGGGCAAGAAGAACACCTCCATCCACCTGCTGTCGGGCGGCGAGAAGGCACTTACGGCGATCGCGCTGGTCTTTTCGATGTTCCAGCTCAATCCGGCGCCGTTCTGCATGCTTGACGAGGTGGATGCGCCCTTGGACGATACGAACACTGAACGCTATGCCAACATGGTCAAGCGCATGTCCTCGCAGACGCAGTTCATCTTCATCAGCCACAGCAAGATCACGATGGAGTTCGCGCAGCAACTGGTCGGCGTGACGATGCAGGAGCAGGGCGTGTCGCGCGTGGTGGAAGTCGACATCGAAGAAGCGCTGCGCCTGGCAGAGCCGGCGGCAGCCTGAAATAACAGCAAGGAATTCGGGAACCCCTATGGACAGCGAACTACAGATCGCCCTTGTCGGTGCCGGTCTCGGTGCGGTGGTGCTGATCGTGGCCTACAACAAGTGGCAGGAGCGCAAGCACCAGCACAAGGCCGACAAGGCTTTCAAGTCCGATCATCGCGACGTGCTCCTCGAGCCGCGCGTTGCCGACGATGACGCGAAGGGCCGCGCCGCGCGCACCGAGCGCCGCGAGCCGGGCATCGCGGACGACGACGGCGTCGCCGACGGCCCGCGACCGGTGCGCGAGGCGTCGATCATCCGATCCGCCCCCGAAGTGCCCGAGTTGCTCGACGAGCGCACGGACTGCGTGATCCGTCTCGAGGCCATCGAGCCGCTCGATGTGCAGCGGGTCTGGCAGGCGCAGGGCGAGCAATTGGCCGGGCTGTCGAAGCCGGTGCGCTGGTTCGGTTTCAACGACGCCGAGAACCTGTGGTTCCCGATCGGCCCGAACAGTGCGGGCGCCTGCCACTGGTTTTGCGCGGCGCTGCAGCTCGTCGATCGGCGAGGCTCGATCGGCGAGTCCGACTTCATGCGCTTCTCGGGAGGCGTGCAGCGTGTCGCCGACATGGTGATGGCGCTCCCGCCAGGCCTGCCCGCGCGCGCCGAAACCCTGCGCCACGCCACCGAGGTCGATCGTTTCTGCGCCGACGTGGATGTGCAGATCGGGGTCAATGTCGTCGCCGCGTCCCGCCCCTTCGATGGCAGCGAGATCGCGAAACTGGCCGCCCGACATGGCTTCACGCTGTCGGGGGATGGCAGCTTTCATGCGCTTGCGGATGACGGCAGCACGCTGTTTACGCTTGCCAACCTGGAACCTGGGCTGTTCGCGGCCGAGACGCTGCCCGCCATGGCGACCGGAGGCCTGACCCTAGTCATCGATGTGCCTTGGGTGCAGGACGGCGTGGCGGCCTTCGACCGCATGATGCGCATCGCCAACGACTTCGCGGCACACTTCGGCGGCCATGTCGTGGATGACAACCGCGCCGCTTTCGGCACCGAGGCCGCGGACCTGATCCGCGCGCAGATCCGCCAGTTCCAGGGGCGCATGGCCGAGAACGGCATTCCGGCGGGCGGCCCGCTGGCAAGGCGGCTGTTCGCGTTGTGATGGATCTGTTCGCTTCCACTGCGCAGCAGCGCATCGAGGCGCTGCGCGAAGAGATCTCGCGGCACGACAACGCCTACTATGTGCTCGATGCGCCGACAATTCCGGACGTCGAGTACGACCGCCTGTTCCGCGAACTGCAGGCCCTCGAGGCCGAGCATCCCGAATTGCGCACGCCGGACTCGCCGACCCAGCGCGTCGGCGGCAAGCCGCTGGCGCAGTTTCCGCCGGTGCGGCATCGCGTCCCGATGCTGTCGATCCGCACCGAGACGGATACCGAGGCAAGCGGCGCGCAGGCCTTCGATGCCCGGGTGCGGCGCGAACTTGGACTTGTCGAAAGCGATGCCGACGTCGATTACGCCGCAGAACTGAAGTTCGACGGACTGGCAATCAACCTGCGCTACGAGCACGGTTTGCTGGTCCAGGCGGCGACGCGGGGCGATGGTGAGACCGGCGAGGACGTCAGCAGCAACGTGCGCACGATGCGCTGCGTTCCGCTGCGCTTGAAGGGCGAGGCGCCCGAGGTCATGGAGATCCGCGGCGAGGTGTACATGCGCCGGGACGATTTCGAGGCCCTCAACCGACGCCAGGCGGATGCGGGCGACAAGACCTTCGTCAATCCGCGCAACGCCGCGGCGGGCAGCATCCGTCAGCTCGACCCGGCGATTGCCGCGAAGCGGCCGCTGTCCTTCTTCGCCTATGGCCTGGGCGAGACGATCGGCTGGCAGGTGCCCGCCACGCACGGCGAGGTGCTCGACGCCATCGCGGCATTTGGCCTGCCGGTGTGCGAACACCGCAGGGTGGTGCGTGGCGCGACCGGGCTGGCCGAGTTCCATGCCCACATCGCCCGCTTGCGCGACAGCCTGCCGTTCGACATCGACGGCGTGGTGTACAAGGTCAATTCGCTCGAGCTTCAGCGCCAGCTCGGCTTCGTGACGCGCGAGCCGCGCTGGGCCGTGGCGCACAAGTATCCGGCGCAGGAGGCGTTGACCGTGCTGCGCGGCATCGAGGTGCAGGTCGGGCGCACCGGCGCGCTGACCCCGGTTGCACGCCTGGAGCCGGTGTTCGTCGGCGGCGTTACGGTAACCAACGCGACCTTGCACAACCAGGACGAGATCGACCGCAAAGATGTGCGCATTGGCGACTGGGTGATCGTGCGCCGTGCCGGCGACGTGATCCCCGAGGTGGTGGCGCCGGTGATCGAGCGTCGGCAGGGCGAACTGCCGCGCTTCCGCCTTCTCGAGCAGTTTCCGACCTGTCCGGTGTGCGGCTCGCACGTCGTGCGTGGCGAGGACGAGGCCGTTGCGCGCTGCACCGGTGGCCTCTTCTGCCCGGCCCAGCGCAAGCAGGCACTGCTGCATTTTGCCGGCCGGCGCGCGATGGATATCGAAGGGTTGGGCGACAAGCTGGTCGATCAGCTGGTCGACGCGGCTATCGTCAAGACGCCGGTCGACCTGTACCGGCTTGGGGTGCTGGCGCTCGCCAGCCTCGAGCGCATGGGCGAGAAGTCGGCGCAGAACCTGCTCGCCGCGATCGAGAAAAGCCGTTCGACGACGCTGGCGCGCTTCATCTTCGCGCTTGGCATCCGCAACGTCGGCGAGGCGACTGCGCGCGACCTGGCGCGGCACTTCGGCAGTCTGGACGCACTGATCGCCGCCACTGCAGAGGCGCTGCAGCAGGTGCAGGACGTCGGGCCGATCGTCGCGCGCTCGATCGTCGAGTTCTTCGACGAGCCGCACAACCGCGAGGTCATCGAGCAGTTGCGCGCGGCCGGCGTGCATTGGCCTGAGGGCGAGCCTGCCCCTGCGGCCGCTGGTGCGCTGGCAGGCCAGACCTTCGTGCTGACCGGCACGCTGCCGAGCTTGAGCCGCGACGAAGCGAAGGCGCTGATCGAGGCGCAGGGCGGCAAGGTGGCGGGCTCGGTGTCGAAGAGGACGACCTACGTCGTCGCCGGGGCGGATGCCGGTTCCAAGCTGGCGAAGGCACAGGAGCTCGGCGTCGACATCCTGGACGAGGACGGCCTGCGTGACCTGCTGCGCAAAACGGATACAAATAGCTAGTGCCTTTATGCCCGGCTTCGCGCATCATGCCGGGCGCCGCATACCCGTGTCGGGTATGCGGGATCTGCCGAAACATTGATACCGGAGTGAAACAAGAATGAAGAAGGTCACCAAGGCGGTCTTCCCCGTTGCCGGCATGGGCACGCGCTTCCTGCCGGCCACCAAGGCCAGCCCGAAGGAAATGCTGCCGATCGTCGACAAGCCGCTGATCCAGTACGCGGTCGAGGAAGCGGTCGCGGCGGGCATCACCGACATGATCTTCATCACCGGTCGGACCAAGCGTTCGATCGAGGACCACTTCGACAAGGCCTACGAACTCGAGACCGAGCTGGAAGCACGCGGCAAGAAGGAACTGCTCGAGATCGTGCGCCAGACCGTGCCGAAGGGCGTCAACTGCATCTACATCCGCCAGTCGGAGGCCCTCGGCCTGGGCCATGCGGTGCGCTGTGCGAGCCACGTGGTCAGCGACGAGGCCTTTGCCGTGATCCTGGCCGACGACCTGCTGGACAACAAGGACGGCAAGCCGGTGCTCAAGCAGATGGTGGATGTGTACAACTATCACCGCTGCTCGGTGCTGGGCACGATGAACGTGCCGCGCGAGGAAACCCGCAGCTACGGTATCGTCAGCACCGAGACCGATATTGGCCAGGTGCAGCGCATGACCGGCATCGTCGAGAAGCCGAAGCCCGAGGAGGCGCCGACCACCCAGGCCGTGGTCGGCCGCTACATCCTGACGCCGCGCATCTTCGACCACATCCGCGCACTGAAGCCGGGCGCCGGCGGCGAGTACCAGCTCACCGACGCGATCGCCTCGCTGCTGAAGGAGGAGGCCGTTCTGGCCTACCAGTTCGACGGCGTGCGCTACGACTGCGGTTCGAAGCTCGGCTACCTGAAGGCGACGATCGAGTTCGGCCTGCGTCACCCGGAGACGGGTGGCGAGTTTGCGCAGTACCTGAGCGGCCGCTTCGGCGCGGAATCGGGCGGCAGCAAGAAGAAGTAAGCGTTCGCCCGCTGTGGCGCCCGGTCGATTGATCGGTCGGGCGTCACAGGCGCGACCTCAGGGCAATCCTTGCACCTGAAAACAGAGAGGCCCCGGCGGGATGTTCCCGGCGGGGCCTCTTCACATTCGGGCGCAGAGGGGGGCGATCAGGCGTCGGCAGCCTTCGCGGCGCGCTTGCGATCGTTTTCCTTCAGATGACGCTTGCGCAGGCGGATGCTCTTCGGCGTGATCTCGACCAGCTCGTCATCGGCGATGAACTCGATCGCGGATTCCAGCGTCAGCGCGATCGGCGGGATCAGGCGCACGGCCTCGTCGGTGCCGGAGGCGCGCACGTTGGTGAGCTGCTTGCCCTTGATCGGGTTAACGACGAGGTCGTTGTCGCGGGTGTGGATGCCGATGATCATGCCTTCGTACAGCGCTTCGCCCGGGCTCACGAACATGCGGCCGCGATCCTGCAGGTTCCACAGCGCGTAGGCGACCGCGTCACCGTCGTTCTGCGAGATCAGCACACCGTTGCGGCGCTCGGCCATCGCGCCGGCCATCGGGCCGTAGTCGTCGAACACGTGGCTGGCAAGGCCGGTGCCGCGCGTCATGGTGAGGAATTCGCCCTGGAAGCCGATCAGGCCGCGCGCCGGGATGCGGTACTCGAGGCGCACGCGGCCCTTGCCGTCCGGCTGCATGTCCTGCAACTCACCGCGGCGACGACCGAGCTCTTCCATCACGCCGCCCTGGTGATCTTCCTCGACGTCGACGGTCAGCATTTCGTACGGCTCGCACTTCACGCCGTCGATTTCCTTGTACACCACGCGCGGGCGGCCGACAGCCAGTTCGTAGCCTTCGCGGCGCATGCTTTCGAGCAGGATTGTCAGGTGAAGCTCGCCACGACCGGCCACTTCGAACACGTCGGAGTCGCTCGTGTAGGTGACGCGCAGGGCGACGTTCTTCAGCAGCTCCTTCTCGAGGCGCTCGCGAATCTGGCGGCTGGTGACGTACTTGCCTTCGCGGCCGGCCAGCGGCGAGGTGTTGACCATGAAGTTCATGGTCAGCGTGGGCTCGTCGATCGCGATCGGCTTCATGCCTTCGAGACGCTCGGGGTCGCACAGGGTGACGCCGATGTTGACCTGCGAAATGCCGGCCACCAGCACGATGTCGCCCGCTTCGGCGAACTCGGAGGGTTTGCGCTCCAGTCCTTCGAAGGTGAGTACCTGGCTGACCTTGCCCTTGCCGCGGTTCTCATCGCCATACATGACGACCAGTTCCTGGTTGGGGCGAATGCGGCCACGCTTGATGCGGCCGATGCCGAGCTGGCCCATGTAGGTCGAGTAGTCGAGCGAGCAGACCTGCATCTGCAGCGGCCCGTCGGCATCGACCTCGGGGGCGGGGACGTACTTCAGGATGGCCTCGAACAGCGGGCGCATGTCCTTGCGTTCCTCGTCCAGGCTTTCGACCGCGAAGCCGTTGAGGCCCGAGGCGTAGATGACCGGGAAGTCGAGTTGCTCCTCGGTTGCGCCGAGCTTGTCGAAGAGGTCGAAGGTGTGGTTGATCACCCAGTCCGGTCGTGCGCCCGGGCGGTCGATCTTGTTGACGACGACGATCGGCTTCAGGCCCAGCGCCAGCGCCTTGCGCGTGACGAAGCGCGTCTGCGGCATCGGGCCTTCCTGGGCGTCGACCAGCAGCAGCACGCTGTCGACCATCGACAGCACGCGCTCGACCTCGCCGCCGAAGTCGGCGTGGCCCGGGGTGTCGACGATGTTGATGTGGGTGTCGCCGTACTGGATCGCGCAGTTCTTGGCGAGGATCGTGATGCCGCGTTCCTTCTCGATATCTCCCGAGTCCATAACGCGTTCGGCGACCTGCTGGTTCTCGCGGAAGGTGCCGGATTGGCGCAGCAGTTGGTCGACGAGGGTGGTCTTGCCGTGGTCGACGTGGGCAATGATGGCGATGTTGCGGATGGCGCGGGACATGGAGGCGGGAAGTCTTTGAAAGGGCGAGGATTCTACCACGTGCTGTGGCAGCGCAACATGAATTCGCGAGCGGCCGTTCGGCCTTTCCGAAAGATGCGGTCCGGCCCGGTTCGTGGCCTCCACGACATCATTCCGGCCCGAAGGCGCGTGATAAAATCCGCGGCCCTCAAGTCCTGGAGCGACTGCATGCTCGCGATCATCGGTGGAAGCGGTCTGACGCAGCTTTCGAATCTGGCGGTAGAGCGCCGTGAAGTGGCACGTACGCCCTACGGCGAGCCGTCCGGCGCGCTGACCTTCGGGCGGCTGTGCAACGAGCCGGTCGTGTTCCTCGCCCGTCACGGCTACGGTCACACGATTCCGCCGCACCTCGTGAACTACCGCGCCAACATCTGGGCGCTGAAGCAGGCGAAAGTGAGCGGAATCATCTCCGTTGCCTCGGTCGGCAGCATCCGTGCCGACCTCGGGCCGGGGGCGCTGGTCGTGCCTGACCAGATCATCGACTACACGTGGGGGCGCGAGAGTACCTTCTTCGAAGGCGGGGGCACGCCGGTAAAGCATGTGGATTTCACCCACCCCTACGACCAGGGCCTGCGCCGCAGGCTGATCGAGGCGTCGCGGCTGGCGGGCGAGGTTGCACTGGATGGCGGCGTGTATGCGGCCACTCAGGGGCCACGCCTCGAGACGGCGGCCGAGATCAATCGTTTCGAGCGCGACGGTGCCGACGTCGTCGGCATGACCGGCATGCCCGAGGCTGTTCTGGCGCGCGAACTGGACATCCCTTACGCCGCCCTCAACGTTGTGGTCAACCATGCGGCGGGGCGCTCGGCCAGCGCTGGCGGGATTGTCTTTGACGACATCGAGGCCATGCTGCAAAGCGCGATGGTCAGGGTGCGCACCATTCTCGACAAGCTCTGCCACGTTTGAAAGGTCGGCGACCATGAAGCAAATCGAGAAGAACTTCGAACACCTGCTGTTCTCCAGCCGCTGGCTGATGGCGCCGGTCTATTTCGGGCTGGTGCTGGCGATGCTTGTCCTGCTCGTGAAGTTTACCAAGGAGGTCTGGGGCCTTTTCGCCGGGATCATGACTGCGACCGGCGGTGAGCTGATCACCGGCGTGCTGTCGCTGGTCGACATCGCCCTGATCATGAATCTGCTGATCATCATCATGTTCAGCGGCTACGAGAACTTCGTGTCCAAGATGGATGACCTGCACAGCCATCAGGACCGGCCGGACTGGATGGGGCACATCGGCTTCTCGGACCTGAAGGTCAAGCTCATCGGCTCGATCGTGGCGATTTCGGGCATCGAGCTGCTCAAGGCCTTCATGAACGTGGACGACCTGTCCGACCGTCATCTTGGATGGATGGTCGGCATTCACGTCACGTTCCTGTTCTCGGGCGTGCTTTACGCGCTCATGGACAAGCTGGGCAGCAAGCACTGAGCCGATTCACACCTGCAGGCGCTCCAGCAGCGCTCGTTCCACGCGCAGCAGCTGGGTGTCCTGGGCCAGCGCGGCGCCGGTGAGGAGGAAAGTGTCCTCGACCCGCTCGCCCAGTGTCGCGATCTTGGCCGTGTGCAGCCGGATGCCGTGGCTCGAGAGGGTCTCGGCGATGTCGAACAGCAGGCCCGGACGGTCCGCCGCGGTGAGCGAAAGAATGTAGTGGCGGCCGGCCTCGTCCGGCCTGATGCTCACCTGGGGCGTGATCGGGAAGTGCTTCACCTGGCGTGAAAGCCGTCCGCGCGAGGGGCGGTCGATGACGCCGGGGCGGACAAGGTAGCCGGTGAGTTCGTGCTCGATCAGGGTGATGACATCGCGGTAGCTGGCTTCGCCGCCCGGATCCTGCAGCATGAAGCTGTCGAGCGCGTGACCGTGGCGGGTGGTGTGCACCTTCGCGTCGAGGATGGTGAAGCCGAGTCGGCCGAAGAAGCCGGTCAGGCGGACGAAGAGCTCCTTCTGGTCGGGTGTGAACACCATGACCTGTACGCCGTCTTCTTCCTCGGCCATGCGGGCCTTGACAACGGGTTCGTCGGTATCGGGGCGGAAATACAGGACCCGCGTGTGCCAGGCGATTTCCTCCGCGGAGTGCCGCATGAAGTACACCGCATCGAGTTCGGACCATAGCCGGTCCTCGATGCCGGGCCGCAGGCCGTGGAAGCGCAGCAGGCGGCGGGCGTCTTCCAGCCGGTCGTCCAGTCCCAGTGCCTGCTGGGGGGTTGCGCCGCGCAGCAGGCGCTGGGCGGCAAAGAACAGGTCCTCGAGCAGCTTGCCCTTCCAGCCGTTCCAGACCTTGGGGCTGGTGCCGCGGATGTCGGCGTGGGTCAGGAGGTAGAGCGCGATCAGCCGCCGCTCGGTGCCGACGATGCGGGCGAAGCGTTGCACGACCTCCGGGTCGGAGGTGTCTTCCTTCTGAGCGTAGTGCGACATGGTGAGGTGGTGTTCCACCAGCCATACCACCAGTTCGGTGTCCTCGCTCGCGAGCCCGTGCACCACGCAGAATTCGCGCGCGTCGGTCATGCCGAGCTTGGAGTGGTCGCCCCCGCGCCCCTTGGCGATGTCGTGGAACAGGGCTGCGACATACAGCAGCCAGTGGCGCTCGAACGCCATGATGAGCCGCGTCATCAGGGGGTACTCGTGCGCGTGCTCGCCCATGGTGAAGCGGCGCATGTTGCGCAGCACCATCAGGATGTGCTGGTCGACCGTATAGACATGGAACAGGTCGTGCTGCATCTGGCCGATGATGCGGCGCCAGGTCGGCAGGTAGCGGGACAGAATGCCGTACTCGTTCATGCGCCGGAATGCATGCACGATGCCGCGCTTCTGCTGCAGGATCTGCAGGAACAGTGCGCGGTGCTCGGGATTGGCGCGGAAGGCGGCGTTGATGCGGTTGCGGTTGATCCACAGCGCGCGCAGCGTGCGCGCCGTCATGCCCTTGAGTTCGGAGCGCTGCTGCAGCAGCAGGAAGCATTCGAGCAGGGCCGAGGGATAGCGCTCGAAAATGTCTTCCTGGCGCATGTCGAGCAGCTCGCGCACGACCTGGAAGCGCGGATTGATGACGAAGGCCGCGCCCCGGTCGGGGAAGATCACGGTGCCATAGTTCTGCAGCAGCACGGTGTTGAGCTGCGTCACCATCTTCGCGGTGACGTAGTAGCGCTGCATCAGCACTTCGGACGCGCGTCGCGTCGCGGTCGCCTCGATGCCCATGATGCGCGCGAGCTTTTCCTGGTGATCGAACAGCAGCCGGTCCTCGGCGCGCCCGGTCAGGTAGTGCAGGCGGATGCGCAGGTGCTGCAGGAAGCGTTCCACGCTGCGCAGGTCGCTGGCCTCGCCGCCGGTGATGAGGCGGCGACGGGCGAGGTCGCGCCAGTTGTGCCCCAAGCCTGCGGCGCGTGCGATCCAGCTCAGCATCTGCAGGTCGCGCAGCCCGCCCGGGCTCTCCTTGCAGTTCGGCTCGAGGGCGTAGGGGCTGTCGTTGAAGCGGGCGTAGCGCTGCTCCTGTTCTAGCTGCTTCGCCTTGTAGAAGGCGCGTACGTCCAGGGTTTCGCGGTAACGCTCGTTGAGCTCGGCGAAGAGACGCAGGTCACCGCTGAGCAGGCGCGCCTCGAGCAGGTTCGTCTGGATCGTGATGTCGTCTGCGGCCGCTTCGATGCATTCGTCGATCGTGCGCACCGCGTGGCCGATCTCGAGCCCGATGTCCCACAGCGCGCCGACCATCGCCGAAAGTCGTTCGCAGATCTCGAGGGTGGCCGCGGCCGGCAGCAGAACGAGGATATCGACGTCCGAGGCCGGGAACAGCTCGCCCCGACCGTAGCCGCCTACGGCAAGCAGCGCAGCGTCATCCGGCATGCCGCAGGCCTGCCATAGACCGATGACCTCGGCATCCACCAGTCGCGCGCGCCCCTCGAGCAAGGCCGACGTGCGCGGGTGGGCCTCGTAGGCGGCCCTGAGTGTCGCGGCGTTCTCATGGAGACGCCGGCGAGCCTCGCCGATCAGGGGTTGAAGGGCGGAGCAGAGGGCGTCTTTCATGGGTGGGCTTCAGGCGAAGCGGGCGGCAACCAGCGCGGGGGGTGGGGGGCATTTCTCCGACAGCGTCAGTACCTCGACGCCGGTTTCGGTCACCACGACCGTGTGCTCCCACTGCGCCGAGAGGCTGCGGTCCTTCGTGACGATCGTCCAGCCGTCGGGGAGTTCGGAAATGGCGGCCTTGCCGGCGTTGATCATCGGCTCGATCGTGAAGATCATGCCCGGCTTCAGTTCGGGGCCGGTGCCGGCCTTGCCGTAGTGAAGGACCTGCGGATCTTCGTGGAACTTGCGGCCGATGCCGTGGCCGCAGAACTCGCGCACGACGGAGAAGCCATTGCCCTCCGCATGCTTCTGGATGACGGCGCCGATGTCGCCGAGGTGGGCGCCCGGCTTGACCGCGGCGATGCCAAGCCACATGCATTCGTAGGTGATCTGCGACAGGCGGCGAGCCGCAATGCTCGCCGCGGCCTCGCCGCCGACCAGGAACATGCGGCTGGTGTCACCGTGGAAGCCGTCCTTGATCACGGTGATGTCGATGTTGACGATGTCGCCCTTCTTCAAGGCCTTCTCGCCGGGTACGCCGTGGCAGACCTGATGGTTGATCGAGGTACAGATCGACTTGGGGTAGGGCGTGTAGCCGGGGGGGGCGTAGTTCAGCGGGGCTGGAACCGTGTCCTGCACGTTCACCATGTAGTCGTGGCACAGGCGGTCGAGTTCGCCGGTTGTCACGCCGGGTTTGACGAAGGGCTCGATGTAGTCGAGGACCTCGGCCGCGAGGCGGCACGCCACGCGCATCTTGTCGATTTCTTCCGCGGTCTTGAGAACGATGCTCATCTTGATTGTCTGTCTTGCTGGGGCTGTAAAGGACTCAAAGGTATCGCATGCGGGCACCTGCGGGCAAACGCGGTACGGGCTTACGCTTGAGTGAGCGCGAACGCGCGTGCTAACATTGCAGGCTTGTCTGCTGAGGCAGGCAAAATCCACACGTCCTGCGGCAATGGGGTCCGCGGCGAAGGCCGGCATCAATGGTCTTCGATGCGGCGAGGTGTCGGACGTTCGGTGTTTGAACGTTGGGCGTCCCGCGGGGCGGAGGTTAAACCCTTTGATCAGTTTGGAGTAACACCTATGTCAGTCACGATGCGTCAGATGCTCGAAGCGGGCGTCCATTTCGGCCACCAGACCCGCTTCTGGAATCCGCGTATGGCCCCCTACATCTTCGGCCAGCGCAACAAGATCCACATCGTCAACCTCGAAAAGACGATGGTGAAGTACAACGAAGCGATGGACTTCGTGCGCAAGCTCGCCGCCAATCGCGGCAACATCCTGTTCGTCAGCACCAAGCGCCAGGCGCGCGAGATCATCGCCGAGGAAGCGGGTCGTGCCGGCATGCCCTTCGTTGATGAGCGTTGGCTGGGTGGCATGCTGACCAACTTCAAGACGGTCAAGCAGTCGATCAAGCGCCTGAAGGAAGTCGAGGCGATGGTCGAGGATGGTTCGATCGAGCGTCTGTCGAAGCGCGAAGCGCTGACCGTGCGTCGCGAGATGGAAAAGCTGCAGAAGTCGATCGGTGGTATCAAGGAGATGGGTGGCCTGCCCGACGCCCTGTTCGTGATCGATGTCGGCTACCACAAGATCGCCATCACCGAAGCCCAGAAGCTCGGTATCCCCGTCGTTGCCGTGGTCGATACCAACCACTCGCCCGAAGGCGTGGATTACGTGATCCCGGGTAACGACGACTCCTCGCGCGCCATCCGACTCTACGCCCGTGGCGTGGCCGATGCCGTGCTGCAGGGTCGCAGCCAGGTGCTGCAGGAAATCGTCGATGCCGGCGGCGACGAGTTCGTCGAAGTCGAGGAAGAGGGTTCGCAAGAGCAGGCCTGACCTGCAGCTTGCCGGGGCCTCTAGGGGCCCCTTTTTGTAGTCTTGAATACCTGCCGGTGTCGGGTTTTGCTCGACACCGGCAATAGCGAAATCCGAGGAGTTAGCATGGCGGAAATCACCGCAAGCATGGTCAAAGAACTGCGCGAGAAAACCGACGCGCCGATGATGGAATGCAAGAAGGCGCTGGCCGAAGCGGCTGGCGACATGGCCAAGGCTGAAGAGATTCTGCGCGTCAAGCTGGGCAACAAGGCCTCCAAGGCCGCTGCCCGCGTGGCGGCCGAAGGTGTGGTCGGCATCAGCATCTCCGCCGACGGCAAGCTGGGTTCGATCATCGAAGTGAACTGCGAGACCGACTTCGTTGCCAAGAACGACGACTTCCTCGCCCTGGTGAATGGCTGCGCCGATCTGGTTTCTGCCAACAGCCCGGCCGACGTCGCCGCTCTGTCGGCGCTGCCGATGGGCGAGGGTACGGTCGAGTCGACCCGTACCGCGCTGGTTGGCAAGATCGGCGAGAACATGTCGATCCGCCGCTTCACCCGTGTCGAAGCCAAGGGTCAGCTCTTCTCGTACATCCACGGCGGCGCCAAGATCGGTGTGCTGCTGGATCTGGTTGGCGGCGACGAGCAGCTGGGCAAGGACATCGCGATGCACATCGCCGCGTCCAAGCCGAAGGCGCTGGACGCCTCGGGCGTGTCGCAGGATCTGATCGAATCCGAGCGCCGTATCGCCATCGAGAAGGCTCGCGCCGACAACAAGCCCGAAGCCATGCTCGAGAAGATTGCCGATGGCACCGTGCAGAAGTTCCTGAAGGAAGTCACGCTGCTGGCTCAGGTCTTCGTCAAGGCCGAGGACGGCAAGCAGACCATCGAGCAACTGCTGAAGGCCAAGGGCGCCTCGGTTGCCGGCTTCACGCTCTACATCGTGGGCGAAGGCATCGAGAAGAAGGTCGCCGACTTCGCTGCCGAAGTGGCCGAGCAGGCTGCCGCGGCTGCCAAGAAGTAAGGAGCTGCACATGTCCGCCGCCTACAAGCGCATCCTGCTGAAGCTCTCGGGCGAGGCCCTGATGGGTGATGATACCTACGGTATCAACGAGGAGGTCGTCACCCGCATCGTCACCGAGATTGCCGAGATCGTGCGTCTCGGTGTTCAGGTGGGTGTGGTGATCGGCGGCGGCAATATCTTCCGTGGCATGAAGGGCGCGGCGTCCGGCATGGACCGCGCCACTGCCGACTACATGGGCATGCTGGCCACGGTGATGAACGCGATGGCCCTTGCCGATGCGATGCGGCGCATGGATCTGGAAGCGCGCGTGCAGTCGGCGCTGCGCATCGACCAGGTCGTGGAGCCCTACATCCGCGGCCGTGCGATCCGTCATCTCGAAGAAGGCCGCGTCGTGATCTTTGCCGCCGGGACGGGCAACCCCTTCTTCACCACCGATACCGCTGCCGCGCTGCGTGGTTCCGAGATCGGTGCGCAGATCGTGCTCAAGGCGACCAAGGTCGATGGCGTCTATACTGCCGACCCGAAGAAGGACCCGAACGCGCAGCGCTACCATCGCATCAGTTTCGACGAGGCGATCGGTCGCAACCTGGCAGTCCTTGATGCGACCGCGTTCGCGCTGTGCCGTGACCAGAAACTGCCGATCAACGTGTTCTCCATCTTCAAGCCCGGCGCGCTCAAGCGCGTGGTGATGGGCGAGGACGAGGGTACGCTGGTCCATTCCTGATGCTCTGGAGAGTGCGCTGATGATTTCCGAACTTAAGAAGAACACTGAGCAGAAGATGCAGAAGTCGGTCGAGGCACTCAAGACCGATCTCACCAAGATTCGTACCGGCCGTGCGCATACCGGCCTGCTCGACCACGTGATGGTCGAGTACTACGGCTCGATGGTGCCTGTGAACCAGGTTGCCAACATCACGCTGATCGATGCCCGTACGATCGGTGTCCAGACCTGGGAAAAGCCGATGCTGCCGAAGGTCGAGAAGGCCATTCGCGACAGCGACCTGGGGCTGAACCCGTCGAACATGGGCGAGTTGCTGCGCGTGCCGATGCCTGCGCTGACCGAAGAGCGTCGCCGCGACCTGACCAAGGTCGTTCGTCAGGAAGGCGAGACGGCGAAGATCGCCATCCGCAACCTGCGTCGCGATGCCAACCAGCATCTCAAGGATGCGGTCAAGGACAAGGAGATCTCGGAGGACGACGAGCGTCGTGCCGAGGAAGATGTCCAGAAGCTGACCGACAAGTACGTCGCCGAGATCGACAAGCTTCTTGCCCAGAAAGAGCAGGAACTGATGCAGATCTGATCCGCCGGATCGGCTGTTCCCTTATGGGCAGAACAGGAGGCGGGTCATGACGCACAAGCGTTTCATAAGTTCCACCCGGGAGATCCCGGCGGTGAGCGCGGTTCCGCGTCACGTGGCGATCATCATGGACGGCAACGGCCGCTGGGCGCGCAAGCGCCTGATGCCGCGCGTTGCCGGGCATTCCCGAGGCCTCGATTCGGTGCGCGCGGTGGTCAGGGCGTGCATGGAACGGGGTATCGAGTACCTGACGCTGTTTGCCTTCAGTTCCGAGAACTGGCGCAGGCCGGCCGACGAGGTGTCCTTCCTGATGCAGCTCTTCATGAAGTCGCTGCGCAAGGAGGTCGCCCGGCTGGACGAGAACGGGATTCGACTGCGCGTCGTCGGTGATCTGGCCCGATTCGACCCCGAACTCGTTCGCGCCATTCGCGAGTCCGAGGAAAAGACCGCGAAGAACGAACGCTTGCACCTGAGCATCGCGGCAAACTACGGTGGCCGATGGGACATCGCGAATGCCGTCGCTGCGCTGATGCGCGCGCATCCCGAACGATGCGACGGATTCAGCGAGGACGAGATCGCCTCGGCGTTGTCGATGAACTTCGCGCCGGAACCGGATCTGTTCATTCGGACTGGCGGGGAGAAGCGCATCAGCAACTTCCTGTTGTGGCAACTCGCTTACACCGAGCTCTACTTCACCGATACGCTGTGGCCGGATTTCGGCGCCGATGCGCTCGACCAGGCGATCGCTTCCTATGGGGGGCGCGAGCGCCGCTTCGGTCGTACAAGCGAGCAGCTCGTCGAGCAGGGTGCAACAGGACATCATGCTTAAAGCGCGTGTTCTGACAGCGATTGCGTTACTGGCGGGTCTGCTCGCCGCTGTCTTCCTGCTGCCTGCTTCGGGTTGGCTTGTGCTGTGCGCGCTCGTCTGTGGCGCCGCGGCGTGGGAGTGGGGCGGCCTTGCCGGCTTCGAGCGCCCGCTGCGGATGTCCACCGCCATCTCGTTCGGTATCGCCTGCCTGATCCTCGGTGTGCTCAGCGGACTGGTGAGTGGGGCGACGACGGGGGCCGGCATCCTCGTGCCGCTTTACGTCATCAGCGCACTGTTCTGGGTTTTCGTCGTCCCGGTCTGGCTCGTACGCAAGTGGACCTTGTCGAATCCGATGCTGGCGTCCCTGGTCGGCTTCGTCGTGCTCGTGCCCACTTCGCTCGCGCTCGTGCATCTGCGTGCGCTCGGTCCGTGGGTCATGCTGGCGGTCATGGCCGTCGTCTGGGTGGCGGACATTGCTGCGTACTTCTCGGGACGTGCCTTCGGCCGCCACAAGCTGGCGCCATCCATCAGCCCCGGCAAGACGTGGGAAGGCGCGATCGGTGCGGTGGTTGCAGTGCTGCTGTTCGGCTTCGGCGTGCTGACCTGGCAGGGCGCGAGCAATCCGGGCGGCGCGATGGTGGTGGCCGCGGGGCTCGTGCTCTGGACGGCAATCAGCATCATCGGCGACCTCTACGAGTCGCTGCTGAAGCGCCAGGCGGGTCTGAAGGACAGCGGCACGATCCTGCCCGGACACGGTGGCATCCTCGACCGCATCGACAGCCTGACCTCCACCCTGCCGCTGGTGGCACTCTTCGTCGTTCTGCTGGCACGCTGAGTCGGCGGAACGCCCTTTGTTTTCCGTTCCTGCCCATCCAATGCGACAACCCGCCACGCAGCGCATCACCGTTCTTGGGGCGACCGGCTCCATCGGACAAAGCACCCTCGACGTCGTAGCCCGTCACCCGGACCGCTTCGAGGTCTTTGCCCTGACGGCGCACCGTCAGGACGACAAGCTGCTTGAGCAGGTGCTCCGGTTCTCGCCGCAGTATGCCGTGATCGGAGACGTCGAGGCCGCCCAACGTCTCCGGGTCGCGCTTGCGGAGGCAGGCAGCCGCACCGAGGTGCTGTGCGGCCCCGAGGCCCTGGAGCAGGTTGCCGCCGCGTCCGACGTCGACATGGTGATGGCGGCGATCGTCGGAGCTGCCGGATTGCGGCCGAGCCTCGCGGCTGCGCGCGCCGGAAAGAAGGTGTTGCTCGCCAACAAGGAGGCCTTGGTGCTCTCCGGGCAGATCTTCATGGATGCGGTGGCGGCGAGCGGTGCGGTGTTGCTGCCGATCGACAGCGAGCACAACGCGGTTTTCCAGGCGCTGCCGGCCGGCTATGCGCGAGCGCCTGGGCGGGCGGGCGTACGCCGTGTCCTGCTGACGGCATCGGGCGGCCCGTTCCGTGCTGCGCCCATCGCCGAACTGGCGGCGGTGACGCCCGAGCAGGCCTGCGCACATCCGAACTGGGTCATGGGGCGCAAGATTTCCGTCGATTCGGCGACGATGATGAACAAGGGGCTCGAGGTCATCGAGGCGCACTGGTTGTTCGGCGTACCGGCCGAGATGATCGAGGTGGTCGTCCATCGCCAGAGCGTCATCCACTCGATGGTGGAGTACGTCGATGGCTCGGTTCTGGCGCAACTTGGCAATCCCGACATGCGCACGCCGATCGCTCACGCCATGGCGTGGCCGGAACGGATCGAGGCCGGCGTGCGGTCGCTCGACCTGTTCGAGATCGCTCGCCTGGATTTCGAACGGCCCGATTTCCAGCGTTTCCCCTGCCTTGGCCTTGCGTTCGCCGCGCTGCGTGCGGGTGGGGCTGCCCCGGCCGTACTCAATGCTGCAAACGAGGAGGCGGTTGCCGCGTTCCTCGACCGGCGCATCGCCTATCTCGATATTGCGCGCGTAATCGAACCTTGCCTGGAACGCAGTGCCGGCGTCGCGGTCGATTCGCTGGATGCTGTGCTCGCCGTGGATGCGCAGGCACGTGATTGGGCATCCGCCCAGATCCAGACACTTTCCCGCTGACAATGAATCTTCTCGACTATCTGCTTCCTTTCGCCCTTGCGCTGGGCCTGCTCATCCTCGTGCATGAGCTTGGGCACTATCTCGTGGCGCGTTGGTGCGGCGTCAAGGTGCTGCGCTTCTCGATCGGCTTCGGCAAGCCGCTGCTGGTGCGTCGAGCCGGACGGGATGCAACCGAGTGGGCGCTCGCCGCGTTTCCATTGGGTGGGTACGTCAAGATGCTGGACGAGCGCGAGGGGCCGGTGGCGCCTGCCGAATTGCATCGCGCTTTCAACCGGCAGAGCGTGTACCGGCGCTTCGCCATCGTTGCCGCGGGACCGATCGCGAATTTCGTGCTCGCGATTGCGCTGTACTGGGGGTTGTTCGTGGCGGGGACCGATGAGCTTCGCCCACGCGTCGCTTTGTCGGACACGCCAGCCATCGCCGTGGCGGCGGGCGTGCGCGATGGCGATCTCGTGCTTGCCGTCGACGACGAGCCGGTGCGCTCTTGGCAGGACTTGCGCTGGGTCCTGTTGCGGCATGCACTGGAGCAGGGTGAAGTCGTCCTCAAGGTGCGTACGCTCGAAGAGGTGGAGGCATATCGGCGCCTGAACCTTGGCGGTGTGCCGATTGAGGATGGCAGTCAGGACCTGATCGTCCGCTTGGGCCTCAAGCCGTGGCGTCCCGTCATCCCGGCGATCGTCGGGCGGCTATCGGAGGGAGGCTCGGCGGAGCGCGCCGGGCTGCGGGAGGGCGACGAGGTCATCGCAATCGAGGGTGCTGCCATCGAGGGGTGGGCGGCATTGGTCGAACGTGTCCGTGCCGCCCCGGGAAAGCCGCTGGATTTCGAGGTGCTGCGAGGTGGCGAGCGGTTGACCCTGAGCGTGACGCCGGAATCCGGCACGGATAACGGCGTGCCGGTCGGCCGCATCGGCGTCGGAGTCGCCGAGCCGGTCGAAGGCGGACTGTCGATGTTCGCGCAGGTGCGCTATGGGCCGCTCGAAGGGCTGACGAAGGCTGTGCGCCAGACTTGGGAAACCAGCGTCCTGAGCCTGAAGATGATCGGTCGGATGTTCACTGGCGAAGTGTCGTGGAAGAACCTCTCTGGGCCCGTGACGATTGCGGATTATGCCGGCCAGACGGCGCAGCTCGGACTGAGCCATTACCTGAAGTTCGTCGCCCTGATCAGCATCAGCCTGGGGGTCTTGAACCTGCTCCCCATCCCGGTGCTCGATGGGGGGCACTTGTTGTACTATACGGTCGAAATCATCAAGGGCGGTCCGATTCCGGAACGCGTCATGGAGATCGGTCAACAGATCGGCCTCGTCCTGCTTGCAATGCTGATGGCATTTGCTTTCTACAACGACATCAATCGTCTCATTTCCGGCTGAATTCCTGCATGAATCGCAAGCTCCTGCCCGGGCTCATCATGGCCCTTTTTGCCGCTGTGCCGGCATTCGCATTCGAACCTTTCGTGGTCAAGGACATCCGGGTCGAAGGCATCCAGCGGACCGAAGCGGGAACCGTGTTCAACTACCTGCCGGTGCGGGTCGGTGAGCGCTTCGACGAGGGACAAGCGGCCGAGGCGATCCGTGCGCTGTTCGCGACCGGTTTCTTCAGCGACGTACGTATCGAGACCGAGGGTGACGTCATCGTCGTCGTGGTCGATGAGCGGCCTGCTATCGCACAGATCGACTTCGTCGGTGTGAAGGAGTTCGACAAGGACGCGCTCAAGAAGGGGCTGCGGGAAGTTGGCTTGGCCGAGTCCCGAATCTTCGACCGTTCGCTGCTCGAGCGTGCCGAACAGGAGCTCAAGCGACAGTATCTGTCACGCGGCAAGTATTCGGCCCAGATCAAGACCACGGTGACGCCGCTCGAGCGCAACCGGGTCGGCATCAATTTCAATGTCGAGGAAGGCGATGTCGCCAAGATCCGGCAGATCAGCATCGTCGGAGCGAAGGCCTTCGACGAGGATGACCTGCTTGAACAGATGCAGCTCACCACGCCGGGCTGGCTGACCTGGTATACCAAGAACGACCAGTATTCGCGCCAGAAGTTGTCCGCTGACCTGGAGACCCTGCGCTCCTTCTATCTGAACCAGGGCTACCTCGACTTCAACATCGATTCGACCCAGGTCTCGATCACGCCGGACAAGGAGGACATCTACATCACGGTGAACATCACCGAAGGTGAGATGTACACCGTCAGCGGCATGCGTTTCACCGGCGATCTGGTGTTGCCGGAGTCCGAGTACGTGTCGATGACCCAGCTACGGCCAGGCGACACCTTCTCGCGCGAGAAGCTGACCGAGACCACGAAGGCCATTACCGACCGCCTGGGCAACGAAGGCTACGCCTTCGCCAACGTCAACGCAGCGCCGGAGGTGGACAAGGAGAAGCGCCAGGTGGCCTTCACGGTGTTCGTCGATCCGGGTCGGCGCGTCTATGTGCGCCGGATCAATGTCGGCGGCAACACCAAGTCGCGCGATGAGGTCGTTCGCCGCGAAATGCGCCAGATGGAGGGAGGCTGGTACGACGCCGCGGCGATCAACCGTTCGCGTACCCGAATCGACCGCCTGGGCTTCTTTGACGAGGTCAACGTCGAGACGCCTGCCGTGCCGGGTACGACCGATCAGGTCGACGTGAACTTCACGGTGAAGGAACGGCCCACCGGTAACCTCATGCTGGGTGCTGGTTTTTCGAGTTCTGAGAGCGTCGTGCTGTCGGCTTCGGTCTCCCAGCAGAACCTGTTCGGCAGCGGCAATGCCCTGACGCTGGGGCTCAACACGAGCAAGTCGAGCCGAACGCTTGCACTGTCGTTCACCAATCCGTACTACACCGTCGATGGCGTCAGCCTGGGTTGGGACCTCTACCACCGCACCTACGATTCGACCGAATACAGAAACCTGTCGCCGTACAAGACCGTCTCTACCGGGGCGGGCCTGAGGCTCGGGTGGCCGATTGCCGAGGATGATCAGGTGAATTTCGGCCTGACTGCGGACCAGACCAAGATCACGACCTACGAAGGCAGTCCGTTTCTTTACAAGGACTTCTGCAACGACAATGGTGGTTGCAGCGGCAACGGTGTGGGCGATGTGTCGGTCAGCAGTCTGCTGCTGACGGTCGGCTGGTCGCGGGACAGTCGTGACAGTTTCATCTATCCGCGCAAGGGTACGTATCAGCGAGTGTACGGTGAAGTCACCGTGCCGGTGGGCGATCTGCGCTTCGGTAAGCTTGGCTACCAGCACCAGCACTGGTTCCCGTTCGGGCGCGACTATGCGCTGATGCTCAATGCCGACGTCGGTTACGCGAAAGGCTTCGGTGGGAAGAGCGTGCCTTTCTACAAGAACTACTACGTGGGCGGCATCGGGTCGGTGCGAGGTTTCGATCAGGGCACGCTGGGACCGAAGTTCACCGATAGCGATGGGGATGTCACCTCGTCCGGCGGTACTCGCAAGCTGGTCGGCAATGCGGAGTTCTTCTTCCCGATGCCTGGCGCCGGTACCGACCGCTCGTTCCGCATATCGGCCTTCTTCGACGCCGGTTACGTATGGGGCGAGGACCCGGATACGGGCAAGGAACAGAAGATCGGCTTTGACGACCTGCGCTACAGTACGGGCTTGGCGTTCTCCTGGAGTTCGCCGATCGGGCCGCTGAAATTCAGTTTCGGCCACCCGCTCAAGAAGGAAAAGGACGACGAGATCCAGCGGTTCCAGTTCCAGCTCGGCAGCGTGTTCTGATCGCGCCGCAAACAAGATTTTTCCGGAGGCATAAGTGAAAGTCAGTACCCTCTCCCTGGTGGCTGCCGCCCTGATTGGCGTTTCCCAGGCCGCAGTGGCCGATACCAAGATCGGCTTCGTCAACTCCGACCGCGTGATGCGCGAGGCAGCGCCGGCCGTCCGTGCACAGCAGCGCCTCGAGAAGGAGTTCGAGAAGCGCGACCAGGAGCTTCAGCGTATGGCGAAGGATCTCAAGGCCATGCAGGAAGAACTGGAGCGTGAAGTGCCGACGATGGCCGAGAGCGATCGCCGCAACAAGGAGCGCGCGCTCAATGATCTCAATCGCGATTTCCAGCGCAAGCAACGTGAGTTTCGCGAGGATCTCAACCAGCGTCGCAACGAGGAGCTGGCCTCGGTGCTGGACAAGGCCAACCGTTCGGTGAAGCAGATCGCCGAGAGCGAGAATTACGACATCATCTTCCAGGAAGCGGTTTACGCCAACCCGAAGATCGACATCACCGACAAGGTCATCAAGGCCCTGTCCGACGCCAAGTAAGCATTCCTCCGCATGTTTCGTCTCGACGAGCTGGTTGCGCGCCTAGGCGGTGAACTCAGTGGCGATGCGGCGATAACCGTGCGCCGTGTCGCCACGCTCGACCAGGCGGGAGACGGAGACCTGGCCTTCGTGGCCAACCGCAAGTATCTGTCGCGCCTGCAGGGCAGTGCCGCGAGCGCGGTCATCGTGGCGCCGGATGTTCGTCCGCTGGTCGAAGGTCGCCCGTGCATCGTCACGGGTGACCCCTACCTTTACTTCGCCCGTGTCGCACAGCTCTTCCATCCTGCACCGGTGGCGCGTCCGGGCATACACCCGTTGGCGGCCGTTGTGTCCCGAGTCCCGGCATCGGTGGAGATCGGGCCGGGTGCGTCGATTGACGAGGATGTGGTCATCGGCGAGGACGTCATCGTCGGCGCGGGTTGCCACATCGGCCGGGGCGTCCGGATCGGTCGCGGCACCCGCCTGGCACCAAGGGTAACGATCCAGCACGGCTGCATCGTCGGTGAGGATTGCATCATCCACTCTGGCGCCGTCATCGGCGCGGACGGGTTCGGTTTTGCCCGGGAGAAGGGCGGAGGCTGGGTCAAGATCCCGCAGGTCGGACGCGTCGTCATCGGCAACGATGTCGAGATCGGTGCCAACACGACCATCGACCGCGGGGCGCTCGACGACACGGTGATCGGTGACGGATGCAAGCTGGACAACCTGATACAGATCGCCCACAACGTTCGCATCGGCGAGCGCACCGCCATTGCCGGTTGCGTCGGCGTCGCCGGCAGCACCACCATCGGCGCGCGCTGCATGATCGGCGGGCAAGCAGGCATCATCGGCCATCTTTCGATCTGCGATGACGTGGTGGTCTCCGCCGGAACGCTGGTCAGCAAGTCGATTACGCGACCGGGCGTCTACACCGCGAGCCTGCCGGTGCAGCCACACGCCGAATGGATACGCAATTTCGCCCATCTCCGGCACCTCGACGCGCTTGTCGGGCGTGTCCGTAGTCTCGAGAATCAACAAGTCGGTCCCGACGACCGCAACCCGGGTTGAACCACATGATGAACATCAACGAAATCATCGAGTACCTTCCGCATCGCTATCCGTTCCTGCTGATCGACCGCGTGCTCGAGATGGAAGAGGGCAAGCGCATTGTCGCGCTGAAGAACGTGACGATGAACGAGCCGTTCTTCCCCGGCCACTTCCCGCACCATCCCGTCATGCCCGGGGTGCTGATCGTCGAGGCGATGGCGCAGGCTGCGGCCGTGCTGTCGTTCAAGAGCATGGGCATCAAGCCCGATGAGAACTCGGTGGTTTACTTCGCCGGTATCGATGCCGTGCGGTTCAAGCGCCCGGTAGTGCCGGGGGATCAGCTGATCTTCGAAGTCGAGATCACGCAGAACAAGCGCAACATCTACAAGTACAAGGGGGTCGCACGCGTCGACGGCGAGATCGCGACCGAGGCCGAACTGATGTGTGCGCTCAAGACGCTATGATTCATCCGACTGCCATCGTCCATGCTGGCGCGAAGCTCGGTGAGAACGTCTCGATCGGGCCGTATTCGATCATCGGCGAGCATGTCGAGATCGGCGACGGGACGCGTGTCGGTCCGCATGTGGTGATCGAGGGACATACCCGGATCGGGCGCGATAACGAGATCTTCCAGTTCTGCTCCCTTGGCGCGAAGCCGCAGGACAAGAAGTACGACGACGAGCCGACAGCGCTGGAGATCGGTGACCGCAACACGATTCGCGAGTTCTGCTCGTTCAACGTCGGCACCAGCCAGGATGCGCACGTCACGCGCATCGGCAACGACAACTGGATCATGGCCTACGTGCACATGGCGCATGACTGCCAGGTGGGCAACAACACCATTTTCGCCAACAACGCCACGCTGGCCGGCCACGTGCATGTCGGCGACTGGGCAATCCTGGGTGGTTTTACCGGTGTTCATCAGTTCTGCCGCGTCGGCGCCCACAGCTTCTGTGGGGTCGGCACCGTCTTGCTGCAGGATCTGCCGCCCTTCGTCACCGTCGCCGGCAATCCGGCCAAACCGCACGGCATCAACAGCGAGGGCCTCAAGCGTCGGGGCTTCAGCGCTGAAGGTATTGCCGCCATCAAGCGCGCCTACCGTGCGCTGTATCGCGCTGGCCTGACGCTGCAGGAAGCGCGACTGCGTGTTGCCGAGATCGCGGCCGAGCATCCCGAAGTGGAGGCGTTTTCGGCGTTCATTGCCCAGTCCGATCGCGGCATCGTTCGCTGAGGCCCTTCCCACACCATGACGGTCCGTATCGCCATGGTCGCCGGGGAAACCTCGGGCGACCTGCTTGCCAGTCACCTGATCCGCGCGATTCGTCAGCAGGTACCGGATGCCGAGTTCTTCGGCATTGGTGGGCCCAAGATGCAGGCCGAAGGGTTCGACGCGCGCTGGCCCAGCGAGCTGCTCGCAGTCCATGGCTATGTTGACGCCCTGAAGCGTTATCGTGAGCTGTCCGGAATCCGCCGCGCGCTGCTGGGGCAGATCCGCGGGGAACGGCCGGCGGCCTTCATCGGCGTGGATGCACCGGATTTCAACCTCTGGCTCGAAGGCAAGGTCAAGGATTCCGGCATTCCCTCCATCCACTTCGTCAGTCCCTCGATCTGGGCCTGGCGCGGCGGGCGCATCAAGCGTATCGCACGTTCGGTGAGCCGGATGTTGTGCCTGTTTCCGTTCGAGCCCGAGATCTATGAACAGGCGGGCGTGCCCGTGAGCTACGTCGGCCACCCGCTGGCCGACGTGTTCCCGCTGCATCCGGATCGCAACGCTGCGCGGCAGTTGCTCGAACTGCCGCTGGAGCATCGCATCGTGGCGATGCTGCCAGGCAGCCGGCAGTCTGAGGTCCGCAATCTTGCCGACACCTACATCGCAACGGCCAAGCAGATGGTCGAGCGCGATCCCGGCCTGTGCTTCCTGGTCCCGCTGGCGACACGCGAGACGCGCGCGATCTTCGAAGAGGCCCTGCATCGCAACCAGGCGCTGGACCTGCCGATCAGGATGCTGTTCGGCCACGCGGTCGAGGCGATGATCGCGAGCGACGTGGTGCTCGTGGCGAGCGGTACCGCAAGTCTGGAGGCTGCGCTGCTCAAGCGGCCGATGGTGATCACCTACCGCATCGGGGCGTGGCAGTACCGGCTGATGAAGCGGATGGCCTACCTGCCGTGGGTCGGCTTGCCCAACATCCTCTGCAATGAAGGCCTGGTGCCGGAGTTGCTGCAGGACGATGCGACGCCGGAGAAACTCGCCGCTGCGCTCGATGCCTGGCTGAACGACCCTGACCGCCGTGCAGCGCTGGAGGCGCGATTTGCCGAGCTGCACCTCACGCTGCGGCAGAACACCGCCGAGAAGGCGGCGGAGGTCGTCCTGCCTTATCTGCGTCAGGGCGCAGCATGACCGCAGACCTGTTTCTGTCGTCCGCGGTCACCCGAGGTGGTGTGCTGGTGTGTGGTGTCGATGAAGCGGGGCGCGGACCCTTGTGCGGGCCGGTGGTCGCTGCCGCGGTCATCCTTGATCCCGCGCGCCCGATCGAAGGCCTCGCAGACTCCAAGAAGCTCAGCGAGCGCGCGCGCGAACAGCTCGCACCCTTGATTCGTGAGCATGCGCTGGCGTGGGCGGTCGCCGAGGCGAGCGTCGAGGAGATCGACCGCCTCAACATCCTGCACGCGACCATGCTGGCCATGCAGCGGGCCGTGTGTGCATTGTCCGTTGCGCCGGGTGAGGTGAGGGTGGATGGCAACCGCTGTCCGACGCTGCCATATCCGACGCGAGCCATCGTCAAGGGCGATGCGACGGAGCCGTCCATTTCGGCTGCGTCGATCCTGGCCAAGACGGTACGTGACGAGGCCATGCGGGTCCTCGACCGGGAGTGGCCGCAGTACGGGCTGGCGGGCCACAAGGGCTATCCGACGGCGGCGCACCTGATGGCCATCGAGCGTCATGGCGTCGCACCGTTCTACCGGCGCAGCTTCGCGCCGGTGCGGCGCCTGGTCGAGCGCGCGGGCGACGGCTCCGCATGAAGGCGATCTCCTCGCGCGACAACCCGCTCGTCAAGCGCCTGCACGCGCTCGCAAGCTCGGGGCGTGAGCGCCGCATACTGGGTGAGACATTGCTGGACGGAGCGCACCTGGTACAGGCTGCACTGGAGCGTTCGTGCCGCTTGAAGGGACTGGTCGTGTCCGAGTCAGGTGTCCGCAAGGCCGAGATTGCCGACCTGCTTGGCGAGGTCGGACAGGGGCTGCCTTGCCACGTGTTGCCGGACACCTTGTTTGCCCACGTCAGCCCGGTGGATACGCCCTCCGGCGTGCTGGCGATCATCGACCTGCCGGCGGAGAAACCGCTGGGAACGATCGTCGATAACCTCGTCGTGCTGGACGGCGTCCAGGACCCGGGGAACCTGGGCACGATCCTGCGTACCGCCGCAGCGGCAGGCGTACGGCACGTGTTGCTGGCCGAAGGATGCGCGGGCGCGTGGTCGCCGCGGGTGCTGCGCGCGGGCATGGGCGCACACTTCGTCCTCGAGGTGCATGAGCGGGTCGATCTCGCGGCCTGGCTTCCGGGCTTCGGCGGTCAGGTGCTCGCGACCGCGCTCAGCGGCGATGCCTGCAGTCTCTATGATCTCGATCTGCGAGCGCCCGTCGCCTGGGTTTTCGGCGGCGAAGGGCAGGGCGTCTCGCCCGCGGTGCTGGCCTGCGCCACGCGCCACGTCCTCATCCCGATGCCCGGTGCCATCGAGTCGCTCAACGTCGGCGCCGCGGTTGCGGTCTGCCTGTTCGAGCAGGCCAGGCAACTCGGCTCGCGATAACTACGTCACATTCCCTTGTCGTGCGCCATTGACATAGATGGCGTTGCACCGTGATCCTCATCCGGCTCGTAGCGTCGCGGAGGCTTATCTCCGACGCATCGATCCGACCAACGGATGCGCATAAAGACGGCAATACGCCGCAAGCGCCGAGGAGACAAGAGAATGACGATTTACACCAAGACCCCGAAAGGGCAGGACGAGATCGCCCATCGCAGCGGGGACGTCGGGCAGCGTGCGCGCCGCCTCCTGATCCTGATCGATGGCCGGCGCGGCACCGACGAGCTGGCTGCCCTCTCCGCCGACGATGCCATCGCGACCACGCTGTCCCAGCTCGAGGAGGCTGGGCTCATCGAGGCCGTTGCCGCGGCAGCGCCCGAGCGCGTCATGCCTGCGGCGGCGGTCGAGCCTGCCTCCAGGGCGATCTCAGGCGGGCAGGCGCCAAAGGCGGGTGACCTGCAGCTGGCGCGCGACTTCATGATGAACACGCTGCGCACGTTCCATGGTCCGTACGCCAAGCTCGGCCTGATGAAACGCATCCAGGCCGCGCCCGACCGCGACGGACTGATGGCGCTCCACGAGGAATGGCTGGCTTCGATCTCCGAGACGCGCATCGGGCGCAAACGTGCCGAGGAACTGACAGAGCGCTTGATGGCGGTGATGTGACATGACGCGGCGGCGGGCAGGCCGTGCGGCCGCCGAGCGTCCCGAGTTTGTTACCATCGGGACCTTCTTCCGCTCGACATCCGTTCCATGATCATCGTCATTTCGCCCGCCAAGGCGCTCGACTACGAGACGCCGCCGAGCACCGCCCGTTTTTCCCAGCCGGATTTCCTCGATCACGCCGCCGAGCTGATCGACATCCTGCGCCAGCGCTCGCCCGCCGAGATTGCCGAGCTGATGTCGCTGTCGGACCCGCTCGCCACGCTCAACGTCGCCCGCTATGCGCAGTGGTCGCGTCCCTTCTCGCCCGACAACGCCAAGCAGGCCGTGCTCGCCTTCAACGGCGACGTCTACGAAGGGCTGCAGGCCGCATCGCTGGATGAGGCGCAGCTGCAGTGGGCGCAGGATCACCTGCGCATCCTCTCGGGCCTGTATGGCGTGCTGCGCCCGCTCGACCTGATGCAGCCCTACCGGCTCGAGATGGGAACCCGTCTCGAAAACGCACGGGGCAAGAACCTCTACGCATTCTGGGGCGAGCGCATCACCGATGAGCTGAACCGCCTGCTTGCAGCGGAGCGGGACGCCGGACGGGAGCCCGTCCTGTTCAATCTCGCCTCGGACGAGTACTTCAAGTCGGTCAAGCCGGCCAAGCTCAAGGGCCGGCTGGTGACGGCGGTGTTCGAGGACTGGAAGGGCGGTCGCTACAAGATCATCAGTTTCTATGCCAAGCGTGCGCGCGGCCTCATGAGTCGCTACGTCATCCAGAACCGCATCGACGACGTCGAGGGGCTGAAGGGCTTCGACAGCGAAGGCTATGCCTTTGCGGCGGAAGCTTCGGATGCCGACACGCTCGTTTTCCGCCGCCGCGAGGACTGAATCCATGCGCATCAGCTCGAATTTCGACGCGGGCGCGATCGAGATCGTCAGTCTCGACGACCCGCAGGACATTCGCCTGCGCTTGCGTGCCGACAATGCCGCCGACTTCCGCCAGTGGTTCCATTTCCGCCTGATGGACGCCGCGGGCAAGCCGCTGCGACTGGTGATCGAGAATGCAGCCGAAGCGGCGTATCCGGATGGCTGGCCGGGCTATCGCTGCGTGGCCTCCTACGATCGCCGGACCTGGTTCCGCGTGGCCGGGACGCGCTACGAGGACGGTCGCCTGATCGTCGAGCACACGCCCGAGCGCGACAGCGTCTACTACGCCTACTTCGAGCCCTATTCGCACGAGCGCCATCTGGACTTGCTGGCGCGGGCGGAAACCTCGCCCTTCGCCAGCGTGCGCAATCTCGGCGCGACCGTAGACGGCCGCGACCTGGACGTGGTCGTCGTCGGGCGTCCGGCCCCGACGCGCCGGCCGGTGTGGATCATCGCGCGCCAGCACCCGGGCGAGACCATGGCCGAATGGTTCGTCGAGGGCCTGCTCGAGCGCCTGCTCGACGGGGCGGACGCCGTGGCCCGCAAGGTGCGGGAGCAGGCCGTGCTGTACATCGTGCCCAACATGAACCCGGATGGGGCGGTGCGCGGCAACCTGCGCACCAACGCCGCGGGCCGCAACCTGAACCGCGAATGGCGCGAACCCGACCTGACGGCCAGCCCCGAGGTGTTTCTCGTGCGCGAGGAGATGCAGCGCACCGGTTGCGACCTCTTCCTCGACATTCACGGCGACGAGGCGCTGCCCTACGTGTTCTTCTCGACGGCGGAGGAGGTGCCGGGCTTCACGGCGGAATCCGCACGTCGGCAGGCGCGCTTCATCGAAGCCTTTGCCGCCGTGGCGCCGGACTTCCAGACCGCGGAGGGCTACAAGCCGGGCCGCTTCGGCGAGGAACTGCTCACGCTGGCGAGCAAGTGGGTCGCCAACCACTTCGGCTGCGTGTCGCTCACGCTCGAGATGCCGTTCAAGGACAATGCGAACCTGCCCGACGAGCTGACGGGCTGGAACGGCGCGCGCAGCAAGCGCCTCGGGGCTGCCATGCTCGATCCGATCCTCGCCCACCTGGCCGACACCCCGGCCTGAGCGCGACCAAGGTGCCCGCTGCGGGTCAGCTGGCGTAGCCGAGTTCGGCGAGGATGGCCTGCGCGCAGGCGATGCCGGAGCGCACGGCGGATTCGAGCGTGGCCGGATAGTCCGACTCGAGGTAATCCCCCGCGAGCCACAAACCGCGCATCGGCGTGCGGATGCCCGGGCGGAAGATGCCGGGTCTGCAGGCGATGGTCGCGCGCTTCTCCACAATCACCTGCGACCATTCGGGCGAGGGCAGGCGCCGACCGAGATGGCGTTCGAGCTGGGCATGGGTCTGAAGGATCAGCTCGTCGCGCGGCAGGGTTTCGTGCGGGCCGCTGGCACTGATCACACAAGCGATCAGGCCTTCCGGGCCGCCAAGTTGACCACGGTCGAACGCCCATTGGGCAGGGCCTGCGGTGGCACCGCTCACGAGGCCGATCATCGGTTCGGGCAGTCGCTGCCCCTTTCCCAAGGCCAGGTAGACCGACACGATCGGTTCGTGCGGCAGCGCGTCGATCTGTGCCGCCAGCCGGTCGCACTGGCCGGTGGAGGCGAGCAGCGTACCCGCATGGTAGGGCGCGGTCGCGACCACGACATGCGGCCAGGACTGGCTGCCGGGGTCGCCCTCGAGGCGGAAGCCGCCGGCGACCGGGCGGATCGCGTCGATGGCATTGCCGGTGCGCAGCTTGCCGCGGCGGGTGGCGAGATAGCGTGCGGCCGGTACAGGAAACAGCTCGGACAGGTCGACGCGCGGGATCAGCAACTCGCTGGCACTGGCGGAGCCGGCCAGGCTGTCACGCAGCACATTGGCGAAGATCTGCGCCGATGCTTCTCCGGGCGGGGTGTTGAGCGCCGCGACGCATAGCGGCACCCATACGAGTTCGATCATTGCGGCGGTCTGGCGGGTCTCGCGCATGAGGCCGGTGACGGTCATCTCGGGCGGCACGCGGAAGTCGCTCTTCTTCAGCCTGCGCATCAGGCGGACCATCGCCATCCGGTCGGCCCACGTCAGGCCTTTCGCTCGCAGCAGACCCACGGCCAGGTGGAAGGGCGCGGGCAGCGCGGCGGCCTTCAGGTGCAGGCGGCCCGGCACGTGCAGGGTCAGCGGCAAGTGGGCGAGCAGCTTGGGCGAGCCACCGGTCAGGCGCAGCAGGCGGGTGAGCTCGGTGTAGGCGCCGATAAGGATGTGCTGGCCGTTGTCCACCCGCCAGTGGTGATCCTTGTGCACCACGCGCGCGCGCCCGCCGAGGGTGTGCGAGCGCTCGAACACCGTCACATGTACGCCGGCACGGGCGAGTTCCACCGCACAGGCGAGGCCGGCATAGCCGGCACCGATGACCGCGACGACGGGCACGCTCATCAGTTCAGCCCTTGAACCACGTGGTGCCCGCCAGCCATACCTTGCGCAGTGGCGTCAGCGAGGTACGGCGGTCCAGCACCTGGAAGCCGTCAGCCGCGATCTCGCGCAGCAGCGTGCGGTAGATGGCTGCCATCACCAGGCCCGGGCGCTGTGACTTGCGGTCGACCTGCGGCAGCTGGGCGAAGGCCTGTTCGTAGAAGTGTTCGGCGCGCTCGGCCTGGAACTTCATCAGGTCACGGAAGGCGTCGGAATAGCGTGCCTCGAGGATGTCCTTGGCGGGCACGTTGAAGCGCTGCAGGTCCTCGATCGGCAGGTAGATGCGGCCGCGGCGGGCATCCTCGCCGACGTCGCGGATGATGTTGGTGAGCTGGAAGGCGAGGCCGAGGTCGTGCGCGTACTTGAGCGTCTGGCGGTCCTGGTAGCCGAAGATCTCCGCGGCGAGCAGGCCGACAACGCTGGCAACGCGGTAGCAGTAGAGCTGCAGTCCCTTGAAGTCGAGGTAGCGGGTTTGCGACAGGTCCATCGCCATGCCGTCGATGATCTCGAGCAGTTGTTCCTGCGGCAGGTTGAAGCGCGTCAGCACATCCTTGAGTGCCTGGCCGACCGGGTGGGTGGGCGTGCCGGCATAGGTGCGTGCCACTTCCTGGCGCCACCATTCGAGCTTGGCCTGGGCCAGGGACACGTCGTGGCATTCGTCCACCACGTCATCCACCTCGCGGCAGAAGGCGTACAGCGCGGTGATCGCCTGGCGCCGCTCGGGCGGCAGGAACATGAAGCTGTAGTAGAAGCTCGAGCCGCTCTTGGCGGCCTTGTCCTGGCAGTAGTCGTGCGGATTCATGCGATGTTCCGGTAGTTCAGGGCGCGCCCAGCCAGGCGCAGCCAGTCGCCCTTGCCAAGCACGGGCCGGTGGCGGAATACGTCGTAAGCAGTGGCTTCGATGCGCTCGAGGATGCGCAGGCCGCCCAGTACGATCAGGCGCAGCTCCCAGCCGAGGCGGCCGGGCAGGGCGCGGGCGAGCGGGGCGCCATCGAGCATCATGCGGCGCGCGCGTTGCACCTCGAAGTCCATCAGCGCGCGCCAGGCATCGTTGCTGCGACCGGCGGCGATGTCGTCCTCGGTAACGCCGAAGCGCGCCATGTCGTCCTGTGGCAGGTAGATGCGCCCCTTCTGCCAGTCGATGGCAACGTCCTGCCAGAAGTTGATCAGTTGCAGGCTGGTGCAGATGGCGTCCGAGCGGCGCAGGTTGTCCGGCGTGGCGGCATCGTACAGGCACAGCAGCAAGCGGCCGACTGGGTCGGCGGAGCGCCGGCAATAGTCCTGCAGTTCGGCGAAGTCGCAGTAACGCGTCTTGCCGACGTCCTGCGAAAAGGCGTCGAGCAGGTTGCGAAAGGGCTGCAGGGGCAACTTGTGCGCGCGGATCGCGCCGCCGAGACGGGCGAACATCGGCGCCAGCGTCTCGTCCTTGACCGCGACGCCATGGGCACAGGCCTCCAGCGCGAGCCGATAGTCGTGCAGCCGCGCCAGTCTCGCCACCGCCGGGGCATCGCCCTCGTCGGCAACGTCGTCGGCGCTGCGGGCGAACGCATAGATTGCCTCGACCGGCTCGCGCAGGTGGGCCGGCAGCAGCAGGGAGGCGACAGGAAAGTTCTCGTAGTGATCGACCGGCATGCGGGGCGGGGGACGGGGAGGGCGCCGTGGCCCAGAGCGCGCGCGGGCAGGCGGGCGGAGTATATACGCGAAACAGCATCGATCCCGGATTCGCGTGGCTGGCGGCCTGTCGCTCGTCTGTCGTGGCCTTCCGTTGCACTCGTCGGGCACGGCCGATGCAACCAATTCGCTTGCGGGATGACAAAATCGCGTTCCTCGCGGCGGCCTCGCCGCGTCCGTTTCATTCCGGCGCCTTGCCGCCCCGAGATCGCCTCATGCTCAGCGTCCAATCCCTTCGCAAGAATCTCCCCGGCAGCCCGCCACGCCTGTTGTTCGATGACCTGGTGCTGGAGGTGGCAGCAGGAGAGTGTGTCGCGATCGTCGGCGAGTCTGGAACGGGCAAGTCGACGCTGCTCAATTGCATCGCCGGGCTCGAGCCGGTCGACGGCGGTCGTATCCGGGTCGGTGGCCAGCGCGTCGACGATCTCGACGATGACGCGCTGGCCAGGCTGCGGCGCCGCGCCTTCGGCTTCGTATTCCAGGCCTTCCACATCCTGCCGCACCTGAGCCTGGTGCAGAACGTCGCGCTGCCGCTGTGGCTGCTGAAGGTGTCCGGCGCAGAAGCCCTGCACAAGGCGCGCGCGCTGCTGGTGCGGGTCGGCCTTGGCGAACGGGCCGACGATGCGCCGCACACGTTGTCGGGGGGAGAGCTGCAGCGGGTGGCGATCGCGCGTGCGCTCGTGCATGCACCGCGCGTGGTGCTGGCCGACGAGCCGACTGGCAACCTCGATCCGGGCCGCGCGACCGAGGTGCTCGACCTGCTGCTGGCGCAGATCCGCGAGCAGGGGGCCGCGGGCGTGCTCGTGACGCACTCGCGCGCCGCTGCCCGACGGGCGGACCGGGTGCTCGAACTCGGTGCCGGGAGGCTCGTCGACATCACGGGCTGCGCATGAGCGCGCTGGTGGGGCGCCTGTTCCTTGCCAGCCTGCTGCGCCGACGACTGGCGACGGCGCTGTCGCTGCTCGCGATCGCGCTCGGGGTGGCGCTGGGGCTGGCGGTGCAGCTGATCCATGCCGCCGCACTGGATGAGTTCGGGCGTGGGATGCGGCTGATTGCCGGCGACGCCGATCTGCAGCTGATCGGGCCGCGAGAGGGCTTCGACGAGGCGATCTACCCCGTGCTGGCCTTGCGGCCGGAAGTGGCGGAGGCCAGTCCGCTGCTCGTCGTCGAGGCCAGGCTGCCCGGACGCGAGGACAGTCTGGAGATTCTCGGCGTGGACCTGTTCCGCATTGCGCGGGTGCAGCCGGCGCTAATGCCGCTGGCTTCCCGCGCTGGCGGTGAGGACGGGCGCTTCGCGGCGCTGCAGCCGCACAATGTCTTTCTTTCGGCCGAGGCGCGGGCGCGGCTGGGCGAGCCGCAGCTGCGCAGCGACGGCCAGTCCGCGCCGCCTGCGGTGCGCGAGGGCATGCTGTGGGTGCAATCCGGGGTGCGCAGCTTCGCCCTGCAGGTCGCCGGCGAGTTGCCCGGCGCGAGCGGCCGGCTGGCGGTGATGGATCTCGGCGCGGCGCAGCAGCACTTCGACGGCGTGGGCGTGTTGAGCCGCATCGACCTCAAACTGGCAGCGGGTGTCAGTCCCGATGCAGCGCGGGTGGCGCTGGCGCCGCTGCTGCCGCCTGGCCTTGCGCTGCGGGTGCCGGAGGCTGCGGCGAGCGAGGTCGGTGCCCTGTCGCGCGCCTATCGGGTCAATCTGACCATGCTTGCGGCGATTGCGCTGATCACCGGCGGCTTCCTGGTGTTCTCCACCCAGCTGTTGTCGGTGGCGCGCCGCCGGCGGGAGTTCGCCCTGCTGCGCGCGCTCGGGCTGGAACGCCGGGAACTGCTGCGCGGACTGCTCGCCGAAGGAGCATCGGTCGGGCTGGCGGGTGGCGTGCTGGGCGTGGCCTTGGGCCATGGGCTGGCCGTGGCGGCATTCCAGCTGGTGGGGGGCGATCTTGGCGCAGGATTCTTCCGCGGGACCCGGCCGCAGTTGCAGTTCGATGGCGTGTTGATCGCGGGCTATCTGTTGCTGGGTGTCGCCGCCGGTGTCGCGGGGACGTGGCTGCCGGCCCGCGAGGCCTCGCGGGTGGCACCAGCGCGCGCACTGAAGGCGGGGGAGGCAGCGTACGCGGGCCTGTCGCAGGCGCGGGGCCGGCCTGCCGTGGGTCTGGGTCTGCTGGCGCTGGCCGCCACCGCGTGTCTGCTGCCTCCGCTGGCGGGCATTCCCGTCGGTGGTTATGCCGCGGTGGCGTGTCTGCTGGCGGCGGCCGTGCTGCTGTTGCCCCGGCTGGCTCGTGCCCTGTTGCCGTTGCTGGGGCGGGCGCAGGGCGTGGGCTGGCGCCTGGCACACGCGCGCCTGTCGGCGACGCCCGGCCAGGCGGTGGTCGCGGGCGCGGGTGTCATCGCCAGCGTGGCGCTGGCCTCGGCGATGGCGATCATGGTCAGCAGCTTTCGTGTCTCGGTCGACGACTGGCTGACGCAGGTGCTGCCTGCAGACCTCTACGTGCGCGCGTCGTCGTCCTCGGGCAGCGGTTACCTGGATGATGCGGCGCTGGCACGGATCGCGGCAGTGCCCGGCGTGGCATCCGTGGATACGACGCGCTTGGTCAACCTGCGCATCTCGGACGATGAGCCGCTGTTCAGCGTGCTGGCCCGTCCGGTGCGCGGCAACTGGGGCCTGCCGCTGATCGCGGGTTCGACTGAGCGGCCGGTGGCGAGCGAGATGCCGCCAGCCTGGATCTCCGAAGCGGCAGCGGATCGCCGGCGTATCGGCGTGGGCGACCGTCTGAGCCTGCCGCTGGGCGGGCAGATGCGTGAGTTCGTCGTTGCGGGCATCTGGCGCGACTACGCGCGCCAGCACGGTGCTGCGCTGATCGAGCGTGCGGACTACGTCGCGCTGACGGGCGACCGTCGCATCAACGATGCGGCCATCGAAGTCGAGCCGGGCATGCCGGTCGGCGAAGTGGCGGCAGCGCTGCGCGCGGCCTTCGGCGCAGAACACGTGACGATCGCGCTGCCCGGCGAGATCCGCGCGATCAGCCTGGAGATCTTCGATCGCACCTTCCTGATCACCTACCTGATGGAAGCCGTCACGATCATGATCGGCCTGTTCGGGATCGCGACCACCTTTGCCGCACTGGCAACGACCCGCGAGGGCGAGTTCGGCATGTTGCGGCATCTGGGCTTCACGCGGGGCGACGTGGGCCGCCTGATTGCGATGGAGGGTGCGCTGACCGCCGGCCTCGGTGTGGTGTCCGGCCTGCTCGCCGGCGGTGCGATCGCGTGGATCCTGATCGAGATCGTCAACCGCCAGAGCTTTCACTGGAGCATGGAACTCGCCGTGCCATGGACGGCCTTGGCGACCTTTGCGATCGGACTGGTGCTGCTGGCGGCCGTGGTCGCCCGGCTGGCGGGGGCGCGTGCGATGCGGCGCTCGGCGGTGCTGGCGGTGAAGGCGGACTGGTGAGGGCAGGGTGATGAAGACAGCCGGGTTGGGGCAGCGAGTGATTGCGTACCTGTGCAGGGCAGTGGCGAGAATGGGCAACTTCTCGCTGGGCACGGTGCTTGTCGGTGCGTGGATGGTCGTTGGAACGCTGATCTTCCCTGGCCCTGTCGTCGCGCAGGTCGCGCCGACTACGCCGCCCTATCCCCCGGTCCTGTCCGGGCAGGCGCTGCAGTTCCCCCGGGACTTCGGCGCTCATCCGGACTACCGTACCGAATGGTGGTACATCACCGGCTGGCTCAGGGACGAGGCCGGCGTCGAGCGCGGCTTCCAGCTCACCTTCTTCCGTGTGCGGACGCGGATCGGCGAGGACAACCCGAGCCGCTTCGCGCCAAGCCAGTTGGTGCTCGCGCATGCGGCCGTGGCCGACCCCGCGACAGGGCGTCTTCGCCATGCGGAACGCGCCGCGCGTGCCTATCCGGGGCTGGCCGAGGCGGTGGAGGGCAGGACGGTCGTGCGGGTCGGCGACTGGTTCCTGGCGGGCGGCGAGGCAGCGCTTGCCGGCTATCGCAGCCGCATCGAAGCGGAGGATTTCGGCTTCGAACTCGAGTTCGAGCCGGGGGGCGCGCCCGTGCTGAATGGCAGCGCGGGGTTCAGCCAGAAGGCGCCGGATCCGATCAACGCCAGCTACTACTACAGTCGCCCGCAGTTGAAGGTGTCGGGCACGCTGAAGCTGGACGGCAGGACCTTGGCCGTGACCGGGCACGCCTGGCTCGACCACGAGTGGTCGAGCGAGATCCTGCCCGAGGGTGCGCGCGGCTGGGACTGGATCGGCATCAACCTGCACGACGGCGGCTCGCTGATGCTGTTCCAGATGCGTGACGGGGAAGGGCGGGCAATGTGGGCGGCGGGCACGCTGGGCGATGCGCAGGGCGGGGCGAGGCGCTTCCGGCCCGACGAGGTCCGCTTCGAGCCGCTGCGGTACTGGCAGTCGCCGCGCACCGGTGCGCGCTACCCGGTGGAGTGGCGCCTGCATCTGGCCGATGGCCGCATCCTGCACCTGGCCCCGCTGATGGACGACCAGGAACTCGACAGCCGGGCATCCACCGGCGCGGTGTATTGGGAGGGCGCTGTACGTCTGCGCGAGGCGTCGCCGGATGGCCAGGAACGCGAGACCGGACAGGGCTACCTGGAGATGACCGGCTATGCCGATCGCCTGAGGATGTAGCACAAGCTGTGGGCGATTCGCGCGGCAATGCGATAATCCCGCACATTGTCATCGGGCGGAGCTTCCAACTTGATTCTCGTGACCGGCGGCGCCGGCTTCATCGGCGCAAATTTCGTCCTCGACTGGCTCGCACGCAGCGACGAGCCCATCCTCAACCTCGACCTGCTGACCTACGCCGGCAACCTCGAAACGCTCGCCGCGCTGCGGGGCGATGCGCGCCATGTCTTCGTGCAGGGGGATATCTGCGACCGTGCCCTGGTCGATCGCCTGCTGGCCGAGTATCGGCCGCGCGCGATCGTGCATTTTGCGGCCGAAAGCCATGTCGACCGTTCGATCCACGGCCCGGCCGCCTTCGTGCGCACCAACGTCGAGGGCACGTTTACGCTGCTGGAGGCCGCGCGCACCTATCGCGAGACGCTCGAGGCCGGGGTGCAGGCCGCGTTCCGCTTCCTGCACATCAGCACGGACGAGGTCTATGGCTCGCTCGGCCCGCAGGATCCGCCCTTTGCCGAAACCAAGACCTACGAGCCGAACAGCCCGTACTCGGCGAGCAAGGCCGCCAGCGACCACCTCGTGCGCGCCTGGCATCACACCTACGGCCTGCCGGTGCTGACGACCAACTGCTCGAACAACTACGGCCCCTGGCAGTTCCCGGAGAAGCTGATTCCGCTGGTGATCGTCAATGCTCTGGCCGGCAAGCCGCTGCCGGTGTACGGCGATGGCCTCAACGTGCGCGACTGGCTGTACGTGACCGACCACTGCAGCGCGATCCGCGAGGTGCTGGCGCGCGGCACGCCAGGCGAGACTTACAACGTCGGCGGCTGGAACGAGAAGGCCAACATCGACATCGTGCGCACGATCTGCACCCTGCTCGACGAGTTGCGGCCTTCGCCCGAGGGCGGCTACGCACGCCTGATCTCCCACGTCACGGACCGCCCGGGCCATGACCGCCGCTACGCCATCGATGCGCGCAAGATCGAACGCGAACTGGGCTGGCGTCCGGCCGAGACTTTCGAGACCGGCATCCGCAAGACCGTGCAGTGGTATCTCGACAACCCGCAGTGGATTGCCGACGTGCAGAGCGGGGCATATCGCGACTGGGTGGCCGCCAACTACGGCGACCGGGGGCAGGGCGCATGAGAATCCTGCTGCTGGGCAAGAACGGGCAGGTCGGCTGGGAAGCGCAGCACGCATTGGCGCCGCTTGGCGAAGTGGTGGCGCTGGACCGCAGCGGCCGCGACGGGCTGTGCGGCGATCTGGGTCAGCCCGATGCACTCGCCGCTACCGTGCGCGAACTGGCGCCTGCCGTGATCGTGAACGCCGCAGCGTATACGGCGGTCGACAAGGCAGAGAGCGAGCCTGCTCTGGCGCAGCGCATCAACGCCGATGCGGTGGGCGTGCTGGCGCGCGAGGCTGCGGCCTTGGGTGCGTTGCTGGTGCATTACTCGACCGACTACGTGTTCGACGGCAGCGGTGAGCGGCCGTGGCGCGAGGATGACGCCACCGGTCCGTTGTCCGTCTATGGCACGACCAAGCTTGCCGGCGAGGACGCGATCCGGGACAGCGGCTGCGATCACCTGATCTTCCGCACTTCGTGGGTGCATGCGGCACGCGGCGGCAACTTTGCCCGCACCATGCTGCGCCTGGCGGCGGAGCGCGAGCGGCTCACCGTCATCGACGACCAGATCGGCGCGCCAACCGGTGCGGACCTGATCGCCGATGTCAGCGCTCACGCAATCCGCAGTACGCTGGCGGACAGCAGCCTGTGCGGCACCTATCACCTGGCGGCGTCCGGCCAGACGAGCTGGCATGGCTACGCCAGCTTCGTCATCGAGGCAGCCCGCGCCGCGGGACGGCCCTTGGCCGTGCGAGAGATCGCCCCTATCCCGACATCGAGCTATCCGACGCCGGCAGTGCGCCCGCTGAACTCCCGGCTTGACACGACCCGGCTGCGCATCCGCTTCGGCCTCCATCTGCCGGACTGGCGTGAGGGTGTGAGCCGCATGCTGGTCGAAATCGGCTGACCGCCGGCAGTCACCGCCTTCAACACCTCAAGTACAACACCTCGACGACAGCACAGGATCTTCCCGACATGATCATCAAGAGCGTCATTCTTTCCGGCGGATCGGGCACGCGGCTCTGGCCGGCGTCGCGCGAGAGCTATCCGAAGCAACTCCTGCCGCTGACCGGCGAGCGTTCGCTGCTGCAGGAAACGGGCTTGCGGCTGAAGGACTTCGGCGCGCGGGAGGTGGATCCGCGTCCGCTCGTCGTGACCAACGAGGAATACCGCTTCATCATCGCCGAACAATTGCGCCAGATCGGCGTACGCGCTCCGCAGATCGTGCTCGAACCCTTCGGGCGCAACACCGCGCCGGCGCTGACGCTCGCCGCGCTGGCCGCACAGGAGGAGGGCGATCCGATCCTGCTGGTGATGCCGGCAGACCATGTCATCACCGACATCGCCGCCTTCCAGCAGTCGATCGCGGACGGCAGCGCCTTCGCTGCGGATGGCGCCCTGGTCACCTTCGGCATCGTGCCGGACCGGCCCGAAACGGGTTACGGCTACATCCGCAGCGGCGAGGCACTCGCGGAGGGGCGCCTTGGTCGAGCCTTGGTCGAATTCGTCGAGAAACCCGACCGCGACACCGCGCAGCGTTACGTCGATAGCGGCGAGTACTTCTGGAACAGCGGCATCTTCATGATGAAGGCCTCGGTGTGGCTGCGGGCGATCCGCCACTTCAACCCGGATATGGCGAACGCCTGCGAGGCGGCCTATGCGGGTCGCAAGCCGGATGCCGATTTCATCCGCCTGGAGCAGGGCGCTTTCGAGCGCTGCCCGAGCGACTCGATCGACTATGCGGTCATGGAACGGCTCGCCGACGCGCCTGAGCTTGGTACGGGCGTGGTGGTACCGATGGCGGCCGGCTGGTCGGACGTCGGCGCCTGGGACGCGCTGTGGGCCGTGTCGGACAAGGATGCCGCCGGCAACGCGGGGCGTGGTCAGGTGCTGTTCGAGGACTGCCGTAACACGCTGGTGCATTCGGGCAGCCGCCTGGTGGCGGCGGTCGGCTGCGATGACATGGTCGTGGTGGAAACGCCGGACGCGGTGATGGTGGCGCACAAGGACCATACGCAGGACGTGAAGAAGGTCGTCGCGCGCCTCAAGGCCGAAGGCCGCAGCCTGACGAAGAGCCATCGCAAGGTGTATCGCCCGTGGGGCTGGTACGACTCGATCGATGCGGGCGAGCGCTTCCAGGTGAAGCGCATCGTTGTCAATCCGGGCGCCAAGCTCAGCCTGCAGATGCATCACCACCGGGCCGAGCACTGGGTCGTGGTCAAGGGCACGGCCGAAGTCACCTGCGGCGAACGGACCTTCCTGCTGGGTGAGAACGAGTCGACCTACATCCCGCTAGGTCATACACACCGGCTCGCGAATCCGGGCAAGGTGCCGCTGGAGATCATCGAGGTGCAGTCGGGCAGCTATCTCGGCGAGGACGACATCGTGCGCTTCGAGGACACCTACGGACGCAGCAGCTGATTCCTGGGTGGGCGCTGGCGGGAACCGGGTCGGCGTCGACCCGGTGTGCCAAATTCACTCCGCAGGATCCTGCTCGAGGCGCTGTGCTGCTGTACCGAGAGCCTGAAAGCCTGGCGCTTTCAGGTGGTGCGGGGGAAGAGACTCGAACTCTCACGCCTTGCGGCGCTGGAACCTAAATCCAGTGCGTCTACCAATTCCGCCACCCCCGCATCCTGGGTGTGCCAAAGCGGGGCGCATTATACACAGCCGCGGTGCTGCAGGATGGCTTGGTGTCATCGTTCGGCCGAGTCTGGCGGTGCAGACGCATTTCGCTTGATCCTTCGTATGACGTCGCTGACGTCAAAGGAATGATGCGTAAAAACACCATAATTTGTGTTATGTAAACTACGATTCGCCACAGGAGCCTGGAGTTGCACTGTCCCAGACTCCCCTAGACGGAATTGACCGATGCCAGGTTGCTGGCGAGGCCGATCACCCGCTCAGTGGCTTCGGTAAGGCTCGAAGGCTGCGGCGTTCGGGCAAAAAGCCAGTGGGCTGGACTCCGGGCGCTTGCCGTCCAGCCAGGCGCTGCAGACCTCGGGCTGTTCGCAGCCGCGGCAGCGTCCGATCATTGCGCGGAATGTCACGCCGTTGTCGTCGCAGATGATCTTTGAGCTATCGACGTCGAGCCGCTGGATCATGCGTTGCATCATGGTCATGCGGCGCTGAGTTCGTTCGGCCCAGTTCTTGATGATGTTCATTTCCGGTCTCCTCTGTGTGGGTCGTCCAGTGAGGCTAGACCGGTGACGGGGAATTGCTTTGATGCGTATCAAAACGGCGCAGCGCTCCAGTCGCGCCGGGACTTACGCGAGCTCGGGAAACAGAACGTCGGTGTACCCGAAGCGGCGCAGATCCTTGATCCGCATCGGATAGAGCACGCCAAGAAGGTGGTCGCATTCGTGCTGCACGACGCGCGCGTGAAAGCCCTCGGCGGTACGGTCGATGGCCTTCCCCTGCGGATCGAAGCCCCGATAGCGGATCCTCACGCTGCGTGGGACCATGCCTCGCAGGCGCGGTACGGAAAGGCAACCTTCCCAGCCCTCTTCCGTGGCGTCGTCGAGCGGTGTGATCTCCGGATTCAGCAGGATCGTACGCGGCACGGGCGGGGCGTCCGGGTAACGCTCGCTGCGTTCGAACCCGAAGATGACGACCTGCAGGCCCACACCGATCTGCGGTGCGGCCAGCCCGACACCACCGCTCACGGCCATGGTGTCGAACATGTCTGCGATCAGCGCTTCTAGCTCGGGCGTACCAAACGCGGTCACCGGGGCGGCCGGCTGCAGCAGACGCGGGTCGCCCATCTTCAGAAGTGTGCGGACGGTCATGTCGTCGGACGACCCTCGCCCGCAGGCTTGTCTGCGTCCACCAGTGCATAGGCATCAGCGACATAGGCCGGCCCCTTCATCACGTAAACGATGAAGGCGCCGATGGCAGCGGTGAACACCACCGTCCAGTGCAGCACGACGACGCCGGTGACGTAGATATCGACCATGCCGATCCGCGCGAGCGCTTCGTGCGAAATATTGCCCCATTCCAGCAGGCGAACGACGAGCGATGGCAGGACGAGCGCGATCGTTCCGAAAATCGTGATGGCAGGCAGCTTCCGCAGGATGCGGGTTTCGAGGCCGGCCGGTGTGCGGGTGAAGCCGGGCAGTTTCCTGAAGCAGTTCATGGCACCAATTCCTGTCGATGGATGCGTTTGCAGCATCCGGGCCGAATTCTGCGCCAAGTGCTTCTTGAACGCCCGGATTCAGCCGATCTTTCCGAGTTTTCGGTACAAGGTGTTGCGGCTGATGCCGAGCCGACGTGCAGCGGCGGATACGTTCCCACCGACTTCACGCATCACCGTGGCAATCGCATCGAGCTCGATCTCGTCGAGACTGCGGGGGGCTGCATTTGCTGTCGGTGACGCAGTCATGATCGGTGGTGCATCAGTGTGTTCATTGACCAGCGGCGAACGGTTCGGTTCTGCGTCGTCACGTTGCTGATCCGCGCCGAAGAGTTCCTCGGGGAGATGGAAGGCTTCGATGACGCTTTCGTCGTCATCGAGCAGTGCGACGGCCACCCGGATCACGCTCTGCAACTGGCGGATGTTGCCCGGCCAGCCGTACTGCTCGAAGAAACGCATGACGTCGGCGCCAATGCTGATCGGGGTGCCACGAAGCGACGCTGTCTCGGCCCTGAGGATGCGCTCCACGAGGCAGGCAACGTCGGTGCGTTCGCGCAAGGCGGGCAAGGTGACGGTCAGGCCGTTCACGCGGTAGTAGAGGTCCTCGCGGAACTCGCCGCTGGCGACGGCTTCGCGCAGCACGCGGTGGGTCGCGCACACGAGCGAGATATCGACCGGGATCGTCTTCATCGAGCCGACGGGCGTGACACAGCGCTCCTGCAGCACACGCAGCAGGCGGGTCTGCATCGCCAACGGCATGTCGCCGATCTCGTCCAGGAACAGGGTGCCGCCGTGTGCCTGCTGCACCTTGCCGATGGCGCCTTCCTTGCGCGCACCGGTGAATGCGCCGCCGGCATAGCCGAACAGTTCGGACTCGATCAGGTTCTCGGGGATCGCTGCGCAGTTCAGTGCAATGAAGGGGCCGTCTGCCCGTGGCCCGCTGTTGTGGAAGGCCTGGGCGAAGATCTCCTTGCCCACGCCCGATTCGCCCTGAATGAGCAGGGGAATGTCCTTGCCCGCGATCCGCTTGGCGCGCTGCAGCGCGCGCTGCATGCGCTCGTCGCCGGTGCATAGCGAGTCGAGATTGGGCTCGCGTGCAGCAGCATGGCCGCCGTGCCGTGCAGCCTGAGGCAGCGAGCCCCCCTGCTCCACCACCAGCTGGGGATTGGCGAGCGCGAGCGGTCGTTGAGCGCGCGCCTGCACGTAGATCTCGCCACCCTTGCGCAGGTCCAGCCTGACCATCGAATTGGGCGCCGCCTTGCAACGATCGAGGATCACGCCCAGGCTGGGGCGGAAAATGTCCGACAGCTCAGCGGCGTCACGCGACAGGCCCATGCCCGCAAACCACTCGCGTGCCACGGGATTCAGCCCCAGAACGGCGCCGTCAGGGCTCACGGCAATCATGCCTTCCTGCAGGCTGCCGATGTATTCGGGACGCGAGTGGAAGGCGAGCAGGATGTCGTTGGAGAACTCCGCCTCGAACAGGCGCTTCTCCAGCAGTTGCACCGACAGGCGCACCAGGCCCAGCGTATGGCGCTGGGGATTGCGATAGTCGCCCGAGATGTCGAACACGCCTGAGAGCTTGCCCCGGGCGTCGAATATCGGCGCTGCATTGCACGCAAGAAAGATGTTCTTGTCCAGATAGTGTTCGGCGCCGAGCACCTCGATGGGCAGGCGCTCCGCGATGGCGGTGCCGATGCCGTTCGTGCCGCGCACATCCTCGCTCCAGCATGCACCGGGCTGCAGCGAGACGCGCTCCGCACGATCGACAAAACCCGCATCGCCCAGGCTGTGGATGATCATGCCGTCGGTGTCGGCCAGCAACACCATGCTGCCCGAGGCGCGGATCTGCTCGAACACGTGCTCCATCACGCCACTGCCGAGCTCCAGCAGGCGGGCGCTGCGCTCCCGGGACTCCGACAGGCGGCTGCGGCCTGCCGGATCGATTGCCTGCGCGCTGCGGTGGTCGAGCCCGAAGTCGCGACAGCGCTCCCACGAGCGCAGGATCAAGGGCGAGAGCTCATCCTCGTCGGGCATCTCGTCGCGGAAGAAGCGCTCGCGGGCATGGGCGAGCCGTTCCTCGCGAGCATCCCTGAGTTTGGGAAAACTCGTCATCTCCAGAATCTCCTCCGCGGGCTGTTTGCCAGCCTCATATGACTACGTCGAGCGTGTGTGCCAAAAAGTAGCACCTGCATTGCATTGACGCAAACCCTTTGGCGTATCGCCGCCGCTCACGGCCCGTTTCAAGGTCGCCGCTGGGCTGACGGCGACCCGGACGTGTAGAGGCACGACTCTTGCGTACGCTTAGCCATCTTCAGCGTAACGGGAGTCCAGCGATGACAGCCCTTCTTCCGCCCACCGATTCCATCCTGCGTCGCCACTTCGACCAGATCGCCGCAAGTGCCGGGCTTCCGCCCCTGCCGGAGGACTCGGTCCTGCGGCGTCATCACGCACAGCTGCTCGAAAGTCGCCTCAGTGCGCGCGCACGGGTAGCGGATCAGGCGCCTTTACGCGAGGTTGAGAAGAAGACGCCGCAGCCCGCCATCGAGCGCGTCACGCAACCGAGCCTGCGACCGATTCCGGCCCCTCCGGCCGAACCCGTGCAATCGAAGGGGTGGCTTGGGCGCGTGCTCGACAAGTTGTTCAGTTGACCCTGCGAGGGCCTTTGGGTTCGACCTGTGGCCACGTGCGGGGGCACGTGGCATGGGCGCGCGCTGCCCCGCGTGCGTTTCAGGGGCGGTCGAGGCGCAGCGCTTCGAGGGTGTCCGCGATGCGCCAGCCGTGTGTCCGCGCATGTTCGCGCAGCTGCGGGTCGGGGCGGATCACGACAGGCTCGTGCACTTTCTGCAGCAGGGGCAGATCGCTCGCCGAGTCGGAATAGAAGACGCTGTGGCCGATCGTGTCCCACCGCAGATCCTGGCCATGCAGCCAGTGCTCGACGCGGGCGATCTTCTCGCCGCCGTGGCAGACGGCGCCGGCCAGTCGCCCGGTGAAACGGCCATCCTCCGTCTCGAACTCGGTCGCGAGCAGTATCCCGACGCCCAGCGCGTGCGCGAGGGCCGATGCGACGAAACGGTTGGTCGCAGTCACGATGCAGCAGCGATGCCCCTGCCCGACGTGGTGCGCGACCAGTCGATGTGCCGCCTGCGGAATGTCTGCAGCCACGGCGGCCGCGAACTTGCGTTGCAGTACCTGCAGGCGGTCGGGGGCGAGGTCGCGGAAGGATTGCGCGACGAAGTGGTGCAGTTGGGTGGCTGTGGCCCTCCCTGCGACGTAGTCCATGCAGCGCGCGAGGTAGTCGTCCGCCAGGGCTGGGCGGACTTCACCTCGGCCTACCAGAAAGCGGAACCACGCCATGCCGCTGTCGAAGGGCACCAGCGTATGGTCGAGGTCGAACAGCGCGACGGCTGGGGACTGCCTTTCAGACGGGCTCACGGACGGCCCTCACCAATTTCTTCATCCAGGATGGCGTCGACTGCGCCCCGCAGCGCGTTGCAGACCACGATGCGCTCGGCGCGGCGCAAGGCGTCCAGGGTGAGTGGCGCTTCCTGTGCCCCCCACGCCGGATCGTCCAGCAATACGCTGCGCATCACGCCGGGCAGCAGCCCCGAACCCAGTGGCGGCGTGATCCACTGGCCGTCGACCCGCGCGAACACGTTGCTGCGCCCGCCCTCGGTGATCTCGCCGCGCTCGTTGCAAAAGAGCATGTCGAAGGCGCCCCGGCGTACTGCTTCGGCGACGGCCGCGTCGTAGACGCCGCGCATGGTCGTCTTGTGCCCGATGAAGGGGGTGTCGGAACGCAGCGGTATCTTCGCGAGCAGGAGTCGCACCGGTCCGTCGGGCAGGGTGTCGAGCGCAGCGACGGCGAGTTCGGTGCTGCCGTCCTTGTGCAGGGCGAGCCGGATGCGATGCCGCGTGTCGGGCGCGAAACCGGCGCACTGGCCTGCGAGTGCCTCGAGGATGGCTTCGCGCCTGAAGTCGAAGCCCAGCGCCGCCGCGCTGCGCTGCAGGCGCGCGAGATGGCGGTCGAGGTGGCGTACGCCCTTCCCGCCCTCGCCCAGCATGGTTTCGAACAGGCAGAACCCGGGATCCAGCCTGGTGAGGAAACGGGCCTTCAGCAGGCACTCCTCGAATTCCTCGTCGGCCCGGCTGTCGATCACGATGCCTGCTCCCACCCCCATGCGCCCCGGGCGCAGGTCGGACGCGTCGGGCGGATCGAGGACGAGCGTTCGGATCGCGACCGACAGGCAGAAGTCACCGCACGCCTGCTCATCTGCAGCCGGCGGCTCGATCCAGCCGACGCTGCCGGTATACAGGCCGCGCGGGGTGTTCTCCAGCTCGGCGATCAGCTGCATCGTCCGGTGCTTGGGCGCGCCGGTGATCGAGCCGCAGGGGAACAGCGCGCGCAACAGGTCGGGAAAGGTCGTGCCCTCGGCGAGGTCCGCATCCACGGTGGAGGTCATCTGGAACACCGTCGAGTACGGCTCGATCGCGAACAGCTTCGGCACCTTGACCGAGCCGGTGCGCGCGATGCGACCGAGATCGTTGCGCAGCAGGTCGACGATCATCAGGTTCTCGGCGCGGTTCTTGACGTCCTCGCCGAGCATGCGTGCGATCTCGCTGTCGCCCTCGGGCACGCGGGCGCGCGAGGCCGTGCCCTTCATCGGCCGGGCTTCCAGCCTGCCGCCGGTGTTGCGCAGGAAGAGCTCGGGCGAGCACGACAGGATATGGCCGCCACCGGACTCTGCCGGCAGCGCGATGAAGGCGCCGAAGGCCACCGGCTGGCGCGCGCGCAACCTGCGATAGAGGCTGGTCGGCGTGCCGAAGCTGCGGAACCCGAGCCGGTAGGTGTAGTTGACCTGGTAGGTCTCGCCCTCGCCGATGTAGGCGTGGATGCGCCGGATGGCGTCGGTGAACGCATCGCGGTCGACGCTCGGGACGATGTCGACGACACCGGCCGGCGCTGGCTGTCCCGCGTCGAGCTTCAGCTCGTCCGCTTCCTGCCGGGCAAGCCAGGCGCTGACGTCCTCGGCCGACAGGCGCGCCATGTGCGCGAACATCAGCACGCGCAGTTCGCCCGCAGCCTCGGGCGCGATCCGCTCGTAGCCAGCCTTCATCAGGCGCGCGCCCCACTCGTAGTCGGCAAGCACCACGGCCTGCAGCCCGTCGCGCAGGTCGGCGGCCACCGACTGCCACATCGTGTCGAGGCAGGCGGGGTCCTCGCAGCGGTGCTCGCGCACGAAGCCGGTGTAGAGCCTGCTCGTCGGCTGCGCCGCGGTGGCGTGGCAGTCGTCGAGCAGGGCGAAGCAGTCGGTGCCGGGTCGGAACGTCATCGGCATGGTCCGTGTGCGGTCAGCTCCAGTCGTCGTAATCGTGCTTGATCGTGTGGCGGTTCGCGATCAGCTCGTCGAAGCCGGGTTCGTTGTTCAGCGCGCGCTTGATCGCCAGCTTGGTCGCCTCGTAGTTGGTGCGGTACATGTCCTTCTTGTCGAGGTTCGAGTCGGTGGCGCAGCGCGGGTCGATCCACACCAGGCTGATGATGCACAGGTCGTCGGCCACATCGCGCGGAATGATGCTTTCGATCACGCAGTCGAGCACCGCATCGGCCGTGGCCGACTGCACGACGCCACCGAACAGCTCGATGTTGGCCGTGTCCTTCAGCGTGACCTTGGGCACGGTGATCGTTGCCGGACGCACCATCTGGTTGCAGGCGCGGATGGCGAACATCGCGGTGTGGCCCTTGCTCTGCGCCATCATGTTGGCGAAGGCCTGGCCGACCGGGCCGTCCGTACGGCCGATCAGGATCTCGGGCATCGCGTCGGTGAACTGGCCCTCGGCGGCGAGGACGGTGGCTTCTCCGGCGTGGAAAACGTAGTTCTTGCTCATGAAGGCTCCGTGGGGGTCTGGGTCAATCCGTTCGAGTCGATTCGTCCGCGTCAATCCATCTGCGGCAGCAGCCATTCGCCCTTGCCGCCCGTCGCGAGGTCGCCGACCAGCCGGCGCGGCAAGCGTGCAGGCAGGGCCGCGAAAGGGCCGCCATGATAAGCCAGGCTGCGGCGCAGCAAGGCCCAGAAAACGGTGATGTCGTGTCGCGTCTCGACAAAGGTCGGCGGCGTCTCCGGCGCCGGGCCGGCGAACACCAGCGTGCCGCGGCGCATGCCGTAGCCGCAGTGCGCACCCGCCCTGCCCGCCAGCGCCACCGTGCCGGCCACCAGGCGCGAGGCGAGGAAATCGCCCGCATCGCCGTGGATGAGCAGCGTGCCGCGGCGCATGCGGTCGGCGCAGCGTGCGCCGACGCTGCCGCGCACGATCAGCATGCCGCCGCGCATGCCGTCCATGCTGCCGGGCAAGGCCCCGGCGGCGAAGTCACCGAGCGTGCCGCCGATCTCGATGCGACCGCCCCGCAGCTCGCAGGCGGCCAGGTCGCCAGCGTTGCCGACGACGAGGATCTCGCCTGCCAGCATCTCCGCACCGAGGTAGTCGCCGGCGTCGCCTTCGACCCGCAGCGTGCCGCCGTTCATGCCGCGGCCGATATCGTCGATGCGGCGGCAGTCGCCCTCGATGACGAGTTCGGGCGTGGCATCGCCTGCGAGCGCCTGGGCGCTCACATCGAAGAGTTCGCCCAGCTCGACCGCCTCGCGGCCAAGCCAAAGCGGGCGTCGGGCGACCTCGGTGGCATCGGCACCGGCCTCGGGCACGATGTCGTCCAGCGATACGCGCAAAGCCGGCGGCTGGCGCAGGCGAAGGTGCAGTCGCGTGCTCATGCCACGCCCTCCCCGCCGAGGATTCGGCGCAGATGGAAGTGGAAGGGGCCGAGCTTGCCGCCATAGTTCCCGGCCGACAGGCGTGAGACGCCGCCCTCGGCGCCGCGTGCGACGATGGCGTCCATGCCGGCGCGCATCGCCGCGGACACGTCGGCCTCGGTCAGGCCGTCGATGACGATCTCCATGACGCAATTCACGTCTCCGCAGTTCACCCCGGCATCGAGTTCCGTCCTGCGCGCGAGCGGCGCCAGCGCCGGGCAGAAGGCGTCATTGGTCGAGGCCGACAGGCTGGCGTACTTGCTGCCGACCTTGGAACCCGAGCGCACCACCCCGCCCGGAAACGGCATGATCACGCCCGGCACGCCACGCATCGCCGCCACGCCGGCTTCGGCCGCGGCCAGCGCGGCCTCGGTGTCGCGCGCGAGGATCAGCAGGTTGCCACCCCCGACCGCCTTGACCACGAAGGTGGTTTCCTCGCCGACGAACTCCCCGTCCATGGTGGGCACCCGCCAGTAGCGCGTGCCGTCGATCATCTTGGAGATCTGCCAGCCGTCGCCGAAAAAGCGCAGGTTCTTCGCCAATGCGATCGGCTCGCCGTCCTTCAGGCCGGCATACACCGCAGTGGTCGGACAGGTCAGCACGCACTGGCCGACCCGGCGCTCGACCTGCTTGGCGAGCTCCTTGCCGGACATCGAGAACAGCAGTACCGCCACGCCGGGCCGCCCGTCGGGCGTCTCGTCCGGCGACAGCGGGCGTTCGATGGCCGCCTCGCAGCCGCAGGCGATCACCGAGGTGGCGAAGCCAGTGGCAGCGACCGCGGCATGCTGCGCCCAGGTGTCGTTGTGCGCCGTGATGATCAGCCGCGTCGCCTTCATCGGGAAGGCTTCGGCGAAGGTGTCGTCGATGTCGATGCCGTTGCGTTGCATGGGGGTGGTCGTTTCCGTGGCGCTCATGTCTGCCCCCCGCCGTGCAGCTTGCAGGGCAGCAGGCTGCCGTGGTTCGAGCAGGAGCACAGTTCGTCCTTGCTGATTCGGGCGTGACGCCAGTCGATGCTCATGTGCTCGCGGTAATGGCGCTCGAGCGTCTTCTCGATGGCCGGGTCGTAATCGGGCTCGACGAAATGGGTGCCGCCGGTGGGCACGGCCTCCAGCCGGCCGCGGCGGGCGACCAGGGTGCCGTCCTTGAAGACGTATTCCGGCGCGGCGAACATCGCCTCGCGGTCGGCCTGCTCGCGATAGACGGCGATGTCGGCGGCTGCGCCGACGCCGAGCTGGCCGCGGTCGGTGAGCCCCAGCAGCTTCGCCGGACCGGCGCGGGTCATGATGGCGATGTCATAAAGGCTGAGTTCGCGCCCGATCTCGCGCAGGTCGGCCATCGCCGCCACGTCGGGGTGCAGCCGGGCGAGCTGTTCGTCACGGAAGGACTTGTCCATCAGCAACCTGATGAGGTGCGGATAGCTGGTGAAGGGGCCGCCGTTGGGGTGGTCGGTGGTCAGCACCACGCGCCAGGGGTCGTCCATGCGCAGGAAGATCTCCAGCCCGATCGCCCACTGCAGCGCGTTGACGTAGCTCTGCTCGCGGTAGCGGAAAGGCACGACGCCGCAGCCGGCATCGCACTCGATGTCGCCGCCGACGTACTTGCGCGGGCTGCCCAGGTCGGCATTGGCGAACTGGCGCATGGTGTCGCCCGAGGCGGTGACGGTCTGGCCGAAGATGATCTGGCCGACGTCGATGCTGACGTTGGGCGCCGCTTTCAGCTTCTCGATGAGCTGGCGGGTGGCCGAGGAGAATTTCTTCGGCCCCTCGGTGCCGTAGGTGTGGAACTGGATGTGCGTCAGATGACCGGGCAGGCCCTCCAGTGCGTCGATGGTGGCGAGGGTGGATTCGATGTTGCCGGCCACGCCGAGGTTGCTGGCGTGGATGTGCAGCGGATGCGGTACGCCCAGCTCGCGCAGCGCGCGCGCCAGCGTATGCACCACCCCGCGCGGTGTGACCTGCCAGTGCACATGGTTCTCGTCCACGTCGAGCTTGCGCTGGTTGAACTTGAAGGCGGAAATGCCGCCGGGGTTCACCACCTTCACGCCCATCGCCTTGCTGGCGTTGATCGACCAGCCTACGTAGTCGCGGATGCGCTCGAAGTCCTCGCCGCGCGCCAGCATCTCGAGGAAGACCTCTTCGTTGCCCAGCATCACGTAGGCCCCGTGGTCGAGGATGGGGGTGTCGCCCATCTCCATGTGCGCCTGGCGTGCGTTGGCGGCCAGCATCGCCGGCTCGAAGGCGGCGGTGTAGCCCATCTCGGCGTAGCGGTAGCCGGTCTCCAGCGTGCCGGGCGTGCAGCAGCCGCCGGAGGCGAGTTCGAGCAGGTTGTCGCGCTCGCGCCGGGCGCGGTGGTCCTCGGGCAGCAACATGCGGGCGAGATTCACCTTGCCGCCACCGATATGGGTGTGCAGGTCGATACCGCCGGCCATGACGATACAGCCGGCGAGGTCGTAGTCGTGGTCTGCCTTCTCCTGCGGATGGAGTTCGACGATGCGGCCATCGCGGATGCCGATGTCGCGTATTTCGCCGTCGATGCCGTTCGTGGGGTCGTAGATGCGGCCGCCGCGCAGTCGGATCGTGCTCATCGTGCGCCCTCCGCGACCAGGGCGAGTCGCGCGTCGAGGGCGCGGGCCACGTCGGCGACGCCCGGCAGGCCGTCGTCGCGGATCGCATGCAGGGGCAGCGCGACCACGCTGTCGGCACGCATCAGATGACCGCTGGCATTGACGCCCGGGGTGGCGACCGGGATGAAGATCGTGCCCTTCTCCGCGCAGTGCGCTGCCAGCGCCGGATGGCCGAGGACGATGCGGGGAACGCCTGTGGGCGGTGGCGGCAGCTTAGGCCCGAAGCTGGCGACCCAGAGCAGCAGATCCACCTCATCGCCGGCAAGGAGACGGTCGGTCGCGTACTGCAGCGGCTGGTGCTCGAGACCCCGCGGGCCGACGCGGCTGCGCAGTGGCAGGCCGGACAGCCAGGTCATGGCGGCGTTCGCGGTCTGCGCGCCATCCACTCCGCCCAGCGCGAACATGCCGGCGCGCGTGCTGCGGTTCAGGCTCATCACCAGACGCAGCAGGGCTTCGCCGATCAGGGCGCCGTGCGCGGGCAGTTGTGCCGGCTCCCAGACCAGCACGGCATAGCGTGCTGCGCGCAGGGCATCGGCCAGTTCCGCCAGTTCGGCTGCGGGCTGGGGCAGACCGCGTTGCTCGACCAGGGCGGCGAGTGTCGCTGCGGTATCGAACAGGTCGCCCTGCCCCGCCACGATGTCGACGCTGCTGCTTTCGATGGCCTGCGCTGGCGGGACGGTACCGACGAAGACGGTGCGGCGATGCACGCCGCTACCGGTAGCCGGCGCGCAGCGGCGGAAGAACTCGGGATAGTTCGTCGCATCGGTGCCGAAGCACACCACCAGGTCGGCGCGCGTACGGATCTCGGCAAGCGTGGTGAACATCTGGCCGCGATCCTGCAGCGGGCGCAGCGTGTGCATCAGGGCCTCGCCATGCGCGTGGTCGAGAATGGCGCCGCAGGTGTTGGCCAGGCGGTAGAGCTGGCGCATCCCGGCGACATCGGTCGCCAACCCGCCGAACAGCGGCTGGCGTGCCTCCGAAAGACGGGCGGCGGCGGCCTCCAGCGCAGCCTCCAGGGTCGCGGGCGCGCCGTCGATGCTGGGTGAGACCGGCGTGGCGGACCGGCTGAAGGCCGCGAGCGCCTTCAGCGCGCGGGGGCAGTCCGAACCGAGCAGTCGCGGCGGGTCGCCATCCTGCAGGCCGAAGCCGTCGCACAGCAGCGAACAGAAGGGGCAGGTCCACGGCGCGCCGGTGGCAGGCGGCGCCGCGGCGGGCGATGGATCGGGGGCGTGCGCGGGGGTAGGCGTGGGGGTGTGCGTATTCATGCGGGGCCTCCATGCAAGCCATGTGCCAAGGTTTCGCGCGGAGAGGCGGATGTGCCCCCTGCCCTCGCCAACGCGCCCTTTCGTTCCGATCCGATACACACGGCGTCGGGCGTGTGCCAAAAAGCCACGCCCTTCACCGCTCGACCCGCGGGATGCGGCGGTCGTGCAGGGCCGAAGCGACCAGCCAGGCATCGGCACCGGCTGCCGCGGCGCAGGCGAGGTCGTCGGCATGGCGGATGCCGCCGGCCCCGATCAGACGGGTGTCACCGGGCGCCTGCGCCCTCACCGACTTCAGCAGGTCGAGCGCCGGGCCGTCGTAGGCGCCGACGCGCTCCAGCGCCATCAGGATCAGGCGCTGCGGCCACAGCGTCGTCGCGTTCCACAGCCCGGCGGGATCGAGCGCCTCTTCGCCGCGACGGTCGAGCGACAGGATGCTGCGGTTCCGATCCGCCAGCGCGGCGGCGGCCTGCGCACGGCTCGCGAGCGACTCGCTGGCGAACACCGGGACGACGCGGGCCGCGTCCGCGCCGAGCCGGGAGAGCTCGCCGCGCAGCATGTCGAACACGATCATGTCGGCAAAGCCGGCATCGAGCCAGAGCGTGAGGCCCGGATTGTGCTTCAGCAGGCGCGACAGCAGCTCGGCCTGCACGGCCCCGCCCGTCAGTGCGTCGAGGTCGGCCACATACAGGGTGTCGGCCGCGGCGTAATCGAGCAGAATCGGCACCACCTCGCGCGGATCGCTGCTGCCGCACAGCGGCGATTCGATGGGGGCGTAGTGCTGGCGCTCACCGCGAATGCCGCGCACGACCTGCCCGCGCAGGAGATCGACGACCGGAATGATGTGCATGGAACGGAAAACGAAGGTCTTGTTGTACGAATTCATCAGCGCCGGCGGACTGGGCGCGGCGACCGCTGGCCAGGCCTCGCTGCTGGCGCAGGGTATCAGCATGCGCGATGCCGTGCTGACCGACCTCATGGCGATGGACGATGTGCAGGTGACCGCGGTGGATTGTCCGGCCGCGCCTCTCCACCAGGTCGGGACGATCCGGGTGCCGGACGGTGCGCAGGTGGCGGACGTCCTGCGCGAGCTTGCAGCGGACTTCGACCGCGTGTGGGTCATCGCCCCGGAGAGCGACGGGATCCTGCTGCAGCTGTGCGAAGCGATTGGCGCTGCGCGCTGGGTCGGTTGCGACGCGGACAGCATCCGTGTCGCCAGCAGCAAGCAGGCGACCTGCGCCAGGCTGGCGGCAGCCGGTATTGCCGTGCCCTGGGGCTGGGCGCCCGAAGGGGAGGAGCCGTCCGCAGCCCTGCGGGCCGGACCCTGGATCGTGAAGCCCGACGACGGCGCCGGCGCCGAGCAGACGCGGGTTTTCTCGGGTTTTGCGCCGGCGCGGGACGAGGCCTTGCGACGGATCTCGTGCGGACAGCCGACGCGACTGGAGGCCTGGGTGGGCGGGAATCTCAAGGACGCTCGCGACCACGGTGATGCGTTGAGCCTGTCACTGCTGTGCCGGCCGGATCGCACCGAACTGCTGAGCATCAACCGGCAGCGCATCGTGCTGGCAGACGACGGCGCGGTGCAGTATCGCGGCGTCGACATCGACGCCATTCCGCTCGACTGCGCTGTCGGTGGCGAGCTGTGCCTGCTCGCCCAACGCATCCACGCTGCCCTGCCCGGCCTGGCCGGCTTCGTCGGCGTGGACCTCGTGCTGGCGAGCGCGCGTGAGACTGAGGCAGACCCTGCGCGTAGTCGTCCGGTGGTGATCGAGGTGAATCCGCGCGTGACCTGCGCCTATGTCGGGCAGTCGGTGCGGCTCGGGCGCAATCTCGCGGCCGAGATCCTCAACGCTGCACCGGCAGCCACCCTGGCACCCTGTCCTGCGGTAGCGCAGGCGCACGAAGCGGCCGTCGGCGCCCTGTCCGTCCAATGAACCCCGAAGTCTTCATGTCCAGCATGCCGCCTGCCAGCCCGCTCGCCGCTGCCGCATCGCAGGCCGCGGCGGGCAGCGTAGCCCTGCCCGTCATCGGCTGGGACATCGGCGGCGCGCACGTCAAGGCCGCGCTGGTGCTCGATGGCCGGGTGCGCGAAGTGCGCCAGTGCGCAGCGCCGCTCTGGCGAGGCCTGTCGCACCTCGATGCTGCAATCGACGAGATCCGCGTGCAGTGGCCGCTGTGCGACACTGCGCGCCACGCGGTGACGATGACGGCCGAGATGACCGATGGCTTCGCCAACCGCGAGGCCGGCGTGCGCGGGTTGGCGGCGCATTTATGTGCGCGTCTCGGCGACGGCGTGCGTTTCTTCGCAGGCAGCGAGGGCTGGGTCGAGGCCGCGACCATCGGCGAGCACTGGTCATCGATCGCCTCGGCCAACTGGCTGGCCACCGCATGGTGGGTGGGCGAGCGCATGCCGGAGGCGGTGCTGGTGGATATCGGCAGTACCACGACCGACCTGATTCCGGTGCGCGAGGGGCAGCCCGTGCCGCTGGGGCGCAACGATGCGGATCGCCTGTCGAGCGGCGAGCTGGTGTATCTCGGCGCAGTGCGCACCCCGCTGTGCGCCCTGGCGCGGCGCATCGCATTCGAAGGCTGTGAATACAACGTGATGAACGAGTTCTTCGCGACCACGGCCGACATTTTCCGCCTGACTGGCGAACTGGCGCCCGAACACGACCAGTACCCTGCAGCCGATGGCGCGGGCAAGGATGCCGGCTCCACCCGCCAGCGCATTGCCCGCATGATCGGTCGCGATGCCAGCGAGGCCGATGCAGCGGCCTGGTCGCGCTTCGCGTCGGCGTGGCGCGAGGCGATGCTTGCCGAGATCGACCACAATCTGGCCCGCGTCCTGTCGCGCTTCTCCATTCCCATGCCTGCGGCCCCCCGGCCGACCTTGGTCGGTGCCGGCTGCGGCCTCTTCCTCGGCGAGGCGCTCGCCCGGCCCCACGGCCTGCCCTTCGCGCATTTCGCCGGCCTGGTGCCGGCCGACGAGCGCTGCCGCGCCTGGGTCGATACCTGCGCGCCGAGCGTCGCGGTGGCGCTGCTGTTCGCACGGGCGGTGGGCTGATGTGGGTCGTCAAGCTCGGCGGCAGCCTCGACCGCAATCTCTTGCTGCGCGACTGGCTCGAGCGGCTGGCGGCCGAGGGGGCGGGCCGCGTGGTCATCGTTCCGGGTGGAGGCCGCTTTGCCGACGCCGCGCGCGAGGCGCAGCAGCATTGGGGTTTCGACGACCTGGCCGGCCACAACCTCGCCGTGCTGGGCATGGCGCAGATGGCGCAGCTGCTGAAGGGGCTCTGCCCAGCCCTGTGCTGTGCGCGCGATGAAACGGCAATTCGCGCCCAGCTGGCGGCGGGGGCCGTGCCGGTGTGGATGCCGCTCGATCTGCTGCGTTCGGCCCCGGATGAACTGACCAACTGGGGCGTGACGTCCGACAGCCTCGCGCTGTGGCTCGCGGCGCGGCTTCAGGCCGAGGGCGTAATCGTGGTGAAGTCCTGCGCCGTGCCTTCCGGGGCGGACGAGGATGCGCTCGTTCAGGCCGGCATCGTCGATGTCGAATTCGCCGCCTATCGCGCGCGGCTCGAGTGTCCGGTGCGGGTGGTGTCGGCAACTGACTGGGAGGCTGTGCCCCGCTTGATGACGCCCTGAGAGACCGGGGTCGTGTCAGGGCGCCCTGTTGCCTCGTCCCGCTTTCCAGGTCTACTCCGCGATCGCCTCGCAGAAGGCGGTCCGGTACGCAGCCAGTCCGTCACGCACCGCCTTCAGGCGTGCGGGAACGAGGCTGCCGCTGCGTGCGCCCTCGCACACTGCGCTGCGAAACCCGGCAAAGGCCGGCTTCAGTTCGCGCAGCGCGGGCAGGTCGCGCAGTTGCAACGCCCCGGCGAGGCCGAAAGGCTTGCCATGCGCGCGGGCGCTGGCGATGAGCCGGGCGAGACGCACCGGGCCCATGCGCTGGACGAGGCTGCCGCCGAGCTTGGCCTGGGTGTCGACCATCAGCGCGGGGAATGGCAGCCTGCAGGCGGTAGCGAACAGGCCCTCGTCGATGCCGTCGTCGGCGATCAGCACCGGCACGATCGGTCGTCCGCACAAGGCCAGGCGTCCGAGCAGCGCATCGGCGGCTGCCCCGCCCTGCCCCGGCACGCCGACCTTCACCAGGTCCACGCCGGCGTCGGCGACCTCGCGGATGGCGTGTTCGATCGCAGTCAGTTCGGTGGCCTGCAGGTCGCCGATCGTGGCGCTGATCATCAGGCGCGGATGCCGTGGCCGGACGACGGCGAGGATGTCGCGGATCTGCGCAATGTCGAGTCCGCCGAGCGCGCCGGCGGCGGGCTCCTTGAGATCAAGGTAATCGACGCCGAAGCCCGCGGCCTGCAGCGCCTCGTCGACATCGCGCACGCTGACCAGCATCCGGATCATGCGCGCGCCTCCTGCGCGGCATGGAAGCGGTCGGCGGCGTCGGTCAGCCATTCCCAGGCCTCGAGTTCGTGTGGGCCGGCGGTCTTGTCGATGGCGATCTGCAGATAGAGCATCTCGGCGTCGACCTTCTCGCGCGGCAGCATGGACAGGCGGCTGACCAGCACCGCGCCTTCGATGACGGCGGCCTGGGCGCGGTTGAAGCCCGGAAAGGCGGCGTGGGCATGCTCGCCGACGCGCCGCATGTGCAGGATGGGGCGCACGTCGTGATCCTGCGGCTTGACCAGTTCCAGTTCGACGTGGGTCAGCGCGCTCGCCAGCCGGCGGCCGGCGAAACCGTCGAGCGCGATTGTGGGCCATTCGCGGCGGCCAGTGACGCAGCCGGCGAACACGCGCACGTCGGTGGTGAGGTTCAGCACCGCCTTGCCGGTCGCGAGCACGTTGTCGAGCGTGCGTGAGGGCTTGAAGGGCATCATCAGCACCTCGTGGCCTTCGTAGCGGATACCCATCGGTGCGAGATGCAGTTCGCCGTCCGGCGAGAGCGTGGTGACGATGGTCTCAAAGATCATGAGCTTGCGCCTGCAAGGGGGTTGGGGAGGCGTCGGGCTTGGGCGCCCGCTTCGTCTTGGTGGGGCCGGGTGCGCAGTGGGCGAGCAGGTCCTGCGGTGCGCGGTCGACGGCGCAGCCCCAGTCGAGCGGCTGGTCCTGCATGTAGCGCTTGCCCAGCGACCAGGCGATCTCGGCGCGTGCGAGCTCGACACCCATGTAGAAGGCGTGGCCGCCGTCGTGCTGCAGGCCCAGCCGGGGCCAGAATTCGAAGGGGTCGCGCGCGATGTGGTGACCGTCGCGGTTGTAGACGTGCAGGCCCTGTTCCGAGACCTGCACGCGGAAGTTCGGGTCGCGCACCGCCGCCGCGATCTCGGCGATCTCGGCCGGGCTGTCCGGAAAAGGCCGCTTGGCATGGACCGTCATCAGGTCGTCGCTCAGGCCCTTGGGCAGCGAATGCGTCTCGCGCGCGGCGTACATCACCCGCCGCGCCACGTCGGCCTCCTTGACCGCGCGTCGGGCGTGGCCGCTGACCTGGGTGGTGAGCACCGCGGCGATGCCGAGTTCGGCGCCGATGCCGAACAGCACGGCGTTGATGCCGCTGGTGTCGGCTTCGGTGAGTTCGGTGACGTTGCCGACGCCCATCATGATGTCGATGCCCGGGAAGCGCTCGCGCAGGCGCTGGTAACGGCACAGCGAGGCGAGCAGGCCATACGGGATCGGGTCGAGGATGGCGTCGGCGAGGAAGGGTCTGCCGCGCTTCAGCAGATGTTCCACCGCGCCGTGCAGCGAGGCTTCGTCCCCGGGCTCGCGCGGGATCAGCACCGGGATGGCGTCGGTCTCGTCCGCCAGCCAGAGGTGGTCGGGCGTCAGGCTCAGCAGGTAGTCGGCCCCCGCGCCGGCGCCGCGGCGCAGTTCGGCGAGGTCCAGCGAATCGATGCTGACCCGAAAGCCCTCGCCTTTCAGGGCCCGCACTGCGTCCTCCAGGTGGTCGAAGGGCGTGGCCGGCAGGCAGCCGAGGTCGATCACGTCGGCGCCGTCGGTGCGCAGCGCATGGGCGCGGGCGACGATGGCGTCGATGTCGAGCCGGGCGGCATCGACGATCTCGGCGAAGATCAGCGTGTCGTGACGACTGAGATCGACCGCACGCGCGGCACGGTTGAAATGGCGTGGGATGTCCTTGAGTTCCTCCGGGCCGCGCTCGACCGGGATGCCGTAGTGGCGCGACAGTTCGTCGAGGTCGCCGCGGCAGCGGCCGGGCACCAGGATGCGGTCGGCCCGCACCGGCGCCTCGACGCGGCGGCGGATCATGTCGGCGGTCATCAGCCCGGCGACCTGCAGGCCGATCTCGCGCACCTCCCAGGTGAAGGGCGCGGGCTCCATGCCGTGCAGCACCTTCTCGAGGTTGCGCTGGGCCAGCCGGCCGGTCAGGAAGACGAGGTGTTCCATGTCAGGGCAAGTTCGGCAAGACGGGCGTCGAGCAGCGCCTCGAGTTCGTCGGGCGACTCGACGACGCGACAGAAATCGACCCGGCGCAGGCGCTCGACGTTCTCGAGATCGATGTTGCGCGGCTTCAGTTCCACCCATTCCCGCGGCGCCTTGGTGATGACCACCGGCTTGGTGTCGCAGGCCAGCACGATGCCCGGGATCTCGAGCTTGCCCGCCTGCGCGAAGATGTTGGTGGGCAGCGTGTCCGAGATGCCGAGCGCACACTTGGCGACGGTGTTGCTGGTGGCGGGGGCGACGATCACCGTGTGATAGACGTCGTCATAGAGCATGCCTACCGGCACCGAGCTGGCCGTCTTGTCACGGAACACGCGGCAGCGGTCCTTGAGCTCGGAGAGTCCGAAGTCGTACATCGGCAGCACTTCCTCGGCGGCGGCGGAGAGGAAAAGGTCCAGATTGGGCAGGCGTAGGGCCACCGCCATGCATTCCTCGAGATAGTGGCCGGAACCGGTGAACGCCCATGCGAAGCGGCTGCGGCGTTCGGGCGTGCCCGCGGTGCCGCCGGTGGGCAGCAGGTCGTCGTGTGCGTCGGTGTGTAGCAATTCGGTCGTGTGTTCCAGGATGGCGCAACGATGTGCGCCGTTGCGCGGATGCGTCGATGATAACGGGTTCGCGACGCGCAGGCGGCGCAGCGAAGCCGGGGGTTTTCGCAGGCGTTTCAGATTGCCAGCAGGATGCGTGCCGGCTCGCGTATCATCGCGCCCGCTCGCGCTGTCTGTCGTCGCCTGCCGGGGGCTCATGGTCCAGTTTTCGCTTTGGTCCGGGCTGAGGTCGTGCCGCGCTCGGCCGCAACGGGTGATCCCGCCCGCCCCGTCATCCCAGGAGAATCCGCGACGATGCATTCCGACCCGCTTGCCCGCCTGATGTCCCAGCCCCTGCCCACCGATGGCAGTGCCGCCACGGCTGCCGCGCTCGACATCATCTTCATCCACGGTTTCGTCGGCGAAACCGTCATCGGCATCCACGACAACGAACTCGACGTCACCCAGCCGATCCGCATCGACCTTGCGGCCGGTCTGCCGCGCAGCCTCGCCTGCGATACCGACCGCATCGGCGACACGATCGACTACAGCGTGGTGCGCAGCGCCCTGCTCGACATGTTGCAGAACCACCGCTACCAGTTGCTGGAGGCCTTCGCTGAAGGCGTGGCGGCGATGCTGCTCAATGATTTCGGTGCGCAATGGGTGCGCGTGGGCGTGACCAAGCCGCGCAAGTTCGATGATGTGGACGGCGTGGGGGTGCTGATCGAGCGCAGTCGTCCGCCGCGTGCGCGGCGCGAGCACGGACCGGGCGCGGAAGTCCTGAGCCTGCTGGGTGCCGGCCTGGTGCCGGGCGGCCAACGCTGACGCCAGCGAGGGCCCGTCGGTCGCGGGCCCGGTTCGCTGCGGTTCACGAAAAATGCCGAGGCGAACCTCGGCATTTTTCTTTCCGGCCCCCAATGGGGCTGGACGGGACGATCAGTGGGCTGCGAACGGGTGGGCCGCCGTGCTCTTCTTCGACACGACCTCGGCCGCGGTGGGCTGGCCGGTGACGGCGCGCTTGATGGCCTCGCGGGTGGCCTGGTAGTTGTAGTCCTGGATCTTCTTGTCGTCTTCGGCCAGCCAGTGGATGAACACGCCGACACAGATGAAGATGTTGTCGGCTTCGTCGGCCGGGATGGTGCCGTCCTCGACGCTGTCGGCGACCGCCATCGCGACCGCGCGCTGGGCCGGGCCGAACATCTGCACGGCCTGCTTGGCGCCCTTGATCGTCACCTTGTTGAACATCACGGTGGCGGGCTTGCACAGCAGGTTGGGCGCTACCACGGCCAGCAGCGAGGTGAAGCCGTCCTTGTTGTTGGTCAGCGCGGTGGCGAAGGCGGTTTCGGCGGCGCTACCACGAGGGCCAAGGATCAGGTCGATGTGCGCAACTTCGTTGCCGTCGCCAACCAGCGATTCCCCCACCATCATGCGATCGATCTTTGCCATGCTTTTATCTCCGGTTTGAGTTGTTGTGGCCGCCCCCCGGGGGGAAGCCCAGCCGTCCGACGATCCCTGAATCGCCGATACGCAACCAGCAACTCATGATTCGTGCCAGCTTCGCGATCCGCGTCGAAAACGCCGTTTCGCGTCCTGCCGATCGTCATTTCGCGCCCCGACGCCCACTACCGAACCGCGCTGAGGGGCGGCGGTGTTCAATCCTCACGCGGATCGCGTGACACCTGACCCAATTTGACACACCTGCCCTGCCGCGCCGACCAGCAGCGGCACACCCAGCCGGCGTGCCAGCAGGTCGTCGACGATGGCCTGCGCGATGTCGAAGGGCGTGACCTTCTGCAGGCCTCGCCAGGCGGCGACGCCGTTGACCTCGATGACCTGCGCGCCGAGCGGGCTGGCCGGATCGGGTACGAGGTCGACGCCGGCATAGTCCATGTCCAGCGCCGCGGCAGCGGCTTCGGCCAGTTGCGCGAGTGCGGGCAAGAGCGGTGAGGCCACGCTGCGTGCCCCCTGGGCGACATTGCGCACCCAGTGGGGGCTGACGCGCTTCATTGCCGCCACGGCGCGACCGCCGATCACCATCACCCGCCAGTCGAAGCCGGGCGCCTGCTCGCTTTCCGGCTGCGGAATGAAGCGCTGCAGGTAGGCAAGCCCGCCGACCGACTTCAGGTCCGGCAGCGGCACGGTCTGCCCGCCGCTCGCGTCGCCTCCTTCCTCATTGCTGACCCAGCCCACCTTCTGAAGCCCCTTGCCCTGCGAGCCGAACATCGGTTTGAGCACCAGGCAGCGGCGCGCGGCCGTTTCGCGCATCAGCAGGCGCCGCGCCTGCGCCGCGTCCTCGATCGCCCACGCCTGCGGCGTGGCGACGCCCGCCTTGTGCAGCAGGAAGCTCGTCATCGATTTGTCGACGCTGCGCTCGATCGCGCGGGCGTCGTTGTAGATCGGCACGCCGAGCTCGCGCAGCGCATGCAGGACGCCGAGACGTTTGGTGATCTGCTCCAGGCTGCCGCCGGCGATGCCGCGCACGATGCCGGCCAGCGGCAGGTTGCGGCCGAAACCGGGGATGACGAGCCCCGAAGGCCCCGCGCCGGTGTCGAAGCGGCACTGTTCGAGATCGACGCAGCGCCCTTCGAACCCGCGTCGCGCAAGGGCTTCCTTCAGCTTGCGCGTGTGCCAGCCGGTCTCGTCGGTGAAGATGGCGACGCGTCGCCGGGTTTCGTCGCCGGCCGCGCGCGTCATGCATCGACCTCCAGCCACAGGCTGCGCAGCAGCGCCATGTCGATCGCCCCCGCGTGCCAGCTGCGGCCCGAGTCGAGGTTGCTGACCCACACTTCGGCGGGGGCGAACAGCGCCGGGTCGATCTTGTAGAAGTCGTATTCGTAGTCGCGAAAGATGTCGGCGAAGGAGCGGCCGTAGTCGCGCGAGTTCGAGGACGGCAGCGCCTTTGCCAGCCGCTGCGCGGCCTCGTCGCTGCCACTGACGGCGAGCTGGACACGGCCGCCGTAGAGGATGGCGTCGTTGGTGCGGCCCATTGCGATGCCGCCGTCGGGGCTGGGCGCCGGCAGGGGCGCGCAGGCGCTGCCTTCGACGATGTCGCCGAGCGCGAAGCCCAGATCGTGCGCCTTGTGCATCGCCACTTCCAGCACCCGCGCGACGACCTGGGTGCTGCCCGCCAGGCTGGTGGTCGGCGTCAGGATCAGCGTCAGTGCTTCGGGCGCGAGGCCGCAGTCGCGCAGGATCTTGTCGATGACGACCTGCGGCGGCCGGCGGTCCACCTCGAGCACCAGCACGCCGCGTTCGGCGCGGTCGCGATAGCCGAGCTCGGCGAACAGGTCTTCGCGGCAGGCCAGCGCCCGAGCCGGGCCGGAGCCGAGTGAGAAGAACTTGCGGCCGCCTGCCTCTTCCTTGCTGGCCGACAGGCTCCAGCCCGCGTACTGGCTGCCCAGGCAGGCCAGCACCGGTTGCGCGCTGGCGACCTCGATCCAGGTCGGCCAGTCCGCTTCCGGCCGGACGGATAGGCGGACTTCGCCGAGGCTGCCCATGCAGATGGCGCCGACCGCGACGCCGGCCGCGGTGCTGCCGCGCACGTCGATGCCGCCGTCGATCAGGGTCACGCCGCTGTCCAAGCGTTCGATGGCGAGGCCGAATGCGTCGGCCCGGGCCAGCAGGTCGTCGACCTGCGCGGCGGCCAGGGTGTTGATGCTGAAGGGGCTGTCGGCCAGCACGGGCGCGTGTTCGCTCATCCTGCCCTCCTCAAGCCTTGGCCCGTTTTTCGGTGATGATCTCGCGCGCCTTGTCGAAGGCCTCGCGGAAACCGAGGTAGAGCGGCTTGTCGGCATTGCGCATGGCGACCAGCAGGCGGTGCTCGACCTGGTACTTCACGTTGCCGACCGCCAGCGCCCCGATGCCGACGCCCTTGCCCTCGGGCAAGGGCTTGCCGTCGTCCATCACGCCGACGCCGGCGATGCCTTCGGGCGGCACGGCATTGACGTCGGCGGCGACCAGCAGACGCCCTGCCCCGGCGCGCTCGTCCGCGCTGACGACCTGCACGCCGGCGGCTGCGGTGGCGAGCACGACATCGGCCTGCGCCAGTGCGGCTGCACGCATCGCAGCGTCGGCCAGTCCGGCCCCGTTCAGGGTGCAGCCGAAGCGCAGTCCGGTGTCCGCGGCGGACTGCTCTGCGGCTGCGCCGTCGCGGTGGCTGGCCAGCGTGACCTCGGCACCCAGCGCGGCTGCCAGCACGCCGGCGATGCGGCCGACCGTGCCCGTACCGCCGAGGATCAGTACCCGCTTGCCGGCGAAATCGGTGTCGTGGGCCTTGCGCAGCTGTTCCTCGACGCAGGCGACGAGCGCGGCGGCCGTCGTGTACGAGCCGCTCGGGTCTGCGATCACCGACACCTCGAACGGCGGCACCATGGCCTTGCGCGCCGTGTCCAGCATGTCGGCGGCGAGCATCACGTCGCGCCCGCCGATGAAGATGCCGGTGGCCCTGACGCCCTTGGAACCGCGCGAGAAGATCGCGTCCTGTGTCAGGCCGGTGATCTCCCCGGCGGTGACGCCGCAGTACGGCACGACCACGTTGTAGCCGGCATCGACCGCCATGTTGATGTCGAACGGACTCATCTGCTTGCCGGGGGTGAACATGTGCAGGATGAAGGGGCGTTGGTCCATGAGTTCTCGCTTCCGGAATTGAGGGGGTGGGTGGGGATGTCCGCGCAGGGCCCCGCGCTGCGGGGTTCAAGCGCGCCCGAAGTCAGGATTGGCGGAGGGTTGCGCCGCGATTGCGGCCACGCACGACCACGGCGCGCAATGCAGGGTCGAGCACGCCGGCGGCCCGCATGCCACCGAGGATGGATTCGGCCTCGTCGGCGCTGCGCACGATCGCGAAGCCGGTCGGCCCCCATGAGCTCTGGCCGATGCCGGCCTGATGGTGGGCGCGTACCCACTCCAGCGCACGACCGACCGCCGCGCTGGTGTACATCGAGCCGCCCTGGGCGGGGGCGAAGTAATCGCCGATCAGCCGTTGCAGCGCGGAAACGCCTTCGGCGAAGGGCTCGAACACGCCTTCCAGCGCGCCGGGCAGCACGCGCATCAGGACCTGATGGCAAAGATCGGCGGCGAGGCTGCGGGGGAACGGCGGGAGGCGCTCCATCGCCACGCGCTCGGCCTGGCCCGACAGGCCGTCGATGCGGTCGTCGAGCAGCAGCAGGACCCGCCAGGCCTCGGGGAAGGCGATGCGCGAGATCAGCGGGGCGACCGTTCCATCGGCGCCGGGGCCGCCATCGAGCAGGAGCCCGCCCTGATCGAACCCCGCCAGCCCGACGCCCGAGCGCTCGCCACGGCCCAGCATCGCGGCCAGCGCGCGGGTGCTCGGGTCGAGACCGTGGAAGCGGCAGAACGCGCGGCCGCAGGCCAGCGCAAGCTGGGTGCCGGAGCCGAAACCGGAATGTGCAGGTGGCGTGGCCTGCAGTTGCAGCGATGCGGGCGCGTGCCGGCCGGTCTCGCGCTGCAGCACGGCCAGGTAACGCGTCATGCGCTCCTGCGCCGGGCCGGCCACGTTCGCCGCGAGGTGGGACGCCACGCTGACCGTGTTCCGGTCTGCGGCACGCATCTCGACACAGGTGTCGAAACCGTCGATCACCATGCCGAGACTGGCGAAGCGCCGCCCCAGGCTGCCGCTCGGGTCGAGAAAACCGAGATGCAGCCGCGACGGTGCATCGACGGTGACGGAGGCTGTCGCGGCAGAGTGGGAAGACGTCATGCGCAGGTCGGGGGCGGAGAATACATCGGCTAGATTGGACATCGCTCGCTGGTCACGCATCTGGGATTGATGGGAGGGCGCGTCGCGGTCGACGGTATGTCGCAAGTACAGACCGCCCGGGCACGCGGGATACCCGCTTCTAGCAAGCTCCGGGCCACTGGGACGTCAAGCCTGCCGCCGTGGATGCGGAAAGCATGATCGACGGCTCGAGCAAGGCGGCGACGAACAGCACACACACGGTCAGATCGGCCGTCGTGCCCGGGTTCAGGCCTGCGGCCTTGAGGCTGGCGTCCCACGCCTGCAGCATGGCGTCGAGTTCGTCCTGATGGCCAGGGTGTCCCGCGTCGTGCGCGTGCCCATCGAGGCGCGCAAGCGCCGCGGCGGCGGAGGTGCTGACGTCGGCCGCCGTCTCTTCGCCGTACTTGCGGGCGATGTGCGAATCGGGGTGTCGGGCGAGCAGCGCAAGATAGAGGCGCTGGATGCGGCGCGACAGGTCGGGGGCCCCAGCCGGCTGGCGGAAATCGCCTAGCGCACGCCAGATGTCACGGTAGCCGTCCGCGTACTGCGCGGCGATGCGGTCGCGGTGCGCGGCGAGGCACATGGCGGCCCGCAGATCGACGCTGGGCTGAGCGCGGACGTCCTGCGGGCCGACTTCACCCAGTCCGCCGGGGTTGGCATGCGCGATCGCAGCGAAGGCTTCGCGGGCATCGTCGAGGTCGAGCGCGGCGAGGGTGTCGTCCAGTGCGGCCTTGAGTGGGGCCTCGCCGCCCGCGCTGGCGCGTTGTGCGGCGCGTGCCAGCGGTGCGCACAGCAACAGGATGCCGAGGTTGGTGTTGCAGCCCGCCACGGCGCGCGTGGCCCGCACGGCGGCGTGCACCCGCGCGCCGACACCGGCAGCCTCGGCGAAAAGCCCGGCCATGCTGGCGCGGGCACTGTCGAGGAACTGCTGTGCCTGCATGTCGTGTCCGGCCGACTGCAGGCTGACGTTGCCGGGCTTGAGGGTGGCGACGTCCATGAAGCAGGCCCACAGGAAAGCCTCGGCTGCATGCGGGAAAGCGGTGGCGGACGGCGGTGTCGTCGTGTTGCTCAAATCCTGCCTCGCGGCGGTGATGGGGGGATGGGCGCGGGGTGCGCGACGGGATGGCGTGGCTGCGCAGGCCACCTGCATGCAGCTTCGGTGCCAGAGGTGATGGTGTGAGTGCTCACGTGGGCGCGGCACGGTTCAGTTGCGACAGGATCGCCTCGCATCGCGCGCTCAGCCTCGCCCGGACCTCTTCGGGCGCCGACCCTTCGCAGGTGATCGAGCACATCGGATCGTGGCGCGCAACGGGCGTGCCTGCGGCCGGCAGGTCGTGGCAATCCGCTTGCGCCGCGAGCCAGTCCGCCAGCGCCGGCGTGACCCTTCCCCGTCTCGGGGCGAAGACCACTTCGCTGCCGCGCACCCGCGTCGAGGGCGAGAGAGCGTCCGCGGCGGGCAGGTGTCCGTGAAGGCAGGCATCGACATGCGCCGCCAGCAGGCCACCTGCGAGCACGTCGTTGAACAGGGCAAGGCTGGCCGTGGGCCGCGGATTGAGTTCCAGCACCCGGATTCCGTCCGCTCCGAACAGGAAGTCGATGCCGTTGAGGCCGCGCAGTCCGTAATGGCGGGTCAGTGCGCTCACGGCATTGGCGACCTGTCCCGCATGCGGCGGCGGGAGCGTCACCGGGCCGACGCACCCCCGATAGACATAGGGGCGTCGCCCGAGCGGGGCCACGATCTGACGGGCGAAGCCGATGATGAGGGCGGATGCCCCATTCGCGAGGAAGAGCGCCGACATCGCAGTGCCCGCCTCCTCGCGCTGGAAGTAGGCGCCGGGGCCTCGCCCGGCGGGCGCCCGCCCGGCGGGACGGATGTGCCAGCCGCCGCAGGCATGGGCGTCCTTGAACAGCCAGCCGACTGGATCCGCAGGCAGCGCCAGTGAGATCTCGGGCGCCGGAATGCCGAGCCGATGCAGGGCAGCGAAGAAGTCATCCGGGTCACGCACCTGCGTGACCGTGCCCGGCAGGTTGCCGAGCAGCGGCAGCACCCCCGCACCGGTGGCGAGCAACCCGGGTGCCGATTCGAAGCCGCTGCCCGCGATCCAGCCGACGGGCCGCGGTGGCGTGGCGCACTGCCGCAGCGCGGCGACGAGCCTGCCCTCCTCCGGCGCCAGGCGGCCGGGGATGCCGAGCGGCATCCATGTCCGTGCCGCCGCGCGCGTATCCACGTCGCCGAAGACGTCAATGGCGATCACCTCGAACCCCGACGCCCGTGCCGCCTCGGCAAGCAGTCTCGCAGACGTCGCAGCGATCACGAGGGTCGGTCGGTCGGGCGATCCGCCGGCCGCGAGGGGGACGGCCGGTTCGAGCGTTGAAAAGGCTTGCCGCGACGGGGACATCGTGACTCCTGTGTCAAAACGAAGCACTTGAACCGTATTGCAACACGCATGACCGGCATGGTCTGTCCGTGCGAAAAATCACATCCGCTCGCATAGGCCGGGTGGGGGGCCAGAACCCCGCGGACGGTCCGCCGGGCCCGAATCTTACTGCTTAGTGACAGTTGGCACGTGCTTTGCATCGGACGGGGTACGCCGGAATGACTGGTCGCACCGGCCCCGCATGCGCGGCGGGTCTCGGGCCTTCAAGGTGGCGAGCGCAAAACGTCAAATAAACGAGGAGACAAAAATGAAGCAACTAGGGATTCCTGCCCGGCGCAGTCCGGCGCTGATCGCTGCACTTCTGCTCGCAATGCCGGGACTCGCACTGGCGAACGCCGACCTCGAAAGCAAGATGGCCAACCCGAAGAACTGGGCGGCGCAAGCCGGCGACATGTTCAACCAGCGGTACAGCAAGCTCAACCAGATCAACAAGGACAACGTGGGCAAGATGCAGGTCGCGTGGATGTTCTCCACCGGCGTGCTGCGCGGCCATGAAGGCTCGCCGCTCGTCATCGACGGCATGATGTACGTGCATTCGCCCTTCCCCAACAAGGTCTTCGCGATCGATCTCGACACGCAGAAGATCGTATGGCGGTACGAACCCAAGCAGGACCCGTTCGTGATCTCGCAGATGTGCTGCGATACCGTCTATCGCGGCCTGGCCTACGCCGAAGGCAAGATCTTCCTGCAGCAGGCGGACTCCACCCTGCTCGCGCTCGACGCCAAGTCCGGCAAGGTGCTGTGGAGCGTGGTCAATGGCGATCCGAAGCTGGGCGCGGTCAATACCCAGGCGCCCCATGTGTTCGGCAACAAGGTCATTACCGGCATCTCGGGTGGTGAGTGGGGCGTGCGCGGCTTCCTCGCCGCCTACGACATCAACACCGGCAAGCAGGTCTGGAAGGGCTACAGCACGGGGCCCGACGCCGAAATGCTGATGGACCCCGAGAAGACGATGACCTGGACGGACGGCAAGATGGCGCCGGTCGGCAAGGATTCGTCGCTGAAGACCTGGCAGGGCGACCAGTGGAAGACCGGCGGTGGCACGACCTGGGGCTGGTTCAGCTACGACAAGGCCACCAACATGGTCTATTACGGCACCGGCAACCCCTCGACCTGGAACCCGACGCAACGTCCGGGTGACAACAAGTGGTCGATGACCATCTTCGCCCGCGACCTCGACACCGGCGTTGCGAAGTGGGTCTATCAGATGACGCCGCACGACGAGTGGGACTTCGACGGCGTCAATGAAATGATCCTTGCCGACATCGACGTCAAGGGCAAGCCGACCAAGGCGCTGGTGCACTTCGACCGCAACGGCTTCGCCTACACGCTGGACCGCGTGACCGGCGAACTGCTGGTGGCAGAGAAGTACGACCCGAAGGTGAACTGGGCCTCGCACGTCGACATGAAGACCGGCCGGCCTCAGGTGGTCGCCAAGTACTCCACGTCCAAGCACACCAACCCGGAACACGGCCCGGACGTCAACGTGAAGGGCATCTGTCCCGCTGCACTGGGCACCAAGGACCAGCAGCCCGCAGCCTTCGACCCGAACACCAAGCTGTTCTACGTGCCGACCAACCACGTCTGCATGGACTACGAGCCGTTCGAGGTCGATTACGTCGCCGGCCAGCCCTATGTCGGCGCCACGCTGTCGATGTTCCCCGCACCGGACAGCCACGGCGGCATGGGCAACTTCATCACCTGGGATGCGAGCGCGGGCAAGATCGTGCAGTCCAAGTCCGAGAAGTTCTCGGTGTGGAGCGGCGTGCTCAACACTGCGGGCGGCATCTCGTGCTACGGCACGCTGGAAGGCTACCTGAAGTGCGTCGATGCCAAGGACATCACGAAGGAACTGTTCAAGTTCAAGACCCCGTCCGGGATCATCGGCAACGTGTTCAGCTATGAACACAAGGGCAAGCAGTACCTCGGCGTGTTCTCGGGCATCGGCGGCTGGGCCGGTATCGGCATGGCGGCCAGTCTCGAGAAGGACACCGATGGCCTGGGTGCGGTGGGCGGCTATCGCGAACTGAGCCAATACACCGAGCTGGGTGGGTCGCTGACCGTCTTCGCCCTGCCCGACTGAGCCCTGATTGCGGCGGACTCCGGTCCGCCGCAGCGCCCGCGGGGGCGCCGCTCCCCGCTTGCATGCCGGCGGGGCCTGCACGGGCCCCGACCGGACATCCGGAGGAATACGTATGCGTTTGATCAACACCCTTGCACTTGCCGCCCTCGCCCTCGCCGTACCGCTGCACGCAGCGGATGCCAAGCCGGCCGACAATGGCAAGCCGCTGTACACGGTCGTCGATGGCAACAAGGTCGACCCCGATACGCTGAAGGGTTTCCGCGCCTGGCGGGCTGCCGCCTGCGATCGCTGCCACGGCGCGAACCAGGAAGGCATGGTCGGCCCGTCGCTGATCGAGAGCCTGAAGAGGCTGACCAAGGAGGAGTTCGTCACCACCGTCACCGAAGGTCGGCTCGACAAGGGCATGCAGAGCTTCAAGAACGACGCGCGGGTGATGGACAACATCGATCACCTCTACGCCTATCTCAAGGGGCGCTCGGACGGCGCGATCACCTCCGCCCGTGTGCAGCCGATCGAATGACGAGGGCCGACAAGGAGGTCTCCGCATGATGACAGACGCACGAACGAGGTCGCACACCGCCCGCAACCTGCGCGTTTGGCTGGTCACGCTGGGGGCCGGGCTGGCCGTGTTCGGTGCCGGCGCGGCGTCGGCCACCGAAAGCGCGCCCAAGGAGTTCAGGGTCTGCCAGGACCCGGCGAACATGCCCTTTTCCAACGAGAAGGGCGAGGGGCTGGAGAACCGCATCGCCGAACTGTTCGCGGGAAGCCTGGGCGTGCCCGTCAAGTACTACTCCTACCCGCAGCGCTTTGCCTTCGTGCGCAACACCTTGCGCTACAAGCTGCCCGGCGAGGACTTCCGTTGCGACGTGATGCTCGGCGTACCCGCGGGCTTCGACCAGGTGTCGGGCACCAAGCCTTACTACCGCTCGACCTATGCGCTGGTGTTCCCCAAGGGCAAGGGGCTGGACGAGGTGAAGACCGGCGAGGATTTCCTGCGTCTCGATCCGGCCAAGCTCAAGGCGCTGAAGATCGGGCTGTACGACAAGTCGCCGGCATCGAAGTGGCTGGCCCGTCATGATCTGGTGGACCAGGGCGTGCCCTACGCGACCGTCGACGTGGTGGCCGAGCATTACCCCGGCTGGATGATCGACAACGATCTGCTCAAGGGCAAGATCGACGTCGCGATCCTGTGGGGGCCGGTTGCCGCCTACTACGCCGACAAGATCAAGGACATGGAACTCGTCGTGGTGCCGCTGAAATCGGAACCGGGCATCAAGTTCGATTTCGAGATCGCGATGGGCGTCCGTTATGGCGAGCCTGAGTGGAAGAAGCAGATCGAAGCCCTGATCGATCGGCACAAGGAGGACCTCGACCGCATTCTCAAGGCCTATCACGTGCCGCTTGTCGACGAGCAGCTGAATCCGATCGTGTACTGAGGCGAGGCCTGCCGCTGGCGGGCCCTGACGCTTGATTCCCTGTGCCGGAAAAACGAGGTTCGATCCGCGATGCCTTCTTCACCCACTCACCCCACGTTCGCACGTTCCGCCCGAGGCCTCTGCCTGCTTGCGCTCTGCGCCGGTCTCAATCTCGCCGGCGTCACCGTCGCACATGCGGCAGACGCGCAGGACTACTCGGCGGCCGAACGCAGCCTGTTCATGACCCATCACCTGCGCAACGTGTCGCCGCCCTCCACCCTCCACTACCGTTTTCACAAGGGCGGAACGGCGGAGGCCGGATTCGACGACAAAGTGGCGATTCATCTGGAGCGCGAGCCCAATGGCGAGTGCTGCGCGGGGCGCGGCGAGTTCCTCAGTGCGGAGCGTCGGGTCGTGCTGCCCGACATCGAGCATGCCGAGGGCAACCCCGTCATCCTGTACTTCCTCGAGCGCGACGTGCGTGACATGCAGCGGCTGACCAAGGGCCAGCCCAACCATTTCCGCAAGCGCATCCGCATGGCGATCTACAACGATGCCCGGGTGCGCGATGCGCAGTTCGACTACCAGGGCCAGCGTATCGCGGGGCAGGAGATCGCCATTTCGCCCTACCTTGCGGACCCGAGTCGTGATCGCTTCGAGCAGTATGCGGGCAAGGAGTACGTCTTCCTGTTGTCCGACGCGGTGCCCGGCGGGGTGTTCGGCATCCGCACGCGCAGCGGACCGGCCGGATCGACCGCCGAGCCGCTGATCCTCGAGGAGATGGTCATCGACGGCGGCACCCTGCCCGCCCCGACCGCAAATCCTGTTGCAAAGGCCAGCTGATGAAACGACTTCTTTCCCTGATGGTGCTGGCCGGCGTGATGCTGCCGGCCACCGCGGCGCAGGCCAACGATTTTCCGACCCTCGATCGCGTCTTGTGGGTGCATGAGTGCATGCGCGAGCATCCGGACGGCGGGCATTACGAGATGGTGAGCAAGTGCTCGTGCGCGCTCGACCGCATTGCCGGGCAGATGAGCCACGAGCAGTACATGGCCATGAAGACCTCCAGCGATGCACGCTCGATCGGCGGAGAGCGCGGCGGCTACATCCGCGCCAACAAGCAGGAGCAGAAGGTTGCGCGCGAATTCGGCGCAATCCAGAAGGCGGCCATGAAGGCGTGCTTCATCAAGGTCGACTAGCCATGACCAGCCGGTAGCGACGCCATGAACGTGCAGGGCGGGCGGCGGATTCTGCTCCTCGTCGCAGGCCTGCTGCTGGCGTCCGCGTCGGCGCAGGCGGCCCGCGACCTGCCCATGCGCGAGATTGCGCCCGGCGTCTTCGTGCATGAAGGACGGCATGCCGCGTGGGGCGAAGCCGAGAACGCGGACGTCGCCAACCTTGGCTTCATCATCGGCGAGCGCTGCGTCGCGGTCATCGACACCGGCGGGTCGCCAGCCGTCGGCGAAGCGCTGCGGCGGGCGGTTGCGCAACGGACCACACGGCCCGTGTGCTATGTCATCAACACCCACGTGCATCCCGATCACGTGCTCGGCAATCGCGCCTTCGCCGCAACGGGGGCCGACCGCCCGCAGTTCGTCGGCCATGCGCGCCTCACCGCGGCGCTGACGGCGCGTGCGCCCGCCTACCTTGCCGCGCTCGAGCGCGACTTTGGCGTCCCTCGCGACGTCGGGCTGATCGTCTATCCCGACCTGCAGGTGGCCGACCGTGTGCAACTCGATCTCGGCAATCGCGCGATCGAACTGCGCGCCTGGCCGACGGCGCACACCGACAATGACCTGACGGTCCACGACACGGCCACCGGCACCCTGTTTGCGGGTGATCTTGTGTTTGTCACCCATCTTCCGGTCGTGGACGGCAAATTGCTTGGTTGGCTGGAGGTGCTCTCCGTACTCGAGGGTCTTCCGGTCGCCCGTGTCGTGCCGGGCCACGGTGCGGTCAGTGCCGACTGGCCCGCAGCGGTCGTGCCGCAGCGCACGTATCTCGAGTCGCTGCGTGACCAGGTGCGGGCGGCGATCCGCGCCGGGCGCACGATTGGTGAGGCGGTGGGGTCGATCCCGGCGCCCGCGGGCTGGCTGCTGGTCGACGCCTTCCACCGTCGCAACGTCACCGCCAGTTTCGCCGAACTCGAGTGGGAAGACTGAATTGGAGGTCACATGAACGCCCTCACCCTTTTTGGCCCGCTCCGCGCACGCGCGACGCAGCGGCCTCTTTCGCTCGCCGCGGCAGTGGTGGTGCTCGCCCTGTTCCTGCTCGGCACGTTGCCCCATACCGCCGCCGCACAAGGCGCGAATGCCGAGGACCCGGACGCGAGCCCGGTGTGGCAGCAACTGCGTACCAGCCTGTTCCAGCAGCGGCCGATCGCGACCGGCGACGACGCCCAGATCGGCCTCGAAGCCCCGGTGCGGGCGGAGGATGCGGCCATCGTACCGATCTCCGTATCGACCCGCTTCGAGCAGACGCCCGAGCGTTACGTGCGCAAGCTGTGGCTGGTGATCGACAACAACCCCTCGCCCGTCGGCGCGGTGTTCACCTTCACCCCGGAGAGCGGCAAGGCCGACATCGAGACCCGCGTGCGGGTGGATGCCTACACGCATGTGCGCGCGATCGCGGAGCTGAACACCGGCGAACTTATGATGAGCACCCGCTTCGTCAAGGCCTCGGGCGGCTGTTCGGCGCCGCCGGGCAAGGATCAGGCGGCGGCCATGGCGACGCTGGGCAAGATGCGCTTCCGCGTGGATGGCGACGTGCGCGCACGGCAGCCCGTGCTGGCGCAGTTGATGATCAGCCACCCGAACAACTCGGGCCTGGTCATGGACCAGCTCACTCGCCACTTCACGCCGGCGCATTTCGTGCGGCGGATCGACGTGAGCTACGCCGGCAAGCCCATCCTCACGGCAGAGGTGGATTTCTCGATCAGCGAGAATCCCAATTTCCGTTTCTACTTCGTTCCGGAGGGGGAAGGTGAACTGCGCGCGGAGGTCGTCGATACCGATGACCTGCACTTCGATACCGCCGTGCGCCTGCAGCCGGGCTCGTGAGCGCGCTGGACGCGCTGCGGTCCCGGCTACAACCCGTAGTCAGGATTTGCCGCCCGCTTTTCCGCGAAATCGCGCAGCAGGAAGCGCATGCCATGCTCCCAGGCGCGGTCGTTGTTGCCACGGATGTCGACGGACTTGTTCAGCACCACGCGGTCGCTTGCGACCTCGCGCAGTTCGATGTTGATGTTGAGGATCAGATTGCTCACCTTCTGCACCCAGCCGGCGACGACGTACTTCGTCCCCACTGCCCGGCCCATCTCGACCTGACAGGCGCCGCAACGATGCATGTGTTCCTGCTGCCGACGCAGTTCCGCGAGACGCGTGCGTGCCTCGCCAAGCTCGACCACACGGTACAGCCCCCGTTCGGCCAGCCCTTGCGCCAGCATCTCCTCCATGCGCAGGACGCGACGACGCATGTCGGCGGCCTGGCCGGGCTCGACGTGCTCCTCGATGAGGTCGAAGTCGAGCACGGCGAGCGTGGCCTCCGCGGGTTGGGCGCTGACGCTGGTCGGCAAGGCCAGGGCCAGGCTGGCAAGCCAGGGGAGCAGGCGATGGATGGCGGGTCGTGGCATGGGATGAAGGCTCCGTTACGAAGGCCGATCGATGTGCCGCTTGTGATGCGCATGCGGCACGGCGTGTTGCGCTGGCTGGGCGGGACGATGCTCGGGCTGCTTGCTGCGGCCGCATCGGCCGACGTCGTGCGTTCGGTCGAGGTCGCGCCGGGCAACCACGTCCTGATCGGTAGCAGGAATGAGGCCAGCCGGCAGAACCATGGCGAGGTCGGCAACCTTGGCTTCATCGTCGGCGACGACGCCGTGCTCGTGGTCAACGCGGGCACCTCGTACGCCCATGGCCGGCAGCTGCTCGCACGCGTGGCGGAAGCGGCCCCGGGCCGGCGCACGGCCATGCTGGTGCTGACCCAGCCGCTGCCGGAGTTTGTGCTTGGCACGGCGGCGTTCTCCGATCAGGGGGTTCCGGTCGTGGCACACGAGGCCGCGGCGAGGCTGCTTTCGCAGCGCTGCGAGCAGTGCCTGGAGAACCTGCGCGCGCTGCTCGGTGACGAGGCGATGGTCGGCACGCGGGTCGTGGCGCCGGATCGTCCGATAGCGGCGGACACACGGATCGAGCTGGGCACGCATCCCGTCGAACTGATTGCCCCGGGCTGGAGCAGCGCGCCCGGCGACCTGATGGTGTTCGATCGCCGCGCCGGGGTGCTCTTTTCCGGCGCAGTCGTCACCGAACGGCGCATCCCGGAAGTACGCGATGCGCGCCTCGACGCATGGCGGGAAACCCTCGCCCGGATTGCGACCCTGTCACCACGCCTCATCGTGCCCGGCTACGGGGCGCCGGGCGACACAGGCTTGCTGAAGGCGCTGGACGGCTACCTCGCGACCCTCGAGCGTTTCGTCGAAGCGCGGCTCAACGACGGCGCATCGCTGCAGGAGACGATCAATGCCGCCGAAACGGATGCGGCTTTCCTGGCCTACCGCGACTGGGCAGGCTACCCGGCCATCCATCGGCGCAATGTCCATCATCGCTACCTCGAGCTCGAGGCGCGCAGCTTCCGGAACTGAGACGGCCTGCCGGACGCGGCCGAGCGTTCAGGCAGTGGCCACGGCAGCGGCATCGGCGAAGCGTTCGAACTGGCTCACCGGCATCGGCTTGCCGAACAGGTAGCCCTGGTAGGCGTCGCAGCCGCAGGCCTGCAGGAAGTCGAGCTGCGCCTCCGTCTCCACGCCTTCGGCGATGATCGAGATCCCGAGCACATGGCCCAGGGTCACGATGGTCCGGGCGATGGCGGCGTCACCCGCATCCTCGCAGACGTCGCGCACGAAGGCCTTGTCGATCTTCACCTGGTCGACCGGCAGGCGCTTCAGGTACGAGAGCGACGAATAGCCCGTGCCGAAATCGTCCAGCGCGAACAGCAGCCCGAGCGCCCTGAGCTGCTGCATGCGCTGCACGGCCTCATCGACGCGCTCCAGCACCACGCTTTCGGTCAGCTCGAGTTTCAGTCGGCCCCGGGGAACGTGATGCTCGGCCAGCATCGCCTGCAGTTCGGTTACGAAATCGGGTTCTGCGAACTGGCGGGCGCTGATGTTGATCGCCAGGACGATCTCCGACAGCCGGGGATCGCTCGCCCAGGCGGCGAGTTGCTGGCAGGCCGCGTGCAGGACGAAGCGGCCGATCGGATGAATCAGCCCGGTTTCCTCGGCCAGCGGGATGAAGCGGTCGGTCGGAATGATCCGGCCGTCCTTGTCGATCCAGCGCAGCAGCGCCTCGGCACCGAGCGTGGTGCCGGCGGCGTCCACCTGCGGCTGATACCAGAGTGCCAGGCGCCGCTGTTCGATGGCTTCGCGCAACGCGGCCTCGAGTGCGAGCCGTTCGTTGATCTGGTGCTGCATCGCGGGGTCGAAGAAGCGCGCCGTATTGCGCCCGGCGGCCTTCGCTTCGTACAGGGCAACGTCCGCCTGCTTGAGCAGGGCGTCGACCTGCTGCCCCTCGCCCTGGAAGATCGTGACGCCGATGCTCGAGGTCGTCAGGTGACGATAGCCGTCGAGGTCGTAGGGCTCGGCGATGACCGCGCGCAGCTTTTCGGCGACCAGGGCCGCCGACGCGGCCGCGAGCCGCGGATCGGTGCTGAGGCGTTCGAGCATCACGACGAACTCGTCGCCACCGAGCCGCGCCACCGTGTCCTCATTGCGCAGGGCGGCAGTGAGGCGCATGGCGATGTCGGCGAGCAGGCGGTCGCCGACATCGTGCCCCTTGGTGTCGTTGAGCAGCTTGAAGTGGTCGATGTCGAGGAAGAACAGGGCGCAGCATTCATGGCTGCGCTGGCTCGAGACGATGGCGTGCTGGATGCGGTCGCCGAGCAGGCGCCGGTTGGGCAGGCTCGTCAGCGCATCGAAGTACGCGAGGCGGTAGATGCGCTCTTCGGTCTCCTTGCGCTCGGTGATGTCGCGGAACGCAGCGACGTAATGGCTGATCGTGCCGTCTGCATCCTTGACGGCGGAAATCGTCACCCATTCCGGGTACACCTCGCCCGACTTGCGCTTGTTCCAGATCTCGCCCGACCACACGCCCGCCTGCGCCAGCTGTTGCCACATCTGGGCGTAGAAGGACGAATCGTGGCGGCCTGAGCGCAGGATGGACGGCGTGCGGCCGATCACCTCCTGCTCGGTGTAACCGGTGATCTCGCTGAAGGCGCGGTTCACCCGCAGGATCACGCCCTGCGTGTCCGTGATGAACAGGCCCTCGTGGCTCTGGAAGGTGGTCGCGGCGATGCGCAGCTCGGCTTCCATCTGCTTGGTCGTGGTGATGTCGGTCACGACGCCGAACCAGGTCACCACGCCCTCGGGATCGCGTTCGGGCAAGGCATCGACCCGTAGCCAGTGGATGCGGCCGTCCTCGCGCCGGATGCGGTAGTCGACCTGCCAGCGGATCATCTGCTCTGCGGAGCACGCCATCGAACCGAACAGGCGCTCCTTGTCGTCCTCGAGCATCAGGTCACGGATCAGCAGCGCATCGGCCATCACGGCGTCGGCGGGGACGCCATAGATCGCCATCGCGCCTTCGCTGGCGAACAGGAAGGCGTCCTGGCCCCCGGGTTGGCGGCGGTACTGGAACACCATGCCGGGCACGTTCTGCAGGATCTTGCGCAGGCGGCGGTTCGACACGATCTCGATGGCCTGCGCTTCCTGCTGCTCGATCCTGCCGAGCAGGTCGTTGAACGCGCTGGTCAGCTGCCCGATCTCGTCGTTGTGGCGCACCGGCAGCGCCTGCCGCGGCAGGATGCCCTGCCCCATGTCGCCGAGTCTTGCCGCAGCCGCCTTCAGGGGCCGCAGCTGGCCGCGCACCCACAGCCACGCCAGCCCGCCGACGACGAGCATGATGACGACGGAGCTGAGGGCGATCCGGTGCTGCAGCGCATGGATGGGCGCGAAGGCCTCGCTCGTCGGCAGCACGGACTGCATCAGCCAGCCGGTCGTCGGGATGCGACTCGAGGAGGTCAGCTCCTCCACGCCGCGCGAGCTCACCGCGATCCCCGAGCCTTCGAAGCCCTCGATGTAGCGGTCGTAGATCGGGTTGATACCCGGCTCGGGACCGGGCTGGAGGGTGCGGCGGCGGTCGGATGAGGCGATGGTGATGCGGGAGACCGGTGCCGTCAGCACGAAGTCACCCGTGAGTCCGTACTTGGCGGTGCTGATCTCGTCGAGGAAATTCGGCTGTTCGAGGTTGATGACGCCGATCATCGTCCCCAGGATCGTGCCATCGGCTGCAGTGATCGGCACGGCCATCGCGATCACGATGAGACCCGTGTTCTTGCCGTGCTGCGGCTCGGTCACCACGCTGCGGCCGTGCTGCACGACCTCCTCGGTAAAGGCGAATGTGCCGTAGTCGGTGCCGACCTGGATGCGTCCTTCCGGGATGCTGGCGACGGCGATGCCGCGCGCGTCGGTGACGACTACGCCCAGGTTGAACAGTCGCAGCAGCGGCCCCTGCCGCTCGAGCAGGTGAAGCTTGATGCCGTCCCCGCCCTCATCGTCTCGGGTGATCGTGCGCGACAGCTCATGCAGCAGGTCGAGGCGTTCACGGACGGAGCGATCGATCTCGGCCGCGATGAGTGACACGGTCGAGTACTGCTGCGCCGAGATCGCCGCTTCCATGTTGATGCGCAGGTCGCGGCTGACAACCCAGGTCATCGCCAGCAGCGAGAACGCCACGGCGCTGAGTACGCCCAAGGTCAGGCGCGTCCTGAGTGACTTCCGCTCCATCGAGCCTGTTCCATGTTCGCTTCAAAGGGCCGCGATTATCCCACACGCCCCCACACGGTACGCCCTGCGTTCGGCCTTCAGGTGTGACGAGGGTCTCCATCGAGCGCGGATTTGTTGCGACGCGGTCGCGCACGGAAGGATGAAGCGCCCGCAAGCGCGCGAACCGCTTCCAGTGCGCGCCGACGCTTGCAGTCGGACGCCACGCCGGCAGGCTTGTCGCCGAGCGGGGGCCGTGCAGGGCGGGTTGGGCGGTCATGCCGCCCTCCCCCATGGAACCCGCGATGCGCTTACTTCGCGCCTCCTTCGAACTCCGCCTTCAGCGCATCCAGTCCCCCCTGGTAGACGCCGGTGACGGCCTTGATCGCGGCGTCGTCGTTCTGCTCGGGTGGCGGGTCGTTGTTGGGATAGCCGCGGTAGAACGCGCCCTTCCAGGTCACGCGGCTCTTACCCTCGCCCGTCGACTCCACCGACAGGGTCGAGGCGTAGTTGTTCACCGGCAGCACGGCAGGATCGACCTTGGTGATCTTGTACGCGTAGCTCATCCCGGCTGGGTCGTGTCGACGCAGGGCCTCCTCGATCGTCGGCTTGCCTTCGCCCTTCAGCACCAGCACACGTGTGGCCTCGGCCGCGTTGCCGCCGTTGCCGCTGGAACTGGCCACCGCGGGATGCCAGGACATGTCCTGGAAATTGCCGATGCGGGCCCAGACCTTGTCGGCCGGTGCGGCAATGTCGATGCCGAGTTCGACCTTGAGCCGCGATGGCCCGTGTGCGGATGCCGTGCCGGCCAGCGCCGTGCCCAGCACCACCAGCAGGAACTGCCTCTTGCTTACGCCCATTGCTCCTCCGTTCTGGTTGTGTGTTCTCGGGATGTCGACTGCGTCGACATGCGGCATTACGCAAGCGGCGTGCCATTTGACCTGCAGGGGGCGTGTCTCCGGCGCGTCGACGGTACCCTAGCCGGGCTTGCCGCCACTGCGCTTTAGCATGCCGCGCTGCGGGTCGTAGCCCCAGGCCGCCAGCGTGAAGAAGGCCGCCAGGCAGCCGGCGACGATGGCCAGCGATTGCAGCGACCACTGGCCGTAGAGCGCGAAGCGCACGGCTTCGACGGCGTGGGTGAAAGGGTTCCAGGTGGCGAGGAAATGGATCACCGTCGCGCCCGATTCCTCCAGCTTCCACAGCGGATACAGCGCCGGCGACAGGAAGAACATGGGGAAGATCACGAAGTTCATGGTGCCGGCGAAGTTCTCTAGCTGCTTCACATGCACGGACAGCAGCAGCCCGAGCGCTCCCAGCATCATCCCCGCGAGCACGAGCACGGGCAGCGCGTACAGCCAGCCCGACAGGGGCACGCCGACGTCGAACAGCGCGGCGATGATCAGGAAGACGTAGGCCTGCAGTACCGACAGCAGCGTGCCGGCCAGCAGCTTGCAGAACAGCAGGTACCAGCGTGGCAGCGGCGCGGTCAGCAACAGCCGCATCACCCCCATCTCGCGGTCGTAGACCATGGCCAGCGAAGACTGCATGCCGTTGAAGAGCAGCACCATGCCGAGCAGGCCGGGCACGATGTAGGTCTGGTACGGGATGTAGGTCTCGTAGGGCGGGATGATCGACACACCGAACACGTTCTGGAAGCCTGCGGCGAACACCACCAGCCACAGCAGCGGTCGCACCAGTGCCGACGCCAGCCGCCCGCCCTGGCGGAGGAACTTGGCGACTTCGCGGCTGGTGACGGCCTGCAGGGCGAGCAGCGCATGGCGCGGGTTCATCGGGCGACTCCGGCGGGTTCGGTGAGGGATCGGATGCTCGGGTGTGGCGTCACGTGTCGGTTACGGCTTGCACTGGCTGTCACGCTGGTCGAAGCCGAGGGTGTCCATGTTGTTGGTCTGATGCAGAAAGCCCTGGATCGGTGCGCGCTCGACAACCGCGTTGTGGGTAGCGAGCAGGATGGGCTGGCGCAACTGGCGGTCCCAGGGGCGGAAGCCCAGCTTGTTGCCCTTGAAGCCATCGATGGTGATCTCGTCGCCGGCGAGGTAGGCGACCTGCTGCGCGAAGGGGGCGTTGTTGGTCCGCACCACCGATTCGACGACCGCCTTCACGGCGATCCATGCGGCCCAGTCCCCGCTGCCGGGATGGCGGCCGCCTTGCTTGACCATGCGGCTGGTGAGTTGCGGCGCGCCGTGGCGCTCCCAGGCCCAGTGCCAGGCTTCGGCCACCAGCCCTTCGGCGCCCACCACCGGACGCGGCAGCACCGTGCGGTAGGGCACGCCGCGGGCGAACTCGCCGTCCGAATCGGCGACGAAGATTGCGTCATAGTCCTTGCCGGCGGTGAGCAGCGCGACGTTACCCTGCTCGCGCTGGCGCGGATCGTTGCTCAGCACGAACTGGCGCTTGTCGACGATCTTGATGCCGAGCCGCCGGGCCGAGTTCTCGAAGGCGGCCGAGATCAGCTTGTCGTCGGCCAGCGGGCCTTCGAGCAGCAGCACCGAACGCCACTTGCGCGACACGAGGTACTGGGCCATCGCGTCGGACTGCATGGCGTGGTTCGGCAGGGTGTGGAACAGGTGGGGCTGGCATTGGGCCTGGCGCAGCGCATCGTCAGCCGCCGACACGTTGAACAGCACCATCTCGCTGCCGCGCGTGGCCTTCGCCAGTTCGGCGACGACGGCTGCCGGCGCGTCGACCAGGAAGTAGCGCACGCCGGCAGCCTGCAACCGGTTGGCCTCGGCGATCAGCGCGGCGGCGTCCGCCCCTTTCGCGCGCTCGAGCGCGAACTCCAGCTTCAGCGCCTGGCCGACGAAACGCGCTTCGCGCAGGGCCACTTCGGCGCCGATGACCGGTGAGCCAAGCGGCTGCGACAGCGTGCGGAAGAAGGTGCGCTTGTCGTCGTAGGCGGGGTTGCGGTCGAGTTCGAGGAAACCGAAGCGGACGGTTTCGGCGGCAGCCGGCAGGCTGGCGCACAGGGTGGCCGCGGCGAAGGCGCTGGCGTGGAGAAGTCGGCGGAGAGACATGGTGCGGCCTCTGGGCAGGTCGTTGGAGGTGCGGGCGCGTTTGCAGCCCGCTGTCGGCGATGGGAGCCCCGCACCGCAGCCGCCAAGCGGGCTGCGGTGCGGGGCATGCGCAGGTCAGTCGTCGATCACCGCGGTGTGCGGCACGCGGCCGACCGGCACCGACTTGATCACCTTGCTGCTCTTGGTGTCGATGATGGAAACGTCGTCCGACAGGCCGTTGACCACGAACAGCAGGCTTTCATCGCGGTTCAGCGTCGCACCCCAGGCGCGCTGGCCGACCAGCACGTAGTCCTTGACCGCGCGGCTGGCGACGTCGACCACGGCGAAGTGGTTGGCGCGGCCGAGCGTCACGTAGGCGGTCTTGCCGTCGCGCGTCATCGTGATGCCGACCGGCGTCACGTCGTCGGCGCGGAAGCCCTTGGGCGTGAAGGAGACGGTGCCCTTGATCTCGTCCTTGACGCCGTCGAGGACGGTGACCGAGCCGCCGAGTTCGTTCGTCACCCAGACCTCGCTGCCGTCCGGCGTGGCGGCGAAGCGGCGCGGACGGTTGCCGACGACGATGTTGGCCTTGACCTCGTTGGTGGCGGTGTCGATGACGTGCACCATGTTGGCGACCTCGGAGGTGACGTAGAGCTTCTTGCCGTCGGGGCTGATCATCACGCCCTCGGGCTCCTCGCCCACCTCGATCTCGGCCAGCACCTTGTTGGCGGCGATGTCGATCACCGACACCTTGGCGTCTTCCTCGTTCGAGACGTAGAAGCGGCTGCCGTCCTTGCTCAGGTCGAACATCTCGGGGTCCTCGCCGACGTCCACCGAGCGCTCGACCGCAAGTTTGGCGATGTCGATGATATCGACGCGCTCCGAGTTGGACGCGATGACGTAGAGCTTGTCGCGCGCCGCGTTGAGCTTCATGTCGCGCGGACGCTCGCCGGTCGCGATGGTCTTCACCACGGCGTGGGTCTTGCCGTCCAGCACCGTCACCGCGTTGTCGTTCTCGCTGCTGACGAAGATGTAGCCGGTGTCCTTGGCCACGGCGGGCCCAAGGGGCAGCGAGAGCAACAGCCCGGTGGCGAGTGCGCCGGCGATGCGTTTCAGGGAGGGGGCGGATTGTTCATGGCTCATTGTGATTGTCTCCTCGATGGTGGTACGTCTTCGGTTGTTGCCGTGGTCCTACTCCAAACTTGGGGTGGCGGCTTCGGTGCCTCCCGTCATCTGCAGGAAGGCCGCAGCGAGCGAGTCGGCGCCGGTGGCGTCGACCAGTGCCTGCGGCGACCCTTCCGCCAGAATCTTTCCCTTGTGAAGCACGATCACGCGATCGGCCGCTTCGGCTTCATCGACCAGATGCGAGGCCCACAGCACGGCAACGCCGTTCGCGCGCAGGGCCAGTACCTCGTCCAGCAGGTGGCGGCGCGAGGCCGGGTCCAGGCCCACCGTGGCTTCGTCCATCAGCAGCACGGCCGGACGGTGGATCAGTGCCCGCGCCAGTTCCACCTTGCGCCGGTTGCCGCCGGACAGTTCGCGTACACGGTCGTGCGCGCGTTCGGTCAGACCCAGGCTCTGCAAGGCGTCAGCGATGCGGGCCTGGCTTTCCGCGCGTCCCAGGCCGTGCAGGCGGGCGTGGAAGATGAGGTTGGCCTCCACCGTCAGGTCCAGATCGAGCGTCATCTGCTGGAAGACGACGCCGATGCGGCCGAGCGCCCTCACCGGCGCGTGCCGCATGTCGTGGCCGCACACGCGCACCTGGCCGGCGTCGGCGTTGAACAGCCCGGTCAGCAGCTGGAACAGCGTGCTCTTTCCCGCCCCGTTCGGCCCCAGCAGGGCGACGAACTCTCCCGGGCCGACGGCCAGGCTGACGCCCTTGAGCGCCTCCCGCGGGCCATAGGACTTGCGCACGTCCTCGACCTGCAGCAGCCAGTCGTTGCGCGGCATCGCACCAGGACCGGCAACGGAGGCAGACGCGTGGTCGGCTGCGGAACGGTGTTCAGGGCGGGTCAAGGCTTGCCTCCTGGCTTGTGGTGTCCGGCTTGGTGACCAGGCCCGCCAGCAACTCCGGATGCCGCTCGAGCACCTGCTGCTGCAGCGCGTGAATGGCAGGATCCCCGGGGCTGCGTGGCCGTTCGAGCCCGACCGGCAACTCGAGCACCACCCGCGCCGGCGCGTCCGACAGGAAGAACACGCGGTCGCCGAGTGCGAGCGCTTCGCGCAGGTCGTGGGTCACGAACAGCACCGTGGTCTGGCGTTCGCGCCAGATGTCGATCAGCATCGCACGCAGGCGGTCGGCGGTCGGCGCATCGAGCGATACGAAGGGCTCGTCCATCAGCAGCAGCCGCGGTTCGATGACGAAGGCGCGGGCGAGCGCGACGCGGCGCTGCATGCCGCCGGACAAACGCCCCGGGAAGGCGTCGAGCACGTCGCCGAGTTCCATCGCCGCCAGCAGGCGCCGCGCCCGTTCCGGACCCTCGGGGTCGTCGCCCAGCACCAGCCGTACGTTGTCGAGCACGGTCAGCCAGGGCATCAGCCGCGGCTCCTGGAACATGAAGCCGACGCCGCTGGCGGGCGGGCGGCCGTCGAGCGCGACCCGCCCCTGGAAATCCGCATCCAGCCCGCCCACCAGGTTGAGCAGCGTGCTCTTGCCGCAGCCCGAGGGACCGACGACGCAGGCGAATTCGCCCGGGCGCACCCGCATGCGCAGGGCTTCAAGCGCCAGGTGGGGATGGCCGCCGCGATCGGGGTAGGTCTTGCGCGCGATGTCGATCTCGAGCACGGTCAGCCCCTCCACCGCGTCACACGCCGTTCCAGCGGGCGCAGCACCAGCGCCTCGACCAGCAGCACGATGGCCGCGAACACCAGGGTGTAGGCGAGGATGCCGGTGATGTCGAAGAACTGGAAGAACACGTTGAGCTGGAAGCCGATGCCGTTGCTGCGGCCGAGCAACTCGACCACCAGCACGATCTTCCAGATCAGCGACAGGCCCGAACGCGCGGCCGCCATCAGGTAGGGCTGCAGCTGCGGCAGATAGACCTTCGTGAAGGTTCGCCAGCGTGACAGGCGGTAGGCGCGCGCCACCTGCATCAGGCGCGGATCGACCGCGCGCGCACCCTCGCGCACCGTGACCACGACCGTCGGGATCTTGTTGATGGCGACGGCGACGATGGCGGCGGTGTCGTTGAGGCCGAACCACACGTAGCACAGGATGATGGTCACCAGCGCCGGGATGTTGAGCCCGAGCACGAGCCAGCCGTCGAGGAACAGGTCGAGCCTGCGCCAGTGGCCCATGGCAATGCCGATGGCAGTGCCGATCAGCATGGCCGCGCCGAAGCTGATGACGACGCGCGACAGCGTGGTGACGAGGTGCTGCGGCAGCGCGAGCGAGACGGTCTCGGCCACGATGCGCTCGAACACCGTGAGCGGTGGCGGCAGCGTCGAGGTGTCGGCGGCGAGCGCAGCCACATGCCATACGAGCACGAAGACCAGCAGCGACGCAAATCGGGTCAGCGCATCCCTGCGGGCAGGCGGGGATGCGCTGGCGCTTTCCTGTGCGCTGGCCCTCTTGTGCGGATGGGCTGACATGCGCGGTCCGTACTGTGCCTTGACCGTCACCGATCCGCGCGCTCCGTCCAGAATGTGCCCGTCGCCAAGGTGCGCGCATTGCCCACCAGGGCGGCGCCGCCTTCCGCGGCGAGGATGTCGAACACCTTGCTTGCCACCGCCTCGGCTTCGCCCATCGTGGCGGCGGGAATGCCGGCCCGGTAGCCCTCGCGCAGTGCGACGAAGGTGGCGTCGTCGTCGACCTTCATCGACGGACGCAGCGCCAGCCAGGCCTCGTCGGATTCGCGCAGCAGGCGTTTCGTCTCCGCCGACGCCTGCAGGAAACCACGGATCAGGGCCGGATTGCTGGCCGCCCATTGCTCGCGGAACACCCAGCCCACCAGCGGCAACTCGGCCTTGACGTCGAGCGTCGCGAGGATCTCTTCCATGCTGAGCAGCGGCACCATGCCCGCGGCCTGCAGCCGGGCGGCGTAGTGCCAGAAGTTGAGACCGGCGGGCAGTTCGCCCTTGAACATCAGTTCGTTGAGCAGCGGCGGCGCGACGAAGTCGGGCTTGAGCCACGTGGCCGCATCCTCGCCCACCGTGCGCCGTGCGTAGGCGCGCAGCAGCAGCCAGCTCTTGTCGAGCGGGCCGCCCGCGATGCCGAGGCGTTTGCCGCGCAGATCGGCAAAGCCGGTGATGCCGGCGTCGGGCCTCACCATGATGCCGCCCACTGCGAGCGAGTACGGCACGAAGGTGAAATCGCGCCCTTCCGCACGCTGGCGTGCGACCCAGATCCAGTCGTTCACGATGACATCGACCGCGCTGCCGAGCATGGCGACGTTGGCCGCGTCCTTCAGCGCCAGCGGCACGACCTGCAGGCGGATGCCGGTCCGGGTGTCGAGCCCCGCACGCTGCATGGCCTCGAGTTCCCAGCTGACCGTGCCGAACTGCAGCACGCCGACGCGGATCGTCGGCAGTTCCGCGGCGCGCGATGACGTCGCGCTGAACGCGCAGACCGTCGCCAGCATGGCCAGCCAGACCCGAAACATCGTGCGCATGCCCCCTCCCGGATTCGTGTCCTCGGCTCGGGCGCACTGGATACGGCGCCGGCCCCTGGCTGCACATAGCAGTAAACGTGCCGAAAGGCGCGCCGGGCCGTGTTTTCAGGCAGATCAGCGCGGGTTCTTGTCGTCTGGCCGGGCTGTTGCGAAGCCATGCCTGCTTCGATTGGGAGCAGGTGTTCAATCCTGAAACAGCCAACCGGCTGCTCCATGCTCCGCCGACGCATGTGCGATGACCGATCGCTGCGGCACGAAATCTGCATCGTCGTCGCTGCGACCGCAACAGGCAGCTCCAGCAGAGCTTGGGTCGCGATCCCGGTCACAGGACGACCCGCAACATGAGCCGAGCAGATCAAACCGAGCACGTCGCAGAATCGGGTTTCCCGGCGCCTCTCGCTGCCGGCGACGTGCTCGATGCCGAGCATGAGCGCCTGCTTGCGTTCTCGATGCCGGCCATGGAAAGCCTGCATCAGCAACTGGCCAGCCCTTCCCTCACGGTGCTCCTTGCAGACCGGCAGGGCTTCGTCCTCGGCGTGGTCGGCCCCCAGCACCCGGAGCCGCCCTTCAGCCGGGAGCCGTCGGCCGGCGTGACCGACGGCTTCGGGGGGCGCCCCGGCGTGGATGCGGACGATGCGGAGTCGGGCACCTTTGCCGTCTTTGCGGGCAACCGGATCGTCATGGGCATCACGGCGCCCATCCTCGCACCGTTGGGCGGGGTGCTCGGCATCCTCGACCTGTCGGCCGCCCCCTTCGACAACCTGAGCCATGCCGGCGCCCTGCTGCAGACGACCGCCGGCATCATCGAGCACAGGCTGATCGAGAGCGACGAACGCGGGTTCCTGATGCTCCGTTTCCATACGCACCCCGGGGTGCTGGGTAGCCCGCTCGAGGCGCTGGCGGTCTTCGATCACGACAGCCGCCTGGTGGTTGGCAACCGCGTTGCACGCACCCTGCTCGAGATCGACGAGCGGCGCGCCAGCCTGCGGTGTCCGGACTGTTTCGATGCGCCCTGGCCCGGGCTCGTGGGGCAGGCCGCGCTCGCGCAGTCCGAGCCCTTCGTCCTGCGGACCTGCGGTGGCGGGCGCTTCTTTGCCCGTGCCAGCCTGCGGCCGAAGGCGGCGGCATGAACCCTGCTTCTGACTGATCATGAACGTGCGCTTCCGTCTCTCCTCGCCCGCAGGGATCTCACTGCGCAGCCGGGTCGTCCTGGTCCTGACGGCCCTGCTCGTCCTCGTCCTCGTGGTCGGCAGCATCACCTGGGTGCGCGAGACCCGGCACGCGATCCAGGAAGAGATCCAGGCGGCAACCCGCGTCGCCGAGCAGTGGCTGATCGTGCTGGTCGACGAGACGGTGCGTGACGGCGACGAGGGGCTGGCACGGCTGATGTCCCACCTGAGCGCAGTCGGCCGTGTTCGCGCGAACCAGTTGGAGGTTTTCGGCCCGGAGGGCGAGTTGCGCTACGTGTCCCCCGCGCCGACCTACAAGGCGGGCCGCTTCGCGCCGTCCTGGTTCGCCGAGCTGCTGACGCCTGAACTGGCCACCCGCGATTACGCCGCCGGCGAACTTCAGATCCGGATGGTGCCCGACGCGTCGCGCGCAGTGCTCGATGCATGGGACAACGTCGTGGCCGGATTCGGCTGGGCCTGCGCGCTGCTGGTGTTCGGCTGGGTCGTCAGCCGCGCGGCGCTGGATCGCGCGCTCGCCCCGCTTGCGCAGATTCGGGATGCGCTCGTCCGCGGTGCCGAAGGCGACTTCCAGACCCGGTTGCCAGCCTACCCGGTCGCCGAGGTCGACCTGCTGGCGCGCAGCTACAACCGGCTCGCCGACAGCCTCGACAGCACGCGCGCGCAGAATGCCCGCCTCGAACAGGACCAGGCCTTCTCCCGCGAACTGCATGCGCGCCTCGAGGAGGAGCGCCGCGTCATTGCGCGCGAGCTGCACGACGAGCTGGGCCAGTCGATCACCGCCGTGCGCGCGATTGCCGGCGCCATCATGCAGCGCAGCGAGCAGCTGCCGCCCATCCACGGCAGCGCCCAGGCCATCCTGGCGATGACCGGGCAGATGCAGGATGGCGTGCGCTCCATCCTGCAGCGCCTGCGACCTGGCAGCGCGGTGGCTGATGTCGCCATCGCCGACGCGGTGCGCGACTACTGTTCGCTGTGGTCCAATCACCACCCTGGCGTTCAGGTGGTGCTGGACCTTGCGACCCTGAACGCACCCGTCCCCGAGAAGCTGGCCCTGACCGTGCTGCGCCTGCTGCAGGAAAGCCTGACCAACGTCGCCCGGCACGCGGGGGCGACACAGGTCGAGGTGAGCCTGAAGCGCATCGGTGCGATGCTCGAACTGCGGGTGCGCGACAACGGGCGCGGGTTTTCGGGCGCGGCTGCGCCGGACCGTTTTGGCGTGCTGGGAATGCGGGAGCGCGTCAGCGAACTGCATGGCGAGCTGTATTTCGAATCGCCCCCGAGCGGTGGGCTCAGCGTGTGTGCCCGCCTGCCCCATCGGGACCGCACACAGGAGACTTGAGTTGGGTTCGACGCTGGACACGCTGCGCATCCTGCTGGCCGATGACCACGCCGTCGTGCGCATGGGATTCCGCCTGCTGCTCGAGGGAGCGGGCGCTCAGGTCGTGGGCGAGGCCGATAGCGGCGAGACCGCGGTGGCGCAATACCAGGCGCTGAGACCCGATGCGCTGGTGATGGACGTATCCATGCCGGGCATCGGCGGCATCACCGCGCTGGAACGCCTGCGGGCACATGCCCCGGAGGCGCGGGTGCTGATGCTGTCAGCCCACGAGGACGCCCAGATCCCGAGTCGTGCGCTCAAGGCCGGTGCCACCGGTTATCTGTCAAAGCGGGCCGAGCCGCAGGAGTTCATCCGTGCGGTCGGACTGGTGGCGCGTGGCAGGCGCTATCTCGATCCCGAACTCGCGCCGCAACTGGCGCTGGCGCAACTGGGCGGCAATGCCGATCCGCTCGAGGCGCTGACCGAGAAGGAGTTCGCGGTCTTCATCCAGCTTGCCCAGGGCCGATCGGTGTCCGAAGTGGCAAGCAGCCACAACCTGTGCCCCAGCACGGTCGGCACCCACCTGTATCACATCAAGCAGAAGCTCAATGCCAGCAACGCCGCCGAACTGACGCTGATCGCGGTGCGGAGCGGGCTGATCGAAGTCTGATCACTGGGCAAAGCCGTCGCATGCCCGCGACAGTGTGGCTGACGCCGCGCCCTCATCGTGCCCGTGCCGCGTCCTGGTCCACCACGATCGGTTCGCCATGCAGCTTCGGTCGCCGGCGCGACTCCTCCGGCCCGCGGAACACCAGCGGCCTCTCGCGCAGCAGCGGCTCACCGCGCTGGGCGCGGTCGACCGCTCCCAGCACCTTGTCGTGCGAGGGGGATTTGTCGCACACCGGATCGGCGGCGGCCGGATCGCCGGCGAGCATGAAGGCCTGGCAGCGGCATCCGCCCAGGTCCTTCTCCTTTTCCGGGCAGCTGCGGCAGGGCTCTTTCATCCAGCCGTCGCCACGGTAGCGGTTGAAGCCCTCGGAGTCGTACCAGATACCGCGTACGTCCATGTCGCGCACGTTCGGGAAGGCCAGCCCGGGCAGCATGCGCGCCGTGTGGCAGGGCAAGGCGGTGCCGTCGGGCGTGACGGTGAGGAACACGTTGCCCCAGCCGTTCATGCACTTCTTGGGTCGCGTCTCGTAGTAATCGGGCACGACGAAGAAGATGCGGATGCGGTCGCCGTAGCGCTGGCGGCGTTCGTTGGTGACCCGTTCGGCGCGCTCGATCTGCTCGCGCGAGGGCAGCAACTGGTCGCGGTTGAGCAGCGCCCAGGAGTAGTACTGGCTGTTGGCGAGCTCCAGGTACTCGGCATCCAGTTCCACCGCCATGTCGATGATGCGGTCGATGTAGTCGATGTTGAGGCGATGGATCACGCAGTTCATCACCATCGGCCAGCCGTGGTCCTTGATGATGGCAGCGACCTTCTGCTTGAGCTCGAAGGTACGGGTATGCGACAGGAAGTCGTTGAGTTCCTTCGTGGAGTCCTGGAAGGAGAGCTGGATGTGGTCCAGCCCCGCATCCTTCAGCGCCCTCGCCCGCGCATCGGAAAGACCGACGCCCGAGGTCAGCAGGTTCGTGTAGAAGCCGAGCCTGTGCGCCTCGGCCACCAGCTCCTCGAGGTCCTCGCGCAGCAGCGGTTCGCCGCCGGAGAAACCGCACTGAACGCTGCCGGCCGCCCTCGCCTCGCGCAGCACGCGCAGCCAGTCGGCGGTGGAAAGTTCATCCGGCGTATGGGCGAAATCGACCGGGTTGTAGCAGAACACGCAGTGCAGCGGGCAGCGGTAGGTGAGTTCGGCCAGCAGCCACAACGGCGGCCCCGGTTGCGTCGCGGACGATACGGGCGTTGCGTGCGCTGCGTTCATGTCAGGCCTCGATCCAGTGCTGCTGCCTTGCCATGCCGAGGAAAGCCTGCACGTCGGCCAGCAGACCGGTGGTGGCGAACGTGCGCTCGAGATCGGCGACGATGTCGAGCGTGCTGCGGGTGCCGTCGCAACGCTGCAGGATCTCGCCGGCGCTCTGGTTGAGCTTGACCATGCCTTCGGGGTAGAGCAGCACCCAGGCCTGCTGGGCATCCTCCCATTGCAGGCGGAACCTGCGCGAGATGCGCGGGTGGGCGTTGAGACTGAAGCCGGCGCTCTCGCTCATTGCGCCCTCGCCCTCAGTTCGCGCGGCCCGGCGATGTGCACCTCGCACTGGCTCAGCATGATCGCATCGGCCAGCGCCCACAGCACGTCGAGCTTGAACTGCAGGATGTCGAGCGCGCGTTGCTGCAGCGCACGGCTCTGGCTGAAGTAGTCGAGGGTGAAGCGCAGGCCGTGCTCGACGTCACGCCTTGCCTGGGTGAGGCGGTTCCGGAAGTACTGCAGGCCGGCGGTGTCGACCCACGGGTACTGCGTCGGCCAGGTGTCGATGCGCTGCTGGTGGATGTGCGGCGCGAAGAGTTCGGTCAGGCTGGATGCGACGGCTTCCTGCCACGGGCGCTGGCGGGCGAAGTTGATGTAGGCGTCGACCGCGAAGCGCGCGGCGGGGGCCACGTAGCGCAGCGAGGTGACGTCGTCGCGGGTAAGGCCCACGGCCTCGCCCAGCCGGATCCAGGCTTCGATGCCGCCGGGGTCTTGACCGCCTCCGCCATCACCCAACTGAGCATAGCCGTCGTGGTCGAGGATGCGCTGGATCCACTCGCGGCGGATCTCGCGGTCGCTGCAGTTCGACAGGATCGCGGCGTCCTTCACCGGGATGGCGATCTGGTAGTAGAAGCGGTTCGCGACCCATCCCTGCAACTGCGAGCGGGTGAGCTTGCCTTCGGCCATCATCACGTGGAAGGGATGGTAGATGTGGTAGCTCGTGCCCTTCTCGCGCAACAGGGCTTCGAATTCCTCCGCACTCCAGGGCGGCAGGTCGCTGGCGCCGGCCCCTCGGGCGGCGAGAAGTTCGGCGTGAGCGGCTTCGGGCGGTGCGGCGGTCTGCATGCGGGCGTTCACAGGGCGATCTCCATGCCGTCAAAAGCGACCTCGATGCCGCGGGCGATCAGCTCGGCGCGCTGCGGGCTGTCCTCGTCGAGGATAGGGTTGGTGTTGTTGATGTGGATCAGCACCTTGCGCGTTGCGCGCGGCAGGCGATCCAGCCATTCGAGCATGCCGCCCGGGCCGGATTGCGGCAGGTGGCCCATGGCGCGCGATGTCTTGGACGAGGCGCCGAGGCGGATCATCTCGTCGTCGGTCCACAAGGTGCCGTCGACGAGCACGCAGTCGGCCCGCTGCATGGCCGCCCACACATGGGGCTCCATTTCGCCCAGCCCCGGCGCGTAGAAAACCCGCTTTCCGCTCGCCGCGTCGAAGAGCGTGACGCCGATGTTGTCGCCAGGCTGTGGCTTGTCGCGGTGCGGCGAATACGGCGGCGCATTGCTGGTCAGCGACAAGGCCTCGAAGGCGAGGCCCGGCGCACCGTCGATGGAGAAGCGGTCGTTGAGCGGGAGCGCGCGCCAGTCGATGCCGGCGTAGTGCGCCAGCACGCCGAAGATGGGGTTGCCGACGGACAGGTCTTCGCGCACGCCGGGCGTGCACCACACCGGCCAGGGCGTGCGATGCTCGCGCAGCATGTAGAGGCCGGTGGTGTGATCGATCTGCGCGTCGATCAGCACGATCGCGGCGATCGCCGTATCGCGCAGCGCGCGTGCCGGCTGCAGCGCCGGGAAGTTGCGGATCTGCTGCAACACGTCGGGCGAGGCGTTGAACAGCACCCAGTTCTCACCGTCGCCGCTGGCGGCGATCGACGATTGCGTGCGCGCCGAAGCCCGGATGCGGCCCCTGCGGACACCGTCGCAGTTCGGGCAGTTGCAGTTCCACTGCGGAAAGCCGCCGCCGGCGGCAGAACCCAGTACGTGAATCCTCACGCGACCTCCGGTAAACGTGACTGGGCGGCTCCGAGGAGCCGCCCAGTCGGCCGATCAGCGGTTGGCGATGTACATCGTGATTTCAAAGCCGAAACGAAAATCGCAGGCGGCCGGGGTTTCCCATTTCATGATGTGTCTCCTGTCGGTGTTGGTCATCGTGGCGCTTTTGGGCAAGGCCACACGAGGGATCATGGGCGAGTTCTCATAGCCGGGCATCGTGAGGACGTGGAACCTGGCCTCATGATTTTCATGAGATGCGCGCTCGATGCCCTGCGACACGTGCCGAGCGCCTAAGATCGAGACATGAGCAAGCGTTCTGGTGCCCCAAGGGCTGATATTCGCGCAGGAAGCGCTTCTGCTTCTACTTGTGCCTCCGCCTCCGCCCCCGTTTCAGGGGCTGGCGTTGCCGGTGTAGAGACGGAGGCTGTTCTGTTTCCTCCGCTCGAGCCCTTCGACACGGGCATGCTCGAGGTGGGCGACGGGCATCGTCTTTATTACGAGCATTGCGGAAACCCCGACGGCCTGCCTGTGGTGTTCATGCATGGCGGCCCGGGCAGCGGCTGCAGCCCGCAGCACCGGCGGCTTCTCGACCCCGACCGCTTCCGTGCCGTGCTGTTCGACCAGCGCGGCTGCGGACGAAGCCAGCCACGGGGCGCGCTTGTGGCAAATACGACGCAACATCTGCTTGCCGACATCGAGTCCTTGCGCGCCCACCTTGGCATCGACCGCTGGCTGGTGATGGGCGGATCCTGGGGAAGCAGCCTTGGCGTCGCCTACTGTGCCGCGCACCCCGAGCGCTGCCTGGGTGCCCTGCTGCGTGGCATCTTCCTGACGGGGCGTGAGGACATCGACTGGTTCTTCCGCGGCGCCGGTGCGCTGGCGCCCGAAGCCTGGGCCACGCTGGCGGCAGGCGTCGAAGGGGTCTATGGGGTCGAGCCCGAACGGCTCGCCGCGCAGGTATTGAGCGCCGTCCACGCCGCGGATGCCGCCGTCGCGGCACGCGCGGTGCGGCACTGGATGGCCTGGGAGGGGGCGCTGAGCGCGCCTGGCCTAGCGCCGCTGCCAGTGCCTGCGATGGACGCCGAGGCCATGCTCGCCGCCATCGACAAGTACCGCGTGCAGGCGCATTACCTCGCCCATGCCTGCTTCCTGGGTGAAGAAGCCGTGCTCGGAATGGCCGGCCAGCTTGGGGCGATGCCCGTCTGCATCCTGCATGGCCGCCTCGACCTCGTGTGCCGGCCGGTCAACGCGTGGCGCCTGCACGAGGTGGCGGGTGGCAGCCGGCTGCTTTTCGTGGACGGCGCAGGCCACAGCCCCTTCGATGCACCGATGAGCCGTGCAATCATCGACGCCCTGCACGGATTTCACCTTCATGGCGACTTCCGCAGCATCGCCCTTCATGAAAATCGCTAGCACCGATTCCCGATGCAAAGGAGGCACGCCTGGGCCGTGCCGGTCGAGAATTGGAAAAAACCATCCATTCAGGGAGATCCCGCCATGTACCGTGCGCCCGCATTGAAACCGCTGTCCAGTCTTGTCGCCGCCGCCCTCCTGCCCTCTGGTCTGATGTGCATCGCCCCGGCCCTGGCACAGGACGCGACGGCAGTGACGCTCAAGCCGGTGGTCGTCACGGGCAGCCGGGTCGAGGCCGAGAGCTTCGACCTGCCCTACTCGGTCGACGTGGTCGACATGCGTGGCACGCAGGAAGGAAACCTGCGGGTGAATGCGTCGGAGGCGCTGAACGGCGTGCCGGGTCTGGTGATCCAGAACCGCCAGAACTACGCGCAGGATCTGCAGATCTCGGTACGCGGATTTGGTGCGCGCGCGGCATTCGGCGTGCGCGGCGTGAAGCTCATCGCCGACGGTATTCCCGCGTCGAACCCGGATGGTCAGGGGCAGGCAGCCACCTTCAACCTCGACACCGCCGAACGCATCGAGGTCCTGCGCGGACCTTTTTCAACCGTGTATGGCAATCATGCGGGGGGCGTCATCCAGCTGTTCTCGCGCGATGGTGAAGGCCCGCCCAGGATCACCGGCGGCCTGACCGTGGGCTCCTGGGGCACGAAGCGTTTCGGTCTCGGGGCTGAAGGCGAGAAGAACGGCGTCGGCTTCGTGCTCGATGCCTCGCGTCTCGATACCGATGGCTACCGCGACCACAGCGAAGCGCGCCGCGACCAGGCCTTTGCCAAGATCACCCTGAAGCCTGACGAGGACAGCAAGCTGACCCTGGTGGGCAGCGGACTGCGGCAGAAGGACACGGAAGACCCGCTGGGGGTGACCTGGGAGACCTACAAGCGCGACCCGCGCGCCGTCGAACAGGTTGCACGCGACTTCAACACGCGCAAGAGCATCGATCACCTGCAGGGCGGCGTGACCTACGAGCGGCGCTTCGGTCAGGATCGGCTGCAGTTGAGCGCATACTCGGGCACGCGCAGCGTGACGCAGTACCAGTCCATTCCCACTGGGCCGCAGGCCGCGCCACGGCACGCCGGAGGCGTCGTCGACTTCGACCGCGACTTCTTCGGCGGCGGCGCGCGCTGGATCGCGGAGCGCGAACTCGGTGCGGGACGGCTGACCGTGACGGCGGGCATCGACTACGACGAGGCCGAGGATGCGCGCCGCGGCTACCAGAACTTCGTCGGTCCGACACTCGGCATCAAGGGCGCCCTCAGGCGCAACGAGACGGATACGGTGACGAGCACCGATCCCTACCTGCAGGCGCAATGGAAGCAGGACGCGTGGCTGTGGACCGCGGGGGTGCGTCACTCCAGGGTCCGGTTCAAGGTGGAGGACCGCTATATCGTCCCCGGCAACGGGAACGACAGCGGCTCGGTGTCCTACCGCGAGACGACGCCCGCCCTGGGGGTCGCCTACGCGCTGAGCCCGGCGGTAAACGTGTATGCGAGCTACGGCGAGGGTTTCGAGACGCCGACCCTGAACGAGCTCTCCTATGCCTCGCCGAGCACCGGCTTCAACTTCGACCTCCAGCCTTCGACCAGCAAGCAGGCGGAAATCGGCATCAAGGCGATCCTCGGCGACGCCACCCGCATGAACCTCGCCCTGTTCCAGATCGGCACCGATGACGAGATCGTCGTGGCGGAATCCTCGGGCGGACGCACCAGCTACACCAATGCGGGCCGGACCAAGCGCAAGGGGGTCGAGCTCTCGATGGAGTCCGAACTGCAGCCCGGACTGCATGCACGGGGGGCGATCACCTGGCTGGATGCACGCTACGACGACGCCTTCGTGAGCCGCGGCACCACGGTGCCGTCGGGCAATCGCATCCCGGGCATTCCGGAAGTGAGCGTCTTCGGCGAGCTCGCATGGACCGTGCGCAGCGGACTGACTGCCGCCGCAGAGGCGATCTACCGCAGCAAGGTCGAGGTCAACGACCTGAATGACGCCAAGCCCGCACCGGCCTACACCCTGGTGAACCTGAGGTTGTCGGCCGAGCAGAAGTCCGGCCCGTGGGCGTTCGCCCAGTTGCTGCGCGTCGACAACGTGTTCGACCGCGAGCACATCGGTTCGGTGATCGTCGGCGACGCACAGGGTCGCTACTACGAGCCGGGTGCGGAGCGCAGCCTCTACGGCGGCGTACGCGCGACCTACACGTTCTGATGGCGATGGAACAGGGGCGCAGGGTGCGCCCTATTCCAGCTCGCGCATCTTCTCCAGTGCTTCCTCGACGCGGTCGACGGCGATGACCTTGAGACCGTCGATCGCCTGCTTGGGCGCATTGGCCTTGGGCACGATCGCGATGTCGAAGCCGAGTTTCGCTGCTTCCCTCAGGCGTTCCTGACCGCGCGGTGCGGGCCGGATCTCGCCCGCCAGGCCGACCTCGCCAAACACCGCGAGGCCGCGCCGCAGCGGTCGGTCGCGCAGCGAAGAAACGATCGCGAACAGGATGGCCAGGTCGGCCGCCGGTTCGGTGATCTTGACTCCGCCGACCGCATTCACGAACACGTCCTGGTCGAAGCACACCACCCCTGCATGGCGGTGCATGACCGCGAGCAGCATGGCCAGCCGTGTCGGCTCCAGGCCGACCGACAGCCGCCGCGGATTGGGGCTCTGCGAGGCATCGACCAGCGCCTGCACCTCCACCAGCAGCGGACGCGTGCCCTCCTGGGTGATCAGCACGCAGCTGCCCGCGACCTGCTGCGAATGCTGCGACAGGAAGATGGCCGACGGATTGGAGACACCCCGCAGGCCGCGCTCGGTCATCGCGAACACGCCCAGTTCGTTGACCGCGCCGAAGCGGTTCTTGAACGCGCGAATCAGGCGGAAGCTCGAGTGGGTGTCACCCTCGAAATACAGCACGGTATCGACGATGTGTTCGAGCACGCGCGGGCCGGCCAGCGTGCCGTCCTTGGTGACGTGGCCGACCAGGATCAGGCTGGTGCCGCTCTGCTTGGCAAAGCGCGTGAGTTGCGCTGCACATTCGCGCACCTGGGCGACCGAACCCGGGGCCGACTGCAGGGCTTCGGAATACACCGTCTGGATCGAATCGATGACCGCGACGCGCGGCCTTGAGTCGCGCAGCGTGTGCAGGATGCGTTCGAGGTTGATCTCGGCGAGCATCTGCAGCTCGGACGGCGGAAGTTGCAGACGATGCGCGCGCAGCGCCACCTGTTCGCCCGACTCTTCGCCGCTGACGTAGACCACTTTGTGTGCGGCCGACAGGTTCGACAATGCCTGCAGCAGCAGGGTCGACTTGCCGATGCCCGGGTCGCCGCCGATCAGGACGACGCCGCCGGCGACGAGGCCGCCGCCGAGCACGCGGTCGAACTCGTCCAGACCGGTGGGCTGGCGCGGTTCCTCGCGTGGCTGCAGCGAGGACAGCGGCTGCAGCCGGCTGGTCTGTCCGGCCAGCGCGGCAAAGCGGCTCCCCGCGGAGGGGCCGCTCTCGACGATCGTTTCGCTAAGGGTGTTCCAGGCCTGGCATTGGGGACACTGCCCCTGCCAGCGCGGCACCTGCGCGCCGCATTCGCTGCAGACGAAGGCCGACTTCGCCTTCGCCATCAGCTCACGGTGTCCTTGTCCTGCGCCATGCGTGCGAACTCTTCGCAGACATAGTCGGCAAAGGCCGTGATCAGGCGCGAACGGAACTTGTCGCGCGGCACGATCACTTCGAGCGGCGTGTAGATGCGCGGTTCGAGACGGATCGCGGCGAGACGGCCCTCGGCCACATCGCGGCGTATCGCACGCTCGGAGGCGATGGCAAAGCCCAGGCCGCCCGCGGCGAGTTGCTTGATCGTGGCCAGGCTGCCGACTTCGGCGCACAGGGTGATCTCGCTGCCGGCGATGCCTGCGGCTTCGAAGAACTCGTCTGCGATCTGGCGGATGCCGTTGCCCGGGTCGCGGTCGATGAAGGGGTGACCGACCAGGTCCTTCGCGGTCAGCTTGTCGTGCTTCGCCAGCGGATGATCGGGCCTGCAGATGACCATCAGTTCGTCGCGCGCGGCGCTACGGCGCTCGATGGTGTGCTGCTCGGTGACGATCTCGATGAGCCCGATGTCGAGGTCGCGCGCCGAGACGCTGTCCTCGGTGAGCTTCGAATTGCCCACCACGACGCGCGGCAGCACGCGCGGGTACTTGCGCTTGAAGCCTTCGAGGACCGCCGGCAGCCAGTAGGCGGCAATCGTGGTGCTGGTTCCGATCTTGATCTGGCCGGCGAGCTCGTCAGTCATCTCGGCGACGCGCGAATCGAGCTCCGCCGACAGGCCGAGGATGCGCTCGGCGTAGGCAAGCACCAGCTCACCCGCGGGGGTCAGCGTGATCTTGCCGTGGCCGCGATCCAGCAGGCGCGTGTCGAAGTGTTCCTCCAGCTGCTTGATCTGGAAGGTGACGGCCGGCTGCGTCATGTAGAGGTGCTCGGCCGCACGTGTGAAGGAGCCGTGCTTGGCCACGGCATGGAAAACCTGAAGTCTGCGATCAGCCATGGTGTAGATAAGTATGATTTATTGTGTGAATTAGATCATAAACCAGGGCGCCCTTGCACACCCCGGAAAACACGGTCTCCGTGCTGCGTGATTCGTGTCAGCGCACGCGTCAATACTTCATGTTATAAACCGCGCTCCCGACAAATTGTTGCCCGGTCCACACGATGCCGTTCGGCTTCTACATCATCATGGCGGCGCAGTTCTTTTCTGCGCTTGCGGACAACGCCTTGCTCATCGTTGCCATTGCCTTGTTGCGGGACATGGCAGCTCCGTCGGAATACGAGCCGCTGCTCAAGCTGTTCTTCACCGTTTCCTACGTGGCGCTGGCCGCCTTTGTCGGCGCGTTCGCGGACTCGATGCCGAAATGGCGCGTGATGCTGATCAGCAACACGATCAAGATTGGCGGTTGCCTGATGCTGTTCCTCGGCGCCCACCCGCTGTTCGCGTACGCCGTCATCGGCCTGGGCGCCGCGGCCTACTCGCCCGCCAAGTACGGCATCCTCACCGAGTACCTGCCACACCGCCTGCTCGTCGTCGCCAATGGCTGGATCGAGGGCCTGACGGTCGGAGCGATCATCATCGGCACGGTGATGGGGGGCTTCATGATCCGCGGTGACGTCGCGGGCTTCCTGATGGGCCTCGGTCTCCCGTTCGTGGAAACGCCGTTCGAGGCGGGCGTGCTGGTCATCGGTTCGCTCTACCTGATCGCCGCCGCCTTCAATTTCTACATTCCGGACACCGGCGTCGACCACAAGCCGCTGAAGAACAATCCGCTGTACCTCCTGCACGACTTCAACCACTGTCTGCGCCTGCTGTGGCGCGACAAGCTCGGCCAGATCTCGCTTGCAGTCACCACGCTGTTCTGGGGCGCCGGGGCCACCCTGCAGTTCATCGTGATTAAGTGGGCCGAGCACAATCTGGGCATGAGCCTGTCCCAGGCGTCGATGATGCAGGGCGTCGTCGCGGTCGGTGTTGCGGCCGGGTCGATCCTGGCTGCGCGCTATGTGACGCTGCGCAAGGCCGTGCGCGTGATTCCGCTCGGCATCGCGATGGGGGTCGGCGTGATCTCGATGATCTTCGTCACCAATACGACCGTCGCCATGGCGCTGATGGTCGTGGTTGGCGCGCTGGCGGGCTTCTTCGTGGTGCCGATGAACGCCCTGCTCCAGCACCGCGGGCACATCCTGATGGGCGCGGGTCACTCGATCGCGGTGCAGAACTTCAACGAAAACCTGTCGATCCTCGTGATGACCGGCACCTACGCCTTGCTGATCATGTTCGGTCTGTCGATCGACGTGGTGATCGTGCTGTTCGGACTCTTCGTCGCCGGCACGATGCTGATGGTCAAGCGTCGCCACGAGGCCAACCAGCGCGAGTTCGACAACGTCTCCCTGCTGGAAGACCGCGCTCACTGAACTGGGCCGCACGCGGCCTAGGATTTCTCCGCGTGCTCGGTCTGTCTCGCCATGAGCCGGCGGGCGAAGCAGAGGTCTGCCCACGCCTTGCCCTTGTCCTGCGGATTGCGCAACAGATAGGCCGGGTGGTAGGTAACGACCACCGGTATGCCGCTGTAGTCGAGGCTTCGTCCGCGTGCGGCACCGATGCTGACCTCGTTGTCGAGCAACGCGAGTGCCGCGGGACGCCCGAGCGCAACCAGCACCTTGGGCTGCACGAGCGCGATCTGACGTTCCAGGTAGGGCAGGCACGCGCCGATCTCGGCTGCGGCCGGGGTCCGGTTGTGCGGCGGGCGGCACTTCACCGCATTGGCGATATAGACATTCTCGCCTCGCTGCAGGCCGATCGCCGCCAGCATGTTGTCGAGCAACCTGCCGGCCTGGCCGACGAAGGGTTCGCCACGCTGGTCTTCCTCGCTGCCGGGGCCTTCGCCGACGAACATCCAGCTTGCCTGCCGGTCGCCCACCCCGGGGACTGCCTGCTTGCGGCGTTCGCACAGCACGCAAGCGTTACACGCCCGCACGTCGGCCTCGAGGGAGGTCCAGTCGAGCGTCGCGATTCGTGCCGAACGGGCAGGATCAGGCATCGCCACGACGCTGGCGGGTTGCGCCGGCCGCGGGCTGTCCTCAGCGAATGAACGGCTCCGCGAAGCTGTCGCAGGCGGTTGAACGGCACGGCGCGGCGGCGCAACGGGCTCGGCCACGGTCTTTGCTGCGACCGGTACGGCTGCGACCGAAGGGGCGCGCGGTGCAATGTCCGGCGCCATCGGCGCGGCGGACTCGGCTTGGATCGCGGCCGGATCGTCCGGCAAAGCGGGCGATTCTTCGTCGACGGCGGTGCGCAGGCGCCAGATCGGACCCAGGCCCATCTCGCGCAGAACGGCATCGCGCCGGGACGTTATCCTTGGGGCGGCACGGGCCATGGAATCAGAGCTCCCGCCGCATCACGATTGCGTCCTCACGCCCGTCGGGCGCGGGATAGTAGCCCTTGCGCCGGCCGATCTGCTCGAATCCCTGCGAGCGGTAAAGGGCAAGGCCGGCGAGGTTCGAGGGGCGTACCTCGAGGAAGAATTGCCCTGCCCCATTTCGCTTTGCGGTCAGCTGCAGCCATTCCAGCAAGGCCCTGCCGTATCCCTTTCCCTGCGCAGCGCGAGCGACGCTGATGTTGAGCAGATGGGCTTCATCCAGCACCTTCAGCACCACGGCGTAGCCGACGCGTTCCTTGTCGACCCGCATGAGCCAGGCGCCATGGCCCGCCGTCAGCGAGTCGGCGAAATTGCCCCGCGTCCATGGGAAGGGATGCAGATCCACCTCCTGTTGGTGGACCCAATCCAGGTCGTCCAGTGTCAGGGGAGAAAAATGGTGGGTGGCGCCTCCGCTCACGCGCGTCCTCCACGTGCGAGCCGCTCTGCCGTCGTCAGTGCGACCTTGTCGCGCACATAGAGCGGTGCGGCCTGTTCGGGCGGTCGCAGGAGGCCGCCGGCCGCCATGTGGGTAGCGAGCATCGCGACTTCATCCGCTCGCGCAACCAGATCGTCGTGGCAACCGTCGAGGGTCAGGGCCAGGCGGTGGCGCAGCGCATCGGGCCAAACGGCGAACGCGGACCCGACCGCGGTCCAGCGCCCTTCCGGCAGTTCGATGTTTTCGGGCGCATCGCAGCGCGGGGCGCCGCTGAGCCGGGGGACGTCCTGTTCGTCGCGCACATAGGTCGCGTGATAGACCTCGCCCATGCGGGCGTCGGTGGCGACAAAAACTCGCGGTGAGGGAACCTGCAGGGCCAGCGCATCGAAGCTGCCCACAACGGCGACGCCCAGTCCGGCGCCAATGGCAAGCCCCTGCGCCACGCCGCAGGCAAGCCGGAGCCCGGTGAAGGCACCGGGTCCCGCACCGAAGGCGACGGCATCGAGTTGGCTTGCGTGCATGCCGGCCTCGCTCAACAGGGCGGCAATGTCGCGCAGGACGGATTCGGAGTGATTGGCAGCGCCGTCGATTCGGCGACTGAGGATTGCACCGTCGACAAGCAGCGCAACGCTGCCCTGCTCGCACGACGTTTCGATGGCCAGGATTTTCATGATCGCCGTATTCTAACGGCTCGGAGCCGCCGCGCGCGGCAAAGACGTCGGGGCTCAGCGACCCTTCTTGCGCCCTACGGCGTTCTCCGGATAAGCCCCCCGCATTGCATCACGCAGGTCGCGATGCAATGCGTCCCGCTCTTCCGCGTTCAGGCGGCGCCGTGCGGGAGGCGCCTCAGGCGACTCGGGGTTCGAGATCAGGACGCGACGCAGATCGCCACGCGGCTGCTCGATACGAATCCCTTCGCTGTCGGTCAGTGCGCCAGCCGCGTTTGGACTCCGGGCAAAAGCGTCAGTGCTCGTCAGTCCCAGCATCGAGGCCGACAGCACTGCCAAGCCGAACAGACCCCTTACCCTGCGGGCTGGGAGAAAGGTGTTCGGGAAAGCGTGCGGGCTCGTCTTCATGATGTACCGTTCGGGTGAGTTTCACGCGCAAGGCGGTAGTACGCAGAACGAAACATACGGGATTCCCTGGCCTGAAAATAGCCTTGGCCCTTCATCTCGGCGGTGGTTTGTAAGGCCGTGTTGCCTTTTGGCATCATGCTTACGAAGCGTTACCCGCTGGCACCCAGCATGCGGGTCCCGGGCACTGGCATGGGTTCGGCACTAAGGATAGGATTTGCGCCATGAACGGAAAAACACGATATCGCGTACTGCTGGTGGATGACGACGCGCGACTGCGCGAACTGTTGTCTCGCTACCTTCAGGAACAGGGCTTTGCGGTCAAGGCGGTCGGCGATGCGCCGATGATGGATCGTGCCCTCCATCGCGAGCACTTCGACCTCATGGTGCTCGACCTGATGCTGCCCGGAGAGGACGGCCTTGCCATCTGCCGGCGTTTGCGTGCGGGCGAGAACCACATCCCGATCATCATGTTGACGGCGAAGGGCGATGACGTCGATCGCATCGTCGGTCTCGAGATGGGCGCGGATGATTACGTGGCCAAGCCGTTCAACCCCCGCGAACTGGTTGCCCGCATCCAGGCGGTCATGCGCCGTCAGCCGCAGAGCCTGCCCGGAGCGCCTACCGCCGAGGACGAGATCGTGGTCTTCGGCAGTGTCCGTGTGAATCTCGGTACGCGCTCGCTGGAACGCAACAGCGAGGAGATCCAGCTCACGACGGGCGAGTTCTCGTTGTTGAAGGTGCTTCTCCAGCATCCCCGCCAGCCCCTGTCGCGCGACAAGTTGATGGAACTCGCCCGCGGTCGGGAATACGGCGTGTTCGACCGGGCGATCGACGTTCAGATTTCCCGCCTGCGCAAGCTTGTCGAGGACGATCCTGCCAAGCCGCGCTACATCCAGACGGTCTGGGGCTTCGGCTACGTCTTCGTGCCGGACGACACCAAGGGCGGCCAGGGCGAGGAGCGCGAGGCGGACGCCGCCGAGTGAGCGCGGCATGCCCCGTTCCCTTAGCATGCGACGCATGCGTGCGCTCGGTCGGTTCTTGACAGCCTGGCTTCCGCGCACGCTGCTTTGGCAGACCTTCCTGCTGGTCGCGCTGCTGCTGATCCTGTCGCTCGGCGCCTGGTCGCAGATTTTCCGCTATTTCCAGGAGCCGGCCCGGGCGCGTGATGTGGCGCAGATGGTGGTGTCGGTCGTCAACCTGACCCGTACCGCACTGATCAACGCGCACGCGGAACGCCGCATCGACCTGCTGATCGATCTCGCCGCACTCGAAGGGATTCGCATCTATCCGGCGGAGGCCTCCGACGAGCTCCTGCCACTGCGGGGCAATCGGCCACTGAAGTTGTTGACGGACGAGGTCCGGCGTCAACTCGGGGAGCACACGCGCTTCGCAGCGCGCTGGAAGTCGCTTGACGGGTTCTGGGTGAGCTTTCGGCTCGATCCGGACGATCAGTTCGACGAGTACTGGGTGATGCTGCCGTCGGAGCGGATCGAAACCACGGACACCTTTGGATGGCTCGTGTGGGGTTTCGGCGCGCTCGTGGCTGCCCTGCTCGGGGCGTATCTGATCGTGTCCCGCATCGGCACACCCCTGCGGGCACTGGCGCGCACTGCACGCATGGTCGGCAGCGGGCAGACTCCTCCCCCCCTGGAAGAGAGCGGCCCGCAGGAGATTGCCGTCGTCGCGCATGCCTTCAACCAGATGGCCGGTGATCTCGCGCGCACCGATGCGGATCGCGCACTCATTCTCGCCGGGGTGTCACACGATCTCAGGACGCCGCTGGCCCGGCTGCGACTGGGGATCGAGATGTCCGGAGCGCCCGAGGACGAGGTCAGCGCGATGGTGGCCGACATCGAGGAGATGGACCGCATCATCGGTCAGTTCCTCGACTTCGGCCGCGGCACCCCGCAGGAGCCCCCGCAGGCAATCGACATCGCGAACCTGGTGCGGGAAGTCGGCGAACCCTATCGGCTGCGGGGTGTCGACATCACGCTTGCCGTTCCGGACAGCCTGATTGCACCCGCTCGTGCGCTGTCGATCAGGAGGGCGCTCGCCAACCTCATCGACAATGCCTTGCGCTACGCGGGGGAGGACAAACCCCTGAAGGTGACGGTCGGCACGATTGGGGAAGAGGTCTGCATCGAGGTCGCGGATCGTGGTCCGGGCATCCCCGAAAATGAAGTGGAGCGCATGCGCCATCCCTTCACGCGGCTGGAGAAAGCCCGCTCGAACACCAAGGGGGCGGGGCTGGGCCTGGCAATCGTGGAACGCGTGATGCGTGCCCATCAGGGCCACCTCGACCTCCTTCCGCGTGAAGGCGGTGGTCTGCGGGCAATTCTCCGGCTGCCTGCAGGCGGAAGCGTCACGAGCCGCGCTAGAATGCCGAAAGACGGCCGGGAGATACATGACAAATGAGCATCATTTTTCGCCAGCTTTTCGATGAGCAAAGCTCCACCCTGACTTACCTTCTGGCCGATGCGCAGTCCGGCGACGCTGTGCTCATCGACACGGTCGCCGAGCACAGCGCGATGTACCTGGGTCTGTTGCGCGAACTCGACCTGAACCTCGTGTACCTGCTCGAAACGCACGCGCATGCGGACCATGTCACCGGCGCAGGGGTGCTCAGGGAACATACGAACGCCCGCACCGCGACCGGACATCGCACGGGCGTCATGTGCGCCGACGTGTTGCTCGCCGATGGGGACACGCTGGTGTTCGGCGACGAGGTACTGCGCGTCATCGCGACGCCGGGCCATACGCCAGGTTGCGTGAGCTACCGCTGGCGCAACTGCCTTTTTACCGGCGATGCCTTGCTGATCGGCGGCTGCGGCCGGACGGACTTCCAGGGCGGCGACGCAGGCGCGCTTTACGACAGCATCACGCAACGCCTGTTCACCCTGCCGGACGAAACCCTTGTCTATCCCGCGCACGACTACAAGGGCATGCGGGTGAGTTCGATCGCACAGGAGAAGCTGACGAACGCGCGGGTGCCCGGCCGCTCCCGCCAGGCGTTCATCGACCTGATGCAGTCGCTCGACCTCCCCCGGCCCCGCCTGATCGACCAGGCCGTGCCCGCCAACCTGCGCTGCGGCCTACCTGCTGGCCCACTCGATATCCATGCCTCCTGAACAAAGATTCGCTCCCAACGCCACACCCTATGAACGTATCGGCGGTGAGGCCGCCGTACGCTTGCTCGTCAAACGCTTCTACAGTCTGATGGACGAGCTGCCCGAGGCTTGGGGCGTACGGCGGCTGCACGCTGAGGATCTCGGCGGTTCCGAGGAAAAGCTGTTCCTCTTCCTGTCGGGCTGGCTGGGAGGGCCCAATCTTTACGTGGAGCGCTTCGGCCCTCCGTTCATGCGCGCACGCCACCTCCCCTTCTCGATTGGCGTCGCCGAGCGCGACCAGTGGCTGCTGTGCATGCGTACTGCGCTCGACGAGTGCGTCGGCGATGCGGCCCTGAGAGAGAGCCTGTATGGCTCGTTTTCCGCACTGGCTGACCACATGCGAAACCGCGCTGAAGCGCCTGCCGGGCAGGCAGCCCAACAATCGCTATAATCCTCGCGCATGAAATTCCTGTTCGATCTGCTTCCGGTCATTCTCTTCTTTGGCGCCTACAAACTGGCCGGGGCGCAGCCCGAGGCCTCCCACGAACTTGCAGTGCGCTGGCTGGGTGACGGCATCGCGGTTGCGCAGGCACCGATCCTGATCGCAACGGCGGTGACGATTCTCGCCACCTTCGTCCAGATCGCACTGGTGTGGATCAAGCACCGCAAGGTCGACACCATGCTGTGGGTCAGCTTGGCGATCATCGTCGTGTTCGGCGGTGCCACACTGTTCTTTCACAACCCCACCTTCATCAAGTGGAAACCGACGGCGCTTTACTGGCTGTTCGGCGCGGTCTTGCTCGGTTCGGCGACACTGTTCCGCAGGAACCTCATCCGCACGATGCTCGAGGCGCAGATCCAGTTGCCCGAACCGGTGTGGGGGCGTCTCAACCTTGCCTGGGCGGGTTTCTTCATTTCGATGGGGTTGCTCAATCTCTACGTTGCCTACAGTTTCAGCGAGGAAGTCTGGGTCAACTTCAAGCTCTTTGGCGGCATGGGACTGATGTTCGCGTTCGTGCTTGCCCAGGGCTTCTATCTCTCACGTCACCTCGAAGAGGAAAACAACTGATGTTCTACGCATTGATCGGCGAGGACGCGCCGGGAACGCTCGAGCGCCGCATGGCGGTGCGCGGGGAGCATCTCGCACGGCTCGAGGCCCTGCGCGACGAAGGCAGATTATTGATCGCTGGCCCCATGCCTGCGATCGACTCGCCGGATCCCGGCCCGGCCGGTTTCGCGGGCAGTCTGGTTGTGGCCGAGTTCGACTCGCAGGCGAGCGCCGAGAAATGGCTTGCCGAGGACGCATACGTGCGCGAAGGCGTTTTTGCGCGCACCTCGGTGCGCCCGTTCAAGAAGGTCCTGCCGTGACGCAGGCAGTCGTTTCCCGCATCCACGAACGGCTCGTCGATGCGTTCCAGCCCGAGCTGATCGAGATTCACGATGACAGCGCCCTGCACGCAGGCCACGCCGGTGCGCGCGAAGGCGGCGGTCATTACCGCCTGCGGATCGTGTCGTCGGCGTTTGCCGGACAGGGCACCGTCGCGCGGCACCGAATGATTTACCAAGCCTTGGGCGATATGATGAAAAAAGACATTCACGCCCTCGCCATCAAAGCAAACACGGCCGAAGAGGCCACCACACAACCCACCTGAAGGAACACCGATGAAACGCTTTCCCAGCCGCCTCGCAATTGCCCTGATGGCCGGCTTCATTGCCCTCCCCGCGGCTGCCGCCGAATCGCTTGCCAAGGTCAACGGCATTGCAATTCCTGCTGAACGTGCCGAGGCGATGCTCGCCGAACAGCGTGCCCAGGGCGCACCTGAAAGCCAGCAGCTCAAGGATGCCGTTCGCGAGGAACTGATTCGTCGCGAAGTGCTGAGTCAGGAGGCCGCCAACAAGGGTCTCGCCAAGAAGGCCGACGTCCAGGCCCAGATGGAGATGGCCAAGCAGGCCATCCTGATCCGCGCCTATCTGCAGGATTTCGTCAAGAACAACCCGGTCAGCGACGCCGACCTGAAGAAGGAATACGACGCGATCAAGAGCCGGATGGGTGACAAGGAGTACAAGCCCCGTCACGTGCTGGTCGAGACCGAAGACGAGGCCAAGGCGATCATCGCCAAGCTGCAGTCCGGCACTGCTTTCGAAGAAGTGGCCAAGGATTCGCGCGATCCGGGCTCGAAGGATCGCGGCGGCGATCTGGGCTGGAGCAACCCGGGCATGTTCGTGAAGCCCTTCTCCGACGCCATGGTGGGTCTCGAGAAGGGCAAGTTCACGACCACGCCGGTCAAGAGCGACTTCGGGTATCACGTCATCCAGCTCGATGACGTGCGCGCGACTCAGGCGCCCCCGTTCGAAGAAGTCAAGCCGCAGTTGCAGCAGCGCCTGCAGCAGCAGAAGGTCGAGAAGCACGTGATCGACCTGCGCGCGAAGGCGAAGGTCGAGTAAGACTGTCGGCCGACGCGTTTCTGCCGTCCGCAACGAAAAAGACCCGGGCTTTCGGCCCGGGTCTTTTTTTGCCAGCACGTTGCGCCCCCGCGTGAGCCGGGGCGCAACGACGATCAGAACTGCTCTTCGCTCAGTTCAAGGGCGCCTGCCGCGCCGTTGACGATGGTGTAGGCCAGACCCGAGGCCTGAGCCAGCACGTGGTCAGCGTAGAAGCGCGCGGTCACGATCTTCGTCTTGTAGAAGGACGCTTCACCTTCACCGGCTTCCAGCTTGCGCTTCGCGACCAGCGCGGCGCGCCCCATCTGCCAGCCGCCGGCAACAATGCCCAGCAGTTTCAGGAAGGGCACGGAGCCGACCGATGCGGCCTTGATGTCCTGGCTGTAGGTGGCCAGGATGTAGGCCACGGCTTCCTCCAACGCCGACACGCCGGCGCCCAGCGATTTTGCGATCGCGCCCAGCGCGGCATCACCGGCGGCGGCTAGTTCAGCCTCGACTGCACGCATCGTCTTGATCACGCCGGCGATGGTGACGCCGTTTTCGCGGGCGATCTTGCGTCCGATCAGGTCGTTCGCCTGGATTGCCGTCGTGCCCTCGTAGATCGTGGTGATGCGCGAATCGCGGAAGTGCTGCGCGGCACCCGTTTCCTCGATGAAGCCCATGCCGCCATGAACCTGCACGCCGTCGGACGTAACGTCGATCGAGTTCTCGGTGCACCAGCCCTTGACCACCGGGATCATCAGGTCGACGAAGGCCTGGTTCTGAGCGCGGACGGCTTCGTCCGGGTGGTTGTGCGCCTTGTCGAACGCCGCGCCGACGACGTAGGCGAGTGCCCGCATCGCCTCGGTCTTGCTCTTCATGTTCATCAGCAGGCGACGGACATCGGCGTGGTGAAGGATGTTGACCTTCGGTCCGCCGCGCACGCCCGCGTCGGTGCCCTGCACGCGATCCTTGGCATACTGCAGCGCATGCTGGTACGCGCGCTCGGACAGTGCCAGACCTTCCATGCCGACCGCGAAGCGGGCTTCGTTCATCATGATGAACATGTACTCGAGGCCGCGGTTGGGCTCGCCCACCAGCGTGCCGATCGCGCCACCCTTGTCGCCGAAGGCGAGGACGCAGGTCGGGCTGGCGTGGATGCCGAGCTTGTGCTCGATCGAAACGCAATGCACGTCGTTGCGCGCGCCCAGGCTGCCGTTGGCATTGACCATGAACTTCGGCACGACGAACAGCGAGATCCCCTTCACCCCTTCCGGCGCATCCGGCAGGCGGGCAAGCACGAGATGGATGATGTTGTCCGTCATGTCGTGGTCGCCGTAGGTGATGAAGATCTTCTGGCCGAAGATCTTGTAGGTGCCATCACCCTGCGGTTCCGCCTTGGTACGGACGGCGGCGAGGTCCGAACCGGCTTGCGGCTCGGTCAGGTTCATGGTGCCGGTCCATTCGCCCGAGATCATCTTGGGCAGGTACATGGCCTTCTGCTCGTCCGTTCCGCGCAGCAGCAGCGCCTCGATGGCGCCCGTGGTGAGCATCGGGCACAGCGAGAACGCCATGTTGGCCGACTTCCACATTTCCATCACCGCCGTCGACAGCAGCTTGGGCAGGCCCTGGCCACCGTAGTTCGGATCACCTGCGAGCGCCGTCCAGCCCGATTCGGCGAACTGCGTGTAGGCCTCCTTCCAGCCCGGCGCGGTCGCCACGGCGCCATCGTTCCACTTCGCGCCTTCCTGGTCGCCTGTCCAGTTCAGCGGAGCGAGCACGCCGCTGGCGAACTTGTCGGCTTCCTCGAGAATGGCATCGACCAGGTCGGGGGACACTTCCTCGTTGCCGGGCAGCTGTGCGACTTCGTCGAGGCCGGCCAGCTCGCGCATCACGAACTGCATGTCACGGATCGGGGCGCTGTAGTTGCTCATGGAATGCATATCTCCAGAAAGGATGTTGGTCTTACTTGTTCAGCAGGTAGCGGCTGTCGTCGAAGCCCGCCACCCAATCGGGTCGGTAAACCACCAGCAGTGTGACGATGGCGCCGCTGATCCACGCTTCGGAGAAACCGAGCAGCAGAAAGAACGGCAGATAGTCGCTGAGCAGGAATTCGGCGCTGTAGGCGCCCGCTACGACCATCGCGGCCGACGCAATCAATCCCTGCAGCATGACTGTCAGCGCCGCGCCGGCAAAACTCGTCACGAAAATGAAGACGAAAAAGTGAGCGGGCAACCATCTCTCGATGCATCGCTGGATACCGCTCGCGATGGCTACCGGGAGCACCGCCATCAAGATGAAGTTGATCGGCCAGGCGTCCCATTCGATCGCCCCGTTGAGGGTGACCCCGCTCAGTGCCGCAGCGAGCGCGACCACGGCGAGCCACGGCCCAAGCGTGAGTGTCGCGGCCATGGCCCCGAGCATGTGGAGGTTGAGTCCGGGTTTTACGCCGGCCTTCAGGCTCCACATGAGCGTGAGTCCGACGGCGAAGCCCAGCAGCAGGTTGAGCTGGGAACTCACCAGCAGGCGCCGCCAGGGCGCACGACGTAGCGTCTGCCAGGCGACCGCCAGCGAGAGCACCAGCATGACGCCGTGCCAAGCCGCTGGGAACAGCGAACTCGCAAGGTTCATGTCGGCGCCCTCGCCTGACCAGTCGCGCGATCAGACCGCCGAGGTGAGTTGCGGAACGACCTCGAACAGATCCCCCACCAGGCCGTAGTCGGCCACCTGGAAGATCGGCGCCTCCGGATCCTTGTTGATCGCCACGATCACCTTGGAATCCTTCATGCCCGCCAGGTGCTGGATCGCGCCCGAGATGCCGATGGCGATGTAGAGTTGCGGCGCGACGATCTTGCCGGTCTGCCCGACCTGATAGTCGTTGGGCACGTAGCCGGCGTCGACCGCCGCGCGCGAGGCACCCAGCGCCGCGCCGAGCTTGTCCGCCAGCGGCTCGAGCAGCTGGTGGTAGTTGTCGCCGCTACCCAGGCCCCGGCCGCCCGAGACGATGATCTTGGCTGCGCCCAGTTCGGGACGAGCACTCTTGGTGATCTCGCGACCGACCAGCGCCGTCACGCCGAGATCGGCCGCCGCCGCCACGGCTTCCACCGGCGCGGCGTTGCCGTCACCGGCGGCGTCGAAGGCGGTGGTACGCACCGTGATGAGCTTGATGGCATCGGCGCTCTTGACCGTGGCCAGCGCGTTACCGGCGTAGATCGGACGCACGAAGGTGTCGGCGGACTCGATCGCGACGATGTCGCTGATCTGGGCGACGTCGAGCTGTGCGGCCACGCGCGGCAGCATGTTCTTGCCGGCCGAGGTGGCCGGGGCGAGCACGTGGCTGTAGGCCGGGGCCAGGCCCTTGACCAGTTCGGCGACGTTCTCGGCCGTCTGGGCTTCGTACTGCGGGGCGTCGCACACCAGCACCTTGGCCACGCCGGCGACCTTGGCGGCGGCCTCGGCCGCGGCGCCGCAGCCGGCACCGGCCACCAGCACGTGGATGTCGCCATCCAGCCTGGTCGCCGCGGTCACGGTGTTGAGCGTGGCGGCCTTGATCGATTGGTTGTCGTGTTCGGCAATGACGAGAATGGCCATGTTCAGATCACCTTCGCAACGTTCTTGAGTTTGTCGACCAGCTGCGCGACATCGGCCACGCGTTCGCCCGCGCTGCGCTTGGGCGGTTCGGACACTTTCAGCGTGGTCAGGCGCGGCGCCACGTCGACGCCCAGATCGGCCGGCTTGACGGTGTCGAGCGGCTTCTTCTTGGCCTTCATGATGTTGGGCAGCGTGGCGTAGCGCGGCTCGTTCAGGCGCAGGTCGGTCGTGACCACCGCCGGCAGCTTCACGGACAGGGTCTCGAGACCGCCGTCGATCTCACGCGTGACCGAGGCCTTGCCATCGGCAAGCGTCACCTTCGAGGCGAAGGTCGCCTGCGGCCAGCCCATCAGCGCGGAGAGCATCTGCCCGGTCTGGTTGGCGTCGTCATCGATCGCCTGCTTGCCGGCGATCACCAGGCTGGGCTGCTCCTTGTCGCACACGGCCTTGAGCAGCTTGGCGACGGCCAAGGGCTGCAGTTCGACGTCCGTCTCGACCAGGATGCCGCGGTCTGCGCCGATCGCCATCGCCGCGCGCAGGGTTTCCTGGCAGGCGGCGATGCCGCAGCTCACGGCGACGACTTCGGTCGCCACGCCGGCTTCCTTCAGGCGCACGGCTTCTTCCACCGCGATCTCGTCGAAGGGGTTCATGCTCATCTTGACGTTGGCGATGTCCACACCGCTGCCATCGGCCTTGACGCGAACCTTGACGTTGTAGTCCACAACGCGTTTGACGGGTACGAGAATCTTCACTCTGCCGCGCTCCTTGTATTGATCAAAGTCTCCTCCGGCACGTGCGGCCGGATCGGATAATTATGGCACTGCTCCTGCCGCAAGACACGCGGCTCCGGTAAGGGCCGGTGCGCTATTGGCGGCAACATCGACATACGGTAGCGTATGGGGTTGGAATCGTCAATACTACGCCGTATGGAAAACAACCCCAAGAAGCCCCGTGTCCAGCTCGATCGCGAAAGCTGGGTGACCGCCGCCGTAGAGGTGCTGGCCGAGGAAGGCATTGCCGGCCTGCGCGTCGAGGTGCTCGCCAAGCGCCTAAAGGTGACCAAGGGCAGTTTCTACTGGCACTTTCAGGACCGCCGCGACCTGTTGCTTGCGATCCTGCACCATTGGAAGGAAGGCCGGATCCGCGACATCATCAAGCAGACACGCGCCCAGCCCGGCAAGGAGCTGGCCCAGATCTACCACGTGATCGACGTTTACAGCGCCAGTCGAAGCCGGCGCGGCATGATGATCGAGCTTGCGGTGCGCGACTGGGCGCGGCGCGATGCAGAGGCCGCAGCAATCGTGGCCGAAGTGGATGACGTGCGCCTGCGCTGTGCACGCGATCTCTTCCTTGCCTGTGGCGTACCGATGGAAGAGGCATCCAGCCGCTGCATGCTGCTTTACGCCTATGTGTTCGGCGTTTCGCTCATGATCTACGAGAAGTTCGACAGCGACGTCCTGCGGCTGAAGCGCGACATCGCGGACCTGATCGCACGCTCGCAATCGTCCGCGGAAGCATCCGGCGCCGCCTAACGCCGCCAGTCGAGGACGTCGAGTGCATTGCGGCCGGTGGTCGCGATCACTTCGGCGACGTCGATTCCTCGCAAGCCGGCAAGGATTTCGGCATAACGCACGAGATTGACGGGTTCGTTGCGCTGCCCCTGTGCCCACACGGGCGGGATGTCCGGAGCGTCCGTTTCGAGAACGATGGCCTCCAGCGGCAGAGTGGCGGCCAAGGCACGGATCCGTGTCGATCCGTCAAAGGTCATCGCCCCCCCGAAACCCAGCTTGAAACCGAGATCCATGAAGATCCGAGCCTGTTGCAGGCTGCCGTTGAACGCATGGGCGATACCGCCCTTGACGCCGATGCGGCGCAGCTGTTTCAGGATCGGATCGATCGCCCGCCGGACGTGAAGGATCACCGGCAGGTCGTGGCGTCTGGCCAGCTTGAGTTGCGCAACGAAGAACGCGAGCTGGCGCGCCGGATCGATGTCCGTCACGAAATGGTCGAGGCCGATCTCGCCTACCGCCACCGCCCTGCCCTCGCCGAGTCGGAAATCCAGGAGTTCGAGGTCGGCTTCCTGTGCCTGCATCACGTAGAGCGGGTGGATGCCAAGGGCGAAGCAGACGTCCTCGTGCGCGGATGCAAGCGAACTGACGGCATCGAAGCTCGCCCGGTCGACCGCTGGCACGACGAACCCACCGACGCCCGCCTTGCGGGCGGTTTCGATGAGCCACGGCCGGTCCGCGTCGAACTCTGCCGCGTCAAGATGGATATGCGTGTCGATGAGCATGGCGCATGGCGGCCGGCCGCCGCCGCTCAGGCTCAGCGCCCCTTCCACTCCGGCTTGCGCTTGGCGATGAAGGCGTCGATGCCCTCCGCCGCATCCTCGCACATCGCGTTGCACGCCATGGTTTCGGCTGCCATCTGATAAGCCGCATCCATGCCCATTTCGAGTTGCCTGTAGAACATCTGCTTGCCCATGCGGATGGCCACCGGCGATTTGGCGACGATCGAGGCGGTGAGTTTCGCAATCTCGGCGTCGAGCTGCTCGAGCGGCACGACGCGATTGATCAGGCCCCGGCGCTGGGCTTCGTGGGCGTCGATGAAGTCGCCCGTCACCAGCATCTCGAAAGCCTCCTTGCGCCCCATGTTGCGCGACAGACCCACGCCTGGCGTGGCGCAGAACAGGCCGACATTGATGCCGGACACGGCGAAGCGCGCGACATCGGACGCGACGGCGAGATCGCACATCGATACCAGCTGGCAGCCCGCCGCGGTGGCGATGCCGTGCACCCGGGCGATGACCGGCTGCGGCAGTTCGGTGAGCTTCATCATGAACTTGCCGCACAGACGGAACAGACGCTGCTGGAAATCGTGCGTGTGATTGGCACGCATCTCCTTGAGATCGTGCCCGGCACAGAAGGCCTTGCCCTCGCCGGCCAGTACCACGACGCGCACGCTGTCGTCGCGCGCGATCTCGTCCACCGCCGCGATCAGGGCCTCCAGCATCTCGAAGGACAGGGAGTTGAACTGGTTCGGACGATTCAGGGTCAGCGTCGCGACGCCGTTCTGGTCGTGACGCTGCAGCATGGAATCGGTATTGGGAACGGGCACGGCGCTCATCAGTGTCTCCTCCGGGTGTCGAGTCTTGGATGCGGTAGTTTGTTTACGTTAACGTCAACGTTGACCGATGGTACCCGCTGACACTTCGAGTCGCCAAGCCCATCGCATCCTCGACCCTCGGTGAGCTGCGGACAGGGTTTGCCGCTGCACCCGAGACCGTCTTCAGGCACCGCAGCGCGTGGGGCCATTCAAGCCCTCGCCTGGCGCCTGGTCAAGCCTGGTAATCCATTCGGCTACCTCCGTGGCCAGCCGCGCGCTGGCCCGCCGAAATCCGGCGACGCCGCCCGCCGCGTCGGCCGTGGGCGCGGCTTCGACGATACGAAACTCGTGGTGTGCGATGGGGACATCGCTGCGCGGTGGAATCAGGCCAATGCGAGCGAGCAGCTCTACCTGGCTCTGCCCGGCGCTCGGGAACTCCTGCACGAACTCGTCCAGTTCCATCTGCAGGCGGCAACGCAGGCCACCCGTGCCGCTGCTCAGACTGCGTTCGAGCACGAGCGCGAGCATCTCGGCCGGCTGCGAAGCCCAACGGCTTTCGGCGTAGGCCCGCCGGCGATCGGGGTCCTGCCACAGCAGGCGGTATTGCATGGCGCTGAGTGCGAGCCAGGGGCGGGTATTCACTTCGACCCGGCTCGGCGCGAGGGCGGGCCGCAAGACGCGCGCATTGCCTGCGCCGAGATCATAGAACGCCATCGGCGGCGGCTTGATCTGCAGTCCGCCGCAAGCGGCGAGCAACGGGACTGAAGCGATCGCGGCAAGGATGGCGCGAACACGCCGTGATGACGCGATCTGCATTGCCGATGTTCTTTCTGTTCTTGCTCTCATTTCCGTCCTTCGACGAAGCCCGTCTCGCCCGGGCCTGGCTCCCGCACCGCACGGCCCGTCAGCAGCATCTGCGGTGTCGACTCGACCTCCTCGATCAGCCGGCCTACCCGGCGCGAGGTTGCGCTCAGGTCGCGCAGCAGTTCGTTGAGCCGCGGCAAGGCGCCTTCGAGCAGGCCGTTGCTCGCCGTCGTCGCAGTCTGGTCGAAGCGGTCGGCCATGTCATCCAGTCTGACGAGCAGCATGCGAAGTTCCTGCAACGCGGGCCTGGCCTCGGCGGTGCTCTGTTCGATGTTGGCCAGTGCGGCGGAGAGACGCGCGACGTTGTCGGGCGTGAACACGCTGCGGATCGCTTCGAGCGTCCGCGGCGCTTCGGCAAAGCTGCGATCCATGCCCTCGGCCGCAGCCTCCAGTCGTGCCAGCGTCTGCTTCAGCCGCCTTGCACTGTCGTCGTCGAACACGGCGGACATCCGTTCGCTGAGCAGACGGAACTGCTCCACCGCAGCCAGCGTGCGGTCGCCGATCTGGCTGAGGAGCCCGGGTTCGAGGGGAATGCGCGGTGTCTCTCCGTTCTCGCCGACGAGCGGGGTCGGGTCCGCTCCGCGGTCGTCGAGCTGCACATAGGCCAGGCCGGTCACGCCCAGGGTGCCCAGCGTCGCCCGTGTGCCGCGCGTCAACGGAACGTCGGCCGCCACGCGGACGCGGACGAGGATGGCGCCACTGTCCTGTGGGTCGATACGGATCTCCTTCACCGTGCCCACCGCAAGCCCGCGGAAGCGTACGCGCGCCTGCGGGCCCAGGCCGTTGATGTCCTCGCGTGCGACCAGCACCACCTCCTTCGCCGTTTCGCGATCCTGCGAGAACCACCACAGGGCGATGAGGACCCCGGTGCCGAGCAGCAGCGCGAACAGTCCGGCCGCCAATGCGTGCGCCCGATTCTCCATGTCAGGTCTCTCCGTTGGCGCGGGTCAGCGCCCGGCGGCCATGTTCGCCGTGAAAGAAGCGTTCGATGAAGGGGTGTTTCACTTGCAGCGTCTCCTGCAGTGGTGCGTAACTGACAATGCGCCGGTCTGCCAGTACCGCCACGCGCGTGGCCATTGCCGCGAGGGTGTCGAGGTCGTGCGTGACGAGCACCACGGTCAGCCCAAGCTCCTGCCTGAGGGCGAGGATCAGGCGCACGAAGCGCGCACTGCGGTCCGGGTCCAGTCCCGCTGTCGGCTCGTCCAGCAACAACAGTTCCGGCTCCAGCGCCAGCGCACGGGCCAGTGCGGCCCGCTTGACCATGCCGCCCGACAGCTCCGCCGGCATCAGCAGGGCGTGCTCCGGCTCCATCTCGACCATCGCCAGCTTGAGGGCGACCAGCGCATCGAGCTCGTCGGGACGCGCGATCCCGAGTTCCTTCAGTGGGAAAGCGATATTCTCGCCGACGGTCAGTGCGGAGAACAGCGCGCCTTGCTGGAACAGGACGCCGTAGCGGCGCTGGCGCGCGATGCGCTGGTGAATCGTGCCCTGGTCGACCCGTTCGCCGAAGAGCCGCAGCTCGCCGGCTTGCGGCCGCGTCAGCCCGATGATGTGGCGCAGCAGCGTGGTCTTGCCGCTACCCGAGCCGCCGACCAGCGCGACGATCTCGCCGCGTTCGATATCGAGGTCGAGCCCGTCGTGCACAAGGTTCCGTCCGAAGCGCGTGACCACGCCGCGCAGCGAGACGACGGCCTCGGTGTCTTCATGCCGCTGGCTCATCCGGGAATCCCGATCGAGCGTGTGGCGATCGCGAACACCGCATCGGCGAGAATCACGACCGTGATCGCAGCGACGACGGAGGCCGTCGTGTGGGACGACAGACTCTCGGTATTCGGCTGCACGCGCAGGCCGAAGTGGCAGGCGATCAAGGCGATCAGCAGCCCGAAGACCGCGCCCTTGGCCAGGCCGATGTACACGTTGGCGATAGGTACGGCGTCGGGCAATGCGGTGATGAAGAAATGGAAGGAGATGTCGAGCTCGACCAGCGCCGAGACCCAGCCACCGATCAGCGCCACGCTCGAGGTCCACAGCACCAGCAAGGGCATCGCCAGCGTCAGTGCGATCACCTTCGGCAGCACCAGGCGCAGCGAACGCGAGACGCCCATCGCGGCAAGCGCGTCGATCTCCTCGGTCACGCGCATGACGCCGAGCTGCGCCGTCATCGCCGAACCCGAGCGGCCTGCGACCAGCACCGACACCAGCACCGGCCCTAGCTCGCGGATGATGCCGAGGCCGAGGATGTTCACGATGAAGGCGTCGGCACCGAAGATCTTCAGCTGCAATGCCGACAGATAGGACAGCACCACGCCAATCAGGAAGCCGACCAGCGCGGTCACCGGCATCGCCTTGACGCCGACCTTGAAGACGTTGGCGGAGATCTCCAGCAACGGCCATTCGCGCGGATTGCGCAGCAGATGCACCAGATCGAGCCCGAGCCGCCCCAGCAACGCGGCAAAATCGAGCAGGTGCCCGGTGAAGGCGATCAGGACACGCCCGAAGGTCACGAAGGCATCCTCGGCGCCGAAGCCTGGCGCTGCGGGAATGGGCCGCTCCGCGCTACGGGCGATGCGCTCGATGATCGCACGGTGTGCCGGATCGAGCTCCAGCCGCTCTGGCCAGCGGCCCTGCCATGCCCGCCACAGCAGCGTGGCGCCGAAACTGTCCAGTCGCCCCAGCGCGCTCAGATTCCAGGCCGCATCCGCCGGGACGAGCGCAAGTCCTTCGCGAAGCTCGCCAATGCTCGCCGTCAGCGAGCGTATTGTCCAGTCACCGGTGACCCTCGCCTCGCGCCGCTCTGGCGCGAGTTCGACCCGGGCGGCGGTGGGCTGGTCCCTGCTCACGCGTGCTCAGGCGGCGGCGTTGCGTGCGCCGAGGGAGCGGATGTAGAGCCCGCGACCGAGCGCCATCCACTGGCGTTGCTCCTCGTTGAGCGCAGCGGCCGTAAGCGGCAGATTCTGCAGCCAGCCGGCGGCGGTGTTGACGCTGAAGCCCCGCCCTTCGCGCTGCATCGTGATCGGCGGCACCCCGCGGGCGTCGCGGGCGCGGTGAATCACGACCGCCAGGCGCAGACAGGCGATCAGCAGCCAGTCGACACTGCCCGGATCGATCGAGGCAACGCGTTCGAGCTTGCCGCGGTGCGAGAGCACCAGCCGCGACAGCCGGCCTTGGTCCATGCGCGAAAAACCCGGCATGTCGGCATTGGCGACGATATAGGCGCTGTGCTTGTGGTAGCTCGAATGAGCGACCGAAATGCCGATCTCGTGCAGCAGTGCCGCCCAGCGCAGGAAGCGGCGGTCGGGGTGTTCAGGGTCGGCCATCGCGGGCTCGAGCTGTTCGAGCAGGTAGCAGGCCGTGTCAGCCACCTGCTCCGCCTGCCGCGGATCCACGTTGTAGCGGCGCATGAAGGCACTCACCGTCGCGTCGCGCAGGTCATGGTGGTGATATCGCCCCAGCAGGTCGTAGAGCACGCCGAGACGCAGTGCGCCCTCGGAGAACACCATGCGGTCGATGTCGAACTCCTTGAAGATCGCGCTCATGATGGCGAAGCCTCCGAGGATGACTGGCAGGCGGTCACCCCGCAGACCGGCCAGGTCGAGCGCGTCGATGCGTCCCGCGCGCAGCAGCTCCGTACGGAACCGCTCGAGCCCTTCACGGGTGATGCCCGAAGGCGAGAAGCCGTTCTGCTCAAGGATCTCGGTCAGCGCCTTGGCCGAACCGCTCGAGCCTACGGCCGCCTCCCAGCCGACTTCCCGATAGGCGCCGACGATGGTCTGCAACTCGCGGCGTGCGGCGAGTTCGGCATCCTTCAAGCTGCGCTTGTCCACCTTGCCATCGGGGAAGAAGCGCAGGCTGTAGCCGACGCAGCCCATGTAGCGCGACTCGAGCAGGATCGGCTCGAAGCTCTTGCCGATGACGAACTCGGTCGAGCCGCCACCGATGTCGACCACCAGCTGCTGCTTGTGCGGGTCGGGCAAGGTGTGGGCGACGCCAACGTAGATCAGGCGAGCCTCCTCGCGTCCGGCGATCACCTCGATCGGGAAGCCCAGCGCAGCCTCGGCGCGGATCAGGAACTCGGGCGCATTCTTTGCGACGCGGAGTGTGTTGGTCGCCACCGCGCGGACTGCGCCCGGCTCGAAGTCGTGCAGCCGCTCGTGGAAGCGCTGCAGGGCCGTCACGCCGCGCTGCTGCGACGCCAGGTCGAGCTTCTTCTCCGGGGACAGGCCCGCGGCGAGCCGAACCGACTCCTTGAGACCGTCGAGCGGGTAGATCTGGTCATTGACGATGCGTCCGACCTGCAGTCGAAAACTGTTTGAACCCAGGTCAACTGCAGCGATCAGATTTCGCATCATCGAAAGAGCCATTGGGGCGGTATGCTGGAAACGCGAATTCTAGCACTCTCGTTTCGATGCGCTGCAGCACCAGATAATTGCCGCCAATGATTCGTTGCGCCGCGCGCACACGCTTACCGCTGTCATCAAGATGCAACGAATCTGTCACATAATCCGGAAGATAATTCAACGCGCCAAAGAGCACCCATGTACGCCCCGAAGAACGATCGCAACTACCCCACGGATCACTTCATCAATCGAGAACTGTCGCTGCTGCAGTTCCAGCGCCGGGTGCTGGCGCAGGCCGCCGACCCGACCGTGCCGCTGCTCGAGCGCCTGCGCTTCCTGTGCATCGTGTCGAGCAACCTCGACGAGTTCTTCGAGGTCCGCGTCTCGGGCATCAAGGAGCAGATCCGCCTCGGCAGCCGCAAGCCCGGCAACGACGGCATCTCACCGCGCGACCTGCTGGAGAAGGTCAGCGACGAAGTGCACGAGATCATCTCCGAGCAATACACGCTGCTCAACGAGGACATCCTCCCCGCGCTCGAGCAGGAAGGCGTGGTGTTCCTGCGTCGCAGCCTGTGGACCGAGGCGCAACTGCGCTGGATCCGCGACTATTTCATGCGCGAGGTCATGCCGGTGCTGACCCCGATCGGGCTGGACCCGGCACACCCCTTCCCGCGCGTGCTCAACAAGTCGCTCAACTTCGCCGTCGAACTGGAAGGGCGCGATGCCTTCGGGCGCGATTCCGGTGCCGCGATCGTGCAGGCGCCGCGCGCCCTTCCCCGGGTAATCCGGTTGCCGCGCGAGATCTGCGACCAGGAATACACCTTCGTCTTCCTGTCGTCGGTGCTGCACGCACACGTGCATGAACTGTTCTCCGGGATGACGGTGCTGGGGTGCTACCAGTTCCGTGTCACGCGCAACTCCGACCTGTTCGTCGATGAGGAAGAGGTCAAGGATCTGCGCGCCTCGCTGAAGGGGGAACTGCAGCAACGCCATTTCGGCGATGCAGTGCGCCTGGAGGTCGCCGACAACTGTTCGGACGAGATGGCGAACTTCCTGCTGCAGCACTTCCACCTGGAGCAGGACGATCTGTACCGCACGCCGGGCATCGTGAACCTGGTGCGGCTGATGCAGGTGCCCGACTGGGTCGAACGCCCCGAACTGAAGTATTCGCCCTTCGTGCCGGGCGTGCCGAAAGCGCTCGACAAGCGACGCCAGATCTTCGCCGCGCTGCGCGGGACGGACGTGCTGCTGCATCACCCGTTCCAGAGCTTTGCGCCGGTCATCGACCTTCTGCGTGCGGCGGCCGACGACCCGCAGGTGCTGGCCATCAAGATGACGGTGTATCGCACCGGCACCGACTCGGTGCTGATGGAACATCTCGTACGCGCCGCGCAGAAGGGCAAGGAAGTCACCGTGGTGCTGGAGCTGATGGCGCGTTTCGACGAGGAGGCGAACATCACCTGGGCGAACCGCCTCGAGGAAGTGGGCGCGCACGTCGTCTATGGCGTATTCGGGTACAAGACGCATGCCAAGCTGCTGATGGTGGTGCGGCGTGAGGAAAGGGGCCTGCGCCACTACGTGCACCTGGGCACGGGCAACTACCATCCGCGCACCACGCGTTTCTACACCGACTTCGGCCTGCTCACCGCAAATGAGGAAATCGGCGAGGATGTCGCCACCGTGTTCAAGCAGCTCACCGGGCTGGGCACGGCAAGCGAACTGCGCCACCTGTGGCAGGCCCCGTTCAGCCTGCAGCCCAAGGTGGTCGAGGCGATCCGGCGTGAAGCCGATATTGCCCGCGAGGGCCGTCGCGGACGCATCATCGCCAAGATGAACGCGCTGCTCGAACCCGAGACCATCGAGGCGCTTTACGAAGCCTCGCAGGCCGGTGTCGAGATCGACCTGATCGTGCGCGGTCCCTGCGCGTTGAAGCCCGGCGTGCCCGGCCTGTCGGACAACATCCGGGTGCGATCGGTCATCGGTCGCTTCCTCGAGCACCACCGCATCTTCCACTTCCATGCCGATGGTGCCGACCTGATGTTCCTGTCGAGCGCAGACTGGATGGACCGCAACTTCTTCCGCCGCATCGAGATCGCCTTCCCGGTCCTCGATCCGCGCCTGAAGCGGCGCGTCATGAAGGAAGGCCTGCGCCCTTACCTGGGCGACAACTGCCAGGCCTGGGAGATGCAGTCGGATGGCAGCTACAAGCGCAAGAACCCGCGCGGCATCCGGCGCGCCGCACAGCTGATCCTGCTGCAGGAACTCGCTGCCAGCAGCTGAGCCGAGTCGCGGCGTGACGGGCTGAAAACGGATCGGGGGCTGGCACCGGCATGGCGCAGCCCCCGATCTCATTGCGGCCGCAGAAGGCCTACTTGCGTTGTGCGTCGATCACACCCGATACCTCGCGGATCAGCGTGATGGCGCGCTGCACTTGCTTGATGCCGCCCACCTCCATCGTGAAGCGCATGTAGGCGGTGCCCTTCTTGGTCAGCGTATTGACCGCGATCACGTTCAGCTTCTCGCGCGACAGCACTTCCGAAATGTCGCGCAGCAGCCCCTGCCGATCCATCGCCTGCACCGTGATGTCGACCTGGTACAGCGCGGTCTTGGTGTCCGTTGCCTTGTCGCCCCATTCGGCCGAGATCACCCGTTCCGGGTGCTTCAGCGCCAGCATCTGGAAGTCGTGGCAATCGACGCGGTGGATCGAGATGCCGCGCCCGCGGGTGACGAAGCCCTCGATCGCATCGGGTGGCGCCGGCTTGCAGCAGCGCGACAGCGAGGTCATCAGCTTGCCGACGCCGACGATCAGGATCTTGTCGGAGTTGTCGCCCGAGCGGCTGCGGCTGACGACGAAATCCGGTTCGGCGTGCGTATCTGCCCCGGGCCCGCTGCCCTCGCGCAGGGCCACCTGCACCGAACGCGGCCCCACCTCGCCGCGGCCCGCGGCCAGGTAGAGCGCCTCGGCGTTCTTGAATCCCAGCCGCTCGGCAAGGCCGTCGATGTTCGCCTGCGCATGTCCGTCGCGCTGCATCTCCTTGGTGACGAAGCTCCGGCCCCGCGAGAGCAGCTCCTCCTCGTCGAGCTGGGCGAAGTACTGCTTGATCTTCGAGCGTGCGCGCGAGGTCGCGACGTAGCCTTGGCGCAGGTCCAGCCAGTCGCGCGATGGCCCGCCCTCCTTCACCGCGGTGATCTCGACCGTCTGGCCATTCTCCAGCGGCGTGTTGAGCGGAACCAGATGGCCGTCCACCTTCGCGCCACGGCAGCGGTGGCCCAGGTCAGTATGCAGGCGATAGGCGAAGTCGATCGGCGTGGCGCCGCGCGGCAGGTCCACGACCTTGCCCTGCGGCGTCAGCACGTAGAGCGTATCGTCGAGCGAGGCGCGCTTGTACTGCTCCATCCAGTGCGCCGAGTCGGTCACCTCGTCGCGCCATGACAGAAGATTGCGCAGCAGCGCGATCTTCTCGTCGTAATCGGAACCCGACTGGGTGCCTTCCTTGTAGCGCCAGTGGGCAGCCACGCCCATCTCGGCATGCCTGTGCATGTCGTGGGTGCGGATCTGCACTTCCAGCGCGCGGCCGTCGCCCGCCAGTACCGCAGTGTGCAGCGACTGGTAGTTGTTGCCCTTGGGCTTGGTGATGTAGTCGTCGAATTCCTTGGCGATCGGCTGCCAGATCTGGTGCACGAAGCCCAGCACGGTGTAGCAGTCCTTCACCTCGTCGACCAGCACCCGCAGGGCGCGGATGTCGAACACTTGCGAGAAGTCGAGCCGCTTCTTTCGCATCTTGTTGTAGATGCTGTAGATGTGCTTGGCGCGGCCGGTGATCTCGGCCTTGATCCCGACTGCCGCAAGTTCGCTGCGCAGGCGCTCGATGGCGTCGTGGATGAACTGCTCGCGCTCGATACGGCGCTCGTCGAGCATCTTGGCGATGCGCTTGTAGGTCTCGGGCTCGATGAAGCGGAAGGAGAGGTCCTCCAGCTCCCACTTGAGTTGCCACACGCCCAGCCGGTTGGCCAGCGGCGCGTAGATGTCGAGGCTCTCGCGCGCCACATCGACGCGCGCGTCACCCGGCAGATCGGTGTAGAAGCGCAGGGTCTGGGTGCGCGAGGCCAGGCGCACCAGCACGACGCGGATGTCCTCGACCATCGCCAGCAGCATCTTGCGCAGGACCTCGGTCTGCGCTCGGATCTCCGGTGCGGTGGTGGTCGCCGCCATGCGCGTGAGCACGCGCAGGCCATTGAGCTTGTGCAGGCCGCGGACGAGCACGGCAATGTCCTCGCCGAAGCGGGACCTGAGTTCCTCGGCCGGGTCGTCGAGTTCGTCCCACACCGCGAACAGCAGCGCCGCGATCCGCGTCTCCGCATCGAGTCGCAGCGACGCCGCGATCAGCGCGGTACCGATCGCGTGCGTCCAGATGGACTCGCCGGTGCCGAGCACCTTGTCGTCGTAGAGCTCGGCGATCCAGTCGAGCGCGGATTCGACCCGGCCGCGTTCGGTCTCGGAGAGGCCGGCGGCAAGCAAGTCGATCGGGGGGGCAGTGTCGCCTTGGGCGATGGCGTGAGTGACGGAAACCATGGGGGTGAATTATTCCATACAGCAGGCGTGCTGACCGTGCCTTCCGACCATCCAGGCGACGAAGCGTTCGTCACCATGCCACCGTGTGCGATCATCTCGGGCCGACAAACACGACGATCCGAGATGCATCGCCTCACCGCCAACCCCTACCTGCTGCTCACCCTCACTGCCCTCTTCTGGTCCGGAAACATGGTCATGGGCCGTGGCATCCGTGCCGACGTACCCCCCATCGCGCTGGCATTCTGGCGCTGGATCATCGCGTTGGCGCTGGTCGCCCCGCTCGCCCTGCCCCATCTGCGCAGCCAGTGGCCGCGGCTCAGGGCGGCGTGGCCGGTCATCGTCGTGCTCGGCCTGCTCGGCGTAGGCGGCTACAACACCTTCGCCTACCTGGCGCTGCAGCACACGACCGCCACGAGCGCGACGCTGCTCAATTCCTTCATCCCGATCGCGACCATCGCCTTCGCCTTCCTGTTCTTCGGCAAGCGCCTGAGCCGCCTCGAGACGGCCGGTGTCGTCGTGTCGCTGGGCGGCGTGGCGGCCATCGTCAGCCGCGGCAGTCTGGAAATCCTGCTCGGATTCACGCTGAACACCGGCGACCTGTGGATGCTGGCGGCGGTCACCGTCTGGGGGCTCTACACGGTCGGCCTGCAGAAGCGGCCCGAGGGGGTGCATCCGATGCTGCTGCTGGCCGCCTTCACCGTCGTCGGCCTGCTCGCGCTGACGCCCGCCTATGCGTGGGAGCTGTCCGCCGGGCGTACGATCAACCTCGGCTGGAGCGCGATCGGCGGCATCCTGTACACGGGCATCTTTCCCGGCTTTCTCGGCTACGTGTTCTACAACGCCGGCGTCGCCGCCGTGGGGCCGGCGCGTGGTTCGCTCTTCATCCACCTGATGCCGGTATTCGCGACCCTTCTCGCGGCGATCTTCCTCGACGAGCGGCCCTATCTCTACCATTTCGTCGGCATCGCCCTGGTGTTCGCCGGCATCTACCTGACCACCCGGCGGCAGCCGGCCTGAACGATGGTGTTCGCGCGGATTCGCCGCTGGCTGGGGCTGGGTGAGCGTGAAGGCCCGGCGGTGTCCGACGAGCAGTGGGCACGCGTCGAGCGTCGGCTGCTCTTCCTCGACTTCCTGCCTGCGGAGGCGCGTCTGCGCCTGCGCGCGTTGGCGCTCGAGTTTCTCGCCACCAAGCAGTTCCACGGCGCGCATGGGCTGGTGCTGGATGACGACATGCTGCTCGGCATCGCGCTGCAGGCCTGTCTGCCGATCCTCAACATCGGTCTGCGGGCCTACGCCGGCTGGGTGGGCGTGGTCGTCTATCCGGGCGACTTCCTCATTCCGCGTCGCGAGTACGACGAGGCCGGCGTGCTTCACGAGTACGACGACGAGGTGCTCGGTGAGGCCTGGGTAGGCGGCCCGGTGCTGGTGTCGTGGTTCGACGGCGAGGCGCAGCCCGCGGGCGTCAATGTGGTGATCCACGAGTTCGCGCACAAGCTCGACATGGAAAATGGCGGCGTGGACGGCTTGCCGCGGCTGAGAGCCGGCATGTCGCGCCAGGCCTGGGCAGACGCTTTCTCCGAAGCCTACGAGGCGTTCTGCGAGGAGGTGGACAACGGCGGCGACACCGAGATCGATCCCTATGGCAGCGAGCATCCGGGCGAGTTCTTCGCGGTGGTGTCCGAGGTGTTCTTCGAGACGCCCTCGGTACTGATGCGCCACTTCCCGAAGGTTTACGCGCAGTTGCAGCAGTTCTACGGCGTCGACCCCGCCGCCGGCGAGGCGAGGTTGCGGGAGTCGGCAGCATGAGTGCGCGCAAGCGGTTGCTGATCGTGTTTCACACGCAGTCGGGCAACACGGGGCAGCTTGCCAAGGCCGTGCTGCGCGGCGCCGGGCGCGTTACAGAAATCGAATCCCGGCTCATGCGCGCCTTCGATGCCGGCGTCGATGAGCTGCTGAACTGCGATGGACTGCTGCTCGGCACGCCGGAGAACTTCGGCTACATGTCCGGTGCGCTGAAGGACTTCTTCGACCGGACCTACTACCCATGCGAGGGGCGGCTCGTCGGCCTGCCCTATGCGGTGTTCGTCAGTGCCGACAACGACGGCACCGGGGCGGTGCGGGAGATCGGGCGCATCGCGAACGGCTACGGCTGGAAGTGTGTCGCCGAGCCGCTGATCGCGCGCAAGGCGATCGCGCCCGAGCACCTGGCTGCAGCCGAGGAGCTCGGCGAGGCGATGGCATCGGGGCTGGCGATGGGCATTTTCTGATTGCCGCTCGGCCAGTTCACCCGCCGGCGCGGCTTGGCAGGACGCGATTCATTGCTCGAAACTTATTTTCACACTGTGGTAACGAAGCCGTTTGGCAGTCCCTCCGGGAGTGGCTAAGCTTGAAACGGTGGCATTCGTCCGCACCTGTTTTGTGCGACGGATTGCACATCGACCTTTTCACGCAACGGAGGTTGTTTCATGGCCATCACCTGGATTTTGGTTGCCAACGCCAGCCTGGCGAAGCTGTATGCGAACCTCGGCCCCAACAAGGGCCTCACGCTGGTCAAGGAACTGATCCACCCCGAAAGCAGGCAGAAGAACTCTGAACTCGTCACCGACCGCTCCGGCGCCATGGCCGGCAATGGCGGCGGCGGCTCGATGCAGCCGCAGACCCTTCCCAAACAGCACGAAGCCAAGGTCTTCGCGCAGGAAATCGCTCAGGCGCTCTATCAGGGACGCTCACAGAACGCGTTCAAGCGCGCCATCCTCGTCGCTCCGCCTGCCTTCATGGGCATGCTCAACACCGTCATCGACGGTCCGACCGCACAGCTCATTACGGACCGCTTCGAAAAGGACTACACCAAGACTTCGGAACCCGAACTCAGCGAACGTCTGGCTTCGGCCATCTACCTGTGAAGCCGAGCGATCGGCACGTTGAAGGAGGACGCGTTTGACGAGACTCCACCCATCTCACGACAAAGCTTGATCGGGCAGCGACCGATCTCTTGACGTCTCCTTCGAGGAGACCTGCAGGCGTCCCTGATGGACGACCTCTGGCACTGCGGGGCGCTTGGCGCCCCGCAACCTTGTTCCGAAGCAGTCTTTTCAACGCGCAGCGTCTTCGCCAAGCGGCCAATGGCCGAGTTCCCGATAGCGCGCACCGTCCGGGCCGCGTTCCGACGCCACCAGCACGAAGGCGGACACATCCCAGGTGATCGCCGCGACCTGCTGCGCCGGTGGTGCGTGCAAGGCATTGCGCACGATGGTCACATGTGGCGCGAAGGGACGGCGCTCGAGCGCAACGCCACGTTCACGCAGGGCGCTGCCCAGCTGTCCGGCCAGCAGGCCCAATGGCTCAGGCGGGCTGCTCGGTCCAAGCCAGAGCACGCGGTTGCCGTGCCAGCTTCCGCATCGGTCGAGCACCAGTGTGCAGGGTGGCGCGTGCACCTGCGCCGCGGCTTCGGCAAGTATTGGGAGGCGCGACACCGGCGTATCGCCGAGAAAGGCCAGGGTCAGGTGGATCGTGTCCGGCCGCATGAGCCGTCCACCACACGCACCTTGCAGTTGGCGAGCTTCGCAATGCAGGCAGGACGCGGTCGGTGCGTCGGGCCATAGCGCGAAGAACACGCGCAGGCGCGGCGCCGCACCGGCTGCGCCTGCATCAGGCATGGTCGCCCTTCACCAGCAGCGCCACCGCCTGCGCGGCGATGCCTTCGCCGCGGCCGGTGAAGCCGAGCTTTTCGGTCGTCTTGCCCTTGATGTTGATCGCGGCCGGATCCATCTGCAGGTCGGCGGCGATGTTGCCGACCATGGCCGGCGCATGCGGCAGGATCTTCGGTGCGGTGCAGATCACCGTCGCGTCGATGTTCGCCACCGCCCAACCCGCGTCGCGGACGCGCGCAAAGGCTCCGCGCAGCAGCACGCGGCTGTCGGCGCCGGCGTGGCGTTCGTCGGTATCGGGAAACAGGCGGCCGATGTCACCGAGGCCGGCGGCGCCCAGCAGCGCATCGGTGATCGCGTGCAGCAGCACGTCGGCGTCGGAGTGGCCGAGCAGTCCGCGCGGATGGGGGATGGTCACGCCGCCGATGATCAGCGGCCGGCCAGGCACCAGCGCATGTACATCAAAACCCTGACCGATTCGAAACGGAACGTTCATCACTTGAGCCCCTCGCGGTTCTGCAGTATCCACTCGGCCAGGTGCAGGTCGAGCGGATAGGTCACTTTCAGGTTGGTGGCGTCGCCCTGCACCAGGCGCGGACGCAGGCCCGCCGCCTCGATGGCGCTCGCCTCGTCGGTCACGTCCGACGCGCCTTCGAGCGCGCGGCGCAGCATCACATAGCGGAACATCTGCGGCGTCTGTGCCTGCCACAGGCTGTCGCGCGGCACGGTCTCGGCCACATGGCGATGGGCGTCGGCCCGCTTCAGCGTGTCGGCGACCGGCACCGCGAGCAGGCCGCCCACTTCCTCGTGCGCCAGTTCGCGCACCAGCTTGTCGATGTGCCAGGGGGCGAGGCAGGGGCGTGCGGCGTCATGCACCAGAACCCAGTCTGACTGCGTCACGTCGCCAGCGATGGCGCGCAGGCCACCCAGCACGCTGTCGGCGCGGGTCGCACCGCCGCAGAACAGGGGCACGAGCTTGTCGCCGAGTGCACTCCAGTCATAGCGCGACCATTCGCGGTCGTCCACCGACAGGACCACGAAAACCTTGTCGATTTCCGGTGCAGCGCACAGCACGGAAAGGGCGTGATGGATCAGGGGGCGACCGAGCAGCGAGAGGTACTGCTTGGGTCGGGCCGCACCCATGCGGGAGCCGCTGCCGGCAGCGGGCACGATGGCGAAATGACGCGGGTGATGGTTTTGCATGGCGCGCATTCTAGCGAAGCAGCTCGCCGCGCGAACGGCGAACGGCGTGAAACCGCCTGCAAGGCGGGTCCCGCAAGCGTGCTTCGCGCGGAACCGGCGGTGCGCGCGTGTATGATCGGACACGTCCGCACCGCATATCCGCAGGCGCCATGCCCGACGCTCTCCCCCTTGATCCCGACCAGATCGAAGCCTTCCTCATCGCCATCGGCATCGGCCTGCTGATCGGTCTCGAGCGCGAGCGTGTGCCCTCGGCGCGCGCCGGCCTGCGCACCTTCGGCCTCGTCGCCATGTTCGGTGCCCTCGTCGCCATGCTCGGCCAGGACCTGCAGAGCATCGCGCCTTTCGTGGCCGGCCTGGTCATCGTCGGCGTCACCATCATCAGCGCCTATCTGCGCCATCCCGATCCGTCCGATCCGGGCACGACCTCGGTCGCCGCCCTGCTCGTGTGCTACTGCCTCGGTGCGGCGGTGTGGATGGGCTACGCGCAGCTCGCGGTGATGCTGGCGGTCGGCACCACCGTGCTGCTGTACTTCAAGGCACAGTTGCGCGGCATTGCCACCCGCCTTCAGCCGCGCGACTGGATCTCGATCCTGCAGTTCGGCGTGCTGTCGCTGGTGATCCTGCCGATCCTGCCCAACGAGGAATTCGGGCCCTTCGGCGCGCTCAACCCGTACCAGATCTGGTGGATGGTGGTGCTGATCTCCGGGGTGAGCCTGGCGGGCTACACCGCGCTCCAGCTGGTCGGCGCGCGCTATGGCACGGTTTTCGTCGGGATCTTCGGCGGACTGGCCTCGAGCACGGCGACGACCATGGTCTATGCACGCCAGGCGCGCGGAACCGAGGCCATCGCGCCGATGGCGGGACTCGTGATCGTGCTGGCCAACCTCGTGATGCTGCTGCGGGTGGCGGTGATCGCCGGTCTCGTGGCACCGAGCGTGCTGCGTCCGCTGCTCGTCGTCGTGATCCCCGGGCTGGTTCTCGGCCTTGCTGGCGTGCTCTGGCACTGGCGCGGTCTGGGCGAGCGCGGCGAGACCGTGCTGCCGAACACCAGCAACCCGACCGAGCTGAAGGCCGCCCTGGGTTTCGGCCTGCTGTACGGCCTCGTGCTGCTGTCTGCGGCGTGGCTGTCGGACTACTTCGGCAATCGCGGCCTCTATGTGCTGGCCCTGGTGTCGGGCCTGACGGACGTCGATGCGATCACACTGTCGAGCCTGCGGCTGTTCTCGATGGACAAGCTCGCCCTGGAGCCGACCGTGATCGCGATCGGGCTGGCAATGCTGGCCAACCTCGGCTTCAAGACCGCAATGGCGCTCGTGATCGGCGGCCGCCCGCTGGCTGCAAGAGTCCTGCCCGGCATGATGGTGGTTGGGCTCGGACTGGGTGCCGGCATGGGCTGGAGCGCGTTGCAGGCGGCAAGTCTATAATTTGCCTTGTCAAACGGAGTTCCGTTTGCGAACGCCAGGGAAACCAGCATGGCCAATGCTTCCGTCCGACCGGCGGCCGTCGCCGGCCAGTTCTATCCGGCTGATGAGCGCGTGCTGCGCATCCAGCTTGCCGAAATGCTTGCGTCCGCCGTTCCGCTCGAGCAGGTGGCCCCGCCCAAGGCGATCGTCGTGCCGCACGCGGGTTACATGTACTCGGGGCCGGTCGCCGCGAGTGCATATCGCGCCCTTGCGCCGCTGCGCGGGCAGATTCGCCGCGTCGTGATGCTCGGGCCGACGCATCGCGTGGCGGTGCGCGGGTTTTCGCTGCCCGCGGCACAGGCCTTCATGACCCCGCTCGGAGAGGTTCCCCTGAGCCGTGCCGACTGGCTGGCCCTGCAGGCGCGCGACGATGTGCGGGTGGACGATTCGCCCCACGCGCTCGAGCACTGCCTTGAAGTGCAGCTGCCCTTCCTGCAGATGGTGCTCGACAGGTTCACGCTCGTCCCGCTGCTGGTCGGCGACGCCGACGACGAGAGCGTGGCCGAGCTCATCGAGGCCCTGTGGGGCGGCCCGGAAACGCTGATCGTGATCAGCTCGGACCTTTCGCATTACCTGTCTTACCGCCAGGCGCAATGGATCGACCGCTCGACCGCCGATCAGGTCATCGCCCTGCGCGCGGGGCTCAACCACGAACAGGCTTGCGGGGCAACGCCGCTCAACGGCTTGCTGCTCGCCGCCCGACGCCAGCATCTGCAGCCTCACCTGCTCGATCTGCGCAATTCCGGCGACACCGCGGGCGACCGCACGCGCGTGGTCGGCTACGCCAGCATCGCCTTCTGCGAACCGGAGCCCGATGCCCATGCCCGCCACTGACCTCGGCCCCGAGCTGCTCCGTCTCGCACGCGCAGCGATCGCGCATCACCTTGGGCTGGGTCCCGCGCCCGAGCCCGGCGCCGATCCGAGGCTTGGCGAGCGCGGCGCGACCTTCGTCACCTTGATGCTGGAGGGCGAGTTGCGCGGCTGCATCGGCAGCCTGCGGCGCACCCGCGCGCTGGGGGCCGACGTCATCGCGAATGCCATTGCGGCCGCCAGCCAGGATCCGCGCTTTCCCCCGCTCGACGCCGACGAGTTCGCGCAAGTCGAGGTCGAGGTGTCGCTGCTCAGCGAGCCGGAATTCATCGACTTCGCGGACGAAGCCGACCTGCTGCGCCAGTTGCGCCCTTTCGAGGACGGTCTGATCCTGTTCGCGGGCTGTCGCAGCGCCACTTTCCTGCCGCAGGTGTGGTCGCAACTGCCGCAGCCCGAGATGTTTCTCGCCGCGCTCAAGTGCAAGGCCGGCATGCCGGTCGAGCGTCCGGTGGACGGCCTGATGGCCGCGCGCTACAACGTCAGAAAGTGGCATGAATCCCGCGCGGAGGCCTCATGAACGCAAGCCCGGCCAGCGGCCAGAATCATCCCGGCCGGTACTGGCACCGTCTCGACGACGGCCGCATCCAGTGCGACCTCTGCCCGCGTTACTGCAAGCTGCACGAGGACCAGCGCGGCGCGTGCTTCGTACGCATGCGCGAGGGGGATGGCATCGTGCTGACGACCTATGGTCGCAGCTCGGGCTTCTGCATCGACCCGATCGAGAAGAAGCCGCTGAACCACTTCTACCCGGGCAGCAAGGTTCTCTCCTTTGGTACGGCGGGCTGCAACCTCGCGTGCAAGTTCTGCCAGAACTGGGACATCTCCAAGTCGCGCGACATGGACAGCCTGATGGATGCCGCATCGCCCGACGAGATCGTCGCCACCGCCAGGCACTGGGGCTGCCACAGCGTCGCCTTTACCTACAACGACCCGGTCATCTTCGCCGAGTACGCGATGGACGTCGCCGATGCCTGCCATGCCCACGGCCTGCAGACGGTCGCGGTTACCGCGGGCTACATCACCGAGTTGGCGCGGCGCGACTTCTTCAGCCGCATGGATGCGGCCAATGTCGACCTGAAAGGCTTCACCGACGATTTCTACGTCCGGCTGTGCGGTGCGCATCTGCAGCCGGTGCTCGACACCCTGGTCTGGCTGCAACACGAAACGGATGTGTGGGTCGAGCTGACCACCCTGCTGATCCCGGGCCAGAACGACTCGGATGCCGAGTTGCAGGCTTTGTCGAAATGGGTACATGACGAACTTGGCGCGGAGGTGCCCTTGCACTTCAGCGCCTTCCATCCCGACTTCAAGATGACCGAGGTTCCCCCGACCCCGCCAGCAACCCTGACGCGGGCACGCCGCATCGCGCTAGATGCCGGCCTGAAGCATGTCTACACCGGCAATGTGCATGATGTCGAAGGTGACACCACGCATTGCACCGGCTGCGGACGTCCGCTCATCGTGCGCGACTGGTACGAGATCCGCAGCTACACGGTGGACGCCCAGGGCGCCTGTCCCGATTGCGGCACCAAGCTGGCCGGGCGCTATGGCCCGGTCGGCGCCGCCGCTGGGGATGCATTTGGCGCACGCCGCATCCCCGTCGCCATCCATCGCCAGCCCCTGCAGGGCAGGAAGACTTCGTGAAACTCCGGCACATCGATCTCAGCATTCCTGCGCACGGCGTTTGGCTGGACGGCGTCCTCGCCCATGCACCTGACGTCCGCGGGCTTGCCATGTGCCTGAACTCGTCGGGACACCCTCCGCTCGATCAGTCGCACCGGCCGCTTGAACTGACGCTGCAGGCGGCCGGCTTCGCGACGATGACGGTCGATCTGCTGACCCGTCAGGAGGCACTGCGCGATCCGGACGCCCCGTTCAACATCCCTCGCCTCACCGACCGCGTCCTCGCTGCCATCGAGTGGGCTTCGCATCAGCCGCCGCTCGTCGGCCTGCCACTCGCGGTGGTTGCAACCGGCACGGGCTGTGCAGCGGCGGTTCGCGCCGCGGTGCGGTCGCCGGAGTCCTTTCGTTCGATCGCGTTCCTCGGCGGGCGCGCCGATCTGGCTGGCGCCGAGCCCCTGCGCGCCGTACGCACGCCGATCCGTTTCATCGTGACGCCCGGCACGCCCGAGGCCACCATCCTCACCCGGGCCTATCCCCTGCTGAAGGGGGATCATCATTGGCTGGCGCTGCCACCGACCGACAGCGAGCACGACAACGACCTGCTGGCCGCACGGGCAGCCTGCGCCTGGTTGCGGCAGCACTTCCCCCAAGCAGAGGGCACGGCGCAGGCCTGAGGGCCGTGCGCGCGCGGCGGCGACCGGGCGTTGCCGCCGCGCGGCAAGCGGTAGCTTCAGTCGCGAAAGGAGACCCACTCCGACAGCGGTGCGCGCTCGGTCCGGAGCGTGTTCTCCGGCGCGGCTGGATCGGCGTAACCCAGGGACATGCCGCAGATCAGCGTTTCGTTGTCGGGGATCTCCAGCGTCTGGCGGATGATGCGGTGGAACTGGATCAACGCGGCCTGCGGGCAGGTATCCAGTCCGCGCGCCTTCGCTGCCAGCATGACGTTCTGCAGGAACATGCCGTAGTCGAGCCAGGAGCCCTGCTCCATGACCCGATCGACCGTGAAGATCAGCCCGACCGGCGCATCGAAGAACTTGTAGTTGCGCGCGAACTGCTCGTGCATGCGCTTGGCGTCGCCTTTCTGGATGCCGAGCAGGCCGTAGAGCTGCAGGCCGACCTTGCGACGGCGGTCGATATAGGGCGAGATCCATTGCTTGGGGTAGTACTGGTAGGGATCGGCATGCGTTGCCGCTTCCTCGGGGTCGTCGAAGGCGGCCAGCAGGCGTTCGGTCAGGGCCGCCTTGGTCTCACCGGTCAGCACCCAGGCCCTCCACGGTTGAATGTTGGTGCCCGAGGGCGCGCGCGAGGCGACGGCAAGGATCTCCTCGATGGTTGTGCGCGGCACGGGGCGCGGCAGGAAGGCGCGGCACGAGTACCGGCTCTGGATCACTTCGTCGACTGCGGGCTGGAAGGCGTTCGTCATGCTCAAGATCTCTTGTCTGGGTTGTGGGGGCGCTTTGCCGATCACAATGCGTCGGTCGCGATGCGCCGGTCAGGGGATGTCGCGCAGGAAGGCGGCGACGCGTTGGAGCACGTCTGCCGGTCTTTCCCGATGTGGTACGTGTCGTGTCGCCGCCATCACCTCGACTCGGGCAGGACCGCTCACGAGCCGGCCGATCCGCTCCGGGTGCGCGGGACTGCCATACTCGTCGTCGGCGCCATGCAGCGCGAGCACAGGACAATGCACCTGCGGCAACACCGCATCCAGCGACCACGTTGCGAACTCGGGACTGAGCCAGGAGCCGATCCAGGCGTCGAGCACCCAGGCCGCCTTGTCGCCGTGGTAACGGGCGAGCCTTTCGACCTGGGCCGGGTCGGTGAACAGCTCGCGCGCCGTCTCGATACCCGCAAGGGTCCGGTCCTCGACGAAAGCCTGGGCCGACTCGGTGATCAGCGCGGCACAGTCTGTGGCGAAACGTGCCGCGCAATGCACGGCCATGCCGCCCCCGACGCTATGGCCGAAGGCGACGAAGCGGCCAAGGCCCAGCTGCCGACGAACGGCGTCGAAGCCCGCTTCCGCTTCGCGCGCGACGAAGTCGAGTGGCAGCTTTCCGGGGTGAGCATCGGACCGCCCGAAACCGAGGCGATCGTAGGCAAGGACCTGGCGTCCGGTCTCGGCACACAAGGCGGCGGGAAAGTCGCGCCAGAGTTCGACGCTGCCGAGCGAGTCATGCAGCAGGATGATCGGCGTGTCCGACACGGCCGACTCGGGTGACCAGGCACGCACATACAGGCGCCCGCTGCCCGACTCGAACCAGCGGTCCTGGATGTCGAGTCTTGGGAAATTTCGAGTCATCGTCTCGCGGTGTTCGTTGTTGGGAGGATGGGTGATCGACGTTCGCGTCGAGGACGATGATGCTTTTGCATGCCGTTAACGTCAACGTAAGGAACTGCCGCCGTCGCTGACCCGTCGTAACCTCCCTGCGCAGCATCGCCCGCCACGACACGCCGGCTTCCTTATAATTGTCGTTTCCGAACGCGCATGCCGGCCACGACCGCCGGATTGTTGCCGAGTCTTCCGTCACGCCCCATGCCCAATCCCCTCGATTCCCTGCTCGCAAAACTCGCCACCAGCACCCTGCCCAAACCCGGCGCGCGGCTCGAGCTGCCGCCCCTCGCAGGGTCCGCCGATGCGCTCGCCGTCGCCCAGCTTGCCAGCCGTGGCCGTATGCTGCTCGTGATCACGGCCAATCCGCTGGATGCGCAGCGCCTGCAGGAAGAGATCGCCTGGGCCTCGCCCGGACTGCGGGTCCACCTGCTACCGGATTGGGAGACCCTGCCCTACGACAACTTCTCGCCGCATCAGGATCTGATCTCCGAGCGTCTGTCCTCGCTGTACGCCATCACCCGCGGCGAGACGGACGTGCTGCTGGTGCCTGCGTCCACCGCGCTGTACCGCATGGCGCCGCCCTCGTATCTGGCCGCCTACACCTTCTTCCTCAAGCAGGGCGAGAAGCTCGACGTCGAGCAGTTCAAGGCGCAGATGGCGCTGGCGGGCTATGCGCACGTCACCCAGGTGGTGAGCCCGGGCGAATTCTCGGTGCGCGGCGGCCTGGTCGACCTGTTCCCGATGGGCTCGCCGCTACCCTTCCGTATCGACCTCTTCGATGACGAGGTCGAGAGCATCAAGACCTTCGACCCCGACACCCAGCGCTCGGTCTATCCGACCAAGGAAATCCGTTTGCTGCCGGCGCGCGAGTTCCCGCTCGACGACAAGGGGCGCACGCGCTTCCGCAGCCGCTTCCGCGAGACCTTCGAGGGCGATCCGACGCGTGCGGCGATCTACAAGGACGTCTCCAACGGCATCGCCCCGGCCGGCGTCGAGTACTACCTGCCGCTGTTCTTCGACGACACCGCCACCCTGCTCGATTACCTGCCGGCCGACACGGCAGTGCTGCTGCACCGCGACGTGCCGGCTGCGATCGCGGAGTTCTGGAAGGACACACGCTCCCGCCATGATCTGTTGAAGGGCGACCGTACGCGACCGGTGCTGCCGCCCGAACAGCTTTTCCTGACCGACGAGGCCTTCTTCATTGCGTTGAAGAGCTTGCCGCGTCTGGCGCTCGGTGCCGAAGCCAATGCCACTGCGACCGATGCGCTCGCCTTGCCGCCGCCTGACGTCGCCGTCGAGCGCAAGGCGACTGACCCGCTGCACAAGCTGAAGGTTTTCCTCGACGCCTTTGACGGCCGCGTGCTGCTGCTGTCGGACTCGCCCGGCCGGCGCGAGACCATGGCCGAGTTCTTCGCCGAGTATGGGCTCAAGCCCGAGGCCAGCGCCGACTTCGGCGCCTTCATGGATTCCGATGCACGCCTCGCGCTTGGCGTCGCCCCGCTCGCGCGCGGCTTCGTGCTGCCCGCGGCGAAGCTCGCGGTCTTCACCGAGACTGAGCTCTACGCCGCCACCGCCCGCACCCGTGCCCGCCGCGACGCGCGCAAGGCAGCCACCATGGAAGGCTGGCTGCGCGACCTGTCGGAGTTGAAGGTCGGCGATCCGGTGGTGCATGTGTCGCATGGCATTGGCCGCTACCTGGGCCTCATCCACATGAACCTCGGCGAGGGCGACACCGAGTTCCTGCACCTGGAGTACAACGGCGGCGACAAGCTCTACGTGCCGGTTTCGCAACTGCACGTGATCACCCGCTACGCCGGCGCCGATCCCGAGGCGGTCGACCTGCACCGCCTCGGCTCAGGCCAGTGGGAGAAGGCCAAGAAGAAGGCCGCGATGCAGGTGCGCGACACGGCCGCCGAGTTGCTCGCCCTCTACGCCCAGCGCGCGGCGCGCGCAGGCCATCGCTTCGACTTCAAGCAGCACGATCTGGAAGCCTTTGCCGAGGGATTCGGCTTCGAAACCACGCCCGACCAGCAGGCAGCCATCGACGCCGTGGTCAGCGACATGAAGTCGGGTCGGCCGATGGACCGCCTGGTGTGCGGCGACGTCGGCTTTGGCAAGACCGAGGTCGCCCTGCGCGCCGCGTTCATCGCGGTCGCGGACGGCAAGCAGGTGGTGGTGCTGTGCCCGACCACCCTGCTCGCCGAGCAGCACTACCAGACGTTCGCCGACCGCTTCGCCGACTGGCCGATCAAGATCGCCGAACTGTCGCGCTTCAAGTCGGCCAAGGAACAGGCGGAGGCGCTGCAGCTGCTGTCCGAAGGCAAGGTGGACATCATCATCGGCACCCATCGCCTGCTGCAGAAAGACGTGATGTTCAAGCGCCTCGGCCTGGTGATCATCGACGAGGAACACCGCTTCGGCGTACGCCAGAAGGAAGCGCTCAAGCAGCTGCGTTCCGAGGTCGACATCCTCACGCTGACCGCCACGCCCATCCCGCGCACGCTGGGTCTGGCGATGGAAGGCCTGCGCGAGTTCTCCGTGATCGCCACGCCACCGCAGAAGCGCCTGTCGATCAAGACTTTCGTGCAGCCTTCAAGCCGCGGCGTGATCCGCGAGGCGGTCCTGCGCGAGTTCAAGCGCGGCGGCCAGGTGTACTTCCTGCACAACGAGGTCGACACCATCGACAACATGCGTAACGACCTCGAGGAGCTGCTACCGGAGGCGCGCATCGTGGTCGGCCACGGCCAACTGCCCGAGCGCGAGCTCGAGCGCGTGATGCGCGACTTCACCCAGCAGCGCGCCAACCTGCTGTTGTGCACCACGATCATCGAGACCGGCATCAACATTCCGACCGCCAACACCATCATCATCAACCGCGCCGACCGCTTCGGCCTCGCACAGCTGCACCAGTTGCGCGGTCGCGTCGGCCGCAGCCACCATCAGGCCTACGCCTACCTGCTGACCATGCCGGGCGCCAAGCCCACCGCACAGGCGCAGAAGAGGCTCGAGGCCATCGCGATGATGGAAGACCTCGGCTCCGGCTTCTACCTGGCGATGCACGACCTCGAGATCCGCGGCGCCGGCGAGGTGCTGGGCGAGAACCAGTCGGGCGAGATCCAGCAGGTCGGCTTCAGCCTCTATACCGAAATGCTGAAACGCGCGGTCAAGGATCTGCAGGCCGGCAAGGAGCCCGACCTGTCGCAACCGCTGGAGGTGGTGTCCGAGATCAACCTCCACGCCCCGGCGCTGCTTCCCACGGACTACTGCCCCGACGTGCAGGAGCGCCTGACCCTCTACAAGCGCCTCGCGAACTGCGACACCGAAGACGATCTGCGTGCGCTGCAGGAGGAACTCATCGACCGTTTCGGCGAAGTGCCGCCGCAGACCGCCGCGCTGATCGAGACCCACCGCCTGCGCATGCTGGTGAAGGACTACGGCGTGCAGAAGCTCGACGCCTCGGATGCGCAGATCAGCGTGCAGTTCGCCAAGGACGCGCCGATCGACCCGGTGAAGGTGATCTTCCTGATCCAGAAGGACCGCAGCACGAAGATGGCGGGCCCGGAGAAGCTGGTGCGCCGCGCCAGCCTGCCCAACCTCAAGGACCGGGTAAAGGCGGTGAAGGACCTGCTCGACGCGGTGAAGGCCTGAGCGAGGACGCACCGGGATGCTCATCAACTGCACCGCCTACCAGCATGGGCGCAAGCTTGCCGATCTGCCTGTCGAGGACATCAGCGACTACCTGCAGCAGCCCGACACCTTCGTGTGGGTCGCGCTGAAGGACGCGACGCCCGGCGAGCTGGCGGTGATGAAGGAGGAGTTCGGTCTGCACGAGCTGGCCGTCGAGGACGCCAACCACGGTCACCAGCGCCCCAAGGTCGAGGAGTACGACGATGAGCTCTTCGCCGTGATGCATCTGGTCGAGGAGCGCGAAGGTTCGCTCGAGGTCGGCGAGGTGCACGTCTTCGTCGGGCCCAACTACATCCTGTCGGTGCGCAACAACAGCAACCGGGATTTCCTCGGCGTCCGTGCCCGCTGCGAGCGCGAGCCGAAGATGCTCGCGAAGGGCTCGGGCTACGTCTTCTACGCCTTGATGGATGCGGTGGTGGACCGCTACTTCCCCTTGATCGAGAAGCTCGAGACCGAGGTCGAGACGCTGGAGGAACGCATCTTCACCAAGGGCGCGGCACGTTCCAACATCCGTCGCCTGTATCGCCTGAAGCGCAAGGTCACGCTGCTCAAGCATGCCGTACTGCCGCTGATGGAAGCCGCCGGCAAGTTGCACAGCGGCCGCGTACCCGAGGTCTGCGCCAAGAGCCGGCACTACTTCCGCGACGTCTACGACCACCTCACCCGCATCAACGCGTCGCTCGACAGCATCCGCGACACCATCGGCACGGCGATCCAGGTGAACCTGTCGATGGTCACCATCGACCAGACCGAGATCAGCAAGCGCCTCGCGGCCTGGGCGGGCATCTTCGCCGTGGCGACGGCCTTCGCCGGCATCTGGGGCATGAACTTCAACCACATGCCCGAGCTGGAGTGGGAATACGGCTATCTGTTCGGCCTGGGGACGATCGCCGCGTCGAGCACCCTGCTGTGGTGGCGTTTCAGGAAGGCGCGCTGGCTGTAGTCGCCGCCGCAAACGTTCGCGCAGCAAGGCGTCGCGCCGACCGGGCGCCGTCCTGTCGAGCAGGCGGAAGCGTGCTTCAGGTTACAATCCGCTGCCCCAGCCCCCATCTTCATGCCGCACCCGGAGTACCGAATGCCCCTCGCCCAGACCGAGAACCTCAACGTCGCCGCCTTCGATCACATGCCCTCGCCCGAGGAGATCAAGGCCCGCGTCCCCATGACCGAGCGCGCAGCCGCATCCGTCGTCGCGGGACGCAAAGCCATCATGGACATCCTCGATCGCAAGGACCCGCGCGTCTTCGTCGTCGTCGGTCCGTGCTCGATCCACGACCCGGTCGCCGGCCTGGACTACGCACGCCGGCTCAAGAAACTCGCGGACGAAGTGTCGGACACCATGCTGCTGGTGATGCGCGTCTACTTCGAGAAGCCCCGCACCTCCACCGGCTGGAAGGGCTTCATCAACGATCCCTTCATGGACGACTCGTTCCGCATCGACGTCGGCATGGAGCGTGCGCGCAAGTTCCTGCTCGACGTGTGCGAGATCGGCCTGCCGACCGGTACCGAGGCGCTCGACCCGATCGCGCCGCAGTACTACGGCGACCTGATCTCGTGGACCGCCATCGGCGCGCGCACGTCCGAATCGCAGACGCATCGCGAGATGTCGTCCGGTCTGTCGACCCCGGTCGGCTTCAAGAACGCAACCGACGGCGACCTTGAAGTCGCCATCAACGCCATCATCTCGGCTGCGCATCCGCACAGTTTCCTCGGCATCAACAACCAGGGCCAGTCGGCCATCACCCGCACCCGCGGCAACCCCTACGGCCATGTCGTCCTGCGCGGGGGCGGTGGCCGGCCCAACTACGACTCGGTGTCGATCTCGCTGGCCGAACAGGCCCTCGCCAAGGCGAAACTCGCGCGCAACATCGTCGTCGACTGCTCGCACGCCAACTCGTGGAAGAAGCCGGAATACCAGCCCCTGGTGATGAAGGACGTGATCCATCAGATCCGCGAGGGGAACGACTCCGTGGTCGGGCTGATGATCGAAAGCAACATCGTCGCCGGCAACCAGCCGATTCCCGCCGACCTGTCGCAGATGAAGTACGGCTGCTCGGTCACCGATGCCTGCGTGGGCTGGGAAACGACCGAGGAGATGCTCCGCAACGCGGCGGCCGTGTTGCGCGAAGCGAAAGGCACGCAGGAGCGCGTTGCATGAACCTCGTGGTGCTTGCCGAGGATGTCGACAGCATCGCGCTGAAGAACGTTGCAAAGCTCACCGGGGCGAGCGAGATCCAGCAGATCACGCCCCGCTCCTTCCGCCTCGTCGGCGCACGGGATCACGCCGAACTCGCTGCGACCTGCAGCGCCGGCGGGCTCGACCACGCCTGGTTGCCGGAAGGCTGGCGCCTGGCGGACTTCGGTCTGTTCGTCACCGACATGGATTCGACGCTCATCAACATCGAATGCATCGACGAGATCGCCGACATGCAGGGGCTGAAGGCCGAGGTCGCAGCGATCACCGAAGCGGCGATGCAGGGCGAGATCGACTTCCGCGAGTCACTCACTCGGCGCGTCGCGCTGCTGGGCGGATTGCCCGAGCGTGCGCTGGAGGATGTCTACACCCAGCGTCTGCAGCTCAATCCGGGCGCGGAGCGGCTCATGCAGGGACTCAGGCGCGCGGGTATCCGCAGCGTGCTGGTGTCCGGCGGCTTCACCTACTTCACCGAGCGCCTGAAGGCGCGTCTGGGCTTCGACCATGCCTTCGCGAACGAGCTGGAAGTCATCGACGGCCACCTCACCGGCCGCGTGATCGGCGCCATCGTCGACGGCGAGGCCAAGGCGGCGCACCTCGTGCGTATCCGTGATTCGCTGGGCCTTGCGCCGCACCAGGTCATCGCCGCCGGGGACGGGGCCAACGACATCCCGATGATGAATGCCGCTGGTTTCGGCATTGCCTTCCATCCCAAGCCGGTGTTGCGCGCCGTGGCCGATTGCAGCCTCGACCACAGCGGCCTGGACGGCGTGCTCGACCTCTTCGGCTGACCCCTCAGGCCGGGGCCGAAGCCGCCTCCGTGGTGGCCTCGTGCAGCCGGCCGGCGCTCATGCGCAGGATGCGGCCGCAACGGCGGGCGAGCGACTCGTCGTGTGTCACCAGGATCAGCGTCGTGCCGGCTTCGCGGTTGAGCTTGAACATCAGCTCGATGACCGCACGGCCCGTTTCGGCATCGAGGTTGCCGGTGGGCTCGTCGGCCAGCAGCAGGCGCGGATTGGGCGCGAACGCACGCGCCAGCGCGACGCGTTGCTGTTCTCCCCCCGACAGGTGCTTGGGGTAATGTCGCAACCGGCTGGCGAGGCCGACCCGCTCCAGCCACTGCGTCGCCACGCCGCGCGCATCGGGCAGGCCGGCCAGTTCGAGCGGCAACATGACGTTCTCGAGCGCGGTCAGGGCCGGCAACAGCTGGAAGGACTGGAACACGAAGCCGATCGCCTCGCCGCGCAGGGCCGCACGCGCATCCTCATCCAGGCGGAACAGGTCGGTGCCCTGCAGGCGCACGGTGCCCGTCGCGGGAACATCCAGCCCCGCGAGCAATCCCAACAGCGTCGATTTGCCCGAGCCGGAAGCGCCAACGATGGCCACCGACTCACCCGCGCCGACGGCAAAGCTGACTTCCTGCAGAATGTGCAGGTCGTCCTGCGTGTCGGCCACGCGAACGCGCTTGGAAAGGCGCTCGACCTCGATGACCGGAATGGAGAGTTCAATGCCGCTGCGATCCATCGCTACCTTCTTGTTCATGCTCATGTTTGCCGGCGCCGTGCAGGCATCGACGATCCTGGTATGGGGTGACAGCCTCTCGGCCGGCTACGGCCTGAAGTCCGGCGAAGCCTGGCCCACCCTGTTGCAGACGCGCCTGACGGACGAAGGGTTCCGTCACACCGTCGTCAACGCCAGTGTCTCGGGCGAAACCTCGGCCGGCGGCCGGTCCCGCCTGCCTGCGGCGCTGGAGCAGCACAAGCCGTCCATCGTCATCCTCGAACTCGGTGCCAACGACGGCCTGCGCGGGCTTCGTCCACAACTCATGGCGGAGAACCTCACTGCGATGATCGATGCAGCGCGCGCTGCCGGCTCGCAGGTCCTGCTCGTCGGCATGCAGATGCCGCCCAATTACGGTGCAGCCTACACGCGCCGCTTTGCCCAGACCTTCACCGACGTCGCGCAGGCACGCGAGGTGCCACTCGTTCCCTTCCTGCTCGACGGCTTTGCCGACCAGCCAGAACTCTTCCTGTCCGATGGCATCCACCCGACGGCGGAAGCCCAGCCGCGCGTACTCGACACGGTCTGGCAAGGACTCCAGCCCTTGCTCGGACGAAAATGACGGCAGGCCTCAGGCCACCGTCAGTACCGGCGACCCGGCCTGCATGCGGCCGATGACCTTGCCCGGCGCGCCCTGGGTGGTCAGGATCGCTGCCTGAACCGCTTCCAGCGCCTCCGGCGCGCACGCGATCAGCAGGCCACCCGAGGTCTGGGGGTCGGTCATCAGCTTGCGCTGCCATTCGGGCGCGTCCGCCGGCAACACGACATCGCTGCCGTAGCTCGCCCAGTTACGCGTCGAGGCACCAGTCGCAATGCCCTCGCGCACGAGGGCAGCCGCGTCCTCGATGACGGGCAGCGCATTGAAATCCACTTCGGCGCCCAGCCCGCTGCCGCGACACATCTCGAGCAGATGGCCGGCGAGGCCGAAGCCGGTCACGTCGGTGACCGCATGCACGCCGTCGATGTCCGCCAGCAGCGCGCCTGCCCGGTTCAGCGTCGTCGTCCAGCGGATCATCTGTGCGTAGCCGTCAGCCGACAGCAGACCTTTCTTGAGGCCCGCGGACAGGATACCGATCCCGAGCGGCTTGCTCAGCACCAGCACATCGCCGTCCCGCGCGCCCGCATTGGTCTTGACCTTGGCCGGATCGACGACGCCCAGGCCGACCAGCCCGTAGATCGGCTCCAGCACGTCGATCGAATGCCCACCGGCGATCGGGATGCCTGCGTCGCGGCACACGTCGGCCCCGCCCTTGAGGATCTCGCCGATCACCTCGGGGGGCAGTTTGTCGAGCGGCATGCCGACCACCGCCAGGGCGAAGATCGGCGTGGCGCCCATCGCGTACACGTCCGACAGCGCATTGGTGGCGGCGATGCGGCCGAAGTCGTGCGGGTTGTCGACGATCGGGGTAAAGAAGTCGGTGGTCGCGACGATCGCCTGGCGATCGTTCAGGCGATACACCGCGGCGTCGTCGGCGGTGTCGGTGCCAACCAGCAGGTCGGGCGGCACGATGCCGGCAGGCATGCTGGCCAGGAGTTTGGACAGCACGCCCGGGGCGATTTTGCAGCCGCATCCGCCGCCGTGGGAGAATTGCGTCAGTTTGATTTCGTTCATGTTCGGGAAAGGAGTGGCGATGGCGCGGCAGCGCGCCCGCAAACATCATGCAGAAAGGCGTCGCGACCGTAGCACAGCTGTCCGGGTTTGACGAGATCATCGACGCCCGCACCCCGGCCGAATTCGCCGAGGACCACATCCCCGGCGCGGTGAATCTCCCCGTGCTCGACAACGAGCAACGCATCGTGGTCGGCACCATGTACAAGCAGCAGTCCGCCTTCGAGGCCCGCCGGCTGGGCGGGGCGCTGGTCGCCGAGAACATCGCGCGCCACCTGCAAACCTACCTGAAGGACAAGCCGAAGAGCTGGCGTCCGCTGATCTACTGCTGGCGCGGCGGGCAGCGCAGCGGCTCGTTCGCGACCTGGCTGCGGATGGTGGGCTGGGATGCGCACCAGTTGCAGGGCGGCTACAAGAGCTTCCGCCACCATGTCATCGACGACATCGCACGCATCGCACCGGCGCTGCACTGGCAGGTGGTGTGCGGCCCGACCGGCAGCGCCAAGACGCGGATACTCGAGGCGCTGGCGCGGGCCGGCGCGCAAACCCTGGACCTCGAGGATCTGGCTGCCCACAAGGGTTCGGTGCTCGGCGCCCTCCCCGACCGGCCTCAGCCCACCCAGAAGCGCTTCGAAACGACGCTGTGCACGCGACTGCAGGCTCTCGATCCGGCAAGGCCGGTCTATGTCGAGGCCGAGAGCCGAAAGATCGGCGTCGTCTTCGTACCGGAGCCGCTGATCCTCGCAATGCGACGCTCCGCCTGCATCGCGATCGACGCGACACGGGATGCGCGACTGAGCTTCCTCGTGCGGGACTACGGTTACCTGGGCGACGACGTCGCCCTTCTCCAGGCCAATATCGCCCGCCTGGCCGACCTGCAAAGCCGCGAGACGATTGCGCGCTGGCACGAACTGGCCGCGCAGCGCGACCTCAGCACCCTGTTCGGCGAGTTGATCGACCTTCACTACGACCCGCTCTACCGGCGCTCGCAGAACGGCAACTACGCGGGCTTTGCCACTGCGCCCCGGCTGTCGTGCGACGACCTCAGCGACGCCGGCATCCAGGACCTGGCCCGGCGCATCCTCTCGACCTAGGGTAGTACCAGCGTTCCGGGCTGGCCGCGCACGGCGCAGATTCGCTGGATGACGGCGGGGCGTGGCTGCTGCACCTCGCCCTGCTCGAAGGCCGCGATGGTCCAGTTGCCCGCGAGGCGTTGCAGCAACTCGTTCGGGCGCAGCAAGAATTCGGGATTGCTGGGCTTGCCGAAGCGCTCGTTGCCCAGCATGAAGGTCTCGTAGATGAGCACGCCGCCTGGCCGGAGCAGGTCCAGCAAGGGCTCGAAGCGCGGGCGGAACAGGTAGTTGGTCACCACCAGGCCGTCGAAGCTGCGCCCGCCATAGGGCCAGGCGCCCGCTTCGAGATCGGCCTCGAGCGTATGGACCTTGGGCAGTCCGTGCAGCAACTGCAGGGCGATGCCGTCGCGGTCGACCGCCTCCACCCGATAGCCCCGCTGCGCCAGCCAGCGCGCATGCCGCCCGCTGCCGCAGGCAAAGTCGAGCACTTCGCCACCCGCGGCGATGAGGGGTGCGAAACGGGTCACCCAGGCGGAGGGGGTCACGGCGGAGGGATGAAGCTGTTCATGCATGGATGGGTCCGATAGTCGGCGGCCGCCTGTCGGCGGCGCGCGTATTGTGCAGGCTGCATTCTAACGGGCCCGCAGCTCACACGCCGGAACGCCGCGATGTTGCGAACTGTGCTATAGATTGCCCAACGGCAACAAGCCAATGGAAGCCCCTGTCGCCTCCATTGCGAAAGGACCTCGAGCTGCGCGTGACAGCGAATCCAACGCCTGCCGCACTCGCGTACGGCTGGTGCCGACGGGGCGCGGCGGCATTCCTGCTTCTTATCCCGCAGGCCGCGATGGCGAGTACGGGTACGAACGCCCTCGCCGTGTGGTCGGTTCCCCTTGCCCTGCTCGCCGGCATCGTCGGCGGTTTTCTTCTCGGGCGCAGATTCAGGGCGCAGGGCCGGACAGGTCCGATCGACGGCGCGACAGTCGCTCCGGAAGCCACCAGAGTCGCGGGCGAATCACGCACGGAGCGCAAGGCGCCCCGGTCCGAGCGGCCGGCAGTCCGGGTGCTGACCCACGGCGACAACCAGCCGGACATCGACATGGTGGAATCGGTGCGGGAAGTCATCTTCCGTACCGATGACACCCTGCATCTCATCTTCCTCAACCAGGCCTGGGGCAAGCTCAGCGGCTATGCCGTCCAGCGCTGCCTCGGCAAGCCCCTGATCGACTACTTTCATCCAGACGAGCGCGAGCGCGCCGGCCAGCTCCTGCACGATGTGCTGCATGGGCTCAGCAACGACGCGGAGTTCGAGTTCAGGTTGCGTACGCGCGGTGGCGAGATCCGCTGGGTCGAAGTGACCTGCCGCGCCGTCGGCGGGGCCGATGGCGCGGCGGCGGGGCTGGCGGGAACGATCGACGACATTTCGGTACGCAAGGTGGCCGAGCTGACCCTGCGCAACCTCAATCAGGAGCTCGAAGCGCGCGTACGCCTGCGTACCGCCGAACTCGAAGCCTCCAACCGGGAGCTCGAGGCGTTCTCCTACTCGGTCTCGCACGACCTGCGCAGCCCGCTGCGGGCCATCGACGGCTTCGCCCGCATCGTCGAACAGGAACTCGAAGGCCGCATCGAACCAAACGTGCGCACCTACCTTGAGCGCATTCGCAAGGCCACCGAGCGCATGGCCGAACTCATCGACGCCCTGATCCAGCTGGCGACCCTGACGCGCCAGCCACTGCGGAAGGAGACCTTCGATCTGTCCGAGTTGGCGCGCCAGATCATCGATCAGCTGACGGCGGAGGAGCCCGAGCGGAAGGTCGAGTTCGAGATCACGCAGGGACTCGTCGTCACCGCTGACCGTGGCCTGATGCACGTGATGCTGGAGAACCTTCTGCGCAACGCATGGAAATTCACCGCGCGGCAGCCGAAGGCACGCATTGTGTTTAGGGCTGAACGCACCGCCGGGCGGCGGGTGTTCTGCGTCGAGGACAACGGCGCCGGCTTCGACATGGAGCACGCTGGCAACCTGTTCCGCCCCTTCCACCGGCTCCACGCGCCCGAGGACTTCCCGGGTACGGGCATCGGGCTGGCCACCGTGCAGCGCATCGTGCAGCGCCATGAGGGCACCATCCGCGCCGAGTCCAGGCCCGGGGACGGCGCCCGCTTCCTTTTCTCGCTCGGGAATTGATCATGGGCGCTACCCTGTTCGAGCAAGCGGTGCGCACTAGGGGAAACACCGATGTGCCGAGCCGCCTACGTTATTGTGCACTGCAGTATAATCTGCGGATAAGTTCTGGCCTCCGCAGGCGAGATCGTCGCAAGACCAGATCATCTACTCATTCGGGTTGCCGCCATGAAAGACAAGCACTATCTCACTCCGCTCCTTGAGCCGCGCTCGGTCGGGATCATCGGTGCCAGCGAACGCGAGAGCTCGCTGGGCGACGTGCTCATGCGCAACATGCTCAACGCGGGCTTCAAGGGCAAGCTGTTCGCCATCAACCCCAAGCATGAATCGGTTCACGGCGTCGCCTGCTACAAGTCCGTCGAGGACGTCCCGCAGCGCCTCGACCTGGTGGTGATCGCCGTCCGTGCCGAAAAGGCGCCGGCCATCATGGACAGCTGTGGCCGGGCGGGCGTGAAGGCCGCCATCCTGTTGTCGGCCGGGTTCTCCGAGGCCGGCCCGCGCGGCGCCCTGCTCGAGCGCCAGGTGATCGACGCCGCGCATCGTCACCGCATCCGGCTGCTCGGTCCGAACTGCCTGGGCATCATGCGCCCGCAACTCGGCCTGAACGCCACCTTTGCCCATGCCACGGCGCTCAAGGGCAGCATCGGCCTGATCTCGCAGTCGGGCGCGCTGTGCGCCGCCATTCTCGACTGGGCCAAGCCCAACAACGTCGGCTTCTCCGCGGTGGTGTCGCTGGGCTCGTCCTCCGATATCGACTTCGGCGAGGTGCTCGAGTACATGATCTCGGACCCGCGCACCGAGAGCATCTTCCTCTACGTCGAAGGCATCCGCGACGCCCGCCGTTTCATGAGCGCGCTGCGGGGCGCCGCGCGGGTCAAGCCCGTGCTGCTGATCAAGGCCGGCCGCCACCCGGAGGCCTCGAAGGCGATCCTCTCGCATTCGGCCGCGCCGATCGGTGACGATGCCGTATTCGACGCCGCGCTGCGCCGAGCAGGCGTCATCCGCCTCTACAACATCGGTCAGCTCTTCGCCGCCGCGAATGCGCTGTTCTCGCACTTCCGTCCCCGCGGCAATCGCCTCGCGATCATCACCAACGGTGGCGGGCCCGGCGTGATGGCTGCCGATCGCGCATCCGACATCGGAATTCCATTGGCCGACTTCTCCGAAGGCACAATGGAGAAGCTCAACGCCGCGCTGCCGGTCAACTGGTCGCGCGGCAATCCGGTCGACATCCTCGGCGACGCCGACTCGGAACGCTACGGCAAGGCACTGAAGGCCGTTCTCGAAGGCCCGAACGTGGACGGTGTGCTGGTCATGCTGACCCCGCAGGGCATGACCAACCCCACCGCCGTCGCCGACGCCGTCATCGAGCTCGAGAAGACCGCCGACAAGCCGGTCGTGGCCTGCTGGATGGGCGAGGAGCTCGTCACCGAGTCGCGCCACAAGTTCAGCGCCGCGGGCATCCCGCATTTCCGCACACCCGAGCCGGCGGTCGAGCTCTTCAGCCACATCTCGGCCTACTACCAGAACCAGAAGCTGCTGATGCAGACGCCCTCCTCGCTATCCCACCTTTCGCCGCCTTCGATCGAAAGCGCGCGGCTCGTGATCGAGATGGCCTTGTCGGAGCGTCGCAAGAAGCTCAACGAGATGGAATCGAAGGCGCTGCTGGCGGCCTTCCGCATTCCCATCGCGCAGACCGTGGTCGCGCGATCGGCCGCCGAAGCCATGGTGCTGTCCGCCGAGATCGGCCTGCCGGTGGTGATGAAGATCGACTCGCCCAACATCGAGCACAAGTCCGATGTTGGCGGCGTGCGCCTCAACATCCGCAGCCTGGCCGCGGTGCGTTCGACCTACCAGGAGATCCTGGACGAGGTGAAGCGCGTGCAGCCCGACGCGGTGATCAATGGCATCGCCATCGAGCCCATGATCCAGAAGCGCAATGGCCGCGAGCTGGTGGTCGGCGTCAAGCGCGATCCGGTGTTCGGCCCGGTCATCACCTTCGGCGAGGGCGGCAACCAGGTCGCCGACAACCGTGACATCGCCGTCGCCCTTCCGCCGCTCAACAGCTTCCTGGTCAAGGACATGATCCGTTCGACGCGGATCGCCACCCGCCTGGGCGAATTCCGCAACCTGCCCGCGGTGGACATGAATGCGCTGGAACTGGTCCTGCTGCGCGTGTCCGAGATGGCCTGCGAGCTGCCGTGGATCACCGGGCTCGAGATCAACCCGCTGATCGTCGACGAGAACGGCGCGGTGGCGGTCGACGCGAGCATCGTTGTCGACAACGTGTCGCCGACGGCCGATCGCTACGACCACATGGCGATCCATCCTTATCCCTCGCACCTGACCCAGACCTGGATCGTGCCCGACGGAACGGTGGTGACCATCCGCCCGATCAAGCCGGAGGATGCCGAACTCGAGATCGAGTTCGTGCGTGGCCTGTCGCCGGAGACCAAGTACTACCGCTTCATGAACACGATGCGCGAACTACCGCCGGCCATGGTCGCGCGCCTGACGCAAATCGACTACGACCGGGAGATGGCGTTCCTCGCCACGCTCGAGGTCGACGGCAAGGAGAAGGAAATCGGCGTGTGCCGCTACGCGGTGAACCCGGACGGCGAGTCATGCGAGTTCGCGGTGGTGGTGGCGGACGACTGGCAGCACCGCGGGCTGGCGCGCAAGCTCATGGGCGTGCTGATCGAGACCGCGCGCAGCCGCGGCATCGCCTACATGAACGGCGTGTTCCTCTCGAGCAACGAGCGCATGCTCAAGTTCGTGCAGAAGCTCGGCTTCGTCCTCAGCAACGACCCGGAAGACAACACCGTCAAACTCGGCGTGTTGCCGCTGCAGGACTGAGCGCGATGACCGCAGGCATTGAACGCATCGACTTCCGCGGCCTCCCCGCGCTGCGCCTCGGCACCCGAAATGGCGCCTCGGCCGTCGTGAGCCTGTTCGGCGGCCAGGTCCTGTCCTGGACGCCACCGGGCGGCACAGACCGGCTCTACCTCAGCCCGAACGCCGTGCTCGACCGCAAGACACCGATCCGCGGCGGCATCCCCGTCTGCTTCCCCCAGTTCGCCGATCTCGGCGCGCTGCCCGCACACGGTTTCGCCCGCACCCGCGACTGGTCGGTGCTGACCGAGCGCGGCAGCAAGGATTACGCCCTCGTCACCCTGGGCCTGGTCGATGACGAGGCCACGCGCACGCTGTGGCCGCACGCATTCTCGGCCGAACTCAGCATCCTGCTCGAAGAGAGCCGGCTCGATCTCGAGTTCGAGGTCACCAACACCGGCGATGGCGATCTCGAGTTCACCGCGGCGCTGCACACCTATCTCGCCGTGCGCGAGGTCGAGGAATCGCGCCTCGAAGGCCTGCATGGCTTCAGCTTCCGCGACAAGACCGACGCCAACCGCATCAAGCGCGACAGCGGCGACGTACTGCTGATCGAGGGCGAGGCGGATCGCGTCTATCACGACGTTCAGCGGCCGGTGTTACTGCGCGAGTACGACCGCAGCCTGGGCATCAATGCCGAGGGCTTTCCCGACGTGGTCGTGTGGAACCCCTGGATCGAGCGCAGCAAGGCCATCGTCGACCTGCCCGACGACGCTTTCCGCCACATGCTGTGCGTCGAAGCAGCGGCCGCGCAGCAGCCGGTCCGACTCGCGCCGGGCGAGAGCTGGTGGGGACGGCAGACGCTCGTCGCGCTCTGAATCATCGCGCCGGACCTGTTCTGGCGCTGCTTTCCGCATCGACGCCACGTCCTGAAGGCGCCCTGCGGCGTGTCGCGGCCGGAACCGCAGGACTTGTCGCACGGGGCGGCTTGCTGCACCATCCCGCCCTTCGTTTCACCCCCTACGCACCGTCACCATGCTCCCCCCGATCGAACACCGCATCGCCGAAGAACTCGGCGTGTCCCCGCGCCAGGTCATCGCTGCCGTCCAGTTGCTGGACGACGGCGCCACTGTGCCCTTCATTGCACGCTACCGCAAGGAAGTCACTGGCGGCCTCGACGACACCCAGCTGCGTACGCTGGACGAACGTCTCGGCTATCTGCGCGAACTGGAAGACCGCCGCGCCACGGTGCTGGCCTCGATCGACGAACAGGGCAAGCTCACCGCCGAGCTGCGCGTCGAGGTCGAGAACGCCGACACCAAGCAGCGGCTGGAAGACCTCTACCTGCCCTACAAGCCCAAGCGCCGCACCAAGGCGCAGATCGCGCGCGAGGCCGGCATCGGACCGCTGGCCGAAGCCCTGCTTGCCGATGCGATGCTCGACCCCGACCTCGAGGCCGCGAAATACCTGAATGCCGAAGCCGGCTTCGGCGACGTCAAGGCGGTGCTCGATGGCGCGCGCCAGATCCTGATGGAAGTGTTCGCAGAGGATGCGACCCTGCTCGGCGAACTTCGCAACTATCTGCATGAATACGGCCAGGTACGGTCGGCGGTGATCGAAGGCAAGGAGACCGAAGGCGCCAAGTTCCGCGACTGGTTCGAGTTTGCCGAGCCGATCGCCACCATGCCCTCGCACCGCGCGCTCGCGCTGCTGCGCGGGCGCAACGAAGGCGTGCTGCGGCTGACACTCGACGTCGACCGACCCGACGCCGAGGCGCCCCACCCCTGCGAAGGCCGCATCGCCGCGCGCTTCGGCATCCGCAACCAGGGCCGGCCGGCTGACCGCTGGCTGGCCGACACGGTGCGCTGGGCGTGGAGCGTGAAGATCTCGATCCATCTCGAACTGGAGTTGATGGGCGAACTGCGCGAGCGCGCGGAGGAAGAGGCGATCCGCGTGTTTGCGCGCAACCTCAAGGACCTGCTGCTGGCCGCGCCGGCCGGCACGCGCCCGACCATCGGCCTCGATCCGGGCATCCGCACCGGCGTCAAGGTCGCGGTGGTCGATGCCACGGGCAAGCTCGTCGACACGGCGACCGTCTATCCGTTCGAGCCGCGCCGTGACCGTGAATCCGCCATCGCCACCATCGCCGCACTGGCGAAGAAGCATGCTGTCGAGCTGATCGCGATCGGCAACGGCACGGCCTCGCGCGAGACCGACGCGCTTGCGGCGGAGTTGATGAAACGCCACCCGGAACTGCCGCTGACCAAGGTCGTGGTGTCCGAAGCCGGGGCTTCGGTGTACTCCGCTTCCGAGCTCGCCGCCAAGGAATTCCCGGATGTGGACGTCAGTCTGCGCGGCGCGGTCTCCATCGCCCGTCGCCTGCAGGACCCGCTGGCCGAACTGGTCAAGATCGACCCGAAGTCGATCGGGGTAGGCCAGTACCAGCACGACGTCAATCAGGGGCGTCTGGCCAAGAGCCTCGATGCGGTGGTCGAAGACTGCGTGAACGCGGTCGGCGTCGATGTGAACACCGCCTCGGTGCCGCTGCTGGCCCGCATCTCGGGCCTGAACACCACGCTTGCCGGCAACATCGTCGAGTACCGCAATAGCAAGGGGCCCTTCCGCAGCCGCGACGCGCTGAAGGATGTCCCGCGCCTCGGCCCCAAGACCTTCGAACAGGCCGCGGGCTTCCTGCGCATCCCCAGCGGCGACAACCCGCTCGACGCCTCCTCGGTCCACCCCGAAGCCTATCCGGTGGTCGAGCGCATCCTCGCCAGGGTGCAGAAGAGCGTGCGCGAGCTGATGGGCAACGGCAGCTTCCTGAAGTCGCTGAAACCGGCCGAATTCACGGATGAGCGCTTCGGCCTGCCGACGGTACAGGACATCCTCTCCGAACTCGAGAAGCCCGGCCGCGATCCGCGCCCCGAATTCCGCACCGCGGCCTTCCGCGAGGGCGTCGAGACGCTGAAGGACCTGCAGCCCGGCATGCTGCTCGAGGGCGTGGTCACCAACGTTACCAACTTCGGCGCGTTCGTCGACATTGGCGTGCATCAGGACGGCCTGGTGCACATCTCGGCCTTGTCGAACACCTTCGTCAAGGATCCGCACAGCGTGGTCAAAGCCGGCCAGGTGGTGAAGGTCAAGGTGCTGGAAGTGGACATCCCGCGCAATCGGATCGCATTGACGATGCGCATGTCCGACGAACCGGCTGCCCGACGCGCCGAGCCGGGCGGTCGTCCCGCGCGCAGTGGCGACAGCCAGGACCGTGGTGGCAACAGCGCCCGACCGCGCTCTGCCGTCCAGACGCCACGTCGCGAACAGAACGATCGTCAGCGGCCAGGCGGCAACGCGTTGGCCGACGCCTTCGCCCGTGCGCGCGGCAGCAAGTGAGCAGCGGAGGACCTGACATGCGCCCGGTGATCTACGGCATCAAGAACTGCGACACCATGAAGAAGGCCTTTGCCTGGCTTGACGATGCCGGCGTGGCCTACGATTTCCACGATTACAAGAAGGCCGGCATCGACGCCGAAACGCTTGCGCGCTGGTGTGCCCGCAGCGGCTGGGAAGCCCTGCTCAACAAGCGCGGCACCACCTGGCGCAAGCTCGCGCCCGAGCAGCAGGCCATCGCCGGCGAGGCTGATGCCATCGCCCTGATGCAGGCCCAGCCCAGCCTCATTCGCCGCCCCGTCGTCGATTGCGGCGCTGGCGCCCTGCTCGTCGGCTTCGACCCCGACGCCTTTACCGCCGCGCTCAAGGGCGCGGCCCCGACGGAGCAGAATCCATGAGCACCTCTCCCGCCAGCTACGTCCAGCGCTTCCTGCTGGAAGACCTCGACATCCGCGGTGCAGTCGTCCGCCTGACCGATGTATGGCAGGCCATGCAGCACGGACGCGCCTACCCCGAAGCCGTCGCCCGCCTCCTTGGCGAGATGAGCGCGGTGTCCGCCGTCATCGCCGGCAACCTCAAGCAGCCCGGACGGCTCACCTTCCAGGTCTCGGGACACGGCCCGGTCAGCCTGCTGGTGATCGACTGCAGCGAAGCGCTTAACCTGCGCGGCTATGCCAAGGCCGAAGGCGTGCTGACTGGCGACTCGCTTGGTGACCTCGTCGGCGACGGGCGACTGCAGCTCTCGCTCGACGTCGAGGGCATGGACCAGCCCTACCAGAGCCTGGTGCCGCTCGAGGGCGACAGCATTGCGGCGTGCTTCGAGCACTACCTCGAACAGTCCGAACAGCAACCGGCCGGGCTGTGGCTCGCGGCCACCGAACACGCTGCAGCGGCACTCTTCGTGCAGAAGCTGCCAGGCGCGGACGCCAGGGATCTCGACGGCTGGTCGCGCGTGCAACAACTCGCGAACACCGTGCGCAACGACGAACTGCTCGGCCTCGAACCGCAGGAGATCCTGCGCCGCCTGTTTGCCGAGGAGAACGTGCGCCTGTTCGAACCCCGCGCCGTCACCCATGACTGGCCGGCCGACCCCGAGAAGGTCGCCACCATGCTGCGCAGCCTGGGCGAGGATGAAGTCCGCGCGATCCTTGCCGAGCACGGCGAAATCGTGGTGCACGACGACGTGTCGAACCACACCTACCGCTTCGACGCCGCTGATGTCGATGCACTATTCCAGCCGCGCACCCTGCACTGAGTCTGCTCCCTTGCTCCATCGCACGCGCGTCAGTACACTCCCTTGATTTTGAAGAAGCTTCCGTCCATGTCCGCTTCCGCGCCCGTCCGTCCGATCGAGTTCCGCAACACCACGCTCGGTGCGACCGTCGCCATGCTGCAAGCCACCGAACCGCCCGCCCTGGCGGACGCCCTGCACAAGATGCTCGGCGGCATGCCCGACTTCTTCAACGGCGAAGCCGTCGTCCTCGATTTTTCGGGTCTGCGTGAGGTTCCCGCGACAATCGACTGGGCGGGCCTGAACTCCCTGCTGCGCCGTTACCGCCTGCAGCCCATCGGCGTGTTCAGCCTGCCAGCCGAGCATGCCGAGTCGGCACGTCGTGCCGGCTTCGCCGAACTCGACGCAGCCGCGCTTCGTGAGCGGCCGGCAGCGCAGGCCCCCCAGGCCCCTGCCCCTGCCCCGGCGCCGGCACCCGCGGCCAGCCAAGCCCCCGCGCCTGCGCCGACTGCGCCCCCCCAAGGCATCCAGCCGACCCTGTTCGTGGACCGCCCGCTGCGCTCGGGCCAGCAGATCTATGCGCGCGGCGCCGACCTGGTGCTGATCGGGGGCGTGAGCCCCGGCGCCGAAGTCATCGCCGACGGCAGCATCCACTGCTATGGCCCGATGCGTGGCCGCGCCATCGCGGGTGCAAACGGCGATGAGCGTGCCCGCATCATCGCCAGCAACTTCGGGCCGGAACTCGTTTCCATCGCCGGCGTGTTCCGCACCTTCGAACGCGGAATTCCCGAGACGGTTGCCGGACGGGCGGCCCAGGTGCGTCTGACGGGCGCCGACCATACACTCAACATCGAACCGCTGCCGCTCGCCTGAGCGCGGCCACACAGCACGAACAAGGGGAAACCGTGAAAGTCATCGTCGTAACGTCAGGCAAGGGCGGTGTGGGCAAGACCACCACCAGCGCCGCATTCGCATCCGGCCTCGCCCTGCGCGGCTTCAAGACTGCGGTGATCGACTTCGACGTCGGCCTGCGAAATCTCGACCTCATCATGGGTTGCGAGCGCCGCGTGGTGTATGACCTCGTCAACGTCGTGAATGGTGAGGCGCGCCTGAACCAGGCCCTGATCAAGGACAGGCACTGCGAGAACCTCTTCATCCTCCCCGCCTCGCAGACCCGCGACAAGGACGCGCTGACCGAGGAAGGCGTCGAGAAAGTGCTCGAAGAACTGCAGCACATGGGCTTCGACTACGTGGTGTGCGACTCGCCCGCAGGCATCGAGCGTGGCGCCGTGATGGCGCTGACCTTCGCCGACGAGGCCATCGTGGCGACCAATCCCGAAGTATCCTCGGTGCGTGACTCCGACCGCATCCTCGGCATCCTGCAGAGCAAGTCGAAGCGCGCGCGCGAAGGCGGCGAGCCGGTCAAGGAACACCTGCTGATCACCCGCTATTCGCCCAAGCGCGTCGAGGACGGCGAGATGTTGTCCTACAAGGACGTGCAGGAGTTGCTGCGCGTGCCGCTGATCGGCGTGATCCCCGAGTCGGAATCCGTGCTGCATGCCTCCAACCAGGGAACGCCCGCGATCCACCTCAAGGGCACGGACGTGGCCGAAGCCTACGGCGACGTGGTGTCGCGCTTCCTCGGCGAGGAGCGCCCGCTGCGTTTCGTTTCCTACGAGAAGCCGGGGCTGATCAAGCGCCTGTTCGGAGGGAAGTGAAATGTCCTTCCTTTCCAAACTGTTCGGCGAGAAGAAGAAGACCGCGGAGATCGCCAAGAACCGCCTGTCGCTGCTGATCGCCCACGAACGCGCGGGCGGCACACCAACCGCCGACTTCCTGCCTGCCCTTCAGCGTGAGCTGATCGAGGTGATCTCGAAGTACGTCGCGGTGAATCCGGAAGACATCAAGGTCCAGCTCGAGAAACAGGACAACTACGAGGTGCTCGAGGTCAACATCGTGCTGCCTGAGCAGCCGCGCTGAACCTCCTTTGCCCGATCGCCAGTGCGGCGATCGGCGGTGCTGCCTGCCGCGCCTGTGATCACCCCCATGGCGCTGTAGCGCACACCCTGCCCGGGTGATGAAATTGGTAACCATAGCGGACTTAAAAACTTTTGACACCCTATAATCCTCAACAACTTAGCGCGCCGTGCGTAGTGCGGTGCGTAGTTGATCAGAGGAGGCAGGGAAAATGGGTTCCATTGTCGAAAGGAAGCGGACGGACAAGGCGACCGGCAAGACCGTCACCGACTACCGTGCGCACATCCGCCGCGCTGGGTTCGCCAGCAGATCAAAGGTTTTCGCGACGAAGCGCGAGGCGCAGGACTGGCTGCGCAACAATGAAACCGATGCCGCGCTCGAGCGCACCGCACGCCCACGTGGCAAGACACTCGCAGACCTGATCGAGGACTTCGTGCATGCCGGCGTATGCAAGTACGCATCGCCCGCGCACCTCGAGTTCTGGCGCGACCAGCTGGGCGACCGGCCGATTGCCGAGCTGACCCACGGCGACATCAACGGATGCGTGCTGACTCTGCGCACCAGGCGCGCACACCGACGTGGCGCCGCTGGCAGCAAGCCGACAGACAAGCCACTCACCCCCGCAACGATCAACCGATATCAGGCCGCTCTGTCGGCCGTCCTGAGCTTCGCGCTACAACATGGCGTAATCGACAGCCACCCCATGAAGGGCGGCAAGGTCAAGCGCCTGAAAGAAGGCCCCGGACGGCAGCGCATCCTTACGCCTGACGAAGAAACCCGCCTGCTGGAAGCTGCGAAGGACGCGACGTGGGAAGGCATGCACCTTTTCGTGCTGATGCTCCTCACCACCGCCGCCAGAAAATCTGAACTGCTGAACCTGCAATGGCGCGACGTCGACCTGGCGCGAGGGTTCGCGATCCTGGGCAAGACGAAGAACGGCAGCCCGCGTGCATTGCCGCTGGTGGCAGAAGTGCGCGCCGAATTGGCCGCATTCGCCAAGGTGCGTCCGCTGGGCAGCGACTTCGTTTTCTATGACCCCAAGCGCCCGGAGCGCCCGAAGAACGTGGACACCACGTGGCAGACAGTGCGCGCCCGCGCCGGTCTGGATGACAGCAAAGACCCGCTGCACCGCGTCGTCATTCACACCACGAGGCACACCGGGGTGACGAAGGTTATCCGTAACGGCGCCAACTTGGCCCAGGCCGCCATGATCAGCGGACACAAGACGCTTGCCATGCTGAAGCGGTACGAGCACCTGGCGGCCGATGACGTGCTCGAGCTGGCCGAAAAGGCGCTTGGCAACGTGGGCAAGAAGAACACCGCCGCCTGACGGACTCAGGCAAGCGGGAGCAACCAGGCGCGGCAACGCCTGGAAGCCCCCTGACCACAACGCAATAAAGGAGATTGCATCATGGCTATCAGCCAGTTTACCCGCTACCAAGCACTGCGCCGAATCTTCGGCCCTTCGGCTTTTGATCGCTCAGAGCTGAGAAATCAAAAAAGTAATTACCATCCTTCACTGGGGTTTTACTCGAAATTTGGTAAAACCCCGGCCGTATTCGAGCAATGTCGTGATCAGCGCCAAGGGGGTGCAGCATGACCACCTATACCCTTCAGGAAAAGTACGACGACCTGCGCGCAGAGGCAAACCGGATGGCCAGCGCCTTTTCTGCGCTGCAGCACGTCATCAATCACGATCCCGACATCGCTCTGGACTTGTGCCGCATGTTTGAAAACTACGCCTGCGGCGTCCTGGATGCCCACCCCCGCCACCAGGAAGGGGGTGCAGCATGACCGAAATCACCCGTACGCCAGAGTGCGACATCGACCCGCTCACTCCGGGAGAGAGCGCAGGCGAGCAATTCATCCTCAATTGCATCGCGGCCGCGCTCGACTACGCCCAAGGCAGGCAAGGCGCGGGGGAGAACACACGCAACGATTAACTGATCACGCCGCGCCTAGGTCGGCCAACCGAAAACGGGGACACCCTGCCCCGCTGGCGCGGCACCTATCACCAGGGCTCGCCGCAGGGGTGGGCGAATGAGCGACAACAAGAAAAGCGCGCTGCTGGATTCCTTCGAGGAGGATCCCGCATTTCATTTCTCGAACGCGGTTCTCGCTGGCAAGGTGGACGAACCGAGCGCCAGAAAGCTGCTACGCCTTGTGGGCGTCTTGCTCGCCGCCGACAAGCCGATTCCCCCGAATATCCGTCGCTGGCTGGGGAATGCTTTCATTGCCATCGGTGATGGAGTGGATCCAGCCGCAGCCCTGCGCATCAAATCCCCGAAGGGGCGCCCCGAGCGGCTCGATTGGGAAGATGTGTTTTTCCGGTATCACGCGCTGTTCAAACTTGGGACTGCGCACACCATCGCCTGCGCTCAAGTTGCAGCGGACCTTTCCGCAACTGGCACCGACGTGGACGAAAAGACCGTCCGCAACCTCTACGACAACAATTTCGCATGGCTTTACGAGTTCTTCCCGCGCGATCTGTTGTCCGCCATGGATGAGTGGGATGTGTTCGAGGTAGTGCTTTCTGCTCGGGAGGCGCGCGAGGTCTTTCGAGCGAGAACTGGAAATAAGCTTGTTCCGATGCCACGGAAATAATCGCCCGATTTGATCCTAACGCCACAGCAACACAAGGCAGGAGCATAGGCGCACCAACCAACAAAGGTGACCGCCATGAAAGAGACAACACCCGCCGCGCTGCCCCTCGACGACCTGCACACGGTCGAAGAATTGGCGAACAAGTACCCCCGCATCCTGAGTGTCTTCACCCTGCGTTGGCAGCTGCGTGACCGTGCAAAGAACGGCCTCGCGCCGGCCTGCGTTCGGGTTGGCAAGAAGCTGCTGATCAGCAAAACCCGTTATGAACAATGGCTGGCCGCTCGCGCCGGCAACGACGCACACGCGGCATAACGGGAGCCGCAGACCATGACCATCGAAAAAGAAAAGGGTGCGGTCCCTTTCGAGAGCGCACCCCACATCACTGATGCCAACGATTTTATCAACCTGTTGATGCACCTGCACAAGATGTTTGACCCCGTCGACCCGGTTGTTTTCATGCCAACGGGCGTGACGGAGTGCTGGCGGTGTGGGTGTGACGTTACCCCCGAGAATGTCGGCATGCTCAAGCGCTTGGCAGACTTGGGAAGCAATGCATCGATCTGCGCGACGTTCTGCCAGTCATGCGCCGAAGCCATTGATGACGAGCGCGAAGCTGCCACCCGCCCTCCCGCAACGTCCATGACCCTGCCGCGGCGATCGCTCGGCAAACACCCCCGCCGCTACCCCGCCAACGGTCGCGCGCTTGCCGAAGATCCGCCCGCACTTGACCAGGCGTTGAATGTGGCGATCGGTTGGCCTATCGCAGAGACCTTGCCAGCGCCGAAGATCATCGTTCAACCCGAGGATGACCCCGCACGCTTGCGGCTCGAATTGGCCGCCGGCCGGCGCGTCTATGTCGCACACAGCGCCGCCGCCAACCCCGAACACCTGCTGAAGTTGGCGCAAACGTTGATCGACTACGGCGCCTTGTGTGTGGATCTGATCGTTCACCCGCCACGCCCTGGCGCGGGCCGCGAACGGTTGCGCGTTGTGCCGGAGATGCCCGCATGACGGCCGCCGTGCACGAGTTCATTCGTAAGGCGGATGTGCTTTCCGATGACGCCACGCAACACCAGATCGCCGCGCACGTCATCAAGACAACGACCGACGAGACTGGGCGGCCACCGATTCACTACCAGGGCACCGCCTACCGTATCGACCCTGCCGACCAACTCTGGAAGCCCTGGCCGAAGGAACACATCGAGGTGCATGTGGCGAGCCGTTACGGCACGCAGAAGCTGTGCCGGCGCGCGACCGATTACCGGCAGATCGTCGGGCACCTCTGTCAGTTGTGCGAGGACCCGGAGTTTTTCTCAGGCGCCCCGGCCGGCATCGCCGCGGATGGGCAATTCTGGCGCGTGACTGCAACCGGCGAGATCAGAAGTGAGCCGATCACCCCCGAGCATCGCCAGCGCATGCAGGTTATGCAGGCACCAGAGTTCGAGGCAGAGGCCCCGCTTTTCTTCGGCATCCTGGGCAACGCCTTCGGACCTGGCGCCGACGGTGATGGACAGCGCGAACTGCTGCAAATGGGACTCGGGGCCGCCCTCACACGCCAACTGTGGCGCCACCGTATCGCCCTGCTGCTTTACGGCAAGACCTCGACCGGCAAGAGCACCATCCTTGAAATCTTCCGCGCGCTCTTTCCGCTCGACGTGATCGGCGCGACCAGTCCGCAGAACTGGGCCAGTGAGTATTACGTGGCCGCCCTTGCCGGCAAGACCCTGAACATCGTGGGCGAACTCGACCCACACACGCCGATCCCTGGCGGACCTTTCAAGGCCGTGACGGGTGGCGACGTGGTGGAAGGCCGGCACCCGACACACCGCCCATTTTCATTCGTGTGCGAGGCCGCGCACATCTTCAACTGCAACCGGCTGCCGCCCACGCGCGACAAGTCGGACGCCTTCTTCCGGCGATGGCGCATCGTGGAGTTCAACAATCCGATTCCGGTTGGCAGCGAGATAACAGGCCTTGCCGAGCGCATCAACGCCGAAGAGGCTGGCGCGGTATTGGGCTGGCTGCTCGATGGCGCCGGGAAGCTGGCGCAGCGCGGTAGCCTGCCTGAGACGCCGCAGCATTCGCGCCTGATCGAGACTTGGCGCAGCGCGAACAATAGCGCGTTGCAGTTCCTGATGGATACCGAGTACTGCGCCACAGGTGGCGAGCTCGAGCAAGGCGCCGCGCTGGTGTTCGAGTGCTACCGCAAGTGGGCCAGCACCGAGGGCGTTAAGCCATTGGGCCGCACCGGCTTTTACGAAGCCGTCGCCGATGGTGGCGGGCGTTTGGGCGTGACCATCTACGACAGCCGGGATGGTGTGCGGACCATCAAGGGCCTCTCGTTGAAAAAGGAACTCGGGGCGTGAGTGCGGGTGTTGCGGGTGTTTTTACCCCCCCGGTCGTTTATAGGAGAAAGCCGAAAGGCCATCACGTACGCGCCACCCGCCCGCGCACGCACACACACACATGGACCCACCCCCCCTATTGAAAACACCCGCAACACCCGCCCCGCTGCAATGCCGGGGGCCCCAGTGGGCACGACTGCACAAGGGGACGGAGAGCCACGTTTTGTGGGTAGGTAGCACCCCCATGAACAACTGAACCATGACCAACTGACTGACAACATGACGCACGACCCCGAAGGCCAAGCCGACAAGGCGGAAAACGAACCGCCGTCAAGTTCCACGCCGCTGCTTCCTTTCTGTCTTCAGGACTTACTGGCGATGCGCGTTCGTCCCGCGCAGTTCGCCCGGATGTGCGAGGTGAGCAAGCAATCGGTGTCCGATTGGATTCGCCGCGGCGTCATCAGCCTTGGACCAGACGGCCTGCTTGATCCCGTCGTGGCATCCCGGCAGGTATTCGAGCGCACGGACCCGGCCCGCCTTCGGGCGCGCGTGTTCAAGGACCTGGCGCGGGACGTGCCCGAGCTGCGCGAGCAGGTACGCGAGCTGCGGCAAGGGCTGAAAGCCATGACCGCCGAGCGCGACCGCCTTGCCGCTGACCTGGCGCAGGCAGTGCAGTTGCGCATGCACGTCGACGAGGTCGAGTCCCGCTTGCAGGATCTCTTGGCCGGCATCGCTGACCAGTGGCCAGCCCTGGCACTCTCGGCTCACGCCGGCAACCTCCCCGACGACCTCGAGCGCTTGTCCTGCCGGCTCTTTCATCGGTTCACCGCTGACGAAATGGCCGAGTCATTCGACGACGACCCCGCCTCCGCAGATAGCCTCGAGGGGAAGGCCAGCCCCGCCCCTGGCATCAACGGCAGTTGACCAGGGCGCTGCCCGCGTCTGTATCCGGCGCCGGTGGGGCCACCCGCGACCGCGCAAACGCATCGGGACATCCGTGTACAGGCGCGGATACGGCGTATTGCCGATCATCACCGCTAGACATCCGTCCACAGGCGCCGCAATCGAGCGCACCCGATCATTACCGCACCACCCGCCCGGAAAAACGCCCACAGGCTGCAACTCCGATTGATTGGCAGGCTGACCACATTCAACCTGAGATGCCCCATGACCTCCGACGACGACGCCCCGACCCAATCGACCCCCGGCCTCTGGCGCCTCAAGACTGTGGCAGCACGCTTGGGCCTTCACCCGGAAACCTTGGCCGCAGCCGCAGAGGCACGAGAGGTGCCGTTGACGCTGATCCGGATCGGCCCGCGCGGCATCCGGTTTTTCAAAGCGTCAGAGGTTGACGCGTTCATGCGCAATGAAGGTGCGAACAAATGAAGGCCGCCCAGGACGTCACCCTGCGCATCAACACCGAGACCTCCGGCGACGGCGGTGTGCGCTCGCTCGCCGATGAGATCGACCGCCTGGCAGAATCGGGCGGCGAGCTTGCGCCGCAGTTCCGCGCGCTTGCCGAGGAGATGCGCAAGATCGAGTCCACGCAGGGGCTCGTCGAGGCCTTTGCCGGGCTGAAGAAAGAAACCGCCGAGGCGGCTGTCGCGCTCGAGAAGGCGCAGCAGCGGGCCCAAGCGCTGGGGCGCGAGTATGCCGCCACTGCAACGCCAAGCCGAGGCCTGACCGCCGAGTTTGCGCGCGCCCGCAAGGAGGTCACACAGGCGCAGTCTGCCCTGCAGGCCAAGCAGCAAGCCCTGCAGAAGATGCGCGGCGATCTCAAGGCCGCTGGCGTCGACACCAAGAGCCTGGCCGAATCAGAGCGCCGCCTGCGCGAGGAGCTTGTGCAGCTCGAGCAACGCGGGCAGATCGCCACGCAGGTGCTCGGCGAGATGGGGCAGGAAGCGCAGCAGGCCGGCGCGAACGTGGCGGAGCTTGCCGAGAGGACCGACTCTTCGAGCGAGGCGTTTGCCAGCGCCGCAGCGAACTTCGCCGCCGGCACCGTTGCGCTCAAAGGGCTATCCGGGACGTTTGGACCGGCGACCAGGCTGGCGGCGGATTTCTCGACTGCGATGGCGAAGATCCGCACCAACGTCGACAACCCTGGCGACGTACCGGCGCTCGCGAATCAGGTCCGCGAGCTGAATCGGGAGTTCGGTACGGGGGTAACTCGGAACGCAGAGGCCCTATACGACATTGTGTCGGCCGGAATCACGGACACGGGCCGCGCTGTCGAGACGCTCGCAGTCGCGAACAAGCTTGCCGTTGGCGGCCTCACGAGTGTGGCGGTTGCTGCCGACGGGCTCACGAGCACGCTGAACGCCTATGGCGCTGCAGCAGGATCGGCAACCGACGTTGCCGATACGTTCTTCATTTCCTCTCTGGCTGGCAAGTCAAGTATCGACGAGCTAGCTGCAGGGATCGGGCAGGTTGCACCGCTTGCGGCGCAAACCGGCACCAGCCTTCAGGACTTGCTTGCGGGAGTCGCGGCGCTCACGTTGGGCGGTGCGAAGACGTCGGAAGCGATCACCCAGCTTCGCGCCATCCTCACGGCGGTGATCAAGCCCAGCAAGGAAGCCGCCACGCTGGCCGATAAGCTCGGACTCAACTTCAGCCTGGCCGCGATCAAGTCGCAGGGTTTCGCCGGATTCCTCGAACAGGTCACGCAAGCGACCGGAGGCAGCGCCGACAAGCTGGCGATCCTGCTTGGCAGTACGGAGGCGATCAACGGCGCGCTGGCGCTTACCGGTTCGCAATCCGTCCAGTTCGCGGACATTCTCGACCAGATGGCGAACAGGGCTGGCAGTACTGAGCAAGCCTTCACGACGATGGCGGACACACCGCAGCAAGCGATCAACGAGTTCAATGCGGCGCTTGAGGACACTCAACTCGCCATTGGTCTTGCTGTCACCGCGATGACGCCACTGCTTGAAGGCCTGACGGGCGTCATCAACGCCTTCAACGACCTTCCTGACTCGGTTCAGACGGCAGTGGCGGCGCTGGGCTCGGTGGCTGTTGGTGCGCCTGTCGTCCTGTTTGCCCTCAAGAGCTACGTTGCAGCTTGGCAGTCTTTGCGGGTTGCGATGGCGATTGGCGGCGTCGCGAGCGTGGCCAGAAAGGAACTGGTGACAACGGCCGCCACGGCGACTGCAGCAGCGGGCGCGATGGCACGTGCCGCCGGCAGCGTCGGCCTGTTGAGCCGCGCGCTTGGCTTCCTTGGCGGCCCGATCGGGCTTGTGCTGTCGGCTGCGGCCCTGTTGGTGCCGGCTTTCATGAGCACCGGCGAGGCGGCCGAAACGGCTGCCGAGGGCACCGGCATGCTGGCCGAGCAACTGGCCGAGGATGCGGAGGCAATCGCCGAGGCAACCGAGAAGATTGAGGACGCACAATCTGAGCGGCTGACGCAGGAGCGTGCTTTTGCTGAGCGGCTTGCCGAGGTCAAGAAAGAAGAAACCGCCCGCCTGCGCGCGCAGCTCGACACGCAGGTCAAAGCGTACCGCGAAGCGACCAAGAGCATCGACGCGGCAATCAGGGCACGCGAGGCTGCAGAGAAGCGCCGCGCCAGTCTCGCACAGACGAACAAGGAGTTCATCGACGGGCTTGGCCAGGGCGGCGACAGCAAGGATCGCAGCAGCGTCGATGCGCAGAACGCGATCACCAAGGCGCGGGGGCTGGCTGGGCAGGGAGATCTGGAAGGCGCAATCAAGCAGGCCGAGCGCGCCAAGCAGATCGTGCAGCAGCTCGACCAGTCCGGGCAGGAAAGCGCCTACGTACTGCAATACCTGGCGCGCCAGATTGCCCAGGTGCAGGACGAGGCTGCAGCCGGACTCGAAACCGAAGCCGCAGCCGCCGTCGAGCAGGAACGCGCACGGGCAGAGCAGATTCAGCAGTTGATCACCGAAACGGTGGCGAAGGCCGAGTGGCTGAAGATGCTCGAGGTTGGCTTCGATCAGGCTGGCGCCGAGGCCAGCGCGGAGCAACTGCGCGCCGCGCTCGAGGCGAAGCTGGCCGCCAACCCTATCGTGGTTCCTCTCGTCGTAGTCGACGCCGCGTCGGAAGACGCTGCAACTGGCCGCCTGCTTAAAGACGCACCCGCGCGAGCCTATGGCGGCCCGCTGCCTGGCAGCGAGCGCGGGGACCGCAGCGACCACGTGGCCTACTGGGGGACCCCCGGCGAGTGGGTTATTCAGCGCCCCGCTGTCCGCAAGTGGGGTGCAGCCAACATGCAGTTGATCAACCAAGGCCTGATGCCCCGCTTCGCCTTTGGGGGCGAGATCGGCGCCTCGTCGATGGCGCAGCGCGCATCGATCCCCAGCGTGGATACGTCGGCACCAGCAACGCTGCCGCCGCTCACCGGCCGCCCGCTCGTGCTGCCTGATGGTTCGCAGGTGCCCGTATATACCGACACGCGCATGGAGGAGGCAATCGTCAAGCTCTTCTCCCGCGCGGCAAGCCAACGCGGACGACGCGGATAACCGCAGGCTCAGACTTTGAGCTGCATTTCAAAAGGAGATTCGAAGCATGACCACACCGAATGAAGACTGGCGCCCCGCTGCGTCAGCCAAGGCCCTTGTGATCATCGCCGCCGGCACTGCCGCGCATCAGCACCTTGCGATGCTTGGCGACCGCATCCAAAACGAGGCCACCAACATCGACCATGCGAAACGCATTCTTGCGCGGCGAAGGCTTTTCGTTGAAACCCAACGGCGCACGCAGAGCCTGCACGCGCCCGAAATCGACATCGTTGCCCGCGCTGAAGCCGACGTTGCGCGCTGCCAAGCGCGGATGGATGCACTGCTGAAGCAGCGCGACGACGTAACCGCGCAGCATGCCCCGCTGATGCGGCTGTTCTCCGCCGCAAAAGACCTTTCCCGAAAATTCGACTTGTGAGGCGTGGCGACATGACCCAGCATCAGACCCTTCAAGCCGTGCGCAACGAGATCAGCGCGCTTACTGACGAAATCATGGCCGTGCGCCGCTGCGCGCTGCCGATGGACGCCGCCCTTGCTGGCGTCCGTCAGCAGCTCGAGGCCGCCCGCGCCCGCTTCGCCGCCACCCTCGACATCACGGCCCGCAACATCGCTGTTGCAACCAGGCCGTGGACGATGGAGACCTTTACCGGCGATGCGATGCCGTGGCTTGCCTACAGCCTTGGCGATGCCCTGCTGACCGAAATCGAACAACGCGTGTCCGCGATCCGCGCCGATGCCGGCAACCCGCCGACCTTGCCCGCCGCCGAACGTGCCGCGAAACTCGACGAGCTGGAGCGCCGCCGCTACATGCTCGAGATGCAGGAGGAATTCATCGTGACCGAGACCGGCGCAGCCCGCCGACCAGGCGTCACCCCCGCGGCGGTGCTTGGCATCCCGTTCGATGCCGCCAAGCTCGCCGGAGTCCTCGAATGACCGCCCCCGCCCTCGCTGTTCTGGCCCCGCATGCGCTGCTCGCCTTCCTTACCGACGCTATCGACGAAGCCGAAGCCGCCCCCCCGCTGCAGCAAGAGTTGGCCGAGCCCTTCCGCAAAGCGCTGGATCGCGCGAAAGAGGCCACACGCGAAGCCCGCGCGGAGATCGCGAAGGCACCAGGCGCGACCGCCGTTGCAGCCTACGCGAACAGCGGCACTCGAGCGCGCGGCACCGCCAATCTCGTGACGATGGGCCGCCGCATTCTGGCGAGAGCCGAGGCCGGCTCGGAGAAGCCGAACTCCTTTGCTGTCGCCTTGGCTGCACTGACCGAGGCCGGCGAGCTGTTGGCAAGAGGCGCTGTTACGGCCGCGCAGCCCGCCGGCGCCGCCGCCAACTACGGGCTCGGTTTTACTGGCTCGACCGTAAAACCCCACCACCCATCGAGTTCCGCGCGCCCTCGTGGCCGTGCCTGACAGATCAATGGCCGGGTTCCCGACACCGCAAGGGCCGGGCGCCTCCTCCTGGCGGAACTGACCCGGCCGCCCCTCTGAGTGACTCTTGCCATGACGACCAACCCCCGCGAAATCTTCGTGCGCGCAGAAGCCGCCCGCCGTGGCCTGTTGATTGAGCCTTTCGGCTTAGCCTGGCGGGTCTACGGTGCAGGCGTGGATATCCTTGTGTCGCGACTCGCCGACCTCAACCCCTCGCTCGACTTCAACACGGTGAGGACGGAAAGAATGAACTCCGCATATCGGCGCTTTGCGCAAAGCGTGTGACCTCTGATGCGCCGCTGCGCCGCTGCGCCTGCTGCCGCATGCCGGCACCGCTCGCAGCGCTGCACCCTGGCGATATTCGCGGCGTCGGGGTTCTGATTGGCCTGTGTGCCCGATGCAACCAAGCGCACGACCGACTGCCGCACGGCACGACTCAGAAGCGCCTCAACGCTGCTGCGAGGTTGGCAGCAGCAGACACCACCCGCACATTCTGGACGGCACGCTTCCCGGATGCCGCCGCCGCAAAGTTGGCCGCGCACATGCTCGGGCACCACGACACCGCGCTCAAGGCCGCCGCCGCCCTGGGCTGGCGTGAAATCCCGGAATTCCGGTAGTTCAAAGCAGGAACTCCTGCTGCCTGCAGAAGTGATGCACGGTGGGTTCTGCAGCGCCATCGGGTGCGCGGGGGGCTCTGCAGATCTGCAGAGGCCATCGGGTGCGCGGGGGACTCTGCAGATCTGCAGAGTTTCCAGTTCCGCATGCACGACGGAGCCTACGGGAATTCCGGGAACCCCAGATTTTGGGTATCGGTCTGGTCTACGACCAGATAGAGGCTAGATGCGTGGTGCCTGGGACGGGACTCGAACCCGTAAGCCGTAGGCGGTGGATTTTAAGTCCACTGCGTTTACCAATTTCGCCACCCAGGCAGGGCGCGCATTGTAGCAATGCGCGCCTGTTGGTGCGTAGCTGGTGCGTAGTTGGTGCGCACAACAAGCCGCGCAGCAACCAAAAACAACACCACGATGCAAGCGCCACCACAACCACAACCCGCATAAACATTGAGCTATAGCGTGCTACTATGCGTTCGATTGTGTTCGATATTGACTTAAAATCCGCCGGCGCAAGCCTTACGGGTTCGAGTCCCGTCCCGGGTACCATTAAAAAAACAACGACTTGCACGGCGCCATCGGGCTTTGGCCCGGTTTGATCGACCTTTTTGCTGCATTTTTTCTGCAATCGATCAGAGGTCGCTACACCGGCCTCCTCGTGATCGGAGCAGGGGACATGGCAAGCGTTCTGAAGCGGGCCCATTCGGGTACCAGACGATCATCGAATCGTCCCCGGTTTTCCGTACGGTCCCGTTCTTCGAACAACACCGCTGCTCGAACTCTACCGGCCAGAGCCTCCACCCAGGCAGACCACTCAACCGGCCAAAGCCTTCACGCGACTGGCAACACGCGCATCCACGCCATGCCCCAGGTTCGGGAGCAGTTCGACGGAGACGCCCCCGCCGAGCGCCCGCAACGTTTCGGCCGCCATCAGACTGTAGCGCGGATCGATCACCTGATCCCGCTCACCGTGCAGCAGATGCACCTGCGTTTGCGCCGGCGCCACGCGCGGTGCCGAGGCAAAGCGGCCGGCGAGCGAGATGACGCGGGCAGCCAGGGTTTCAGGCAGCTGGGTCGATTCCAGCGCCATGATCGCCCCCTGCGAGAAGCCGATCAGCGTGGTGGCAGCGGCATCCACCCCTGCTCTCGCCTGCCAGTCGCGCACACAGCGCACGAACGACGGCATGGCCTCGGCAACACGCGCCGGGCGGTTTTCCTCCGTCACCCCGCGCACCGAGAACCACTGCCAGCCGCTGCCCAGGTCACTGGACTCGGGTGAGCGCACGCTGACCACCCAGGCGTCCGGGTGGGCCTCGGCGAGGAGGTGGGCAAGCGGCACCAGATCCTCGGGGCGCGAACCCACGCCATGGAACAACAGAATCGAACGGCTCGCAGGGACGGGCACGTGTTGAACGATGAGATCTTGATCGGACATGGTCGGGTCTCAGTTGGGCAGTGCGTCGTTCGCGTCGGCACCCAGTCGCGCGGGGAACTCGGCACCGAACAGGAAGGAATCCATCGACAGCACACCATGCACGATGCCACCTTCGATGACACTCGCGGGCACGGCTTGGGCGGCTGCGCCAGCGGCCACCAGCAATGGCAGGTAATGCTCGGCAGTGGGATGCGCGCGGCGGGCATGCGGTGCGATCGCGAGCGCCTGGCGCAGACGAGAGTGATCGCCCGCCAGCACTGCGTCGCGCACCCAGTGTGCGAACTCCGCCGCATAGCTTTCAGCGCGTGGATCACCGAGGCGGAACTCGTACAGGTTATGGGTCAGGCTGCCCGAGCCCACGATCAGCACGCCTTCGTCAGCCAGCGGCGCGAGCGCGCGCCCGTAATCGTAGGCACCATCGGCATCAAGCCACATCGGCAGCGACACCTGAAACACCGGGATGTCGGCCTGGGGATACAGGTGCAACAAGGGCACCCAGGCACCATGGTCGAGGCCGCGATCGGCATTCGGAGCGGCGGCCAGACCGGCCGCCTGCAGCAGCTCGAGCGCACGCCGCGCGGCAAGATGGGCGCCCTCGGCCGGGTACTGCAGCGTGTAGAGGGCAGGGTCGAAGCCGCCGAAGTCGTGGATGGTTTCAGGCCGAAGCGACAGCGTGGCCTGCGGCTGGCGGGTCATCCAGTGCGGAGACATCACTAGCACAGCCTGTGGACGAGGAAGCCGACGGCCGAGCGCCGCAAGATTTGCACCGGCGAGGCCGGGGTCGAGTGCGAAGGTCGGCGCGCCGTGCGAGACAAACAGAGTGGGCAGCGTTTGCATCAGGGTCCTCCAACTGGGCGGCGATTGCTTGGGCTGACTGCCGGGTGTCGCTCGGGGCCCGGCGGGCCCGGCGATGCAAGCCGGCGCATGATCATGGGGGCACTTTACGGCGCCCCCGGAGTGAGATAAACCGTCATCCAAGTGAGAGACTGTTCCGGCAGGAGAGACAATGGACCGATTTGTCGAGATGCAGACCTTCTGCGCGGTCGTCGATGCCGGCAGCTTCGTCGGCGCGGCCGAAGCGCTCGGCTTGTCCAAGGCGGCCACCTCGCGCTATGTGGGCGAACTGGAGACGCGGCTCGGCGTGCGCCTCCTTCACCGCACGACCCGGCGCCTGTCCCTGACCGAGGATGGGGAGCGCTTCTACGCTCGCAGCCGGGAATTGCTCGCCGGGCTCGAAGAAGCCGAAGCCGAGCTGCATTCGCGCAGTGGCGCGGCACGCGGGCTCTTACGCATCAACGCGCCGGTCACCTTCGGCATTCGGCACCTCGCGCCCCTGTGGGGCCCGTTCCGCGACCTGCACCCGCAGGTGCGGCTCGAAGTGACGCTGTCGGACCGCACCGTCGACCTCGTCGAGGAAGGCTTCGATGTGGCGATCCGCATCGCCGCCCTGCCCAGTTCCACCCTCGTCTGCCGGCAACTCGCCCGCACACGCATCGTGCTGTGCGCCGCCCCCGCTTATCTGGCGGCCCATGGCACGCCGCACGTCCCCGCAGACCTCGCCAGTCACACGGTCATCGCCTACAGCTACTGGTCCGGCGGTGACGAGTGGCAGTTCGACGGGCCGGACGGGCGCGTGAGCGTGCGCACGCGGCCCGCCGTACACACCAACAGCGGCGACACCTGCCGCGCGATGGCGCTCGCCGGTCAGGGGGTGATCCTGCAACCGGGGTTCCTGGTCGCCGACGATCTGGCGGCCGGCGCGCTCGTAGAGCTGATGCCCGCGTGTCGATCCGTCGCGCTCGGCATCTATGCGCTATATCCGACGCGTAAGTTCGTTCCGCCGAAGGTGCGCGCGCTGGTCGACTTTCTCGCCGAGCGTTTTGCCGCGCCACCGCCGGGTTGGTGAGCCCAGCAGGAGACCGCTTTTGTTGCGATCAGGGAAACAGTCAATGCTCCAAACGGGGGTTTATCTCCATCTCACAAGGCAATACCTTGTCATCCACGCAAGGACCAATCGAAGAAAGGAGCAAGGGCGCATGTTGATCAACGGACAGTGGGTGGAAAAGTGGCAGCCGGTGCAGGCGAGCGACGACGAGGGGCGATTTATCCGCCAGACCTCCGGCTTTCGGCATCGCATCGGCGTGGAGAGCCCTGAAGGCTTCACACCGGAGGCCGGGCGCTACGTGCTGTACGTCGCCTACATCTGCCCGTGGGCCTGTCGCACCCTCATCGCGCTGCGGCTCAAGGGGCTGGAGCACGCGATCGACGTCCGCGTGGTGGATCCGCGCCTCACCGACCAGGGCTGGGCTTTCAGCGGCGAACTCGGCACCGACCGCGACGACATCAACGGCGCGAGCCACATGCACGAGCTGTATAGCCGTGCAGACCCGACCTACACCGGACGCGCAACCGTGCCCGTGCTGTGGGACCGATCGCGCAACACCATCGTCAACAACGAGTCGGCCGACATCCTGCAGATCCTGAACCGCGATTTCGACGCCCTGGCGCGAAACGACGTTGACCTGCGCCCAGCCGCGCTGATCGATGCGATCGACGCCACCAACGCCCGTCTCTACGCAGACTTCAACAATGGCGTGTATCAGGCCGGGTTCGCGACCACGCAGGCAGCCTATGACGAAGCGGTTCGACAGGTGTTCGACTGCCTCGCCTGGATGGATGCCCGGCTCAAGGGTAGCCAATGGCTGGCGGGCGAGCGCCTCACCGAGACGGACATCCGCGCCTTCGTAACGTTGGTCCGGTTCGATCTCGCCTATTACGGGTTGTTCAAGTGCAACCTGCGCCCGCTCTCCGCCTACCCGAACGTGATGGCCTATCTCCGCCGCCTGCTGGCGCTGCCGGCCTTTACCAGCAGCGTGCAAGCCGACCATATCAAGGCTGGGTACTACTCGATCAAGGCGCTGAACCCGACGGGCATCGTGCCAGCGGGCCCCCTGCTCGACTATCTCTAAGATCGATCAGATAGATCGCAGCAATCAACGCAACCTCGCCTGTTTCGCCTTCCAGGGTCGTCGCCGCGGGACCGAGGTCGATCGCGATCTTCCATCATTCGGCCACGCGCGACCCCGAAGCGTCACCAGCATGCGGAAGCGCGCTCGCCGACTTCACCTATCAGAGATTGAAACCGCTTTCCATCGCATGCGCCGTGATGAAGGCGAAGCACAATCGAGGGTCATCCGCGAGCTCGGTGAAGCCTAGGGGACGCTCCCCTCTCTGCATGAACTCCAGCGGCAAACGCTCGAATTCTGACTCGAAGTCACGTACCACCATGCCCCAATCGCTGAACATGCGGCGATGTGTCGGACCTTCAATGACGACACGCATGTCTCGGTGCTGCGGATCGGTGCGGATGACTTCGATGAGTTTCTGCAGTTCATCCCGCTTGCCTTCCACCATCTGCATGAACTCACCGTCCATGTGTAGCAGGCAACCCGACACGCCTGCGCGGCGATTATTGCGGCGAATCTTGCGTTTGAAATCCTCAAGCCCCTGGCGATTGAAATGCGGGGTGGCGCGGCTGACGTAGAGCACGAAATAGAGTGGTTCAGCGCACGCGGGCATCGCGTCTGAGAACTGGTTGGTCAGACAGTTCGCAAATTCCGCTTCGACGAGTGGCCGATTGAAATAGTAGCCCTGCAGCATGTCGCAACCGTAAGCGCACAGCTCACGCTGCTGCTCCGGATTCTCCACCCCCTCTGCCACCAGCTTCAAACCGAGCGCACGCCCGAGACTGATCACCGCACGAATGATCGTGCGGCTGTCGTCACTCTTCTCCAGGCCATCCACGAATGCGCGATCAATCTTCAGCACATCGACGGGAAGGCGGGTCAATTGCGCCAGTGAGGAATAGCCCGTACCGAAGTCATCCACTGCGACACGCAATCCGAAATCGGCAAGATGACGCAGCACCTTCAGATTGGCCTCGACATCGGCCATCAGCGATGTCTCGGTAATCTCCAGCAGCAAGCGTGCAGGGTTGGCGCCTGTCTGACGCAGCATGTCGGCAAAATCGTCGACGATGCCGTCATCGCTGAGCTGTCGCGCCGAAAGGTTCAGCGACACATAGGGCGCTTGCTCACCCCAGCGGCTGCGCCACGCCACTTCGGCGCGGCACGCTTCACGAAACACCCACTTTCCAATCGGTACGATGACGCCGGTCAGCTCGGCAATCGGGATGAAGGTGGCCGGGGAAATCTCTCCGCCGGGTGGGTGCCAGCGCAGCAGCAACTCGGCGCCGATGATCCGGCCGGTCTCCGCTGCGACGATCGGTTGGTAGCGAACCGACAGTTCATCTCTCTCCAACGCCTTACGCAAACCGTTGTTGATCTCCAGCCGCTGGCGCGCCTGTTCCTCGAGACTGTCACTGAAGAACTGCCAGCCGTCACGCCCCCCAGCCTTGACCGCGTACATCGCCGTATCGGCGTGGCGCAGCAGATCGTCGGCAGAATGCGTGCTGCCACTGCCGATCGCGATGCCAATGCTGGCCGACACGAACAAGCTACTGCCGGCAAAATCGATCGGCTGGCGCAAGGTGTCGTTGATCCGCTCGGCCAGCACCGACATGCTGGTCGGCTGTTCGACCTGCTCGCACAACACCACGAACTCATCGCCCGCCAGGCGCGCGACCGTGTCACCCGGCCGCACCTGTTCGATCAGGCGAGCGGCCACCGATTTGAGCAGTTCGTCACCCGCCTCGTGGCCATGGGTGCCGTTGATCAGCTTGAAGCCATCCAGATCGACGAACAGCAACGCAACGCTCGAGCCACTGCGGCGAGAACGGTGCAAGGCATTGGTCAGGCGGTCACGGATCAGTGCCCGATTCGGCAACCCGGTCAGCGGATCATGTGTCGCCTGCAGCGTCAGTGCTTCTTCGGCGCGCTTGCGCTCCGTGATGTCACGCATGGTGACCACCATCAGCCAGCCATCACCGTTGTGGAATTTCGCGATCGAGGCCTCGAGCGGGAAAAAGCTGCCGTCCTTGCGATAACCGGTAATCTCGTTGCGCCGCCCCATCCTGCGCTCGGTTGTCTCGCCTTCTACAAAGGCCTTGACCAGCTCGGCGTGGCGTTGGCGGAAATGCGGGGGCAGCAGCACATGCACAGGCAAGCCGATCAACTCGCCTTCCTCATAGCCGAACATCACCTGCGCGCTCTCATTGGCCTGGGTGATGACGCCTTCCGCATCGGTCGCCAGAATCGCCATGTCGGCCACCGACAGGATTTGCTGCGCACTGTCCAGCGGACGGTGGGCACCTCCGATCTCGGCGGCGAGTCGAGCGGTCAAGGCAGGACTGGACGATGAAGCCTGCATGTGGCGGGCGTCGGCATGCGATCGATAGCGCTCCGGAATTCGCGGCGCAATGCAGCCGAAGTGCTCAACAATCTCGAACGTACCGTCTCGCTGGCAGCGCGCCAGACAGACATTGACGCTGGCGTGATGCGTGACCGGATCCATTGTCACGACGCCCTGCGGACCACTGACGCGGACCTGCTCCAACGCATCAACCAAAGCCTCGGGCTCGACCGTACCGGCCGCCCGGGCGGCGTTGGCAAACGCATGCACGCACAGATAGGCCGCCTCGCCAAAGTTGGTGAGGACGCCGTTGCCATTGGGCCAGATGCCCGTGATGCCGGGAAGTTCGCTCAGACGCCGCAAGCAGTCGCGATTGCCAGGCGTCTCGAGGGACATGAAGTAGGTATTGCTGGAATACAGCCCTTCGCGCACCTCGGGTGACAGCCGGCTGGCCATCATTTCATCGTAATGCCCCATCACCACGGCCATGCGCTTTTTCAGGCCACGCTCGGCAAAGCGGTTAAGCAGGGCCAGTTGATCGGCGCCGGCGAAGTACGGCACGAAGACGTCCGCGCCCGAGCGTCCAACCTGTGTCAGCAATGCGTCGATCTCGTCCGTGGAGGCACCAATCGGCAGATACGCCTCGCCAACCACGTCGCCTTCCAGCGCGGTCAAGGCACGCTTGGCGGCATCGATCGAGCCTCGCGGCCACTCGTAGTTATTGCCCGCGAAAAACATCTTCAGCCCGTAGTTTCGGGCTGCGAGGGGAATCATCTGCTCGATCTGCTGGTTGGGTAGCGCCGCAAAATGAAAGAAGTAGCGCGAATTGATGCTGCCCTCGTAGAACGAGAAGTTCAGCATCGGCACCCGGCGCCGATCGGCAACTTGGGAGGCTACGGCGATACGCGAGTTCGAAAGCAGGTCTCCGATCAGGGCGACGCAGCCGTGGGCATCGAGCAGTCGCTCTGCGGCCGGCACGGCGGTCAAGGGCAAGCTGCCATCATCTTCGACGCGCAGCTCGAGCGCGCGCCCCAACACGCCACCCTGCTCGTTGACCTCCGCGCATGCGAGCGTCGCCGCATGCACGATTTCAGGTCCGTAGATCTCGACCACACCGGTCAGTGGAGCCATCAAGCCAAGGCGGTAGGTCGCATTCAATCCTGTTGTTCTCCGGCTATCGCGCAGCCAAGTCGTGCAGATTCCACGGATGCTTATGGAAGCCGAGTCATTCGAATGTGCGGAACTATCGTAAAGACCGCATTTTATCGTTCATCTCCCATGCAATAGTGCTGCATCGGTCACGCTGCCTGTCTGGATGCAGCGCTGCCGCGCCTTGCCCAGTGGGGGGGCGATTCATGCTGCCCCGCCGCTGTGGCAGAATTCGCGACCTATGAGCCAGCACCATCGGCACATCGCACTTCTGCTTTTCTTGAAGCAGCATGGCACGCTGGCTTGAGGTCAACACGCCCCAAGCCGAATCCAGCATCCGCGAGCGCAGGCCTTGCGTGATCGAGCTCCATACCGGGCACCATTTCCGGTCCGTCGGGTCGGAACTCCTGACCCAGCCATCCACCGGGGCAAGTCCGTCCCTTTCCAAACCATCGTGATCGTCCTCGACCTCTGCTGCAACAAGGAACATCGTTTCGAAGGCTGGTTCGCCTCTGCGCACGCCTTTGAGGATCAGTGCGCCCGCCAGCTCGTGAGTTGCCCGGTGTGCGCGAGCGTGCAGGTCCGCCGCCTGCCCAGTGCCCCCTATGTGCAGACGCGTCAAGGCGCCCAGGACAAGCCGGTCTCGGAGCGCCTACAGGCTGCCGCCACCCCCGCCGTGCCCGCCACGCCGGGCGCCGCAGCAACGGTGACACCGGAAACCGTTACTGCCGTGCTGCAGTTGCTGCGACACATGGCACGCGACGCCGATGACGTCGGCGAGCGGCTGCCCGAGGAGGCGCGTCGCATCCATTATGGTGAAGCCGAGGCGCGCAACATTCGGGGCCAGGCCTCGGCAGACGATGTCGAGGAACTCCTCGAGGAAGGGATCATGATCGTCCCCCTGCCGCCGGGCGAGGACGAGGTTCACTAGGTCCCGGGGCTCGGCTCAGGGTGTCGCCAGGACCAGCGGCACGCGCATCTCGTCCGCCGTCAAGCCGCCGTGGACGCCGATGAGCGTGAAGGGCTCCTCGCCCTCGACCTGGTCGACGATGGTCCACCCCGGCTCCATCAGCAGCACATGCGTACCCACGCGCTCCGCAAGACGCGTGTTGCGGCGTCCCGGACCGAACACGCCCGACGCGATGCAGTCCTCCCCGCGCATGACCACGGCACGTCCTGCCAGCTCGTTCCTGGCCCAGGCTTCGAACTCCTCATGGGCGCCTTCGCGGACCGCACAGAAGGCGAGGCGCCGCTCGCCAAACAGGGGCGCATCGAGCATGCGTGCCACCTCGGATTCGGGCTCGATACCCACCGTGCGCTCCGGTGCGCTGTCGATGAAGCCATGGTCGGCCGTCACCAGGATGCGCACGCCCTTTCCGCGCAGGCGCTCGCACAGGCGCGCGTACATCGCATCGATCTTATGGAAACACGCGATCGCGCGCGGCGAGCGGCAGCCGTAGGCATGGCTGATCGCATCGAAACGGGGGTAATACGCATGGACGAAGCCGCCCTGCCGCCCGACCCCTTCGACGGCACCGAGGATCTCGTCCTGTAGGCGCTCGAGCGTGTCGTAGCCTCGGACACAGGCACCGCGCGCGTGGTGACGCGAAAAGGGTGAAAAGGCGATCTGCTGCGGCGACACCATAAAGGCCGGCCGGCGCGCGTCGCGGAACATCGAGCGCTGCGTAAACAAGCGCGACGTCAGGCGCAGGGCGTGCAGCGGACCGTCGCCGCGTGCTTCAAGCGGCAGGGGTGCGATGACGCCTCCGAAGCGCCGGTCGTGAATGAACCAGCCGTTCAACCCGTGCTCCGCGGGTGAGGCACCCGTCATCAGGGTGGTCACCGCGCTCGCGGTGGTGCTCGGAAACACCGAAGTCAGCGTCACATGCCAGTCCGCGGCAAGCGCTGAGCCGCGGCCGAAGGAATCGAGGGCATGTGCGCCGAGGCCGTCGATGACGAGCAGCACGACGGTCGCCGCCTCGCCCGGCGCCACCCTGGCCACATCCAGCCCGGCATCGGTGTCATGCAGCCAGGTCCGCAGCGCGCTGGCCAGGCCATAGATTCCGCCCGGCCCGTAGTCGGGCAGCACGCAGCCGGCAGGCCAGGCGTCGGATTTCGTATCCATGTTGGCACCCCGAAAGCAAAAAGCCGGACAAGACGCTGATCTTGTCCGGCTTTCGAATTCTGGAGCGGGAAACGAGTCTCGAACTCGCGACCTCAACCTTGGCAAGGTTGCGCTCTACCAACTGAGCTATTCCCGCATTTGGACTAATCCGGCGGGTTTGATGTGGCTTTCCAGAACCATTCAAACCACGCAACGACGCGGGTTGCGGCCGTTTTGTCCGTTTCGTCGAAGGCGGTGTTCTGCGCTCGACGGGGGCGAACTATACCGGGCTTCGCCCCCTCATGCAACACCCGGGAAACACAACGTCCGATCCCGGGCGCCCACCTGTCGTAGCGCTCAGCGCGCCGCGTGGATGGGGTCGGTGATCCCCATCACGTACATCGCGATCAGGCCGATGCTGCCAGCCGCGACGACGTAGTACAGCGTCGGCAGGAGGGTCTTGCGCAGCGTCGTGCCTTCGCGGCCGAGCAGGCCTACGGTGGCCGAGGCGGCAACGACGTTGTGGATGGCGATCATGTTGCCGGCGGCGGCGCCGACCGACTGCAGTGCCACCATCATCGCGCCCGACACGCCCAGCAGGCCGGCGGTGTTGAACTGGAACTGCGACAGCATCAGGTTCGACACGGTGTTCGAGCCGGCGATGTACGCACCCAGCGCACCGACCCATGGCGCGAAGAAGGGATACACGCCCCCCACGCTGTCGGCCACGAACTGCGCCATTGCCACCGGCATCGACACCAGACCCGAAGCATTGACGCCCGAGTTGATCAGGATCCGCACCATCGGGATGGTGAAGATCAGCACGAAACCGGCGCCCAGCAGCGTACGGCTGGACTCATTCGCCGCCTTCGCCAGTTCGCGTCCGGTCATGCGATGCAGGAAGAAGGTGATCAGCACGACGACGACCAGGATGCCACCGGGCAGATACAGCGGCTCGATCGCGCCACTCACGCCCTTCTCGCCGAGGATGTCGACCCAGCCGAACTTCAGGCCGAGCAGGAAGCTCTTCAGCTCCGGGATGACACGGGTCGCCACCAGGATGGCCGCCAGCAGCAGGTAAGGCGCCCAGGCCATCGGCGTGGAGATCGGCGTCTTGCCCGCGACCTGGTCGAGCTTCATCTCGATCTTGCCCATCCATTCCGCGGGCCACTCGCTGGCGGGTGCGAAGTCCCAGTTCTGCTTGGGAAGCAGGAAGCCCTTCTTGGCCGCCGGCACGACGATGGCCAGGCCGACCAGCGCACCGATCATCGACGGGAACTCGGGGCCGAGGAAGACACCCGCGAGCATGTAGGGCACGCCGAAGGCGACAGCCGTCAGCAGCGCGAACGGCGCCACGGCAAGACCTTCCGCCCACGACTTGTTGCGGCCGAAGAAGCGCGTCATCACCATCACCATGATCAGCGGCATCAGCACGCCGACGATGGCGTGGGTGATCGCCACGCGACCGCTGATCATCATGAAGAAGGCGTCCCAGCTGCTACCCAGGCTCGCGAGCTGGGTGGTCAGGCCGCTCCGGTCCAGGCCGGCGCCGACACCAACCAGGATGGGCGTGCCCACCGCGCCGAACGACACCGGCGTCGACTGCACCATCATGCCCAGCACCACCGCGGCCAGCGCCGGGAAGCCGAGAGCGACCAGCAGCGGTGCCGCCACCGCGGCCGGCGTGCCGAAACCAGAGGCGCCCTCGATGAAGCAGCCGAACAGCCAGGCCACGATCAGCGCCTGCACGCGGCGGTCTGGGCTGATGTTGGCAAAGCCGCGGCGGATCGCGGCAATGCCGCCCGAATGCTTCAGGGTGTTGAGCAGCAGGATCGCGCCGAAGATGATCCACAGGATGCCGACCGTCAGGATCAGGCCCTGCAGGCTGGACGCGAGGACACGGTTGAAGCTCATGTCCCAAGCCCACAGCCCGATCGCAGCGGTGATCACATACACCATCGGCATCGCATAGCGTGCGGGCCAGCGGAAGCCGATCAGCAGCACGCCAGCCAGCACCAGCGGCAGGAAGGCCAGCAGTGAAAGCGTTGTTTGGTTCATTGGGGGTTCGTCTCCGTATAGTCGTTTTGCGCGCGTCTGGCGGTCAGGCCAGGGCGGCGATACCCGCACGCGCGATCTGCGCATCCTGGTCGGACTTGACGCCCGACACGCCGACCGCCCCGATCACCTGGCCCTCGACGATGACGGGGACACCGCCTTCGAGCATGCCGCTGATCTCGGGCGCCGACAGGAATGACACGCGACCGCCGTTGATCATGTCCTCGTAGAGCTTGGATTCGCGACGGCCGAGGGCTGCGGTGCGTGCCTTCTGCGGGGCGATGTAGGCGCCGATCGGTGCGCAGCCGTCCAGACGCTCAAGCGCGAGCGGATGACCGCCGTCGTCGACGACGGCGATGGTGACCGCCCATTGGTTCTTCAGCGCTTCTTCGCGCGCTGCGGAAACGATGCGCACGACATCTGAATTCGTAAGAACATATTTGGTTTGCATGAGGGGCTTCCTGTTGTGGGAATTGAGATAAAGGACGCCGGGCATCGTCTGCCCGGCGAGAGGGAGTCAGCCGATGGCTTCCTCGACGATCTCGATCCAGTGACGCACAGGCGTGCGTCCGGCGCCGTCGAGGTGGGTCTGACAGCCGATGTTGGCGGTCACGATCAGTTCGGGCTTGCCGCTCTCCAGCGCATCGAGCTTGTTGTCGCGCAGCTTGCGCGACAGTTCGGGCTGGGTCAGCGAGTAGGTCCCGGCCGAGCCGCAGCACAGGTGGCTGTCCGGGACGGGCGTGAGGTCGAACCCGAGGCGGGAGAGCACCCCTTCGACCGCACCGCCGAGCTTCTGCGCGTGCTGCAGCGTGCATGGGCAATGGAAGGCCAGGCGCTTGTCGCCACGGATGCCGAGCTTCTCCAGCGGCTCCGCGCGCAGCACCTCGACGAGGTCCTTCGCCAGCGCGCTCACGCGGGCCGCCTTGGCTGCGTAGGCCGGATCGTCGCGCAGCACGAAGCCATACTCCTTGACGAAGGCGCCGCAACCGCTGGCCGTCTGCACGATGGCCTCGGCACCCGCTTCGATGGCGGGCCACCAGGCGTCGATGTTGCGTCGTGCGCGATCGAGGCCGGTGTCCTGGGCATTGAGGTGGAAATCCACCGCGCCACAGCAACCGGCCTCGTGCGCCGGCACCACGCTGATGCCCAGGCGGTCGAGCACGCGGGCCGCGGCCGCATTGGTGTTGGGCGCAAAGCCGGGTTGCACGCAACCTTCGAGCATCAGGACCTTGCGCGCATGCTGGCTGGTCGGCCGCGGCTTGGCCGGTGACTTGTGACGCGGCAGCTTGGCAGCGAGCGACTCGGGCAGCACCGGGCGCACGGCCTCGCCGATCTGCACCAGTGTCTTGAACAGCGTCGGACGCGGCACCACGGCCCGCAGCGCAGCGCGCTGGACGACCTCGCCCAGCGGACGCGGCGCCCACTGTTCGATCGCGGCGCGGCCAATGTCGAGCAGCTTGTGGTACTGCACGCCCGACGGGCAGGTCGTTTCGCAGTTGCGGCAGGTGAGGCAGCGGTCGAGGTGCATGCGCGTGCTGGCGGAGACTTCGCCGCCCTCCAGCATCTGCTTCATCAGGTAGATGCGGCCGCGCGGGCCGTCGAGCTCGTCGCCCAGCAACTGGTAGGTCGGGCACGTGGCATTGCAGAAACCGCAATGCACGCAGGTGCGCAGCACGCTCTCGGCAATCTCGGCGCCGGGCAGCTTGCGTGCGGCTTCGCTCAGGTTGGTTTGCATGGATCGTTCTCTGGCGGATTCGGTGCGGGTTCGGAGGCGTGCATCACAGCCCGTCGTACATGCGACCGGGGTTGAAGATGCCCTGCGGATCGAGCTGCTCCTTGAGCCGGCGGTGATAGCGCATCAGCACCTCGGGCAGCGGATGCAGTGGGCTCTCCGCCGCGCCCGGCGTGAAGCAGCAGGCATGGCCACCGGCAGCCGCCGCGGCACCGCGCAAGGTGGCGGCAGCGGCGTCGGTCTTGAGCCAGCGCTGTGCGCCCCCCCAGTCGACCAGTTGCGCGCCCTCCGGCAAGCGCGGACGGCTATCGTTGGCGACCGAAATCCGCCACAGCGGTGCGGGGTTCGAGAAGAAGTCGAGCGTCTGCTCGCGCAGTGCCCCCCAGAAGGCGGCCGACACCTCTTCGCCACCGAGATGCTCGCGCGCGGCCTTCACCGAGCCCTCCCCGCCTTCGAGCCGCAGCATCAGGCCTTCGCCGTCGTGGCAGGCCGCGGTGATCGGCAGCGGCTGTTGCCCCCACTCCGCGAAGCGCACGAGCGCGGTGTCGACGTCCATCTCGAGGCGCAGCGTGAGGCTGCTGCGCGGCTTGGGCAGTACCTTGAAGGACACCTCGGTCAGCAGCCCCAGACTGCCCAGACTGCCCGCCATCAGGCGCGAGACGTCGTAACCGGCAACGTTCTTCATGACTTCGCCGCCGAAGCGCAGGTGCTTGCCATTGCCGGTGATGACACGACAGCCGAGCACGAAGTCGCGCACGGAACCCACCCACGGCCGGCGCGGACCGGACAGGCCTGCTGCGACCATGCCGCCGACCGTTGCGCCCTCGCCGAAGTACGGCGGCTCGAAAGCCAGCATCTGGCCGGATTGGTCGAGTACGGCTTCAAGTTCGGCCAGCGGCGTACCGGCACGCACCGTAACGACCAGCTCGGTCGGGTCGTAGCTGACGATGCCGCGGTGCGCGCGCGTGTCGAGCAGTGCGCCGCTCGTCGCCCGGCCATAGAATGACTTCGTCCCACCGCCCTGGATCAGGACCGGTGTGTTGGTTGCCAGCGCGGTGTAGACCTGCGCCAGCAGATCTTCGCTGCGGTCGGCGTCTCGTACTTCGATGTTCATCAGAAACGCTCCAGTTCCGGGAAGGGCATCTTGCCCTGATGCACGCGCATGGCGCCGTTCTCCGCGCAGCGGCGCAGCGTCGGAATGTTCTTGCCTGGGTTCAGCAGGGCGTGCTCGTCGAACGCCGCCTTCACCGCGTGGAAGAAGCTGAGTTCATCAACGTTGAACTGCACGCACATCTGGTTGATCTTCTCGCGGCCCACACCATGCTCGCCGGTGATCGTGCCGCCCACAGCCACGCACAGTTCGAGGATCTTGCCGCCAAGCTCCTCGGCGCGCTCCAGTGCGCCCGGCTCGTTGGCATCGAACAGGATCAGCGGGTGCATGTTGCCGTCGCCGGCGTGGAACACGTTGGCCACGCGCAGCCCGTACTGTTCGGAAAGCTCGGCCGTGCCGCGCAGCACCTTGGGCAGGTGGCGCCGGGGGATGGTGCCGTCCATGCAGTAGTAGTCTGGCGACATGCGCCCCACCGCCGGGAAGGCATTCTTGCGCCCGGCCCAGAACAGCGCGCGCTCGGCTTCGTCGCGCGCCAGGCTCACCGCGGTGGCGCCCGCCTCGTCCAGCACCGCGCGCACGCGCTCGATGTCTTCGGCCACGTCGAGCTCAACACCGTCGAGTTCGCACAACAGGATGGCCTCGGCCGCGACCGGGTAGCCGGCGTGGATGAAGTCCTCCGCGGCCTGGATCGCAAGCTTGTCCATCATCTCCAGACCGCCGGGGATGATGCCGGCGCCGATGATGTCGGCCACCGCCTTGCCCGCCGCCTCCACCGAATCGAAGCTCGCCATCAGCACGCGCGCCACGCGCGGCTTGGGCAGCAGCTTCACCGTCACCTCGGTCACGATGCCAAGCATGCCTTCCGAGCCGGTGAACAGCGCCAGGAGGTCGAAGCCCGGCGCGTCGAGCGCATCCGCACCCAGCGTGATGCGTTCGCCCTCCATCGTGAGCACCTCGATCTTCATCACGTTATGCACGGTCAGGCCGTACTTGAGGCAGTGCACGCCGCCCGCGTTCTCGGCAACGTTGCCGCCGATCGAACAGGCGATCTGCGATGAGGGATCAGGGGCGTAGTACAGCTCGTAGGGTGCGGCTGCCTGCGAGATCGCCAGGTTGCGCACACCGGGCTGGACACGCGCGTAGCGCCCCTTGGGGTTCAGTTCGAGGATGCGGTTGAAGCGCGCCATCACCAGCAGCACGCCCTGGGCCAGCGGCAGCGCGCCCCCCGACAGCCCGGTGCCCGCGCCGCGCGCCACCACCGGCACGCGCCGCGCGTGACAGATGCGCAGGATGGACTCGACCTGCTCCACCCGCTCGGGCAGCACCGCCAGCAAGGGCACCGTGCGGTAGGCGGCAAGGCCGTCGCACTCGTAGGGGCGCAGATCCTCCTCGCGGTGGAGGATCAGCAGGTCGGGCATGGCCTGGCGCAGATCGGCAAAGAGATCGGCACGATCCACCTTGCTCAGCGGGCCATCGATTTCCTCGTTGTACAGAATGTTCATCGCGGATCCGTCCGGACGTCGTTTCGGGGGTAGCACCCACTTCGCAGGTGCGAGGCGGTGATACGGCCACGAAATCCTAAGTCCATTACCCGGACGCTCCAAGCATTCTTCTACTGGTCGTACCAGTTTTTTTGGCCTATCGTTTCATCCTCGTTACAAAAGAGCCCGTAACCGTCACGCAGTACGGACTTATCGGGTCATCAACAACCCCTCTCCATGCAACTGGTCCGACCACTATGGAAAATGTCTCCGGAGGCCGTGCCGGCGTCACCGAACGGCAGCAGGTCGCCGATATCGTCGCCGAGCGCATCGAACGCCTCATTACCGACGGTGTGCTGAAGGTGGGTCAGGCCCTGCCTTCCGAGCGTCGTCTGTGTGAAAAACTGGGCACATCGCGCTCCGCACTGCGCGAAGGGCTGCGGGTACTGCGCGGATTGGGCATCATCGAGACGCGGCACGGCAGCGGCTCGTTCGTCGCACGCCTGTCGGCCGAGCGCGACAACAGCCCGCTGATGCACCTGTTCAGCACGCAACCGCGCACGGTCTATGACCTGCTGGAAGTACGCGCCCTGCTCGAGAGTGAAGCGGCCCGTCTGGCCGCACTGCGCGCCACGGTGGCCGACCTCGTGTCGATCCGGCGCCGCTACGAGGACATGGTGGCCCGCGAACAGGACATCCGCGCCACCTCGGCCGAGGACCATGCCCGCCTCGACCACGACTTCCACCGCGCCATCAGCGAGGCTTCGCACAACGCCGTGCTGGTGCACACGCTGCAGTCCCTGTCGGACCTGATGCTGAGCAGCGTCTTCGCCTCGGTGAACAACCTCTACCATCGCCCTGCCCACAAGCGCCTGATCGACCGCCAGCACCACCGCCTTTACCAGGCGATCATGGATCGCCAGCCCGAACGGGCGGAACGCATCGCGCGCGAACACATCAACAGCGTGCGGGAAAGCTTCATAGAAATCGAACAGGAGGAGCAGCGCCTGATCCGGGCGACGATGCGGCTCGAGGGGTGGAACTGAGCGCAGTGCCACCGGCGTTCAGGCCTTGCGCGCGCGGCGAACACCGAAGCGCGCAAGGCCTGCAGATCAAGCCGCCATGCGGGCTCGCGCCACGTGCAGCTTCTTGTAGCTGTCGATCAGGCGCTGGTGCCTGTCGAGCCCTTCCAGCTTCATGCTCGTCGGCGTCAGGCCGAAGAAGCGCACGCTGCCATCGACCGATCCCAGCACTGCATCCATCCGCGCGTCGCCAAACATCCGGCGGAAATTGAGCTCGTAATCGTCCAGTTCCAGGTCGTCGTCCAGCAGCACCTCGAGCACCACATTCAAGGCCTGGTAGAACAGCACGCGCTCGACCGTGTTCTCGTTGTACTGCAGGAAGGCTTCCACCCGCTCCTTCGCCGCCTCGAACTGCTTCAGGGCGAGATGAATCAGCAGCTTCAGTTCCAGAATCGTCAGCTGCCCCCAGACCGTATTCTCGTCAAACTCGATGCCGATCAGGGTGATGATGTCGGTGTATTCGTCGAGCTCGCTCTCTTCCAGGCGTTCAAGCAGTGCCTCGAGGCTGGCGTCGTCGAGGCGATGCAGGTTCAGGATATCGGCGCGGAAGGAAAGTGCCTTGTTGGTGTTGTCCCAGATCAGATCCTCGACCGGATAGATCTCCGAATAACCGGGCACCAGAATGCGGCAGGCCGTTGCGCCGAGCTGGTCATACACCGCCATGTAAACTTCCTTGCCCATCTCTTCGAGAATGCCGAACAAGGTCTCGGCTTCGTCGGCATTGGAGTTTTCGCCCTGGCCCGAGAAGTCCCATTCGACGAACGCGTAATCGGCCTTGGCGCTGAAGAAGCGCCACGACACCACGCCGCTGGAATCGATGAAGTGTTCGACGAAGTTGTTCGGCTCGGTGACCGCGCCGGTCTCGAAGGTGGGCTGAGGCAAATCGTTCAGGCCTTCGAAACTGCGCCCCTGGAGCAACTCGGTAAGACTGCGTTCCAGCGCCACCTCCAGGCTCGGATGCGCCCCGAACGAGGCAAACACGCCGCCGGTACGCGGGTTCATCAAGGTGACGGACATCACCGGAAACACCCCGCCCAGCGACGCATCCTTCACCAGCACAGGAAAGCCCTGCTTTTCCAGCGCTTCGATGCCGGCCAGAATGCCCGGATACTTCGCCAGCACTTCGGGCGGGACATCGGGCAGCGCGATTTCCCCTTCCAGAATCTCGCGCTTGACCGCCCGCTCGAAGATCTCCGAAAGACATTGCACCTGCGCTTCGGCCAGCGTGTTGCCCGCGCTCATGCCATTGCTGAGATAGAGGTTGTCGATCAGGTTGGACGGGAAATACACCACCGCACCGTCCGACTGTCGGACATACGGCAGCGCGCAGATGCCGCGCTGCACGTTGCCGGAGTTGGTGTCGTACAGATGCGAGGCGCGCAACTCGCCATCGGGGTTGTAGATCGGCAGGCAGTATTCGTCGAGAATTCCCGCCGGCAACGCATCCTTGGGGCCAGGCTTGAACCAGCGTTCATTCGGGTAATGCACGAACGGCGCATTCGCAATGTCCTCTCCCCAGAACTGGTCATTGTAGAAATGATTGCAGTTCAGCCGCTCGATGTACTCCCCCAAGGCCGACGCCAGCGCACTTTCCTTGCTCGCACCCTTGCCATTGGTAAAACACATCGGCGAATGGGCGTCGCGGATATGCAGTGACCACACGTTGGGAACGAGATTGCGCCATGAAGCAATCTCGATCTTGATGCCCAGATCCGCCAGAACCTCCGACATATTGGCGATGGTCCGCTCCAGCGGCAGGTCCTTGCCGAGAATGTAGGTGCATGCGTCCGAATCCGGGTTCAGCGTCAGCAGGGCCTGTGCATCCGCATCCAGATTCTCCACTTCCTCGATCACGAACTCGGGCCCGGTCTGCACCACCTTCTTGACCGTGCAACGCTCGACCGAGCGCAAGATGCCCTGGCGGTCTGCGGCGGAAATATCCTCGGGCAGTTCGATCTGGATCTTGAAGATCTGCTTGTAGCGGTTCTCCGGGTCGACAATGTTGTTCTGCGAAAGGCGAATATTGTCTGTAGAAATACTGCGCGTTTCGCAGTACAGCTTCACGAAGTAAGCCGCGCACAATGCCGACGACGCCAGGAAGTAATCGAACGGACCTGGCGCCGAGCCATCGCCCTTGTAGCGGATGGGCTGATCGGCGATGACCGTGAAGTCATCGAACTTGGCCTCGAGACGGAGCTTGTCGAGAAAATTGACCTTGATTTCCATGGGGGAACCCTGAAACGGCGCATTCAGCGAAATGGCGGCCATTATCCCCGTTTTCACAGTGCGAAAAGCCGGAATCTCATGCGTTCAGGAATCTCCTTGTCGATGCGGTCACCCGCATGCACGGTCGCACCGTTCGGCATCGACAGCCGCCTTCCCCTCAGCCGACACTGCGCCCTTCGCCCGCCTCCTCGTGCGTCACCCCGTCGCGAATGTGATAGATCCGCTTGAAGGTCGGGATGATCTTCTCGTCATGCGTTACGACGATGATGGCGGTCTGGAACTGGGCAGCCATGTCATTCAGGATGCGCACCACCGCCATCGCCCGTGTGCTGTCGAGCGGTGCCGTCGGCTCATCAGCGAGGATCACCGGCGGGCGATTGACCAGACCGCGTGCGATCGCGACCCGCTGCTGTTCGCCGCCCGACAACTGGGCCGGCATCGCTTCGGCGCGATGCTGGATGTCGAGCGCAGTCAGCAGCGCCAGCGCCTGTGCACGCGCAGCGGCGTTGGACACACCGGCGAGCATTGGCAGCAAGGCGACGTTGTCCGTCACATTCAGGAAGGGAATCAGGTACGGCGCCTGGAACACGAAGCCGATCCTGTCCCGTCGCAAGGCGCGCAGGTCGCGCACCTTCCAGCGGTTGTCGAAGATCATGTCGTCTCCCAGCGTCATGCGTCCTGCGGTGGGATCGATGACGGCACCGAGGCACTTCAGCAAGGTGCTCTTGCCGGAGCCGGAGGGGCCGATGAGGCCGACCACTTCGCCCGGGGCGACATGCATGTTCACGCCCTTGAGCGCATCGACCGCCGTGTCGCCGTGTCCGTAGCGTTTGGTCAGACCTTCGATGAGGATGCCCCTGCCTGCGTGGATGCTCATCTCAGCCTCCGATCGCTTCGGCCGGATCAACGCGCAAGGCAAGGCGAATCGACACCAGGCTGGCGAGCACGCAGATGATCATCACCGCCGCAAAGCCGGCAACCGTGTCGGCGGGTACGAGCAGGACATATTTCGGGAAGAAGGGCGCCGAGAAAGTGGCAGCAATCTTGCCAACCACGAAGCCGATCAGTCCGAGCGCCACCGCCTGCTGCAGGATCATCCCCGCGATCGTGCGGTTGCGCGTCCCGATGAGCTTGAGCACTGCGATCTCACGGATCTTGTCCATCGTCAGCGTGTAGATGATGAAGGCGACGATGGTCGCGCTCACGACCGCGAGGATGACGAGGAACATGGCGATCTGGCGCGCCGAAGTGGCGATCAGCTTGCCGACCAGGATGCCTTCCATCTGTGCCCGGGTGTACACCGTCAGCCGCTGCCAGCGCCGGATGGATTCGGCGACTTCGTCCGGCGCGTAACCCGGTGCGAGGGTGACGAGCACGGCATTGACGTACGGGTTGGTACTCTGCGACGCCAGCACCGCATCGAGCAGGCCGGGTACGCCGGGACGGTTCAGCGCGGGATTGGCTTCGGTGCGACGGCGGCTCTGCCAGATGGCGTCGTTGTCCTTCAGGAACTGTGCTTCCTGCGCATCCTTGAGCGGAATGAACACCATCGGATCGCCAGACGACGACACCATGCGTCGGGTCAGCCCCACGACGGTGTATTGATTGCGTCGGATGCTGAGCCGGTCGCCGATCCGGAAGCCGGTCGCGTTGTCGGCCACCGCTTCATAGTGCCCACGCGTGATCTGCCGCCCCGCGACCAGGTAGGGCGGCCAGCCGGGCACCTGTGCCGGCCGCCCTGCCGCAATGCCGACCACCATCGCCCGCACATCCTGCGTGCCCTTGCGCACCTGCATGGTCAGGTAGGTGACGTTGGCCGCGCGTTCGATGCCGCGCAGGCCGAGCAGCCCCCGGTAGGTGTCGTCATGCACGCTGGAGGACTCCGCATACGGCCCGAGCGTGTCGCGCTGTACCACCCAGAGGTCGGCGCCGCTGTTGTCGAGTAGCGCCTTGCCATCATCGACCATGCCCCGATACACGCCTGCCATCACCAGCGTGACGCCAATCAGCAGACCCAGGCCAATCCCGGTGAAGACGAATTTCCCCCACCCGTGCAGGATGTCGCGGCTGGCAAGGCTGATCACCTTTCAGCTCCGGGCAGCGAGGGAACGACATCAATGCGGCTGTCGCGGCTGAGTGCTCGCTCGCTGTAGAGCACAATCTCATCCCCCTCCGTCAGTCCCTCCCGAACCTGAACCCGCCCGTCGAGATCCGTCGCGCCCAACTTGAGCGGCGCAAACTGCAAGCGTCCTTCCTTCACCTGCCACACGCCCACCTCACCGGCCTCGCGCCGCAGCGCTGCGTTTGGAATCATTACGGCGGCCTGCACGAGGGGCAGTGCGACCGTGACCTCAGCCAGTTCGCCTATTGGCGGGACGGGTTCGGGCCGATGCTCGAATACGACCTTGGCGAGGAGTTCCTCGGTGACGGCATCCGCCTTCGGCTCCACCCGCAGCACACGCCCCGGCAAGGCCTCTCCGCTGCGCGAGCGCAGGACGATGCTGGCGGGCAACTCGCTCGCCAATCCCCCCGCATTGACCTGGTCCAGCCGCAGGTTGATCCAGAGGCTGGCCGGATCGATCAGTTCCACCACCGCCTGTCCGGCGACCACCGTGGTTCCCGGTTCGGCCTCGCGCAACGTGACCACGCCATCGACTGGTGCAACGAGTTTCAGGCTGTCGCGTTGGGCCACGAGGGCTGCGCGCTCCGACTGCGCACGCGCAAGCTCCTCTCGTGCCGCGATCAGGCCCGCTTCCGCTATCTCGCGCTCCTGGCGTCGAGTGATCGCGAGTTCCTCGCTGGCCGCTTGCAGCGCACTGAGCTTGTCGTAGCGCCGCGACTGCGCCTGCGCAAAGGCCTGGCGTGCTTCGGCCTCGCGAACACCCGCCTCGGCCCGCTTGAGCGCGGCCTCCTGCGCACGGATGCGGTCCGACAGATCGACCGCATCCATCTCGCCGATCACCTGGCCAGCACGCACCCGGTCGCCGACCTGCACCTCCACGCGCCCGACCCGGCTGGCCAGCGTCGGACCGATGCGATAGCTGTGTCGCGCCTCCACCGTGCCGATGCCGAACAAGGCAGGCGAGACCGTGCCCTCCTGCACGCGCACCACCGTCACCTTGACCGGCGCCAGCGGGCCCGAGCGCATCGCGACATAGGCGAACACGAGCACGAGCGGCACGATGATCGCAATCAGGGCGATGGTGCGCCCATGCAGCTTCAGCGCGCGCATGTCGAACTCCGGATGCCGGCGAGATAGATGGCAAAGACCCGTGGTGCGCTATCGCGGATCAGCCCCATGTCGCCCGCGATCAGGAACTGCATGACCAGGCCCTGGATCGTGCCGACGAAGAGCGTTGCGGCCGCATCGAGGTCAAGTTCCGGCGAGATCTCGCCCGCCGCCTTACCCGCCTGGAGATGCGCCCGGATACGCTGGCCGTAGCGCTGGAGCAAGGCCTGGGCCGCCCGTTTGGCAGGCGTCGCCTCCGCACGTTGCAGTTCGCCGAACAGCATGCGCGGAACACCGGGGTGCTCGGTCACGAAGTCGACATGCGCCTCGAAGGTCGCCTGCAGGGCGGCGAGAGGCGATGCGCAGGCAGTGGCCGCCCGGTCGACGCGGGCCAGCAGGCGTTCGGCGACCCACCCCATGACCGCCTCCCAGATCGCGTCCTTGGTCGGGAAGTGGCGGAACAATGCGCCCTGTGTCAGCTTCATGTGGCTGGCGATCGCTGCCGTGGTGATGTCGCTGGGGTTTCGTTCGGCCGCCAGTGCCACCACGGCTTCGACGGTCACCTCTCGACGTGTTTCAGCGGGAAGATGCTTGGAGGACACGGCCATCGCTCAAAGTAAGTAATTACTCACTATCGTAGCCGTATCTGAACGTTCTGCAAGGCTTCACGACGCTCTGCGGTCAGCCGCGGGGCCCTCACACGTCCGCCACCAGCAGACGATCCCAGACGTCCGCCGTCGCGACGGCTCTCGATCGCCGAGTTCCGCGCGCACGGCTGCCATCTCGCGCGAACAGCACGCGAGGCAAGGAGCGCTATTTTCGCCCGGCGTGATCGATCATCGCGATCGACAAGGCGTCGCTGCCCGGAGGCGCCAGCCTGAGCACCTCGTGCACGCGCGCATCGCTGCCTACGAGGTCGGCAAGCGTCGTGCCATCCAGCGCAGCAAGGAAAGCGCGCAGTGCGTCACCAAGCACGCCCTTGAGCCGGCACGCCGGATCGAGCAGGCAGTGCGATTTCGTACCGAAACACTCGACCAACTCCAGGCTGGGTTCTATCCGACGAACCACGTCGCCCAGGCCGATCTCGGTTGCGGGTCGCGCGAGCTTCAAGCCGCCCCCCTTGCCCCGCGCGCCGTCGACGAACCCCTTCGCCACCAACTCGGTGACGATCTTCATCAGATGGCTGCGCGAGATGTCGAAGCGCTCGGCGACCTCCTTGATGGTGACGCGCCGCATCGGGCATGCCCCGAGATACATGAGAACCCGAAGCGCATAGTCGGTGTGCTGTGTGATGTTCATGGTCGGAACGCGGGGAAGGAAGGTCGCCGGCGGAATGCTAACAGCAATAGAGTCATTTTCATTGACTCTTTAAGCGAGCTGTCTAAAACTCCGTTTCATCAAAGTCTTCCGAGCGTCCGCCATGAAGCGCCATCCCCGCCTCGTCAAGCTTTCCCGCGAGCATCACACTGCACTGCGTCTCGGTCGGCACCTCCTGACCGGAGACGCCCGGGTCGAGCTCAGTGCCGAGCTTCCGGCGATCGAGGCTCACTTCGCCGAGGAAGAGCGCGATCTGCTGCCATTGCTTGAAGGGGATCGTCACGGTACATACGCAGAACGCCTGCGCGCAGAACACGCGCAGCTGAGGCGCTTGCTCGCGGCTGCGGTCCGGGGCACGAATCAGGCGCAAGCCGGGCAAGCACTGATCGATCACGTTCGGTTTGAGGAGCGGGAGCTTTTTCCTGTGCTGGAAACGCTCCTCGACTGACGCCCCTTTCGGATCGATGCCTGGCGGCAGCATCGGGCGCGGTTAACGCCCCACCGCCTTGTCGAGCATCCTCTCGAGGCCGCGCATCACGGTGAGATTGGCTTTCTCCATTGCCTGGAGCTCACCCAGCGCTGCCTCGAGCTTGCCCTGTGCATGGAGTTCCACCGCCCGCCGGGCATGCGCATGAACTGCGCGATGCGGGTCTTCGAGCTCGACGTATCCAGCCAGCCCGGCGAATCGCTCACGCCCTTCCCCGTCGTAGTACCACCGGCCGAGCCGGCAGTGCTTCTCGTCGGGCAGGTCTTCAGGGCGCAGGGTCGAGACCCCGAGGAAGACCTTGTACACCTCGAGCTTCAGCGTGAGTTCGTCGATGTTCGCCAGTTCGACGTTGGAGAGCAAGGCGGAAGACGTCACCGCCTGTTCCATGCGGCGCGACAGTTCAAGCAGATGCTTCATGCTCTGCACCGCCAGCGTGCTTTCGGTGGCGTGCCGGCCGGCGTCCGATGCCCCGAGTTCCATGACCTCGCGCGCAGCCCGCGTCTCTTCCCGGATGTTCTCCACCAGGGTGGCGATCTCGGTGGTCGCACCGGCCGTCCGTTCTGCAAGCTTGCGCACTTCATCGGCAACGACCGCGAATCCCCGCCCCGCATCGCCGGCACGCGCCGCCTCGATCGCCGCATTCAGGGCGAGCAGATTGGTCTGGTCGGCAATCTCCTTGATCAGGCGCACGATACCGCCGATCTCCTCGGCGCGCCGGCTGAGGGCGCCAACGTTTCTGGAGGCTTCTTCCATGCGCTCGAACATGGTGTGCAGGTTGTCCGCGATCCCCTCGAACGCGCTGCGGCTGCTGTCGGACTGCGCTGCGGCCTCGAGCGCAGACGCCTTTTCGTCGTTGAGCGTCGTCGCTAGGCCGAAAAAGGATTCACGCACCCCACCAAGCGAATCGCCAAAACTTCCCAGACTGGCGAACACGCCATCAAGGACGGCACGCTCACGCCGCTGCGACGCTGCCTGTGCGCGGAGCGCCTCCCCTTCAGCTTCGAGCGCTTGGACCCGCGCGTTCAGCGTCGCGTTCGCCTGCTTCAACGCCAGGTTCTCGGCTTCGATGGTGCGCAGCCGCTCCTTCTGTCGAGTGAAGAACATCATGATTCCTTGCCGGCATCTTGAAGATGCAAATTATATGACTCTTTTAAGACCGGCATGTCGAGAAGTGATGTCACTGCCTGAGGGTGAGGCATTCGAATGGTGCAGCAGTGCACGGTGGACAAGAAAAAGCCCGCTCGTGGCGGGCTATCTCTTTGATACTGCTTGATGTTACTGGAGGCGCGACTCGGAATCGAACCGGGGTACACGGCTTTGCAGGCCGCTGCATAACCACTCTGCCATCGCGCCGTCAAGCTTTGCTGCAGATCCTCAAGACCTGCGTGACACGTGCAATTTGCTGCGCTGCACCTGCCATCTGAATGCTTGGAGCGGGAAACGAGTCTCGAACTCGCGACCTCAACCTTGGCAAGGTTGCGCTCTACCAACTGAGCTATTCCCGCTCGGGAAAGACCGCCATTATAGGCAGCATTTCTTGTCTGTCAAGCCGATATTGCGCCCGCGCGCCCTCAGCTCTTGTGGTCTGCCATCAGGAGGGGAATCGCGCGATGCAGGTAATACCCCATCGACCACAGCGTAAGCGCAGCAGCAACGTAGATCAGCACGCTGCCAAGCTTCGTCACGTCAATGGACAGCAACGGCGCGTTGTACAGCAACAGGGGAATGGCGACCATCTGCGCGGCGGTCTTGAGCTTGCCGACATAAGCGACGGCCACGCTGGCCGACTTGCCGACCCGGGCCATCCATTCGCGCAGTGCCGAGATCGTGATCTCACGACCGATGATGATGACCGCGATGATGGCATCGACCCGCGCAAGCTGGACGAGCAGGATCAGCGCGGCGGCCACCATGAGCTTGTCGGCGACGGGGTCGAGGAAGGCGCCGAAGGCGGACGTCTGCCCGAGCGCGCGCGCCAGGTAGCCGTCGAACCAGTCGGTGATGGCAGCGGCGGCAAACAGGGCAGTGGCGATCAGGTTCTTGTGCGGTACGGACAGCCAAGCGTCGGGCAGGTAGAAAACGCCCACGAAAATCGGGATCAGCGCAATGCGGGCCCAGGTGAGGGTGTTGGGAATATTGAATGGCATGCCGCGCGGGCCGGGTCGCTAATGGGATGGCGCGAGTATATCAGCGCCCCGGGCCGACTCAGGTGTCGGGGCCTCCGCTCGCGGGCGCCGGTCGTAGAGGGCGCTCAGTTCGGCGAGGTGGTCGGCGTGCCAGCCCTCGACCTGGCCCCAGTGGAAGCGCCAGCCCCACACACCTTCGATACTGCCCGGGCGGTTCATGCGGGCGGCGCTGTCGAGACCGAGCACGTCCTGCATCGGAAACACCGCCAGTCGTGCCACCGAGGCAGATGCGGCACGGATCAGATCCCAGTGGATGCAATCGCCGCGGACCGCGAGGTAGCGCCGCACCTGGTCCTGCGCCCCGCCAGGCAGCGCCTTCCACCAGCCGGGCGTGGTGTCGTTGTCGTGCGTGCCGGTATAGACGACCGTGTCGTGACTGAAGTTATGCGGCAGGTAGGCGTTGCCGGCATCGCCGTCGAAGGCGAACTGCAGGACCCGCATGCCGGGCAACCCGGCCGCCGCCCGCAGCGCGTCAACGGCGGGCGTAATGATGCCGAGGTCCTCGGCAATGATCCGGCGACCGGCGCTGTGCGGGGTCGGCTGCAGGCCCAGCGCAGCGTACAGGGCGGAGAACAGCGCCCTCCCCGGCCCCGGCCGCCATGCGCCCTCGACCGCACTGTTCGCCGTCGCCGGGATGGCCCAGTAAGCCTCGAAGCCCCGGAAGTGATCGACCCGCACGAGGTCGAACAGCATCAACGCATTGCGCATGCGCCCGATCCACCAGCCGTAGCCCTCGCGCGCATGGGCGGCCCAGTCGTACAGCGGATTGCCCCAGTGCTGGCCCGTCGCGCTGAAGTAGTCGGGGGGCACGCCGGCCACCACGCGCAGGCGACCATCTGCCTCGAGATCGAAGAGCTGCGGATGTGCCCAGACGTCGGCGCTATGCGGCGAGACGAAGATCGGCATGTCACCGACGATGCGGACACCACGCCCGTTGGCGTAGGCCTTCAGGCGCAGCCATTGCTCGCGGAAGCACCACTGCCAGAACTTCCAGCTCGCGCATTCCTCCTCGAGTTCGGCTGTCGCATCCGCCAGCGCCGCGTGCTCGCGACGCGCGAGGGCGGGTGGCCAGTCCTGCCACGTGCTGTCGGCCGCGCCCCTCGCACGCTGCCGTGCATCGAGCGACATGAACAGGGCGTAGTCGTCGAGCCAGCCCTGCTCCGCACGACAGAAGGCCTCGAAGCGCCGCCGCTCAGCCTCGCGCCCTGCGGCACGGAATCGCCGCGCCGCGCGCCTCAGCCGCGACATGCGGAACGCGATCACCTGGGTAAACTCCACCCGCTCGTCGCGGAAGCCAGGGTCCGGCTCCAGGGCATCGACCTCGAGCCAGCCCTGCTCCACGAGTTGCGCGAGATCGATCAGCAGTTCGTTGCCGGCAAAGGCCGACGGGCTCATGTACGGCGAGTTGCCCGGCCCGATGCCGCCAACCGGCAGGACCTGCCACAGCGATTGCCCGCCTGCCACCAGCCAGTCGACGAAGTGGTAGGCCGACGGCCCCAAATCGCCCGAGCCGTGTGGCCCCGGCAGCGAGGTGAAGTGCAAGAGAATGCCGCTATGTCTCGACCGATTCATGGAGCATCCCGAATGGGTTCAGCGCAGGAAAAGACGGGACGACGATGGACGCCTGACGGCGCGCCCTGATGTCGTTGGACAGAATCGGTGCGCGGTTTCATGATTGCGCTCATCTCTTCAATCCTCGTTGCCCGATCATTGAGCACTTTCACGCAAACACCGCAGACCGCGCAAGCGCGGCTCGTGGGTGACATCGGCGGCACGAACGCACGCTTCGCCATCGCGGACGTGCGCGACCGCCTCAGCCATGTCCGCGCGCTGCGCTGTGCAGACTTCGCCGGGCCGGAGGACGCCCTTCGGCACTATTTCGAGCTCGAGGCCATTGCCCCGCCTCCGGTGGCTGCTTTCGGCATCGCCAACCCGGTCACGAGCGACGCAGTGGCGATGACCAACCATCGCTGGCGCTTTTCGGTCGAACGGTTGCGCGAGCACCTGGGCCTCGACCGCCTGCTGCTGGTGAACGACTTCACCGCGCTCGCCCTGTCGGTGCCGCGCCTGGGGCCCGACGACCTGCACGCCGTGGGCGGCGGTACGCCAGTGGCCGGACAGGCGATCGGCCTGATCGGCCCCGGCACCGGCCTGGGCGTATCCGGCCTCGTGCCCACTGCGGACGGTTACCTGCCGCTGCAGGGCGAAGGGGGTCATGTCACGCTGGCCGCACGCGACGCGCGCGAGGCACGCATCATCGAGTGGATGTGGCGGCACCACGACCATGTGTCGGCAGAGCGGCTTTTGTCGGGCCCCGGTCTCGTCATGCTGCAGGACGCCGTGCGCGACCTTGCGGATGCCCCGCCATGCGAGTTGGGCAGCGCGGACATCACGGCCCGAGCCCTTGGGCGCACCTGCCCGTATTGCGTCGAGGCGCTGGACCTCTTCTGCGCCATGCTCGGCACCGTGGCAGGCGACCTGGCACTGACACTCGGTGCGCGTGGCGGCGTGTATCTGGGCGGCGGCATCCTGCCCCGCCTGGGCCCGTCGTTTGCACAGTCGCGCTTCCGCTCGCGCTTCGAGGACAAGGGGCGTTTTTCGCCCTATCTCAGCCGTATTCCCACTTTCGTGATCGATGCGCCGTATGCCGCGCTGCGAGGTGCGGCAGCGGCGCTGAAATGCCCTGTCCGCGTGGGTTACGACACGACAAAACAGGCACAATAGGCAGTGTGGGTCCGGCGCCTTGCGGGACCCTGATCCGACACTTCGAACATGAGCACTACCACCCCGGAATCCGTCTGGCAGCGCCTTGCTGCCCATCGTGCCGAACTCGGCGAGCGTCACCTCAACGAACTGTTCGAGGCCGACTCCACGCGCGCCGGGCGGATGCAGGTCGAGGCCTGCGGCCTCTTCCTCGATTACTCGAAGAACCGCGTCACCGATGAAACCTTGCGCCTTCTGCTGGACTTGGCAAAGACGTCCGGCCTGGCGCAGCGCCGGACGGCCATGTTCGAAGGCGAACGCATCAACACGACTGAGCAGCGTGCAGTGCTGCATACCGCACTGCGACGGCCGGCCAGCGAGGTCGTGCTGCTGGACGGACGCGACGTGGTGCCCGATGTCGTGGCCGTGCGCGAGCGCGTCGCCCGCTTCGCCGAAACGGTTCGCTGCGGCGACTGGTGCGGTTATGACGGACGCCCGATCACCGACATCGTCAACATCGGCATCGGCGGCTCCGACCTGGGCCCGCTGATGGTGTGCGAAGCGCTCAAGCCCTTTGCCCATCCGCGCCTGCGCCTGCACTTCGTGTCGAACGTCGACGGCGTGCAGATCGATGACGTGCTGCGCAGCGCCGACCCCGGCACCACGCTGTTCATCGTCGCCTCCAAGACCTTCACCACCCAGGAAACCCTGACCAACGCCCACACCGCGCGCGCCTGGCTGATCGGGCGTGCGGGCGACGAGGCAGCCATCGCCCGCCACTTCGTCGCGGTCTCGACCAACGCCGAAGCGGTGTCCCGCTTCGGCATCGACACCGCCAACATGTTCGGCTTCTGGGACTGGGTGGGTGGCCGCTATTCGCTGTGGGGCGCCATCGGTCTGCCCATCGTGCTGCAGATCGGGACGCAGGGTTTCGACGCACTGCTCGCCGGCGCGCATGCGATGGACGTGCATTTCCGCGAAGCGCCCTTCGAGCGGAACCTGCCGGTACTCATGGCCCTGCTCGGCATCTGGAACGTGGATTTCCTCGATGCGCGCAGCCAGGTGATCGCGCCCTACCACCAGCGCCTGCACCGCCTGCCCGCCTTCCTGCAACAGCTCGACATGGAATCGAACGGCAAGTCGGTACGACTCGACGGCACGCCGGTGGCACACCCCACCAGCCCGGTGATCTGGGGCGAAACCGGCATCAACGGCCAGCACGCCTACTTCCAGATGCTGCACCAGGGCACGGGTTTCGCGCCGGTCGACTTCATCGGCGTGCTCGCGCGCCCGGACGGCGCCGAGCACCACCACCGCCTCGCCTTCGCCAACATGGTCGCCCAGGCCGAAGCCCTGATGCGTGGCAAGTCGGCCGACGCGGTCGCCGCCGAGATGCGCGCCGCGGGTCTTGCCGAAGAACGGGTCCGGGCGCTGGCGCCGCATCGCGCCTTCCCGGGCAACCGGCCGAGCAACACGCTGCTGCTGGAGCGGCTCGATCCGCGCACTCTCGGCGCCTTGCTGGCGCTGTACGAGCACCGCACCTTCGTGCAGGGCGTGGTGTGGGGCGTGAACTCCTTCGACCAGTGGGGCGTGGAACTGGGCAAGCAGCTGGCGGCCCGCGTGCTCGACGATCTTGCCGCCGACCAGGACCGCCACCCGCACGATGCGAGCACCGCCGCGCTCATCGCCCGCTATCGCCGTCGTCCGGTCTGAATCGCCGGCACGATGCCCCCGGGTTTGCGGTGGATCGAGCCAGCGTTGATCGTGCACCGCAGCACGCGTCGTTTGTGTCAGGATTTGGGCTGATGACGACAGCGACACGGCGCCATGCCGTACGGGAAGGCACATGAACGAAGGAGCGGCCCCACAGCCTGACGCGCACCCCGGCGAGACCGCCGCTCGCGTCGACGCCGCGCTGCTTTCCTCGGACGATATCGCGCGCCTGATGCAGGCGCGTCATGCCGACCCCTTCGCGTGCCTTGGCATGCACGAGATCGATGGCCAGATCGTGGTCTGCGCACTGCTGCCGACCGCGCGGACGGTTGAGGTCGTCGATGCCCGTGGTCGGCGCGTGGCGGCCCTGCAACGTCTGCCGCACGGCGATGTTTTTGCCGCTACCCTGCCGCGGCGGCGCCAGCGCTTTCCCTACCGCCTGCGGGTGCAGTGGCAGGACGGCAACGGCGACCCCGGCCTGACCAGTGAGATCGAGGACGCCTATCGCTTCGGCCCGCAGCTTACCGACCTCGACGTCTGGCTGCTGGCCGAGGGCACTCATCACCGCCCTTACGAGTGGCTCGGCGCGCATCCGGTCGTCGTCGACGGCATCGCCGGCACGCGCTTCGCCGTATGGGCGCCGAACGCGCGGCGCGTATCGGTCGTGGGCGGCTTCAACAACTGGGACGGACGCCGCCACATGATGCGGCTGCGCCGGGAATGCGGCGTGTGGGAGATCTTCCTGCCGCATGTCGGCGATGGCGACCTGTACAAGTACGAAGTCCTCGGTTGCGACGGCATCATCCGCATCAAGGCCGACCCCTTCGCCTTCCGCGCCGAACTCAGGCCGCAGACGGCCTCGGTCGTGCAGCGCCTGCTTCCCGGGGTCGCCATCGACGACGAGCGCCGCCGCGCGAACGCGCTCGATGCGCCGATCAGCATCTACGAGGTCCATCTCGGCTCATGGCAGCGCAAGGCCGATGGCAACTGGCTCAGCTACCGCGAACTGGCCGAGCGACTGATTCCCTACGTGGTCGAGCACGGCTTCACCCACATCGAGTTGATGCCGATCCAGGAACACCCTTTCGACGGTTCGTGGGGCTACCAGCCCACCGGGCCGTACGCACCTACGTCGCGCTTCGGCACGCCGGAAGACTTCCGCGCCTTCACCGCCGCGGCCCGCGACGCCGGGATCGGCGTCATCCTCGACTGGGTGCCGGCGCATTTCCCCGCCGACCCCCACGGCCTGGCACGCTTCGACGGCAGCCACCTCTACGAACACACCGACCCCCGCGAAGGCTTCCATCAGGACTGGAACACGCTCATCTACAACTACGGCCGCGCCGAGGTCCGCAACTACCTGACGAGCAACGCGCTGTACTGGATCGAGCGTTTCGGCATCGACGGCCTGCGTGTCGACGCGGTGGCCTCGATGCTCTATCGCGACTACAGCCGCAAGGAAGGCGAGTGGGTTCCCAACCGCTTCGGCGGGCGCGAGAACCTCGAAGCCATCGACTTCCTGCGCCGGCTGAACCATCTGATCGCCACGCAGCGACCCGAGGCGATCACGCTGGCCGAGGAATCGACCGCCTTCCCGCAGGTCAGCCGCCCACCCTCGCCCGATCTGCAGTCCGGCGGCCTGGGTTTTCACTTCAAGTGGAACATGGGCTGGATGAACGACGTGCTGTCCTACATGGCGAAGGCGCCGGTACACCGCCGTTACCATCACGACCAGATCCGCTTTTCGCTGGTCTATGCGTTTACCGAGAACTTCGTGCTGCCGCTGTCGCACGACGAAGTGGTGCACGGCAAAGGCTCGCTGCTCGCCAAGATGCCGGGCGACGACTGGCAGAGATTCGCCAATCTGCGCCTGCTCTACGGCTTCATGTGGGGGCATCCGGGCAAGAAGCTGCTGTTCATGGGCTGCGAATTCGCGCCCTGGCAGGAATGGAATGCCGACGAGTCCCTGCCCTGGCACCTGACCGAGCACGCGCCGCACGCGGGCATGCAGCGCCTGGTGCGCGACCTGAACCTGGTGCTGCGCAGCCATCCTGCGCTGTACGAACAGGACACGGCGCCCGAAGGCTTCGGCTGGATCAGCCACGACGATGCCGACCACTCGGTGCTGGTATTCGAGCGACGCGCGCGCGACGGGCAGCGCATCGTCGTCGCCTGCAACTTCACCCCGGTCGTGCGCGAGCATTGGCGCATCGGCGTGCCGGCCGCCGGTACCTGGCACGAGCTGATCAACACCGATTCGGTGGTGTACTGGGGCTCGGGCGTCGGCAATCCGCCGCGCGTCAGCGAGCCGGTTCCATGGCAAGGCCAGGCGCAGTCGCTGACGCTGACGCTGCCGCCCCTGGCCGCCCTGATGCTGGTGCGCCGTGACTGACCTGTCCCACACGCCCGCGAGGACGATCACGCTCGCACCCGGACGGCCCGCTCCGCTCGGCGCGCATTGCGTGGCCGACGGGGAACAGGCGGGGGTGAATTTCGCCGTGTGGGCGCCGGATGCGACACGGCTCGAACTCTGTCTCTTCGACGATCGCGGCGAGCATGAGCTGCAGCGCCACGACCTGCCCTGCTGCAGCGAGGGCGTATGGCACGGCCTGCTGCCAGGTGCCGGACCGGGCCTCGTCTATGGGCTGCGGGCGCATGGCCCATGGGCCCCGCACCAGGGGCACCGCTTCAACCCGGCCAAGCTGCTGCTCGACCCGTGGGCGCAGGAAGTCGTCGGCAGCTACGGGCGGCGGGGACCGGGACCCGCGGACGATGCCGCGCTCGCCGCCGAACTCGCGCTTCATCTCGGCCACCTTCCCAAGACCCCCGAACAGCCGGACCCGCGCGACAACGCCCGCCATGCGCTCAAGGCGCGCGTCCCTGCGTCGGCCCTGTATGCCGCGCGCCCGCCCCGCCCCCGCATCGCGCGCGACCGCATGGTGCTCTACGAAATCCATGTCCGCAGCCTGACGATGCGCCACCCGGCGATCGAGCCGGCCCTGCGCGGCAGCTACGCCGCCCTCGCCCACCCGGCCATGCTCGCGCACTACCGCGAGTTGGGCATCACCACGCTGAACCTGTTGCCGGTGCACTTCCGTGCCGACGAGGCGGCCCTGCAGTTGCGCGGCCTGTCGAACCACTGGGGCTACAGCCCCATCGCCTGGCTGGTGCCGGAGACGCGCTACTGGAGCGGCCGGCCCGGCACGAGCCCGGCCGGCGAGTTCCGCGACATGGTCGACACCCTGCACGCCGCGGGGATCGAGGTGGTGCTCGATGTGGTGTTCAACCACACCGCCGAGACCGACGCATCCGGACCGACCCTGTCGCTGCGCGGGCTGGCCAATGCGCGCTACTACCACCTCGTGCCCGGGAATCCTGCGCACGATCAGAACTGGACCGGCTGCGGCAACAGCGTCAAGCTGGCCGAGTCGCGCGTGGTGGAACTGGTCGTCGGCGCCCTGCGCCACTGGGCCACGCACTACGGCGTGGACGGCTTCCGCTTCGACCTCGCCAGCACGCTTGGGCGCGACCGCCACGGCAACTTCAACCGCGACGCCGGCTTTTTCACCGCGCTGCAGGCCGACCCGATCCTTGCGGACTTGAAATGGATTGCGGAGCCCTGGGATCTTGGCGCCGGCGGCTATCAACTCGGTGCCTTTCCAACCGGCTGGATGGAGTGGAACGACCAGTACCGCGACACGATGCGCGCCTGGTGGCTGCGCGGCATCGGCGACCGCGGCGTCTTTGCGCACCGGCTGGCGGGCTCGAGCGCGCAGTTCCACCATGACGCACGGGCGCCCACCGCCAGCATCAACTACCTCGCCGCACACGACGGCTTCACGCTGCGCGACCTCGTCAGCTACGACCACAAGCACAACCACGCCAACGGCGAAAACAACCGCGACGGCCATCACCACAATGCGTCGTGGAACTGCGGTGTCGAAGGCGAAACCGACAATATCGAGGTCAATGAACGCCGCCATCGCCTGCAGCGTGCGCTGATGGCGACGCTGCTGTGCTCGCAGGGCACGCCCATGCTGCTTGCGGGCGACGAGATCGGCCACAGCCAGGGCGGCAACAACAACGCCTATTGCCAGGACAACGCCACGACCTGGCTCGACTGGGCCGCTGCCGACCGCGACCTGCTCGCCTGCACCCGGCGTCTGCTGCAACTGCGCCATCGCTGGGCGGCCTTGCGCATCGGACGCTGGTTGTCGCCGGCGGCGGAGGCGACGCCTGACAGTGCTTCGGCCTTGTGGCTGCGTGCGGACGGCACGGCGCTCACGGGCGGGGATTGGGCAGGCACCGCAGACCGCGCGCTCGCGGTGCGCCTCGACCCGGGGGCCGGCAAGGGCTCACCCGCCCTGGTGCTGGTCAATCCCGAAGCATCACCGCGTCGCTTCGTCCTGCCCGCCGGCGCCTGGACCTGCGTGTTTGACAGCGACCGTCGAGATGGCGCGCCGGCACCGGATACCAATTCGCCCCTTACCGGCCCCATCGCTGTTGCAGCCCGCAGCCTCCGCATCCTGATCGACTCGACCGTTGCGGCCGAGCCGCACCATTCACCCTCTGAAAACACTTCGTCATGAACATCGACACCGTCAGCACCCGTCCCTTCCCCGGCCAGCGTCCCGGTACCTCCGGCCTGCGCAAGAAAGTCAGCGTGTTCCAGGAGCCGCACTATCTGGAGAACTTCGTCCAGGCGCTGTTCGACATCCTTCCGGACCGCACAGGCCAGACCCTGGTGGTCGGCGGCGACGGCCGTTTCCACAACCGCGCGGCGGTGCAGACCATCCTGCGCATGGCGGCCGCGAACGGCTTCGGCAAGGTGCTGGTCGGCCGCAGCGGGCTGCTGTCGACGCCGGCCGTGAGCGCGGTGATCCGCAAGCACGCCTGCTTCGGCGGCATCATCCTGTCGGCCAGCCACAACCCCGGCGGGCCGGAAGGCGATTTCGGCATCAAGTACAACATCGCCAACGGTGGCCCGGCGCCCGAGCGCATCACCGAGGCGATCTACGCGCGCAGCGGCGTCCTGTCCGAATACCACATCGCTGCCGACACCGCCGACATCGATCTGGAGACCCTCGGGACGCAGCGCATCGGCGACATGCAGGTCGAGGTCATCGACCCGGTGGCCGACTATGCGGCGCTGATGCAGCAACTGTTCGACTTCGACGCCATGCGCGCCTGGTTCGCCAAGGGCGGGCGCATGCGCTTCGACGCGATGAGCGCCGTCAGCGGGCCCTACGCCCGCGCCATCCTCGAAGGCATGCTCGGTGCGCCGGCCGGCACGGTGGTCAACGGCGAGCCGCTGGAGGACTTCGGCGGCCATCACCCCGACCCCAACCCCGCGCACGCCACCGAACTCATCGCGACCATGAGCGGCCCGCAGGCGCCCGACTTCGGCGCTGCCTCCGACGGCGATGCCGACCGCAACATGATCCTCGGCCGCGATTTCGTCGTGACCCCGTCGGACAGCCTCGCCATCCTCGCCGCAAACGCCACCCGCGTGCCCGGCTACCGCGACGGGCTGGCGGGCATCGCGCGCTCGATGCCGACCTCGTGCGCGGCCGACGCGGTCGCCGCGGCGCTCGGCATCCCCTGCCACGAGACGCCCACCGGCTGGAAGTTCTTCGGCAACCTGCTCGACGCCGGCCGTGCGACGCTGTGCGGCGAGGAGAGCTACGGGACCGGCTCGAACCACGTGCGCGAGAAGGACGGCCTGTGGGCGGTGCTGTTCTGGCTCAACCTCCTCGCAGTGACGGGGCAGTCGGTCGATACGCTGGTCCGCGCGCATTGGGCGCGCTTCGGCCGCCACTACTACTCGCGCCACGACTGGGAAGGCATCGCCACCGAGCGCGCCGATGCCCTGATGGCCGCGCTGCGGGCGAAGCTGCCCGATCTGCCGGGCCGTGACTGCGGTGCCGGATTGCGCATCGACCAGGCCGACGATTTCGCCTATACCGACCCGGTCGACGGCTCCGTCAGCACCCGCCAGGGCGTGCGCCTGATCTTCGACGGCGGCAGCCGCGTGGTCTTCCGACTGTCCGGCACGGGCACCGAGGGCGCGACGCTGCGGGTCTATCTCGAGCGCTTCGAGCCGGACGCCAGCCGGCACGACCTGCCCGCGCAGACCGCGCTAGCCGAGTTGATCCGCATCGCCGACGAGATCGCCGCGATCCGCAGCCACAGCGGCATGGCGACGCCGACCGTCATCACCTGATTCGACCCGACGCAGGCCCCGGCGCACGACGACCACATCACGAGGGAGCGAACCATGGACATCAACCGCAGTGCCGAATCACGGATGCTTGCGCGACGAACCTTGGCCCTGGTGCTGGCCGGGGGGCGTGGTTCGCGTCTGCGCGATCTGACCAACGTGCGGGCCAAGCCTGCGGTCCATTTCGGCGGCAAGTTCCGCATCATCGATTTCGCCCTGTCCAACTGCATGAACTCGGGACTGCGGCGCATCGGGGTGATCACGCAGTACAAGTCGCACTCGCTGTTGCGCCACATCCAGCGCGGCTGGAGCTTCCTGCGCAACGAGATGAACGAGTTCGTGGACCTGCTGCCCGCCCAGCAACGCGTCGACGAGGAGCACTGGTACAGGGGCACGGCCGATGCGATCTACCAGAACCTCGACATCATCCGCGATTCGCGCCCGCCGGAGTACGTCGTCATCCTGGCCGGCGACCACGTCTACAAGATGGACTACTCCATCATGCTCGCCGACCATGCGGCGAGCGGGCGTGGCGTCACCGTCGGCTGCATCGAGGTGCCGCGCACCGAGGCGAGCGCCTTCGGCGTGATGGCCGTCAATGCGCAGCGCCACATCACCGCCTTCGTCGAAAAGCCGTCGGATCCGCCGACCGTGCCGGACAACCCCGACATGTCGCTGGCGAGCATGGGTATCTACGTGTTCACCGCCGAGTACCTCTTCCGCCTGCTCGACGAGGACGCCTGCAACCCGGACTCGAGCCACGACTTCGGCAAGGACATCATTCCGCGCGCGGTGGCCGAGGGCCAGGCGCTGGCCCACCCCTTCACCATGTCCGCCATCGCCACCCCGCCCTACTCGGGCCCCTACTGGCGCGACGTCGGCACGGTGGACGCGTACTGGGCGGCCAATCTGGACCTGGCTTCCACCACGCCGGCGCTGAACATGTATGACCGCGACTGGCCGATCTGGACCTACCAGGAGCAGCTGCCACCCGCCAAGTTCGTGCACGACATCGACGGACGTCGGGGCGAAGCGCTCAATTCGCTGGTGTCGGGCGGCTGCATCGTGTCGGGCTCCGTCGTCCGCAATTCCGTGCTGTTCTCGAACGTGCTGGTGCGCTCGTATTGCGACATCAGCGATGCGGTCGTCCTGCCCGACGTGCAGATCAACCGGCATTGCCGGCTGAGCAAGGTCGTCATCGACCGCCGCTGCAAGCTGCCCGAAGGGCTGGTCATCGGCGAGGATCCTGAGCTCGACGCCCGGCGTTTCCACCGTACCGAAAACGGCGTGGTCCTGGTGACCCGGGACATGCTTGCCGCACTCTAAGGAGATCACGATGCGCATCCTGCAGGTCTGCGCCGAAATCTATCCCCTGCTCAAGACCGGCGGCCTCGCCGATGTGGCAGGCGCCCTGCCCGCTGCGCTGAGCGCCTGCGGTGCGGAGCCCCGCGTGCTGCTGCCCGGATTCGCGCCGATCCTGGCCGACCTGCACGACGCGGTCGAGCTTGCCCGTCTCACGCCACCTGCCGGCCTTGAAGCCGCCGATGCCCGCCTGCTGCGTGGCAGGCTGCCCGCCTGCGGCGTCGACGCCTACGTGATCGACGCCCCCGCCTTCTACCTGCGCGCCGGCGGCCCCTACGCCGACGCGCAGCAGCACGCCTACCCCGACAACCATCGGCGTTTCGCCCTGCTCGGCTGGACGGCCGGCAAGCTCGCACAGGGGCTGGACGGGGGCTGGCGGCCACAGGTCGTGCACGCGCACGACTGGCACGCCGCGCTGGCGCCGGCCTATCTGCGTGCAGCGCACGACGCCGGCGTCCGCGGCCTGCCCGCGTCCGTCTATACGGTGCACAACCTCGCCTACCAGGGACTGTTCGACAGCCACCACTTTGCCGAACTGGGGCTGCCGCCATCGTTCTTCAGCATGCACGGGCTCGAGTTCCACGGCCGGATCAACTTCATGAAGGCGGGCCTTTACTACGCTGATCGCATCACCACCGTCAGCCCCGGCTATGCCCGCGAGATCCAGACCGCGGAGCAAGGCTGCGGCCTGGACGGCGTGCTCCGCCAGCGCACGCACGACCTGACCGGCATCCTCAACGGCGTGGACGAATCGGTGTGGAATCCGGCGCTCGACGCCCTGCTCCCCGCGCATTATTCGGCCGAGCAGCTCGAGGGCAAGGCGCGCTGCAAGGCGAGTCTTCAGCAGGAACTCGGCTTGGCCGCGACGCAGGCCTCTCCCTTGTTCTGCGTGGTCAGCCGCCTGACCGACCAGAAGGGCCTGCATCTGATCCTGCAGGCGCTGCCGGAGCTGATCGCGCGCGGTGCGCAGTTCGCCCTGCTCGGCAGTGGCGACGCGGCGCTCGAGGCAGCCTTCCGCGCCGCGGCAGACGCGGACCCGGCGCACGTCGCCGTACGGATCGGCTATGACGAAGCCTTCGCCCACCGGCTCATCGCCGGCAGCGACGTCATCCTCGTCCCGTCACGTTTCGAGCCCTGTGGGCTGACGCAGCTCTACGGCCTCAAGTACGGCACCTTGCCGCTGGTGCGTCGCGTCGGCGGGCTGGGCGACACCGTCTCGGACAGCCGCCTCGAGACGCTGGACGAGGATGCGACCGGGTTCGTATTCGACGATTTCTCTGCCGCTGGCCTGCTTGGTGCCGCCCGGCGCGCGCTTGCCCTGTACCGCCGCCCGGCAGACTGGAAGTCGGTGCAGCAACGCGCGATGCGCCACCCTTCGGGCTGGCGCGATGCCGCCGACCAGTACCTCGCACTGTACCGCCAGATCGCAGCCTGACCGCCGACGACACCGACGCCTCGATCGCAACGACCGGACCGTAACTTGAACCCGCCCATGGACCTCTCCCAGTTCACCCACCAGTACGACCACCTGTCGCGCGACGTCGCGGCCTTCCGACGTGCGATCTCGAACAAGCTGATGTACCAGGTGGGCAAGAATCCGGAGTCCGCCCGGCCCGAGGACTGGCTCCATGCGGTGTCCTATGCGGTGCGCGACCATCTGGTCGAGCGCTGGATGAAGACCATCCGCGCCAGCTACGCGCAAGACGTCAAGCGCGTCTATTACCTGTCGATGGAATTCCTCATCGGCCGCAGCTTCAGCAATGCCCTGCTCGCGCTCGACCTGATGCCCACCGTGCGTCAGGCCTTGACCGAACTGGAGGTCGATCCGGACGTCGTCATCGACCTCGAACCGGATGCGGCACTGGGCAACGGCGGCCTCGGCCGGCTCGCGGCCTGTTTCCTCGATTCGATGGCGACACTCGGCGTGCCCGGATTCGGCTACGGCATCCGCTACGACTACGGCATGTTCCGCCAGCAGATCATCGACGGACAGCAGGTCGAGGTGCCCGACTACTGGCTGGCGCACGGCAACCCGTGGGAATTCCACCGGCCCGAGATCTGCTTCCGCGTACGCTACGGCGGACACCTGGAGCAGGAAGGCGATGTGGTCCGCTGGGTCGGCACGGAGGACGTACTGGCAAACGCCTACGACACGATCATCCCGGGCTACGGCACCGAGGTGACCAACACGCTGCGGCTGTGGTCGGCCAAGGCCACCGAGGAAATCGATCTGTCGGCCTTCAACCAGGGCAACTACTTCGGTGCGGTCGAGAGCAAGAACCACTCGGAGAACGTCAGCCGCGTGCTGTATCCGGACGATTCCACCCTGTCGGGCCGCGAGCTGCGTCTGCGTCAGGAGTACTTCTTCGTCTCGGCCAGCCTGCAGGACATCCTGCGCCGCTATCGGGTGAACCACCGCGATTTCGACGCCCTGCCGGACAAGGTCAGCATCCATCTCAACGACACCCATCCGGTGCTGGCCGTGCCGGAACTCATGCGCCTGCTCGTCGACGAGCACGGTGTGCCGTGGAAGGAGGCGTGGGCCCTGTGCCGGCGCGTGTTCTCCTACACCAACCACACGCTGATGCACGAGGCGCTGGAGACCTGGCCGGTGGACATGCTCGGCCGCGTGCTGCCGCGCCATCTGCGCATGATCTTCGACATCAACGCCGATTTCCTCGCCGACCTCACCGCCGCACACGGGCACGATGTCGAACTGATGCGCCGCGTGTCACTGATCGACGAGCACGGTGAGCGTCGTGTGCGCATGGCCTACCTCGCGGTGGTCGCATCGCATTCGGTCAACGGCGTGTCGGTGCTGCACTCGGAACTGATGAGGCAGTCGATCTTCGCCGACTTCGCCCGCCTGTGGCCGGAGCGCTTCAACAACAAGACCAACGGTGTCACCCCGCGGCGCTGGCTCGCACAGGCCAATCCCGGCCTGGCCGCCCTGCTCGACGCACGCCTCGGCACAGGTTGGCGACGCAACCTTCACGAACTGGCGGCCTTGCGCGAGTACCAGCACGAGCGCGACTTCCTCGACGCCTTCCGCTCGGCCAAACGGGCGAACAAGCAGCGTCTGGCCGACTACGTCGGCGCACGCCTCGGCATCGACATCGACCCGGGCGCGCTGTTCGACGTGCAGGTCAAGCGCATGCACGAGTACAAGCGCCAGCTGCTCAACCTGCTGCACGTCATCGCGCGCTACCAGGCGATCCTCGCCAAGCCCGATGCGGACTGGGTGCCGCGCGTGGTGATCTTTTCGGGCAAGGCCGCGTCCGCCTATGTGATGGCCAAGCAGGTGATCCGCCTCATCAACGACGTGGCGGCGGTGGTCAATGCCGACGCGCGGCTGCGCGGCCGGCTCAAGGTCGTCTTCATCCCGAACTACAGCGTCAGCCTGGCCGAGCTGATCATTCCGGCGGCCGACCTGTCGGAACAGATCTCGACCGCGGGCACCGAGGCCTCGGGCACCGGCAACATGAAGCTCGCGCTGAACGGCGCCATCACGATCGGCACGCTCGACGGCGCCAACGTGGAGATCCGCGAACAGGTCGGTGACGACAACATCTTCATCTTCGGCCATACGACCGCAGAGGTCGCCGACATCCGCGCGCAGGGCTACCAGCCGCGCAACTGCTACGCGGCCAATCCGCAACTGGCGGCGGCGCTGAATGCCGTACGTGACGGCCTGTTCAGCCCTGGCGAACGCGGGCGCTACCAGGCCGTGTTCGACGCGCTGATGAACTGGGGCGACCACTACCTGCTGCTGGCGGACTTCGCCAGCTATGTCGAGGCCCAGCAGCGTGCGGACGCGTTGTACCGGCAACCCGAGGCCTGGACCCGATCCGCGCTGCTGAACGTCGCCGGCATGGGCCTCTTTTCGTCCGACCGCACGATCGACGCGTACGCGCGCGAGATCTGGAAGACGACGCCGATCCGGCTCGACGCCGCCTCAGTTTTCGAATGAAGCTACGCTGACCGGAAGCTGTGGATCGGCCCAGCGGTATGCGGCGTCCAGAACGTCGCGACCCCGATCGTCGCCCTGCCAGCGGACGTCGAGCAGGTGCGCAAGCGTCCACCCGGTCCAGTCAACGCGGAAAGGACGGCGCCATGCATCCGCCGGCAGGGTGCTGCGGGCCTGGTTCTGCCAGACGATCGCGGGAATGCGGAAACCGGCAACGGTGTGCGAGCTGTGGCCGGCATGGTCGGCGTCATGGCCCACCTCCTGTCCATGATCGGACAGGTAGAGCCAGGCGCGATAGTCGCCGGAGCCCGGCGCCTGCCGCAGCAGTTCGAACGTTTCGGCCAGAACGGTATCGTGATGCAGGAGCGCCGCGTCGTACTCGTCACGGAGCACCTGCAGCCACACCGGTCGCCCTTCCTGCTCGAGTTCGTGCTCGACCGCGTCGAATCCATCGTCGAACGGATTGGCCCCTTTCGGATAGCGGAAACTGTAATGCGGATGCGCTCCCATCAGGTGAACGACGATGAGCTTGCGCGGTTGCGGGTCCGCGAGCGCCGCCCGCAGGGGCTTCAGCGTATCGATGTCGGCAGAGCGGTTCGATCGGCCGGGCGTACGGCTCAGCCTCTCGATCCGGTCTGCAAAGGCGGCATGTGACTGATCGATGGCGATGTCGTCGTGATTGCTGATCCACGTGACGTGATAGCCGGCGGCACGCGCCAGGGCCAGCACGTGCATCGGCTCCGGCGCGTTGTAGTTGCCGAACCAGAACAGGTTCCGCAAGGACGCCAGCGTACCGGCATCCACCGACCACGCATGCCTCAACACCAGAAAGGTGTCGCCGAGTTCATCCCGCAGTCGTTCAAGCCGTGGGGTGGTCTCCCGTGTGTAGCCATAGAGTCCGAGATTGTCGCGATTGACGCTGTCCGATATCACCACGACGACCGTCGAGGGCCCCTCGGACAAGACCGTCGGCTGCAGTCCGGCAGCCCGCGCAAGGGTTCGCTGCCGGAGTTCGTCCTGATCCGCCCATTCGTCACGGAGCTCCTGAACGGACGCCACCCAGTCGGACCAGAACACCAGTGGATGCAAGCGCCGCCACGGCTTGAGCGCATAGGCAAGCGCGCTGAGAAGCAGTACCGCACAAAGCAGCAGGGCCAACCATCGCCGCACGAGGGGCATCCTGGCTCCGTTCGCGCGCGGCACGCCTGCCTGCACCGGGGAGACGATCGTCCGCCGAAGCGCCCAGACCATCGCAAGACCGCCAGCCATGAGGACGGCGACCCAGGGCAGCATCGCGGGCCAGTACATCGAAAGATACTCGACACTCTCGCCTGTACCCGTGTTCGCGACTGCGGTCAGGACCAGTGCGCTGTCGGCCGAAGCCTGATAAGTGCGTGCCAGATAGGCCCTGACTGCACCGTCGATCATGAAGCCCCCCGCCCACAAGCCGACGAACAGGGCGCGCAGTCGGCGCATGCGCAAGGCTTCAACCGGCCACAGCAGAAGACACATCGCAGGCAGTGCCAACACCATGATCTGGGCGAGACGGCGCAAGTCATGCGCGGGGATCAGCGTACATAGAACGATGGCGAACACCACCGCGAACGCAAGCAGATCACTGGAACGAGCGGGAGAATGACCATCGCGGATGGCGTGCATGATCTGGTGGCCTGTCGGGGCTGGGCAAGGATTGTTGAGGTATGGACAACAGGATTCCGGCGGCTATGGACACGGATTCATGTCTGTCCGTTCCCGAACTGCCAGCGCCCACGTGCGACGCACACAAAAAAATCGCTGCCCCGCGCCGATGAAGGCGCGGCGGGGAGCGATTTCGTGGCTATTGCCCGTACCAGGCGCCACCCATCTTCACCCGGCAGGTTGTTCAATAATCGTGATCTGACGGTATCTGCGGCCGTACTTCTTGAACATTCCGCTGATACCGTAGGCGATACCGTCAATATGCCGATAGCATTGGCGCGGAAGTCGAGACAAGTGCATCTCTCGCCAGCACCATCAAGTCAGCCCGCAACGGTCTCGGCAATCAGAACCTCGGCCGGAATGCCCAGGCCTTGGTGCAATCTACGGATCATGCCCAGTGTCAAGGGGCGCTTGTGGTTCAGGACTTCGTAGACACGGTTGCTCCGGCCAATGAATGGCTCCAGATCTTTCACCGACAGGCCGCTCTGCTCCATCCGGAATTTGATCGCTTCGACCGGATCCGGCACGCCAATGGGGAAGTGCTTGGCTTCATAGGCTTGCACCAGGGTGGTCAGAATATCCAGGCGGTCTCCCTCCGGGGTGCCCGGATCAGGGTCGAACTCCATCAAGGCCGAAATTTCCTTCAGCGTAGCCTTGTAATCGGCTTCAGTGTGAATAGGGCGGATGTCCATGTGGTCCTCCATGGTCACTCAGACCATTTCAATGGTTTCTGCGTCCACTTCGTCGTATTCCTTGTGGGTCCCGACGAATTTCACGTAGACGACCTGCAGCCTATAGGCGATGGCCACGATCAACCGGTAGTCGTTGCCTTTGATGTTGAAAACGACGCGCCGGTTCTTGAGGATGCTGGCGCTGCCGTACTGCGCCTTGATGTCCGATGGCTGAGTCCAGGACGCTTTGGTCACCTCCTCAAACCAAGCCTTCAAAGGCTGCTCGGCATCCGGATGAAGTTTCCAAAATTCCCGAAGGGTGGAGACGGCTATCACTCGCATCAGCAGCACTTTAGTCCCATTATGGGACTACCGCAAGCCGCTTCCGGGTTTTGGCTCGGTAGCGCAAACGCATATGCTCGACAACCGCCCGCATTGTTGCCAACATCGGGCGAACGCCCCCCCAGAATCCAACCCATGCCCTATTCGGACACATCGACCGACCTGTTCCGACACGTCAGCGCAGACAAGGCCGGCATCTACCGCAACATCATGGCGAGCTTCGCCGCGGCAAAACGCCAGTTCAGGCTCCACATGCGACCCGACGAGGTGCTGGCCGAAGCCCGGTGGAGCGATGGCGTACCGAAGCTCGAGGAGGTTCAGAGCGCGCTTGCTCAGCTCACCGAGTGGGGCAACCTCGAGGCGCAACCCGATACCGCGCGCGTTGCCAGCATCAGCGACTTCTACCGCGCCCGCTTCCTCTACCGCCTGTCCCATGGCGGCGAAGCCGTCGAGACGGCCCTCACTGCCTTCGCCGAAGCGCTCGGTCGGCGTGCCGAGTTGCAGACGGTCGCGCTCGAAGACATCGCCAGCCGGCTCAAGACCTTGCTCGCGCTGGCCGACGCACCGGCGCTCGATGCGGCGAAGCTGCACGAAACCCTGCGCGATCTGGTGCGCGTGTTCGAAAGCCTCGCCGACAACGCCCAGGCCTTCATGGCCGGCATGGCACGCAGCATCGAGCTGCAGCAGGCCGACGCCACGGCGGTGGTCGCCTACAAGCAGCGACTGATCGACTACCTCGAGCGCTTCATCGGCGACCTCGTCGGGCGTTCCGGTGCGATCGCGCAGCACATTGCCCTGCTGCATCCGCGCATCGATCCGCTGTTGTGGGCGGCCGCGCAGCGCGAAGCGCGCGACGCCGCGCCCGGGGATGAACAAGCGCAGGCCGATGCACTCTCGCAGCGGCAGCAGGCCTGGCGCGAGCGCTGGAGGGGCCTGCGCGGCTGGTTCGTCAGCACCCATCATGAACCGCCGCAGGCCGAGGTGCTGCGCTCGAAGGCACGTGCGGCGATTCCGCAGTTGCTGGCCGCGGTCGCGGCGCTCAATGAGCGGCGCAGCGGGCGCAGCGATCGCTCTGCCGACTTCCGCGTGCTCGCCGGCTGGTTCGCGACCTGCGGCAGCGACGACGACGCGCACCGCCTGGGGCGTGCCGCCTTCGCCCTCAATCCGGCCCGCCATTTCTCGCTGAACCCGGGCGCCGGCCATGAGCTGCCGGCCACCACGCCGTGGGCCGAGGCGCCGCCGCTCTCCATCCATCCGCGCCTGCGCGAGTACGGCGAGGCCGCCCCGCGGGGCCCCTTGCCCAAGGTGCGCGAGCGCAGCGAAGAGCGCGCCCTGCTCGCGCGCCAGTTGCGGGAGGAACATCTGCAGGTCGAGGCCGCGCGGGTGCGCCTGGCGACCGGTCGAACGACGCGCCTGTCGGAGATCGGCCACCTCGATCCGCACGCCTTCTCGCTGTTCCTGTCGCTGCTCGGCGAGGCGTTGACGGCGCAATCCTCGCCCGACGACGTGGTCGAGCGCCAGACCGGCGACGGCCTGTTGCGCGTTCGCCTCGAGCCGCTGGAAGCGCACACCCGGGCCGAAGTCGTCACCGATGCCGGCGTCTTTGCCGGCCGCGACCACCGTATCACGATCACCGCCACGCAAGCGCCCTGATGACAACCGACAGCACCGCGATCGGCCAGCAGCAGGCCCTCCATCAACGCGAGGAGTTCACCGCCGCGCTGCGCGCCCTGTTGATGACGCCGCTGATGACACCGGCACACGCGGAATTCGCCGCCGTGCGCCGCCACGCCGATGCCTTGCGCGAATGGTTCGTCCGCGAGGCCGGCTGGCCCCTGCATATCGAACGCGATGCGGCGCGCCTGTACAAGCGTCCGGCCGACGTACACGACGCCACGCGTGGGCTGCCCGGCTACGAGCGCCGCCGCTATGTTCTACTGTGCCTCGCCTGCGCGGTGTTGGAGCGCGCCGACCCGCAGATCACGCTGCGCGTGCTCGGCGACCGGCTGCTCGCCCTCGCCGCAGACCCGGCGCTGGCCGCGCTCGGCTTCAGCTTCACGCTCCAGGCGCAGCACGAGCGGCGGGAGCTGGTCGCGGTGTGCCGCACGCTGCTCGAGCTCGGCGTCCTGCATCGCGTGGCCGGTGATGAGGAGGGCTTCGTACACGGCGGCAGCGAAGGCTCGGACAGTCTCCATGACGCACTCTACGACGTGCAGCGGCGGGTCCTCGCAGGTGTACTCGCGGCATCGCGCGGCCCGTCCACGTGGCCCGCGGATGACGCTCCGGACACGTTCGAGGCGCGGCTCGCCGCGCTGGTGGCGGAGCTGGTACCGGACAGCGACGAGGGCCGGCGCACGGCGCTGCGCCACCATTTGGCGCGCCGCCTGCTCGACGACCCGGTGATCTACCTCGACCGCCTCGACGCCGACCAGCGCGCCTACTTCATGAACCAGCGCGGCACGATGGCCACCCGGCTGTGCGACGCCACCGGGCTGGTCACCGAACAACGCGCCGAGGGCCTGGCGCTGACCGACGAGGACGGCGAGCTGACCGACGTGGCGATGCCGGCCGAAGGCACCGAAGCGCATGTCACCCTGCTCGTGGCCGAGTTCCTGACTGCGCGTGCAAACAGCCGCGCAAGCACCGACGAAGTCGCCGCATTTATTGCCGGCGCACGCCAGCGCTTCGGCAAATTCTGGCGCAAGTCCGCGCGTGAAGCGGGCTCGGAGCACGAGTTGGCGGCGACCGCGCTCGAACGCCTGCAGCGTCTTCAACTGCTCGAACGCGACGGTGCCGAAGTACGACCCTTGCCGGCGCTGGCGCGCTTTGCCGTCGGCGAGGCCGAGCTCAGGCCGGCGGCACCCGCCACCACCGGCACCCTGTTCGATTGAGACTGCAAGCCTTGGATACTCCGGATACCCTGCTCGACACCCCGTCCGACCTTGCGACGGCCGACGCCCGCCCGGCGCTGCCTCAGCCGACGCTGGCCCGCTGGCAACCGCTTCGCCTCGGCCTCGTCGAGCTGTTCCACTACGACAGCGAGGAATTCTGGTTCCGCGATGGCCACCTGCTGCTGCGCGGCAACAACGGCACCGGCAAATCGAAGGTGCTGTCGCTGACCCTGCCCTTCCTGTTCGATGCCCAGCTCAAGCCCTCGCGCATCGAGCCCGACGGCGACGCCGGCAAGAAGATGGCCTGGAACCTGCTGCTCGGCAAGCTCGACCGCCGCATCGGCTATGCGTGGATCGAGTTCGGCCGCATCGCCGACGATGGCGAGCCCGACTATCTGACGCTGGGCTGCGGGCTCTCGGCGGCGGCGGCGCGGGCCCAGGTCGATGCGTGGTACTTCGTCCTCGAAAGGCGACGCATCGGCGAAGACCTGTGGCTCACCAGCCCCGCCCGCACCGTACTCACCCGCGAGCGACTGAAGGAAGCCTTGCACGAGCACGGCCAGGTGTTCGACACCGCCGCCGCATACCGCCGGGCGGTCGACGAGCGACTGTTCCAGCTCGGTGCCGTCCGTTATGCGGCCCTGATGGACACCCTGGTCCAGTTGCGCCAGCCGCAACTGTCCAAGAAACCCGACGAAGGCAACCTCTCGGACGCGCTGACCGAGGCACTGCCTCCGCTGTCGGCCGAGCTACTGACCGACGTTGCCGACGCGCTCAACCAGCTCGAGGAATACCGCCGCGAGCTGCAGGATTACGAAGCGCTGGCTAAGGCCGTCGGCCAGTTCAACCAGCGCTACCAGCGTTACGCCGCGATCAACGCGCGGCGCCAGGCCCGCGGGCTGCGCAGCGCACAGAGCGGCTATGACACCGCCAGCCGCAATCTCAACGAAGCCCGCACCGAGTTGCAAACCTCGCAGCACGCCGAGGCGCGGGCGAAAGGCCGCCTCGATGCCGCCGAAGCCGCATTGCTCGCCGGCCGCACGCGGCTCGACCAGCTGCAGTCCGACCCAGGGATGAAGGACGCGAATCGCCTGAACCAGGCCGAACGTGACTCCGAATCGCGAGCCGCCGACCTCGTCGACGCGACGCGCATGAGTGACGAGGCAACCGCCCGCCTCGAGCGCGAACGTCGGGCGCTCGATGAACGGGGCACGCGCCGGACACAGGCCGAAGAGGCCCTCGCCACAGCACGCGAAGGCGTCGCCGCAGCGGCGCTGGCCAGCGGCATCGGCGAGCCGTGGCGAGACAATCCGCTGGCGGCGCTTCCGGCCGCCGAACTGGCAACCCTCGGCGACCTGCCCCTCGACACGGCCCTCCAGGATCTGCGCCAGGCAACCCAGGTTCGGCGCGAACAGCTCGCCCTGGTACAGCGCCGCGTAGCCGAGGTGGCGCAGGCCGAGGCCACCCACGCAAGCCGACAACAGGCCCGTGACGAACGACAGGACGAAGCCGAAGCGGCCGCCGCCCGCCGCAGCGTGGCCGACGCCGCGGTCGAGACCGAAGGCAGCCGCGTCGTCGAGGCCTGGCAGGCGCACTTCGCGAACCTGCAGGTGCTGCAGGTGGCTGAGCCGCCGCTGTCCGCGCTGGCCACGTGGGTCGCCAACCTGCAAGGTGACAACCCGGCCCGTGCCGCCTTGTCGTCCGCCCAGCAGCGCGCCGCCGACGAGTTGGCCGGGCAGCGCGCCGCACAGCTCGCTGCGCAAAAAACGCTGCACGACGAGCAGGCGACGCTGCGCGCCGAGCACGAGCGACTTGCGCAGGGCGAAGACGCCACCCCGCCGCCGCCTTATACCCGCGGCACCGAGGCCAGACGGCAACGGGCCGGTGCGCCGCTGTGGCAGCTGGTCGATTTTCACGAGCACGCCGACGCCGCCCAGCGTGCCGGCCTCGAAGCCGCGCTCGAGGCGGCCGGACTTCTCGACGCCTGGGTCACCCCCGATGGCCGGCTGCAGGCGGCCGACGGCGCGCCGCCCCTGCACGACACCCAGTGGCTGGAGCGGCCACGCTGTGACGCCTCGCTCGCCGCCTGGCTTACCCCGTCCGCCGCGGCGGCAACGCCCGCAATCGATGCCGCGCTGCTGACGCGCCTGCTCGAAGGCATCGCCTGCTCCGCGCAAGACGACGGCCGGGCCGAAGGCTGGATGGCCCCCGACGGCCGCTTTCGCCTCGGCGCCCTAGCCGGCGCGTGGGCCAAACCGCAGGCCACGTACATCGGCTACGCGGCCCGCGCCGCCGCTCGAGCGCGACGGCTCGCCGAGATCGATCTTCGCCTGGGCGAGATCGCCGACGCTTCACGCCGGATCGACGATGCGCTGACCGAGCTTGCGCGGCGCCAGGAGCGGGCGGCCGCCGAATGGAAGGACGCACCGTCCGACGAGAGCCTGCGCGCCGCCCACGCCGACGCCGCGGCCCGCGAGCGCGAGTTCCAGACTGCGAAGAGCCGGCTCGACGAAGCCGAGCGGCAGCTGCGCGCAGCCTGCGACGCCTTGCAAAGCCGCCGCGATGCGCTGGCCGCCGACGCGGCCGATCTGCGCCTGCCCACCGATGCCGCGGCGCTGGAAGCCGTCGGCGCCGCTCTGTTGCACTTCGGCGAGACCCTGCACGGGCTCTTGCGGGTAGCGCATGAGCTACGTCTGTCGGCAACGGAACTCGCCCGCCAGCAAGCGCGGACGAGCGAAGCCGAGGCCGACGCGCGCCAGCGCGCCGAGCAGTTCGCCGAGCGCGGCCGGCTCGCCCAGGAGGCGCAGGTGCGGCTTGCCACCTTGCGCGAATCGATCGGTGCGCAGGTCGATGAGCTGCAACGGCGGCTGCGCGAGGCGCGCGCTGCGGTGAGCGAGGGCGATCACCACTTGAAGGCGGCAGGCGAGGCCCTGCGCACCGCCGGCGAGGCACGCGCGCGCGGCGAGCAGAAGGTGCTCGACGCCGACGCCACGCTGCAGGAACGCGCCGATGCCCGCCAACGCGCCATCACACAGCTGCAGGGCTTTGCCGCCACCGGCCTGCTGTCCGCCGCGCTCCCCGAGGCCGAGCTGCCCGACCTGCGTGCGCCCTGGACGATCGAGCCGGCGCTCACGCTGGCCCGCCGCACCGAGCAGGCACTAGCGCAGGTGGCGGACGACGACGAGGCCTGGACGCGCATCCAGAGTCAGATCTCCCACGACTACGGCGAACTCGGGCGCGCCCTCACGGCGCTCGGCCAGCAGGCCCAGGCCGACACCAGCGACTACGGCATGGTCGTCAGCGTCATCTACCAGAACCGTCCGGAGCGCCCCGACCAGCTGACCGCCCGGCTGGCTGCCGAGATCGCCCAGCGCCGCGAGCTCCTGACGGCGCGCGAGCGCACCCTGCTAGAAAATCACCTCCAGGCCGAGATCGCCGCCGAGGTGCAGCGGCTCCTGCAGGCGGCCGAGCGGCAGGTCGATGCGATCAACAAGGAGCTGAACAAGCGCCCGACCTCCACCGGGGTCAAGTTCCGCCTCTTGTGGCAACCGCTGCCCGAGGGCGGCGAGGGTGCACCGGTGGGCCTAGAGGCCGCGCGCAAGCGCCTGCTCAACACCAGCACCGACCTCTGGTCGGCCGAGGACCGGCGGGTGGTCGGCGAGATGCTGCACCAGCGCATCGCCGCCGAACGCCTGAAGGCCGACGCCGTCGACGGCAGCCTGCTCGAGCAGCTCGCCCAGGCGCTCGACTACCGGCGCTGGCACCGCTTCCGCGTCCAGCGCTGGCAGGACGGGCAGTGGCGTCCGCTCTCCGGCCCGGCCTCGAGCGGCGAACGCGCGCTCGGCCTGACGGTGCCGCTGTTCGCCGCCGTGTCGAGCTTCTACAGTCAGGCCAGCTACGCTTTTGCGCCCCGCCTGGTGCTGCTCGACGAAGCCTTTGCCGGCATCGACGATGCCGCCCGTGCGCATTGCATGGGGCTGATCCGCGAGTTCGACCTCGATTTCGTCATTACCAGCGAGCGTGAATGGGCCTGCTATGCTGAGCTGCCCGGCGTGGCGATCTGCCAGCTGCAGCGGCGCGAGGGCATTGACGCGGTGCATGTGTCACGCTGGACCTGGGATGGACGGGCGCGCCGGCGTGAAGACGATCCCGATCGGCGCTTTCCCCCCGAATGACCGTGGATGCCCGCCTTCAACGGCTGCTCGGCGGCGAACCCCTTGCGGCGCTGCGCAAGCGGCTGCGCCAACGCTATGCGCGCGGCGCGCCGGCCGACGTTCTGCGTCTGGGCTCGCTGAGCGAGGCCGAGCATGCCGCCCTCGCGGCACTTTCCGGCCGACCGGCGCGCCCTGTGCGGTCGATGCAGATCGACGTGGCGGAGATCGACGCAGCGCTCGCCCGAGCCGGTCTCGCCTCGTCCTTGCGCGATGCGCTCGAACAACTCGACGGACCGATCATCGACGCCAGGGCCGAACGCCTGCAGGTTCGCTGGCAATGGCAGCAGGTGGTCGAGGGCTGCGCACACCCCGGCCTGCGTTCGGCGCTCCAGACATCCGTCGGACTCGGGCTGCTGAAGCGCTTGTGTGCCAGCCAGCCCGAGGCTGGCGCCCGCTTGGTCCTCGACGCTGATCAAGTGTTGCGGCGGCTGCCCGCAGGGGGGATTCCGCGGGCGCAGCTGGCCGTTGCTACTCTCGGTAATGCGCACGCGCTCGACGCCGGCAGCCCGGTCGCCACGCTGGTCCTCTCGGCCCTGCGCCAGGGGGCCGCGCCCGACGATGACGCCGACCGGGTACGGGACCTCTGGGCCGCGGCCGGCGTGCTGGTCAATGAGCTGGCGCGGCCTGCGCTGACCCTCAACCTCCCCGGACCGACGGGCACGGAACCGGGCGAACCGACCTATTTCTCGCTACGCAGCCTGGTACGATCGCCGCCGGCCTGGGCCGTCACGGGCCGCCCGGTCTTCGTCTGCGAGAACCCGAACCTGCTCGCGATCGCCGCCGACCAGCTGGGGCTGCGCTGTGCGCCGCTGGTATGCACCGACGGCATGCCGGCCGCGGCCCAGCGCGTCCTGCTCACGCAATTGCGCGCCGCCGGAGCAACGCTGCATTACCACGGCGACTTCGACTGGCCGGGCCTGTGCATCGGCAACCAGATGATCCGTGAGCACGACGCCCGGCCGTGGCGCTTCTCGGCCGCCGACTATCGCACAGCCGTCATCGGCGCACCACGTCCCGGTCGCCTCCTCGACGATGCCGCCGTCACCGCGCTGTGGGACGAGACGCTCGCCGGCGCGATGCTCGCCGAACGACTGGCGATCGACGAGGAAGGACTCGCCGACGTGCTGCTCGACGACCTGCGACATTGCTGAAGCTGACGTGCGCCCCCGGTCACCCCCCCGCCCCGCAACGGCGCTTCATCGAGAGACTCGAGAAGCAGCATCGCAACGATGCCGGTGATCCTGAGCCCGAACGAGGTGAAGCGCGGACCAAGCGCAACAGCACACGCACCGGCAGGAAAAACCCGGGTCAGGATCCGGTCCGGCACCTCAGCGCCCGGCAACTCGACCGTGCCATCCACGCCGCTGCCGACGAAGCCGGCAGGCGAGCATCAACAACACACCCTCCTTGAAGGCGCCAGCATGTCCGAAACTTGTAGATGATTTCCGGACATGGCGCTCTCGACTGCGGCGTTACGTGATCGAGCCGTCATATGATGGGCACGTTGGTTCGCCCCCAACGGCGCCACTATGCTCACCCTCACCTGCTGCCTCACCCAAGCAAACTTCCCTTATATTTCAATAGCTTGCGATATGAACCTGCTTGTTGCGAATGAATCATTTCCGATAAATCGCAAGCCATTTTTTTATAAAGGCATACTCTTTTCCAGTCACTCCCACTCGATCGTCGCGGGCGGCTTGCCCGAGATGTCGTACACCACGCGGTTGATGCCGCGGACCTCGTTGATGATGCGATTGCTGACCTTGCCGAGCAGGCTGTGCGGCAGTTCGGCCCAGTGCGCGGTCATGAAATCCTGGGTCTGGACCGCGCGCAGCGCCACCACGTATTCATAAGTGCGGCCATCGCCCATCACGCCCACGCTCTTGACCGGCAGGAAGACGGCGAAGGCCTGGCTGGTCTTGTCGTACCAGTCGGCGGCACGCAGTTCGTCGATGAAGATCGCGTCGGCGCGGCGCAACAGGTCGGCGAAATCCTGGCGAACCTCGCCGAGAATGCGCACGCCCAGGCCCGGACCCGGGAAGGGGTGGCGATAGACCATGTCGTGCGGCAGGCCGAGCGCCACGCCGAGCTCGCGAACCTCGTCCTTGAACAGGTCGCGCAGCGGCTCGAGCAGCTTCAGGCCCAGGGTCTCGGGCAGGCCGCCGACGTTGTGGTGACTCTTGATGGTCTGCGCCTTCTTGTTCTTGGCGCCACCGGACTCGATCACGTCGGGGTAGATGGTGCCCTGTGCCAGCCACTTCGCGTTCGGCAGCTTCCTGGCTTCGGCCTGGAACACCTCGACGAACTCGCGGCCGATGATCTTGCGCTTCTGCTCGGGGTCGGTGACCCCTTTCAGATGCCCCATGAACTGCGCGGAGGCATCGACATGGACGACCTTGGCGTGCAGTCGGCCGGCGAACATCTCCATGACCATCTTGCCTTCGTTCAGGCGCAGCAGGCCGTGGTCGACGAACACGCAGGTGAGCTGGTCGCCGATCGCGCGGTGGATCAGTGCCGCCGCCACCGAGGAGTCAACACCGCCCGACAGACCGAGGATGACCTCTTCGTCGCCCACCTGTTCGCGGATCTTCTGCACCGCCTCGGCGATGTAGTCGGGCATGTTCCAGTCGTTGCCGCAGCCGCAGATGTCGTGCACGAACCGGGCAATCATCTCCTTGCCCTTGATCGTGTGCGTTACCTCCGGGTGAAACTGCACGCCGTAGAAGCCGCGCGCCTCGTCGGCCATGGCCGCGATCGGGGTGGATTCGTTGCTGCCGATGACCTTGAAGCCCGGCGGCAGCTCGGTGACCTTGTCGCCGTGGCTCATCCACACGTCCAGCAGCCCATGCCCTTCGTCATTGCAGCGATCCTCGATGCCCTCGAACAGCTTCGAGTGACCGCGTGCACGCATTTCCGCATAGCCGAACTCGCGCTTGCTGGCGCTTTCGACCTTGCCGCCGAGCTGGCTGGCCATGGTCTGCATGCCGTAGCAGATGCCCAGCACCGGCACGCCGAGTTCGAACACCGCCTGCGGCGCGCGCCAGTCCTCTGCTTCATAGACCGAGTTCGGTCCGCCCGAAAGGATCACGCCCTGGGCACCGAAGCTGCGCACGAACTCGTCCGACACGTCGAAGGGATGCAACTCGCAATACACCTGCTGCTCGCGCACGCGGCGTGCGATGAGCTGGGAAACCTGGGAACCGAAGTCGAGGATGAGGATTTTCTGGTGAGCCATGGGCGCGAACGTCTCTAGCGTCTTGAAAAAGGAAAGGCGGCTTCGCAGCCGCCTGGGATGTTTCTAGCCAGCCGATCAGCTGATCTGGTAGTTCGGCGCTTCCTTGGTGATCTGCACGTCATGGACGTGGGATTCACGCATGCCTGCCGAACTGATCTGCACGAACTCGGCACGCTGGTGCATCGCCGGAATGTCGGGGCAACCGAGATAGCCCATCGATGCGCGCAGCCCACCGATCAGCTGATGGATCACCGCGCCGACCGAACCCTTGTAGGGGACGCGGCCTTCGATACCTTCGGGAACCAGCTTGTCGATGTTGCCGGAGTTCTCGTCCTGGAAATAACGGTCTGCCGCCCCCTTCTCCATCGCGCCCAGCGAACCCATGCCACGGTAGGCCTTGTACGAGCGCCCCTGGAACAGCACGGTTTCGCCCGGCGCCTCTTCGGTGCCGGCGAACAGTCCGCCAAGCATCACCACGTTGGCACCCGCGGCGATCGCCTTGGCGATGTCGCCCGAGAAGCGGATGCCGCCGTCAGCGATCATCGGCACACCCGTGCCTGCCAAGGCGTTGGCAACGTTGTCGATTGCCGTGATCTGCGGCACGCCGACACCGGCGACGATGCGGGTGGTGCAGATCGAGCCCGGACCGATGCCGACCTTCACACCGTCCGCACCGGCGTCGACGAGGGCAAGCGCCGCCGCCGCGGTGGCGATGTTGCCGCCGACCACTTCGATCTGCGGGAAACGCTTCTTGACCCAGTTGACGCGATCGAGCACGCCCTGCGAATGGCCATGTGCAGTATCGACCACGATCATGTCCACGCCTGCATCGGCGAGGCGCTCGACGCGCTCTTCGGTGCCTGCTCCGACCCCGACCGCCGCAGCGACGCGCAGGCGCCCCTGTTCGTCCTTGGCCGCGAAGGGGTGCTCGGTGGACTTCATCATGTCCTTGACGGTGATGAGGCCGCTCAGCTCGCCCGCGTCGTTGAGGACCAGCACACGCTCGAGACGATGCACGCGCAACAGTTCGCGCGCCTCTTCCAGGCTGGCGCCTTCACGTACCGTGACCAGGCGGTCTTGCGGCGTCATGATCTCGGACACGAGCTGATCGAGATTGGTCTCGAAGCGGGTGTCGCGGTTGGTGACGATACCGACCACCTTGCCACCATCGACCACCGGCACGCCGGAGAAGCGGTTCTGCCGCTGCAGCTCGATGACCTCGCCCACCGTCACGGTCGGCGGAACGGTGATGGGGTCCTTTAGAATGCCGGACTCGTGGCGTTTGACCCGATGTACCTCGGCCGCCTGCTCGGTCGGCGTGAGGTTCTTGTGCACCACACCAATCCCGCCCTCCTGCGCCAGCGCGATGGCCAGGCGGCTTTCAGTGACGGTGTCCATTGCAGCGGACACGAGCGGGATATTCAGACGGATGCGCCGGGTGACTTGGCTCTGCAGGCTCACATCGCGCGGGAGGACCGTGGAGTGGGCGGGAACAAGAAGGACGTCATCGAACGTCAGCGCCTTCTGAATCACTCGCATGGCTTTTATCCTTTCGACCAAATCCGTATTATACAGACGCCTTTCGCGCCGTGTAAGCGGTGCCTTTCGGAGACCCTTGATGACTCGCACTGCCGTCCTGCTTCTTGTCATGCTCACGGCACTGCCGGTTGCTGCCCAGATCTACAGCTGGAAGGACAAGGACGGGAAGACGCATTACTCCGACATTCCGCCGCCGAGCGGTCCGGTGAAGACCATTCGCGGCACCCCCGTGCCTGCGCCGGTCGCGCCTCCGGTCGACGAGCAGGAAGAAGGCAAGGCCGCAGGAGAGCAGCCGGCTGCGGACGACGGCAAGCCCAAGACGCTGGCCGAACGCGAGGAAGAGTTCCGCAAGCGTCGCGCTGCAGAGGCGGAAGCCCAGGCCAAGGCGCAGCAGGAGCAGGAACGGGAGGCCGAGCGGCAACGCTTCTGCGAAGACGCGCGCAACCAGCTGGCGGCGCTCAATTCTGGGCAACGCATGGCGCGCATGAACGCCGCGGGCGAGCGCGAGTTCATCAGCGACGAGGCACGTTCAGCCGACATCAGCCGTCTTCAGCGCCAGATCGACGAGAACTGCTCGAACTGATCCTGCAATCGCGCGCGGGGACCCTGCCTCAAGCGAGCCTGCCAGCCCGCGGGAGCGATATCAGGCCGCCGACTCTTCCGCGGGTCCCCCGCCCTTCTTCATGACCTTGCCCTCGTCGGCGCGCTTCTTGCGCACGGCCTTCGGGTCGGCAATGAGCGGCCGGTAGATCTCGACCCGATCGCGATCGCGCAGGGTTGCATCGGCCTTGGTGAGCTTGGCAAAGATGCCGAGCTTGTTGCGCCCGTCCAGTTCGATGTCGGGATACTTCTGCAGCAGGCCCGACGCCTCGATGGCCTGACGAACGGTCGCCCCCTCGGGCAAGCTCACCTGCACGAGTTCCTGACGCTGGGGCAGCGCGTAGACGACTTCAACCCGGATTGCTTCAGCCATGTTCAGCCCTTTGCGTAGACCTGTCCTGCACGCTTCACGAAGGAATCGACGAAGGTGTTGGCGATGTGATTGAACACCGGCCCGAGCACCTTCTCCAGCAACTTGCTCGAAAACTCGTAGTGCAGGCTGAACTCGACCTTGCACGCCGTGTCACCCAACGCAGTGAACAGCCAGTGGCCGTCCAGGCGTGTAAATGGGCCGTCGACCAGCCGCAGCTTCATTTCGTTGGGCCAGCGCTTTTCGTTCTCGGTGCTGAAGTGCGCCTTGATGCCGTGATAGTTGATGTGGAGGGTGGCCGCGGTGATGGTATCCGTGCGGGCATGCACCTCGCTGCCGCCACACCATGGCAGGAACTGGGGATAGTCCTCGCAGCGATCGACCAGCTCGAACATCTGCACGGGGGTGAATTCGATCAGAACCAGCTTCTTGACGTCGGCCATGAAAAATCAGGGGCGGTGCGCGACCCGGAACGACGCCGGTGCCGTGCTGTTAAAATGCGCGATTCTACCGCATGCGGGCACACCCGTTTGCCGCGCGGCGACCCCGCCCTGCAGCGCCGAAGGATCATCAAGACATGAGCATCATCGAAAACCGCAAAGCCCTCCACGACTTCTTCATCGAGGAAAAGCACGAAGCCGGCATGGTCCTCGAGGGCTGGGAGGTGAAGGCGATCCGGGCCGGGCGCGCGAACATCAAGGAATCCTACGTCATCATCCGCAACGAGGAGATCTTCCTCTTCGGCATGCACATCACGCCGCTCACCACCGCCTCCAGCCACGTCCACCATGATCCGGTGCGCACGCGCAAGCTCTTGTTGCACAAGAAGGAAATCGCCCGCCTGATCGGCAAGGTGGAGCGCGCGGGCTACACCCTGGTGCCGCTCGACCTGCATTTCGTGAAAGGCCGGATCAAGCTGGAGATCGGCCTCGCGAAGGGCAAGAAACTGCACGACAAGCGCGAGGACGAGAAGAAGAAGGACTGGGAGCGCGAGAAGCAGCGCCTGATGCGCGTGAAGGTCTGAGCGCTCAGGAACTGCAGGACAGCATCGAACAACCCGCCTTGTGGCGGGCCCAGTCCGGCCGTCGCGCGGCGTAGGTTTCGCGTCCGGGCTGTTCGACGTAGGGCCTGCGCAGCACCTCGAGCAGCTCGCTCACGCCGCTCGGGTCGCCTTGTTCCGCCCGGTCGATCGCCTCTTGCGCCAGGTAGTTGCGGGGTACGTAGAGCGGATTGACCGCGTTCATGCGCTCACGGCGTACAGCGCCGGGCACGCCGTCCTGAGCGATCCGCGCGGCGTAGTCCTTCAGCCACGCTTCGAGCTCGGCCGCGACATCGCCACGACGGGCTTGATCGTAGAAGGCGGTGTCGAAATGCGAGACCGACGGCTGCGCCAGATCGAGATCGGAAAGCTGCCGGAAAAAGAGCGTCATGTCGACCTCTCCCGCCCGCAGCAGGGTGTGCAGCCTCGCCACCCGCGCGGCATCGCTTGCGTCGTCGTCCTCATCGCCCTCGCGCCACGTCGCGAGCCCCAGCTTCTGCTGCGTCATGCGTCGATCCTCGGCCGCGAACACCTCGCCATACATCGCCAGCGCCCGCTCCAGCGGCTCGACCTGCTGGATCACCGGATAGACCGCGTTGGCCAGTTGCCACAGGTTCCATTGCGCGATGCGCGCCTGATGCCCGAAGCGGTAGCGGCGCCCGCCGGCATCGGTCGTGTTGGGCGTCCAGTCGGGGTCGAAGTTGTCGATCCAGCCGTAGGGGCCATAATCGATCGTGAGGCCGAGGATGGACATGTTGTCGGTGTTCATCACGCCATGCACGAAGCCGACGCGCATCCAGTGCGCGATCAGCACGGCGGTGCGCCGACACACGTCCTCGAACCACCTCAACCGGCGCTGTACGGGGTCGGGCTCGGCCTCAGCCAGCTCCGGGAAGTCGCGATCGATCGTGAAGTCGATCAACTGTTGCAGCAGCGGCTCCTCGCCACGCGAGGCGAAGATCTCGAAGTTACCGAAACGAATGAAGGACGGCGCCACGCGGCACACGATGGCACCCGGTTCGGGCCGCGCGTTGCCGTCGTAGAACATGTCGCGGATCACCGGCTCGCCCGTGGCCACCAGGCTCAGCGCACGCGTGGTCGGCACGCCCAGATGGTGCATGGCCTCGCTGCAGATGAACTCACGGATCGACGAACGCAGCACTGCACGCCCGTCGGCGCGACGCGAATACGGTGTCGGCCCGGCGCCCTTCAACTGAAGCTCCCAGCGCTGGCCTTGTGGGTTGATCGTCTCGCCCAGCGTGATCGCGCGTCCGTCGCCGAGCTGCCCCGCCCAGTTACCGAACTGGTGGCCGCCATAGCAGGCGGCGTAAGGCACCATCCCAGGCATCAGCGCATTGCCACCGAACACCTCTGCGAACCGAGGATCGCGCACATCGGCCTCGTCGAGCCCGAGCAAGTCCGCGACCTCGCGCGACCATGCCAGCAGCTTCGGCGCACGCACCGGCGTCGGGTCGACACGCGAATAGCAGGCGCCGTGCACCTGACGCACATGCCGCCCGTCCTCGGGATCTGCGGGCAGCTCGCGCACGAAACGGTTGTCGAATCTAAGGTCTCTCATGGGGTCCGTCTTCTTGAAGTGTTGATCGCCAATCACGCTGACCGGCGTGCAGGGCGTTCCTGGCGCCGGCGAGGACTGTCCGAAGCCGAGCGCAGCGATGGCGAGTTCCGCAGCCGGCGGAAGGAATGCCCTGTGCGCCGGTCAATGGCCTCACTGCCCGCCAACATGAGCGCGTTCATCGTTGGTGCCTGGTTTGACAGGGGCGCTGGGCATCCGCTCCGGCTGCTGCGGCACTCGCCCTTCGGGCCCGGACAGTCCTCGCAGCCTTCTCGGAAACCCCGCCCGCTGTGAGCCCTGTGACTGATCGGCGGCCTCAACCCCTTCTGGGATCGAAGGCGTCGCGCACCACGTCCGCGAACAGGTTGGCGGCGAGCACCAGCACGAACATGAACGCAAACGCCGCAGCCAACGACCACCAGACCATCGGTTCCCGCGCAAGTTCGGCGCGCGCCATGTTGATCATGGTGCCGAAGCTGATCGTTGTCGGATCCACGCCGATGCCGACGTAGGACAGCACCGCCTCGGCCAGCACCAGGCCGGAAAAGTCCATGACCAGCGCGATCATCACGATGTGCATCACGTTGGGCAGGATGTGGCGGCGCAGGATTGCAGGCGTGCGCACCCCGAAGGCACGCGCCGCCTGCACGTACTCCAGTTCGCGCAGCTTCAACGTCTCGCCCCGCAGGAGCCGCGCGAGGCCCGTCCAGCTGGTGATGCCGAGGATGAAGCACAGCGCCAGCAGGCGCGCATCCGAGCGTTCGGCTGCAGTGTCGAACCACTGCGGATGGGTGTCGATGACCACCTGCATCATCAGCACCGCGGCGGCAATCAGCAGCACGCCGGGAATCGCGTTCAGCACGGTGTACACGTACTGGACGGCATCATCCACCCAGCCGCCGAGATAGCCTGCGGCGATGCCCAGCGCCACCGCGAACGGCATCATCACCAGGGTCGTGATCGTGCCGATGACCAGCGCAGTGCGCACGCTCTTGAGCGCAAGGTAGAGGACATCCTGACCCACCTTGTCGGTGCCGAGCACGTGGTATAGCGGTGCAAGCTCGATGCAGATGGCGACGATTGCGAAGATGAGGCCGAGCGTGACGAGCGCCGCCCGCCATGCCAGCACCGTGCGCCCCGCCAGCAGCGCCGCGACAATCTCACCCCAGCCCAGGCCACTGCCGCGCCAGACGAGTGTGGCCAGCACCACGAAGGTCGCAAGCCAGGCAAACAGGGCCTGCCCCAGCCCCGCGAGCACGCGGCGCGACAGATCTGCGTCCTTGTCCGCAACCGGGTCTTCAAGGTGAGACGCGCCGTGCACGAGGCGCGGATAGTCCCTGACCTGCCCGCCCCCGGGCAGCTCGATCGTCTCGCGCTGGTAGAGTTGCCAGGCGAAGGGCGCGGAATACGTCTTTTCGGTCTGCAGCCGCAAGGGCTCGAGTACCGCATCCAGCACGGACAGGACTTCGGTCGAGTATCTCGGCGGCCCCTGTCCGCCCACAGCCCCGACGGGCGTGTCGACCGCAGGCAGCAAGGGCCGGTAATGCAGGCTGTCGAGCACGCCAATCGTGACGAAGGCAAGCAGGATCGTCGCGGCGGCCATGCCGGCCGGGCGTCGACCGACCTTGCGCCAGGCCTCGCGCAAAGGCTCGTTGGCACGCACATAGAACACCGCCGCCGCGGCCGTCGCCAGCAGCACGAACAGCAGCAGGTCGGTCCATAGCACCACCGGCTGAAAGCCCATCGTCGTTTCCATGGGCGCGCTCATTCCAGCCTCACCCGCGGGTCGACCAGCGTGTAGGAGATGTCGGTCAGGATCAGGCCAATGATGTAGAGCACCGAGCCGATGAAGACCATCGCCCGCACCACCGCGAAATCCTGCGCGTTGATCGCATCGATCGTGTAGCTGCCCAGCCCCGGGATCGCGAAGAAGGACTCCACCAGCAGGCTGCCCATGAACAGCAGCGGAATCACCACCACGACCCCGGTCAGGATCGGGATCAGCGCGTTGCGCAGCACGTGGCGGAACAGCACGGCGAGCTCGGACAGGCCCTTGGCGCGCGCCGTGCGCACGTAATCCTTCGAGATCTCCTCGAGGAAGATGGTGCGATACCAGCGCGCGCTCGAGCCCATGCCGGCGACCACGCTGATCAGCACCGGCAGCACCAGGAAGCGGGTGGCATCCAGCCCGGGCGCATAGCCCGAGATCGGCACCAGCGCCCACATCTTCGACACCAGCCACTGCCCGCCGATGATGTAGAACAGGCTCGATATCGACATCATCGCCACGCACAGCACCACGCCCCAGAAGTCGAGATAGGTAGCGCGGAAGAACACCAGCAGCAAGGCGAAGCTGATCGAGACGAACAGGCTGAGGACGAAGGTCGGCAGCGCGATGGCAAGGGACGGCCCCATGCGGTCGCGAATCTCCTGGCCGATATCGCGGCCGTCGTCGGCGCGGCCGAACTCGAGCGCGAACATGCGCAGCGACTTGTCGAAGAAGATGGTGTCGGTGAATCGCGCACTGCCTTCGGCCGCCGCATTGACGAACATCGGCTTGTCGTAACCGCGCTCGACCTTCCAGCGCTCGATGGCCTCCGGGGTCGCACGCTTGACGCCGATGTGCATGCGCGCCATGTCGTCGGGCGAATTGACCACGAAGAACAGCACGAAGGTCAGCAGATTTACGCCGATCAGGATCGGGATCGCGTACAGCGCCCGGCGGACGAGATAGGCCAGCATCAGCGCCCGCCTCCGCCATTGTCCGGCGCGGCCGTGGCGACCTCGCGCCGGCGCCAATGCACGACCGCCGGCGCCACCAGCGCGGCCAGCAGCAGCGCGACAAGGGCGAGCGGCCACAGCACCGGGCGGTTCCACTCCGCGCGCGCGGCAGCGCGGCGTTCGATGTCGATGCGCTGGTATTTCATGTTGTTGCGTACCATGGCGCCCGGCTTGCGGTTCAGCACCCAGCCATGCTGCAGCGAGTAGGCCTTGGGGTGGAAGGCGAAGATCCACGGCGCCTCCTGCTGCAGGATCGCAACCATGCGGTCAATGATCTCCTGCCGGGCGGGTCCGTCCGGCATGGCCTTCATCTTCTCGAACAGGGCGTCGTACTCCGGATTCTCGTAGTTGGCAGCGTTCTGGCCATTGAACTTCACCTTGCCCTGCGGGCCGTGCAGCAGGAAAAGCAGGTTCTCCGGATCCGGATAATCCGCATTCCAGCCGAAGAAGAACAACTGCGCGCTGCCCTGTCGGATCTTGTCCTGGAAGCGGTTGAAATCCGTCGGGCGCACGACGAACTGCACGCCAAGCTCGCGGAAGCGCTTCGCCAGCCAATCAGAGCGCGCCTTGTCGCCGAGGCCGCCCGGGGTGGTGTCGAGGTTGATGACCAGGGGCTCGCCCGTCTGCGCATGTCTTCCGTTCGGCCAGCCGGCCTCGGCCAGCAGGCGGCGGGCGTCGTCAAGCCCGCGCCTGACCGGACGACCATCCGCTTCGCCGCCGCGCCATTCGTAGACAACGGGATTGATGCCCTGGCGCCCTTCACGCGCGCCGAAGATGCCGGGCGGAATCGGGCTCATGCCCGGCACGCCGCGGCCATTCAGGAAGATCGAGACGAACTCCTCCATGTCCAGGCCAATCGAAATGGCCTGGCGCAGCTTGCGGGCACGCTCCTTCTCGGCCCTGGATGGCCCGCCGCCCACCAGCGGATCGAGCATGTTGAAGCCGAGATAGAAGATCGACGGCGACACCGAGGTGAGCAAGCGGATGCCCTTCGACTCCATGTCCTCCGATAGCGAGACCTCGCCCTGGCTGGTCAGCGTCACCGCCTGGTCGAAGTTGTCCGAAGACACCCCCGAGGCGTCGTAATAGCCCTGCAGGAACTTGTTCCAGTAGGGGATTCCCTCGCGCTCGCGCGAGAAGACCACGCGGTCGATGAACGGCATGGTCTTGCCACAATCGTCCAGCAGCCCGGCGCCAGCATCGCCCGGCGCCCCTTCGCACGGATAGGCTTCGCCGCGAAAGTTGGGGTTGCGCGCCAGCACCATGCGCGCATTCGGATTGTTCTCGACCAGCATGTAGGGGCCGGTCCCGATCGGCCACCAGTCCAGCGTCAGGTTGCGCTCGGCCATGCCCGGCTGGCTGAAGAAGCGATCGGCTTCCGGCGGGACCGGACTGAAGAAGGGCATCGACAGCCAGTACAGGAACTGGGGGTAGGCCCCTTTGAGCGTGATGCGGTAAGTGTGGCGGTCGAGCACCTCGACACCCGGCAGCTCGAAGGCTTCGAGGTCGATGAACGCCTTGGCGTCCTTGCCGGTGCGTCCCTGGGCCTCGAGCAGCCGCCCTTGCAGCACCTTCAGGCCCGGGATGTACTCGGCCATCAGCTCGAAGATCGGCGAATGCAGGCTCGGATGTGCAAGCCGCTTCATCTGGTGCACGTAGTCCGCCGCCACCAGTTCCCGCGTATCCGCATGCGCGAAATCCCCGATGGCCCGCACCCCATCCAGCGCGTCAGGCAGCATCGGAACGTAGCGCGGCTCGCCGTCTTCCTTGCGGGCGAAGGCCGGATGTGGCTGATAGAGGATGCCCGGCCTGATGCGCACCTCGACGACAGTCCTGTCCACGCGGGACGCATCTGCCGTCTCCGGTAGCTCGCGCCCGTTGCGATCATAGCGGCGCAGGCTCGGCATCGCCGCCGCCGTGGCCGGCTCGAGGACGTAGGGTCGTTTCAGGTAGTTGTATTGCAGGGGTGGCTCGACGATCTGGTACAGGAAGCTCGCTTCATCCTCGCTGTAGGACTGTACCGGGTCCAGATGCTTCGGCCGCTCGGTGAAGGCGGTGTAGAAGATGCCTTGCCCGCGCTCGGCTGCCGGATAGGGGTCGTTGAGGTCGGCGGCGCATCCTGCCAGCCATAGCGCCGTCACGATCGCCCCGGCGCAGGAGACTTGCCACGGTAACCGAAGAAGAGACGCGCGACAGGAAAACGGGAAACGGAGCACAGGCAAGTGGACAGATCAAGGACAGCCCCGATTCTGGCAGGTTTTCCCCTGCCTCGCAGCGTCTGTCGATACCCGCACGTCCATCGGAATCGCCCGTAAACACGCCCTGCACAGGCGCAGGCATCGACTTCCGGCGCTACACGGATCGTTTCGAACACCACTGCCTTCATCGGGGTTATGGCTATAATTGCCAGCTTGTCATTCGGAGTTGGATCCATGGGCTTTCTCGCCGGCAAACGTATTCTGATCACCGGTCTTCTGAGCAATCGTTCCATTGCATACGGCATCGCCAAGGCCATGCACCGCGAAGGCGCCGAACTGGCCTTCACGTACCAGAACGAACGCTTCCAGGAACGGGTTGCCAAAATGGCCGCCGATTTCGGCAGCTCGCTGCTTTTCCCGCTCGACGTGCAGGATGACGCACAGATCACCGACCTGTTCCGGCTGCTCGGCGAGCACTGGGACGGCCTGGACGGCCTCGTCCACTCCATCGCCTTCGCCCCGGGCGAGGCCCTGGAAGGCGACTTCCTCGACGGCCTCACGCGCGAGGCATTCCGCATCTCGCAGGAAGTCAGCACCTACAGCTTCCCGGCACTGGCGAAGGCCGCACGCCCGATGATGAAGGGCCGCAACGGCGCACTGCTGACCTTGTCCTACCTGGGCGCGGTGCGCACCATGCCCAACTACAACATCATGGGCCTCGCCAAGGCGAGTCTCGAAGCCTCGGTCCGCTACCTGGCCGTGACCCTCGGCCCTGAAGGCACGCGCGCCAATGCCATCTCCGCCGGTCCGATCAAGACGCTGGCCGCCTCGGGCATCGGCAGCTTCGGCAAGCTGCTGGCCTTCAACGAGCACAATTCTCCGCTGCGCCGCAACGTGACGATCGAGGAAGTCGGCAACGCTGCGGCCTTCCTGTGCTCGGATCTCGCCAGCGGCATCAACGGCGAAGTCATGTATGTGGACGGTGGTTTCAACACCACTGCGCTGGGCAACGCAGCACCCATGCCCTGAAAGACCTCTGGCCGCGCAAGCAGCGGCCTGAGCAAAGCAAAAGGCCCGATTCGATCGGGCCTTTTGGTTTGCTGCCTGGGGGCATGACGACCCTTTGGGGTCGTCATGCCGGATCAGGGCTGTGATCTCGGCTGCAGCTTGACCTGCACCTCGTAGCGGTTGCGCAATTCCGACAGGAAGGCGCCAAAATCGCGCTCGGCCAGCACCTGCGCATACTGTTCGGCCACGGCAAGCACGCGCGGATCGTCATCCGCAATCTCGGGGCGTGTCACGGACTCGATGCGATAGAGCACATAGTCACCCTCGGGCAGGCCGAGGCCGACGTGCGTCGGCAGTTCCTTCGACTGCGCCGAGAACACCGCCTGCATGGCCGCGCCAGGCAGGCCGGGAGCAGAGCGCTGCAGCGCACGGGCTTCACTCCATTTACCGTCGACCTGCTCGCCCTTGTTGAGCGCAGCGAGCATCGCCGCGCCCTGCTCGGCGACACGGCGCGCCGCCGCCTCACGCCGCAGATCGGCCACGATACGGGCCTTGACCTCGTCCAGCGGCAGCAGCACAGCCGCCTCGTAGGCCTTGACGCGTGCCGCGACCAGCGTGTTGGTCGCAACCTCGACGGCCTCGGTGTTGCGTGCGTTCCTGACGGCGTCATCGCCGAACAGCGCATTCAGCAGCCGTTCGTTGCTGTACCCGCCGATGCTGCCGCCCTCGCGCGACACCCAATCGGTGCTGCGGATCTCGAGCTTGAGCGCCTCGGCCACCGGGGCAAGGCTGTCGGCCTGCTCATAGACCATGTTCGCAAACTGTTCGGCCTGTTCGGCGTAAAGCCGACTGGCCGCCTGTGTGCGGAGTTCACCAGCGATCTCGTCGCGGACCTCGTCGAGCGCGCGCGTGCTCGCGGGCTTGATGCCGGTGACCTGAATGATGTGCACCCCGAAGTCGCTGCGTACCGGCTCGCCGATCTGATCCTGCTGCTGCGAGAACACCGCATCCTCGAACGCGCCCACCATCACGCCACGCCCGAAGAAGCCCAGATCGCCACCGCGCGAGGCCGAGCCCGAATCCTGCGACTTCTCCTTCGCCAGCGCGGCGAAGCGGGACGGATCCTTGCGAAGCGCCTCCACCAGCGCCTTTGCCTCGTTCATGACGCGACTGACGTCGGCTTCGCCTGCATCGGCCGCCAGTTCGAGCAGGATGTGGCGTGCCTGGCGTTCCTCGGGTACGCCGAAACGCGCCGGGTTGCCTTCGTAGAACGCGCGGATCTCATCGTCACTGACGCTCACCTGCTTCTCGACCGCCTCACGGTCGAACACCACGTAGTCGGCCTGCAGGCGGGCCGGACGCTGGAAGCGGTCCTGATTCGCGGTGTAGTAGGCCTTGACCTCGTCGTCGCTCACGGTGATCTCCGCCTCCATCTTCGACACCGGCAGGCGCAGTTCGCGAATGCTGCGCTCCTCGAGCTGGGCAGCCAGGAAGCGGCGGGCCGATGCGGCCGGCGCAAATCCGGCCTCGCCCAGCGCGAGAGACAGTTGCTGGACTCGGATGTCCTGCGCCAGGCGCGCCTCGAACATCGCCGGGCTCATCCCCTGGGCACGCAGCAGCGTCTCGTAGCGCTGCAGCGAGAAACGGCCGTCCTCCTGGAAGGACTCCACGTTGGCGATCGTCGTCTGCAGCTCCTGCGGGGTGACGACAAAGCGGTTCTCGGCCGCATACAGCGCCAGCACGCGGCGATTGATCAGGTTCTCGAGCACCGATCGGCGAAGCTCCTCGGATTCGAGCAGGGCGCGATCGGCCGTACCACCCGCTGCAGCGCGCAAGCGGTCCTGCTGGTCACGCAGTGCCTCTTCGAACTCGACCGTACCGATCGGCGAACCGGCAACCGTCGCGACTTCGTTACCACCCGGGGCGTCACTGAAATAAGCGTCCATGCCGAAGAAGGCAAATGGGACGATAAGAATGGCCAGGATCACCTGGGCAACGCGCTTGTTGCTGCGAACAGCTTCGAACATCTCGATATCCGTGGGAGCCTTGGGAATGGAGTACGGACAGCACGAGGACGAAGGGCGTTCATTCGTCCGTCAATCAGCCCGCATTTGCAAGGGCGGGAGTTTAGCGCATCCACGGGGGCTTCAGGCCGCTCGGCAAGCAGAACGTGCGCTATGCCTCGAAATGGGCAACTGGGCACCGATATACTGCGCGAAATGCAGATTCACAAACTGGCCGAAAACGTCGGCCTCGCCCTCCTCGTCGGACTCGGCTACGCGATCAGCGGCTGGCTGTCGATAAAGCTCGCCGTACCGCCGGGTTACACCACGCCCGCGTTTCCGCCCGCCGGCATCGCGCTATCCGCCATGCTGATCTTCGGTGCGCGCGTCTGGCCGGGCATCCTCGCAGGCGCCCTCGTCGTCCAGTTCATCGCGCACCTTGCGGTCGGGATCAGCCAGGCGCCGCTCGCCGGCCTGCTGATTCCGACGTTCGGCGCTGTGCTGCAGGCCGCGGCTGGCGCCTGGCTTGCCCGATGGCTGATCGGCTTTCCCAACCGTCTCGACTCGCCGCGCACCATCGTGCGTTTCCTCGTACTGGTCGCCCCGATCGGTTCGCTGGTCAATGCATCGCTGTCGGTTCCGGCCCTCCACGCGGCAGGAATCATCACGACCCAGGAGATGGCGTTCAACTGGTGGACATGGTGGCTGGGCGACACACTGGGCGTGATCGTCATGGCGCCGCTGATGTTCGTACTGTTCGGACGCCCTTCAGCCGACTGGGATGGCCGTCGGCTCGGCGTTGCCATTCCGCTCGGACTCGCGCTTGCGATCCTGGCCTTCGCGTTCCGGCAGGTGCTCGTCTGGGAAGAGTTGCGCGTCCAGGCACAGTTCACCCGCGACACCGAGCATCTCGCCAGCCAGGTGCGCAAGCGCCTCGATGCACAGATCGACATGATGCTCGCGATCCGTGGGCTGATGAGCGTGAGCGAAAACGTGTCGCACGAGGAGTTCCAGGATTTCGTCCGCCCTTGGCTGAACCGCTATCCCGGCACGAAGAATTTCGCCTGGAACGCGAGGGTCCTGCAGGGCCAGCGCGCGCGCTTCGAGACCCTGGTACGCGCATCGGGTCATCCGGACTTTCAGATCCTAGACCGGGATATGCAGGGGAAGGTATATCCCGCCGCAGATGCGCCGGAATACCTGCCGATCGTCTACGTCGCACCGCTGGAGCACAACGCCAGTGCGATCGGCATCAACCCCATGTCACTTTCCCCCGCGGCGCAGGCCATCCTCGAGAGCCGCCAGACGGGTAGCCCCGTCGCCGCAGAGGCGTTCCGGCTCGTCCAGGAAACAGGAACGCAGAAGGGCGTCGTCCTTTACCTGGCCACGCACCGCCACGCCTCGTCGACACACAAGGGGGCGCTCAGTCTTCACTCGGAGGAAGGCATTGTTTCTTCGGCCTTCCGCATGGACGACGCGCTGGCGGCAGTAAGGGCGCAGGCCGAGGAAATCGGAATCGAACTCTGCCTCAAGGATACGGCCGCCGCCCCCGGACGCCAGCGCCTGACCGGACTGGATGAGTGCGATTCGGCCACGTGGCTGGCGCATGCGATAAGCCGCCGGGTCGCCCTGCCCTTTGCGGGACGCTCCTGGGAGCTGCGTCTGCGCGCCACCGACAACTACATCTACGCGCAGCGCACCTGGGCCGCCTGGGGTGCAGTCGCGACCGGCCTGCTGGGCACGGGCCTGCTGGGCGCCTTCCTGCTGATCAGTACTGGCCACACCCGCCGCATCACCGGTCTCGTGGACCGCCGCACGCGGGAACTCGAGGCCACCACCGCCACGCTTCGTGAGAATCAGGCTGCCCTTGCGGAGGCGATGCGGATCGCGCGAATGGGCAGCTGGGAAACCCGGGTCGGGCAGCGGGGTCTGCGCTGCTCGGACGACCTTCATCGCCTGCTCGACACGAAACTGCACCGGCTCGGATCGGTACATGACATCGTCGCGGCCCTCGCGCCCGAGGACCGGCCGATGATCGAAGCGAAACTCGAAGAGCTCGCACAGGCACCGGGGCAGGTCACGATCGACGCACGAACGGACCGCGAGCCCGCCCGCGTACTGCAGTTCCAGATCGAGAGCGAGTGGCGCGATGGCGCCCTCGCCCACATCCGCGGCACGGTGCAGGACGTCACCGAGGCACGGCAGGCCGAAGCGCACATCCAGTACCTCGCGCACTTCGACACGCTGACCGGACTCCCCAACCGCAGCGCCTGGATTGGCCAGGCACAGGGAGCGCTGCGCACCGCAGAGCGCCATGGCGACCGCCTGGCGGTACTGTTCCTCGATCTGGACAACTTCAAGACCGTCAACGACTCACTCGGGCACCCGGTCGGCGATCGCCTGCTGGCGGCCGTGGCGCGTCGTCTGTCGGGCTGCCTGCGCGGAGAAGATCGCCTGGCCCGGCTCGGCGGCGACGAATTCGTCGCCCTCCTGCCCCGCCTCGAGCACCCCGGCGATGCGGCAACCGTCGCACGCAAGATGCTCGAGGTACTCGACGATACGCTGCGCATCGAAGACCACGATCTGCGTCCCTCGGTGAGCATCGGCATCGCGCTCTACCCCGACGACGGTCAGTCGGTCGACGTCCTGCTCAAGCACGCCGACACGGCGATGTATGGTGCCAAGGCTGCAGGCCGCAACAACTTCCAGTTCTTCGTCCCGGCGATGAACGAACGTGCCAACGAGCGCCTCAAGCTCGAAAGCGCGCTGCGCCGGGCCGTTGCCGGAAAGCAGTTGCTGCTGCACTACCAACCCCAGATCGACACCCGCAGCGGCCGCGCAATCGGCTGCGAGGCGCTGGTGCGCTGGCAACACCCCGAACGCGGACTGGTGCCGCCGGCCCAGTTCATCCCGATCGCCGAGGATGTGGGAATGATCGTGCCGATCGGCGAGTGGGTGTTGCGCGAAGCGTGCCGCCAACAGGCGGAATGGGCCGCAGCCGGCCTGCGCGACCTGACGGTGGCCATCAACATTTCGGCACTGCAGTTCCAGCGTGCGGACTTCCCCGACGTCGTCGCCCGCATCCTCGACGAGACCGGCGCCGACCCCGCCGCGATCGAGCTCGAGATCACCGAGAGCGCGCTGATGAACCCCGGCAGCGAGCAGCTCGAACGCCTCAACCGCCTGATCGAGCGCGGCCTCACGCTCGCACTCGACGATTTCGGCACCGGCTATTCGTGCCTTGCCTACCTCAAGCGCCTGCCACTGAGCCGGATCAAGATCGACCGCTCCTTCGTCGCCGACCTGCCGGGCGACACCGAGGACGCCGCGGTTGTCTCGGCCGCACTCTCGCTCGCCCGCGACCTCGGCATGGACGTGGTTGCCGAGGGTGTCGAGACACCCGGCCAGCGTGCCTTTCTCGCCGAGCGCAACTGCACGCTGATGCAGGGCTACCTGTTCTCCAGGCCGCTCGACGCCGGCAGCTTCGAGGCCTGGATCAGGGGCTTGGGCCACCACTGAGCCGGCCCCGTGCAAGGGCCGGCCCGGCGGTCACACGCCATCAGGCCTGTTCGAAAACCAGCTTGCCGCCACGGACATCGACGCGCACGCGGTCCCGGGCGGCGAACTGCCCTTCGAGGATCGCCTTCGCGAGCGGATTCTCGATGCGCTCCTGGATCGCGCGCTTGAGCGGTCGCGCCCCGAACACCGGATCGAAACCCGCGTTGGCCAGTTCTGCGAGCGCCGCATCGCTGACGTCGAGCCCCATCTCCAGCCGCGCCAGACGCTTCTCCAGGTACTGCAGCTGGATCTTCGCAATGCTGGCGATGTGCTTCTCGTCGAGCGCGTGGAACACCACGACCTCGTCGATGCGGTTGATGAACTCCGGGCGGAAGTAGGTCTTGACCTCGGCCATCACCGCCAGCTTGATCACCCCATAGTCGTCGCCCGCCATGGCCTGGATCATCTGGCTGCCCAGGTTGGAGGTCATCACGATCACGGTGTTCTTGAAGTCCACTGTGCGGCCCTGACCGTCGGTCATGCGGCCGTCGTCCAACACCTGCAGCAGCACGTTGAACACATCCGGGTGTGCCTTCTCGACCTCGTCGAAGAGGATCACGCTGTAGGGCTTGCGGCGGACCTGCTCGGTCAGGTAGCCGCCCTCCTCGTAGCCGACGTAGCCCGGCGGCGCGCCGATCAGGCGGGCGACCGAGTGCTTCTCCATGAACTCGCTCATGTCGATGCGGATCAGGTGCTCCTCGGAGTCGAACAGGAAGCTCGCCAGCGTCTTGCACAGCTCGGTCTTGCCCACGCCGGTGGGACCGAGGAAGAGGAAGGAGCCGTACGGCCGGTTCTCGTCCGACAGGCCCGCACGCGAACGGCGGATGGCATCGGCCACCAGACGCACCGCTTCGTCCTGACCCACCACGCGCTCGTGCAGCTTGTCTTCCATCTTCAGGAGCTTCTCGCGCTCGCCCTGCATCATCTTGCTGACCGGAATGCCGGTGGCGCGCGACACCACCTCGGCGATCTCCTCGGCGCCGACCTGGGTGCGCAGCAGCTTGTTCGGCGCGGCGTTCTCACCCGCCTGCTCGGCCATCTTCAGCTGCCCCTCGAGCTGGGGCAGCTTGCCGTACTGCAGCTCGGCGACCTTGTCGAGCTGGCCCTTGCGCTGGTACTCGGCCATCTGCGCGCGCAGCGCGTCGATCTCTTCCTTGATGTGGGCTGAGCCCGCGACCTTGGCCTTCTCCGCCTTCCAGATTTCCTCGAGGTCGTTGTACTCGCGCTGCAGCTTGGCAAGCTCGTCCTCGATGAGCTGCAGGCGCTTCAGCGAAGCCTCATCCTTCTCCTTCTTCACCGCCTCGCGTTCGATCTTGAGCTGGATCATGCGACGGTCGAGCTTGTCCATGACCTCGGGCTTGGAGTCGATCTCCATCTTGATGCGCGCGGCAGCCTCGTCGATCAGGTCGATCGCCTTGTCGGGCAGGAAGCGGTCGGTGATGTAGCGGTGCGACAGCTCGGCTGCGGCAACGATCGCCGGGTCGGTGATGTCGACACCGTGGTGGATCTCGTACTTCTCCTGCAGGCCGCGCAGGATGGCGATGGTCGCCTCCACGGTCGGCTCGTCGACCAGCACCTTCTGGAAGCGGCGCTCGAGCGCGGCGTCCTTCTCGATGTACTTGCGGTACTCGTCCAGCGTGGTCGCGCCGATGCAGTGCAGCTCGCCGCGGGCAAGCGCGGGCTTGAGCATGTTGCCCGCGTCCATCGCACCCTCGGCCTTGCCCGCACCGACCATGGTGTGGATCTCGTCGATGAAGAGGATGATGCGCCCCTCGTCCTGCGCAATCTCCTTCAGCACCGCCTTCAGGCGCTCCTCGAACTCGCCGCGGTACTTGGCGCCAGCCAGCAGCGCGGCCATGTCGAGCGACAGCACCTTCTTGCCCTTCAGGGTCTCGGGCACCTCGTCATTGACGATGCGCTGCGCCAGGCCCTCGACGATGGCAGTCTTGCCCACGCCGGGCTCGCCGATCAGCACTGGGTTGTTTTTGGTGCGGCGCTGCAGGATCTGGATCGCGCGGCGGATCTCGTCGTCGCGGCCGATCACCGGGTCGAGCTTGCCGCTGCGGGCGCGCTCGGTCAGGTCCATGCAGTACTTCTTCAGCGATTCGCGCTGGCCCTCGGCGTCCTGGCTGCCGACGCTGGCACCGCCCCGCACCGCCTCGATCGCAGCCTCCAGCGCCTTGCGCGCCAGGCCATTCTCCTTCAGCAGCCGGCCGGCCTCGCCCTTGTCGTCGGCGAGCGCGAGCAGGAACATCTCGCTGGCGATGAACTGATCGCCGCGCTTCTGCGATTCACGGTCGGTGACATTGAGCAGGCTGTTCAGGTCGCGCCCGATGCTGACCTCGCCACCATGGCCCTCCACCTTCGGCAGGCGCCCGATGGCCTTGGAGACCGCGGCCTTCAGCGGTGGCACATTGACGCCGGCACGCTGCAGCAGCGACACGCTGCCGCCGTCGTCCTGTTCGAGCAGCGCCTGCAGCACATGCAGCGGCTCGATGAACTGCTGGTCGTTGCCCACGGCGATGCTCTGCGCATCGGCCAGGGCTTGCTGGAACTTGGTGGTGAGCTTATCGAAGCGCATCTGGAGCATCCTCGGGATTCATTGAACTGCACCTTATGTGGGGCGCGTTCGCCCCGCTTCAAGAGGCCGTATCGCCAGGATCTCCTCGTGGCGGCATGCGGCCTCAGCCCGGCAGGTCGCGCAGATCGGCGGTCGGCGCCGTGCCGAAGGCGTCGCCCAGCAGGTAGTCGGTCAGGCGCCGTGCACAATCGTCGACCGGGACGAGTCCGCCCGCTCGCTGCATCTCGGCAAAGCGCTCACGCAACGGAAAGCGCTCCAGGCTGGTCGCGCGAATCGTGGCCTGCATCTCGGTGTCGAGCACGCCCGGCGCGAGGCTGCAGATGCGCAGGCCCGCGACCTTGTCCTCCGCGACCGCACGGGCGTGATGGTCCAGCGCCGCCTTGCTCGCACAGTAGACGCTCCAACCCGGATAGGGCTTGCGCGCCGCGCCGCTCGACACATGCAGGATGCGACGGTCGGTGACCGAGGCGGCGGCTGCGCAGAAGGCCGCGGCAAGCATCAACGGCGCAGCGACATTCAGCGCGAGCGCGCGCGCCACCTCGTTCGGGTCCTGCAGCGCCGGCGGGCCCATTGGCGAGATGGTGCCCGCGTTGTTGACCAGCACCGCCTGCTCGGCCCCGTCAATCCAGGCTCCAAGCCTCCCCGTCTCGAGCCAGCGCGGGAGCGCATCTGCGTCCGCCAGATCGAGCGCCACTTCGGAGAAGGTGTCCGGGAAGCGCGCGGCGAGCCGCGCATTGCGGTTGCGTGCAAGTCCCAGCACCCTGGCCCCACGTAGAAGCAATGCAGCGGCAACCGCCTCGCCGAGCCCGCGGCTATGGCCGCTCACGATGACCTTGACCATTCCTCGCCCTCCCGCGTCTGTGACGTCTCGCTGGCTGCCTGTCCCGCCGGGATGCGCACCAGCGTCGGCCTTGATCATACAACCCTGCCGGCGTCCGGCACGACACGTCTGATGCATGCAGGAAACGTCACTCATGCATCCCTTCGGCGCAGCAGCAACGATATGATGCTGCGAATACTTCCGCGCCGCTGGCCGCACCGAGACGCCCAACAACGGACACCCGATGGATAAGCTGCAGACCTTCGTCAGTCTGTTCGACTACGCACCACTGCCGATGTCCTACTCGCCGCTCGACGCGGCGGGCGGGCTGCTGGCGTCGTTCTGGAATCGATCGTGGTTCGAATGCTTCGGCTATCGGCCCGACGAGGTACAAGGCAGGGCAGGTGAAGCATTTGGCCTCTGGCCCGACGTCTCGTTCCGCGCCGACTTCCTGCGCGCAGTCGGCTTCGACGACATCAGCAAGACGGAAACGACGCTGCGTCGTGCCGACGGCAGCCTGCGCACCGTCATCGTCTCTGCGCGCAAGATGTTCGCCGACGACACCACCTTGATGGTGGTGAGCTACGAGGACGTCACCGAGCAGCGTCAGCTGGAATCGGCCCGAAAGGCTGCCGAACGCTCCCTGCGCCTGTTCCAGGAGATGGTCGAGAGTTCGAACGACGCAATCATGATCGTCGAGGACCACCACGTCATGGCCTGCAACACGGCCGCGACGACGCTGTTCGCAATGCCGCGCGAACAACTGGTCGGACGCCACCCCGGCGACCTCTCCCCTGAACGCCAGGACGACGGCGAGTCTTCGTTTACTGCCGCAGTACGGCACATGGAACGCGCCCTCGCGGGTGAAACCGAACACTTTCTCTGGCGTCATCTGCGCGGCGACGGCAGCACCTTCATGGCGGACGTGGTGCTGAACCCCGCGATCGACCTTGGCGCAGACGACGGCGAACGCGGCCGGCGTTACGTGACCGTGGTGCGCGACGTGACCGACGAGCAGCGCGCCGCACGCGCACTCCAGGACAGCGAAGAACGCTTCCGTCAGTTGTTCGAGCTGGCGCCGGTCGGCCTTGCGCTCACCGAGAGCGACGGTCACTTCCTTGCCGTCAACCGCCACTGGATCCAGCTGTTCGGCTACACGCTGGAGGACCTCCCGCGCACCGAGCACTGGTGGGAATGCGCCTACCCCGACCCCGCGTATCGCGAGGAGGCGCGCGCGACCTGGTCCAGGGCAAGGGCTGCGATCACCGAACGCAACGGAGAGATCGAGCCGGCCGAGTACATCGTCACCGGCAAGGACGAACGGCAGCGTCACGTGTTGATTGGCGGCGCCATGATCGGCGACAACGTGCTGACGAGCTACAGCGACGTCACGGCCCAGCGTGAGGCGCGCGCGCAACTCGAGGCGCTCAACCAGAGTCTGGAAGCACGGGTGGAAGAACGGACACGCGACCTGAGACAGGCGATCGCCGACCTGACGCTGGCCCAGCACGAACTGGTGCGATCGGAGAAGCTCGCCAGCCTGGGGGCGCTGGTGGCGGGGGTGGCTCACGAACTCAACACCCCGATCGGTAATGCCGTGATGGTCGCCAGCACGCTGAGCGACCAGCGCAAGCGCTTCGAAACGGCCGTCACCGAGGGGCTGCGGCGCTCGGCACTGGAGAGCTTCCTGCGCGAACTGCGTGAAACGAGCGAGATGATCGAGCACAACCTGCGCCGGGCCGCAGAGCTGATCACCAGCTTCAAGCAGGTGGCGGTCGATCAGTCGAGCTACCAGCGACGCACTTTCGGCGTCGCCGAGACCTTGCACGAACTGCGCATGACGCTGAATCCATCGCTCAGGCGCGCCGGCGTCACGCTGATCGAAGACGTCCCGCCCGAGCTGCGCATGGATAGCTACCCCGGACCGCTGTCGCAGGTGCTGATGAACCTGGTGAACAACACCGTCGTCCACGCTTTCGATGGCCGCTCCGGCGGCACGGTACGCATTTCCGGCACGGCCCTGCCCGGCCTCCGCGTGCGCCTCCAGATCAGCGACGACGGTTGTGGCATCGAAGCCGACCAGCTCCCGCGTATTTTCGATCCGTTCTTCACCACGAAACTCGGACGCGGCGGATCGGGACTGGGCTTGCACATCGTCCATACGCTCGTCACCGGCGTCCTGGGCGGCAGCGTTCGCATTGAAAGCGCGCCTGGCGTGGGCAGCAGCGCGATCCTGGAGCTACCGCTGAACGCCCCACCGCTTCGCACCAGCCCCGACGACGATGGCGGGCCATCCTCACATCCTTGAACCGATAGCCGGTCCTCACGCCCGGAGACCCTGCATGCAATACGACGAATCGAGCTTTAGCGCCGACGACGAACTGATCGCGATCGAAGAGGACATTCCCGCCTCGCCAAGCGACACCGAGGCGCCCGAGCCCTGGCAAGTGCTGATCGTCGATGACGACGAGGACGTGCATCGCGCAACCGAGCTCGCGCTGCGCGGCATGCTCGTCGAGGACCGTCCCATCCGGCTGCTGCACGCGCACACGGGCGAGGCGGCCCTGCAGCAGGTCGCGCAACACGAAGACCTCGCCGTGATGCTGCTCGACGTGGTCATGGAGTCGGACAACGCGGGCCTGCAGGTCGTGCGCAAAGTGCGCGAGTCACTGAAGCGCAGCGCGCTGCGCATCATCCTGCGCACAGGACAGCCGGGCTATGCACCCGAACTCGAGACCGTTCGGAACTACGACATCAACGACTACAGGACCAAGTCCGAACTGACCCGCGTACGGCTTTTCACGAGCCTCACCGCGTCGATTCGGGTCTATCGCCAGATGCGTACGCACGAGCGCATGCGCCAGGGGCTCGAAAGCATCGTCCGAGCGAGTACAGAGCTCTCCAAGCTGCAAGGCATGCAGCGCTTTGCCGAAGGCGTGGTGGATCAGTTGTGCGCCCTGCTCGGCGTGCGTGCCGAAGGGCTCGTCTGCGCCCAGGGCGGCCTGTCGAGTGTAGGCGAACCCGCGCGCGTCATCGCCGCCGCCGGGCGATTCCGCAAGTACGTGCTGCAGCCGCTCGCCGCACTCGACACGGCGGTGATCCGCGACGCACTGATGCGCTGCCTGGACGAACAACGCAGTCTTTTCGCGCCGGCGCTGGCGATCTACTTCCCCACCCCGGCGGAGCGCCGCCTCGCCGCGTATGTCGAGCTGTCCGGCCCCCTGCGCGAAGGCGATCGCTATCTGCTCGAAGTGTTCTGCTCGAGCATGGCGGTCGGGTTCGAGAACGTGTTGCTGTACGACCGCCTCATCGACCAGGCCTACCTTGACCCCTTGCTCCGCATCCCCAACCTGAACCGCCTGCTCGAGCACCTCGCAGCCCCCGCGCTGGAGCCCGCCAGCTCCACCCTCGCCCTGCTCGACATCGACGATTTTTCGGCGATCAACGACACGCTCGGACACGAGTTCGGCGACGCAGCCCTGAAGGCGATCGTCGCCCGGGCGCAGGCGGTCCTGCCCGAATGCCACCTGGCACGGCTGGGTAGCGACCTGTTCGCGGTACTCGGCCACTCACGCATGGTCAAGCCCGACACGCTGCAGCAACTCTTCACCGAGTCATTCGACGTCGCTGGGCAGCGCGTGAGATTGTCGGCCACGATCGGATTGGTGCAACTGGGCACACGTGACTGTTACGGCCCGGCGCTGTTGAAGGACGCGCATGTCGCATTGAAGCAGGCCAAGCTGCATCACCGCGGCACCGCCGTGTATTTCTCGGCGGCACTCGGACAGGATGCCCGCGCACGCATGCACCTGCTGCGCGAACTGCGCGAGGCCTTCGATGCCCACGATCGCTTCTTCGTGGTCTACCAGCCCAAGGTTCATCTGGCGAACGGGCGGCCGAGCGGGGTCGAAGCGCTGCTGCGCTGGCGTACCGCGAACGGAGAACTCATCGCGCCCGATCGCTTCATTCCGCTGGCCGAGCAGTCTGGCCTCATGATCGCGCTGGGTGCTTTCGTCCTGCGCAACGCCTGCCAGCAGCTACGCCGGCTGCGCGATGCGGGTCACGATGCACTCACCATGGCGATCAATGTGTCGCACGTACAGCTGCGCGATCCCGATTTCATGATGCTCTTGAAGGCCAGCCTGGATGAGGCCGGCGTACCCGGATCGCAAGTGGAACTCGAGATCACCGAATCGATGGCCGCCGAGGACCTCGAACTGGTGAGAGGACTGCTTGCGGCGCTGAAGACGCTGGGCGTTCGCGTGGCGATCGATGATTTCGGCACGGGCTTCTCGTCGCTCAGCGTGCTGCGTCATCTCGATGCGCAACGCCTGAAGATCGACCGGAGTTTCGTCACCGAGATGCTTCAGGACAATAGCATTGCACGCATGGTGATCAGCCTCGGGCACACGCAGCGCATGGCGGTGACGGCCGAAGGCATCGAAACCGAAGCCCAGCGCGACGCGCTGCTCGCCCTTGGCTGCGACGAGGGACAGGGCTGGCTGTACGCGAGGCCGCTGGAAGAGGCCGCATTGCTCGCCTGGCTCGCAAACGCATCCGCCTGAACCGCTGCCCCCCTTTGCCCGGGCAGCGAAGCTGCACGGCCAGGCATGCCGCCCTCAGCTTCGAGGCGAACGGTCGTGATCCGGCGGCAGTTGCGGATAGCGCACGTAATCGACCAGGTCCTGGATCTCCTGTGGCGGCGGACGCGTGGCCAGGCTGACCAGCACGATCGTCAGGAAACCGAGCGGCACGCCAAACACCCCTGCTGAGATCGGGTTGATGTCGAACCAGGCATTGCTCATCGAGCCGCCGAAGAAGCTGTGCGTGCGGACGACGTAGTACAGCGTAACGGCCAGTCCCAGCAGCATGCCCGCAACCGCGCCCGGACGGTTTGCCCGCTTCCAGAAGATGCCCAATACCAGTGCCGGAAAGAAGGCCGAGGCCCCGATCGAGAAGGCCAGCCCCACCATGAACAGGATGTTGTCCGGGCGCAGCGACGCAACCCACGCGGCCACCACTGCCACCACCAGCAGCTGCGATTTCGAGATCACGAGCCGGCGGTGGGTCGTCGCCGCCGGGTTGATGACCTTGTAGTACAGATCATGCGACAGCGCATTCGAGATCGTCAGCAGCAAGCCATCGGCGGTCGACAACGCAGCGGCCAGACCGCCAGCTGCCACCAGACCCGACACGACGTAAGGCAAGCCGGCGATCTCGGGCGTGGCCAGCACGATCACATCGGTGTTCAGGCGCAGTTCCGCCAGCTGCAGGATGCCATCGGCGTTCAGGTCCTCGATGCGGACCAGCCCCACCTTGCCCCATGACGCCACCCACTCGGGCAGGATGCTGAGGCTCGACCCCACGACGTTGTGGTACACCTCCCACTTGGCGAACACGGCGTAGGCCGGCGCGGTGACATACAGCAGGAAGATGAAGAACAGCGACCACAGCACCGACTTGCGTGCGTCGGTGACACCGGGCGTGGTGTAGTAGCGCATCAGGATGTGCGGCAGCGCGGCCGTACCGACCATCAGCACGAACATGAGCGCAAGGAAGTTGTTGCGGGCCACGGCTGATTCTTCGGGCGTAGCGCCGGGGTGCGCCTGCGCATGCCGCGGCGGCGGTCGCGCGCGCTCGAGCGCATCGATCCGCGCCTTCTCCCATTGCACACGGGCCTCGTCGGCCGTGCGCGGGAGGTCGCGCAGCGTGCGTTCGGTCAGGGCGATGTCACGCGCCGACGCATTACCGAGCCGCAGCGCATTGAGGCGCTCGATCAAGGCGCGCCGCTCGACCTCGAGCGAACCGGGCAGCGCGTCGATCTTGGCCGCATAGCCCTCGGCGCGAAGGCGGTACAGGGAGCGGACCTCGATCTCGCTGGGCGCCTCGAACAGATCCTGCTCGCGCTCGCTGATCTGTTGCAGCACCGTGCCATACACCGCCTGCGGGATCGGGATGCCGGTGAGCTTGTACGACAGGATCACCACCGGCACGAGGTAGGCGATGATCAGGATCACGTACTGTGCCACCTGGGTCCAGGTCACCGCCCGCATGCCGCCGAGGAATGAGCACACGAGGATGCCGGCCAGCCCGACGAACAGACCGATCTCGAACTCGATGCTGACGAAGCGGCTGGTGACGAGGCCCACGCCATAGATCTGCGCGACCAGATAGACGAAGCTCGCGAGAATCGTGGCCCCCAGTCCCACCAGGCGCGCCACGTTGCCCTCGTAGCGCGCGCCAAGGAAATCCGGAATGGTGTATTGGCCGAACTTGCGCAGGTAGGGCGCCAGCAACAAGGCCACCAGCACGAAGCCTCCGGTCCAGCCGGTGACGAAGGCCAGTCCTTCGAAGCCCGAGAAGTACAGCGTGCCCGCCAGGCCGATGAACGAGGCCGCGCTCATCCAGTCCGCCGCGGTCGCCATGCCGTTGAACATGGCGGGCACACGACGTCCCGCGACGTAATACTCCGACACGTCGGAGGTACGGCTCATCACGCCGATACCGGCGTAGATGGCGATGGTGACGAACAGGAAGATGTGACCGATCAGGTGCGACGACAGCCCGTAGTACTCGCCAATCGCGAGGCCGATCACGAACAGCAGGAAGGTACCGGTGTACCAGGCGTAATAGCGTCGCAGGCGGCGCGCGAACGCCGAAGGGTTGCTCATCGTCCCCTCCGCCGGCCGGTTCGCAACCCCGCAGCGCAGTCCATCAATACTTGATCCGCGCGTAGTAGGTCTTTTCCGCCGCCTCGCGCGCTTCGCGCAGGGTACGAATGCCCTTCTCGGCCAGCAGCGGCAGGAGCTTGAGGAACACCTCGGCGGTGACGATCGCGTCGCCCAGTGCGGTGTGACGACCGACGATGGTCAGGCCGAGGCGCTCGGCAATCGCCTCGAGCCGATGCGACTCCTGGTTCGGATGCACGACGGCCGACAACAGCAGGGTGTCGATGACAGGCTGGTCGAAGCGGAGCCCGGTCTGCGCTTCCTTCAACTGCAGGAAGCGCATGTCGAACGCGGCGTTGTGCGCGATCAGCACGGTATCCGCGGCAAATGCGTGGAAAGCCGGCAGCACCGACTCGATGGTGGGCTGTCCGCGCAGCATCTCGGCCGTGATGCCGTGGATTTTCGCCGACTCGGCAGCCAGCGGGCGGCGCGGGTCGATCAACTGCTCGAAGGACTCGTTGCGCAAGAGCTTGCCGTTGAGCACCCGCGTTGCGCCGATCTGGATGATCTCGTCGCCCTGCGACGGGTTCAGGCCCGTCGTCTCCGTGTCGAAAACCGTGAACGCAAGTTCGGTGAGCGGGCGATCCTCGATACCGTGCGATTTCTCCGACCACGCGAACAGGTCAAAGTCGTAGTACTCGGGACGGCTCTCGCCACGCAGGAAGAGTTCCGCTTCCGACTGCTCCTGCGGGATGGCGGCAGGCAACAGGATGCGGAAGAAGGCACGATGGCGGACCTTCTCGCGCTCGAGCCACATCTCGCCGTCGTGGCGGTCGATGACGTCGCGCACCGTCAGCGGGCTGCTCTCGTCGTCGATCTTCATCGGCTCGAGCTCCCAGCTCATGACCGTCTCGGTGCTCATCGCCTGGCCCGACCAGATCAGGTCGAGGTGAACGAGCCGGCCCGCCGAACTCAGGCGGAAACGCACCTCGCGCACCTCGAACTCGTCGGAAAGACGGTTTGCGAGGTAGGTCAGCGCCTGCATCAGCGAGAAGCTGTCGACCTTCACCCACAGGCGCTCGTCCACCTCCTCGAGCTTGGTAGGCAAGCCGATGCGCTCCTCGATGCGGCGCTGCACCGCCGCGATGAGATCGGCCCCCAGCATCTCCTCCAGCGGCCAGCGCACCTTCAGCGAATCCGCAAACTCGCTTGCGGTATCGTTCAGGCGCTGGCCCATGGCCTGCACCTCATCGCGAATGACCTTGCGGAAGCGGTCACGCATCTCGTCGGGCAGGTCGCCGTATTCGAGCATTTCGGCAGCGGCCCGGACATTCCCCAGCGAGGCGCGGTTGCCTTCCGTGAGGTTGTGCAGCATCTGGTCGCGCCGCGACTCGGTCTCGAAGTTCCGCGTGATGTTGTCGAGCATCAGGATGAAGCCGGTGAAGGTGCGCTCGGGCACAGCCTCCCCGCCTTCGATCTTTTCCTCGCTGCGTGCGACCGCCAGCACCGGCGACATCTGCACGCGCAGCAGCTGGCCTGCACGGGTCGTCGTGACGAAATTCGCCTGCGGTTGTGCGACCCCGCGCTTCAGGCGCTGCTGGATGGTTTCAAGCGCGTGGGCAATCAGGTTGCGTTCGAACACCGCATAGATGGAGCGGCCGAGGCCGATCAGCTCGCCACCGCCCGCCACGCCAGGCGCGTCGGACAGCGCGCGGAACTGCATGCGTGCGCGGTTGTTGTAGAGCAGGATGCGTCCGTCGAGGTTGCAGACGACGACGCTCTGGGTCAGCTCGGACATCAGCGCCGCGAGGCGGTTCTTCTCCTGCTCCACCGAATCCTTCGCACGCGCGATCTGCGCCTCGACGTCGCCGAAGATCTCGTCGCGCTGGCTCGCCAGCTCGTTGGCGGCAACCGCGAGCATCTGCACTTCGGGCGGTCCGTCGGGCTGCACGCGGAAACCACGGTTTGCGCCCAGCATCAGGCGCAGATTCTCGGCCATGCGCAGCAGGCCCTGCACGTATTGGCGGAACAGCGTCCGCAGCACCCCGACGCCGGCAGCAAAACCAAGGAGGGTCAGCATCATCCCCACCCCCAGATGTGGCGCGAGCACATCGACGAGTTGCTGTCGGCCATCGCCCTCGGTCTCGAACCAGACGATGAGCGCAGTGAGGATGAAGGGGCCCGTCATCAGCAGTCCCAGCACGACCACCGCGAGCGCGAACCGGAGCCGGGCGGACATGGTCACGCCCCCAGCAGGCTGCGGACTTTTTCGACGAGCTCCTTGGTCGAGAAAGGCTTGGTCATGTAGGCGTCCGCGCCCAGCGCGAGCCCCTTGGCGACTTCGGTGTCACGCCCCTTTGCCGTCAGCATCAGGATGCGGACCCCGCCCAGTGCCGGATCGGACTTGATCTCCTGGCAGACTTCGAAGCCACTCTTCTTGGGCATCATGACATCGAGCAGCACCAGATCGGGACAGTCCTTGCGGATTCGCGCCACGGCCTCCTCGCCGTCGGTCGCCACCAGCACTTCGAAGCCCTCGCGCTTCATGAGGAATTCCAGGGAAATTACGATGTTCTGCTCGTCGTCTGCAATCAGAATCTTTTTACTCATGCGCTTCTCCTCCCTCCTGCGCCATTCTATGTCATTCGCCGCCTGCAGCCGACGGCAGCGGCAGCTCGAATGAAAACGTCGCCCCCTCCCCGGGTACCGACTCCAGCCACAGCCGTCCGCCGAAGTGCTCCACGATCTGCCGGCTGATCGGCAAGCCCAGCCCGGTGCCCTGCGGGCGCGAACGCTCGTCGCCACCCTGCCTGAACTTCTGGAAGATCTCGGGCTCGAGGGCGGGCTCGATCCCGGGACCGTTGTCACGCACATCGACCCGCAGCCACTGTCCATTGCGGCGCAGCCGCACCAGCACGTGACCGCTGTCCACCGGAACGAACTTGGCTGCGTTGGACAACAGATTCAGCATCACCTGCAGCAGACGATCGTGGTCGGCCCGCAGCAGCGGCACATGTTCGGGCAGATCGAGCTCGACCTGCGCGCGGCGGTCGCGGAACAACTGTTGTGTCGCATCGACGGCATGGCTCACCAGTTCGCACATATCGATGTCGGTGTTGTGCCATTCGGCATGACCCGACTCGATCTTCGCCATGTCCAGCACCTGGTTGACGAGCCTGGTCAGCCGCACCGTCTCGGACACGATGATGCCGAGAAAGCGCTGACGATCCTCCACGTCGATGTCCGGATCATCCTTCATCATCTCGGACAGCGCCCGGATCGAGGTCAAGGGCGTGCGCAACTCGTGCGTGACCGAAGACATGAAATCGTCCTTCAGGCGATCGAGTTCCTTGAGCTTCTCGTTGGCCGCGCGCAGTTCCGCGGTGGCGGCCTCGAGCGCCCGCGACTTCTCCTCGAGCTGGTGCGAATAGGCACGGACCTGGGAGGCCTCGTCGAGGATGTCCATCACCTCGCCGAGGCCGAGCGGCTCCTCCTGCACCACCGTCGCCACCATCACGCGCGCCGACGCGCTGCCGATCGCCCCGGCAAGCAGCGACTCGGCAAAGTGCGCAAGCTCCGGATCGGCCTTGAGCTGATCGATGCGCTCCAGCCCGTGCGCCCGTGCATAGGCACCAAAGGTCTCTTCGGCGCGACGCTGTCCGAGAAAACGCGCCACCAGCGGTACGAGGTCTGCCACCTCGGCCCCCGCACGCCAGAACCCGGCGGGACGCGGATCGCCGCGACGACCGACATCGACGAACAGCGCCGCCTGGCTCGCCTCGACGCCGGTCGGTACGCGCAGCAGCGACACGAACACGTAGCAGCCGATGTTCGCCAGCATGCTCCAGAACAGTGAATGGCTGATGTTGTCGAGCCCGGTCAGGCCGAACAGGTGTTCGGGCCTCAACCAGCTCAAGCCGAACAGTCCGTGCTGCAGGAAGTACGGGTCGAGCCAGCCCGACTTCGCGAACGAGGGTAGCAGGAGGGTATAGCCCCACACCACGAATCCGGCCAGCAAACCGGCAAACGCGCCCTCCCGCGTGCCGCCCCGCCAGTACATGCCGCCGAGCACGACAGGGGCAAACTGCGAGACGGCTGCAAAGCTGATGAGGCCGATGCTGACCAGCGCATAGGCTTCACCGGCGAGCCTGAAATAGACGTAGCCCAGCAGGAGCACGCCGACGATCGCGCCCCGACGGATGCCGAGCAGGAGGCGGGTCAGGTCGCGCTGCTCGGACAGCGCAAGGCGGCGACTGCGCAACAGCAGCGGCATCACGAGGTCGTTGCAGACCATGGTCGACAAGGCGATCGCCTCGACGATGACCATCCCGGTCGCCGCCGAGAGCCCGCCGATGAAGGCGAACAGCGCCAGCGCGGCATTGTCGTGGGCGAGCGGCAAGGTCAGCACGAAGGTATCGGGGTCGACCGTGCCCCGCCCGAAATGCAGCAGGCCGCCGAGCGCAATCGGGATGACGAAGATGTTGATCGCCAGCAGATAAGCGGGAAACAGCCACGTCGCCCGCCGCAGATGCTGCTCATTGACGTTCTCGACGACGGCGATCTGGAACTGACGCGGCAGGAAGATCACCGACAGCATGGCCAGCAGGACATAGGCGAACCAGCCGCCGTATCCGCTTTGTCCGCTGCCGTTGAACGCGAGCAGGGCGGCAAGTCCGGGCTCAGCAAGGGCGCGCGCGTACAGGTCGCCAAAGCCGTCGTAAAGGACGTAGGTGACATAGAACCCGACGGCGAGGAATGCCAGCAGCTTGACGACCGACTCGAACGCAATCGCGGCCACCATGCCTTCGTGGCGCTCGGTCGTGTCGAGGTGCCGCGTGCCGAACAGGACGGTGAACGCCGCCAGCGTCAGGGCGACGTAAAGGGTGCTGTCCAGCCACCAGCCGCCCGACTCGCCAAGGTGCAGCAGCGTGTCGGCATCCTCGATGAGGAGTGCATAGGCGCTCGAGACGGCCTTCAGTTGCAGCGCGATATAGGGAACGATGCCGACGACCGCGATGACGGTCACCAGGCCACCGAGCAGATGGCTCTTGCCATAGCGTGACGCGACGAAGTCCGCAATCGAGGTGATGCGATGACTGCGCGCGATGCGGATCATCTTGAGCACCACCAGCCAGGCCAGTGCCATGCCCAGGGTCGGCCCCAGGTAGGTGGGCAGGAACCAGATTCCGCCCGATGCTGCACGCCCGACACTGCCGAAATAGGTCCACGCAGTGCAATAGACGGCCAGGGAGAGGCCGTAGGTCCAGGGGTTGGCGATGATGGAGCGCCCCTGATCCGCGCGGCGGTCGCCGACATAGGCTATTGCGAACAGCGTCAGCAGATAGGCGAACGATACGCCGACGATCAGCCAGCCTGGCAGCATCGCACCTTCCTCAGCGCGCCCCGCGCTCGACGATCCAGGCCACGAGCACGATCAGCGCGGACCACACGCCGAACAGATAGACATGGAGCAAGGGCCAGCCGAACAGCGTCGACGGCCCGTCAAACAGCGCGAGCAAGGGAAAATTGAGCAGCAGTACGCCGGCGATGAACACCGCCACCAGGCGCTGCCCCGCGAGTGCCTTGCGCATCATGTCCCTCCCATGATGGACGCCCCGACCAAAAGACGAATGCGCCCCCTGCTCTGAGTGGCAGGTTGGGCGCACCGTACGAACAGGGGGCGCGCACTGCGCGCCCGTCTCCCCTTCCCACCCGGCATCGCGCCGGGTCCTCCCCTGTCGATCATTGCAGGCCGGACACCTGCCCGGCCTGAAACCGGTCAGCCCTTGAGCTGCTCGAGGATGTGCGGGTTCTCGAGCGTCGAGGTGTCCTGCGTGACGTCCTCACCCTTGGCAAGCTGGCGCAGCAGACGGCGCATGATCTTGCCCGAGCGGGTCTTCGGCAGGTTCTCGCCAAAGCGGATGTCCTTCGGCTTGGCGATCGGCCCGATCTCGAGTCCAACCCAGTTCTGCAGTTCCTTGATCGTCTTGGCAGCCTCTTCGCCGGTGGGGCGCGGCCCCTTCAGCACCACGAAGGCCACGATCGCCTCGCCGGTCACATCGTCCGGACGGCCAACGACGGCAGCCTCGGCAACCTTTTCGTGCGCCACCAGCGCCGATTCGATTTCCATGGTGCCCATGCGGTGACCGGACACGTTCAGCACGTCGTCGATGCGGCCGGTGATCGTGAAGTAGCCCGTTTCCACGTCGCGGATCGCGCCGTCGCCAGCGAGGTAGAGCTTGCCCTGGAAGTCCGCCGGGTAGTAGGACTTCACGAAGCGGTCCGGATCGCCCCAGATGGTGCGGATCATCGACGGCCACGGCTTCTTGACCACCAGAATCCCGCCCTGCCCCCACGGCACTTCGGTACCGGTCTCGTCGACCACCGCAGCCTGGATGCCTGGGAAGGGCAGCGTGCAGGAGCCCGGCACCATCGGCGTGGCACCCGGCATCGGCGTGATCATGTGGGCGCCGGTTTCCGTCTGCCAGAAGGTATCGACGATCGGACAGCGGCTGCCACCGACGTTCTGGTAGTACCACTCCCAGGCCGCCGGGTTGATCGGTTCGCCCACCGAGCCGAGCAGGCGCAGGCTGGACAGGTCGTACCTGGTGGGATGCACGGTCGGGTTGTTGTCCGCGGCCTTGATCAACGAGCGGATCGCGGTCGGCGCGGTGTAGAAGATGCTGACCTTGTGGTCCTGGATCATCTTCCAGAAGCGACCTGCATCCGGATAGGTCGGCACGCCCTCGAACACGATCTCGGTCGCACCGCAGGCGAGCGGGCCGTAGGTGATGTAGGTGTGGCCGGTGACCCAGCCGATGTCCGCGGTGCACCAGAAGATGTCGTTCGGCTTGATGTCGAAGGTGTACTTCATCGACAGCACGGCCTGCAGCAGGTAGCCGCCCGAGGAGTGCTGGACGCCCTTCGGCTTGCCCGTCGAACCCGAGGTGTAGAGGATGAACAGCGGATGCTCGGCCTCGACCCACTCCGGCTCGCAGACGTCCGACTGGTTGGCACACACGTCGTGGAACCAGCTGTCACGACCGGCCACCATGTTGCAGTCGCCGCCGGTGCGCTTGACCACCACGACGTTCTTGATCGTGTCGCAGCCACCCAGCGACAGGGCTTCGTCGGCGATGGGCTTGAGCGGCAGCGCCTTGCCGCCGCGGTGCTGGCCGTCCGAGGTGATCAGGGCGACCGCGCCCGCATCCTCGATGCGGTCGCGCAGCGCGTGTGCCGAGAACCCACCGAAAACGATCGAGTGGGTGGCACCGATACGGGCGCAGGCCTGCATCGCGACGACGCCTTCGATCGACATCGGCAGGTAGATGACGACGCGGTCGCCCTTCTTGACGCCCATGCCGCGCAGGGCATTGGCGAACTTGCTGACGCGGCCGAGCAGATCCTTGTAGGTGACGCGAGTGACGTCGCCGTTGTCGCCTTCGAAGATCAGCGCGACCTTTTCACCCAGGCCGTTATTGACGTTGCGGTCGAGGCAGTTGTACGAGACGTTGAGCTTGCCGTCGGCAAACCACTTGAAGAACGGCGCATTGCTCTCGTCGAGCACCTGGGTGAACGGCACCTTCCAGTCGATCAGTTCCTTGGCGCGGCGGCCCCAGAAGCCCTCGTAGTCGTCCTCTGCTTCCTTGCACAGCGCTCGGTATCCGTCCATGCCGGAAACCGCGGCGTTCTTCACCATCTCTTCCGACGGGTTGTAAATGCGGACTTGCTGTTCGTTGGACATGCTCACCTCTCCTCAACTGATCAAATGGTTGAAGCCGACCCATTGCGGGTCCTCGACTGGTTGGCTCCAGTCTTGAAATCCGTTCATCCGTTTCGACAACCGGTCACCGGGCTGCCGCCGAATGGCATGCATTTAAGAACATGTATCTTACACAGGACTTACATGCCTGCTATCGGGGCCATGAAGGACGCGGCCGGGGCGCGGTGCTAAAATTCCAACGTTGATCGAGCTGCGATCCACCTACGGCATTCTGCCCCTCAAGTCATCCGGAGACCAAGCGTCATGACGATTATTCGCGAAGAAGACCTCATTCAGTCGATTGCGGATGCGTTCCAGTACATCAGCTACTACCACCCGCTCGATTACATCCAGGCACTCGGCGAAGCCTACGAACGCGAAGAGAGCCCGGCCGCGAAGGACGCGATCGCGCAGATCCTGACCAACTCGCGCATGGCCGCCGAGGGTCATCGCCCGATCTGCCAGGACACCGGTATCGCCGTCGTCTTCCTCAAGGTCGGCATGAACGTCCAGTGGGATGCGAAGCGGAGCGTCCAGGAGATGATCAACGAGGGCGTGCGCCGCGCCTACAACAACCCCGACAACAAGCTGCGCGCCTCGGTGCTGCTGGACCCTGCGGGCAAGCGTCAGAACAGCAAGGACAACACGCCGGCCGTGGTCCACTACGAGATCGTCGAAGGTGACGAAGTCGAAGTCATCTGCGCAGCCAAGGGCGGCGGCTCCGAGAACAAGTCGAAGATGGTCATGCTCAACCCGTCCGACTCGATCGTCGACTGGGTGTTGAAGACCGTACCGACCATGGGCGCGGGCTGGTGTCCGCCGGGCATCCTCGGCATCGGCATCGGTGGCACGCCCGAGAAGGCGATGTTGCTGGCCAAGGAATCGCTGATGGAGCCGGTCAACATCCACGCACTGCGCGAGAAGGCCGCCTCGGGCGCCAAGCTGTCCCGCGTCGAGGAGCTGCGCCTGGAACTGATGGACAAGGTCAACGCGCTCGGCATCGGCGCGCAGGGCCTGGGCGGCCTCACCACCGTGCTCGACGTGAAGATCATGGACTACCCGACGCACGCCGCGTCGCTGCCGGTGGCGATGATCCCCAACTGTGCCGCCACCCGCCACGTGCATTTCCACCTCGACGGCTCCGGCCCGGCCCAGCTGCCGACGCCGAAGCTCGAAGACTGGCCGCAGGTCACCTGGAAGGCCGACACCAACGTCGCCACCCGCGTGAACCTCGACACGCTGACCAAGGAAGAAGTGGCCTCCTGGAAGCCAGGCCAGATCCTGCTGCTGAACGGCAAGATGCTCACCGGCCGCGACGCCGCGCACAAGCGCATCGCCGACATGCTGGAGAAGGGCGAGAAGCTGCCGGTCGATTTCACCAATCGCGTCATCTACTACGTCGGCCCGGTCGACCCGGTGCGTGACGAAGTCGTCGGCCCGGCCGGCCCCACCACCGCCACGCGCATGGACAAGTTCACCCGCATGATGCTGGAGAAGACCGGCCTGATCTCGATGATCGGCAAGTCCGAGCGCGGCCCGGTCGCGATCGAGGCGATCAAGGACAACAAGTCGGCCTACCTGATGGCCGTGGGCGGTGCCGCCTACCTGGTGTCGAAGGCGATCAAGGAAGCCAAGGTCGTCGGCTTCGAGGACCTCGGCATGGAAGCGATCTACGAATTCACCGTGCAGGACATGCCGGTGACGGTCGCGGTCGACGCCAACGGCACCAGCGTCCACAACACCGGCCCCAAGGAGTGGCAGGCGAAGATCGGCAAGATCCCGGTCGTCGTCGCCTAAGCAGGTAAGCGCTCGCCGCCACCCGCGGCGCAGCGCCACAGCCCGGCCAAGGGAAACCTGCCTCGGCCGGGCTTTTTCATGGGGAGAAAAAAGGAACGAGGGAGCGGGCATCACGCCCCTCCCTCGTTCCTCACTTCAGCACCGGCTCGCGGCCGGCGCCCAGCTTATTGGGCGCGATGCGCGGCCAGCTTCAACCAGGTGTCGACCACGGTATCCGGGTTCAGCGAGATGGTCTGGATCCCCTCATCCATCAGCCACTCGGCGAAATCGGCGTGGTCGGACGGCCCCTGACCGCAAATACCGACGTACTTGCCGAGCTTGTTGGCCGCCTGGATCGACATCGACAGCAACTGCTTGACCGCCGGGTCGCGCTCGTCGAAGGCATGCGCCACCAGACCGGAGTCGCGATCCAGGCCAAGCGTGAGCTGGGTCAGATCGTTCGAGCCGATCGAGAAACCGTCGAAGTACTGCAGGAACTGCTCGGCCAGGATGGCGTTGGACGGGATCTCGCACATCATGATCAGCTTGAGGTCGTTCACACCGCGCTTGAGGCCGTGCTCGGCCAGCAGATCGACCACGCCGGCGGCCTCTTCGAGGTTGCGCACGAACGGGATCATGATCTGAACGTTGGTCAGGCCCAACTCGTTGCGCACCTTCTTCATCGCCGCCACTTCCATCTCGAAGCAGTCGCGGAAGCTGTGGGCGATGTAGCGCGAGGCGCCACGGAAGCCGAGCATCGGGTTCTCTTCTTCGGGCTCATAGATCTCGCCGCCGAGCAGCTTGCGGTACTCGTTCGACTTGAAGTCGGACATGCGCACGATCACGGGCTTCGGATAGAAGGCGGCGGCGATGGTCGCCACGCCCTCGACCAGCTTCTCGATGAAGAACTGCTTGGGCGTCGCGTAGCCACGCGAGCGGCGATTGATCTCGTCCCGCAAGTTGGCCGGCACCTGACCGAGATCGAGGATCGCCTTCGGGTGGATGCCGATCATGTTGTTGATGACGAACTCGAGGCGAGCCAGGCCTACACCGCCGTTGGGGATCTGCGCGAACTCGAAGGCGAGCTCGGGGTTGCCCACGTTCATCATGATCTTCACCGGAATCTCGGGCAGGTTGCCCATGTCGGTGGTGATAACCTCGTAGTCGAGCTTGCCGCGATACACGTAGCCGGTATCGCCTTCGGCGCAGGACACGGTGACGGATTCACCCTCGTTGAGGACGTCGGTCGCGTTGCCGCAGCCGACGATGGCGGGGATACCCAGTTCGCGCGCGATGATCGCAGCGTGGCAGGTACGGCCGCCGCGGTTGGTGACGATGGCGCTGGCGCGCTTCATCACCGGCTCCCAGTTCGGGTCGGTCATGTCGGTGACGAGCACGTCGCCCGCCTGCACGCGATTCATCTCGGAGGCATCGCTCACCACCCGCACCACGCCGGCGCCGATCTTCTGGCCGATGGCACGGCCGTGCGTCAGCGCCTTGCCGTACTGCTTGAGGCGGTACTTCTCCATCACCAGACCGGTGTCCTGGCTCTTCACGGTCTCGGGTCGCGCCTGCAGGATGTAGAGCTTGCCGTCGACGCCATCCTTGCCCCACTCGATGTCCATCGGGCGGCCGTAGTGCTTCTCGATGATCACCGCGTAGCGGGCCAACTCCAGCACATCCTCGTCGGTCAGCGAGAAGCGGTTGCGATCGGCTTCGGGCACATCCACCGTGCGAACCGACTTACCCGCCACGGCCTTGTCGGTGAACACCATCTTGATCAGCTTGGAGCCCAGGTTGCGGCGGATGATCGCCGGCTTGTCGAGCGCCAGCGTGGGCTTGTGCACGTAGAACTCGTCCGGGTTCACTGCACCCTGCACCACCGTCTCTCCCAGGCCGTAGGACGCGGTGATGAACACGACCTGATCGAAACCCGACTCGGTGTCGATCGAGAACATGACGCCCGAGGCACCTGAGTCCGAGCGCACCATGCGCTGCACGCCGGCCGACAGCGCCACGTCGGCGTGGGCAAAGTTCTTGTGAACGCGGTAGGCGATCGCGCGGTCGTTGTAGAGCGACGCGAACACTTCCTTCATGGCATGCAGGATGCTCTCGTAGCCGTGAATGTTCAGGAAGGTCTCCTGCTGGCCGGCAAAAGAAGCGTCCGGCAGGTCTTCGGCGGTTGCCGACGAGCGCACGGCAAAACTGCCCTCGCCTTCGGCGGTAATCTTCTCGTACGCCGACTTGATCTCCGCTTCGAGCTGAGCCGGGAACGGAATGTCGATGATCCACTGGCGGATCTGCGCACCGGTCTTTGCCAGCGCGTCGACGTCGTCGACGTCGAGGGCGTCGAGCGCGGCATTGATGCGATCAGCCAGGCCGTCATGGGCAAGGAATTCGCGGTAGGCTTCTGCGGTCGTCGCAAAACCACCGGGCACGCGTACGCTGGACGGCAGCTGGCTGATCATCTCGCCGAGCGAGGCGTTCTTGCCGCCGACCTTTTCGACATCGGTCATGCGCAGTTCGTTGAAAGGGATCACGTAGCGAGTCATGGCTGGACTTCCGCAAAAGGGAGATAGAAAGCAAAATGCGATTTTACCGTTTTATTGTGCTCTGCCGCACGACAGGGTTTGCCCCAATACCCACCCGGCCGCTCCGGCCGGCGCATACAGGTATCCATCATGAGTGAAGTGCCCACCCGCACCGTATTCTTCGTCTCCGACGGCACCGGCATCACGGCCGAAACCCTAGGCCACAGCCTGCTTGCACAGTTTCCTGAAGGCAGGTTCAGGCAGGTCCGTGCGCCGTTCGTGGACGACATCGACAAGGCCATCGAATGTGCGGCGCAGATTCGCGAGGCCGCCGCAGCCGACGGCGTCCGCCCGATCGTGTTCAGCACCCTTGTGAACGACGACACGATTGCTGCGCTGCACAAGGCCGACGCCCTGTTCCTCGATCTCTTCGAACGCTTCATCGGCCCGCTCGAAACCGAACTCGGGCAACGTTCGACCCATGCTGTCGGACGCTTCCACGGCATCGCCGACAGCATCAACTACAAGCACCGCATCGAAGCCATCAACTTCGCGATGGCGCACGACGACGGCGTGTCGAGCGACGGCGAACTCGCGGAAGCCGACGTGATCCTCGTCGGCGTCTCGCGTTCCGGCAAGACGCCTACCAGCCTCTACCTGGCGATGCAGTTCGGCGTCAAGGCCGCCAACTACCCGCTGATTCCCGAGGACTTCGAGCGCAACAAGCTGCCAGGCGAGTTGCACAAGTACCGCACCAAACTGTTTGGCCTCACCATCGCGCCGGAACGCCTGTCGCAGATCCGCCAGGAGCGCCGCCCGAACAGCCGATATGCCTCGTTCGAGAACTGTCGCTACGAAATCGACGCCGCACACAAGCTCATGCGGCGCGAGAACATCCGCTGGCTCGACTCGACCACGAAATCCATCGAGGAGATCTCCGCAACGATCCTGCAGACCGTTCGCGTCGACCGCCCCGGATTCTGATGCACGGGGCTTCCGCGCACGATCGACTACAATACGATCCGTCGCGCCCGCGCCTGCGGACGCCCCAACAGCAACAGGACATCCCGATGAAAAGAACGCGCCTCAAGCGCCGTGGCGGCCTTGGCCGCATCGCCGAAAGACTCGTCTGGCTCGCCAACGGACTGACCGAATCCGGCAGCCGTGTCGAAGACCGCTATTGGGACCAGCAACTGAGCAGCACCATCGACGCGAATCTCGCCGACGATGAGGAAGAGGCGCTCAACGCAGCACTCGATCACCTCTACAGCACCGAACCGCGCGCCTACGACGAACTTGCCGACTTCATCGAGTCGCGTGCCGAATGTGCCGCCGGCGCTTTTTCGACGCATGACGTGGTGTTGGTCGCAGCCCCCATTCTGGCGTGGTCTCGCTACCGCATTCCCGCCTCGAGCATTCCGCCGGCCGTTCTGGCGAACCTTCGTGTGCATCTGCAGGCGCACGTACTCGCCAAGGGGGCACGGCTTGCGCTGGCAGACTTCCTCTTCAGTCCCGACCAGTTGCCGCAGGGCTACTGCGCCACGGCAGAGTTCGCCAAGGTGCTGGGCACCGCCGCAATGGACAACCACGACCTGCGGATCAGCACCGAAGGCATGCCCGAAACGGCGCAGTTCCTGTCGGACACCCGCTACCTGCTCGCCGCGGTCGCCGTTCCGCGGGGCGCAGCCCTCTTCCGCTGGCAGGAAGACGACGGCAGCCGCGACACCGCCCGCGACCAATGGCGCACCCAGGGCGGCGCCTGCCTTGCGCCGCTGCTGCCGGGCTGCGCCATCGATCTCGTGCTGCCCGAGAGTTACTTCGCCGCCAGCCGCGCGGCGGACAAGGACAGCCGCCCCTACTCCATCCGCGCCTCGGTGGCCTTCCTCGGCACCGCGCTCGAAACGCCGGCCGCCAACCTTCGCGCAGTCATTGCCCCCTTCTGGGACCGCCAGCTCGAGGAGTACCGCGTCGGCATCACGGTGCGCGGCAGCGACCAGGTCGTGCATGGCGTGGTCTGGCCACTGCTTGGCGCAGAGGACGACAGCACCGACTGCGCCGCGCAGATCGAAGCCGTGCTGCGCGAGTGTGGCGTGAATGACGTCGTGCACCTCGATCACCAGTTCCCGCTCGAGTATTGCGACGACTGCGGCGCCCCGATGTACCCGTCGCCCGAGGGCGAGGTCGTGCATGCAGAGATGCCCGAGGATCGCGCGGAACAAATGCCGCGCCATCTGCACTAAGCGCTTACTCAGGCAGGCATACGACGATGACTCGCAAGATCGAAAAACCGGACACCGAATGGCGTGCCCAACTCAGCGACATGCAGTACCACGTCACGCGCGAGAAGGGCACCGAGCGCGCCTTCACCGGCGAGTACTGGAACGTCTGGGACAAGGGGGCCTACAACTGTGTCTGCTGCGGCGCCCCGCTATTCCGCTCAGAGCACAAGTTCGACGCCGGTTGCGGCTGGCCCAGCTTCTGGACGGCCGCTGAACCCGATAACGTCGAGTCCGCCATCGACCGCAGCCATTTCATGGTACGCACCGAAGTGCTTTGCCAGCAGTGCGGCGCCCACCTCGGCCACGTCTTCGAAGACGGGCCGCAGCCCACCGGACTGCGCTATTGCATCAACTCGGCATCGATCAAGCTGGAAAAGGATAGAGACTGACGCCCCTTTGCTGACCGGCGCACGCAGGCGCGGGCTCGCAAGCCAGGAACAAAAAAACCGCGCAAGCCCAAATGGGCTGCGCGGTTTTTTCGTGGCGCCGACCGAGCGCGCTTAGACGCGTTCCCACACCGTCGTGATGCCCTGGCCACCACCGATACACATCGTGGCCAGGCCGTAGCGGCCATTCACGCGGATCAGCTCATGCAACAGCTTGGTGATGATCACCGAGCCCGTCGCACCCACCGGATGACCCAAGGCGATGGCGCCACCGTTCGGGTTGACCTTGCTCGTATCGAGCTCGAGGCCACGGTTGACCGCGATCGACTGGGCCGCGAAGGCTTCGTTCGACTCGATCACGTCCATCTGGTCGAGCTTCAGGCCAGCGCGCTGCAGCGCGAGCTTGGTCGACGGAATCGGGCCTTCGCCCATCACATCGTTCGGCACACCTGCAATGGCATAGGACACCAGGCGGGCGATCGGCTTCTGGCCGGCAGCGGCAGCCTTGGCGGCGTCGGCCAGCACCAGGAAGGCGGCGGCGTCATTGATGCCCGAGGCGTTGCCGGCGGTTACCGAACCATCCTTCTTGAACGCCGGCTTCATCTTGCCCAGCGCTTCCATCGTGGTCATGCGCGGATGCTCATCGGTGTCGAACACCACGGTGCCTTTGCGCGTCTCGAAGGTGATCGGGACGATCTGGTCCTTGAAGCGCCCTTCGGCGATTGCGGCTGCAGCACGCTTTTGCGACTCCAGCGCAAAGGCGTCCTGCTCTTCACGCGAGATGCCCCACTTGGAGCACAGGTTCTCCGCAGTGATGCCCATGTGACCCACGCCGAACGGATCGGTCAGCACGGCCACCATGGCATCGATCGCCTTGGTGTCACCCATGCGCGCACCGCTGCGCAGCGCCGGCATCAAGTAGGCACCACGCGACATCACCTCGACGCCGCCGCCGATCGCATAGTCCGCATCGCCCAGCATGATCGCCTGCGAGGCGCTGACGATGGCCTGCTGCGCCGAACCGCACAGCCGATTGACCGCAAACGCTACCGAGTCCATCGACATGCCAGCGTTCACCGTCGCCACGCGGGCCACATAGGCGTAGCGCGAGTCGGTCGGAATGCAGTTACCCACCGCAGCGAACGAAACCGCCTTCGGGTCCACACCCGCACGGGCAAACGCTTCCTTGGCGACGACGGCGCCAAGCTCCGACGGCTCCATATCCTTCAGCGAACCACCAAAACCGCCGACAGCGGAACGAACAGCACTCAGAACAACGACTTCACGGTTTGCCATGCGAACTCCCTCCTAGGAAATCGAAATCTTACCCGCCCACCCAGCCGGCTAGGCCAAGCAGGGCAAGCATGAACAAACACACCAGCAGCGCCCGCCATACCAGGCCTACCGTGCTTTGCATGTGGTCAGCATCGGCTTCGTCGCCCTGCCCCAGTTCAGGTCGGTCAACGATCTCGCCGGACTCATGGATGGGCATGCCAAGTCTGACGCCCAGCGCTCCCCCGCCACTTGAAAGCAGTATAGCCGACGACCTGTCGGGCCACAGCACGGCCTGCGTGCGCCAACAGTAGATTGCATCCTCGAAGTTACCAACGATCGAGAAAGAGGCCGCGGTGAGTCGCACCGGCAACCAGTCGATCACCTCGAACGCCCTGCGCGCGAAGCGGCCAAACTCGCCGAACTCGGGGTCGGTACGCCGCCCCCAGTCCTCGGCGAAGAAACGCGCCAGTCGATACATCACAGCGCCGCTCGGGCCCGGCAAAATCACGAACCAGAAAGCCACGCCGAACACGTTGCGGTGCGCTGCCACCAGCGCCTGTTCGATTGTCAGGCGCGCCACCTCGCTCGAACTCGCATCCCGATAGCTGCCTCCCCGCCACTCTCCGAGCAGGGTCCGCGCCCGGTCGAGTTCCCCCATCCGCAAGGCCAGGTGGATGTCGGTGAAGAAATGACTCTCCTGACGAAAGCCCATCGTCAGATAAAGCGCCGCCACGTTGAACGCAAACGCGAGCGCCGGATGTACTTCCCAAAGAAGGTAATGAAGCAGCGCCGTACCGCCCGTCCCGATTATGACGACCAGAGCCCATGCCATTCGTCCATGTTGCGCCTGTCCATCATTAAACCGACGCACCAAGGCGCCCGACAAGGTCGCGAGCGGGTCGAGTACAACGTGTTTGACCGGTAACGGGCGCACCTGCTCGAGCAGCAGGGCAATGATCAGCGAGAAGAGCGTCATGCAGCAACCGGGGAACGAGGAAGGGACTCGGAATCTGTTTCATCCACGATACCACAACTGCCAATGACAGCTCGTGCGCACGACGGGCGCCGACCCCCGTGAACAAGGCGTTTCAGATCGCCCCCTGAGGTCTCTGTATCAACGCTCCGGCTCCCTCAGCAGACGGTACAAGGACATGAGGATCCCAGCAGTCGCACCCCAGATGAAGTAGTCCTTGTAAGGCATGGCGTGGAAGTGTCTTTCTCGCCCCTCGTGCACCAGACTATAGCGTTGATGGTTAGCCGGGTCGAGAAAATGCCCCAACGGCACCTCGAAGGCCTCCGCCACCTCGAACGCATCCAGTTGGAGTTCGAACGGCGGATGCACAAGTCCGACCACAGGCGTCACGCGAAATCCCGTGCCGGTGTAATAGTCAGGCAAGGCGCCAAGCAACTCGACGTGGCGACGGTCGAGACCGATCTCTTCCTCGGTCTCACGAAGTGCGGTGTCAACGGGCGTAGAATCCTGCGCCTCGACGCGGCCACCCGGGAAGCTGATCTGGCCCGGATGGTGATGGAGATGGTCGGTACGGCGGGTGAGGAGAATCGCGGGATCAGCGCGGCCCATCACAAGGGGCACAAGCACCGCTGCCGGTTTATGGTGGCTGCCATCAAGCATCTCGGGCCAATCGCCGTTCCGGGGGCGATCTCCAGCCAGTGCAAGGAGTGAACGCAACTGCTCAAGTTGCTTAGCCATTGTTACGGCCATGTTCCTTGATCCTCGTCTCTCAAGCTCGCACCTTCAGTCAATAGCGTCGCTCCAGTACGAGACGGCTGCCGTCCCGGGTCATCTGCATGCGGTTCAAGAAACTCATGCCCAGAAGAACGAAAGGCATCTCGCTTTCGTGGACCGCAGCATCGACGCCAGAGAGTTCGATGCCTCCGACACGAATCGAGTTCAGTTTGACGATCCAGATGGGTGCAATGCCATTCGCGGTATTGCTCTGGCCGCGTAGCCCCTTCTTGTAGTCGATTCCGGCGCGCTGCGCATCGGCGGCACTCAACGACACAGCGGTTGCGCCCGTATCGACCAGGAAGCGCATCGACGCGCCATTGACCGTACCCGGCACGACGAAGTGACCGCGGCTGTCACCTTCGATGACGATGCGCGCACGTTCATCCGGTGAACTCTTGCTGACCACCCGCTGCCCCAGCGCAAGGGTCTGCCGCTTTCCGTCAATCTCAACAACAGCGGAGTCTCCCCTGACCGAGATCAATCGCACGCCATCCGGCGTCAACTGCCCCACCCTCAAGGTATGCAAGCGGTCATCACCGGTCACGATCACCGCGCGATCACCGAACACACCCGACAGACCGACATCGCTCGCCAAGACGCTTCCGCTACAGAGGACTGCGCCGGCGGCCAGCGGGCCGCCGATCCGTTGCATCAAGTGGGGCAACTCAAGCCTCACTGAATCACCTCCCGCCAGACGGCCCGCTTGCTCTGAAACGCTGCCCCACCACCAGGGAACTCCTCGGTGTCGACGATCTCTGGCGTGGGGTTGTCAGCCTTGACCACTGAAACCCTCGGCTTGCCATCGATATAGACGATGTTGATACCGACAATTGGCGCGCTGAAGCGCCTCGATACGCGACTCCATGTCGGCACCTCACCGCCAGTTCTATAGTCGACGAAATTCAGCCAACTATAGCCGCCCGGCTCGCACGCAGTCGTTGTCGGCACCGTGGTCGGAACGATCAACACACCACTAACCAACTCAGAGGCAACATTCTGCCTCTCACCATCGTCGGGCAGATCAATGTACCAACCTCGGGCGCTCGACGGCACTGGGTTGCTCGTTCCTACACGTGTCGCTTCATCCGTCTCGGTGAAGCCTTGCTGGACGAGTGAAGTGCGCGGATTCACCAAAGTCGTCGTTTCGTCATTATCCTTAATGGCATAAAGCGACTGCACTTGATCGTCACTCAAGTCTCCCACTTCAAGGTATTTCCCTGTACCGACGAAAACCATCCGCTTGCCGTTCAGCCTACCCAATTCCGGTCGCGTAGTGATCGGCTGAGGCTCAGTCGCAGCGGCATCAGAGAACAAAGTGGCAAACTTGAGCGGGTTAACGCCCGCTTCCTCGCCGTTATTTAGATCGAAGCGCCACACGTTACCCAGCAAGTCGCCTCCGTATGTATAGCCCGCGGTATTGTTTCGACTCAAATCATCAACCCAGACCGCGATACGAGACAGCCCACTCGGGTTGGTCGAACTGCCAACGCCAGTGCCAATCTTGCGCACCACCGCCCCCGTCCAGGCATCGAGCACATAAAGAAACCCTTCGCCCGCATTTGTACCACCGACGTTGTTGTAGCCTGAGGTCAAGGCGACGACCCACTGCCCCCCTTCCAGCTTGGTTACGACAGGGTTGCCAAAGCTGAAGCCCAAGTCATCGTCATCCTCAAGCGTGAACTCCCAAAGAAGTGCAGGCGAGGTCGGGTTCGTCACGTCGAGGGCGTAGTAGCCACGACCGCCGCCATTCAGTCCGCCAATCAACACGGTCTTCCACACAGCGGAGGCTGCATCCGTGCAATTGGACGTGCAGATATCGGATACGACCGGCGAGCCGTTCACGTAGTAGCGATGGAGCGTGCCGTAGTTCTGGTCAGCGAGTAGCGACAGGCTCGGAATCACAATGCTCGGGATGAATGCCCAACGCTCCGTCAGGTCCGCAGCGTCGAAAGCATGCAACATGCCGTCGTTAGACCCCACATAGATCGTGCCGCCACGTCCCGCATTCGCTGTCTTGAATGCTTCGTAACCCGGATCAGTGTAACTGAACTTCGGTCGGCCAACGTAATTCGGCGTCGATTCGACCAAGTCACCCAGTACCGCGTCACGCCGGCGGAAGACCTGGTTATCAACCGCGTTATCCGTCCGCATCTCGAAGCCATGCTGACCTCGAAGGTAATTGACGAGATTGATCCCAGTTGCCTGTGCCCGCTGCGTCTCCGTGAGATCACCCCACTGGCTCAGCGTTGACGGGTTGAAGTAGCTCCGCTGAGCCTCGCTGAGATTGTCATATGTAAAACTCACCAATCCACTGCCGCTGCTTGTGTAGATGTCTCGCGTGTCGCTCGCAGCTCCAACCTTGGTCGCCATGGTCCCAGTGCAGGAGCCGAACTCAGACGAGACGTTTTCCACGCAATGAAGCGGCTCCAAACCAACAGCACCCGTAGTGAGGTTGATCTCGCGCGCCTCTAGATTCCCGGTCCATTTAACAGTCGTGTAGCTCGCAACGTATGCAAAGTTGTCACCCGCGACGGGTGAGAGCGTACTGGTTGCGGCCGCGGCGCCGGCGCCGATCTTCACTCTAATCTCGGTCAGGGCACTGCGCAGGCCATTTGAAAGCTCGGTCGGGTTCCCAGCGCTGAAATAGGTACCGCGACCATTGACCGCTGCGTGCCACATATCATCAACAGCCCGTGCCGTGTCTGCAGCGGGAACAGGCCAATTGGCTTGGGGCGTGCCGAGGCCATTCAGGATGTTCCAGTAATCTCCCGAGGTAGCGGTCTTGTAGTCACTCCGGTAACGCAACTCACCATCCACGCCCAAGCCAAGAGTAAACGTGGTCATGTGCTGCTTCGGATTATTGTCGTCCCCGCTTGTGAATACGTTGTTCTTGCAAAGATCCTCATCTGAACCCGACCGCGAGCAATTGCTGAGTTCCACCGTACGCAAGTCTGTTTCGTAATAGTACTTTGCGATATCGGCCAGACTGCCCGAGCTAGCAGTCGGCCCTTCATAATATGGGCGTAGAGTCCCCGCTCCATCCTGATTGCCGATGCTTCCGCCGGCAACATCAGTTCCGGCCGACCCATTCCAATATCCATCGGATGTTAGTAGCGCGAAGTTCTGCTGACACGAATACTGCACAGGGTCGTTTGTGCTATCTAGCTTTCCAGCGTAAATCCGACCAACATCAGCCAGTGCTTGGCGCAGCGGCGTACCGCTGTTCGGGTAGGCTTTGAACAGGCTCTTGTACCACTTGTCTTTGTGCCCATCCGATCCCGGATTGAAATTATCAATTTTCAAATTGACACTGCTGTTGTTGTTCAGCGAGCGAAACCCGACCCGATAGGTGCTATCGATAGTCACAAAAGCTCTGCTCACTGAAGTCTTCATCGACTGCATGCGAGTCCGATACCACGCAAACCAATTCGCGAAGTTTCTCAGTTCCTCTGTATAGGTGCAGCTGGGTGCCGCAGCGCAATCTGTGCGGCGACTGCGGTCGACGACTACCGTCCCATCGACGACGATATTGCCGTAAGTGGCACCCGAAACTATGTCAATTCGAGTGAATGCACCGGGCACAAAGACTGGCGGGCTAGCGGGGGCACCTCCCGAGAACGTGGCACCTGAAAGGGAAGCAGCCGTAACGTTGTAGGTCAAACTCTGGCTATTATAAGACCCGTCAGGAGCCGTCACAGTGACATTCGTCCCAGAGCGACTACCGCTGAATCCATTGCCAATTCTCGACGCGATCTCTTCTGCAAGTCCTCTATTTCGGGTAGTGTCGTTGTTATTGCTATTGCAATAACGGAAAGAAGCAGGAAGGAGGTCCACCCCGGTCACACGGATACTAGTCACCGTGACTACATTTGTGCGACCGTTGCATTCGTTGTCCGTCCCACTCCCACTACCATTACTACGGCCAACCCCACTGATTGAAAATGTTGCAGTACTCGCGGTCGCGCCTGCACCCGCATTCGTAATAATGGTCGGATACCGCGGATAGTTGTACGTTGAGTTTTGAGTCGCGCGGCAGTCCGTGCGATCCACGTTACGGCACCAACGCAGCTTCGCCGGGACAGGGTGAGTCCCCGTCGGCCCAGTTGCTGCGATACAACTCGTCAGGTCATTGTTCGTACAGTATTCACCAGGAACCATCACGTAGTAAAAGGGACCCGCGGTGCGCGTCTCCGTTGCGGGGGCATCAACCGTGCCTACAGCAAATGTACTCGTACCGCTCGCCGTGGTCGCACGCATCGTCGTGTAGGACTTACCGCCGACGACACCTGGAAGCAGGTAGTCACCATTTCGCAAGCAATCCGTATGAGTCGAATCTGTACACCATTCCACATCCGGATAGTTGCTCAACAGGTTCAGTGACGCAGTCGTCTGAATGTTGTAACCATCCAGAGGCACGCTGCTCGTGCCGGTATAACTCGTCCGCTCGGTCGCATCATGGTTGAAGGGTGGAGAATAGGTGACCGTTGGGTCGTAGTAAATTTTATTGAAATCTGCCGAATAGAACGGGGGCATTCCTCGGAGATCAGTAGCGGATGAAGACGGCAGGCAAGTACTAGTACGTGTCGAGGAACTGAGACTGGTGCCGCCAGCCGTCCGGCAACAACGCAAGGAGGTACCTGTACCACTGCCCTTGCAGTAATTGGAGTCGACCACAAGATCGGGCATGTAGTCCCAGTTCATACTGCCGGAATCATCGAGGATGAACATCAAGTTGGGACGCACGTTCGTCGTCGTCGCATTTGCCAACGGCGAGGTCGCTAGATCGACGACCTCCGCCCGAGCGGCATGCGGAGCAAGCAACGAGGCAGCGAGCATCAGACCTAAGGCGGTCGAGCCCACAAGTTTTTGCAGAGCCTTGGTTTTCATGATGTGCTCTCAATAAACGAATGCTTGAACGTAGCTGACGGTATTGCGCGGCCCGTCGACACGGGCGGTGATGCGGTAGATCGGACTCAGCGGTGGTTCGCTCGGAGGCGGGTCGTCCATGACGCGCATCGAACTCGTGTCGGATTCGCCTTCGACGATCAGGCAGTTGTTGACGTCCGGTGCGACCGGTTCAGAGCACAAGCGCTGAATGACGTAGCGGATGCGGTTACCGGACAGATCACGTCCATCCTCATCAATCCCGGTTCCTGTTGCCACGGCAACGGTGACGCCACCGTTCCAGGTGGCATCGCTCAGGGGATCGAAATCGTCCGAGGTTGCGTAATAGGCATCATCGACGTCGTCGTTGTTGAAGTGCGCGATCCCGGGTGCCACCTCTATTTGGTTGAGCCACGCGATCGCTGACTCGACCCCATTGTCAGCGGTCAGCGTCGCAGCCTGTTTCAGAGAGACGTTGCCCGCCACAATGATGTTGGTATCCACCGAGCGCACCAGCGCGAGCGCGGCCAATGCCAATGTAACCAAGGCGATCAGCGTGATCAGCAACACCACACCACGCTGTCTGATGCGACGTCCAGACTGCGTCGACACCGAAAAGTCCGCGAGGCGCTTGCTCATCACATTGCCTCCCGCGCCCAGACTACGTTACGGAGCGGAATGATCGTCTCGAAAACCCGGTAACGATAATGGCGCCATTCATTCGGATCAGCTGGGTCGCTCAGGTTGATCGCCGGTGCCGGAGACCCAGCTTCATTCTTCCAGGCACAAACGCCAATCGCTGGATCCGCCAGATCGGCAGGCTGGACGCAGGCCTGGGATACGACATCCGCATCACGCGTCGGATTGCGGGCCACGATCGCAACACGCAGGGCCTTAATCCGTTTGCGCCGGTCGATATCCGTTGCACCCTGGTCACTCAGATTCGCCCAGTCAGCGTTCGAATCGACCCATTGCGCGATCTGTATATCAGCAGGCGTAGCCGTGATGCCGTACTGGACCTGCATATTTACTATTCCCGATGCAACCTCCTCGCCGTCCCGCTCGAGACGATCGCCGTTCACGGCAAACGTAACTTCGCGGTATTGCCCCATGCACGAAACAAAGGCGTTCACCGTAGGCAAACTGCCTAGGGACACCCCCGGCGTCACGGGATTTTCGAGATTGATCTTCGGAGGCACGGCCGGTGGCGTACCTGCATCCAGGCTATCGACGCTCACGACGAAGCAGGTGTCGCCGCCATTTGACACCACAGCAGTGTCACCAACCCGGCATCCCAAATTACTGTCGACCGAGAGCTGATTCCCCGAAACCGACGTGATACGCGTCGCTACGCCTCCCGACATGGAACTGCCATAGCGGATTGTGAGCGTGTCACTACCAGCAGCCCCGCCATCCGTCACTTCCACGGGCGCCATACTGAACACCCCCAAGGCGAGACTTGCGTTCTGCGCTGTTGAGCACTCGAGCGGCCCGACCCGACGATCGAACGCCGAAATTCCAAAACCCGCCAGCTGCGTCTCCCGCAATACCGACTGAAGGGCGAGCGCCCCGTTGGTCTGCGCATCGGCCGTTCCGGTCGTCATCCGCTTTTGGCCTTCGAAGCTGCCGAACACCTGCATGATCACGAGCAAGGCGAGCAAGGCCACGACCATGCCGACCATGATCTCGACCAACGTGAAACCCGAGGCGCGCTTCAGCCCAGCAGAACTCCGGCCGCTCACGATTCATCCCCTTCCATCACGCGTGCATCGATGGTGACGTTGTTGAACCTCGGAACCTCTTCCGCAACCTGCGCTTCATGCTCTTCAGGAGAGACCCCCCAAGTGACGGTGACTCTCAGCATCCCAAGGTCCGGCGCAGAGACGGTTGACAAGCCTGACGGCAAGAGGCTCGGATCAATAGGTTGAGAGACTTCCGCCCCAATCAGGGCAGCTCTCTCATCTTCCGACGGGTTCGCCCAAATCCGACCTATCTTCTGCTGCGCGATATACGTCGCAATACTCCGGAACTGAGCCTCGGTCGTATTCGTCACCATGTTGGCTTGGATACCGATCAGACCAAGCACCGCGATCGAAAAGATCAGCAAGGCAATCAGCGCCTCGAGCAGGGCCATGCCCCACTGTTCCGCCTTGGCAATGTGCCTGCCCTGCGGCAGCGCACGCAGCATCTTTACTGTGCTCATGGTGGGCAAGCCCTCAGATCGTCCGCGGGAAGCGTGTCTTCGCACATGCGGATGCTGCCGCTCGTACTGACGATCACGCGCAACTGCCGACTTTCGTCTTCAGCGAGTGCCGTCGTGTCGATCAGGAACTCCGCGGCATTTCCGGGCGCCCTGCCCGAAGGATCGAACACGATGGGCACTGCATCGACATCAACCGTCACTGCGTCCGACGAACCCTCGTCCGCCGAACGGCTCTGAATCGTGGTTGCATCATCGGGATCCGGGCACGAGCCGGCGGGGGTGGGCTGAAGACAAACGGTCCAGGACGAGCCATCACGAAGGTCGAACTGAACCCGCCGGTTACGCTGGATGGCCTCCACCCGGGCGACCTGCAGACCGTTCTGGATGGACTCTGCCGCAGTGCGGACCTTTCCGTTCTGGATCCAGACGCGGAAGTTGGGCACTGCGATGCCGAACAGAATTGTCAGGATCGCGATGCCGACCATCAACTCGATCAGGGTGACGCCTTTGGCGCCTTGGCGTTGGCTTAGCATCCTCCCCCCGGCCCGGTCACCCAGCAGCCTGCGTTGATCGTCCAGTCCGCAGGTACGCTGGTCGTGACCTTGTCATTGTCCTGATTGATGGTGAATGCGAAGTTCGCAGTACCTTGGGCTGCGATACCAGTCGCCGTGACCGTGTAACCCTCCGCCCAGTCGTCACCATCAGCATCGACCACGGCGCATACATAACCGAAATACCGCTTCTCACCGAAGGCGTTGATATTCACACCGCACTCGTCGGCTGCGTTGTTATAGCGCCGATTGTCCTGAAAATAGCGCTCCATCCGCACCCGTGCATCGGAAAGCTCAGCACGGGCCTCGGCAAGCTTGCTCTTGAGGATGTACTGGTTGTATTGGGGCACCGCCACCGCCGCGAGAATACCGATGACGGCAACCACGATCATCAGTTCGATCAGGCTGAAACCTTGAGCTCTCTTCATGTCCCGGTCCTTTAGTGGTGACTGGACTGTATTCTTTTTCGACTCGCTTCCGTACGCCTCGGAGACGAACGGAATGACGACCGGGACCAGCGGCGTAAGAAGACTCACAGCAAAGACAGTCGCCCCCTCAAGCCCACGTATCCACCACCCCACCCGCCGCACTTCCGACCGCCGGTGCAGGCGCGGCCGCCGCAGGAATAGTCTGAAGCAGCTGCAGCGCACTCTCGGCCTGCAGGTCCATCGCCATCTTCAGCACCCTGACCGACGCTTCGGCCTGGACCTTCGTTGCGGCATTGGCGCTGGCCGCCGCAGCAATAGCGCTTACATCCATGATCGACTCCTGTATTCCTTTATTTTCAGTTTCATCTTACGCCCGCCAGAACAGTAAGCCGGAGGGCATTGCTGTGGATGACCGCAGGTCGTGACCCACATCACGCCCCAGTATGGGTAGGGTTATACAAAAGAACAAAATCAACGTAAAAAGAGATCATCACCTGAAGTTCTCTTTTTATGAAACATGAATTTTTCGCCTTCATGGGCACGAGTTACCCCTCGAGCCTTGAACGCGATTTCGAGCGGATCCTGATCAAGATCGAGGCATTGTGGGACACCCCCCAGATCCACGACTACTTCAGCGACCTGCTCATCGACAAGCGCGGGGGCCGCAAGGGCTTTCCGCCTGACGTGCTGGCGGACATCATCCGCCTGCGGGACGCGCGCGAACTGGAGACCTTCAAGGCGGCAGAGCGCAAGGAACACGCAATGCATGATCTGACCGCGCGCGGTATCGCCTTCCTGCCCAAGAACTTCTTCCACTTCCTGGAAGAAGGCGACCAGCAGGTCATCGATCTGTTCGTTCGTGCCAACTTCAACGTGAACCTCACCGCCGAGGACGGCACGCCTCCGCTGATTACGGCGCTGAAACGCGGCCTGACCATCATCGCGCAGATTCTGTTGAGCGCAGGGGCCGACCCGAACGCGAGGGATCGACTCGGACTCACCCCGTTACTTGTAGCGTGCGGAAAACCGACGAGCGGCTACCGCAATACGGTCGACCTGCTGCTGAAGAAAGGGGCTCATATCAACGTGCGTGACCCGCTGGGTAACACGCCGCTACTCCTCTCGATCACCGGCGGCACGCCCGACATCGCTTTCGCACTGATCGAACAGGGCGCGGACGTGTTTGCCAGCCGACGCGACGGCGCGACCGCGCTGTCGCTGGCGCAGAAACTCGGCGACGAGCGCCTGCTGCGACTGATCGAGTTCAAAATGAAACAGGCCTCGTCGGCCGGACGAAGCCTGTCTGGAGAATGGGCTGCAGCCTGACGGTTACGAGGCAGTCAATCCCGGAAGTTGCCGTACTGCAGCGGAAAGTCGGTGATCTGCTTCTTCACCAGCGCAATCGCCTCCTGCAGGACATCACGCTTGGCGCCGGACACGCGCACGGCGTCGCCCTGGATGGCAGCCTGCACCTTCATCTTGCTGTCCTTCAACAGCTTGACGATCTTCTTCGCCAGATCCTGATCGACGCCGACGCGCACCTTCACTTCCTGCTTGACCTTGTTGCCGGAGATCTTCTGCACGTCGCCGTAGTCGAGGCAGCGGACGTCGACGTTCTTCTTGGTCATCTCGGGCAGCAGGATGGTCTTGATCTGGTCGAGCTGGAAATCGCTGTCACCGTAGAGGGTGAGCAGTTTCTCGGCATGTTCGATCTTGGCGCTGGTGCCCTTGAAGTCGTGGCGGCCATCGATCTTGCGGTTCGCCTGCTCCACCGCGTTGCGCAGCGAGGGCTGATCGACCTCGGACATGATGTCGAATGACGGCATCGCTCCCCTCCTCCCGCGTGCTCAGCCGAAGTGGCAGATGTAGTGATACGGCTCGCCCGACACTTCGATGTCGAAGCTCGAGTTGCCCGGCACGTCGAAGGACTCGCCGGCGCCGTAGGTCTTCCATTCCGCCTCACCCTTGAGGCGGACGCGGCAGCTGCCTGCCACGCCTTCCATGACTTCGGGCGCGCCGGTATTGAAGGTCAGCGCAGCCGGCAGGATCACCCCGACCGACTTCCCCGTGCCGTCGGCGAAACGGACGCTGTGGCTGACGCACTTGCCGTCGAAATAGACGTTGGCCTTGGTGGTGACGGCCACGCCGTCGAGCTTTTCGGTGATGCTCATCAAACGATCCTTTTCTATTCGATTCCAAGCAGCCTCTGGATGAAGCCCTTGGCGACGAAGCCGATGAAGCCCAGGCCGAGGCCGATGAACATCCACATCGCGCCGTACTTGCCCGCCTTGGACTCCTTGGCGAGGTTGCCGATGATGAACAACATGTAGAGGATCAGGGCCGTGAAGCAGACCTTGAGTGAAATGTCCTCGAACTCGGCCATCGTCAGGCCGAAGATCAGTATCTCGTTGTCCATCACCGGTTTCCAAAGAGCTTTGCGACTTGAGCCGCTTCCTTAGTCGCGCTTCGCCCTGGCGTTGGCCGCGATGCGCATGCGCAGGGCGTTGAGGCGGATGAAGCCGTGCGCGTCCTTCTGGTTGTAGGCGCCCTGGTCGTCCTCGAAGGTGGCGATCGTCGGGTCGAACAGCGAATCGGTCTTCGAGTCGCGCCCGGTGACGATGACGTTGCCCTTGTAGAGCTTGAGGCGCACCCAGCCATTGACGCTCTGCTGGGTGTTGTCGATCAGCGCCTGGATGGCCTGGCGCTCGGGGCTCCACCAGTAGCCGTTGTAGATCATGCTGGCGTAGCGCGGCATGAGGTCGTCCTTGAGATGGGCGACTTCGCGGTCAAGCGTGATCGACTCGATGGCACGGTGGGCGCGCAGCAGGATGGTACCGCCCGGGGTCTCGTAGCAACCGCGGCTCTTCATGCCGACGTAGCGGTTCTCGACCAGATCAAGGCGACCGATGCCGTGCTTGCCACCCAGCTCGTTGAGCTTGGCGAGCAGTTCGTGCGCCTTCATGCGGGTGCCGTTGATGGCGACCAGGTCGCCCTTCTCGAACTCGAGATCGACGTACTCGGCGGCGTCCGGCGCCGCTTCGGGCGACACCGTCCAGCGCCACATCGACTCTTCGGCCTCGGCGGCGGGGTTCTCGAGGTGGCGACCCTCGAAGGAGATGTGCAGCAGATTGGCGTCCATCGAATAGGGCGAGCCGCCCTGCTTGTGCTTCATCTCGATGGGGATGCCGTGCTTCTCGGCGTAGGCCAGCAGCTTCTCGCGCGACAGCAGGTCCCACTCGCGCCACGGGGCGATGACCTTCACGCCGGGCATCAGCGCGTAGTAGCCGAGCTCGAAGCGGACCTGGTCGTTGCCCTTGCCGGTGGCGCCGTGCGACACGGCGTCAGCGCCAGTAGCGCGCGCGATGTCGATCTGGCGCTTGGCGATCAGCGGACGCGCAATCGAGGTGCCGAGCAGGTACTCGCCCTCGTAGATGGTGTTGGCGCGGAACATCGGGAAGACGAAGTCGCGCACGAACTCCTCGCGCAGGTCGTCGATGAAGATGTTCTCGGGCTTGATACCGAACTTGAGCGCCTTGGTGCGCGCGGGCTCGAGCTCTTCGCCCTGCCCGAGGTCGGCGGTGAAGGTGACCACTTCGCACTGGTAAGTGTCCTGCAGCCACTTCAGGATGACCGAAGTGTCCAGCCCGCCGGAGTAGGCGAGCACTACTTTCTTGACGTCGCTCATGCTGTTTTCCTGTTTTCTGCTGTGTTGCCGGCGCGCACGCCCGTGCGCACCGTAAATGTCGCCGGACCGGATCAGACCTTGATCTGCCCGAGCATCAGGTATTCCATCAGGGCCTTCTGTGCGTGGAGGCGATTCTCGGCCTCGTCCCACACCACCGACTGCGGTCCATCCATGACTTCGGCGGTCACTTCCTCGCCGCGGTGCGCAGGCAGGCAGTGCATGAAGACCGCGTCCTTGTTGGCCACCGACATCATCTCGGCATCCACGCACCAGTCGGCGAAAGCCTTCATGCGCGCCTCGTTCTCGGCCTCGAAACCCATCGAGGTCCACACGTCCGTGGTCACCAGATCGGCGCCGCGGCAGGCATCCATCGGGTCGGCGAACTGCTCGAAGTGGCCGGTGCCGTAAAGCCCTGCGCGCTCGGGTTCGACCTCGTAGCCCGGCGGGGTCGATACGTGGACGTTGAAGTCCAGCACTTCGGCCGCCTGCAGCCAGGTGTTGCACATGTTGTTGCTGTCACCGACCCAGGCCACCGTCTTGCCCTGGATCGAGCCACGATGCTCGATGAAGGTGAAGATGTCGGCCAGGATCTGGCACGGATGGTATTCGTTGGTCAGGCCGTTGATGACCGGCACACGCGAATTGGCGGCAAAGCGCTCGACGATGTCCTGCTCGAAGGTGCGGATCATCACCAGGTCGCTCATGCGCGAGATCACCTGCCCCGCATCCTCCACCGGTTCGCCACGCCCGAGCTGCGAATCGCGGGTGTTGAGGTAGATGGCCGAGCCGCCCAACTGGTGCATGCCTGCCTCGAAGGACAGGCGGGTTCGGGTGCTCGCCTTTTCGAAGATCATCACCAGCGTGCGGTCGAACAGCGGGTGGTAAGGCTCGTAGCGCTTGAACTTGTCCTTGATCCACTTCGCGCGCTCGAACACGTAGTCGTATTCCTCGCGCGTGAAGTCCTTGAACTGCAGGTAATGCTTGATGGAAGTCATAGGCAGATCCTTAGCCGTTCGCGAGGAAGTCGCGCACCATGGGCGCCAGCATGCCCACCAGGGTCCGTGCCTCCTCTGCGGTGAAGGTCAGTGCCGGCAGCAGGCGGATGACGCGGTCGGCCGTGACGCTGAGCAGCAGCCCCTGCTCGGCGGCACGTGCCATCAGCCCGCCGCAGGGACGATCGAGCTCGATGCCGATCATCAGGCCGCGCCCACGGATATCGACCACACCGGCAACGCCGGCGAGCGCCTCGGCCATGCCCTTGCGGATCTGGTCGCCGATTGCCAGCGCGTTGTCCATCAGCTTTTCGTCGACGATGGCGTCGAAGGTCGCAAGACCGGCAGCGCAAGCCAGCGGGTTGCCGCCGAAGGTGGAGCCGTGGTTGCCTGGCCCGAACAGTCCTGCGGCCTTGCCGGACGTCACGCAGGCGCCGATCGGCACGCCCGAGGCCAGCCCCTTGGCCAGCGTCATCACATCGGGCTTGGTGCCGGCGTGTTGCCAGCCGTACCACTTGCCGGTACGCCCCATGCCGCACTGCACCTCGTCGCACATCATCAGCCAGCCCTTGTCGTCGCACAGGGCCCGCAACTCGCGCTGGAAGGTCTCGTCGGCCACATTGACCCCGCCCTCGCCCTGGATCATCTCCAGCATCACCGCGACGACCGAGTGGTCGTGCTCGGCAATCTTGCGGATGGCGTCGATATCCTTGTACGGCACACGGATGAAGCCCTGCACCAGCGGTTCGAAGCCGGCCTGTGCCTTGCGGTTGCCGGTGGCCGACAGCGTCGCCATGGTGCGGCCGTGGAAGGCGCTCTCCATGACGATGATGTGCGGCAGTTCGATGCCCTTCTTGTGCCCGTACATGCGCGCGAGCTTGATCGCGGCCTCATTGGCTTCGCAGCCCGAGTTGCAGAAGAACACCTCGTCCATGCCGGAGGTCTCGGCGATGCGGTCGGAGAGCTGTTCCTGCAGCGGAATGCGGTAAAGATTCGAGGTGTGAATGAGCTTGCCAGCCTGATCGGCAATCGCCTTGACCAGCCGCGGATGGTTGTGGCCGAGGGTATTGACGGCAATACCGGACAGAGCGTCGAGATAGCGCTTGCCGGTCTCGTCGTACATCCAGACACCTTCGCCATGCGTGAACGCGATGGGCAGCCGGGCGTAGGTGTTCATGACATGGGACATGCTGTACCTCGATCGAAACGACGCTGTAAACGTGCACGGCGGCCGTCGCCGCCGTGCTCAAATGAGTGGGGATCTTAAGCCAAAATCGCCGGTCCTGTACAGGCGACCGACCCGCAGCGAAGTCTTGTACATGACCTTCAGCAGGCCCGATTTCTGCTAGAATGCGCCCCGCTTTGGGCGCCGCCCGCTGGCCTGCGCGCACTGAGCACCTCCTCGGCAGCCAGGGCGCAAGAAATGACTCAGAAGATCGAAAATTTCATCATCGTCGGCATCACCAATGACGGGAAGAAATTCCGCCCAAGCGACTGGGCCGATCGCCTTTGCGGCATCATGTCGGCCTTCGGCGCCGACCATCGCATGATGTATTCACCCTATGTGCGCCCCGGCTGCACGCTCAAGGGCGACAAGACCGTCCTGGTCGACGCCCGGCTCTACGACATCGAGCCGATGGCCTACAAGTTCATGATCAACTTCGCGAAGGACAACGACCTCCAGATCGACTGGATGGGTGACGCGCCGCTCTGACGCAGCCACCTCGATTCAGCCAACCCAGCAAGACACACCACCGGCGCAGGCAGAAAAAAAGCGACCCGCAGGTCGCTTTTTCTTCGAGCGCAGCCTTGGCTGCGGCAAGGATCACGCAAGATCAGGCAGCCATCGCCTTGACGGCGGCCGACAGGCGGCTCTTGTGACGGGCAGCCTTGTTCTTGTGGATGATCTTCTTGTCGGCGATGCTGTCAATGGTGCTCATCGAGGTGCGAAAGACCGACTGAGCCGCCGCCTTGTCGCCACCCACGATGGCCTTGCGCACGGCCTTGATCGCGGTACGCAGGCGGGAACGAAGGCTGGCGTTGTGGGCGCGAGACTTGACTGCCTGGCGGGCGCGCTTGCGAGCTTGTGCCGAGTTGGCCATAGATGTGATTCCGTTATTGAATGGTTCTGGAAAGCCCGCGATTCTAACGACGCCGCGCAGCGAACGCAAGCACGATTTGCGACCCGGCGATAGTGTCTCGACTTACAGTGACCGTAGTGCCCGGCTATCATGCGAGCCTTGCCGCCAACGGCCCACCTCATCCTTCCCGTACACCGCATGAACCTGCTGCGCGCCCTCGCCACCGTGAGCGGCATGACCCTGCTGTCCCGCATCCTCGGCTTCGTGCGCGACTTCGTCATCGCCCGCGCCTTCGGCGCCGGCATGGCGACCGACGCCTTCTTCGTTGCCTTCCGCCTGCCGAACCTGCTGCGCCGCATGTTCGCCGAAGGCGCATTTTCCCAGGCTTTCGTCCCGATCCTGGCCGAGTACAAGAACAAGCAGGGGCCGGACGCCACCCACACCCTGATCAACCGCGTCGCCACCCTGCTCGGGCTCGTCGTCGCCGTCGTGGCGGCCCTCGGTGCGCTCGCCGCGCCGCTGATCATCTATGTCTCGGCGCCCGGCTTCTCGGGCGACCCTGGCAAGTTCGAACTCACCGTCGAACTCACGCGCATCACCTTCCCCTACATCTTCTTCATGTCCCTTGTCGCACTGGCGGGCGGGGTACTCAACACCTGGAGCCGCTTCGCGATTCCAGCCTTCACGCCAGTGCTGCTGAACCTGGCCTTCATCGGCATGGCGCTGTTCGCCGTGCCCTACTTCGATCCGCCGGTGCTGGCGCTGGCCTGGGCGGTCTTCCTCGGCGGCCTGCTGCAGCTGCTGCTCCAGGTCCGCCCGCTGTGGAAGATCGGCATGCTGCCGCGTTTCGACCTCAACCTGTCGGACCCGGGCGTGCGCCGCGTGATGAAGCTGATGGCGCCGGCCGTCCTTGGCGTGTCAGTCAGCCAGATCTCGCTGCTGATCAACACGATCTTCGCGTCCTTCCTCGAGAGCGGCAGCGTGTCCTGGCTTTACTACGCCGACCGGCTGATGGAATTCCCCGCTGGCCTGCTCGGCGTCGCGCTCGGCACGATCCTGCTGCCCAGCCTGTCGAAGCTCCATGCCGACGACAAGGCACAGGAGTTTTCCTCGCTGCTCGACTGGGGCCTGCGCCTGACGCTGATGCTGACGCTGCCCGCGGCGCTCGGCCTCGCGCTGCTGGCCGTGCCCCTGGTGGCGACGCTGTTCAACTACGGCGCCTTCGGTGCCGACGACGTCATGCACACGCGCAGCGCGCTGATCGCCTACAGCGTCGGCCTCACGGGCCTGATCCTGGTGAAAGTGCTGGCGCCCGGCTTCTATGCCCGCCAGGACATCCGCACGCCGGTGAAGATCGCCCTCATCACACTCGCCGCGACGCAGCTGATGAACCTCGCCTTCGTGGTGCCGCTGCGCCACGCAGGACTGGCGCTGGCGATCGGCCTGGCCTCGTGTCTCAACGCGGCACTGCTGTATCGCGGTCTGCGCCGGCGCGAGGTGTATGTGCCGCGAGCCGGCTGGATTGCGTTTGCGCTGAAGCTGCTGGCAGCGCTCGCGGTCATGGGCTGCGTGCTGTGGTTCGGCGCCGGGCCGGACCGGCTGTGGGTCGAGATCGGCGGGCTCGAACGCGGCCTGCGCCTCGCCGCCGTGGTCGGTGGCGGCGCGCTCGCCTACTTCGCCACGCTGTTCGCGCTGGGTTTCCGTCTGCGCGATTTCCGCCGTCGGGGCGCCTGAGCGGCACGCACCCGGACCCCGCATCCCCACCATGAAGCTCTACTACGCCGACCACTTCGTCTTGCCGCTGCCCGAAGGCCACCGCTTTCCGATGGAAAAGTACGCCCGCCTGCGCAGTCGCCTGCTCGCCAGCGGCGCATTCGCCGAAGCGGATTTCTGCGTACCCGATGCGGCGAGCGACGACGCCATCCTGCGCGCGCATGACCCCGCCTATCTGCAGCGGGTCGCCCGCGGCACGCTCGACGCCGCCGAAGTTCGGCGCATCGGCTTTCCATGGTCGCCCGCCATGGTGGAGCGCTCGCGCCGCTCGGCCGGCGCCACCCTCGCAGCCTGTCGCAGTGCCCTCGCACGCGACGGCGGCACGGCCTGCGCAGTGAACCTGGCCGGCGGCACGCATCACGCCCATCGCGATTTCGGCTCCGGATTCTGCGTCTTCAACGATGCGGCGATCGCCGCGCTGGCCATGCGCGCCGAACACCGCGTGCGCCGGGTGGCCATCGTCGATTGCGACGTGCATCAGGGTGACGGCACCGCGGCCATCCTCGCCGACGAGCCCGAAGTCTTCACCTGCAGCCTGCACGGCGCCAAGAACTTCCCCTTCCGCAAGCAGACGAGCGACCTCGACATCGAGCTACCCGACGAGACCGGCGACGCCGCCTATCTGACGGCACTGGACGCAGCCCTGCAGAGCGTCTTCGAGCGCGCGCAGCCCGAGCTGGTGATCTATCTCGCCGGCGCCGACCCCTATGCCGGCGACCGCCTCGGACGCCTCGCGCTCAGCATCGACGGCCTGCGCCTGCGCGACGAGCGCGTGCTGGCCGCCTGTCGCGACGCCGGCGTGCCGGTCGCGATCGCCATGGCGGGCGGCTATGCGGAGCCGATCGACGACACCGTGACGATCCACGTCAACACCGTCACGACGGCAGCCCGTCTGCTGCGCGACGGTGCCTGAACCGATGGCAGCCGCGCTGACGCTGATCGGCGTCGACTTCACTTCCGCGCCGCGTCCGGCCAAGCCGATCACCGCCGCGTTCGGGAGGCTCGAAGGAGACACCGTCGTCCTCGAGCGGGTGGAGAAGCTGGTTGACTGGCCCGCCTTCGAGTCCCTGCTGATGCGTTCCGGTCCATGGCTGGGCGCCTTCGACTTTCCCTTCGGCCTGCCCCGCGAGGCAGTCGTCGACCTGGGCTGGCCGACGACCTGGCCCGAGCTGGTCCGATACTGCGCCCACCTGGGAAAGACGGCCTTCCGTGCCGCGCTGGACGCTTATCGTGAAACGCGCCCGATCGGCAAGCGCTACGCCCACCGCGCCACCGACCTGCCGGCGCGCTCGCACAGCCCGCTGAAGCTGGTCAACCCGCCGGTGGGGCTGATGTTCCTGGAAGGCGTGCCGCGCCTGCTGGCCGCGGGACTGTCCGTACCCGGCGTGCATGCGGCGGACGCGCATCGACTCGCGGTGGAGGCCTACCCCGGCCTGCTCGCACGCAGCATCACAGCCGAATCGTACAAGAGCGACGACAAGCACAAGCAGACGCCCGAACGGCGCACCGCCCGCACGCGGATCGTGGACGCCATTGGCGCCGGCCACGGCATCGCAGGCATTGCGCTGCACGCCACACAGGCACAGCAGACCGCATTGATCGAGGACGCCAGCGGCGACAGCCTGGACGCGGTCCTCGCACTGCTGCAGGCCGCCGCCTGCGCCCGCGCAGGCGCACCGCACTACGGATTGCCACCAGACCTGGACCCGCTCGAAGGCTGGATCGCCGGCGCCTGACCCTTCCGCCGCCCGCCACTGCCTGTGCCGGGCGACGGAACGCACGTCACAGCTTCTTCACGAACTCCGACTTCAGCTTCATCGCGCCGATGCCGTCGATCTTGCAGTCGATATCGTGATCACCCTCCACCAGGCGGATGTTCTTGACCTTGGTGCCGACCTTGACCACCAGCGACGAGCCCTTGACCTTCAGGTCCTTGATCACGGTGACGCTATCGCCATCCTGCAGCACGTTGCCGTTGGCGTCCTTGAACACCTTCTGCGCCTCGCCCGCGTCCTCGACGCCGGCCTGCGGCCATTCGTGGGCGCATTCGGGACAGACGTAATTGGCGCCGTCCTCGTAGGTATATTCCGAACCGCATGCGGGACATTTGGGCAGACTGCTCATCCTGTTTCCTTGTCGTTATGTGATGCGCCCGGGCATGTCGCCAGAAAAGTCGCGGCGTGCGCCGTCCCAGGCCTGATAATTGCGCGCATGACCGACATTATCCCCCCTGACGGCCCCAGCGCCGAACACGCCGTCCCACTCGCCACCACGCCCGCTGCCTCGGCCCGGGGCTTCGACGCCCTGTCCTTGCCGCCTGCGATGCTGGCCAACCTCCAGCAACTGGGCTATCTGTCGATGACGTCGATCCAGGCCGCAGCGCTGCCGCCGGCGCTGGATGGCCGCGACCTCATCGCCCAGGCCAAGACCGGCAGCGGCAAGACGGTTGCCTTCGCCCTGCCCTTGCTCAACCGGCTCGATCCGCAACGGCTGGACGTGCAGGCCCTGGTGCTGTGCCCGACGCGCGAGCTGGCCGACCAGGTCACGCAGGAGATCCGCCGTCTCGCCCGCTTCGCCGACAACATCAAGGTGCTGTCGCTATGCGGCGGCACGCCCATGCGCCCGCAGCGCGAAAGCCTGGCGCACGGCGCGCATATCGCAGTCGGCACGCCGGGCCGCATCATGGACCATCTGGAGCGTGGCAGCCTGAAGCTCGAGGCGCTGAGCACCCTGGTGCTCGACGAGGCCGATCGCATGCTGGACATGGGCTTCCACGACGACATCGCGTGGATCGCCAGCCACTGCCCGGTTCGCCGCCAGACGCTTTTGTTCTCGGCCACCTTCCCCGCAGGCATCGCGGCGCTGGCACAGCGCTACCAGCGCGAACCGCTGCAGGTGAAGCTCGCCGAGCAGCACGCACCGGACAAGATCCGCCAGTACTTCTTCGAGATCGAACACGCGGCACGCCTGCAGGCCGTCGCCACCCTGTTGCGCCATTACCGGCCCGCCAGCACGCTGGCCTTCTGCAACACGCGCCAGCAATGCCGTGCGCTGGTCGAACTGCTGCGCGGCGAGGGCTTCCGTGCGCTGGCGCTGCATGGCGAGATGGATCAGCGCGAGCGCGACCAGGTGTTGATCCAGTTCGCCAACCGCAGCTGCTCGGTGCTGGTCGCCACGGATGTCGCCGCACGCGGGCTGGACATCGCACAACTCGAGACGGTGATCAACGTCGATGTCACGCCCGACCCCGAGGTTCACGTCCATCGCATCGGGCGCACCGGGCGGGGCGACGAGGCCGGACTCGCGCTCAGCCTGTGCAGCAACGCCGATCGACGCCGCGTGGCGACGATCGCCGAGGCCATGGGCTTCACGCCCGAATGGCAGGCGCTTGAAAACCTGGAGATCCCGAACTCGTCGCCGCTGCAGCCGCCGATGGCCACGCTTCTGATCCTGGGCGGACGCAAGGACAAGATCCGCCCCGGCGACGTGCTGGGCGCCCTTTCGGGCGAGGCAGGCCTGACTCGAGAGCAGGTGGGCAAGATCACCGTCACCGACCAGAACACCTACGCGGCCGTTGCGCGTGAGATCGCCAGCGATGCCGCCCGCCGGCTGGCTGCGGGCAAGCTCAAGGGGCGGACGGTGAAGGTCCGCGTGCTCGAAGGATGAACGGGGCCCCTTGCCCTACTCGATCGTGACCCTGATCGCCGGCGCCGGCAGGCCGCGACGCTTGCGCTCGGCCTGGATCAGTTCGGCGATGTCGGTGTTGCGGTTCTGCAGCGCCCAGGCGTCGGCCGACAGGCCTGCATCGTTGAGCACGTTGAGCTCGGTGCGCGGGTTCGCCAGCAGGCGACGCACGAAGCCGATGTGGCCGTTGCGCGCGGCCAGCATCAGGGGCGTCGCCTGGTTCGGGGCGGGCGCATTGACGTCTGCTCCGGCCGCAACCAGATCGTCGAGCAAGGCCTCACGCCCCTCGAACGCGGCATAGTGCAGCGGGGCCCAGCCTTCCTGATTGAGGGCTGCTCCCGCCTTGATGAGGAAACGGGCGGTGTCCTCATGGCCGCGCAGCACCGCCAGCATCAGCGCCGAGTCGCCCGCGGCGTTGCGGTAGTTGATCTTCGCGCGATACTGCAGCAGGGCCTGCACTGCGTCCGTGCGCCCGTCTCGCGCGGCCAGGATGAGCAAGGTGTTGCCGTTGGAATCGACGGTGTCAGGGTCGACGCCACGCTGCAGCAGGCTGGACAGCGCCCTCGCGTCGCCCGAGGTGGCCGCGCTCAGCGCATCGTCGTAGGCGCCGGCCAGCGCCGCACTCGACAGCAGGCTGCAGGCCGCGAGCGCGCCTGCTGCGAACAGGTTGCGCGCACGGACGCGCGGCGAACGGACTTCAGGCAGGTCTTTGTGCATGGCTGAACAGGCGGAAAAAGTTGTCGGTGGTCGCCGCTGCGATGGTTTCCAGCGGCTCGTCGCGCAGGCGGGCAAGTTCCTCGGCCACATGCACCACCCAGCCCGGCTCATTGGTCTTGCCGCGGTGGGGTACGGGTGCGAGGTAGGGTGAATCGGTCTCGATCAGCAGGCGGTCGAGCGGCACGCGCCTTGCGACCTCCTTCAGGTCCTTCGCGTTGCGGAAGGTCACGATGCCTGAGAAAGAAATGTAGAAGCCGAGTTCCAGCGCACCGGCCGCCACGTCCCAGCTCTCGGTGAAGCAGTGCATCACGCCGCCGGCCTCGCCCGCATTCTCCTCGCGCATCAAGCGCAAGGTGTCGTCAGCCGCACTGCGCGTGTGGATGATCAGCGGCTTGCCGGTCTCGCGTGCCGCGCGGATGTGGGTGCGAAAGCGCGCACGCTGCCACTCGGGGGCATCCTTCTGCCAGTAGTAGTCGAGCCCGGTCTCGCCGATCGCCACCACCTTCAGGTGATCGGCGAGCGCCACGAGGCGCGCCACGTCGGGCTCGTCGCAGTCGGCGTTGTCGGGATGGACGCCAACCGAGGCCCACAGCTGCGGATGGCGTTCGGCCAGGCCCAGCACACGCGGAAAGTCCTCGAGCTTGACGCTGATGCACAGCGCCGTGCCCACGTCGTTGGCGGCCATCGTGGCCAGCACCTCATCCTCGCGCGCGGCAAGATCGGGGAAATCGAGATGGCAGTGGGAATCTACGTACATCGGAGGTCTTCTGGAATGCCCCGGCGGCGCGATCGGCGCTCGCGACGGAGCGAAGCTTAAAGTGTATGCGTCGGACGGTTCGAACCAAGGTGGCCCGCGAGGATCTGCTCGATCCGCCCACGCAGGCCCTTGCCTGCCTCGTCGTCCGAGAACTGCACGCCCACCCCCGGCGTCTTGCCGCCCTGCGCGCCCGGCGGAGTGACCCAGACCACGCGGCCCGCCACCGGATGGCGGGTCGGATCGTCCATCAGTTGCAGCAGCATGAACACCTCGTCGCCCAGGTTATAGGTCTTGGGCGTGGGAACGAACAAGCCACCGTTGTTCAGGAAGGGCATGTAGGCCGCGTACAGTGCCGACTTGGAATTGATGTTCAGCGACAGCACGCCGGGGCGCGCCATCTGGGGCTTGGCTTGGGTACTCATCCTCGGACTCCGGCAATGGCGCGCGCGTAGCGCAACAGCATGTCTTCCAGCACCAGGCGCAGGTTCAATGGATGCCGGGACACCTTGCGGATCTGCGTGATTTCATTGTAACAGCCACTCACTGCGGCGACGCTGAGGCGGCTCGCGAGCGACGACAACAGACCTTCATGGTCGGGGAAGAAGCGCACGCTTCCGCCCAGCCTCAGGGTCGCCAGGTCACCGACCCAGCGCTGCATCCAGTCGGCGAGTTGCGGAAGGCCGAAGCCCGCCGCCAGCGCCTCCTTGGACTTCAACCAGGCTTCCCACTGACTCGCCAGGCGCAACGCATCCTTGGGCTGCAAGCCACCGATGTCGCGCACGAAGCGCTCGAGCAGCGCAGCGCTACCGTTCTGCGCCATGCGTTCCGCCGCCAATGGCATGCCGCCTGCAATCGCGAGCAGCGCCCGGGTGCCGGGCTCGGCGCCTGCCTTCCAGTGCGCCAGTGACTGTGCGTCCGGCCGCGAGAACGGCCACTGCTGGCAGCGACTGCGGATGGTCGGCAGCAGGCGCCGCGGCGCCGATGAGACGAGCAGAAAGACACAGCCCGCGGGCGGCTCTTCGAGCAGCTTCAGCAGGGCGTTGGCGGTGAACACGTTCATCGCCTCGGCCGGATCGAGCACCACCACGCGACGCGCGCCATGATGCCCGGTCACGCTCAGGGCCGATTGCAGCTCGCGGATCTGCTCGATCACGATCTGCTCGGACTTGGCCTTGCCGCCCTCCTTGCCTGCCCCCTCGCCGCCTTCGGCGTCACCGCCCTCGACCACCGCGTCAGCGGCCGGCACGACGTAGTGCAGATCGGGGTGGTTCCCCGAAAGACGCCACTGACAGGGCTCACACTGGCCGCAGGCGTGGCCGTCCGCACGGGGCGTGTCGCACAACAGACGCGCAGCGAGCGCCTCGGCCAGTTCGCGCTTGCCCAGGCCGGGCGGCCCGACGAACAGCAGCGCATGCGGCAGGCGTTCGCCGAGTTCGACGAGCCGCGTCCAGGCAGGCTGCATCCAGGGATGGATCATGCCGACAGGGCCTCGGCCACGATGCGCTCGATCTCGGTTCGGATCACCTCGGGCGGCCGGTTGGCATCGATCACGCGGATACGCTGCGGCGCCTGGCGGGCCCGTTCCAGATAGGCGCCACGCACCCGCTCGAAGAAATCGCGCTGCTCGCGCTCGAAACGGTCGGGATCGACGCCGGTGGACGCGACGCGGCCCGCGGCGATGTCGGGCGGCAGATCGAACAGCAAGGTCAGATCGGGCTGCAGGCCGGGATGGACCCAGGCCTCGAGCGCCTCGAACTTCTCGCGTGCGAGCCCGCGCCCCCCGACCTGGTAGGCGAAGGTGGCGTCGGAGAAGCGGTCGCACACCACCCAGCGTCCTGCAGCCAGAGCGGGTTCGATACGTGCCGCCAGATGCTCGCGACGCGCCGCGAACATCAGCATCGCCTCGGTCTCGAGATGCATCGGCTCGTGCAGCAGCAGTTCGCGCAGACGCTCGCCCAAGGGCGTACCGCCCGGTTCGCGGGACTGATCGACATCGATCCCGCGCGCGCGCAGCAACGCCACGACGGCCGCGATCTGGCTGCTCTTGCCCGCACCGTCGATGCCTTCGAAAGTGATGAAACAGCCGCGTGACCGGGTCTTGCCTGCCGCGGCCCCATGAGTCGGCATCAGGCTGTCGCTCAAGGCTTGCTCCCGTTGCGGATGTAGCGGTTGACCGCCTGGTTGTGTTCGTTGAGCGTGCGCGAGAACTGGCTGCTGCCATCGCCGCGCGCGACAAAATACAGGTACTCGCTCTGCTGCGGCTTGACCGCTGCGCGCAGGGCCTCGGGCCCCGGCATCGCAATCGGCGTCGGGGGCAAGCCGCCACGCGTATAGGTGTTCCAGGGGTGGTCGGTGTCGAGGTGCTTGCGCCGCAGGCGACCATCGAAATCGGCGCCGAGACCGTAGATGACGGTCGGATCCGTCTGCAGCGGCATGCCGATGCGCAATCGGTTGGCGAACACGGAGGCGACCAGCCCGCGATCCTCGGCACGCCCGGTCTCCTTCTCGACGATCGAGGCAAGGATCAGCGCCTGATAGGGCGACTGCAGCGGCAGCGCCGGATCGCGTTGCGCCCACGCCTGCGCCAGCCGCGACTGCATGGCGTGGTAGGCCCTGCGCAGCACGCCGGAGGCTTGCGAGCGCTTGTCGAACAGGTAGGTATCGGGAAAGAACAAGCCCTCGGGATGCGATTCGGCGGCGCCGATCCGCGCCAGGATCTCGGCGTCGCTCAACCCGGCCGTATCGGGCTCGATCTCGGGATGGCTCTCGAGCGCGCGGCGCACCTGCGCAAAGGTCCAGCCTTCCACCAGCAGCACCTCGGCCTGCGACACGTCGCCGTCGGACAGCTTGAGCACGATCTGCCACGGCGTGACGCCGCGGTGCACCTCGTAGCTACCGGCCTTGATCGAGGTGGCCCGCCCGGAGATGCGCGCCAGCCCGCTCAGCAGCGCGGGATTCACATCGACGCCGGCCGCGGCGATGACGTTGGCTGCCTGGCGCATGCCCAGCCCGCGCGACACGGTGAAGTCGACCACCTCGTCCTTCAGTTGCAGCGGTCGATGGGCGAGCACATACAGCGCGCCTGCCGCGAGGACGGCCAGGGCGAGCAGCAACAGGACGATGCGAAGCAGGAGACGTTTCATCGAAGGCCGGCGAAAACCATGGCGGCCGCGTGGGCGACCGCCGCATGGCGGGGCGCCTATAATACTGCAACACGCGACCGCCCCATCCCGCCATCCTCAACGCATGTGAGGGTGGCGCCGGACACCCGAGGGGGCGGGCGCGTTCAGCCTGTATTCCCTTCCCTACCCCACTGGACCGCATATTCCAACCATGACCGTCTGGACCGATCACCTCGCACACCTTGGCGCCACCCTGGCCGACAACGCACTGAGTTTCGCAGCCCCCGCCGACGAGGCGTGCGCGACGACCGACGCCACGATCGCCGTGCCCTTGCTGCATCTGGGCACGATCCGCTCGGTCGGTCCGGATTCGGCCGAGTTCCTGCACAACCTGGTCTCGAACGACGTCAAGAAACTCCCCGCCGACGGCGCCGCCTGGAACAGCTTCAACTCCCCCAAGGGCCGCATGATCGCCAGCTTCCTGATGTGGTCGGAAGCGGAAGGACACGCGATGATGGTGTCAGCCGACATCCTGCCGGCCTTCCTCAAGAAGTTCTCGATGTATGTCTTGCGCAGCAAGGTGAAGCTGTCCGACGCGAGCAGCGGCATCGCCCTGATCGGGGTCAGCGGGGCGAACGCTGCAGCGGCGCTGGGCGCCGCCGGCCTCGCCGTGCCGGCCGAGGCGATGAAGCAGACGGGCGGCGGAGACGCGCCGCGCTGTATCCGGCTCAACGACAGCAGTTTCGTCGTGGCGGTCGATACCGCAGCGGCACCGGCCCTGTTCGATGCGCTGCAGGCCGGTGGCGCAAGCCGCGCCGGCACGGCAGCCTGGCAGCTGGCGATGATCCGCGCCGGCTTGCCGCTCATCACCGCGCCCACCCAGGAAGAGTTCGTCGCGCAGATGCTCAACTACGAGCTGATCGGCGGCGTGAGCTTTCACAAGGGCTGCTACCCCGGGCAGGAGATCGTCGCCCGCACGCAGTACCTCGGCAAGCTGAAGAAGCGCATGTACCGCGTGGCGATTCCCGCGGGCAGCGCCGCGCAGGCGGGCACCGACCTGTACGCACCGGATTTCGGCGAGCAGTCGGCAGGCAAGCTGGTCAACGTCGCACCGGCTGCGGATGGCGGCTTCGAAGCGCTGGCGGTGCTGCAGACCAGCAGCGCCGAGGCCGGCGAAATTCACCTCGGCAGCGTCGATGGCCCCCGCCTCGCCCTGCTCGACCTGCCCTACGCACTGGGCTGATCAGCCCTTTCCCGACGGAGACCACACACGATGCGACAGGGCATGCTCACGCACGTCTATATCTATTACCGGGTTCGCCCGGAGCAGGATGTGGAGATCGCCCGCGCCAGTGTCGCGGCCATGCAGGCCGCCGCGGCCCGTCGCACGGGCGTGCAGGGCCGGCTGATGCAACGGGCGGACGACGCGACGACCTGGATGGAGGTCTACGAGGACGTCGGCGATCGCGCGGCCTTCATGGTCGTGCTCGAGGCGGAAGCTGTCGCGCACCGGCTTGCGGACCTCGTCGCCGAAGGCGCTGCCCGGCACGTCGAGCATTTCGTCGAGCAGCGCTGAACAATGTGCCTGATCGTCCTCGCCTGGCAGGCGCATGAAGCGTACCCGCTGATCGTCGCCGCAAACCGCGACGAATTCCTGAATCGACCGGCAGCGCCCGCGCACTGGTGGACCGACGCCGGCGACATCCTTGCCGGGCGCGACCTCGAGGCCGGCGGCACCTGGATGGGGCTGAGCCGCCACGGACGCTTCGCCGCGCTGACCAACTATCGCGACCCGAGCCGCCATGTTGCCGGCGCCCCCTCGCGCGGCGCGCTGGTGCGCATGGCCCTGGAGCACGACGCCGGTGCCGAGGCCACGCTGCAGCACCTGGCCAGCGACAGTGCGGCCTACGCCGCCTTCAACCTGCTGGTGGGCGACGGGCGCTCGCTCGGTGTCCTCGAGAGCACCACCGGCCGCGTGCGCATGCTCGAACCCGGTATCTACGGGCTGTCGAACCACCTGCTCGACACCCCCTGGCCCAAGCTGAAGAAGACGCGCGAAGGTCTGCACGCCTTGCTGCCGCGCTTGCCCGACGACGACGCGGTGCTGGCGCTGCTGCGCGATGGCACGCCCGCGCCCGATCCCCACCTGCCCGACACCGGCGTCAGCCTCGAATGGGAACGCTGGCTATCCCCCGCCTTCATCCGTGCCCCCGGTTACGGCACGCGCTGTTCGAGCCTGGTCATGACCGACCGCCACGGCCAGACCCGCCTGCACGAGTGGACCTGGGATGGTCACGGCGAACTGCGCAGCGAAGTCACCCACCAGTTCAAGGTCTCGCCCCCGGTCTGAGTCCGCGCCTGGTCAGGACTCGATGCGCGCTCCGCCGGCACGACGTCCCATCATGCGGTCGAGACGGCCGAGCACGCGCTGCGCGATGTCCGTCACGTCGAAGCTGTGCAACGCCGACAGCGCCGCGCTGCGTCCCAGCACTTGGCCGCGCGAAGGCGGAAACGACGGCCCGGATACCGCGAAGCTGATGCGGTTGTCGCCGTCTTCGGCACCGATCGCCAACACGCGCCCATCGAACGCCTCACGCAGCCGTGCGGCATACACGGCGTAGCGGCTGTCACCCGCCCAGTGATTGACCACCAGCACGCCACCGGGCGTCAGCGCACGACAGCAGTCGGCGTAGAAATCGGCGCTGCCCAGGCGCGGCGGCAAGCCGGCGGCGACGAAACCATCGACCAGCAGCACGTCCGGCGCATCCTCGCAGTCACGCACATAGTCGGCGCCGTCCGCGCACACCACACGAAAGCGGTCGTCGTCCGACGGAATGCCGAAGCGATCGCGCAGCGCGATCACCGCCGGATTGATCTCGACCGCGGTGAATCGCGTCTCCGGCAGCGTGCGCAGGCAGTACTTGGCCAGCGAGCCACCGCCGAGCCCCACCATGACGATGTGGCGCGGGTGCGGGTTGAACAGCAGGAAGCCCATCATCGCCCGGGTGTAGTCGAGCGCCAGCGCGTCGGGCTCGACGACCGACATCACGCTCTGCACGGTCAGGCCGTCGAACTGCAGCGAACGCAGCGGGCCCAGTTCGGCGACGAAGGGCTCGTCCCACCCCGGCGTGTCCGTCATGCGCCGCCGCCTGCCGGTCGCGCGCACGACCGCCGCATGGTCTGGTGCGGAATCCCCGCCTCCATGAAGACCTCGCCCTCTTCGACGAAGCCGTGTCGGCGATAGAAGGCCAGCGCCTGCACCTGGGCGTTGAGCACGACCTGTGGCAGGCCACGGCGGACAGCCTCGGTCGCCAGCGCCTCGAGCACGCGGCCGCCGATGCCACGCCCGCGCCACGCCGCGGCCACCGCCATGCGGCCGATATGCCCATCCGGCAGCAGACGCCCCGTGGCGACGACCTCGCCCCCTGCGCCGCTTGCCACCGCATGGCGGCTGAGCGGATCGAACTCGTCCAGCTCGATCTCCGCCGGCACGCCCTGCTCCACCACGAACACCTGCATGCGCAGCGGCATCACACGCGGCTGCGCCGCCGTCCAGTCGACGATCTCGATGCGGACGCCCTCTGCCATTGTCATTCGCGGATCTCCACTTTCGTTCCGGCCGGCACAAGATCGAACAGCTCGATGATCTCCCGGTTGCGCATGCGCACGCAGCCATGCGACAACGGCACGCCCATCGGCTGGTCGTCGCCCGTGCCGTGGATGTAGATGTAGCGCCGCATCGAATCGACGCGCCCCAGCCGGTTGCGCCCCGGCTCCTCGCCACACAGCCAAAGGATGCGGCTCAGGATCCAGTCGCGTCCCGGGTGCGCAGCGGCGAACTCGGGCGTCCAGCACTCCCCGGTCGGCCGGCGACCGCGGAACACGGCGCCGCTGGGCGCCCCCGCGCCGATCCGCGCGCGGATGCGGTGGCGGCCGCGCGGCGTGCGCTGGCTGCCGCTTTCCTCACCCGGGCCGTTGAGTGCGGTCGACACCGCGTAACGCCGAATGCAGGCGCCATCATCGCCAAAGAGTTCGAGGCTCTGGCGGCCAAGGTCGATGCAGATGCGCATTCAGGCCACCAGGGTCTTGCTGCGGCGCGCAGCGAAGAAGCTCGACAGCATGCGCCCGCACTCGTCGGCCAGCACACCGCCTTCGATCGCCGCATGGTGATTCAGCCGCGTCTCGGCAAAGAGGTCGAGCACGCTGCCGGCGACGCCGGTCTTGGGGTCGCGTGCGCCATAGACGACCCGGGCGATGCGTGCGTGCATGATGGCCCCGGAGCACATCGCGCAGGGCTCGAGCGTCACGTACAGCTCGCAACCGGGCAGCCGGTAGTTGCCCAGGCGCTCGCCGGCATCGCGCAAGGCCATGATCTCGGCGTGGGCGGTCGGGTCGTGGCGGCCGATCGGCTGGTTGAAGCCGCGGCCGACGATCTCGCCGTTGAGCACCACGATGGCGCCGACCGGCACCTCGTCGCAGGCGCCGGCCTGGAGCGCCTGCTCCATCGCAGCGCGCATGAAATCTTCGTCGTTCATCATCACACTCGTTTCCAGTCGGCGGAATTCTAGCCGACCCGCCCACCGCCCGCGCCGTTGCAGCGTGTTGTCGCAGCGGCGCGGGCCGGCGAGGACTGCGCTAGAATCCCGCCACCTGCCCCCGCCTCCAGGGGGTCGTTTCGTTTACGGACCCTAGTGCATGACTGCCGACCTCAATCTCCTCCGCCCCTACGGCCCCCTGGTGCGCCGCATCGAAGCCGAAGCCACGGTCATCGGCGACCAGATCCTGAAGATCGACCACTTCCTCAACCACCGCATCGAGCCGAGCTTCATCACCGAGATGGGACAGGAGCTCGCCAAGCGTCTCGCGGGCTTCGAGCCGACCGTGGTCCTCACCGCCGAGGCGAGCGGCATCGCCCCCGGGCTGGTGGTGGCGCAGGCGCTTAACGTGCCGCTGGTCTATGCGAAGAAGTACGCGCCGCAGGTCGAATCGCCCGCCATCGCGCGCGTGATTCCGTCGCCGACCAAGGGGGGCGAGACCAAGCTGGTGCTGTCGCAGCGCTACGTGATGCCCGCCGACCGCGTCGTGATCGTGGACGACTTCCTGTCGAACGGTCGCACCGCCGTCGCGCTGATCGAGATGGCGCGGGAGGCCGGTGCCGAGGTGCTGTGCGCGAGCTTCATCGTCGAGAAGCGTTTCAAGCAGGGCCATGCCTCCATCGAGGCGCTCGGCGTGCCGGTATGCACCTTGGCCCAGGTCGAGGCGCTGGAAAATGGGCACGCCGTCCTGACCCAGCCGCAGGACTGAGTCGGACCAGCCATCGGCCACGATCCGCCGCCGCCCGTGGCGGATCCCTTAAACTGCGCACAACACGCATCGGGGTAGCGAAGCAATGAGAGAGTTCGACGTTCAGATCGGCGCCTTCAGTGCCGAAATCGAGGAAGAGCTGAAATCCGGTAACCTCAGCTTTCCCACCGTCTTCGATCTGTCGCTGCGCATCAAGCAGATGGCCGACGATCCGAACGCCTCGACCGAAGACATGGCGAAGCTCGTGCGCGCCGAGCCGGTACTGAGCGCCAAGGTGCTGAAGATGGCCAACAGCCTGCTGCTCAACCCCTACCAGCGCGAGATCTCCAACGTCTCAACGGCGGTGTCGCGCATCGGCTCGTCGGCGCTGCGCTGCCTGGCCTACGCGGTGGCGGCCGACCAGCTCGCCCGCGACCAGCGCTCGCGCCAGATGCAGCTGGTGGCCTCGGGCCTGTGGATGCATTCGATTGACGTCGCATCGTGGGCCTATGCCTTTGCTCGTCACCTTGGGCGCGGCAACCCCGACACCGCGCTGCTGGCCGGGCTGATGACCCACCTGGGCCAGTTCTACCTGATGGCCATGGCCGCCCGGCACCCGGCCATCGAGAGCGACGTGCGCCTGTTCGCCCAGTTTGTCCTCAAATGGGAAACGGCGGTGCGTCAGGCCGTGCTCGAAGCCTTCGAACTGCCAGAGCAGATCATCGACGCCGTCAACGTCGATCTCGCCACGCCGATCACCTGGCCGCCACGCTCACTGGGCGACGTGCTGTTCCTCGCGATCCAGGCGGCCGAGACCCCCAACCCGTTCGCGGACATCCTCGGACTCGGCCGCCGTCCCGAACTGCTCGATGCGAGTCTCGGCGACGACGGACGGGCCGAGTTCGACGCGCTGCTCGCCGCGGCACGCGAAACCCGCCAGCAGATGCTCGCGGTCGTCACCAGCGCCTGAGCATTTCCTCAGTCTTCCGTGTTCAAGGCGCGCGCCAGCGTCCGCGCGGCTGTGGCGATGGTCTGCGCCGCCTGCGGAAACTGCTTCCCCAGCGTCAGGAAGCCGTGGACGACCCCATCCACCTGCAGATACTCGGTGTCGACGCCTTCGCGCCGCAGGCGCTCCGCGAATGCCAGGCAATCATCGACCAGCGGATCGTATTCGGCCGTCACCATCAGCACCGGCGGGAGCCCCTGCAAGGACTCCGCCCGCATCGGCGAGGCGCGCCAGTCCTCGCTGTTGCCCGCGGGCAGATAGCGCTCGAAGAACCACTGCAGCGTGCCGCTATCCAGAAAGAAGCCGTCGGCAAAACGCTGGCGTGAAGGCCGCGCACTGAGGATCTCGGTACAGGGATAGACCAGCAGCAGGAAACGGGGCGCGACCGCCGCACCGCGCCGCGCCAGCGCGGTGACGACCGACAGGTTGCCGCCGGCGCTGTCGCCGCCCAGCGCGATCCGGGCCGGATCGACGCCCAGCAGCTCGGCGTGCTCCACGGCCCACTGGAACGCGAACGCCGCATCGTCCAGCGCGGCCGGGAACGGATGCTCGGGCGCCAGGCGGTAGTCGACCGACAGCACCGCACACCCGGAGAGGTTGGACAGTTCGCGACACAGCACGTCGTAGCTCGCGACGTCGCCCACGCACCAGCCTCCACCGTGCAGGAAGATCAGCAGCGGCAACACGTGGTGCGGCTGGCTCGACAGCGGCCGGTAAAGCCGCGCCAGCAGCGCCGATCCATCGGGCCGCGCCATCGGCACCTCGGTGGTGGAAGCGACCGCGGGCGCCTCGGGTCTGAAGGCGAACTGCAGCTTCTGGAACGAGTGGCGGGCCTGCGCCGGGGAAAGCTCGTGGAACTTCGGCGCGCCGACGCGGTACGCCATCGCGAGCAGGGATTGGGCCTCGGGGCTCAAGGGCATGTCGGTTGTCGTGGTCGCGGTATGTCGCGGCGATCGATTCGTGGGTGGAGCGCGATTCTAGCGCGTCAGCTCAGCAATCACCTGCATGAGGCATTCATCACACTTCAGATGATTTGTCCTGGACAAAACACCGCATTTAATGCTCAAGTTGGACGCCCTGATGTCGATATGGACATTACAGGTCCGGCACCAGACTCCGGCGTCGTACCCCCGCCACAAGAATGAGTCGCTCGACGTCCGACGGCGATCGAAGTGACTCCCCCACTGCGCTGAGGAGTTTTCATGAAAGACATGAGTTTGCGCGCCCTGCTGACGCTGGGCTTCGGCACGATCCTGGCCTTGTTGCTCTTCGTAGGCGGCTACGCCATCGTCAGCGAGCGGTCGATGACCGCAGACATCGACGACCTGGCCAACCGACGCCTGCCAGCAACGGTCGGCTACGGCATGCTCAACATCGAGCGCATGCGAATCCGCAGCCAGACCCTCGAGGTGCTGAACCTTCGCTTCCCGGCCGAGCAGACCACGGCGGTGCTCAACGACGTCGCCAAGGCGCGTGCGGCTTCGTGGGAGGCCGTCGAGCAACGCCTCGGGGAGGTCGACAGGCTTCCGCGAATCTCTGCCGAGGCGCAGCGTCAGCACGACGCGATGCTTGCGCAGTACAAGGAATGGCGGCAGCACTATGTCGGACTGGATGCCACCATCGCCGGTATGACCGAGGCGTCGAAAGCCGAGGACTTCAACCGCTTCGCCGAGCTGCATGCACAGTACGGTCGCCAGTACGAAGCGATGCTGCCGGTTTCGCGCACGCTCGGTGCCACGCTGGATGAGGTCAACGCCGCTCAGGTGGCGCGTGCGAACAGCGACGCGGCCCGCGCGGCCGCCGATGGCGCGCGCGCCCTGGCGATTACGGTGGTGCTGATGGCGGCGGGGCTCGTGCTCGGAGCCGTCACGGGCTTCATGATCTATCGCGCGGTGATGAACCAGGTCGGTGGCGAGCCGGCCTACGCCAACAAGCTGCTGCGCCAGGTCGCGAGCGGTGATCTCACGGTCGACATCGCGCTGCGGGCAAGCGACCGCTCGAGCATGCTGTTCGCGCTGCGCGAGATGGTGAATCAGCTCAAGGGCCTCGTCGGCATCATCAGCGACAACGCCAATCACATTGCTGCGGCCAGCGAGCAGCTCTCGGCCGCCTCCGACAGCATCGCGTCGGCGAGCGACGAACAATCCCAGTCCGCGACGTCGATGGCCGCATCGGTCGAGGAGATGACCGTCAGCATCAACCACGTGTCGAACTCCGCGACCGACGCCGACCGCATGGCGAAGCAGTCCGGCGAAGCCGCACGGAGCGGCTCGGATGCCATCCGCAACGTGGTGGCCGACATCAACCGCATCGCCCGCGAGGTCGCCGAGGCAACCGAGAGCATCGAGGAGCTGGGCGTGCATTCGCGGGAGATCTCGTCGGTGGTGACGATCATCCGCGAGCTGGCGGATCAGACCAACCTGCTGGCGCTCAATGCCGCGATCGAGGCGGCGCGCGCCGGTGATCAGGGCCGCGGCTTCGCCGTCGTGGCCGACGAGGTGCGCAAGCTCGCCGAGCGTACCTCCAGCTCGACCGACCAGATCGCCCGCATCGTCAGCGAGATTCATTCCGGGACGGAACGTGCAGTCCAGACCATGCGTCGTCAGAGCGAGAACGTGCGCAGCAGCGTGCAGTTGTCGGACCGCGCAGGCAAGGCCATCGAAGACATCAACACCGGCTCGCGCGAAGTCGTTTCGGCCGTCGAGGAAATCTCGCAGGCCCTGGTCGAACAATCGACGGCCAGCACCGAGATCGCACGCAATGTCGAGCAGATCGCGACGATGAGCGAGAACAACAGCGGTGCGGTGCGGGAGGCCGCCGGCGCAGCGCGCGATCTTTCGGCCCGCGCTGCGGAACTGCAGGCTGCGGTGGGACGATTCAGGCTGTAAGCGGCCCATCGCCCGCCTTCGGGCACCGAACGGCCGTCTGATAGTAAAGTGCGGTGTTGCAACTGCGGAGGGCCAAGCATGACGACCAGCGAACGCGAAACCACCACGCACGCGCGCAAGCGCGACACCAGCATCCATTCCGACACGCCGTCGGGCGCCCGGACGACGAACCGGCGCGCCCGCGCCGTGCAACGTGGCGACACCGCACCCGAACTCACCCCCGAGGGCATCGAGCGCTTCGAACTCGAGCAGGCGACCGCCGCCGCACGCAACGCCAAGCTCGTCGCCCTCACCGAGATCCTGCAGCACGAAGCCGCGACGCCCGGCGCCGCGGTGAAGGCGCTCGAGGCCATCCTCGCCGGCGCATCGCCGGACGACATCCATGCCCTGCGCCGCGCCCTGATGAAAGCCGAGGCCAACATCGAGGGCGACACCGCCAACCCCGACGAGGAGCTCGCTCCCGACTGGCGCAGCGGTGGCTACCCCTACCGCAACCTGATGTCGCGCAAGGCCTACGAGAAGCAGAAGTATCGACTGCAGGTCGAATTGCTGAAGCTGCAGGCCTGGGTCAAGGAAACCGGCCAGCGCGTGGTCATCCTCTTCGAGGGCCGCGATGCCGCCGGCAAGGGCGGCACGATCAAGCGCTTCATGGAACACCTGAACCCCCGGGGCGCGCACGTGGTGGCGCTGGAGAAGCCCTCGGAAATCGAGCGCGGCCAGTGGTACTTCCAGCGCTACATCCAGCACCTGCCCACGGCCGGCGAAATCGTGCTGTTCGACCGCTCCTGGTACAACCGCGCCGGCGTCGAGCGCGTGATGGGCTTCTGTTCGCCCGACGAATACAACGAGTTCATCCGCCAGGTGCCCGAGTTCGAGCGCAACCTGGTGCGCAGCGGCATCCACCTGATCAAGTTCTGGTTTTCGGTCAGCCGCGAGGAGCAGCGCCGCCGCTTCAAGGAACGCGAGACCCATCCGCTCAAGCAATGGAAGCTGTCGCCGATCGACCTTGCCTCGCTCGACAAGTGGGACGACTACACCAAGGCCAAGGAGGCGATGTTCTTCTACACGGACACCGCGGATTCACCCTGGACGGTGGTGAAGTCCGATTGCAAGAAGCGCGCGCGCCTCAACGCCTTGCGCTACGTGCTGCACAAGATGCCTTACGCCAACAAGGACATCGACCGCATCGGTCCGCTCGACCCGCTGCTGGTCGGTCGTGCCAACGTGGTGTATGAGCGCGGCGAGAAGGACGCCATCGCGCTGTTGTGAGTCCCGAGCGCGCGGCGCGGCGAACCTCGCGTGCGCCGCGTGGTCAATGGAGCACGCTTGAAGGAGTCCCGATCATGTCCGTTCGCTGCACTCGAACCCTCGTCTCGTCCCCGCTGCTCGGTGCTAGCCTGCTCCTGACCACGGCCGGCGCCTCTGCACAGCAGGCATTGTTCGACCATCAGCTTCGCCGCCTGCACTCGGGCGAGACGGTGGACCTCGCCCAACGCTTTGCCGGGCAACCGGTGCTGGTGGTCAATACCGCAAGCCACTGTGGCTTCACCAACCAGTTCAAGGAGCTCGAGGCGATCCACCAGCGCTACAAGGACAGGGGGCTGAAGGTCGTCGGCTTCTCGTCCGACGATTTCGACCAGGAGGCAGACAGCGAGGCCAAGGCTGCCGAGGTCTGCTTCGTGAACTTCGGCGTCAGTTTCGACATGTTCGCCACGATTCCGGTGCGTGGCGCAGGCGCCCACCCGTTGTTCCGCGAACTTGCCCGCCAGGCCGAGGAGCCGCGCTGGAACTTCCACAAATACGTGATCGACCGCGACGGCAAGGTGGTCGCCAGTTTCCCGAGCAGGATCAGGCCCGACGCACCCGATGTGATCAGGGCGATCGAGAAGGTGCTCTAGCCACCGCCCGGACCGCCCCGATGAATCGATGAGGCAACGGGTGCGCCTCAGCCACCCGAGCAACCGCAGCCGTGGCCGCCGCCGCAACTACCGGCTGCTGCCGCTGCGCCAACCGCCGGCACGGCCTCTGCCGACGCGCCAAGCTGGATGCGGAAGTCGATCACGATGTTGCCGGGCTCGCGCGCGACATAGTTGATCCCCACCTGATTGCCATAGCGTTGCTGGATCTGACCCAGCAGGGGCAGCGGGTCGTGGTCGTTCACGAATCGCATCGTCTCGCCGTCCTCGAGCGACTCGAGGGCGCCGAAGATGGCGGCATGGCGGAAGCGCTTGGCGACGCCGCGAGCGTCGAAGGGGTGAACAGCGTTGTCGAACATCGGGTTTCCATCCTGAAAGTGAAAGTCGTTTGCCGGACAAAGTTGGAGCTTGCGGCCGGTTTCGCAGTAGGCCGAAGCGTACGGTCCGTTGCAGCCCAAAACCTTGAGCGAGAACAAGAAACGCCGGACGTCGGGCATCGACCTCAGGAACGCCCGCGCGGGAGCGGCCTGCCGATGCCCTCTCGAAGCAAGGCTGCGTCCGCACCAAGCGCGGCGCGACCTGCTAAAGTCCGCCGAGACCGACTCATGTCCGACCGGAGGCCCTTGATGATCGCCCGACTCGCCCGACACTTTCCGCTGGCCCTGCTGATCAGCGCCTCGCTGACGCTCGGTGGCTGTGGCTATAACGACTTCCAGCGCCTTGACGAACAGACCAAGTCGGCCTGGGCGGAGGTGCTGAACCAGTACCAGCGCCGCGCCGACCTCATCCCCAACCTCGTCGAGACGGTGAAGGGCGAGGCCAACTTCGAACAGGAAACGCTGAGTCGCGTCATCGAAGCCCGTTCGCGCGCCACCGCCATCCAGGTGACACCCGAAATGCTCAACGACCCGCAGGCAATGGAGCGCTTCCAGCAAGCGCAGGGGCAACTCGGCAGCGCGCTCTCGCGGCTGCTCGCGGTCTCGGAGAACTATCCCAACCTCAAGGCCAACCAGGGCTTCCAGGATCTCCGGATTCAGCTCGAGGGCACTGAGAACCGCGTCACCGTGGCGCGCAACAAGTACATCGAGGCCGTGCAGCAGTACAACGTCCTGGCGCGCAGTTTCCCGACCAATCTGACCGCCATGATCTTCAGCTACTCGCCCAAGGCCGGCTTCACGGTGACGAACGAAGCCGAAATCTCGTCACCGCCGAAGGTCGATTTCGGCGCTCAGGGCGCACGCTGACGGCTTCGGCGGATGATGCGCACGGTGCCGCCCTACCCGTCTTCGGCCTGCAGAGCAGTGCGGGAGGGCAACGCTTGGCTCGCCCGCCTGGCGCGCGGGCTCGTCGTGGTCCTGCTCGGCGCGCTCTTCTCGTCGACCGTCCTGGCGCAGGCGGTACAACCGGTGCCGGCGTTGACGGCACGGGTGATCGACAACAGCGGCACCCTGAACGCTCAACAGATCGGCGAACTCGACAGTCGCCTCGCGGCCTTCGAACGGGAGCGCGGCAGCCAGATCGTGGTGTTGCTGGTCAGGACCACGGCGCCGGAGGACATCGCCGCCTACGCCTACCGCGTGGCTGACAGCTGGAAGATCGGGCGCAAGGACGTGGGCGACGGCGTTCTGGTCGTGGTCGCCAAGGACGACCGCACTGTCCGCATCGAGGTCGCCCGCACGCTCGAAGGTGCCATACCCGACCTCGCGGCCTATCGCATCATCGACGCGCTGATCACCCCCGCTTTCCGCCAAGGCGATTTCGCGGGCGGCCTGATGGCCGGGGTCGACGGCCTGATGCGCCTGATCCGCGGCGAGGACCTGCCGCTGCCAGCCGCGCGGACCACTGCGACCGAGGACCTGGACCTGCAGGATCTCGGTGCCTTCCTGTTCGTTGCGATCCCCTTCGCGGCCTCATTCCTGACAGGCTTGTTCGGGCGCAAGCTCGGCTCGGCGCTGACGGGCGGCGCCACGGGATTCATCGTCAAGCTGCTCACCGGCAGTCTGCTGCTGGGGATCGGCGCGGGCATCGCTGCACTGCTCCTCGTGCTGGCGCTCGGCATTGGCGGTGGCGGCGGCGGACGCGGTGGCCCGGGCGGCTTCCACCGTGGTGGCGGGCCGGTCATCTGGGGCGGGGGCCGCTCCGGCGGCTTTGGTTCCGGCGGCGGATTCCGCTCGGGTGGCGGCGGCAGCTTTGGCGGCGGCGGCGCATCGGGGAGGTGGTGAATGGGTAAGCTCACGCGGCTGCTGCGGCACCTGTGGCTTGACGCCCACGATGCCGAGAAGGCCCTCGGCAAAACTGGGTTCGACCGCCTGGAACAGCGCGTCGCCGCGAGCGAGCGCGAGCACGATGGCCAGATCTGCCTCTGCATCGAGGCAAGCCTGCCGCTGCGTTATCTGTCGCGTAACCTGCTGCGCAACGAACCGATCGAATCGGTGATCGCTGACCGAGCCCTCACCATGTTCGGCAAGCAGCGCGTCTGGGACACCGAGCACAACAACGGCGTGCTGATCTACATGCTGCTGGCTGAGCATGAGATCGACATCCTTGCCGACCGCGCACTCGCGAAACGGGTGCCGGCCGAGACCTGGCGTCGAACGATCGACGCCGCCCTCGCCCACTTCCGCCGGGGAAGGATCGAAGACGGACTGAATACGGCGATCGACGACGTTCATGCCCTCCTCGTCCGGCACTTCCCACGCGCTCACGCAGATGATGAAGACATGCTCGACAAGGGACTTCCGGATCGCCCTGTCATCGGCTGAGTGCTCGCAAGCGGCCGCCGCGGCAGCCCAGAATGGGTATTCAAATTGTTGCTGCATCGCAACAATCCTTCGCCTTTTCCCCCTCGGATCCAAGGTTTGCGCACGACCTCCGGACGGCTGTGCTATTGTCGATAGCGAGGTCGCTTCGGCAAGGATCATGCCGAATGTTCAGAGCTTCAACCGCGGCGCAAGCCCGGGACCTCACGGATTCCAGACAATTCAGATCGCGAGCGGAGGGTGTGTATGGCTACCAAGCAGGACCAATTCAACGAACTTCAGAAGAAGAATCTCGAGGCTGCCATGCGACTCGCCCAGCTCTCGATCGAGAACTCGCAGCGCATCATGGAAATCCAGGTCTCCACCGCCAAGAGCCTGTTCGAGGAAGGCGTGCAGAACGCCAAGGCGCTGTCGTCGGCCAAGGACCCGAAGGACATGATGGACCTGCGTGCTCACTACGCCCAGGCCACGACCGAGAAGATGCTGGCCTGCGCCCGTGAGATCGCCGAGATCACGACGACCACCCAGGCTGCCTTCGGCAAGCTGGTCGGCGAGCAACTCACCAGCGGCAGCCACGACATGTTCGACGCCATGCAGAAGATGTTCAAGGGCATGCCGATCGCCGACCAGAACGCACTGGGCGCGATGCAGACGGCCATGGACACCACGCGTGCCGCGTTCGAGCAGATGACGCGTGCCTCGACCGAGGCCTTCCAGGCGCTCGCGCAGCAGCCGAAGGGCCGCAAGTAAGCCTTCGGGCCAGGTATGCAAAACGGCGCCACGCGGCGCCGTTTTTTTTGATCTCCCTCTATCCGGCAAGACGGCGTGTCGTCATCCGCACGCCAGCCGCCGCAGGGCTCCCCGCCCGATCCGCTAGCCCCGATCCTGCCAGCGGGCGGCGGCCGAATCGTCACTCTCGCGCGCATCGACCCAGCGTGCCCCCCCGGGCGTTTCCTCGCATTTCCAGAACGGCGCGCGGGTCTTCAGGTAGTCCATGATGAACTCGCAGGCGGCGAAGGCTTCGCCCCGATGCGGGCTGGCGACGCCGACGAAGACGATGCGATCCGCCGGCTCCAGCCGCCCGAAGCGATGAATCACCCGCACGCCCTGCAGCGACCAGCGCTGACGGGCCTGCTCCACGATTTCCTCCAGCGCCTTCTCGGTCATGCCCGGGTAGTGCTCGAGCGTCATCGCCGAGACACCGCTGCCGTCATTGAGATCGCGCACGAGCCCGACGAAACTGGCGATCGCGCCCACGTCGCGCCGCCCCTCGCTCAGTGCGGCAATCTCGCCGCCCACATCGAAGTCGGCCTGCTGCACGCTGACGCTGACAACGAAAGGAAGCGCTTGCGTCACGGCTCAGCCCCCCGTCACCGGCGGAAAGAAGGCGACTTCGTCCCCGCTCGCCACGGTCGCATCGGCGCCGACCATGCGCTGGTTGACCGCCGCGCGCACGTTGCGCCCTTCCCCCAGGGCCTGCCAGTTCTCACCGCGCGCGGCAAGGTGGGCACGCAGGCCGCCGACGGTCGCCACACCGGCGGGCAAGGCAAGCTCCTCGGCAGGCCTGCCCAGCGCTTCGCGCAGGCTGGCGAAATACAGCACTTTCACAGTCATCTTCTCGGTCCTCTCGCGATCTCGCGCTCAGTGCAGCAGGTCGCCATAGGGCAGGAAGCGAACCTGTTCGCCCCACGCCACCGGCGTACCGGCCGGAATGTCGACCAGCCCGTTGGCCCAGACGGTGGAGTTGAGCGCTGCCGACCCCTGGTTGGCAAACAGCTCCACGCCGCCCTGGGCATTCATGCGCGCACGCAGGAACTCACGCCGGCGGTCGGGCCGGGGCCAGTCGAAATCGGCGCGCAGCATCAGCGACTGCGGCGCCACCTCGCGTACGCCCTGCGTCGCCAGCACGAAGGGCCGCACCATCAGCAGGAAGGTGACGAAGCTCGACACCGGGTTGCCGGGCAGGCCGATGAAGGCCGCGCCGTGCACGCGGCCATAGGCCAGCGGCTTGCCGGGTTTCATTGCGATCTTCCACATGTCGAGGCTGCCTTCGGCCTCGACCGCCGGCTTGACGTGGTCCTCCTCCCCGACCGAAACGCCGCCGCTGGTGAGGATCAGGTCATGGCCTTCGGCGGCGCGGCGCAGCACATCGCGGGTCTGGTCGAGGCGGTCGGGCACGATGCCGAAGTCCTCGACCTCGCAGCCCAGCCCCACGAGCAGCGCGCGCAGCATGAAGCGGTTGGAGTTGTAGATGCCGCCGGGCGGCAAGGGCTCGCCCGGCATCACGAGCTCGCTTCCGGTGGAAAACACCGCCACCTTCAGGCGTCGATACACAGGCAGCTGCGCGGCGCCCACCGAGGCCGCCAGTGCCACGGCCTGCGGTGTGAGGCGCAGCCCGGCGGGCAGCACCTGCTCGCCCTCGGCGATGACCTCGCCCATCCGCCGCACGGCCTCGCCCGGCATGGGCACCGTATTGATCACCACGTGCTCGCCGTCGTGCTCGCACAGTTCCTGCATCACAACGGTGTCGGCGCCCGGGGGTAGCGGCGCGCCGGTGAAGATGCGCGCCGCCGTGCCCGGCTGCAGTGCATGGCCGACGCTGCCGGCCGGAATGCGCTGGCTGACCGGCAGGCGCGTGCCGGCGGCTGGCACGTCGGCCGCGCGCAGCGCGTAACCGTCCATGGCCGAGTTGTCCATCGGCGGCTGGTTGATCGTCGAGTTCAGCGCGACGGCAAGCACCCGGCCAGCGGCCACCATGGTGTCGACGTTCTCGATCTCGCGGACCGGACGGACGAAGCCGAGCAGCTTCTCGTAAGCCTCGTCGAAGGAAAGCATGTTGCCGTTCATTGGACATCCAGATAGTCGAGGATGAAGCCGGCGATGACGGCCGGCTCGTTGAGCGGGAGGCAGGGCAACGGACAGTCGAGCTCGGCGTCGCTCGCCACCGCCACCACGTGCGGATTCTCGGGCCACAGCGGCGATTTGCCGTGCGCAGGCCGATGGATCTCGATCTTGGGCACGGCCGCGGCCTTGTAGCCTTCGATCAGCACGAGGTCGCAGGGTTCGAGCAGACGCAGTTGTTCATCCAGCGTCGGCTCGGGGGCCCCGCGCAATTCGTGCATCAGCACCCAGCGGTCGTTGGAGAGCATCAGCACCTGGGTCGCACCGGCTTCGCGATGGCGCCAGGAGTCCTTGCCCGGCTTGTCGAGATCGAAGCCGTGATGCGCATGCTTGATGACGGAGACGCGCAAGCCGCGCGCCGTGAACTCGGGTATCAGGCGTTCGACCAGGGTGGTCTTTCCCGAGCCGGACCAGCCGGCGAAACCGAAGACTTTCATCGAGAGTACAGACCCGCTGCCACGTGTGACAAAGCCGAAGGATACAACAGAGCCCCCGTCGACGCAGGCTGTCGGGCCGTGGACCGCCCCTCTCGCGCGCTCAGTCGGGCTGCGGCGCGATCGACAGCCGGTCGCGGCCACCACGCTTGGCCTGGTACAGCGCAGCGTCCGCGCGCGCGAAGAGCGCGTCCGTCATTTCGCCGGGCGCCAGCGTGGCGAGTCCCAAGGACAGGGTCACCTTGCCGACCTCACTGTCCCGATAGGCTGCGACGCGCGCACGAATGCGCTCGGCGAGATCGATCGCCGTGGCCTGCCGGCAGGCATCGAGCACGATCACGAACTCCTCGCCGCCCCAACGGATCACCGCGTCGTGGCCGCGAACCGACTGTCTCAGGGGTTCTAAGCCGGAACCGCCGAAATTTCCGTCATCCCAGTTCCAGCCCCGCCACGAGCTCATCCAGGTCGATCATCTTGCCGTCGCTCTGGAAGGTGTAATGCCCGTTCAGCAGGATGTGCCGCCAGGCCGCCGGCGATATCTGGGTCAGGAGAGCGTGCGCCTTGGCGTTACCGCTCACCTCGTACTTCATCAGCAGCCGCGAGAGGATGGCCGAGTTGTAGAAGATGACCGCGTTGGCGATCAGCCTGGCGCACTGGTTGCTGATCTCAATTTCGATGTCGGTGCGCCCGGTCAATTCCTTCTTGCCGCCGACCTGGGCGATGGTCGAGCGTAGATGGTGATAGGACTCGATGCGGTTCTGTGAGCGGTGCACGTTGCGCTCCAGTTGTGGATCGCGCAGGTAGCGCAGCGTGTAGATGCTGCGGATGAGCTTGTCGAACTCGAACACGGCGCGCCGCGTCGGGTTCGGCGCGGTGTAGGTGCATAGCTTGCGGATCAGCGTGCCCTGCGTCATCTCCTTCAGTCCGAGCGTGGCGACGATCTGGTCGAGGTTCGGCTTCTCGCTGACTATGAGATCGCGGTCGATTCTCCCGGCCGGCCGGATCAGGCACTGATCGTACAGCGCCGGATCGTCGGCACTGTAGAGCTCCTTCAACTGATCGCCAAGGTCGGTGAAGCGCGGCTCGAAACGCAGGCCGAACCAGTGGAGGATAGCGAAGTTGGCCTTGTTGACGCTGTGCATGTCGCCGGTGATCGCGGTCGGCACGATGTCCGACGTGTTGCGATACCAGATGTCGAACACGTGATGGGCCTCGTAATCGTGCGCGCCGATCAGGTAGCCGTTGAGCGGCACGTGGTTGCACAGCAGCGTGTAGGCGACCACGCCCTTGCCGCGCCCAAAGTATTTGCGCGAGTGGCGCGCTTTCACGGTCGGCCGCTCGACGCCGAATTTCTGACCATCGACGGCACCGTACAGTGCATCGAGGTCGAACGAGTAGTACGGGAAGATCGGCAGCGCGGCGATGGCGTTGCTGATGCAGTCGTTGGCCGCGTGCAGCGTTGCGTGGCGCAGGTACTGTTGGTAGGCGCTCTCCAGCACGTGGTACGGGATGTCGCTGGTGCGTGCCATGACCTGGTTGCCGTGGTTCATCGCCTGCGCGATGATGACCGCCATCAGGCTGTCGGCGTCGGCGACCTTCTTCGCATAGCGCGGCTGCAAAGGCGTCAGCGCCGACAGGAACTGGCACTGGCCGTTGACGAAGCGGAACACGTCGGCCACGTCGCAGAACGGCAGTTGCTCGTAGAACGCCTTCTCGCGCGCCTTCTGGTTCTCGCCCTTGGGCTTGCGCCATGTCAGCTTCTGCGTGTCCTTGTCGTATTCCAAGTGCGTCAGCTTTCCCTGCTTCAGCTCGCGGTTGAAGGCAAGCCACTGAGAGCGCAGCTCGGTCGCGAGTGCATCGAGCTGGGCATCGAGTGGCTGCCGCAGGAACGGGATGTCGATCTGCGCCAGCACGGCGGCCTTCTCCTCCAGCGAAACCAGCTCGTCGGAAAAATGCCGGTGCTGCAAGCTGTCGTCGAGGTAGAGTTCACCCGACTGGAAGCGCTTCCTGACCTGGCGGTACAGCCAGAACTCGTAGCGGTCGGCATGCAGGCCCGTCGGCTTGCCATCGGCATCGAAGGTCAGCAGGTACGGTCGCAAGCGTTTCGGCAGCGTGGCCGCTGGACATTCGGCGAGCGGCCGTTGCGATAGGCGCTGCTGTTTGGCGAACACGTCCTTGGCCCAGGCCAGCGCCACGAGCCACGGGCTGCCCGGATCAGTGCCAGCGAGGTCGAGCGCGACATACAGCGGCCGAAGATGGCGGCGGATGCGCTCAGCCAGGCCGTCCACCGCCTGCCAGTGCAAAGCCAGCTTGCTCACCGGCTTCACGCTCATGCGCTGCGCGGTGGTTTGCAGCGTATCGCGGGGCATGATTTTGTAGGCGCGCTGGCGCACATCGCCGAACGGCGTGGGATCGGGCACGCTGTCGTCGATGTAAAGCGACAGCAGGCGGCCGACCTGCGGTGTGTCTTGCTGACGGCGCACCTGCTCGGCGACAAAGGATTGCTTTGCGCCCGCACTGCTTTCGTCCTCCAACTGCTTCATGTGGTAGGCCATCGCATCGACCAGGTTGTCGGAAAGCTGCCGGTAGCGCACCCAGGCATAGCAAAGCAGGTAGAGGTAGGTCTGATCGGCCTTCAGGTTGCGTAGATCGTGGACGGTGTAGAAGTTCGCCAGGCTGGCGTAGTACAGCAGATTCTGCTGCGAGACGCCGAGCTTGGGCAGCAGCGCCTTGGCGATCCGGTGCAGCGGCTCCAGCGTGGCGCGCTTTTCGCGTTCGCGGGCCATCTGACGCCAGCCAAAGTCCTTGGCGTCCTGCTTGAGCGCCGCCAATTGCGACAGGGTGTCGTCACGCACTAGAAGCCGACCCAGCGCGGCCTTGGCCGATTCGTCCAACACTTCCGACAGCAGGCCAGCCAGCCGCCGACGCTCGGCGGACAGGGCTTCGCTCACCAGCTCTTGCAGGGTGGTATAGCCGGGCCGGATGATCTTGTGCTCGTTTAGCCAGACGATCAGCTCGGCGGCGATGAACCCCGGCATCACGTCGCGCCGCACGGTCTGCGCGGCCTGCTGCGCGAGCTGCGCCAGGAACTCGGCCGCCCACGGCCGGTAGCCGAACAGATCGGCAATCCACTCGCGCTGGGTGTAGTGCTCGTGCTTGGAGATTGGCTTGTGCTCGAAGGACTCGCCGTGGAAGTAGCGGCTCAGCACGAAGGCGCAATCGTGCTCGACCTCACTCCAGTCGAAGCGGAAGAAGGCATGCTTGGCCTTGAAGTAACCGATCTGCAAGATGCAATAGACCTGTGCATGGAGACCAGGCCGGCTGCTGGCGAGCGCCAGTTCGGTTTCAGTCAACGCCAAGTATTCCAGCCGCTGGGCGTCGTCGAAGTCCGGCAGGCCGTACAGGGCTTCCTGCTCGGCGTCCGACAGGACGGTCAATCGTTCGCTCTTGGTCGTCATCGCGATGACGCTCCACGAGAGCCCGTCCAACCAACCCGTGCCAGGGTCTCGATCAGCGTGGTTCGCTTGACGCCGAAGTTGCGGCACACCGCCGCCTTGGACATGCCGCCATCGAGCGCAGCGACGATGGCCTCCAGCTTCTCGCCGGTGATCGCCTGCGGCCGGCCGCCGATCCGGCCGCGTTTGCGGGCGGCAGCCAGACCGGCGACGACACGTTCCTGGATCAAGGCGCGTTCGTACTGCGCGAGCGCGCCGAACACCTGGAACAGAAACTCGCCCGAGGGCGTCGTGGTATCCAGGTTCTCCGTCAGCGAGCGGAACGCCACCTGCTTTTCCTTGAGCGAGGTCACGATGGCGAGCAAGTGCGACAACGAACGGCCGAGCCGGTCGAGCTTCCACACGACCAACACGTCGCCAGGGCGAACGAATTCGAGCGCCCGCGCCAGGCCCGCGCGGTCGTCCTTCGCGCCGGAAGCATGATCCTCGAACAGATGCCGCGCATCGACGCCGACGGCGAGCAGCGCATCGCGCTGCAAGTTCGTGCTCTGGCGGTCGGAGTCCGACGACACGCGCATGTAACCTACCAACATAAGCGGAAAACCATTAAGACGAGGTTTCCGTATGGTAGCGTCTGGCGACAGAGTTTTCCGCACAATTTTGCGGCCACTCGGAGGTTGGTGCAGAGGATCGTTGAAGGCCTGTCGAAAAACAAATGTTTTCCGACAGGCCTTGGCCTAGCGCACGCCCGCCTTGCAGCGTTCTGTGAATAGCGCTTAGTAATGACGGCGTATATACTTTGTTAGTATCAAGTGGCAGGAGGCCCCGATAATGTCAAAACAAGCCGTTTTCACGATGAAGCTGGAGCCTGAGTTGCGCGCCGAGTTTATGGCCGAAGCCGAGGCGGCCCATCGCCCGGCGTCGCAAGTGCTGCGCGAGCTGATGCGCGAGTTCGTTCAGCGCCAGCGCGAGTCGCGCGAGTACGACGAGTTCCTGCGCCGCAAGGTCGAAGCCGGCCGGGCTTCGATGCGCGCTGGATTGGGGCGGTCGAACGATGAAGTTGAGGCCGAATTCGCCGCACGGCGTGCCAGTGTGGCGAGCCAGGCGTGAGGGTTGTTTGGACGGCTCTGTTGCAAAAATCGTGAAGCTTGAGCATGCTTGGCGGAGATTGGACGGACGGAACGATGACGGATTTCAAGTGGCGCCATTTCCAGGGTGATGTGATCCTGTGGGCGGTGCGCTGGTATTGTCGCTATCCGATCAGCTATCGCGACCTTGAGGAAATGCTGGCGGAACGCGGCATTTCGGTCGACCATACGACGATCTATCGCTGGGTCCAGTGCTACGCCCCGGAGATGGAGAAGCGGCTGCGCTGGTTCTGGCGGCGTGGCTTTGATCCGAGCTGGCGCCTGGATGAAACCTACGTCAAGGTGCGGGGCAAGTGGACCTACCTGTACCGGGCAGTCGACAAGCGGGGCGACACGATCGATTTCTACCTGTCGCCGACCCGCAGCGCCAAGGCAGCGAAGCGGTTCCTGGGCAAGGCCCTGCGAGGCCTGAAGCACTGGGAAAAGCCTGCCACGCTCAATACCGACAAAGCGCCGAGCTATGGTGCAGCGATCACCGAATTGAAGCGCGAAGGAAAGCTGGACCGGGAGACGGCCCACCGGCAGGTGAAGTATCTCAATAACGTGATCGAGGCCGATCACGGAAAGCTCAAGATACTGATCAAGCCGGTGCGCGGTTTCAAATCGATCCCCACGGCCTATGCCACGATCAAGGGATTCGAAGTCATGCGAGCCCTGCGCAAAGGACAGGCTCGCCCCTGGTGCCTGCAGCCCGGCATCAGGGGCGAGGTGCGCCTTGTGGAGAGAGCTTTTGGCATTGGGCCCTCGGCGCTGACGGAGGCCATGGGCATGCTCAACCACCATTTCGCAGCAGCCGCCTGATCGGCGCAGAGCGACAGCCTACCTCTGACTGCCGCCAATCTTTGCAACAGAGCCGTGCACGCGACAGCTGCTCGCGCAGGCTGGGTGCCAAGCTCTCGGGTAACATCAAGGCCCGATCCTTGGAGCCCTTGCCCTCCCGCACGATGATCGTGCCGTGATCGAAATCCAGATCCTTGACCCGCAGTTGCAAACCCTCACTGATCCGCATGCCCGTTCCATACAGAAGCTGGGCGAACAAACGATGCTCGCCTTCCAGAAAACCGAGGATGCGAACCACTTCATCCGGGGTCAGCACCACCGGCAAGCGCCGCGACGGCCGAGGTCTTCCGATCTCCTGAAGCCAGGGCAGATCCGTGCACAGCACCTTGCCGTAGAAGAACAGCAAGGCCGCCAATGCCTGACGATGCGTGGAGACCGAAACCTTGCGCTCGTTCGCCAGCCAGGACAGAAATGCCTCGACTTCGCTGCTGCCCAAGGTTGCCGGGTGACGCACACCGTGGAAACGGATGAAGGCACGAACCCAGTGGACATAAGCCTGTTCGGTTCGTAAGCTGTAATGCAAGTAGCGTATGCGCTCACGCAACTGGTCCAGAACCTTGACCGAACGCAGCGGTGGTAACGGCGCAGTGGCGGTTTTCATGGCTTGTTATGACTGTTTTTTTGTACAGTCTATGCCTCGGGCATCCAAGCAGCAAGCGCGTTACGCCGTGGGTCGATGTTTGATGTTATGGAGCAGCAACGATGTTACGCAGCAGGGCAGTCGCCCTAAAACAAAGTTGAACTAAACCGCTGACGCGGTGGCCGCGAACCCAAGCGCCACCGCGTTTTTCATGACGTCTGCGACGACGACCTACCTTGAAACCGGGGATGTCCCCGCGTTCAAGGAGAAGTGTCATGAGCCCCTTACGTCAGCAGATGATCGACGCGATGGTGCTGCGCGGATTGGCACGGCGCACGCAGCAGGCCTACCTGTCGGTGGTGGCGCAGTTGGCCGCGCACTACCACTGCAGTCCCGACCGCCTCGATGCCGCACAGGTGAAGGCCTGGCTGCTGCACCGGATCACCGAGCGGCACCTGGCCTACACCACCGTGAACCAAGCCGTGTGCGCCCTGAAGTTCTTCTTCGACATCGTGCTGGGCCGCACGGCCGAGGCCATCACGATTCCCTACGCGCACACGCCGCAGCGTCAGCCGGAGATCCTCTCGCGCGAGGAACTGGCGCGCCTGTTCGAGGCGGCCGCCAATCTGCGCACGCGCACGCTGTTGATGACGGCTTACGCGGCCGGACTGCGGGTGTCCGAGGTGTGCGCGCTGCGCGTCGCCGACATCGACAGCGCGCCGGATCGCATGTGCATCAGGGTGGTGGCGGGCAAGGGTGGCAAGGATCGCTACACGCTGCTCAGTCCGAGCCTGCTCGAAGCGCTGCGCGTCTATTGGCGCATCTGCAAACCCCGCGACTGGCTGTTCCCTCGCACCACCGACGCCGCCCGGCCATTCGACGTCAGCAGTGCGCAACGTGCGTACTACCGTGCCCGCGATCGGGCCGGCATCACCAAGACGGGCGGCATCCACACGCTACGCCACGCCTTCGCCACCCATCTGCTGGAGGCCGGCGTCGATCTTGCCACGCTCGCGAAGCTCCTGGGCCACGGCCACCTGTCGACCACGCAGCGCTACCTGCATCTGGCGCGTCCGGGTTCAATCCCCCACGACAGCCCGCTCGATCTGCTGCGCCGGCTCTGAGGCCGAGCGGCCATGGACCGGCCCACGCTGGCCGGCATCCTGCGCACGCACGGCAGCAGCTACCGCAGCAGCCATGCGCTGTCGCCCACCCAGGCGCGGGCCTGGCGTGCCATCGTCGACTGCCGCACCGCCGCGCTCGGCGGCGTACGCGAGCGTTGCGCAAACTGCGGCGCCGAGCGCCATGTCTGGCGCTCGTGTCGCAACCGCCATTGCCCGCAGTGCCAGACGCGGGCCAAGGAGGCCTGGCGTGCGGCGCGCCTGCGCGAGGTGCTGCCGGTGCCCTACGCACACTGGGTGTTCACGCTGCCCCACGCGCTCAATCCACTGGCGATCCGGCACCCGCGCTGGCTCTACGGTGCGTTGTTCGATAGTGCGGCGGCCACCTTGCTCGAGCTCGCCGCCAACCCGCGCTGGCTGGGCGCCGTGCCCGGTTTCAGCCTCGTGCTCCACACCTGGAGCCAGGACCTGCGCATGCACCTGCATGTGCACGCCCTGATCACCTGTGGCGGGCTCGACGCCGAGGGCAGATGGCGCACACCGGCGCGCGGTACGCGCTTCCTGTTTCCCGTCCAGGCCGCCTCGAAGGTGTTTCGCGGCAAGCTCCTCACGCGGCTCGACGCGGCCCACCGCAGCGGCGAGCTGGCCGACGATCCGAGCGCTGCGCCGGGTGCATGGCAAGCCCGACGTCGTGCGCTGCTCGCGCACGACTGGGTGGTCTACGCCAAGCCGCCGCCCGGCGGACCCGCCCAGGTGCTCGACTACCTTGCCCGCTACACGCACCGCGTGGCGCTCTCGAACGACCGCCTGCTTGGCTGCGATGCGGGCCAGGTGCGCCTTCGGGTGCGCGACAACCAGACCGGTGGCAAACGTACGGTCAGCCTGCCGACCGACACCTTCATCGGACGCTTCCTGCGCCACGTGCTGCCGGCCGGCTTCAAGCGCCTGCGCCACTACGGGCTGCTCGCCTGCGGCCACAAGCGGGCCCGGCTCGCCGCCGCCCGTGTGGCACTCCAGACGCCGGCACCGCAGCCGGCGGTGATCGAAGCGGCCGCAGACTTCCTCGCCCGCGTGAGCGGTGAGGACCCGCGATGCTGCCCGCACTGTGGGGTCGGGCGTTGGCACACGGTCGAGATCGTCATGGCTCGCCGGTACGATCCGCCCGCGCCTGCACCGCGCTGTCGGGATGGGCCGCCATGAACACTCACGCTCCCCCGTCTCGGCCCTTGCCGATGCAACGTCCGCACCGGCAGGCCGTGGCACGTCCCCCGTCTGCTGAACGCGACCGACACCGCACGCCGGATGCACGGCCGGCACCCGATCGCGGCCCATTACGGCGATGGTCGCGAGCGGCTCAGCGGCGTCGGATACTCGTTGCTGACCCGACCCTGCCGCGCGCTATCCGATGTGGATGACCCGCGCGTAGAATCCCCAGTATCACCGCCTGAGCGGCGGTTCAGTTCAACAAGGCTTATCCCTCGCGGCAGGCGCCTGCGCACCGAACGGCGCTTGCGGCGCGAGGGATAAACCCTATTCGTTATGCTGTGACCCGGGTTGTTGGCGAAGCGAACGTATGGCGATTAAAGTAATAAACGCAAAGGTAAAATAATGACGTGGAGAACGACCAGAACACTTTTACAGCCTCAAAATCTGGACTTCAATGAGTTTGAGATTCTTACTTCCGTAATTGAGGGCGCCCGAATTGTCGGCATTGGCGAGGGCGCTCATTTTGTCGCGGAGTTTTCACTGGCTAGAGCAAGTCTTATCCGCTATTTGGTCGAAAGGCATGATTTTAATGCGATTGGTTTGGAATGTGGGGCGATTCAGGCATCCCGGTTATCTGAATGGCTCAACTCAACAGCCGGTGCTCATGAACTTGAGCGATTTTCGGATACCCTGACCTTTTCTGTGTATGGCTCAGTGCTGATCTGGCTGAAATCATATCTCCGCGAATCAGGAAGAAAACTGCAGTTAGTCGGAATCGACTTACCCAACACCCTGAACCCAAGGGACGACCTAGCGCAATTGGCCGAAATTATCCAGCTCATCGATCACCTCATGAAACCGCACGTTGATATGCTGACTCACTTGTTGGCGTCCATTGATGGCCAGTCGGCGGTTATTTCATCGGCAAAATGGGGGGAGCTAGAAACGGCTCGGCAGGAGAAAGCTATCTCAGGGGTAACCAGATTGAAGCTCCGCTTGGCGTCGCTTGCCCCTGTACTGAAAAAACACGTCAACAGCGATTTGTTCCGAAAAGCCTCTGATCGAATAGAGTCGATAGAGTATACGTTGGAAACCTTGCGTATAATGAAAACTTTCTTCGATGGTACCTCTCTTGAGGGAGATACTTCCGTACGTGACTCGTATATGGCGGGCGTAGTAGATGGAATGGTTCGAGCGAATCCGGATGTGAAGATAATTCTGCTGGCGCACAACAATCATTTACAAAAAACCCCAGTCTCCTTTTCAGGCGAGCTTACGGCTGTTCCCATGGGGCAGCACCTCGCAGAGAGGGTGAATTACCGTGCGATTGCATTCACCCATCTTGGACCCACCGTGCCGGAAATGCATTTCCCATCGCCCGACAGTCCTCTTGGATTCTCTGTTGTGACCACGCCTGCCGATGCAATCCGTGAGGATAGTATGGAACAGTATGTCATCGACGCCTGTGGTACGGAGAATTCATGTCTGACATTGACAGATGCCCCCATGGAAGCAAAGCGAATGCGGTCTCAAAGCGCCTCTGTAAAAACGAAATTGAGCGAGGCATTTGATGCCATCGTCTGTGTTCCAAGCGCCGGCAAGGACAGCCTAGTTGCCCTATAGGAAACCGGAAATGAAAATGAGGGAGCATAACCTGCGAATCCACCGGACGGTTTTCAACCGCCGGTGATCAGCGCGTTAGACATCATGAGGGTAGCGGTGACCATCGAAATTTCGAACCAACTATCAGAGGTGCTAAGCGTCATTGAGCGCCATCTGGAATCAACGTTGCTGGCCGTGCATTTGTACGGCTCCGCAGTGGATGGCGGCCTGAAGCCATACAGCGATATTGATTTGTTGGTTACTGTGGCCGTAAAGCTTGATGAAACGACGCGGCGAGCATTGCTCAATGACCTTATGGAGGCTTCGGCTTTCCCTGGCGAGAGCGAGACGCTCCGCGCTATAGAAGTCACCCTTGTCGTGCATGACGACATCATCCCGTGGCGTTATCCGGCTAAGCGCGAGCTGCAATTTGGAGAATGGCAGCGCAATGACATTCTTGCGGGTATCTTCGAGCCAGCCATGATCGACATTGATCTAGCTATCCTGCTTACAAAAGCAAGAGAACATAGCGTTGCCTTGGTAGGTCCGGCAGCGGAGGAATTCTTTGACCCGGTTCCTGAACAGGATCTATTCGAGGCGCTGAGGGAAACCTTGAAGCTATGGAACTCGCAGCCCGACTGGGCCGGCGATGAGCGAAATGTAGTGCTTACGTTGTCCCGCATTTGGTACAGCGCAATAACCGGCAAAATCGCGCCGAAGGATGTCGCTGCCGACTGGGCAATAAAACGCCTACCTGCCCAGTATCAGCCCGTCTTACTTGAAGCTAAGCAAGCTTATCTGGGACAAAAAGAAGATCACTTGGCCTCACGCGCAGATCACTTGGAAGAATTTATTCGCTTTGTGAAAGGCGAGATCATCAAGTCAGTTGGTAAATGATGTCTAACAATTCGTTCAAGCCGACCGCGCTACGCGCGGCGGCTTAACTCCGGCGTTAGATGCACTAAGCACATAATTGCTCACAGCCAAACTATCAGGTCAAGTCTGCTTTTATTATTTTTAAGCGTGCATAATAAGCCCTACACAAATTGGGAGATATATCATGAAAGGCTGGCTTTTTCTTGTTATCGCAATAGTTGGCGAAGTAATCGCAACATCCGCATTAAAATCTAGCGAGGGCTTTACTAAGCTTGCCCCTTCCGCCGTTGTCATAATCGGTTATGGCATCGCATTTTATTTTCTTTCTCTGGTTCTGAAATCCATCCCTGTCGGTGTTGCTTATGCAGTCTGGTCGGGACTCGGCGTCGTCATAATTACAGCCATTGCCTGGTTGCTTCATGGGCAAAAGCTTGATGCGTGGGGCTTTGTAGGTATGGGGCTCATAATTGCTGCCTTTTTGCTCGCCCGATCCCCATCGTGGAAGTCGCTGCGGAGGCCGACGCCATGGTGACGGTGTTCGGCATTCTGAATCTCACCGAGGACTCCTTCTTCGATGAGAGCCGGCGGCTAGACCCCGCCGGCGCTGTCACCGCGGCGATCGAAATGCTGCGAGTCGGATCAGACGTCGTGGATGTCGGACCGGCCGCCAGCCATCCGGACGCGAGGCCTGTATCGCCGGCCGATGAGATCAGACGTATTGCGCCGCTCTTAGACGCCCTGTCCGATCAGATGCACCGTGTTTCAATCGACAGCTTCCAACCGGAAACCCAGCGCTATGCGCTCAAGCGCGGCGTGGGCTACCTGAACGATATCCAAGGATTTCCTGACCCTGCGCTCTATCCCGATATTGCTGAGGCGGACTGCAGGCTGGTGGTTATGCACTCAGCGCAGCGGGATGGCATCGCCACCCGCACCGGTCACCTTCGACCCGAAGACGCGCTCGACGAGATTGTGCGGTTCTTCGAGGCGCGGGTTTCCGCCTTGCGACGGAGCGGGGTCGCTGCCGACCGGCTCATCCTCGATCCGGGGATGGACCGGCGATTGGTCCATGGCGAAACGGCCGACCTTGCGCCGACCGGCTTCGGGCAACAGGTCCGCGAAGCCATGGACCAGCGCCGCGAGCATCATATCGAACAGCGCGACGCCACGCGCAACAGGGACGGCCGAATCTTCTACCGGCGCAATCTTCTCGCCACCCTGCGCGAGCGGGAAGTTGCGCGCGCCGGTGCGGAGATGGCCGAGGGCAAGGCGCTGCCGTTCCGCGCCGCCAAGGATGGTGAGAGTGTCAGCGGCAAGTTCACCGGGACTGTCCAGCTAACGAGCGGCAAGTTCGCCATCGTGGAAAAGAGCCACGAGTTCACCCTTGTCCCGTGGCGGCCGATCATCGACCGCCAGCTCGGCCGCGAGGTCGCGGGTATCATGCAGGGCGGTTCGGTGTCGTGGCAGTTAGGGCGGCAGCGGGGGTTGGGGCTATAGGAGCCAACGATACCGCATTGCAACGCAACAACTAATTCGATAAGAGCTGCTATTCAATTTCGTAATCGTGGAGCCATCAGCATGGGAAATTCCAAGTCAGCAGACAAGTAAGCCGCAACATCAGAATTGTTGTTGCGGCGCTCTGTAAGACCAATCCCATCTGATTGCTGACGAGCAGACGCTGCCCGGTATCCTTAATCGAGCGGTTGATTCGTCATGACCACCACACGCCCCGCGTGGGCCTATACGCTGCCGGCAGCCTTGCTGCTTATGGCTCCCTTCGACATCCTCGCCTCGCTGGCGATGGATATTTATCTTCCAGTCGTTCCGGCGATGCCGGGCGTCCTGAACACGACTCCATCCATAATCCAACTCACGTTGAGCCTCTACATGGTGATGCTCGGTGTGGGCCAAGTGATCTTTGGGCCACTCTCCGATCGCGTCGGGCGACGGCCGATCCTGCTTGTAGGCGCAACGGCTTTCGTTGCTGCGTCTCTGGGAGCGGCTTGTTCTTCAACTGCATTAGCCTTTGTTGCGTTTCGTCTGGTTCAGGCTGTTGGAGCATCGGCCATGCTGGTGGCCACCTTCGCGACCGTGCGCGACGTATATGCCAATCGTCCCGAAGGTGCCGTCATCTACGGCCTTTTCAGTTCGATGCTGGCGTTCGTGCCTGCGCTCGGCCCTATAGCCGGTGCGCTGATCGGCGAGTTTTGGGGATGGCAGGCGATCTTCATCACACTGGCTGCACTGGCTTCGCTCGCACTCTTAAACGCCAGTTTCAGGTGGCATGAAACCCGACCGTTGGATCAGGCCAGAACGCAACGATCTGTTTTGCCGATCTTCGCGAGTCCGGCCTTTTGGGTTTACACGGTCGGATTTAGTGCCGGCATGGGCACATTCTTCGTTTTCTTCTCGACAGCCCCCCGTGTTCTCATAGGCCAAGCCGGCTATTCCGAGATCGGATTTAGCTTGGCCTTCGCGACTGTCGCGCTGGTCATGGTCACGACAACCCGCTTCGCAAAGTCCTTCGTTGCCAAATGGGGTATCGCGGGATGCGTAGCGCGCGGGATGGCGTTGCTCGTTTCCGGCGCGATCCTGTTGGGGATCGGCCAACTTTTCGGATCGCCGTCATTTTTCAGCTTCATCCTGCCGATGTGGGTTGTCGCGGTCGGCATTGTCTTCACGGTGTCCGTTACCGCCAACGGCGCACTTGCGCAGTTCGACGACATCGCTGGATCAGCGGTTGCGTTCTACTTCTGCATCCAAAGCCTGATAGTCAGTATCGTCGGGACATTGGCGGTGACGCTGTTAAACGGCGATACAGCGTGGCCCGTGATTTGTTACGCCACGGCAATGGCAGTGCTGGTGTCGTTGGGGCTGGCGCTCCTTCGATCCCGTGATGCTGCCACCGAGAAGTCGCCAGTCGTCTAGCCGACGACTGGAAGCAAGCCCGCTCCGATGCGGCGCAATAATCTTCGAAACCTCGTGAATGGCGGTATCCTGTCTGGCAAGATACCGCTCATTTCCCTTGTCCCGTGGCGGCCGGTCATCGACCGCCAGCTCGGCCGTGAGGTCATGGGCATCGTGCAAAGCGGATCGGTGTCGTGGCAGTTGGGGCGGCAAAGGGGCATAAGCCTCTAATCTGTTGTAGATGAACGCAGCCGCTCGAAACCAGCGATGAGGCTGTCGAGTCCGAAGTTGAACGCAGCATCCATGCCGTCTGTTTCCAACTCGTGAAACAGATCGTGCAGGAAGGACGACGGTGCTTGCTCGGACACATCTGGCCTGTCCGGAACTCTCTCATCGGCATCAGATGCCTGCTGCTCGAGAACGGAACCGACCACATAGTGACTGACCGCCCGGAGCGCCCAAACGGCGCGCTTCGGACAAAAGCCCTCCGCGCAGAGAAAGCGTATTTGCGTCTCGGCGGTGCCAAAATTCGGTTCTGTCGGTCGAGTGCCGGCATGGATACGCGCGCCGTCCCGATAAGAGAGCAACGCCGTTCTGAAGCTCAGGGCATTCTCTTTCAGGAACACCCGCCAGTCCTCATTCTCTTCGGGTAGCGAGCGGGTATGGCGTTCCGCCAGCATCGCCTCGGCGAGCGCATCAAGCAGCGCTCGCTTGTTCTGGAAATGCCAGTAAAGCGCAGGCTGCTGAACCTTGAGGCGTTCAGCGAGCTTCCGCGTCGTCAGGCTGTCCATGCCAACCTCGTTCAACAGCTCTAGCGCCGCCGCGATCACGGTGCCCTTGTCCAGTTTGGTCATTCACGTTCCTTCGCCAGTGCTTGACAATTTATCACCGATAAGTTATATTTCCATCTCCTTATCGTTGATAAAGTCGCTCCATTGAGCGGCGCTGGAGTTTCAGGTGCGCAGCTCTGCCATCATTGCCCTGCTGATCGTGGGTCTTGACGCCATGGGTCTCGGCCTCATCATGCCCGTCCTTCCGACGCTTCTGCGTGAGCTTGTGCCAGCAGAGCAGGTCGCTGGACACTATGGTGCCTTGCTGTCGCTCTATGCATTGATGCAGGTCGTCTTCGCGCCCATGCTTGGACAGCTTTCGGATTCTTACGGTCGGCGTCCGGTACTTCTGGCTTCTCTTGCAGGAGCCGCAGTCGATTACACGATTATGGCATCAGCGCCGGTCTTATGGGTGCTCTATATCGGCCGACTCGTGTCCGGCGTCACGGGCGCAACCGGAGCTGTAGCAGCCTCAACCATTGCCGATTCGACGGGGGAAGGTTCTCGCGCACGCTGGTTCGGCTACATGGGGGCCTGTTATGGGGCGGGCATGATTGCCGGGCCAGCACTTGGTGGCATGCTCGGTGGTATCTCTGCTCATGCCCCGTTTATCGCCGCCGCCCTTCTCAACGGGTTCGCGTTCCTGCTTGCCTGCATTTTCCTCAAGGAGACTCATCACAGCCATGGCGGGACCGGAAAGCCGGTTCGCATCAAACCATTCGTTCTGTTACGGCTGGATGATGCATTGCGCGGGCTAGGTGCGCTTTTCGCAGTTTTCTTCATTATTCAACTGATCGGCCAAGTGCCTGCAGCCCTATGGGTCATATATGGCGAGGACCGTTTTCAGTGGAACACCGCGACCGTTGGTTTGTCGCTCGCGGCGTTTGGGGCAACACATGCGATCTTCCAAGCGTTTGTTACCGGCCCGCTTTCAAGCCGGCTTGGAGAGCGGCGCACGCTGCTGTTTGGCATGGCTGCGGATGCGACTGGCTTCGTTCTTCTGGCTTTTGCCACGCAGGGATGGATGGTGTTCCCGATTCTGTTGCTGCTTGCCGCCGGGGGTGTTGGCATGCCGGCCTTGCAGGCAATGCTCTCAAACAATGTCAGCAGTAACAAGCAAGGGGCTTTGCAAGGAACGCTAACGAGCCTCACCAATCTAAGCTCTATCGCAGGACCGCTTGGCTTCACAGCACTCTATTCTGCCACCGCCGGGGCATGGAACGGTTGGGTTTGGATTGTCGGCGCGATCCTCTATTTAATATGTCTGCCAATACTACGCAGACCATTCGCAACTTCATTGTGATTTAGTCATGGCGATTTGGCATGCGTAGACTTAGGAGAAATGACGGATTAAATCTGTTGAGCAATCATCTCCTTTCGGGGCGAGTGCCAATGATGACCTTAGTTCACACTCTCGCTGTCGCCGAATATCTCAACTTCCGTCACGCCGCCAACGCGCTCGGCGTTGCACAGTCCAGCGTCAGCGCCCGCGTGAAGGCACTGGAAGAAGACCTCGGCATCCTCTTGTTCGAGCGTCATGCGCGCGGCGTTCGGCTGACCGAGGCCGGACGCCATTTCGTCGAGCGGATAGCCGTAGGTATTGACCAACTCGACCATGCGGTGAAAACCGCCGGCATGGCGGCAGCCGGAGAAAGCGGCCGGCTTCGTATCGGTATCCATGCCCTGATTCCGCATAGCTTCCTCGCAAAGCTGATCGGCCAATACCGCAAGGATTACCCCGATGTTGAAGTCGAGATCGCCGAAGGCCCGGCCCGTGAAGCGGTGGTGCAGCTTCGCGCCGGCAGGTTGGACGTGGCGTTCGTCGCGGGCACGCCCCAACCACCCGACTGCCATTCCCGTCGCACATGGACCGAACCGCTCTTGGCGGTGCTACCGGAACGGCATCCGCTCGCCAAGCGGTCAGCCGTCACATGGCCCGATTTGGCAGGCGAGACGTTCCTTGCGTATAGGAAGTTCAAACGCCCTTTTCGGGCAGTCTGCTGGGTAGGCGGCGGTCGCGCAAGCCCCGTTTTGGGCACGGATCGGACGTCTGTGAGTGGGATTTCGGCATCGCGGGGCCACGCAGCGGCGTTGTCAGCAGCCATGCTTCGCTGATTCCCGACAGCGGGCCGAGCGCCGCCCTGCGGATCGTGGCCGCATCGGCTCGGATTCCGGTTTCGCCGTCGGCTGTGCAGCCGGCAGATCGTCACGCGGCTTGCACTGGCGGCGCGCGCGCTGCGGGCCTGTAGTGCGCTTCTTCCCGCGCGCCGTGCTTCTCGAAGTGGGCGAGGATGGCGCGGATGGCGGTGGGTTCCTCGATGCTGGCGACGATCCGCACGGTGCCACCGCAGTGGACGCAGGCGGTGACGTCGATGGAAAAGACCCGCTTGAGCCGTTGCGCCCAGCTCATCGCACGGCGCTTCTCCTCGGGGCTGCGCGGCGCGTCGTGGGCGCTGACGTCCACTGGCGCCGCATCGCCCGCAGGCCGCTTGCCGCGCCCCGAGGGCGTCAGCTGCGCACGCAGGTTTGCATTCGGGGCGAATACGCCGTGGAAGCGGGTGAGATGCGCGCGAGGTGGCGGGACCAGCGCCGCCAGCTTGGCGATGAAATCCACCGGATCCCATTCCACATGCGTGGTGCCATTGCGCCACGGGGTCTTGAGCTGGTAACGCACCCTGCCCTGGAGCGCTATCGACAGCCGCTTCTCGCTGATCGCCGGGCGCGTGATGTAGCGGCACAGCTTTTCCAGCTTGTGGCTTTCGTGTGCTTCGGCCGCCACGCCGGCATGCAGTGAGAAGCCGCCGACCTTGCCGGCTTCGCCCTCCAGCGAACCGGCGTCACCGGGCAGCGTTTGCAGCGTGACGACCTTGCAGCCAGCGTCGCGGCCGGTGGCGATGCGGTAGGTGATCGAACTCATCCGCAGCCCATCCATGCTGTCGTCGCCTGCAGCGCTGTCTGCCAGGAAGGCCGATTCGCCCTCCCCTTCGAGCCAGCCTTTGCGCGTCAGGTGCCGACACACCCGGTGCGCGATGGTAGCTGCCAGCTGGGTCAACTGCGCGGTGGTGGGCGCACGGGCGCGGTGCAGGCGCAGTTCGCGCCGCGGCAGCTCGGTGGCTTCCACGTACACGCCGTCGAGCCACAGCATGTGGAAGTGGATGTTCAGGTTCAGCGCGCTGCCGAAACGCTGGATCAGCGTCACCGCGCCGCACTGGGCGCTGGCGCGGTCGATGCCGGCTTGATCGGCCAACCAGCCGGCGATCACGCGCTGCACGATGCCCAGCACCGGGCCAATGGCTTCTGGCTTGCTGGCGAACAGGAAACGCAAGGGGTACGGAAAGCTCAGCACCCATTGCCGCACAGGCCGCGGGCCGAACACCTCCTCGACCAGGTGCCGCGCACTCTCGGCCATGCGTCGCGCGCCGCAACTCGGGCAGAACCCGCGCTTCTTGCAGGAGAAGGCCACCAGCCTCTCTGCACGGCAGTGCTCGCACACCACCCGCAGGAAGCCGTGCTCGAGTACGCCGCAACGCAGGTAGGCATCGAACGCCTCGCGGACATACCCGGGCAGCGAGCGGCCCTCCGCTTCGATCCGTGCAATGAAGTCCGGGTAGTGCGCCTCTACCAACGCGTACAGCAGCGTGCGCTCGGGCGCGTGGCGCGCGTACCGCGAACCGGTGTGGGCGGACGGCAGTGGCGCGCATCCCGCGGCTTGCCGCCGGGATGTGGCGAGGCGCGGCACGCAGCGCTCCGGTGCGGGGACGGCTGCTCAGTGTTGCGCCTGTGTTCGCACGTTCGTATCGGTGCGTTCTGATCTTCGCGTCAGACATTGCCGCGGCGCGGGCACAACAAAAAGCCCGGCATCGCTGCCGGGCTCCGGCCCCGTCCTTGGGGCCTTGATGTCGGGTCGTTGCCGGGATCGGACCGCGCTGGCGCGGTCCGGTTCCCTGACGACCGGGCCAACCGGATCAGAAATCCATGCCGCCCATGCCGCCCATACCGCCAGCACCCGGCATGGCCGGCTCTTCCTTCTTCGGCACTTCGGCCACGACCACTTCGGTCGTGATCGCAAGGCCGGCGACGGAAGCGGCGTGCTGCAGGGCCGAGCGGGTCACCTTGGTCGGGTCCAGGATGCCCATGGCGATCATGTCGCCGAACTCGCCGGTGGCGGCGTTGTAGCCGTAGCTGCCTTCGCCGGCCTTGACGTTGGCCACGATCACGCTCGGTTCTTCACCGGCGTTGGCCACGATGGCGCGCAGCGGGGCTTCCAGCGCACGGCGGGTGATGGCGATGCCCAGGTTCTGGTCTTCGTTGATGCCCTGCCAGGGCAGATCCGTGCACAGCACCTTGCCGTAGAAGAACAGCAAGGCCGCCAATGCCTGACGATGCGTGGAGACCGAAACCTTGCGCTCGTTCGCCAGCCAGGACAGAAATGCCTCGACTTCGCTGCTGCCCAAGGTTGCCGGGTGACGCACACCGTGGAAACGGATGAAGGCACGAACCCAGTGGACATAAGCCTGTTCGGTTGGTAAGCTGTAATGCAAGTAGCGTATGCGCTCACGCAACTGGTCCAGAACCTTGACCGAACGCAGCGGTGGTAACGGCGCAGTGGCGGTTTTCATGGCTTGTTATGACTGTTTTTTTGTACAGTCTATGCCTCGGGCATCCAAGCAGCAAGCGCGTTACGCCGTGGGTCGATGTTTGATGTTATGGAGCAGCAACGATGTTACGCAGCAGGGTGACGGTGTTCGGCATTCTGAATCTCACCGAGGACTCCTTCTTCGATGAGAGCCGGCGGCTAGACCCCGCCGGCGCTGTCACCGCGGCGATCGAAATGCTGCGAGTCGGATCAGACGTCGTGGATGTCGGACCGGCCGCCAGCCATCCGGACGCGAGGCCTGTATCGCCGGCCGATGAGATCAGACGTATTGCGCCGCTCTTAGACGCCCTGTCCGATCAGATGCACCGTGTTTCAATCGACAGCTTCCAACCGGAAACCCAGCGCTATGCGCTCAAGCGCGGCGTGGGCTACCTGAACGATATCCAAGGATTTCCTGACCCTGCGCTCTATCCCGATATTGCTCCGTCGCCATGCTCACCTCGCTTTGGTGCACACGAGTATTGAGCATAGTCGAGATTGGTGCAGATCACTTCTGATATTGAACTGTCAGGAGCTGGCTGCACAACAGCCATTACGCCCAATCAACTGGTGCAGTCGTCTTCTGAAAATGACAGCAGAGGACCGTTGAAGGCCTGTCGAAAAACAAATGTTTTCCGACAGGCCTTGGCCTAGCGCACGCCCGCCTTGCAGCGTTCTGTGAATAGCGCTTAGTAATGACGGCGTATATACTTTGTTAGTATCAAGTGGCAGGAGGCCCCGATCATGTCAAAACAAGCCGTTTTCACGATGAAGCTGGAGCCTGAGTTGCGCGCCGAGTTTATGGCCGAAGCCGAGGCGGCCCATCGCCCGGCGTCGCAAGTGCTGCGCGAGCTGATGCGCGAGTTCGTTCAGCGCCAGCGCGAGTCGCGCGAGTACGACGAGTTCCTGCGCCGCAAGGTCGAAGCCGGCCGGGCTTCGATGCGCGCTGGATTGGGGCGGTCGAACGATGAAGTTGAGGCCGAATTCGCCGCACGGCGTGCCAGTGTGGCGAGCCAGGCGTGAGGGTTGTTTGGACGCCCGAAGCGCAGCAAGACCGTGCCGATGTGTGGGACTACATCGCAGCCGACAATTCGCGCGCGGCGGCCCGGATGGATGAGATTTTCAGCGACGCGGCCGCCCGCTTGATCCAGCACCCCATGCTGGGCAAGCCGGGAAAGATTCCCGGGACCCGCGAGTTGATCCCGCACGAAAGCTATCGCCTGGTGTATCAGATCGACGGCGAAACGGTGTGGATACTGACGCTGGTTCATACTGCCCGCCTGTGGCCGCCTGTGCGCGATTAAGAAACGATCATGGCAACGATGAAACGGCGCGTTGACAGGCCGCTTTCGAGCCAGACCGCGGTCGGCGGCAGGCGGCCAGAAGCAGTCACTCATCGCTCCGCGATGCCGAGCCAATTTGCTATCAAATTTTTTAGAATCCCCAGCTCGTAGCGCTACAGCACTCAGTTGCATCGCAAGTGCCAGCGTTGGCTTTCCTCCTTCACCCGTAAGGTAAAAATTGAAAAACCGTCTGTTTACTGTACTTCTGACAGCCGCTGTCTTTGGTCTTGGCTCGGCTGTCAATGCTGCTGAAATTTCCAGTGCTGAAGCAATGAAAGCCATCTCTGCAGCCGTGCTGCCTGCCATGGAAAAGAACCAGATTCCTGGTATGGCTGTGGCATTGGTATTGGGGGACAAGACTTATGTCTTAAACTATGGCGTGTCAGATGTTGAGAAACAAACACCGGTAACTGACGAGACGATTTTTGAGATTGGCTCTATCAGTAAGACCTTCACAGCCACACTGGCGACGCACGCAGAAGCCACTGGGAAGCTGAAACTGACCGATACAGCAGCAAAGTATTTGCCTGAGTTGTCTGGTACGGACTTCGGTAACTTGCAGCTTTTCCATCTTGGAACGCACACCGTTGGCGGCATTCCTCTGCAGGTGCCTGATGAAGTCCAAACTCGGGAGCAGCTTCTGGAATACCTCCGCACCTGGAAGCCTGCGTACAAAACCGGCACGATGCGTACTTATGCAAACCCAAGCATCGGTGCTTTAGGGTGGATAACGGCGAAAAGTTTGGGGCAAGATTTCAGCACCGCCATGACTCAAACCATTTTCCAGCCCCTCGGTTTGACTAGCACTTATCTGAGCATCCCTGCACAGAAGATGTCCAGCTACGCTTGGGGCTACAACAACGATAAGAAGCCTGTGCGTGTCAATCCAGGCATGTTGGACAGTGAAGCCTACGGCATCAAAACCACGGCTACTGACCTGATCACCTTTGTGAAGGCCAACATGGGCATGTTGCCCTTGGATAGCATGCTGCAATCGGCTTTAAACAATACCCGCAAGAGCTATTTCAGCGTAGGCCAGATGACTCAAGACCTCATCTGGGAGGAGTATGCAATGCCTGTTGACTTGCCTATGCTGCAAGAAGGCAATGCTCCCAAACTTATCCTGAATCCAACCCCAGTAAGCGCTAAGGTTCCTGCAGCCACACCTAACAGCAATGTGTGGGTTAACAAGACTGGTGCTACCAACGGCTTCGGTGCTTATGTTGCGTTTGTGCCTGAAAAGCGCTTCGGGGTTGTGTTGCTGGCCAATAAAAACTACCCCAATGCTGAACGGGTAGAAATTGCCCACAAAATTTATAGCAATCTAACCGGGAAACAATGACAGCTTTGGGTCGGGACGCGACGAGCAACCTTCTTAGTTCGGCGCCGGAAACCGGCCGCTCAAGTTTCGCATCCCGAAAGCTGCCGGACGCCATCGAGTGCAGCCGACCCAATGCGGTCACTGAGCCTTGAGGGGACCTGCCATTCAACGTGGGGCTAATCGGTAGCCGTAGCGGTGAAGGCTCGGGCGGACGCCACTGGCGGTGCGCAGCGCCGCCAGTGGGCTGTCCACTTACGTAGTGTTCCAACGGCACGTGGATAAGACTAGACTTTCGGTTCTGGCAGGCATTCTGAGAACGCGCGCTGGATTGCCGGAATTTTGCCCTGTTGCCGAGCATCGCCACTCAAGATAACGAGCAACATGCCAGCCATTGCAGATACGCCATTAGATATTTTCAGCAACTGGATAAGCAAAGGCTTTGGATACCCCTTACTGTGCCGTGAAATTGCATGAATTCCACCGTGAACAAAGGAGCTTAGAGGTTTCCAAGAATACTCCTTGAATTCTCGCAGCATTTCGAGGGCCTCAGAGGGCGCCTTACCCTGAAGCTTCTCCAACATCTCGGTGAGCATCGGAATGGAGTTGGCCTTCTGAGCCGACTCCGCGCACAGTTCGCTCATGAGCTTCGACACGGCATCGTCTGATGCCGCGTACAATAGCCACATTGCACGTACCAACGCTTCATATTGAAGGCGAACTAGACTAACAGCGGACGTGTAGTTTCCAGTTGCAACTAAGAGTTTCGCGCTTTCAGCATGCTCGAACGCAATACTGCAAACGATTTTGCTTGCCCTCAGTCGATCAGAGGTGTCATACAGTGGCAAAGCAAGAAACTCCGACAACGACTGTTCAAGTGCTGCGGATTTAGTAAGCAGTTCGTTGATGGCGGCACTCCTACGAAAGCCTAAGGACAGCCTTCAGCGGACGGCGCAATGCGCAGCATTGTGACGGTCCGCTGCAAGCGCTCTTCAGGATTTATCGTTCGGCTTCTCTTGGTTACTCAGACGTTTGATAACCTGCTCAACGATTTTCGCATCGGTTTCTGTGAACTGGGCTTCCTCACTATTTGCAGTGCTAGCGATCTTCTTCTTCAGCTTGAATAGCCGATAGCCACCATAGCCGAGCCCTACCGCCCCACCAATTGCCGCACCGCCGACAGCGATGGGAACCCAGATGGGGGTGGAAGAAATGATACCGGCGGACATCAGTGCACCAGTGACTCCAGTTGCCCCGACAGTTGTTCCAAATATTCCCGCACTACCGATAACGCTACCCGCGACGCCGGAAAGATATAAGGCACCGGCTCCAAGTGCGGTAGAGCCAGCGGCAAGAATGCTTCCGATAGCTGCGGTGCTCAGATACGTACCAGCGACATACCCAGTTGCCGAAGTGACGATCATGCCGCCAGCGGCATGTGGGACGAGTGTGCCGCCAGCAGCGAGCGCGGCGATTATCGGAATAAGTGGTAGCGGCATATCTATTCCTCCAAGGCGTTTATTCTTTGGGCCTAACGCGAGAAGCATACCGTATGCGGATCGTGGATGTCCGCTTACGGGCGCCAACGCTCACCGTCGGCTCCGGGCCGGACTGAGACCTCCGCCAGTGATGCGGCACAAGGCCGACGGCCCCCGTCCGTCTCGACCCGACCCGTTGCTGCCTATGAGCTTAAGGGAAAGCTGTCGTTCAAACGTGGAGGTAACCGGCCTAGCGCTGCTCTACACGTAAGGTCTGTGTGGACGGCAGGGTTAGATTTTCGGGTCGAACATCTGAAATAGTTTCTCAGCGTCTGCTGCCCAGTCCTGTTCGCAGGTACACCCTTCAGTACATGTCCGCCGAACTATAGGAACGTCGATCTTGGCGTCCTGCATCGCCAAACGAAGAGCTCCAACTGCCATGCTGTAGAGATCAACATCGTGGTCCGTTTGGTGCTTAGGGTCGTCGAGGATGATCTTTTTGAGGTGCCTTCCAAATGGCAGTGCCCCACCGCAATGGCGCAAGACGAGCATCTGATCGAAACGCCCTTTAACAAAGTTCCGTTCAAGGTCGTTCCTATCTTGGAACCAGCGTTGGCTGTCCGGCTTGCCGGCCCATTTAGTGGGGTTCAGTTTTGTAAGCCAAATCCTTCCAGTTCCGTTTGCGTTGATGATGTTAATGTCAAAAACAAACATTACGGGGCCGTAGACGTTTGCGCGACTGGCGCGCCTGTGAATATCGACAGAATCTAGAAAGACATCGAACCAGATACTGTATCGCCGATCCGCTTCGTCAGATGCCTGAGGAGTTTGCGCAACGCCAAGCCGCTCCACAGAGCCTCTAGAAAGTAGTGATCCCGCCCGTATGAACTGACAGGCGGTTGCAACGCTGTTGGCGTGATGCAGTTCGGTGACACCCTTTTCCGAGAGTGCTTCGAAGACGTGAGATGGGGGTATGTGCATAGAAAATCTAACGCTCTGGTTCAGCGGCGGGGCGCGCGGCGGTCCGTCCGCTGCAACCGGTTATTCCGCCCCACGCGACAAATGACATGGATCACTGGTGTTGCCAATCCTCCGGAACCAGCGCGGGCGGCTTGGTCCACGGTTCCTCGACGAGCGCGTCCTGGAACCACTGCTCGCGCAGGTTCGCATGCTCAGTGACGATCAGTTGGAAACCTGGGACGTCTTCTTGGGTGAACTTAAGCAATAGCTCGAACAGCCGACGCACCGCATCAAGATCGGCATCCTTTTCCGTCTTCTGCACCGAGCCATCGGCATCCTTGTAAATCTGTTCGGACGGAAAGTAGACTTGGGTTGGTTGGTCTATCAGCAGGAAGCGCGGAATTGGGCGGCTGTTCTGCGCCGCGAACAGATGCAGGGCTAGCAGTGCCGACAGATGGTAGGCCAGATGGTTTTCGCCGCCGCCGGTTCGGCTCATCGGCACTGGACGCTCGGGCCGATCGAAGATGATCGTTAGCTGCGGCAGGTTGAGCCGTGCAGGGTACGGAGCAAATTCGGCGTTGAACTTCTGAATGTATCGCGACACCTGTGCGGAGATGTTGTTGAGGATCGAGGTTAGGCGCTCGTTGCTGTCGTCGACGCCGATCTGTTCCTCAAGCTGCTTGACTTTATTGTTGAGACGGCGATTCTCCGCTTCCAGTTTGGCAAGATCGTCATTCGGGAGAAGCGTTTCCAAGAACAGGCTGATACGGCCGACCACGCGTGCAGCGGCGTTGTTGCGGGTGCCCATCTGGTCCATCAGTTCGTTGGCCGAGATCGCTGCGGACAGTTCCGCTTCCTTCTGCTTGATACGGCCCGCTATTCCGTCCGCCCTGCTGGTCAGCTCGGCCAAGTAGGCTTCGAGCTTGGGGCGCTGGCCGGTAGCGATGCGCAATTCCCTGTCGAGTGATTCCAATTCGTTGAGCAGAACGACGGCGACCGGGGAATCCAGCGCAAGGTTTCGTTCGCTGAACGGCCATTGCCACTCACCACTGCCGGGGTTCTTCGGCAGCGCCTTGATCGAGGCGAGCCGGCTTATCTGTTCGGCGGCCTCATTCTCGTATCCGCCTGAACGTTTAGCGAACTGTCGCGCGGCATCGATCCGGGTCTGAGTGTCGCGGCGATCTTGGCGCAACTGGGCCAGTTCATCCTCCAGAAGCGAGACGCGGCTGCCATCGTCGTCCGGCACTGTTTCGGGCATCCAAGACAGTGCCGACCTCAAGGCCTCGATGATCCCTTCGGCATTCGGATTCTCGTCGATGTTGCCGATGACCCCGACCGTCTTTGCTTCCGAATAGAGGCCGATAGCCTGCTCATGCGACGTGCCGACGGCGTCGCGCGCCTGCTCCAGCTTTTTGTTGGTGATTCTCAGATCCCGCTGCGCTGTGCGCAACTTGGATTCCAACTCATAGCGGTCATTTGAGGAGACGCCGAGCAGGATCGGAAGCGTGTCGCGGATCGCCTGCGGCTGGAACTGCTCGTTCTGTCGGTAAAAAAGTTGGTCCTTGTTTGCGACCAGCCCCTGCTTCTGGAACAGGTAGTAAAACGTGTGCTTGACGTTCGCGTCGTAGCTATTGCGGCTGTGTTCAAGCGCGACCTGGGTGCGATTCTCGGGAATACCGAGCAAGCGCGACAGTAGTTCTACGATACTGTCGTCGTCAGTGTTCACCACCAGCTCATTGAACGCGGGCGTCTGCAATTGCCCCCCTCTTCGCAGCATTGCCGTGCTGCAACTGGCACCACCACCGGGCGGGGTCGGCTTTGCAACCAGCACCTGTTCTTTCTCGAACTGATAGATCACGGTGAACCAGGCCACCTTGTCGCGGATAATGCCTTCGGGGACGTTGAACGAGGAGCGTCCCATGCAGTATTCGATGATCTCCGAGAGCGCCGACTTGCCGGTGGAGGAACGACCAGTGATGACGTTGAGTCCGTCTACGTTGAACCGGAGGTCACGACGCTGGCCGTCATGGCTGTAGACATGGATGGAGCTGATCTTCATGGTCGAATCCCGAAAGTCGTGTAAACAGTCGCCCGGTCGGCGATGCGTGCGAATTCCTTTCCGACGATGCGCGCCACTTTCTGGCAGGAGACGGTTTCGGCGGTTCCATCGACGGTCTTGCGCACCTTCTTGGGCACGGTCTGGATACGACCGTCTTCCAAGATGGCGATGCAGCCCCGTTCCATTAGCAGACCGAACCCCTCAAAGGCATACGGCAGCATCTGCGTGACCCGGTCGGCGAAGCCCACCATAAGCTGCTGGTTCTTCTCTGCAGTCTTGAGCAGGTAGCTGCGCGGACTGTTGGCGATCACCTCGCGCGAATCCTTGTGCAGGCACAGGGGCAGCACAAGCAGCGTCAGCGAGAAGGGCATGCCGCGGGCGTCTTCTTCCTCATAGCCGTGCAGGGCGCGGGACAAGACCAAGCCGCAGAACGCAGGGTTGAACAGGTTCCGGATCTCGAAGGGGCGCTGATCCCATCGTTTCACGAGGCCACCCCCAGCAACTCGCCAAGGCGATCGAGGAATCTGGGATGCCAGTAGACCCTGGGTTCTGGCGTGGCATCTGCCAGAATGTGGAGGCTGCCGCGAAGGACATAAGGCTCAGTCACCCTTGCGCGGATGCGTAGGGATTCGATCTTTCCGGTCTCAAATTCTGCCCAGTTATAGAGGGCGGAGCCGGCTTCGCGCAGTGCCTCTTCCGCGCTGTCGCCCTTCAGCTTCTCGAAAGCGACATCCTTGTAGCGACCCCATTCATCGGCGAGGCGATCCTCGTACTCCTCGACTTCTCCCAACGCAAGCAGGTTCTCGCGCGCCCAGGCCGACCGTTGTTCGAAAGCCCGGTAATAATCCAAAATCGCACTCCTGATCCTATTCGAGGAAATACCGATTTCGCGCAATTGCGCCACGAACAGGCGCGGGTCGGCATCCGTGTCGATCTCGTCAGCGGGTGCCTTTCCACGGAAGGTGATAGGCAGGTTGTCTGCCTTATATTCCTCAGCGAGATTCGAGAGTTTGTCTGACACCTCGTAACCGAAGATTCCTTCCGGCCTGGCGCCAGTCAACTGTTTGATCACGGCATCGGTCCACCAGCCCTCCAGCCGCTCGAAGACGAACTCGCGGTGCTCGCGCCGGATGCAGCGCAACTGCTTGTCCCTAATGAGCGCCGGGATGTCGCCGATGCGTGGGTTGCCATCGAGAATTAGGATTCGTTCGAGAAAATCCTGCTTCTCCGGATCGCTCAGTTCGTTGAAAGCCGTGGCGATCGGCGCGATGAGTTTTGATGTCGATCCGGCAAGCGCGGCATCGGCAAGTTCGGTTAGCGCTGTCGCATCGCCTGTGGCGACGGGCTGATCAGGGAGAAGACGGGCTAGGAACGAACCGCTCGATACCGTGCCGGTGGTGAACAGGAAGAACCGCAGGTTCGATGTAGCGCGGCCATCACGCTTGTATCGCGTCAGCCAGATGTTGACGGACTTCCAGAAATCCGTTGACAGGTCAGTCAGCCTATCGCCGATCGCCTTGTGCTTGAGTGATGCCAAGGACTTGCCGCCGTCGCTGTCGATGAAGTCGAGGTCGTCGTCCTTTTCCAGGAAGATGGCAGTATCTTCCGGCAATTGGAGCAGTTGTAGCAGGGCGAGTCGCGCTTGATACATGTATCCCAAGCCTTGCTCGCCAGCTGAAAATTGGTCAGTGGTCTTGCCTGTCATCGGTTCAATCGCTAATTAGCATGGGCACACCATCGACGGCGCTGCCTACTTGTCGACACCTTTGTTCTAGGGCGGCAGTTCTTCCGCATATCCTCGGAATGCCAGATAACTTGTCCTGCAAGTTACTGTTTAGATGTAAGAACCAGGCGCAAGGCACGCCAACAAGACAGGAATAGCAGCAGCCGACGGCTTAGTGGGCTGCTGCGAGTCATCTGACGCATAGGCAGAGAGCATACCGCCTCGCCCGGGTGGCCGCTATCCGGATCGGGTGACCAGTGACGGCTTCTGGCCGGGTTGAGCCAACGCGAGCTCCGAGTTGGCCGCCGTAAACCGGTCCTCCAGTACAAGCCGACTAGTAAAATTCTGCTGGGATGTCCAACGGCAGGTGATGGCCGATAGTACGCTGTGGGCATCTTCCCCGATAGCCGCCGCACGCCACGGGCTCAAGAATCAGACTCCGATCAACAACAAGGAGTCTGTCATGGAAACCCGAGAACATCCGCATCGGGAAGCCTGGAACAAGGGGAAGCTGGTGGGCCAGAAGGCACCGCTCAAACCCAAGGACATCTGGGCCATCCGTATTCATCTGCAGAACGCGCACGAAGTCCGTGACCTCGCCATGTTCAACCTCGCGATCGATAGCAAGCTCCGAGGGTGTGACCTCGTCAGCCTGCGGGTGCGCGACGTGACCCATGGAAACCAGGTGCTCTCACGCGCCATGGTCGTGCAACGGAAAACGCAGCGGCCTGTGCAGTTCGAACTGACCGAGCCCACGCGTACGGCTGTGGCTGCCTGGATCGCGAAGGCCGGCCTGAGGGCGGAGGACTTCCTCTTTCCGAGCCGCCTGCACGACTCACCGCATGTCTCTACCCGTCAGTACGCGAGGATCGTCGAGCACTGGGTGGTGGCCGCCGGCCTCGATCCGTCCGCCTACGGTACGCACTCGATGCGACGCACGAAGGCGACATTGATCTACAAGCGCACGAAGAACCTGCGGGCGGTGCAACTCCTGCTGGGTCACTCCAAGCTCGAGTCGACGGTGCGGTACTTGGGCATCGAGGTCGATGATGCCTTGGAGATCTCCGAGCAGATTGAGATCTGAGCCCGGCGCGGCTGCCCGCCAAGCGCCATTTGCCGGCGGGCGGCTGCTTACGGTGATGATGCTGAGGGGGTACTATCGGCCATCAGCGGACGCAGGGAGGACTTTCCGCAACCGGCCGTTCGATGCGGCACCGATGGCCTTCGCGCAGGGGTAGTGAATCCGCCAGGATTGACTTGCGCTGCCCTACCTCTCACTAGTGAGGGGCGGCAGCGCATCAAGCGGTGAGCGCACTCCGGCACCGCCAACTTTCAGCACATGCGTGTAAATCATCGTCGTAGAGACGTCGGAATGGCCGAGCAGATCCTGCACGGTTCGAATGTCGTAACCGCTGCGGAGCAAGGCCGTCGCGAACGAGTGGCGGAGGGTGTGCGGTGTGGCGGGCTTCGTGATGCCTGCTTGTTCTACGGCACGTTTGAAGGCGCGCTGAAAGGTCTGGTCATACATGTGATGGCGACGCACGACACCGCTCCGTGGATCGGTCGAATGCGTGTGCTGCGCAAAAACCCAGAACCACGGCCAGGAATGCCCGGCGCGCGGATACTTCCGCTCAAGGGCGTCGGGAAGCGCAACGCCGCTGCGGCCCTCGGCCTGGTCCTTCAGCCACCATGCCCGTGCACGCGACAGCTGCTCGCGCAGGCTGGGTGCCAAGCTCTCGGGTAACATCAAGGCCCGATCCTTGGAGCCCTTGCCCTCCCGCACGATGATCGTGCCGTGATCGAAATCCAGATCCTTGACCCGCAGTTGCAAACCCTCACTGATCCGCATGCCCGTTCCATACAGAAGCTGGGCGAACAAACGATGCTCGCCTTCCAGAAAACCGAGGATGCGAACCACTTCATCCGGGGTCAGCACCACCGGCAAGCGCCGCGACGGCCGAGGTCTTCCGATCTCCTGAAGCCAGGGCAGATCCGTGCACAGCACCTTGCCGTAGAAGAACAGCAAGGCCGCCAATGCCTGACGATGCGTGGAGACCGAAACCTTGCGCTCGTTCGCCAGCCAGGACAGAAATGCCTCGACTTCGCTGCTGCCCAAGGTTGCCGGGTGACGCACACCGTGGAAACGGATGAAGGCACGAACCCAGTGGACATAAGCCTGTTCGGTTCGTAAACTGTAATGCAAGTAGCGTATGCGCTCACGCAACTGGTCCAGAACCTTGACCGAACGCAGCGGTGGTAACGGCGCAGTGGCGGTTTTCATGGCTTGTTATGACTGTTTTTTTGTACAGTCTATGCCTCGGGCATCCAAGCAGCAAGCGCGTTACGCCGTGGGTCGATGTTTGATGTTATGGAGCAGCAACGATGTTACGCAGCAGGGCAGTCGCCCTAAAACAAAGTTAACTCGAGGGAGAAATCGTGAAGTTATCACTAATGGCTGCCAAGTCGAAGAACGGTATTATCGGTAATGGACCAGATATTCCATGGAGCGCCAAAGGCGAGCAACTTCTATTTACTAACTTTTCAATAAGTAGAGTCATTCCAGGATATAGCGGCACTCTGGCTGCCTGAAAAATGACTTCACGAGTTCAGGGAGCTTCTGGATGCTGCGCAATGCACCGAGTGCGAGTCGCTTCATCTCCTCGGCACTCTCGACCAACTGGCGCGAAACCTTGCGCTTCACATGAGCCCAGACCGTTTCATCGGGGTTCAGATGCGGCGAGTACGGCGGCAGGTAGAAGAGTTTGAGCTTGCCGTCCAAGCCCTCGACGTAGCTCTTGACCATCTTTGCCTTGTGGATCGGATGACCATCGACGATCAGAAACACCGGCTTCTCGGCATTGACCATCAAGCGCTTGAGGAACTCGACGAACACCTTCGCGCCAACCGAGCCTTCATGCAACATGAATCGAAACTCGCCCTGCGTGCTAACCGCCGAGATCATGTTCAGCGAGAAGCGCCGGCCCGTCGCCTGCACCACCGGCGTCTGGCCCTGCGGCGCCCAGGTCGTGCCGGTGTGGTAATCCGAGCGGATACCCGACTCGTCGCCAAAGTAGATCGTTGCGCCGACCCGCTTGGCTTCGGCGCGGATCGTGGGGTAGGTCTCCGTCTCCCACGTGCGCACCAGCACCGGGTCTTGCTGCCACGCCTGGTAGAGCGGCTTCTGGGCGCTGAAGCCCAGGATCTTCATGAGACGGTGGACCGAGGAGACCGACAACTCCTTCTTGAACTGGCGCTTGATCAGGTGACGGATCAGCGACAGCGTCCACAAGCCGAACTCGAACTTGAACTGCTGCGGGTTATGGTCACGAACGGCATTGGCGATCCACGACAACTCCTCGGCGCTGAGTTTGCTGGGGCGCCCCGGAATCGGCTTGGCCAGCAATGCGTTCTGCCCGCCATTGGCAAAGTCGGCGAGCCACCGGAAAACGCTGCGCTCATTCACGCCATACGCCGCCGCGACGCTTTGCACTGTCTGCCCCTCACGCACTGCTTTGACAGCCTGCTGCCGCATCACCTGCAAGGTGTGATGATCGAGGGCACGGCCGTCGGAAGGTCGTTTGCATTTCATGGGGCATATTATCGCTCACATGACACTACTTACGGGAACGTTAGTAAGGCAATTACATATAATCAATGGCTTTTAGTTGGGCGCAAAACTTTTGAGTCAATGGGCGCTCTCCCAAATCGAAAGTATGCAGTTGTAACTCGCTCTAATTTTTCTACGAATGATGAGGGTGTAATGGTTTTCTCCTCAATTCAGGATGCCTTAATAAATTTAGAGGAAATCACGGATCATGTTATCGTTTCTGGTGGTGGTGAAATATACAAAAGCTTGATTTCCAAAGTAGATACTTTGCATATTTCAACAGTCGACATCGAGCGAGATGGAGACATAGTTTTTCCTGAAATCCCAGATACATTCAAGTTGGTATTTGAGCAAGATTTCGAGTCTAACATTAACTATTGTTATCAAATCTGGCAAAAGAGTTAACAAGCGCCTGCAATCTGACCTCCGGTTACTGTCACCTTTTTTTGCGGTGGAGCTGCAAAAAAGGCGCCATTAACCTCCGGCAGTTGAGGCGGGCGTTAGGCATCACAAAGTACAGCATCGTGACCAACAGCAACGATTCCGTCACACTGCGCCTCATGACTGAGCATGACCTTGCGATGCTCTATGAGTGGCTAAATCGATCTCATATCGTCGAGTGGTGGGGCGGAGAAGAAGCACGCCCGACACTTGCTGACGTACAGGAACAGTACTTGCCAAGCGTTTTAGCGCAAGAGTCCGTCACTCCATACATTGCAATGCTGAATGGAGAGCCGATTGGGTATGCCCAGTCGTACGTTGCTCTTGGAAGCGGGGACGGATGGTGGGAAGAAGAAACCGATCCAGGAGTACGCGGAATAGACCAGTCACTGGCGAATGCATCACAACTGGGCAAAGGCTTGGGAACCAAGCTGGTTCGAGCTCTGGTTGAGTTGCTGTTCAATGATCCCGAGGTCACCAAGATCCAAACGGACCCGTCGCCGAGCAACTTGCGAGCGATCCGATGCTACGAGAAAGCGGGGTTTGAGAGGCAAGGTACCGTAACCACCCCAGATGGTCCAGCCGTGTACATGGTTCAAACACGCCAGGCATTCGAGCGAACACGCAGTGATGCCTAACCCTTCCATCGAGGGGGACGTCCAAGGGCTGGCGCCCTTGGCCGCCCCTCATGTCAAACGTTAGACGGCAAAGTCACAGACCGCGGGATCTCTTATGACCAACTACTTTGATAGCCCCTTCAAAGGCAAGCTGCTTTCTGAGCAAGTGAAGAACCCCAATATCAAAGTTGGGCGGTACAGCTATTACTCTGGCTACTATCATGGGCACTCATTCGATGACTGCGCACGGTATCTGTTTCCGGACCGTGATGACGTTGATAAGTTGATCATCGGTAGTTTCTGCTCTATCGGGAGTGGGGCTTCCTTTATCATGGCTGGCAATCAGGGGCATCGGTACGACTGGGCATCATCTTTCCCGTTCTTTTATATGCAGGAAGAACCTGCATTCTCAAGCGCACTCGATGCCTTCCAAAAAGCAGGTAATACTGTCATTGGCAATGACGTTTGGATCGGCTCTGAGGCAATGGTCATGCCCGGAATCAAGATCGGGCACGGTGCGGTGATAGGCAGCCGCTCGTTGGTGACAAAAGATGTGGAGCCTTACGCTATCGTTGGCGGCAATCCCGCTAAGAAGATTAAGAAACGCTTCACCGATGAGGAAATTTCATTGCTTCTGGAGATGGAGTGGTGGAATTGGTCACTGGAGAAGATCAAAGCGGCAATGCCCATGCTGTGCTCGTCTAATATTGTTGGCCTGCACAAGTATTGGCTCGAGTTTGCCGTCTAACAATTCAATCAAGCCGATGCCGCTTCGCGGCACGGCTTATTTCAGGCGTTGAACGACAGCTTTCCCAAAAGCTCTACGGCTGCTCTGGGTCGGGTGCCGTCGCGTGCGCAGTGTCAAAGCTGACATGACGAATACGTGAGATGGGTTGATGCTCGCCGTCCGGTCAGGCAGCCGCCCCCCTGCAGGAGTCACAGCAGTTGTATGCCACCCGCCATCCGAGACGTCAGTCGGCCCCGTCCAGACCGGAACAATCTGGACGTGACATCCGGCTGGCATTGCCGTGATCGAAATGGCGGCTAGTGACACGACTGTTGGGTCTACCCCATCGACCGGGCGAGGGACAAGCCACGTTGATCGGCTGACGGAATTTTCGGCGGTTCCGGCTTAGAACCCCTCTCAGGATGCGGGAGATCTCGACCAGGATGCGGTCGCCGGCGGGATGGCCGAACCGGTCGTTGACCTGCTTGAAATGATCGACGTCGCACACGACCACGCTCAGCTGGCCGCCGTCGGTGCGCGCGTTGGCCGCCGCTTCCTCGAGCAGCTGATCGCCGCGATGGCGGTTGTAGAGGCCGGTGAGCATGTCGCGGGTGGCCGCGTCGCGCAGGGTCTGCTCCATATCGACCCGCTTCGAGATGTCCTTGCTCACGCTGACGTAATGCGTGACCCGTCCCTTCTCATCGCAGATCGGGGAGATGCTCTGTTCCGCGTGATAAAGCGATCCGTCGCGGCGCCGGTTGATGAAAGTCGCGCGGAAATCCCGCCCGCAGGCGAGCGAACGGCGCAAGGAGGCGTAGAAGGCCTCGTCATGCATGCCCGACTTGAACAGGGCCGGCGTGCGGCCGCGGATCTCCGCCGCCGAGTAGCCGTTGAGCTCGGTGAAGGCCGTGTTGGCAAAGATGATCCGCGCCTGCGCATCCGTCAGCAATACGGGGTCGCTGGTGGCGTCCAGCGCGCGGGCGAGAAGGTGATTCTCCCGCTCGGTGCGCACATGCTCGGAGATGTCCTGCTGCACCGAGATGAAATGCGTCAGCACGCCTTCGTCGTCGCGGACGGGCGAGATGTTCCATCGAACGATGTAGCTCGAACCGTCCTTGCGATAGTTGGTCGCGGTGCCCTCGAAGAAGCGCGCCTCCCGCAGGCAGGTACGAAGGTCCTCGATCACCGCTGCATCCGTGTCGGGACCCTGCAGCATGCTCAAGGTGCGCCCGCGCAATTCCTCCAGCGTGTAGCCCGTCATCGCGCAGAATGCCGGATTGGCGATCTGCACGCGGCAGCCGCCGGCAAGATCCGCATCGGTGATGACGATCGCGTTCCACGACTGCATGACGGCCGCCTGGAACAATTGCAGTTGTGAAGTGCTCATTGGCAATCGCGACAGGATTGAAAGGCCGCAAGCTTAACAGCCCGGGACGGGCCCTGAGCACGCACGGGCACCCCCTGCGGGAGCCCGTGCGTGTCGCAAGCCTTGCGACGGATGGGGATGGACGCTCGCATTACTCATATTCCATAAAATGCAACCGGATTTGCATTCGCAATCGCGTGATCTAGATTGGTAGCACTGACGGCCCCATTTGGGCAGTCGAGCAGCAGCACCGCGCATGAGGTCCTGTTTCTCCCGCTCGACCTGCAGGACTGGCACCCCATGCTGATTCCCGTACGACCCGCCAGGCAGGCATCCGTTGCCACCGGGGGGATCGAGCGGGGTATTTCGAGGCCGGCCCCGCCAGCGCGCCCGATTCCCTGACGCATACGGCTCTGCCCGGCCCTGCCCAGCCGAGGAGTAGCGTCCATGCCGTCAGTCCTGAGTTACCCCGGGGTCTACATCGAGGAGATTCCGAGTGGCGTACGCACGATCACCGGTGTCGCCACGTCGATTACCGCCTTCATCGGTCGCGCCCTGCGCGGAGAGGTCGACCGCGCCATCCGCGTACAGAGTTTCGCCGAGTACAGCCGCCTGTTCGGCGGGCTGTCGCGCTCGAGCACGATGTCCTACGCGGTCAGTCACTTCTTCCAGCACGGTGGCCGTGATGCCCTGATCGTGCGCGTGTTCAATGGCGATGCCGACACCGACACCGCGACGATCACGCTGGCGACCACCTCCGGCAACCTGGTACTCGAGGCCGCGAGCCCCGGCACCTGGGGCAATCGCCTGCGGGCGCGGGTCGACCATCTGACCCGAGACACGTCGGACACGCTGCTGTTCAACCTGACGGTGGAGGAACTCGACCGCGCCGGCGGCACCACCGTGGTCGCCTCGGAACCGTTCCGCAACGTCTCCGTCAACACGGGCAGCGCGCGCTTCGTGGATACGGTGCTGAAGGCGCAGTCCGCCCTCGTCAGGGTAAGGACATCCGCCCCGGCCGACGAGAGTCCGGTCGATGGCACGGCGAACGCCACCACCACCGCTACCGACGGCGGCGCCATCACCGACACCCAGATCGCCGGTGACCGCGACGCGCGCACCGGGCTGTACGCGCTCGAGGCGGCGGACCTCTTCAACCTGCTGTGCATTCCGCCGCCCTCGTTCGACGCCGACCTGGTGGCCGCGACCTGGGCGACTGCCGCCGCCTACTGCCAGGAACGGCGCGCGATGCTGATCATCGATGCGCCAGCCGCATGGACTGCGAACGCGAGTACCGCGATCGCGACCGCCGAAGCCGGCGTCAACGGCCTGCGCGCCACGATCGGCAACGACGATGCGATCAACGCCGCAGCCTACTTCCCGCGCCTGCGCATGCCCGACCCGCTCAGCGAGAACCGCCTCGCCGACTTCGCGCCCTGCGGTGCGGTCGCCGGCATCATCGCCCGCACCGACGGCCAGCGCGGCGTGTGGAAGGCGCCGGCCGGCCTCGCGGCCTCATTCTCCGGGGTGCAGGGCTTCACCTACACCATGACCGACGCGCAGAACGGCGTGCTCAACCCGGTCGGACTCAACTGCCTGCGCAGTTTCCCGGTCACCGGCCACCTGCTGTGGGGTGCACGCACGCTGGCCGGCGCCGATGCACTGGCGTCGGAATGGAAGTACCTGCCGGTCCGGCGGCTGGCGCTGTACATCGAGGAAAGCCTGTTCCGCGGCACGCAGTGGGTCGTGTTCGAGCCGAACGATTCGCCGCTGTGGGCACAGATCCGGCTCAACATCGGCGCCTTCATGCAGGATCTGTTCCGCCAGGGCGCATTCCAGGGCAGCAGCCCGCGCGACGCCTACTTCGTCAAGTGCGACGCCGAAACCACCACCCAGAACGACATCGACCGCGGCGTCGTGAACATCCTGGTCGGCTTCGCGCCGCTCAAGCCGGCCGAGTTCGTCGTCATCAAGATCCAGCAGATGGCCGGACAGATCGAAGCCTAAGGAGAGACCGTCATGGCACAGTTCAGCGTCAACGCGCAGCGCTTCGATCCCTACAAGAACTTCAAATTCCGCGTCAAATGGGATGGTCGCTACGTCGCCGGCATCAGCAAGGTGGGCGCCCTCAAGCGCAGCACCGAACTGGTCGAACACCGCGAGGGCGGCGACCCTTCGACCTCGCGCAAGTCGCCGGGCCGCACCCGCTTCGATGCGATCACCCTCGAACGCGGCGTCACCCACGACCGCGAGTTCGAGCAGTGGGCGAACAAGGTGTGGAACTTCGGTTCCGGCCTCGGCGCGGAAGTCTCGCTCAAGGACTTTCGCAAGGACCTGATCATCGAGGTCTACAACGAGGCCGGCCAGCTGGCGATCGCCTACAAGGTGTATCGCTGCTGGGTTTCGGAGTACCAGGCCCTGCCCGATCTCGATGCCAACGCCAACGCGGTCGCGATCCAGACGATCAAGCTCGAGAACGAGGGCTGGGAGCGCGACTACGAGGTCGGCGAACCGACCGAGCCCAGCTTCAACGAACCGGCCTGAGCATCACCATGCCCGCCCTGAGCGCCGCACAACTGCTGTCGGTCTGGGAGCATGGCGCTCTGCGTCATCCGCTGGACCGCGCACTGCTGCTGTTCGCGGTGGCCGAGCCGGGGCTGGCGCCCGACGCGCTTGCCGATGCGCCGCTGGGCGCCTGCAATGCCGCGCTGATGCGGCTGCGGCGCGACTGTTTCGGCGCTGCGATCCCGGCCTGGACCGACTGTCCAGCGTGCGGGGAACGCATGAGCTTCGAGCTCGACCTTGCGCAACTGCCGGCCATGACGCCGGTTCCCGATGTGGTCGAGGTCGAGGGGCATCGCTTCCGCTGCCCCGGTGCGCGGCAGCTCGCCGCGCTGGCCGACTGCCCGGACGCTGACGAAGCCGCGCGGCGACTGCTCCTGAGTTGCATCGCCGACGAGGCGCAAGCGCCAGCGGACAACGCGATGCTCGACCAGCTGCTGGTGCATGCGGAGCATGCCATCGAAGCAGCCGATCCCTGGGCCGATCTGGCGGTGGACTACCAGTGTCCCGCCTGCGGGCATGCGGGCGAGGCCGCCTTCGACATCGCCAGCTACCTGTGGGAGGAGATCGAAGCCCATGCCGGCAGGCTGCTCGACGAGGTTCATCTGCTGGCGAGCAGCTACGGCTGGCGCGAGGACGAGATCCTCGCCCTCGGTGACGTGCGACGGGCCGCCTATCTCGCGCGGGTGACGCCATGAGCGGATCGGGCGGAGGACTCTTCAGCCGGCTGGCAAGACGGGCCAGCGGGACGCGCGAACCACGCCTGCATGCGCCCGCACACCTGCCCTTTCATGCGCCGCCGGCGCTGGCGACGCCGGAGGAAACGCGTGACGCTTCTTCTGGAGCGCGTGCGGTTTCGGCCGGCGCCGAAACAGCCGGACGCGTACGGACGGCCGGCGCGACGACGATCGCCGCACCGCAAGCCTTGTTTGCCCCCCCTGGCGCAAACACGGGCCGGCGGGAATCCGTCGCCGCATCCGAGCGCGATGCGACCGGCACCCTTGCAGCGTCGGCCGTCGACCTCGCGCAGGATCTTCCCGCCCCCTTGCCGGGCCCCATCGCGCGTGAGCCCGGACGTTTGACAGAGCCTGCAGACGCTCCAGCGCAGTCACCCGGTGCTCGGTCACCAGGCCGCGAGTCGAGCGGGCAAACGACTGCCCGGCCTGCCGCACCCTTGCCGGAGGTCTCGGACCCGGCGTCGCTGCCGGCTTCAGGCGTCGCGCCTGGCGCCGGGACGTGGTCGCGCATCGCGCCTGCGCCACTGAAAACGGCGCGTGGCGGCGGAATGCGCGTGCCGGGCGCGTCGTCTGCATTCGATGCTCGCCCGCAACCCAGTGAGGCTGGCCCGGCAGCTACTGACGAGATCCACATCCACATCGGCCGCATCGAGGTGACGGCGGTGCAGGAAGCGGCCACCCCCAGGGCCCGCGAGCGCGCCGCCACGGCACCGATGTCGCTCCAGGACTACCTCGATCGCCGCAACCGGGGTGGCGCATGAGCACCGCGCTCGCCATCGCCGGGGTCACCGCCGTGCTGCGCGACCGGCTCAACGACGGGCTGGTCAACCACAACGTGGCGGGACTGATCGGCAACGCGGTCACGGTCAGCGTACGCGCACCGGATCGCGTCGTGCCGGCCGACGGTGCCGAGTCGAGCCAGCTCAACCTGTTCCTGTATCGCGTCGCACCCAACGCTGCCTGGCGCAACGCTGGCCTCCCGGCCCACGATCCGGACGGACGCCATCGGGTCGGCAACCCGCCGCTGGCGCTCGACCTGAACTACCTGCTCTCCGCCTACAGTGGCGGCGACCTCCACGCGGAGATCCTGCTGGGCTATGCGATGCAGTTGCTGCACGAGTTCCCGGTCCTCACGCGCGAGATGATCCGTGCCGCGCTGACCCCCTCGCCCGACGTCGGCGTACTGCTGCCGCCGGCGCTACGGGCACTGTCCGACTGCGGCCTGGCCGACCAGCTCGAGATCTTGCGCATCACGCCGCTGACGATCGACACCGAGGAGGTGTCGCGCCTGTGGTCGGCGACACAGTCGAGTTTTCGGCCCAGCGCCGCCTACCAGGTCTCGGTGGTGCTGATCGAAGCGACCCGGTCTACGCGCGCGCCCCTGCCGGTGCTGACACGCGGCGAGCGCGACCCGGTTTCCGGGCGCGAACGCGGCGTGGTGGTGACCCCGGATCTCGTCCCGCCACTGCCCGCACTCGAGGCGGTGCTGCCGGCCGCCGGCCAGCCCGCGGCACGACTGGGCGAAGCCGTCACCCTGCAGGGCCACCACCTGGATGGCAGCGCACGCGAAGTGCTGCTCGCCAGCGAACGCTTCGCCGTGGCGGAGACCTTGCCGGCAAGTGGCGCCAGTGAATCCGGGCGCATGGTGTTCAGCATCCCCGCATCGCGCGCGGCCGATTTCCCGGTCGGTGTCTATGAAGCGCGCGCGCGGCTCGTGCGCGCGGGCGAGCCGCGCCCGCGTGACAGCAATCGCCTCGGCTTCACCCTCGCCCCGGACATCACCAACCTGCCGCAAACCGTGGCACGCAACCCGGCGGGCGATGCCCTCGTCACCATCACCTTCACGCCCGAGCTGCGCGCCGGGCAGCGCGCCACGCTCATCGTCGGCCAGCGCGAACTCGCCCCTCAGACCTACACCGCGCCGACCGCCACCCTCGACTTCGTGATCGACAACGCCGAGACCGGCGCGCATCTCGTCCGGCTTCGCGTCGATGGCATCGACAGCCCGATCATCGACCACAGTGTCGTGCCACCTCGCTTCCTCGACCTTCGGCTGACGATCACATGAACGCGTCGCTCGACCTCGACTGGAGCACCGCCAACCAGCGACTGTTGGTACTCGAGTTCGCCCGCCTGCATGCCTTGCTGGGCGACGAGCCAGCCCGCGCCGACGAGCTCGATCGCCTGCAGGTCGAAGCCGACGCCCTTCGCGCCCGGCAGCCCGCGCCGCCGGCCATCGACGTGCTGGCGCAGCGCTTCGGCCTCAGCCCCTTCGAGCGCGACGTCGTCCTGCTGTGCGCCGGGTGCGAGATGGACAGCCGGCTCGCCGCACGCTGCGCCGAGGCCCAAGGGCAGACCGCCCCCTGGCCCAGCTTCGGCCTGGCATTGGCGGCACTGCCGGAGCCGCACTGGAGCGCGCTGGCGCCCCAGGGTCCGCTACGGACATGGCAACTGGTCTCGGTCGACGAAGGCGCCGGACTGACGGGCGGCCGGCTGCGCATTACGGAGAACGTGCTGCACTTCCTCGCCGGCCTCGACGCCCTCGACGCCCGCCTAGCCCCGCTGCTCGAACCAGTGCCCCCGCCAGCGCTGATGTGCCCTGAGCACGCCCTTCTGGTCGAACGCCTGCTCGCCGTGCAGGACGAGCGCGGTCGGCTGCCCGGCCCAATCGTCTTCCATGGCGACGACCCCGACGGCCAGCAGGAAGTCGCCGTGGCGCTCGCCGAGCGCCACGGCCTGAGCCTGTTCCGCCTGCGCGCGGCAGACCTGCCGGCGAGCGCCACGGAGCAGGACGCGCTCGCCCGCCTGTGGCAGCGCGACGCCATGCTGCTCGGCAGTGCCCTGTTGCTCACGCACGCGGAGGGCGACCCTGCGGCGACGGTCGAGCGCTTCGTTGGCCGCAACAAGGGGTTCGGTCGCCTGATCTGCATTGCTGGACGCGCACCCGTGTTCTCTGACGCCGAAGCCTTCGCCGTCAACCTCCCGGACGCACCGGCCCAATGCCGGCTATGGCGGCTGGCGCTCGCCGCGTACCGTCCCACCCTCACCCCGACCGCTGCCTTCGATGCACTGGCCAGCCACTACCGGCTGAGCGCACGCCGCATCGCGGCGCTTGCCGAACGGTCCGCGGCGATGCCCGACGATGTGCTGGCCACCCGGCTGCGCGGCGCATGCCGCAGCCAGGCGAGCGCCATGGGCTCGCTCGCGCAGGCCATCGAGCCGTGCGCGAGCTGGAACGACCTCATCCTGCCGGACGCCCAGCATCTGGCGCTGCGGCAGATCGAGACGCACGTGCGCCATCGGCTCACGGTCCATCACGACTGGGGCTTTGCCGGCCGCGGCGCGCGCGGGCTGGGCATCGCCACGCTGTTCTGGGCCGATTCGGGCACCGGCAAGACAATGGCGGCCGAGGTGCTGGCCAACAGCCTGCAACTCGCGCTGTTCCGCATCGACCTGTCGGCGGTGGTCAGCAAATACATCGGCGAGACGGAGAAGAACCTGCGCCAGGTTTTCGATGCCGCCGAGGAGTCGGGCGCCATCCTGCTGTTCGACGAGGCCGATGCGCTGTTCGGCAAGCGCAGCGAGGTCAAGGACAGCCACGATCGCTACGCCAACATCGAGGTCAGCTACCTGCTGCAACGCATGGAGGCCTATCGCGGCCTCGCCATCCTGACGACCAACCACAAGACGGCGCTCGACAACGCCTTCGCCCGCCGGCTGCGTTTCGTCGTGCATTTTCCCTTCCCCGATGAGCGCCAGCGCGAAGCCCTGTGGCGCAGCGTGTTTCCACCGGCCACACCGCTCGACGCGCTGGACTACGCGAAACTCGCCCGTCTCGCGGTGCCTGGCGGATCGATCCGCAACATCGCCCTCGCCGCCGCTTTTCTCGCCGCCGAGGCCGGCACCGCCGTGGGCATGACGCACCTGCTGCATGCGGCCCATGCCGAAGCCGCCAAGCGCGACAAGCCGGTATCCGAAGCCGAAACGCGGGGGTGGCTATGAGCCGGCTCGTGCTCCACATCGACCGCCTGGTCCTGCACGGCATCGACCCGCAGGACGCCCAGGCACTGGTTAGTGCACTGCAAGCGGAACTGCAGCGCCAGCTCGGCACGAACGGCGAAGCCGACGCCCTTGCCGCACTGCGCGGGATCGTCGGCCGCAACCGCATCAAGGCGCCATCGCTGCGGGTCGCCCGCGGCGCCCCGCCCGAAACACTCGGCCGCGCGCTTGCCGGCCCGATTCTGCGCGGAGTGAAATCATGAAGCACCACGCCCCCGCCCAAGCCATGCAGGACAACACGGCCGCCGCCCCCTCGCCCGCCCCCCTGCTCGAGCGCGCCGCCAGCGAGTCGGCCGAATCGATGCCGCACGCACTGCAGCATCGCATGCAGGCGCGCTTCGGCCACGACTTCGGCCACGTCCGCATCCATGCCGGTCCCGCCTCGGCCGCTGCCGCCGAGGCGCTCGGCGCGCGCGCCTACACGCTGGGCCGTGACGTGCATCTGGGGCGGGAGGTCCCGGCGCTGCCATCGGACGAACGCCAGCAACTGCTGGCACACGAGGCGATCCACACGGTGCAGCAGGGCGCCGGCGAGGTCCGCCCAAGCGATGCCCTGGGCGTCAGCCGTCCCGACGACGCCGCCGAGCGCGAGGCGCATGCGCTGGCAGCACACCTCGGCCACCCGCCCTCGCCTTCGCTGGCGCTGCGCGACCGTGTGCTGGGGCCGTCCCCCGCGCGCATCCAGCGCGCCGTGGCACCCCACATCCAGCGCGACCTCAAGGGCAAGCACTCGGTCAGGGACGGCCACTTCGACGTCAACCTCAAGACCGAATCCCACCCCGGCGCCAAGAACGGCATGAGCGGCACGATCAAGTTCACCGCCAGCGACAAGGCGCCGGACTCGAAGAACATCCGCCTGCTCCAGGTGGTTCGCGACCAGAACCTGGAAACCGGCAAGGAATATCAATGGACCGGCGACGAGGCGGACCGCAACAAGATGATGACGAAGGCCACGAAAGGCAGTGGATTCCGGTCTGGCTTCTTCGTCGACCACTCCGCTGCACTGGCGAACCCGAGGACATCGAAGGCGGATCCGGCCGTCTCGCCCTACTACCGCGATTACTGGCCGAACGCAGCCAGTAGCCAGGACGGCAGCAAGCAAGGCAAGACCGTCAAGGAAGCCTCCTTGTGGGACTACCCCGGCTCCTCGGGCAAACGCCGCTTCACGTTCGAGACGGCTGCCAAGGGGGCCGATACCGGCTACATCTTCGCGACACTGCAGTGGGGCTTCACGATCAGCGATCCCGCCAAGGGCAACGTCACCAACGAACATGCGAAGGCCTATCGCGGGCCGTCCCGCACCTTCGTCCGCGCCGTGTCGGCCTTCAACGAGTTCTACAAGAATCCGGGCGCATCGACCGCCCCCACCAAGTAGAGGGCGCGCTGATGAACGCGAGCACCCACCACGACAGCACAGGCCCTCGCCCAGCAGCGGTGCGCGTTGCCGAGTTGTTGAAGCGCATCGACGCCGCCGCCGACGAACTGCACGTCGACCGCACACCCGCCGCAAACGAGCTCGTCACCATCGGCCGCCCCGCCCTGCCCGGGCTGCTGAACCTGATGGCCTCATCCAACGAAGAAACCCGCCTGCACGCCCAGCGCACTTTCGAGGGCATCCTGATGGTGGAGATGGGTTTCGTGCCGGGACGCGGCTTTTCCACCCCCGATGGCGAAGACCGCTTCCGCGCCTTATGGACCGGTCGGGGCAGCTACGACTGGGACGCGGACGAGGACGCACGCGAGCGCAGCCTCGCAGCCTGGCGGGCGTGGCTCGACATGGACAACCGCAGCGCTTCGCCATGAACGCACCCACGCCCCTCTCGCTCCCCACGGCGCTTGCCGAGCTGGGCACCCAGCTCGAGCGCGGCAGTCTCTTCACCCACACCGCGCTGGGCGAGAACGCCGCGCGCCTGGCCGAGCTGCAGGCCATCGTGCATGGCCTGGCCGACACCCTGCTCGCACGCGGGCTCATCGATGCTGACGAACTCGCCGCGGCGATACAGCGCGCGAACGACGAACTGCACGCGCGTGGCGAGCAGCTCGGCCCCGGCACGCGCATCCGTGTCGACGCGGACGACGCTGCACCGGCGCCCGAGGTCAGCGTCGACTGCGAAAGCCGCCTGCCGATCTGTCAGGCCGTGTGCTGCCGCCTGAACTTCGCACTGAGCGTGCCGGAGATCGAGGCCGGTCAGGTGCGCTGGGACCTCGGCCAGCCCTACTTCATCCGCAAGCGCGAGGACGGCCACTGTGTCCACCACGATGCCGACACCCGGGCCTGCGGCGTCTATGCCCATCGCCCCGGCGTCTGCCGGCGCTACAGCTGCGCGCACGACGAACGCATCTGGCGCGACTTCGAAGGCCGGGTATTGAACACGGACTGGATCGCCGCCCATCTGGACACGGCCACCCGCCCCCGCGCCGAAACGGTACGCATGCACTTCATTCCGCGGCCCCCGACCGAAGCGGACGGCGCCGGCAACAACGAGGACGCCGCACCATGACCCTGTCCACATCCCCACGCGTGGTCAAGGCCGGGCTGGTGCTGGTCGATCCGAAGTCGGCCCAGGTCCGGCGCGTGATCGCGCTGCAATACAACCCGGAAAAGCTCACCCGCAGCCTGCAGATGCAAGGCATGGGCGAGCCGGTCGACCGCGCCGAGGCGCTACGCCTGCGTGGTCCGGCGGTCGAGACCTTCCGCATCGAGGCCGAGATCGACGCGGCCGACCAGCTCGAGTTTCCCGATCGTCATGTCACCACCGTCGAGGCTGGCATCGCGCCGCAACTGGCGGTGCTCGAAGGGCTCGTCAATCCGGCCGCCGGCGATCTGCTTGCCTCGCGCGCGCTGGCCGCCGCCGGCACGCTCGAGATCGCGCCGATGGAGTCGGCGCTGGTGCTGTTCGTGTGGGGCGCCAACCGCATCGTGCCGGTGCGCGTCACCGATTTCTCCATCGTCGAGGAAGCCTTCGACCCCTTGCTCAACCCGATCAATGCCACCGTGACCCTCGGCCTGCGCAGCCTGTCGGTGGACGATCTCGGCTTCGATCACAAGGGCGGCGGGCTGTTCATGGCCTACCTGCAGTCGCGCGAGCGACTGGCGGGCAAGGCCGCCACCTTCGGCTTCGATGCCCTCGGGATAGGAGGACTGCCATGAGCGATCCGCTGAAAGCCTTCATGCAGGCCAACGCGCTGACCTCGCCCGCGTTCGCCCCCGACAGCCGCTACCACGGCCTCGACACCGCGCACTGGACGGGGCCGGACGGCGAGCCCGTCACCTATGTGCGCCGCCGCTTCATCCCGCCACCCGAACATTTCGCCACGCTGCAACATCACACCGTGGCCGTCGGCGACCGGGTGGACAACCTCGCCGCACGCTACCTCGGCGACGCCGAGCAGTACTGGCGCCTGTGCGACGGCAACGGCGCGATGCGCCCGGACGAGCTCACCACCACGCTCGGCCGCCGCATCCGCATCACCCTGCCCGCAGGCATACCGGGAGGCACGGATGTCTAGCGCCCTGCACCTGAGCCTGCTGATGGGCCCGATCGTTCCCGTGCCGGTCCCTGCGGCGCTGATCGACGCGTTCGACGAAGCGACGGTCACGCATGCCGCCGGCTCGGTGAGCGGCTTCCAGCTGCGCTTTCGCGTCCACAGCAAGTCCGCGCTGAACACAATCTTCCTCGTCGCCGTGGGTCAGAACACCAGCCTGGGCACGCCCCCGCTGCGGGTGGTGCTGATCGTGACGCTGAACGGTCGGCCGCAGCCGCTGTTCGACGGCGTCGTCACCCATGTCGAGGTCCAGTCCGGCCAGGACGGCCAGCCGGGCAGCATCACCGTGACCGGCGAGGATCTCACCAAGGTCATGGACCTGATCGACTTCAGCGGCCTGCCCTACCCGGCGATGCCGATCGAGGCACGGGTGGCGCTGATCTGTGCCAAGTACGCCGCGTTCGGCATCATCCCGCTGCCGATCCCGGCCCTGTTCCCCGACGTGCCGATCCCGATCGAACGCATCCCCGCGCAGCAGGGCACCGACCTCGCCTACCTGCGCGAACTCGCCGACGAGATCGGCCACGTGTTCTACATCGAGCCGGGCGAGGTGCCGATGACCAACGTGGCCTACTTCGGCCCGGAGATCAAGGTCGGTCCGCCCCAGCCCGCGCTCAACGTCGACATGAACGCCCACACCAACGTCGAGTCGCTGAACTTCAGCTTCGATCCGACCAAGGGCGTGCTCCCGGTCGTCTTCATCCAGAACGCCGCCACGCGGGCGCCGATCCCCATCCCGATCCCGAACCTGAATCCGCTGCAGCCCCCCCTCGGCCTGCTGCCGGCACCCCTGGCACGCCTGAAGATGATGAAGCAGACGGCCAAGATGAACCCGATGCAGGCCATCTCGGCCGGTCTGGCGGAGGCCAAGAACTCGCAGGACGCGGTGAGCGGACGCGGCGCACTCGACGTGCTGCGCTATGGCCGCATGCTGAAGGCGCGCCGGCTGGTGGGGGTGCGTGGCGCGGGCATCGCCTACGACGGGCTGTACTACGTGAGCAGCGTCACCAGCACGATCCGCCGCGGCCAGTTCCGTCAGAACTTCGAGCTGACGCGCAACGGGCTGATCTCCATCACGCCGAGGGTGCCGACATGAGCGAACGCTATTACGGCAAGTACCGGGGCATGGTGCTCAACAACATCGACCCGATGCAGCAGGGCCGGCTGCAGGTCCAGGTGCCGGATGTCGCCGGGCTGGCGCCGGCGTCGTGGGCCATGCCCTGTGTGCCGATCGCCGGGCTGCAGAACGGCATGGTCGCCCTGCCGGTGATCGGTTCCGGCGTATGGATCGAGTTCGAGCAGGGCAACCCGGAATTTCCGATCTGGGTCGGCTGCTTCTGGGGCAGCGCCGCCGAGGTCCCTGCGCTGGCGCTGGCGACGCCGCCGGGCCTGCCGGCGATCACCTTCCAGACGCCGCTGCAGAACGGCCTGACCATCTCCGACCTCCCCGGCCCCACTGGCGGGATCATGCTCAAGAGCGCCACCGGGGCGACGCTGATCGTCAACGACACCGGCATCTACATCCAGAACGGCAAGGGCGCCTCGATCACGCTGCTGGGGCCCAGCGTGACGATCAACAACGGCGCATTGATGGTGACCTGAGATGAGACAGCCCCCACGCTTACGCTGTTCGCGGCCCCCCATGGGGGCGCAGGCCTCCCTTGGGGCGGCCCGGCGGGAGACCTGACATGCCCGGCCCTCTCCTCCACGCCGGCGCCAGCGTGCTGTGCGCCCACGGCGGCACCGCCAGCCCGACCCAGCCCAACCCACGGGTGCTGGTCGGGGGCATGCCGACGGTGACGATGAGCGCGCCCTACGTGGTGGCCGGCTGCCCGTTCAACGTCTCCGGCGGCCCCTCGCCCTGCATCAGCGCGCAGTGGGTGGTCGCGGCGCTACGCGTCAGCTCCGGCGGCCAGCCGCTGGTCCTGATGGACAGCCAGGCCCTGTGCGCCCCCAACGGCACGCCGCTGCTGCCGATTTCGGCGCAGACACGCGTGATCGGGAGCTGATCATGGACACCCGCCTGCATTTTCCCTACCAGTTCGACGGCCGCGGCACCACGCGCACCGATGGCGCCGATGCCTGGATACGCGGCCTGATCGAGCAAGTGCTGTTCACCGCACCGGGGGAACGCGTGATGCGCCCGGACTTCGGCTGCGGGCTGCGGGAACTCGTGTTCGCCCCCAACAGCCCGGAACTGGCGGCCACCACGCAGTTCCTGGTGCACGGCGCCCTGCAGCAGTGGCTTGGCGATCTCATCACCGTCGAGGCGGTCACGGTCGACGCGGTCGATGCGCGGCTCGCGGTAACGGTGCAGTACGTGGTGCGCCGTGACGAAAGCCGCCAGTCGGCGACCTTCCAGCGCGGAGGCGAGGCATGAGCGCGATCTACACCTGCTGCGAGGACAATCGCCGCACGGCGGTCGCCCTGCACCCCACGCTGAACGGCATCGATCACCTCGAAGTGCTCGACCTCGACGCACCGGCCGGCAGCCCGCGCCAGCGCACGCTGATGATCCGGCTGCTGAAACCGGTGCCGGCCGGCCTCACGCGCGACAACCTGCGCATCGACGGCGGCGAACGCATCCGCGAGGTCGGCATCGAATGGGTCGCCGCGGCGGACGCCCCGCCGCCTGCCGCCAACGCCGCCGAGCAGGCCTTCTTCACCGCGCTCGACGCAGCCGAGCACGTGCTGCTGGTGCGTACCGACAGCGAGGGCGACCACAGCCTCTACCGGCTCGCACTGGTCCTCGGTGTTGCCAGCGAGCACCCCCTGCCGGGTTTCGACCCGCGCCTGTCGAGCATCGACTTCCGCTTCAAGGTCGAATGCCCGAGCGACTTCGACTGCGCGCCGCAGCACGATTGCCCGCAGGGCGCGCCGCCCGCGCCGGACCTCAACTACCTGGCACGCGACTACGCCAGCCTGCGGCGGCTGCTCATCGACCGCCTGAGCCGCACGGTCCCCGGCTGGCGCGACCGCAGTCCGGCCGACCTGGCCACCACGCTCGCCGAACTCATCGCCTACGTCGGCGACCTGCAGCACTACCAGCTCGACGCCATCGCCACCGAAGCCTACCTGGGCACCGCGCGCCGCCGCACCAGCCTGCGCCGCCACGCGCTGCTGGTCGACTATCCACTGCACGAAGGCTGCAACGCCAGAAGCTGGCTGCATCTGGACGTGGCAGGCGGCCCGTTCGCACTGCCAGCCGGCATCCGCTTCTACACCCGGGTGCCGGGCATACCGCCTCGCATCGACGCGGATTCGCCCGAGGAACGCAACGCGCTGCAAGCCGGACCGCTGGTGTTCGAGCCGATCCACGCACCGACCCTGCGCGAGACACACAACCGCTTCGAGCTTTACACCTGGGGCGATGCCCGCTGCTGCCTGCCGGCTGGCGCCACAGGGGCAACCCTGCGCGGCCACCATCCCGAGCTTGCTGCGGGTGAGGTGCTGATCTTCCAGGAAATCTGCGGTCCGCTGACCGGTCTGGCCGAGGACGCCGACCCCGCCCGCCGCCACGCCGTGCGCGTGACGGCGGTGCTGGCGTTCGCGGGTAGCGACCGGCTCACCGATCCGCTCGACGGCAGCGAGATCACCGAGATCCGCTGGCACGCCGACGACGCGCTACCCTTCTCGCTCTGCCTTTCCAGCGAAACCGACGCCGCCCACGGCAGCCGGCAGATCGACGGGGTCAGCATCGCGCTCGGCAACAACCTGCTGGTCGACCACGGCCGCAGCGTCGTCGGCGAGCACCTCGGCCGCGTGCCGGCGCCAAGGCTGCACTATCCGCCGCGCCGGGGCGATGCCTGCCAGCGCACCGAACCCGAACCCCTGCCACCGCGCTACCGCCCGCAGCTTGCGGAGGGGCCGGTCACGCACCAGGGCACGGTGCTGCGCGTCGTGCCGCACGACGGCGGCAGCCGCCACGAGCGGGTCACGTTCGACCTCGATGCACCCGCTGCAGCGGCCGTGCGTTGGCGGGCGGCCGATGCATTGCCCGCGATCGAGCTCGCCGACGACAGCGGTCGGCCGTGGACGGCAAGGCGCGATCTGCTGGCCAGCCGTGCGTCCGACACCCACTTCGTACTCGAGACCGAGGACGATGGCAGCGCCCGCCTGCGTTTCGGCGACGACGTCCACGGCCGCCGGCCCGACAGCGGCACAACCTTCACGGCGCGCTATCGCATCGGCAACGGCCCGCAGGGCAACGTCGGCGCCGACAGCATCGCCCACGCAGTGACCAGTGAGGGACGCATCCAGTCGGTCACCAACCCGCTGCCCGCACGCGGCGGCCTCGCACCGGAGACCGCCGCTGCGCTGCGCCGCGCCGCGCCGCAGGCCTTCCGCACCCAGCAGCGTGCCGTCACCCCGGCCGACTATGCGGAAGTCACCGAACGCCTCGACGATGTGCAGCGCGCCACGGCCACGCTGCGCTGGACCGGCAGCTGGCATACGGTGCTCATTGCCGTCGATCGCCGCGCTGGCCGCGCGGTCGATGGCGGCTTCGCCGCCGACGTGCGCGCCCACCTCGAGCGCTTCCGCATGGCGGGCCACGACCTGCGCATCGACGAGCCGATCCCCGTGTCGCTCGAACTCGACCTGCTCGTCTGCGTGAATCGCGCCCACTTCCGCAGCGACGTGCGGCGCGGCCTGCTGCAGGCGCTCGGTAGCCGCAGCCTGCCCGATGGCCGCCGTGGCCTCTTCCATCCGGACAACTTCAGCTTCGGGCAGACCGTCTTCCTCGGCCCGATCCAGGCCGCCGCACGCAGCGTGGCGGGCGTGGATTCGGTGCAGGTCACGCGCTTCCAGCGTCAGGGCCAGGCCGACCCGCGGCCGCTCGCAGATGGCTTCATGGCGCTGGGCCGGCTCGAGATCGCACGGCTGGCCAACGACCCCAACTTCCCGGAGCACGGCGTGCTGCGGCTCGACCTGCACGGAGGCAAATGATGAGCACCGACCGCTCCCGTCTGCCCGGCTGTGACTGCTGCAGCGGCACGGGCACCGACACGCCGCAACGCATCGCGAACCTGCCGGGCCAGCCGAGCATCAGTTACCGCGCCGGGCGCCACGGCGACTTCCTCGCCTCGATCCAGGCCCGGCTGTCGAGCGCCGACTACCCGGCGCTGGCCGGCCTCGGCACGCGCGAGTCGAGCGACTTCACGCTCGCGCTGGCCGATGCGCTGGCGAGCTCGCTCGACGTGCTGTCGTTCTACACCGAGCGCATCGCCCAGGAGCACTACCTGCGCACCGCCACCGAGCGCCTGTCGGTGGGCGAACTGGCGCGGCTCATCGGCTACCGCCTCGCGCCCGGCGTCGCCGCCGGCACGCATCTCGCCTTCACGTTGCAGGACACGCCGGGTGCGGCCCCCACACCCACAACGACCACGACGATTCCGGCCGGCACCCGGGTACAGAGCGTGCCCGGCCAGGGCGAGACTGCGCAGACCTTCGAGACCATCGCCGAGATCAGCGCCCGCGCAGCTTGGAACGCAATGCCCGCGCGCACCACCGAAGCATGGCAACCGCGGCGCGGCGATACCGAGTTGTGGCTCGAAGGCGTCGCCAGCGGGCTGTCGCCGGGCGACGCGATCCTCATCGTCGGCCTGGAGCGCCAGCGCGACCCGGGCAGCGAGCGCTGGGACGTGCGCGTCCTGTCGGCGGTCAAGCCCGACATTGCCGGCGGCCGCACCCGCCTGCAGTGGACGCATCCGCTCGGCAGCGCCTTTCCGGCGATGGCCCCGGCCAGCCTCGGCGCGGAAGTCCATGCACTGCGCCTGCGCACCGCGCTCTTCGGCCACAACGCGCCCGACGCCAACCTGTTCGGCAATGCCGACTCCAACATCGCGCAGCTGATCGACACCAGCAGCGCGCACTGGAACTGGAAGAATTTCGCGCTCGACCCGGCCGCCCTCGACCTCGACACCGACAACCCGAAGATCGTCGGCGGCAGCTGGATCGCGCTGGTTTCGAACGAGGTGGGACGCGGCAGCGCCGACCTGCCGGGCTACACCGAGCTCTACCGCGCCCGCGCGGTCGCGCATCGCAGCCGCAACGCCTTCGGTATCTCGGGCAAGGTGACCCGCATCACCCCGGACACCACCGAGAATCTGACCGCCAGCCGCTTCCCGCTGCGCCGTACGCTGGTGCTGGCACAGAGCGAGCGCCTCGCGACCCACGCCCGTCCACTGCGCCATCCGGTGCAGGACGAGCTGCTCCCTCTGGGCGTGCGCGCCGAGGGATTGCAGCAGGGCCAGGCCATCGCGGTATCGGGCACGCGTCAGCGCATCGCCATCGCCGCCGGCGCTACCAGCCTGGTGCTGGCGACCGACGACGGCGCCACCGTGCCGCTGGCCGGTGGCGACGAGCTGTTCATGCTGGCACCCGCGGCACGCCTCATCGGTGGCAACGCCGTCGCACTCGATGGCGAAGCCTTCCTCGCCCAACTGGAACGTGCCGGCACACGCCTGCGTCTGTGCCTGCTCGACCGCGACGGTCGCGCGGGGACGCTGGAAGCCAACGCCAGCGAACTGGCGCTTGCGCCCGCACGCAAGGACGACCCACGCGTGGCCGAAATCGCGTGGATCGCGAACACTGCCACCGCGGTCACGCACGGCCGCGACGACACCACGCTGACGCTGGCGGCACCGCTGAAGCACGTCTTCGCGCGCGCCTCGCTGCGCGTCAACGCCAACGTCGCCCCCGCCACGCACGGCGAAACCGTCGAAGCCATCCTCGGCGACGGCGACGCGGGCCGCCCCAACCAGCGCTTCCGCCTGGCGCAGGCCCCGCTGACCTACGTCAGCGCCAGCACGCCGAGCGGACGGCGGTCGACGCTGGCCCTGCGGGTCGACGATGTCCTGTGGACCGAACGTGCCAGTCTCTACGCCGCGCCGGCGGGCGCCCGCGCCTTCGAGACCTGGGAAGACGACGAAGGGCACACGCACATCCAGTTCGGCGACGGCATCGAGGGCGCGCGCCTGCCGACCGGCACGGCCAATGTGCGCGTGCGCTACCGCAAGGGCATCGGCGCTGGCGGCAACGTCGGCGCGGGCACGCTCACCACCCTGCTGAGCCGCCCGCTGGGCGTCGGCGAAGCCAGCAACCCGGAAGCGGCCAGCGGTGGCGAAGACCCGGAGACGATCGAACACGCGCGCGACAGCGCACCGCTGACGGTACTGACGCTCGATCGCGCGGTGTCGATCACCGACTACGCCAACTTCGCCCGCGCCTTCGCCGGCATCGACAAGGCGCATGCGCTGTGGATTCCTGCAGGTCCGGCGCGCGGCGTCTTCGTGACGATTGCCGGCATCGGCGGCGCGCGAGTCGAGGCCACCAGCGACACCTACCGTCACCTGTTCGACGCGCTGCGCACCTGGGGCGACCCGCTCGTCCCGCTTCGCCTCGAGAACTTCATCGACGCGCGCTTCCGGTGCCGCGTGCGGGTGCGCGCCCTCGGCGGCTTCGAACCTGCGACGGTTGTGGCCGCAGTGCGCGTCGCCCTTCTGGCGCGCTTCGCCTTCGCCGCGCGCGCCTTCGGGCAGACCGTATCGCTCGACGAGATCGCGGCCGCGGTGCAGGGCGTGCGCGGCGTCGAAGCGGCCCATGTGGCGCGGCTCTACCGCAGCGGCCAGCCGCCCGCCCAACACCCGCGCCTGTTCGCCGCGCTGCCCCAGCCCTCGCTGACGGCGGTGCCGGCCCCCGCAGAACTGCTGACGCTGGCGACGAACGGCCTCGAGGTGGAGGTGCTGCCATGAGCTTCGACGCCCGCAGCCTGTTCGAACTGCTCCCCGCGATCCATCGCATCCGCGACGCCGAGCTGGCGCAGCAGATGGGCGACAGCCTGCTGACCTTGGCCGAACGCACGGAACGCGATGCGCTGGCGACACTCGCCGCGCCCAGCGCGGACGAGCAGCAACGCCTCGCCGCCCTGAACGAAAAGGCCGCGCGCGGACCGCTCGAATCGCTGATCGCCCTGTTCGCGGAGCAGATCGGCGCGATGGACGAGAACCTCGCCCAGCTCTACGACGACCTGTTCATCGAGACCTGCGCCGACTGGGTCGTGCCCTACATCGGCGACCTGATCGGCTACGAGAGCCTGCACAGCGTGGCACCGAAAGTGGCCAGCCCGCGCGCCGAGGTGGCGCACACGATCGCATTGCGCCGGCGCAAGGGCACGGCACTGGTCCTCGAGCAGCTTGCGCGCGACGTCACCGGCTGGGACGCGCGCGCGGTCGAGTACTTCCAGCGCCTTGCCGCCACCCAGTACATGAACCACCCGCGCCCGCACGCGCTGCAGTCGCCAGACCTGCGCCGCGGACGCGCGCTGGCATGGCTCGGCACGCCCTTCGACACCAGCATGCGCACGGTCGAGGTGCGCCGCATCGAGTACGGCGGCGGGCGCTACAACATCCCCAATGTCGGCCTGCACCTGTGGCGCATCCAGGCCTTCCCGCACAGCGCCAGCCCCGCGGCCCATGCGGGCGTGCGCTGCTACCGTGCCAGCCCCCTGAACCACGACCTGCCGCTCTACAACCGCCCCCTGGCCGAGGATGACATCAGCCACCTCGCCGGCCCGGACAACGTGCCGTGGCCCCTGTCGCGCCGTCGCCTGGCGGCCGAACTCGGTCGCCACTACGGCAGCCGCCCCGGCGCCGGAGAAGCGGTCGACAACCGGGCACCGGCGCTGCAGCTGTGGGTGGACGGGACCGCCATCGAGCGCGACCGCATCCGCATCTGCAACCTGAGCGACGATGGCGCTGGCTGGGCCCACACGCCACCGCCCGACGGCGTGTATTCGATCGATCCGCAACTCGGCCGCATCGCCCTGCCCGGCGATGCTCCCGACCCCGCCGACGTCCGCCTCGACTGGCGCGAAGGCTTCAGCGCCGAACTCGGTGGCGGCGAGTACGAGCGCGGCGACAGCCTGCCGATACCGCCGGGCGGCGTTCCCGTCGCCCGCGTGCCGGCGGAACACGCCACGCTGGCCGCCGCGCTGGCCGAGATCGACGGCAACGGGGTCGTCGAGATCGCCGACAACCGCCGCTACGCCGAAACGCTGGCGATCGACGTGGTGGCCGACGGCAGCGTCGAGATCCGCGCCGCCAACGGCTTCCGCCCGGTGCTGGTAGTGGACGGGCTGTCGATCCGCGGCGGCGACAACGCCGCCTGCACCCTCAACGGCCTGCTCATCGCCGGCGCGCCGCTGGTGGTGCCGGACGCGGGCGGCAATGCGCTCGCACGGCTCACGCTGCTGCACTGCACGCTGGTTCCGGGCATCGCCCTGACACCGGATGCCGCGCCCCTGCAGCCCGACACCGCCAGCCTGCGCCTGGAACTCGCCGGGCTCGAAACCACCCTCGTCCGCTGCATCGTCGGCGGCATCCGTGCCCATCCGCGCGCCCGCTTTGCCGCCAGCGACAGCGTGATCGACGCCACCGGTGGCGCGCGCGTCGCCTTCGCCGGGCTGGACGACGCCTCCCCCGGCGCCGAACTCTCGCTCGCTGCCTGCAGCGTGATCGGCAAGCTGCACACCGCCGAGGTCGGCCTCATCGCCAACAGCATCCTGTTCGCGGCACTCGGCAGCGGAGACACCTGGCCCGCACCGGTGCGGGCCGCCCGCAAGCAGGCCGGCTGCATCCGCTTCAGCTGGCTGCCGCTGGACGCCATCGTGCCGCAACGCTACCGCTGCCAGCCGGCCTCGGCGGCGGACCAGCGCATCTCGCCACAGTTCGTGTCGCGTCGCTATGGCACGCCGGCCTACGCCCAGCTTGCCGCCCGTACCCCCGCCGAGATCCGCCGCGGCGCCGACGACGAGGGCGAGATGGGGGCGCTGCACCACCTGTACGCCGCGCAGCGCGAGACCAACCTGCGCATCCGGCTGGCTGAATACCTGCGGGTCGGGCTGTGCGCCGGCCTGTTCCACGAATCCTGACGGAGTCCGATCATGAGTTTCGATCTGAGCCGCATCCGCTTCGACGCCCGCCGCGACTTCCTGGGCGTCATCATGCAGCAGGGCCGCGTCCAGCTCGATGCGGACTGGAACGAATGGGTCGCCCAGCTTGGCCGCCGCCTGCAGGCCGGCACGCTCGATACCTTCGGCGGCTCGGTCGTGCCGCGCACCACGCCCGACGGTTTCCTGATCCAGGCGACGGGCGGCGGTTTCACCATCGGGCGCGGCCGCATCTACGTCGACGGCCTGCTGGCCGAGAACCACGGCGCCGGCGAAGCGGCCTGGGACGACCGCCTGGCGGAGCCCACCGGCAGCACGGCGGTGGACTATGCCGCCCAGCCCTACTACCCCGATCCGCCAGCCCTGCCCGCGGAGGGCCGCCATCTGGTGTATGTGGACGTGTGGCAGCGCGACCTGACCGCGGTGCAGGCGCCGGACCTGATCGAGCAGGCGGTGGGTGTCGACACCACCGGCCGTCGGCAGACGGTCTGGCAGGTGAAGCTGCTGCCCGACATCGGCAATGCCGGCTGCAGCAGCGCGGACGAGGACGTGCCGGGCTGGGCCGCGATCACCGCGCCCTCGCCCGCACGCCTGAGTACCACGACCGGTACGCCGGACTTCACCCCCAACCCCTGCGAGGTGCCGCCCGCGGCGGGCTATCTCGGACTGGAGAACCAGCTCTATCGTGTCGAAGTGCATACCGGTGGCGCACTCGGCACGGCGACCTTCAAGTGGTCGCGCGACAACGCAACGGTGGCCTCGCGCGTCACCCACATCAACGCCGCGCGCACCCGCATCACGGTGGAGAGCGTCGGCCGCGACGATGTGCTGCGCTTCAACGATGGCGACTGGGTGGAGATCACCGACGACTGGCGCGAGCTGAAGAACCTGCCGGGCGAAATGCGGCGCCTGCGCGTGCCGGGTGGCGTGGATGACACCGCGCGCACGCTGGAATTCGACACGCCGCTGCCGGCGGGCATGTTCCCGACCGATGCGCAGCGCGCCACCCAGGCACAGCGCAACACGCGCGTCCGGCGCTGGGACCAGGCCGGCGCGGTTCGGCGTGAGGACGGCACCGTGTTCCAGGACCTGGACAACGCCGCGAGCCACGGCACGATCAGCATCCCGGCCGCCGGCACGCGCTTGTTCCTCGAACACGGCGTGCTGGTGGAATTCAGCCTGGCCGCCGGCGGTGGACATTTCCGCAGCGGTGACCACTGGGTGTTCGCCGCCCGTACCGTGGACGTCAGCATCGAGCGCCTCGACCACGCGCCCCCGCTGGGCATCCACCATCACTATGCGCGCCTGGCGGTCGTCACCTTCCCGTCCGGCGAGGATGACTGCCGTACCCTGTGGCCGCCCCTGCAAGAGGGCGAAGGCTGCGACTGCAGCGTGTGCGTCAGCGCCGAAGGCCACAACAGCGGCGCGGCCACCATCCAGCAGGCCATCGACAGCATCAAGGACCACGGCGGCACGGTCTGCCTGGGCATCGGCGAGTTCCGCATCGCTGCGCCGCTGACGATCTCCGGCGCGCGATCGCTGCGCATCCGCGGCCAGGGCTGGGCGACGCTGCTGACCGGGGCGGCGCCGGGCAGCCTCTTCGACATCAGCGCGAGCACCGGCGTGGCGCTGGAGAATCTCAGCGCGCTGGGCTCGGGCGGCAATTCGGGCACGACGGCGGTGATCGCCGCACACAATGTCGTCGATCTGCGCATCGAGCATGTGAATGTGCTGGGTGTCGCGGTGGGCGACGGCACCAGCGTCGGCATCGGCCTGTCCGGCTTCGCGCTGGCGACCGCCATTCGCGATTGCGCCGTCGTCGCCGAACGCGGCATCGCCACGCTGGCGCGCGAGCGGCAGAGCCAGCTGTTGAGCGCCGAGCTGCGCATCACCGACAACATCCTGCTGTGCGGCCAGCGCGCCATCAGTTTTGACGCCACCACGCTGCACTACGGCACGACCCGCCTCGACCACAACCTGATGCTGCTCTGCACCGACGCCAGCGTCGTCGCGACCGGCGGCGTGCTGCCCGGCTCGTCCGTCAGCGTGGCCGACAACGTGATGTACGCGATGGGCGACGGCGTGCGTGCCGGCATCGACCGGCTCGCGCTGGAACGCAACGAGATCACCGGCCTGGGCGCCCGCAACCGCAACGGCATCGTGCTGCAGGAAGGGCTGGACCCGGTGGCACTCGACCGTGTGCGCATCGTCGCCAACCGCGTGAGCCTGATGCGCGCCAACGGCATCGCGATCCGTCACCGCGTGGAAGACGCCCTGATCGCCGACAACCTCATCGACGCCACGGGCCAGGCGGGCCTGCTGATGGAGGAAGGCGGCGCAGCCGGCTACCTGATGCTGCGCGGCAACCAGTTCCGCCGCCTGGGCCTGCTGCTGGAAGACGCCGAGCGCGGCTTCGCCGGCGTGCAGCTGGTGGACATCACCCGCGGCGACGTGCTCGACAACCTGATCGCCGACGTGGCCCGCGAGGCGGCCAACAGCCCGGGCGTGGATGGCCTGCGCGCGCTGGCGGTCGGCGAGCTGTGCATCGCCGGCAACCGCCTGCACGGCATCGGCCCCGACCGCATCGGCGGGCCGGTCGCCGCGATCCGGCTGCTGCCGCCCTTCGACCGCGTTGCGATCGACGACAACACGCTCGACCGCGTCTCCGGTCCGGACCAGAAGCCGGTCATGGCGCAATGGTGGGCGCTGCTGGTCGCCATCGAACCCCGCGGTGCGGCCGGAGAACTGGCCACGGCGACGCACCACTACGGCATCTCGTACCTGACCACCGCGGCGGAAAGCGCCTACCTGCTGACGGCGAACCGCGTGCGGGCGATCGCACTCACCCCGTCGAACCTGTCGATTCGCGGCAACCGCATGCGCGGCCAGCAGAGCGCCGTCCCTCTGGTCCAGTGCCTGCAGATGACCTACTGCCTGTTTGCCGACAACCACTGCGAGGCGCAGGGCGAAGGGGGTCGCGGGCCGGTCATCGGCCAGATCGGCGGACGCAGCCTGAACGCGAGCAACAACCACCTGCGCGGCCCCGGGGACACCGACACCCTGCACCTGCTGCCCGAGCGCAAGCAGGCCATCGTCATCGGCAACACCAGCAGCGGCAACATCCGCGTGCCGTCCGGCGCGCCGGTGCCGGCCGACATCAGCCTGACCAACATCATCGGCATCTGAGGGAGACCTTCATGGCCATCGCAAGCTTCCGCGGCGAGAAGAGTGTCGCCGACCTCGCCGACAAGCTCTACACCAAGCTGACCCCGCGCCAGCGCGAACTGGCCGTCGACGCGATCCTGAAGGCCAACCCGCAACTGGCCGAGATCGACAAGGTGCCGCAAGGCGCGCTGCTGAACCTGCCGGTGCTGCCCGAACTGCGCGCGAAGGCCACGCGCAAGCTGGAAAGCCCCGACGACCAGATCGTCTCCCAGTTGCGCGAAGCCCTGGACGCACACGGCAAGCGCCTGGCGGAGCGCAACCGACAGGCATTGACCGCGCTCGAGGACACCCGGCGTCATCTCGAGGACAAAGCGCTGGCCGAAGCCATCCACAAGAACCCTGCGCTACCCGAGGTCGTCGAGGGCATTGTCAAGGCCGGCGAAGTGCGCAGCAAGGAACTCGCCGACCGACAGAAGCGCTTCGAACTCGCGGTGGCGCAGATCCTGAAGGATCTCGACAGCCTCTGAGTCGGACGAGACTCACCAGCGGCGGTCTGTCAGGCGCCGACGTCGCAGCCCCAGAGGCGGCGGTAAACGCCGTCCGGATCGTGCTCCTGCGCCTGCTTGTCCGGATTGAAACGCCGCCCGCCGCGCGGATCGGTGCCGCGCCCGGCGATGTACAACCAGTTGCCCTGGTTGCTGCAGACGTCGTAATCGACCAGTTGCGCCTCGAACCAGGCCGCGCCGGCGCGCCAGTCGCAACCGAGGTCGTTCACCAGATAGCTGGCGACAAGCTGGCGCAGGCGGTTGGACAGGTAGCCGGTTGCCGCCAGCTCGCGCATGCCGGCGTCGACCAGCGGCTGCCCGGTCTCGCCACGGCACCAGCGTGCGAAGGCTGCGGCATCGTGGGCGGGCGCCACGGCGCGTTCGGCAAGGCCGCGCACACGGTACAGGCGCCGCCCGTGCTGCAGGTGCAGGAAACGGAAATAGTCCCGCCACAGCAGCTCGAACCACAGCCAGTAGCTGCCTTCGCTGGCGCCGCGTCGTGCCTCGAATGCGCGCAGCGCGGCATATACGCTGCGCGGCGACAGGGCGCCCTGTGCCAGCCAGGGCGAGAACTTGCTGGAGAAGTCGGTGCCAATCAGGCCGTTGCGCGTGGCCTTGTAGCGATGGGCGAAATCGCCGGCGAAATAGCCTTGCAGATGGGCCTGCGCGGCGGGCTCCCCGCCCTCGAAGGCCGGGGTCCAGTAGGGGAACGAGGCCTGCGCCGCCGACAGGCCCGAGCATCCGGACGGCGCAGGCCGGTGCGCACCCGGAGCTGCTGCACCCTTTCCGACTTCCTCGTCCCCTGACGGCAGCGGCGGCAGGACGACGGGCGCGGGCAAGGGGTCGGCTGGCACGCAGCCTGCCGCCTCGACGGCCTGACGGAAGGCGGTGAACACCGGCGGCAGCCGCGACGGATCGAAGGGTAACGCAGCGGGATCGAGCAGGCTGGACTGCCACACGGTCCGCACCCGCAGCCCCGCCGCGCGCAGGGCATCGACGGCGGCCTGCTCCTCGGGCGCGGGGATGTCCTCACACACGATGGTGTCGGCGCCAATCTGCCGCACCAGTTCGACCAGCACCTCTGCCGGCGCCCCGGCGCACTGCAGCAGGCGACTGCCGCGGGCACGCAGGGCCTCGTCGAGCGCGGCCAGAGCGGTTGCCTGGAACGCCCTTCGATGCGGTCCGCGGCGAACGAAACCCCAGGGCGTCGACTGGTCGTCCCCCGGGTCGTGGACGAACACCGGCAGCAGGCGATCGGCCTGTGCGCAGGCTTCGCGCAGCGCGAGGTTGTCGGCCAGACGCAGATCGTTTCGGAACCAGAAGATCACCGTGCGCAGAGCCACTTCAGCCCACCTCCTCGGCGTGAGCTGCCATGCGACGCTCGCGACGGCAGCGCTCGGAGCAGTAACGCACCGCGTCCCAGTCCTTCTCCCAGCGCTTGCGCCAGGCGAAGGGGCGTCCGCAGCAGGCGCAGCGCTTGGTGGGCAGGTCGGATTTCTTGCGCATGCGCACGGTGGCTCCCTCAGAACTCGAATTGCAGTTGTCCGCCGGAGCCGGACGGCCTGCGGCCCCGCGCCGCCGGCCGCTTGCGCGAACCGTGACGCTCGACGATCGCGGCCTTGGCCGCACGCACCTCGGGCCGGGCGCGCAGCGCATGCAGGCGGGACTTGGCCGCGCGTGTCGCGGACTCGAGCTCGACCGGCGGCGCCGGGATGTCCTCGCCGACGCACACGCCGCAGCGCACCTGCAGGTCCGGTGGCATGCGCCAGGGTTCGAACAGCCAGGTATCGGGCACGCGGCGCAGGGCTGGCAGCCAGCGCCGCACGAAGCGGCCTTGGGGGTCGTGGTCGCGTGCCTGCTTGATCGGGTTGTAGACGCGCGTGGTGTTGATGACGGTCGTACCCGACTGCATCTGCATCTGGCTCCAGTGGATGCCCGGCTCGTAATCGAGGAACTGCCGTGCCAGCCACAGGCCGACCGGCCGCCAGTGCAGCCACAGCGGGTAGGCGGCGACCGACACCAGCATCGCGCGCATGCGGAAGTTGATCCAGCCGGTCGCGCGCAGCATCGCCACGCAGGCATCGACCAGCGGCCAGCCCGTGCGACCCGCGACCAGCGCCTCGAAATGCGCCGGGTTCCAGTCGTGCTCGCGCAGGCCGTCGTAGCCGCGATGCAGGTTCTCGAACTCCAGCGCCGGTTCGCTCTCGAGCTTCTGGATGAAGTGACAATGCCAGTAGAGGCGGCTGACGAAAGCCGACAGGCCGGCGCGGCGGCGGTCGCCCTCGGGCAGACAGGCGATGCGTTCGCGCGTGGCCTGCACCACCTCGCGCAGGCTGAGCTGGCCCCAGGCGAGATACGGCGACAGGCGCGAACAGGCCGTCGGCGCCGACAGTGGCGACGAGATGCCACCCCGGTACTGGCCGCTGCGGACATCGAGAAAGTCATGGAGACAGGCTAGCGCCGCCTCGCGCCCGCCGCGCTGACGCAGCGCCGGCTCCATTGCCGGCAGCCCGAGCGAGGCGGCAGCCGGCGCGCGCTCGGCCGGCCACGGCAAGGGGACGAAGACGGGCGCGGGCTGCGGCACCTGCGGTGCGCCGACATGTGCCTCCCACGCCGGCTGCCAGCGGTCGCGGTCCGCGAGCCGGCGCAGGACGCCGAACTGCGGGAACTCGTGCCAGCGCACGCCGTGTTCGCGACACCAGCGCGCCACGGCGCGATCGCGGGCGTAGCTGGCGCCGTTGCCGGTTTCCTCGTGGGAATACAGCGTGGAGAACGGCGCCAGTGCCTGCAGCCGGTCCAGCACCGCCGGCATGTCACCGACGACGAGGTGCAGCCGCCCGCCGAGGCGGCGCAGTTCGGCATGCAGCTCGCGCGCGCCTTCGAGCATGAAGTGGTAGTGCTGGGTTGCGGCATCCGGCTGTGCCCACAGCGAGGGCTCGACCACGCACAGGCACAGCACCGGCCCCCTGCGGACGGCGGCCGCGAGTGCCGCGTGATCGACGACGCGGAAGTCCCGCTTGAACCAGACGACGCCGTAGTCCATGCGCTACCCCTGATCTGTCGCCGCCCTGCCGTCCGACTACCGTGCCAGAGCCTCGAAGCTGCCCACCATCTCGCGCCCGAGCGCACGGCCGCTGAGCCATGCGCCTTCGACCCGGCCGCCGTTCAGCCAGTCGCCACAAAGGCCAAGCCCCTGTTCGGGACACCACAGGCAGCCGCCGTCGACCGCGGATTCGGTGATCGCGTAGCGCCAGCGGTGTGCCGACCACGCTTGCGGCGGTTTGCCGCCCAATGCCACGAATGCGTCGATCAGTGCCTGCGCGACCCTTTCGGCTTTCGCTTCCAGATGCGCTTCGCTCCACGCCGCGCTGGCGTGCAGGAGCCAGGTTTCCTGTCCTTCCCGTCCGGGCTTGCCGCTGTTGCGGGCCACCCAGCGCAAGGGGCCGTCATTGACGAAGGCTGCGTCGAAAGGCCGGTCGAGCGCCTGGTCGAAGCGCAGCATCACGGACCAGCAGCCTTCCATCCTTGCGCGCGACGCCGCCGTCGCCAGCCTGGACGACACTGGCGCGAGCAGCGGCGCGGCTTGCGGGGCGGGCACGGCGAGAACCACGCCATCGAATCGTGCCTCGAGTTCGCCCTGCTCGGCACAGACTGCGCGCCAGCCATCGGCATCGCGCCTCAGGCCGGTGATCGTCATGCCGGTCTGCACCCGCAGATGCTCGGCAAGCAAGCGGGCCGGCGCGGTCATGCCCGGCACGCCGACGAAGCGTTCCGTGCGCTCTCCCGCCTCGCGGACACCGTGGGCGTCGATGACCACGATCCGTGGCGACCACAGGGCCGCCACGCCGGCCTGCTGCCACCGTGCCAACTCGGCGCGGAATCCCGGGTCGCGCGCAGTGAAGTACTGCGCCCCGTGATCGCAGGTCCAGCCGTCGCCCCGCCGGGTGCTCATGCGCCCGCCGACGCCACGGCTTTTGTCCACGACATCTACGGAGAAACCGGCTTGGCGCAGGGTCTGGGCGGCAGACAGCCCGGCAAGGCCGGCGCCAATCACGAGGTAACGGGGATTCGGGTTCATGAGCGCGTATATCAGGGCATGTGAGGCGAAGGAGGCGGACCCCGCGGGAGCTACGGGGCAGCGCTAGAATACACCATGTTTGTCATGGACAAACAGGCGCGCCGCACCTAGCATTCTGGGAGGAACGATTCTCTCGCCTCTCCTTCATCATTCACGCCCTCGCACACATGAACTCGCCGTCCCCCGACCCCCTCCGTCGCGCCGCAGCCTGGCTGGGCTACGGCGGCCTGATCCCCTTCATCGTCCTCGCCCCGGCGAGCCTGCTCGATCATCACCACGGCTGGACCTGGAGCGATGCGCTGTATGGCTACGGAGCGATCATCCTGAGCTTCGTCGGTGCGCTGCACTGGGGTTTCGCGATGAGCGCACCGGGGCTGGAGGAGGTCCGGCGCGTGCGCTGCCTCGTGTGGAGCGTCGTGCCTGCCCTGTTCGCCTGGCCCGCGCTGCTGCTCGCCCCCGCAGGGGCCGCCGCGCTGCTGGTGTTCGGCTTCGTGGCGCACTATCTGCTGGATCGCCGGCTCGCCCGGCACATGGCCTTTCCGGCGTGGTATCTGCCCTTGCGGCTGAGGCTGACGACGGTCGCCTGCCTCAGCCTGATCCTCGGCGCCTTCGTGCCGCTGGGCTGAGCCTGGCGGCTCAGTCGCCGCGCCGCGGCGGCGGCAGGGTCTGCAGGAAGGCCACGGCATCGTCCTCGGCGCGGGTGCGCCGCATCGGCGGCAGGCTGCGCCACACGACCTTGCCGTAGGACTTCTCGATCATGCGCGGGTCGCAGATGCACAGCACGCCGCGGTCGCGCTCGGTGCGGATCAGCCGACCGGCGCCCTGCTTCATGTTGATGACGGTGCGCGGCAACTGGTGGTGGATGAAGGGGCTGAGCCCCTGCTTCTGCATGTGCTCGACGCGCGCGGCCAGCACCGGGTCGTCGGGCGGCGCGAAGGGAAGCTTGTCGATGACGACGAGCGACAGCGCGTCGCCGGGCACGTCCACCCCTTCCCAGAAACTCTGACTGGCGACCAGCACCGCATTGCCCAGGCGACGGAAGCGTTCGAGCAGTTCGGTGCGCGAGCCTTCGCCCTGCAGCAGCACCGGCAGCGCGTCGCCGCTCTGCTGCAGGCCGTCGACGATCAGCTCGTGGATGCGGCGCATCGCGCGCAGCGAAGTGCACAGCACGAAGGCGCGGCCCCGGGCGGCGCGGATCAGCGGCAGCGCCACCTTGGCGACGCGCTCGGTGTAATCGGGCGCATTCGGGTCGGGCATGCCGGCCGGCGCATACAGCAGCGCCTGCTCGGCATAGTCGAAGGGGCTGCCCCACACGGCCGTCATCGGCGGCGGATCCATCCACGCCAGGCCGAGCTCGCGGCAGTAGTGGCCGAAGTCGGCCTTACCCACCGCCAGCGTCGCCGAGGTGAACACCCAAGCGCGCGGGTGGCCGTCGAGTTGGCGCTTGAACACGTCCGAGACATGCAGCGGCGTGGCGTTGAGCGCCAGCGACTGGGTGAAGACCTCGACCCAGCGGATGAGGTCGGTCTCGGCGGAATTGCGCCAGCGCGCGAGGCGCTCGGCCATCTCCTCGGTGCGGCGCAGGCAGTTGGCGAGTCCTTCGGAGCGCTCGGCCTGGGTGTCCAGCACGGCGTGGAATTCGCCCAGCGTCTTTTCCAGGGCCTCGACCTGCGCGTCGAAGTTCTCGCGCTCGGAGGCCTGCGCGGCCGACAGGCGCGCGCTCTCGGTGCCGAACACCAGGCGCAGGTCGCGCGCGGCCTTCTCCAGGTTGCGCGTCTGGTCGATCATCGGTACGCAGTCGCGCGCCGCCGATACCGTTTCGGAGCGGGTGTCGCGCGCCAGCTCCAGCACCTGCGCGGTGGATACGCTGTCGCCGAAGAACAGGCTCGCGGTCTCGGGCAGCTGGTGGGCCTCGTCGAAGATCACCGCGTTGCACGCCGGCAGCAACTCGCCCATACCCTCGTCGCGCAGCATCACGTCGGCGAAGAAAAGGTGATGGTTGACCACCACCACGTCCGCCTCCATCGCATTACGCCGCGCCTGCATGACGAAGCACTCTTCCTTGAACGGGCAGTCCTGGCCGAGGCAGTTGTCGCGCGTCGAGGTGGCGGCGATCCAGGCCATCGAGTCCTCGCGCACGTCGGTGCATTCGGCCTTGTCGCCAGTCTGCGTCACCTGCGCGAAGCGCGTGATGGCGCGCAGGTCGGCGGCGTCCTGCGCGGTGAGGAAGCGGCCGTCGCGCGCGTTGCGCTCGAGGTGGTAATGGCAGACGTAGTTGGCGCGGCCCTTCAGCAGCGCGATCGACACCGGCACCTTCAGCGCGGCGCGCACGGTGGGCAGGTCGCGGTTGAAGAGCTGATCCTGCAAGGTCTTGGTGCCGGTGGAAATGATGACCTTGCCCCCAGCCAGCAGCGCCGGCACCAGGTAGGCGAAGGTCTTGCCGGTACCCGTGCCCGCCTCGGCCACCAGGATACGGTTGGCCTTGATCGCCTCGGCGATCTTCTGCGCCATCTCGATCTGCTGCGGACGCGCGCGGAAACCGGGGATGGCGACGGCGAGCGGGCCGTCGGCGGCGAAGATCGGGGTGGGGTCGGACATCGGGCCGCGGCAGTTCGGTGATCGGGTCGGGGAAGTCGGCGATTGTACGTGCTCGGGACGCTGCCCGCACCTGCGCAGATCTCGTCCCGGGCTGCCCTCCTGCCCCATGCGCTGTAACCCGGGCGAAACATGACAGCTTCGAAAAAGCGTCACATTGCTGTCGTAAAAAGCGGTCTTACCCTAACCGCCGGCCCAGCATGTCCCTCCGCCGCCTCATTCACCCGCCCGGTATTGCGCTTGCACCGGCCTCGCTTGTGGCGGGCATGGCGTGGACCGTCGCCATCGCGGCACTCGGCACCGCCGCCCTGCTCGCCCCGCGGCTGTTCGCCCAGCTCCCCGGCCCCACGCAGCCCGCAGCGGTGGAGGACAAGGGCGACGTACGCACGCTGGTTGCGGCCCTTGCACGGCAGCAGTTGTTCGCGAACCAGTCGGACGGCACTGCGGCGCGCGCCGACGAACGCCGCGCGCTCGCGGGCATCGTCCTCGTCGGCGTTGCCACCGGATTCGCCGGCGGCACAGCCTTTGCCGTGTTCGAGCGCGACGGCCGGAGCGTGGCGCACCGCGCCGGGGAGACCGTGGCCGGGGACTGGCAACTCCTGCACATCCTGTCCGACAGGGTCGAACTGGGTGCCGGGGAGCAACGCCTCGACCTGCCCCTGCACCGCAGCGCACGCATGCCGCCACCTCCGAGGTCCGATGCCCCTGACACCCTCCAACAAGACTGACCGATGCCGCCACGTCCGTGCCTACCTCCCCGTGCAAGCGCCCAACGCGGAGCACACCTCGCCGCCTCACTCGTTCGCCATCGTTCCCGTTGGCTGCCCGCGGCAGTGCTGGCCGGAGCGCTGCTCACCCTCGGTGCGGCGCACGCGAACGTGGAACCCGAACGCGTCGAACTCAATTTCGCCAACGCGGAGATCACCTCGGTCATCAAGGCCGTGGGCCAGATCACGGGGCATAACTTCATCATCGATCCACGCGTCGAAGGCAGCCTGAATATCGTCACCAACACGCCGGTACCCCGCGCGCTGACCTACGACATCCTGTTGTCGGCGCTGCGCCTGCAGGGCTATACGGTCGTCGAATCCGGCGGCGTCGCCCGCGTCGTGCCCGAAGCCGATGCCAAGTTGCACGGCGTGCCGGTCGCGACCGGGAGCACCGCGCCCCGCGGGACCGGCCTCGTGACGCAGGTCTTCACGCTGCAGCACGAGTCTGCACCCGGCCTGGTCGCGGCGATCCGCCCCCTCGTGAGCCCGAACAACACCGTTTCGGCACTGCCTTCGAGCAATGCGCTGGTCGTCACCGACTACGCCGACAACCTCGCGCGCATCGCACAGATCGTCAGCTCGATCGACGTGCCGCAGGGCGACGTGCTGGTCATCCCCTTGCAGCACGCCGCGGCGCGCGATCTGGCCGAAACCGTGATGCGCCTGCTGGGCAACGGCACGCGCGGCGCCGCCGACCCGCTGCTGGAGGTGACGGTCGTGCCCGACACCCACAGCAACAGCCTGCTGGTGCGCGCCGGCAGCCCGTCCCGGCTGGCGGCCGTGCGCCAGATCGTCGCCTCGATCGATCGTCCGGGCGCTGGGGGCAACATCCGCGTGGTCTACCTGCGCAACGCCGAGGCCACTCGCGTGGCCGAGACCCTGCGCGCCATCCTCGCCACCGAGGCCAGCAACACGCCCCCTGCAGGCAACGCCCTTGCCGGCATGGCCCTGACCGCGCCCACGCCTGGCACGGTCCCTCCGCCCACTTCTTCCCGCTCGGGCGAAGGCGGCGGAGAGGCCCCGAGCGCCGCGCCGGCGCCGTTCGCGAATGCACAACCGGCCAACGCCCTGTCCGCCGGCAGCCTGATCCAGGCCGACGCGGCGAGCAACGCGCTGATCATCACCGCGCCGGATGCCATCTACAACAACCTGCGCAACGTCATCGAGCAGCTCGACCGCCGCCGGGCGCAGGTCTACGTCGAGGCGCTGGTCGCCGAGATCACCGCCGAACGCGCGGCTGAATGGGGCCTGCAGTGGGCCGCGGCGAGCAATCGCGGCTCGACCTCTGTCATCGGCCTGACCGGGTTCGGCAGCGGCAGCAACAACCTGCAGACGCTGGTCACCAACGCTGCAGCGGGCAAGCCGAGCCTGCCGGGCAATGGTATCAACATCGGCCTTGGCACCGGCTCGGTGACCCTGCCCGGCATCGGCACCGTGCCCAGCCTGGCGGTACTGGCGCGATTCCTCGAGAGCGACAGCAAGATCAACATCCTGTCCACGCCCAACCTCGTCACCCTTGACAACGAGGAGGCCAAGATCGTCATCGGTCGCAACCTGCCTTTCGTCACCGGCCAGTTCACCAATACGGGCGGCAGCGGCGGCGCGGTCAATCCCTTCCAGACCATCGAGCGCCGCGACGTCGGCCTGACGCTGCGAGTGCGGCCGCAGGTGTCCGAGGGCGGCGTGGTGAAGCTCGCGATCTACCACGAGGCCTCGAGCGTGGTCGGCGGCGTCGACAGCGCCAATGGCCCGATCACCAACAAGCGCTCGATCGAATCCACCGTGCTGGTCGACGACGGCGCCATCATCGCGCTCGGCGGCCTGATCGAGGACAGCTACAGCGCCGACGAGGAGAAGGTGCCCCTGCTCGGCGACATTCCGGTGGCTGGCAACCTGTTCAAGTACAACGGCCGCAAACGCACCAAGACGAATCTGGTGATCTTCCTGCGCCCGGTCGTGCTGCGCGACGCCGACAGCTATGCGGGCCTGACCGCCTCGCGCTACGACTACGTGATCGGACAGCAGCAACGCATGGCCGGCACGCTGCTGCGCGGCGAGCCGACACCGGCTGAGCTGCCTGCCTTCGGCACCTCGCCGCCGGCTGTGCCGCGCACGCGCGAACTCCCCGCCGAATGGCTGGCCGGCACGCCGGTCGACAACCAGCCCCCCGCGCCGCTCGAGGAGCGCGGCTGGCAATGAGCGCTGACATCGCGCCCACGATCCCGTATGCCTTCGCGCGCCGGCACGGCGTCCTGCTCACGCGCGTCGCAGAGGACGAGGCCGAACTGGTCCTGCGCAGCGACGCGAACCTGACGGCACTGGCCGAAGTACGCCGGGTCGTGGCGCGTCCGCTGCGACTGAGCCGGGTCGACGCAGAGCGCTTCGACACCCGACTCGCCGAGCACTACGGCGGCCACGACGGCAGCACTGCCGAGCTCGTCGCCGACATCGGCCAGGCGCTTGACCTGGGCGCCTTGATGAGCGAGCTGCCCGCGGTGGAGGACCTGCTCGCGGCGCAGGACGCAGCGCCCATCATCCGCATGATCAACGCGCTGCTGACGCAGGCGGTGCGCGACGGCGCCTCGGACATCCACATCGAGCCCTACGAACGCGACTCGGTGGTCCGCTTCCGGCGCGACGGGGTGCTGCATGACGCCGCACGGCCTCATCGCGGGCTGCACGCGGCGATGGTGTCGCGCATTAAGATCATGGCCAGCCTCGACATCTCGGAAAAGCGCCTGCCGCAGGACGGCCGCATCGGCCTGCGCCTGGCCGGTCGACAGGTGGATGTGCGCGTATCGACGCTGCCCACCGCGCATGGCGAACGCCTGGTGCTGCGCCTGCTCGACAAGGGTGCGGCACGCCTCGGGCTCGAGTCGCTGGGCATGGCCGAAGACACCCGCGCACGCTTCGACGCCTTGCTGCGCCAGCCCCATGGCATCGTGCTGGTAACAGGACCCACCGGCTCGGGCAAGAGCACCACGCTGTACGCCGCGCTGCAGGGCATGGACGCACGGCGACTGAACATCGTTACCGTCGAGGATCCGGTCGAGTTCGACCTGCCGGGTATCGGCCAGACCCAGGTCAATCCGCGCATCGACCTCGATTTCGCCCGCGCGCTGCGCGCGATTCTGCGCCAGGACCCGGACGTGATCATGATCGGCGAGATCCGCGATCTCGAGACCGCTCAGATCGCGGTGCAGGCCAGCCTGACGGGCCACCTCGTGCTGGCGACGTTGCACACCAACGACGCCGCATCGGCCGTGACGCGGCTCGTGGACATGGGCATCGAGCCCTTCCTGCTCGCGTCCAGCCTGCGCGGCGTGCTGGCGCAGCGCCTGCTTCGGCGCCTGTGCCCCGCCTGCCGCCGCCCACACGCCATCGGCGACGAAGAACGCGCGCTGTTCGGCCCCCGCGTGCCAGACCACGCCTGGGCCGCCGGCGAGTGCCCCGCCTGCGCTCACACCGGCTATGCCGGCCGCACCGGCATCCACGAGCTGATCACGGTCGATGCCACGCTGACGGCACTGATCCACGACCGCGCCGACGAGAGCGTGCTGCGGGCCGCCGCACGCGCAGCCGGCGCCCGCGGCCTGCGCGACGACGGCCTGCGCCTGCTCGCCGACGGCAGCACTTCGCCCGAGGAACTGTTGCGGGTGACGCGCGAATGAGCGCCTTCCACTACCGCGCGCTAGACCTGCAAGGTCGCGAGACCCGCGGCGTGATCGAAGCCGACAGCAGCCGCGGCGCACGCGCCGTGTTACGTGAGCGCGGGCTGTTTCCGCTCGACGTCGGCGCCGTCAGGGCGCATCGCGACGGACGCACTCAGCGGCGCATTGCCGAAGGCGCACTGGCCCTGCTGACGCGGCAGTGGGCCACCCTGCTCGCCTCCGGGCTGACAGTGGAACAGTCGCTGACGGCGCTCATCGACCAGGCCGAGAACGAACAGGTCGGCCGCCTGCTTGCCGGCGTGCGCGCCGAGGTGATGTCCGGCATGGCGCTCAGCGCCGCGCTCGAGGCCTTCGCCGCACAGTTTCCGCCCATCTACCGCGCCTCGGTGGCTGCGGGCGAGAAATCCGGGCGCCTGGCCGACGTGCTGGAGCAACTCGCCGGCTATCTCGAGCGGCGCAGCAGCCTGCGCCAGAAGACGCTGCAGGCCTTGCTGTACCCCGCCATCGTCGCGCTGGTCGCACTGCTGGTGGTCATGGGGCTGATGACCTACGTCGTGCCGCAGGTCGTCACCGTCTTCCAGCAGGGCAGCCAGGCCCTGCCACCGCTGACCCGCGGCCTGATCGCGATCAGCGATCTGCTGCGCAACTGGGGCTGGCTGCTACCGCCGATGCTGCTGGCGCTTTTGCTGACAGCACGGGCTGCACTGCGCCAGCCCGCACTGCGACGGCGCTGGCATGCGCGGCTGCTGGCCCTGCCGCTGCTGGGACGCCACCTGCGCAGTCTGGAGGCGGCTCGACTGGCGAGCACGCTCGCCATCCTGTGCGGCAGCGGTGTGGCACTGCTGCAGGCGCTGGACGCAGGCCGCAAGGTGTTGAACCTGATGCCGCTGCAGGACGCGGTTGCAGGCGCCGCGGCGCAGGTGCGCGAAGGCCATTCGTTGGCGCGCGCGCTTGGCGTGGCCCGCCAGTTTCCGCCCCTGCTGCTGCACATGATCGCCAACGGCGAAGCCACCGGCCGCCTCGGCGAGATGCTGGACCGGGCTGCCCGCCTGCAGCAGCAGGACGTCGAGAACCGCATCACCGCCCTCACCAGCCTGCTCGAACCCGCGCTGCTGCTGTTGATGGGTGGCCTGGTGCTGCTGATCGTGCTCGCCGTGATGCAGCCGATCATCGAACTGAACACCCTGATGAACTGAGAAAAGACATGACCTGTCCGATTTACGACCCCTTTTCCAGCCGGCGCTGTCCAGACGCCGCACCCCGTCCCGCACGCAGCGACCGCGGCTTCACGCTGATCGAGCTGATGGTGGTGATCGTGATCCTGGGCGTACTGGCCGCGCTGGTGGTGCCACGCGTGCTCAGCCGCCCCGACGAGGCCCGTGCCGTCGCCGCGAGGCAGGACATCGCCACGCTGATGCAGTCGCTGAAGCTTTACCGCCTGGACAACCGGCGCTACCCCACCGCCGAACAGGGCCTGCAGGCGCTGGTGACGCCGCCCGGCGTCGGCCCGCGGGCGGACAACTGGAAGGCCTACCTCGAGCGCCTGCCCAACGACCCCTGGGGCGCGCCTTACCAGTACCTGAACCCCGGCGTGAATGGCGAGATCGACGTCTTCAGCTTCGGCGCCGATGGCAAGCCGGGGGGCGAAGGTGCCGACGCCGACATCGGCTCGTGGAAGCTCTGAGCCCGATCCGCGGGACCAAGACGCCTCGCGGCTTCACGCTGATCGAGGTGATGGTCGTGCTGAGCCTGCTGGCGATGCTGGCACAAGGACTGTCGATGAGCCTTGACGCACTGCAATCGCGCGATCGCGACCGTGCAGTCGACGTGCTGCGCATGCGTCTGGCCTTCGCCGCCGAACGCGCCTGGGTACGGGGCCAACCGGTAGCGTTCGAGCGCACACCGGACGGTTACCGCTTCCTCGCACGCGACACCACAGGAGGCGGCTGGCAGCCAGTGGCCGACAGCAGCGTGCTGGCCGAGCGCAGATTGCCCGACGCGCTGCGCTGGTCGGCACTCGAAGTCGAGGGACGCGCCGCTAACTACCAGGCCCTGCTCGTATTCGGTCCTGCGCAAACGACATTCCGGCTCGAGCTCACCGATGGCTCGGGCTGGCACGCGGCACTCGGTGGCCGCGACGGGCGGGTGGAACGGCTGGCCGGGGGGACGGGACCATGACTGCGGCAACACGCGGGTTCAGCCTGCTCGAGAACCTGATCGCACTCGCGATCGTCGCCGTCGCGCTGAGCGCGGCGGTGCGCGCTGGCACGCAGGCGATCGACACCGGCGAAGCGCTGGCGCAGCGCACGCTGGCGCGCTGGGTGGCGCAGAACCGGCTCGTCGAGTTGCGCGTCCAGCCCGCCCCGCCCGCGCCTGGCCACAGCAGCGGCGAGGCCGTTCAGGGCCGCTACCGATTCCTTTGGGAGCAGACCGTCGCGCAGACCGCGCAGCCGGCGTGGCGTGCCGTGGACATCGTCGTCCGTGACGACGACGGACGCCCGCGTGCGCGCCTCGGCGGCCACGTGCTGGTACAACGCTGACGCCGCCGATGCGCCGCCCCGTTCCTGCGCGAATATGCCGCCACGCGACAGAAGGCCTGACGCTCGTCGAGCTGCTGGTCGCGATCGCCGTGTTCGCCATCCTGGGCACCCTGAGCTTTCGCGCGATCGACCGGATGAGCAGTCTCGAACTGCAGCTCGCAGCTCAACATGCGCGCTGGCGCGATCTGGAATACGCCACCCACCGAATCGAGACCGACCTCCTCCGCCTCGCCCTGTTGCCGCCCGGCATGGCCGCCCTGCGCGTACAGGAACAGCGTGGTGGGCAGAACCTGCAGATGCTGATCGACGACGGCGAGCCACCGCAACGGCTGGCCGTCGCCCTGCGCCACGACGGAGGGCGCCTGCTGCGATCGCGCCAGGGCACCGCCCCTGCTACCGACGAGGTGCTGCTGGAAAACATCGATCACCTGGCATGGCGTTTCATGCATGACGGCCGCTGGCTAGCGGCCTGGCCCCCGGGCGACGGCGACCCGTCCCAACGGCCCGATGCGGTCGAGATCCGCCTCGAGGTAAGCGGCATCGGCACGCTCGTCCGCCTCGTGGCGCTGCGCTGAACGCCTCCACATCGCCCATTGCCTTCTCCATCTCCCGTCACTTCCTCACCACTCACCAAAGATGCGTACCTCGCCTCCACCACGACAGACGCTCTGCGTGCTGATCGACGAGCACTGGCCCCACGAACCGGCTGCGCCCTGGGTGCTTGCCGACGATGCAGGCGTGATCCACGCGCAAGGCACCGGTCCGTTGGCGGAGTGGCCGCAGGACGTGCCGCTCGTCGTCATCCTGGGCGCGAGCCAGAGTAGCTGGCATCGCGTCACGCTACCCCTCGGGGGCGCGGCGTTCGACCCGCGGGTCATCGCCTATGCGCTGGAGGATGCCCTGCTCGAAGCACCACAGGCCCAGCACATCACGGTCGTCGATCGGCAAAACGAGGCAACCGGCACCCAGGCCGAGCTGATCGTGACCGCACAGGCGCGCCTGCGCACGGTAATCGGCGAACTGCATGCGGCGGGGCGGCACCCACGCCAGGTGCTGAGCGAGCTGCAGGGCATCGCCCCAACTGGTCCAGCGGGCGAATCCGACCTCCAGCTCCGCCTGCGCCCCGGAGCGGCCCTGCTGCGCCACGCTGGCGGTATGCCCATCGTGCTGCGCGACGATCTCGCCGACCTGAGCGCCTTCCTCGGAGACATGATCGGTGACCTGCTGCCCGCGACATCCAAGCCGGCGCGTGTCGAACTGCGGGCCGACCCCGCCTGCCGTTCGCTCGCCGCAGGGCTCGCGGACGCGCTCGGCGCGCAGGCTACGGTAACGCACCGTCCTTACGCGTGGTGGAGTTCCGCCATCCCGGGTCATCCCGACGAGCGCACAGCTCGCCAGGTTTTGGCGGCTAACCTGCTGCATGGCGATTTCGCCACGGGCGCCGATGGCGCCCGGCGCGCCGGGCGCCATCGGCGCCCGCTGGCGGTCGCAGCCGGTGCGATGATCGTGCTCGCCGCTGTCACCGTGGCGGACATCCTGCGCATGCGCGCCGCGGTAGCGGTGCTGGAGGAGGACATCGCGACCCGGTTCTCCACCGCCCTGCCCGGCACCCCAATGGTCATGCCGGAGTCGCAGCTGAACCGACAGCTCGACCACCTGCGCCAGCGAAGCGGCGCCGTCACCCGCGACGGCCTGCTGTTCCGTCTCGATCAGTTCGCCGCCGTCCGCGCAGAAGCGCCAGCGGCGTCCATCGTGGCGCTGGACTACCGCGAAGGCACGCTGTCGCTCGCACTTGCCGGCGCAGACGCCCGGGAGATCGATCGCCTGCGCACGCTGCTCGCACCCGACGTCGAGATTGCATCTGCTGCTGAAGAAGGACGATGAGCATGAAGCTCGCACGTCAATTCCTGTCTCCCCTTCGCCCGGCCATTGACCGCTTGCAGGTCCGCTGGCTGGACTTCTCGCCGCGCGAACGGCGTCTCGTCATACAGGCACTTGCAGCGCTGGCGGCACTCGGGCTGATCAGCCTCGGCGAAGCGCTGGCGCGCGAGCATGCACGTCTCCGCGACGCCCTGCCCCGCGCACAGGCACGCCAGCACGTCGTTGCAAACGCAGCGACCGAGATCACCCGGCTGATATCCCGCCCCGCTCCGGCCGAGGCTGCCGACACCGAATCCGCTGCAATCGCGGCCCTCTCCGCACTCGCTGCCGCGCGGGGACTGAATCTGGCGCTCGAGAGGGAGGCGGACGGCGAACACCCTGAGCAGGTCCGCTTCGAAGGTCTTGGAGAAGCCCAGGCTGCACTCGAATGGCTGGCCGAAGCGCAGGCGATCCATGGCGTCGAGCCCCTCGACCTCGCCCTGCGGACGCACGACGGGCCGGATACGGTGCGCGGACGACTCCGGCTCAGGGGCAGCTGACGCCACATCCACCGCGGTTTTGCCGATTTATGGCAGCTGCGCCAAATCTGATTTCGGTAAATATTGACGCAATACCGCTTTCATTCATGCGCAATCTGGCCTTATGAGAATACACGCTCCCTGCCATCCCCCTCAACGGAGCATGTAGATGAGCCATTTCGACCAGGACGACCTGCCGAGCAACCTGTCCGACAACGAACATTTCCAGCAGATCGTCGACCGCACCGTGTCGCGCCGCGGCTTCCTCAAATCCGGCTTGGGCCTTGGTGCCGCCGCCTTCCTGGCCGCACCGCTTTTTGCCCAGGCTGGCAAGCATGCCCACCAGCACATGGATCATGGCCGCGGTCACGGTCCGAAAAAAGGTCCGCGCATCGGCTTCACCCCGATTGGCACCTCGAGCGCCGATACCATCGTCGTCCCCGAGGGCTATCAGGCGCAGATCTTCGCGCGCTGGGGTGACCCGCTGTTCGCCGACTCGCCGGCCTGGCGCCCGGACGGCACCAACACCGGCGCTGATCAGGGCCGCCAGATCGGTGACAACCACGACGGCATGCACTTCTTCCCGCTGAACGGCAAGTCGGCCAAGGAAGGCCTGCTGGTCATGAACCACGAGTACACCAACTACGAGTACCTGTTCGGTGCCGAGTTCATGACCCCGTGGACCGCCGACAAGGTCCTCAAGGCACAAAACGCCCACGGCGCCTCGGTGCTGCACGTGCGCCAGCACAAGGGCAAGTGGGACATCGTCCGCAACTCGAAGTACAACCGCCGCATCACCGGCAACACGCCGATGCAGATCAGCGGGCCGGCGGCCGGTCACAGCCTCATGCGCACCAAGGCCGACCCCAGCGGCAAGCGCGTGCTCGGCACGCTGAACAACTGTGCCAACGGCTTCACGCCCTGGGGCACCTACCTCACCTGTGAAGAGAACTTCAACGGCTACTTCGGCACCACCAGCGCCGCTGACAGCCGCGACGACGTGATGCGCCGCTACGGCATCAGCGCCCGCGGCACCGGATATCGCTGGGAAGAGTTCGACGAACGCTTCGACTACGTCAAGGAACCGAACGAGTCGAACCGTTTCGGCTGGATCGTCGAAATCGACCCGTTCGATCCGTCCTCGATGCCGGTCAAGCGCACCGCACTCGGCCGATTCAAGCACGAAAACTGTGCCTACGCCTTCACCGCTGACCGCCGCGTCGTGGTGTACATGGGTGATGATCAGGTCAACGACTACATCTACAAGTTCGTATCGGATGGCCGCTTCGTGCCGGGCAAGGACGCAGCGAACCGCCGCCTGCTCGACAACGGCAAGCTCTACGTCGCGAAGTTCAGCGATGGCGCGGCCAGCGGTGACTTCATGGGCGATGGTCAGTGGATCCTGCTCGACAAGCAGGCGAACCCGGTGCTGGCTGCCGACGGCCGCTTCGCCGATCAAGCCGAAGTGCTGATCAAGACCCGTCTGGCTGCGGATGCGGTCGGTGCGACCAAGATGGACCGTCCGGAGTGGATTACGGTCCATCCTGGCACCAACGAGGTCTACTGCACGCTGACCAACAACAGCAGCCGTACCGTCACCGACGATGCCAACCCGCGTGCGCAGAACCGCTACGGCCAGATCATCCGTTGGCGCGAGGCGGGCAGCGATGCCGCCGCGACCAGCTTCGAATGGGACCTGTTCGTTGTCGCCGGCAACCCGATCGCCTATCCGGACCGCAGCGACCTGCGTTCGGGCTCGGCTGCCATCACCGCCGACAACACCTTCAACAGCCCGGACGGCATTGGTTTCGACGCTGACGGCCGCCTGTGGATCCAGACCGACGGCAACTACAGCAACACCGGCGTCTACGCCGGCCAGGGCAACAACCAGATGCTGTGTGCCGACCCGGTCTCGGGTGAGATCAAGCGCTTCCTGGTGGGCCCGTCGGGTTGCGAGATCACCGGCCTGACCTTCACCCCGGACGGCAAGACGATGTTCATCAACGTCCAGCACCCCGGCGAAGCCAGCGGCCACCCGAACTCCCCGACGCCGACGGCGGGCATGTCGATGGATCAGTTCATCTCGCAGAATCCGCTGGCCTTCAGCCAGTGGCCGGAAGCGAGCGGTGGCCGTCCGCGCTCGGCGACCGTCGTCGTGACCAAGAAGGACGGCGGCATCATCGGTACCTGATGCCGCCCCTGCGCAGGCCACCCCGTAAGGGGTGGCGCCTCGAACGACCGCGAGGCGCGGCGATCATCGTCGCGCTACTCGCGGTCGCTGTCGTTTCGGCGCTTGCAGCCACGATGCTGGCGCGGCTCGACACACGCATCGAACTCGCGTCGGATCGCGACGACTTCGTCCAGGCGCGCCAATTGGCACTGAGTGCGCTCGACCTCGCCCGCCAGATGCTCGAAGCCGACACCCGGAACAGCCGCATCGACTGGCTCGGCGAGCCCTGGGCACAGGTGCAGCAGCCCGCGCTGCACGCCGACGGCCGCATCCAGCTGATGATCACCGACGCATCGGCTGACGCAGCGCTGAACGGCATGATCGGACAGGCTGCGGGTGGCGATGGCGGCGGCGGCACTCAGGCCGCACGGTATCCGTCAGTGCCCGTCCCGACCCCGCTACGCGTGCCGGTGAACATCAACACCGCCCCGGCGATCATCCTGCCGGCAATCCTCCCCGGCGCGACGCCCGCACAGGCACGGGCGATCGCCGAGCAGCTGAGGACTGAACCGGCCCCGACACTGAGGGCCCTGGCGGAGCGCTTGCCCGAAGGCGTCGAACTCCCGCACCCCGAACAGGTTGGAGTCACCAGCGACACCTTCCTTGCCGAGGCGGTCGTGCAGTATCGCGTGGCGACGGTCACCTTGCAGGCGCTGCTCGTACGCGAAAGCGACAGCGTCCGCGTCCTCGCACTGCGCCAGCATTGAGCGTCGATCACTCCACCCGGTGCGCCTCGGCCAGGTAGTCGCGCGTACGCATCTCGATCAGCCGGCTGACGGTGCGCACGAACTCGTGGGCGTTCTGCCCCTCGGTATACAACTCGTAAGCCGGCACCTCGGCGCTGACGATGAGCTTGACGCGGTGGTCGTAGAGCACGTCGATCAGCCAGGTGAAGCGCCGCGCCTCGGCGGCGTTGCCGGGCAGCATCTTCGGTACGTTCGACAGCACCAGCGTGTGGTGCTCGCGTGCGATCTCGAGGTAGTCGTTCTGCGAACGTGCGCCGCGACACAGCGTCTCGAAGTCGAACCAGATCACGCCTGCAGCCTTGCGGATCACCGGCAGCCTGCGCTCCAGGACCTCGATCTCGCCAGTGTCTCCGGCCCCGCCCGCGAGGCGGACGAAGTCATCCTCGAGCTTGCGCTCGGCCGCGGCGTCGTGTGGCACCAGGTAGATCTCCAACGCTTCCAGCGTGCGCAGGCGGTAGTCGGTGCCGTCGTCGACCTCGATGACGTCGAAGCTCTTCTTGATGAACTCGATCGTCGGCAGGAAATTCACCCGCATCAGGCCGTTCGGGTAGAGCCCATCCGGCGGGTAGTTCGTGGTCATGACGAAGATCACGCCGCGCGCGAACAGCGCCTCGAGCAGGCGACCGAGGATCATCGCGTCGGCGATGTCCGAGACGTGGAACTCGTCGAAACAGAGCAGGCGAGTCTCCGCCGCGATGCGGTCGGCCACCTTCTGCAGCGGATCGGGTTCGTGGTTGTGGTTCTTGAGGTCGTTCTGCACTTCCTGCATGAAGGCGTGGAAATGCACCCGGCGCTTGCGCTTGTAGGGCACCGAGTTGAAGAAGCAGTCCATCAGGAAGCTCTTGCCACGCCCGACGCCGCCCCAGAAGTAGACGCTGCGCGGCATGGCGGGACGCGCGAACATCTTGCGCAACTTGCTGCGACGCGCGGCCTTGAAGCCGATGAGTTCGGTGTAGAGGCGTTGCAGGCGGCTGGCCGCTGCGCGCTGCGCCGGATCGGCGGTGAAGCCGCGGGCCTTGAGCTCGGCCTCGTAGGCATCAAGCATGCCGTGCTCGGCCACGTTGAGGATGCGATGGGGCATGGTGCGAAACGACTCGTCGAGAAACAGAAGGGTTGACGGAAAAACGGGGTGAGTCGAGAGGGGTTGCCCCCTCCTCCCTCACCCCGTGCGGGTCAGGCGCCGTTCAGAAGTGCAGCGGACGCTTGTCGCAGGCCAGCGCAGCTTCGTGCACCACTTCCGACAGGGTCGGGTGGGCATGGCAGATGCGCGCCAGGTCTTCGGAGCAACCGGCAAACTCCATCGCCACCACCGCTTCGGAAATCAGCTCCGAAGCATTGGCGCCGATGATGTGCACGCCGAGAATGCGGTCGGTGTTGGCGTCGGCCAGCATCTTCACGAAGCCGGTCGGGTCGCCCATGCCCAGCGCGCGGCCGTTGGCCAGGAAGGGGATCTTGCCGACCTTGTAGGCCACGCCGGCGGCCTTGAGCTGCTGCTCGGTCTTGCCGACCCAGGCGATCTCGGGGCTGGTGTAGATGACCCAGGGGATGGTGTCGAAGTTGCAGTGGCCGGCCTGGCCCGCCATCAGCTCGGCGACCATCACGCCCTCTTCCATCGCCTTGTGCGCCAGCATCGGGCCGCGCACCACGTCGCCCACCGCCCACACGCCGGGCAGGTTGGTGCGGCAGTGGTCATCGACCTCGATCATGCCGCGTTCGGTGATCTTGAGGCCGACCGCTTCAGGGTTCAGACCCTGGGTGTTGGGCACGCGGCCGACGGACACGATCAGGCGGTCGGCTTCCAGCTTCTGGTCCGCGCCGTCCTTGTCCTTGTAGGCGATCGTCACGCCCTTCTTGCCGATCTTGACCTCGCCGATCTGCACGCCGAGCTTGATCGCCAGGCCCTGCTTCGTGAAGACCTTCAGCGCTTCCTTCGCCACGTCCTGGTCTGCAGCGGCGAGGAAGTCGGGCATCGCTTCGAGCACGGTCACCTCCGCACCCACGCGGCGCCACACGGAGCCCATCTCCAGGCCGATGACGCCGGCGCCGATCACGGCGAGCTTCTTCGGCACCGCGTCGATGTCCAGCGCGCCGACGTTGTCGCACACGATCTTGTTGTCGACGGGGATGCCCGGCAGGTGGCGCGGCGACGAACCGGTGGCCACGATGACCTGCTTGGCGACGACGAGCTCGTCACCGACCTTGACGTGCCAGCCGGCATCGCCCTTGCCCGCGAAGGAACCGTGGCCATTCAGCAGCGTGACCTTGTTCTTCTTGAACAGGCCCTTGATGCCGCCGGTGAGCTGGTCGACGATGCTGCTCTTGCGCGCGACCATCTTCGTGACGTCGATCTTCGGCGTGCCCACGCTGATGCCCTGGCTCTCGAAGCTGTGGCCAGCTTCCTCGAACAGGTGCGAGGTGTGCAGCAGCGCCTTGGACGGGATGCAGCCGACGTTCAGGCAGGTGCCGCCGAGGCGCGGCTCACCCTTGGGGTCGGCATAGGGATTGGATTCGCAGCAGGCGGTCTTGAAGCCGAGCTGCGCAGCGCGGATGGCCGCGACATAGCCGCCGGGACCGCCGCCGATGACGAGGACGTCGAATTCTTTGGACATTCATCTCTCCCAACAGGAAAACGGGGCGCAGCCCCGTCGCGCAGGCCGCAGCCTTGCAACGGAACGCGCCCCGGCACGGATCGTTTAGACGTCGAGGATCAGGCGGGCCGGATCTTCCAGCGCTTCCTTCATCGTCACCAGACCCAGCACGGCCTCGCGACCATCGATGATGCGGTGGTCGTAGGACATCGCCAGGTAGTTGATCGGGCGGATGACGATCTGGCCGTTCTCGACCACCGGGCGATCCTTGGTGGCGTGGATACCCAGGATGGCCGACTGCGGCGGGTTGATGATCGGGGTCGACATCATCGAGCCGAACACGCCACCGTTGGAGATCGAGAAGGTGCCACCCGACAGGTCTTCCAGCGACAGCTTGCCATCCTTGGCCTTCTGGCCGAACTCGGCGATCTTGAGCTCGATCTCGGCGATCGACATGGATTCGGCGTTGCGCAGGATGGGCACCACCAGACCACGCGGCGAACCGACCGCGATGCCGATGTCGATGTAGCCATGGTAGACGATGTCGCTGCCGTCGACCGAGGCGTTCAGGATCGGGAACTTCTTCAGCGCGGCCACGGCGGCCTTGACGAAGAAGCCCATGAAGCCCAGGCGGACACCGTGCGCCTTCTCGAACTTGTCGCCGTACTGCTTGCGCAGGGCCATCACCGGCGCCATGTTCACTTCGTTGAACGTGGTCAGGATGGCGTTCTCGTTCTTCGACTGGATCAGGCGCTCGGCGATGCGGGCGCGCAGACGGGTCATCGGCACGCGCTCTTCGGCACGATCGCCAACGGCCGCGATCACGGCCGGCGCGGCAGCGGCCGCCTTGGGCTGGGCAGCGACGGCGTCTTCCTTGGTGACACGACCGCCACGGCCCGAGCCGGCGACATCGGCGGCGGCAATGCCCTTCTCGTCGAGGATCTTGCGTGCGGCGGGGCTGGCGGCGCCAGCGGCCAAAGCGGCCGGCGGCGGGGTCACGGCCTGCACCGGCGCGGCCACCGGTGCCGAGGCGCCCGCGGCCTTGGCTTCGGTGTCGATCTGCGCGATCAGCTCACCCGAGGTCACGGTGTCACCGTTGGCCTTGATGATCTTGACCAGCACGCCGTCGGCAGGCGCCGGCGTCTCGAGCACGACCTTGTCGGTCTCGATGTCGATAAGGTTCTCGTCGCGCGAGACGGCGTCGCCTTCCTTCTTGTGCCACGCGACCAGCGTGGCTTCGGAGACGGATTCGGACAGCTGCGGTACTTTGACTTCGATCAGCATGGAGTTCTCTCCCTGGTTGTTCTGTCAGTTCGGGGACTGCGGCGTGGTTTCCTGGATCGGACCGAAAGCGTGTTCGATCACGGCCTTCTGCTGCTGGTTGTGCTTGGCGTAGTAACCCACGGCCGGCGACGCGGCTGCCGGACGGCTGACCAGCAGGAGCTTGCGCTTGGTGCCGAGCACGTTGACCAGGTGCTGGCGCGACGCGAGCCAGTACCACGCACCCTGGTTGCGCGGCTCTTCCTGGCACCAGACCACTTCCTTGGCGTTCGGGAACTGCTCGATCGCCTTGGCGAAGTCGTCCGCCGGGAAGGGATAGAGCTGCTCGACGCGGACCAGCGCGGTGTCGGTGATCTTGTTCTCGCGGCGGTGAGCCAGCAGTTCGTAGTAGATCTTGCCCTGGCACAGGACCACGCGGTTGACCTTCTTCGGATCCAGCTTCTCGACTTCCGGGATCACGGTCTGGAAGCGGCCGTTCGCCAGTTCGTCGATGGTCGAGATCGCCTCCTTGTGACGCAGCAGCGACTTCGGCGTGATGATGATCAGCGGCTTGCGCAGCTTGCGGATCATCTGGCGGCGCAGCAGGTGGAAGATCTGGGCCGGGGTGGTCGGCACGCAGATCTGCCAGTTGTTCTCGGCCGCCATGTTCATGAAGCGCTCCGGACGAGCCGAAGAGTGCTCAGGACCCTGGCCCTCGTAGCCGTGCGGCAGCATCATGACCAGACCCGACAGGCGGCCCCACTTGGCCTCGCCGGAACTGATGAACTGGTCGATCACGACCTGGGCACCGTTCACGAAGTCGCCGAACTGCGCCTCCCAGACCACGAGTTCGTCGGGTTCGGTGGTCGAGTAGCCGTATTCGAAGGCCAGCACGGCCTCCTCGGACAGCACGGAGTCGAAGAGTTGGAAGCCGGCCTGGCCATCCTGGATGTGTTCCAGCGGCTTGTAGCTGCCCTCGTCCCAGCGCTCACGCTTCTGGTCGTGCAGCACCGCGTGACGGTGGAAGAAGGTGCCACGGCCCACGTCCTCACCCGAGATGCGCACCGCGTAGCCCTGCGCCAGCAGGCTGGCGTAGGCGAGGTTCTCGCCCATGCCCCAGTCCAGCGGCAGTTCGCCGCGGCCCATCGCAGCGCGATCCTCGATGATCTTCTTGACGCGCGAATGAAGCGCGAAGGTCGCGGGGATATCGGTCAGGCGTCCGGCGAGGCGCTTGACCTCCTGCACCGGCACCGTGGTGTCGCACTCGTCGGTGTAGGACTTCTTCAGGTACGGCGTCCAGTCAGCCGCGTACTGGCGGTTGTGGCCCGACAGCACCGGGTTGTAGAGCAGTTCGCCGCGGTCGAGGTGCTCGCGGTAGTCCGCGATCATCTTCTCGGGCTCGTCGGACTTCAGGGTGCCTTCCACCACCAGACGGTCGGCGTAGAGCTTGCGTGTGCCCGGATGCTGCTGCACCTTGCGGTACATCAGCGGCTGCGTGACCATCGGCTCGTCCTGCTCGTTGTGGCCGAGCTTGCGGAAGCAGACGATATCGATGACGACATCCTTCTTGAATTCCTGGCGGAACTCGACGGCCAGCGCCGTGACGAAGGCAACCGCCTCGGGGTCGTCGCCATTCACGTGGAAGATCGGCGCCTCGACCATCTTGAAGATGTCGGTGCAGTACAGCGAGGAGCGGTAGTCGCGCGGATCGGATGTGGTGAAGCCGATCTGGTTGTTGATGACGATGTGAACCGCGCCGCCCGTGCCGTAGCCGCGGGTCTGCGAGAAGTTCAGCATTTCCTGGTTGACGCCCTGGCCGGCGACCGCCGCATCGCCGTGGATGAGCACCGGCAACACCTGGGTCTTGCTCGCATCCTTGCGACGCACCTGGCGCGCATACACCGAACCGGCGACTACCGGGTTGATGATCTCCAGGTGCGAGGGGTTGAACGCGAGGGTCAGGTGCATCGGACCGCCCGGGGTCATCACGTCGCTCGAGAAGCCCATGTGGTACTTCACGTCGCCGGCGCTCAGGTCGGCCGCGGCCTTGCCTTCGAACTCGGAGAAGAGCATCGACGGCGACTTGCCGAGCGTGTTGACCAGCACGTTGAGGCGGCCGCGGTGGGCCATGCCGATCACCGTCTCACTGACGCCGAGGCTGCCGCCGACGCGGATCAGTTCGTCCATCGCCACGATGGCCGATTCGCCGCCTTCGAGCGAGAAGCGCTTCTGGCCGACGTACTTGGTGTGCAGGTAGCGCTCGAGGGTCTCGGCCGCGGTGGTGCGTTCGAGGATGCGCTTCTTCATCTCCGCCGAGAACTTGGGCGTGCCACGCACGCTCTCGAGGCGGCTCTGGATCCAGCGCTTCTGACCGATGTCGGTCATGTACATGTACTCGGCGCCGATCGAGCCGCAGTAGGTCTGGCGCAGCGCCTCGAGGATCTCGCGCAGGCTGGCATGCTCGGTCGAGAAGCCGTGGAAGGAGCCGACGTTGAAGCTCTTCGACAGATCGGCCTCGGTGAAGCCGTAGTAGGACGGCTCGAGCTCGGCGATCTGCGGACGCTCGGTGCGCTTCAGGGGGTCGAGGTTGGCCCAGCGGTTACCGAGGAAACGATAGGCGTTGATCAGCTGCAGCACCGAAACCTGCTGCTTGTCCTCGCCGCCGCCGGAGACGACGGTGCGGACCGGTCCGCGCTTGGCCATCTGCTCGAAGGCGGCGATGACCGGACCGTGCGCGACATCGCGCGCGGCGGCACCCGCCTGGTTCTGCAGCTGGTCGAAATAGGCACGCCATTCTTCCGACACCGAGGCCGGATCGGCGAGGTAATTCTCGTATTGCTCTTCAATGAACGGCGCGTTCGCGCCGAACAAATGCGATGTCTGTTCGAGTTGCTTCATCATGATGAAAGCCACCTGTGTTTTCTGTTGCCCTGCTTACGGGTATTACGGTGGTCGGAGAAACCTGGATCCGATCCCTTAAGGAAAAACGGGATGACCGCGCAGGCGCAGCCACCCCGTTTTCGTCAGAGTCGGCGGAAACTCCCTCCCCTCTCCATCGTCTCTTACGGACGTTGTTCCATCGCCGGAACGTCGCGTCGCGTAGCACCGATATAGAGCTGACGCGGACGGCCGATCTTGTATTCCGGATCGGTGATCATTTCTTCCCACTGGGTGATCCAGCCCACCGTGCGCGCCAGCGCGAAGATGCAGGTGAACATGGAGGTCGGGATACCCAGGGCCTTCTGGACGATGCCTGAGTAGAAGTCGACGTTCGGGTAGAGCTTCTTCTCCACGAAGTACTCGTCTTCCAGCGCGATGCGCTCGAGTTCCTTGGCGAGCTTGAACAGGCGGTCATTCTCGAGGCCCAGTTCGCCCAGCACGTCGGCGCACACCTTGCCCATCAGCTTGGCGCGCGGATCGAAGTTCTTGTACACGCGGTGGCCGAAGCCCATCAGCTTGAAGCTGTCGTTCTTGTCCTTGGCACGCTTGATGTATTCGCCCACGCGCGACACGTCGCCGATTTCCTCGAGCATGTTCAGGCAGGCTTCGTTCGCACCGCCGTGCGCCGGCCCCCACAGGCAGGCGATACCGGCCGAAATGCAGGCGAAGGGGTTGGCACCCGACGAACCAGCCAGGCGGACGGTCGAGGTCGAGGCGTTCTGCTCGTGGTCGGCATGCAGCGTGAAGATCACGTCCAGCGCACGCACCAGCACCGGGTTCGGCTCGTACTTCTCGCACGGGGTGCCGAACATCATGTGCATGAAGTTGGCGGTGTAGTCGAGATCGTTGCGCGGGTACATGAAGGGCTCGCCCTTGTTGTACTTGTAGGCCATCGCAACGATGGTCGGCAGCTTGGCGATCAGGCGGTTGATCGACACGCTGCGGTGCTCGGCGTCGGAGAAATCCATCGCCTCGTGGTAGAAGGCCGACAGGGCACCCACGACACCGACCATGACTGCCATCGGATGTGCGTCGCGACGGAAGCCCGAGTAGAACTTCGTCATCTGGTCGTGCAGCATCGAATGCCGCTTGATCAGATCCTCGAACTCGACCTTCTGCGACTGATTGGGCAGCTCGCCATTCTTGAGCAGATAGGCGACCTCGAGGAAGTTGCACTTCTCGGCCAGCTGCTCGATCGGATAACCGCGATAGAGCAGCTCGCCCTTGTCGCCGTCGATGAAGGTGATTTTCGACTTGCAGCTCGCAGTTGACAGGAAGCCCGAATCGTAGGTGAACAGACCAGTCTTGCCGCCCAGGGTACGGATGTCGATCACATCCTGACCATGGGTGCCGGTCATCACCGGGAATTCGACGGTCTTGCCATCGACGGTTAGCGTTGCCGTGCGTTCAGTGCTCATAGATCGTCCCTTCTACTTGCCGGTTTAACTGCTTGTCGTGTTGCAGCCGTACCTGCCGCGTCAAGTCTGACGCAGCAGGCCGACCATCTCCTTCCAGCGGTCCACCTCGCACGCCTTGCTGCCATTGACCATCGCCCAGATGTCGTAGTCGTCGCAGCGCAGCAGGTCATCCAGATCCGCCAGCTGATCGTCGGTGAGACGATCGAAATGCCGCTCGAGGAAGCGCGTGAACACGAGATCAAGCTCCAGCAAAGCCCTGCGGCACTGCCAGCGCACACGCCCCCTATTGATGCTCATAGGTCCGTCTCGCCCTTATACCGCACGCCGAACCATCATGTCCTTGATCTTGCCGATCGCGCGGGTCGGGTTCAGACCCTTCGGACAGACGTCGACGCAGTTCATGATGGAATGGCAACGGAACAGACGGTACGGGTCCTCGAGGTTGTCGAGGCGCGCGTTCGTGTCCTGGTCGCGCGTGTCGGCGAGGAAGCGGTATGCGGCAAGCAGACCGGCCGGGCCGACGAACTTGTCCGGGTTCCACCAGAACGACGGGCAGGACGTCGAGCAGCACGCGCACAGGATGCACTCGTACAGGCCGTTCAACTCCTCGCGGTCTTCCGGCGACTGCAGGCGCTCGCGCTCGGGGGTCGGGTCGTTGTTGACCAGATAGGGCTTGATCGAGTGGTACTGCTTGAAGAACTGCGTCATGTCGACGATCAGGTCGCGGATGACCGGCAGACCCGGCAGCGGACGCAGCGTGATCGGCTGCTGCAGGCTGTCGATGTCGGTCAGGCAGGCCAGCCCGTTCTTGCCATTGATGTTCATCGCGTCCGAACCGCACACGCCTTCGCGGCATGAGCGACGGAAGGACAGCGAATCGTCCTTTGCGCGCAGGCGGACGATCGCATCGAGCAGCTTCTTGTCGGAGGCCTCGAGCTCGACCGAGATGTCCTGCATGTAGGGCTTCTCGTCCTTGTCCGGATCGTAGCGGTAGATCTTGAATTGAACGGTACGCTTGGTCATGTGTGTTTCTCCCGTGCGCTCATCACGCTGATCAATAAGTGCGCTTGGCGAGCGCGATCGGCTCGACGTCGTCGGACAGTGGCTTCAGGTTGACCGGCTTGTAATCCAGACGGTTGCCTTCGCTGTACCACAGGGTGTGCTTGAGCCAGTTGGCGTCATCGCGACCGTTCGGATTCTCCGGCGTATCCGGCGCGTCGTCGCGCACGTGAGCACCACGCGACTCCTTGCGGGCCTCGGCCGACACCATCGTGGCGCGAGCGACTTCAATCAGGTTGTCCAGTTCCAGCGCTTCCATGCGGGCCACGTTCCAGACCTTGGACTTGTCCTTGATCTCGGTGCGCTTGGCACGCTCGGCCACCTCGCCGATCTTCTGCACGCCTTCCTTCAACAGCTGGTCGAAACGGAACACGCCGGCGTGCTTCTGCATCGTGCGGCGCATTTCCATGCCGACGTCGAACACGCTCTCGCCGTTGGTCTGCGACTCCAGGCGCGCGAGGCGAGCCAGGGAGACATCGGCCGCGTTCTCGGGCAGCGGCTTGAGGGTCAGCTGACCCGACTTGAAGTCCTCGACCACGGTCTCACCCGCCGACTTGCCGAACACCAGCAGGTCGAGCAGCGAGTTCGTGCCGAGGCGGTTCGCGCCGTGGACCGAGGCGCAGGCGCATTCGCCAGCGGCGTAGAAACCCTGGACCGGCGTGTTCGGATTGCCGTCCTTCGGCACCACGACCTGGCCCTTGTAGTTGGTCGGAATACCGCCCATCTGGTAGTGGCAGGTCGGCACGACCGGGATTGGCGCCTTGATCGGATCGACGCCGGCGAACTGGATCGCGATCTCGCGAATGCCCGGCAGGCGCTTCATGATCGTGTCGGGCGACAGGTGGGTGATGTCCAGCAGAACGTGATCCTTGTCCGGACCGGCACCGCGACCCTCATTGATCTCGGTGGTCATCGCGCGCGAGACGACGTCGCGCGAGGCCAGATCCTTCAGGTTGGGCGCGTAGCGCTCCATGAAACGCTCGCCCGAGGCGTTGCGCAGGATGCCGCCTTCGCCACGGACACCTTCGGTGATCAGTACGCCCGCACCGGCCACGCCAGTCGGGTGGAACTGCCAGAACTCCATGTCTTCCAGCGGAATGCCGGCACGCGCCGCCATGCCCACGCCGTCACCGGTGTTGATGAAGGCGTTGGTCGAGGAGTAGTAGATACGGCCGGCGCCGCCGGTCGCGAAGATGGTGGCCTTGGCGTGGAAGATCGAGACCTCGCCGGTCTCCATCTCCATCGCGGTCACGCCGAGCACATCGCCATCGGCGTTGCGGATCAGGTCCAGCGCCATCCATTCGACGAAGAACTGCGTGTTCGCGCGAACGTTGCGCTGGTAGAGCGCATGCAGCATGGCGTGACCGGTACGGTCGGCAGCCGCACAGGAGCGCATCACCGGCGCCTGGCCGTAGTTCATCGAGTGACCACCGAACGGGCGCTGATAGATCTTGCCATTGTCGGTGCGATCGAAAGGCATGCCGTAGTGTTCCAGCTCGACGACGACTTCGTTCGCCTTCTTGCACATGAACTCGATGGCATCCTGGTCACCCAGCCAGTCCGAACCCTTCACGGTGTCGTACATGTGCCAGTGCCAGTTATCCTCGGTCGAGTTGCCGAGCGAGGCGGCGACGCCGCCCTGGGCTGCGACGGTATGCGAACGCGTCGGGAAGACCTTGGTCAGCACTGCGGTCTTGAGACCGGATTCGGACAGTTGCAGGGCCGCACGCAGGCCAGCACCACCCGCGCCGACGATGACCGCATCAAAGGTACGCTTTGCGACGTTCACGCTTACAGCCTCCAAAGAATCTGGGCCGCCCAGCCGGCGTAGCCGACGAGCAGGAAGAGAGTGACGAGGTGCAGCGCCAGGCGCACACCGGTCGGCTTGACGTAGTCCATCCAGATATCACGCACGCCGATCCAGGCGTGGTAGAACAGCGACAGGAAGAACAGGAAGCTCAGGAACCGGAACAGGCCGGCGGAGAACAGCCCGGACCAGGCTTCGTAGCTGAACTCCGGCAGCGCCAGCGCACAGACCGCGAAGATGATCGTATAGATGGCCATGAAGACCGCAGTGGCACGCTGCGCAATCCAGTCCTTCAGACCGTAGTGCGCGCCGACAGGTTGACGCTTCACCATAGTTTCACCCCGATGATGACGGTAAGCACGATGCTCACGACCAGAACGATGCGCGAGGAGTTGCGAGCCGCTTCGAGCTCCAGCCCCTTGTGCATGTCGAGCAGCAGGAAGCGGATGCCGGCACAGAAGTGGTGCAGGTAGGCCCACAGCAGACCGATGAGAAGCAGCTTGACCAGCGGATGGCCGACCACCGCGCTGAAGGTCTCGAAGGTCTCGGGCGAGCCAAGGCTGCGATCGAGCAGGAACAACAGGAAGGGCAGCAACAGGAACAGGCCTGCCCCGCTGATCCGGTGAAGGATCGACACGATACCCGGCAGCGGCAGCCGGATCTGGTTCAAGGCCAGGTGCTTCGGCCTCGGTTTGCGCACAGTCACATCTGACATGAAGACTCCCCTCTGCATGCACGACGAAAGATTCGCCGCGGACTTTCAAAATTACGTACGGCGTTATACGTAATTCGTAATTATAGCGCCGTCTCGCAGCGCACCATTACGTCAACTCAACTCGTTCAGATAAAAGTGCTCGGCCGTCGAATACAGCCCGCGGCGCCACTCCACCGGCTTGTCGCCGTAGGTATAGGTGACGCGCTCGACCGACAGCAGCGGCGTACCTTCCGCCACCTTGAGCGCCTCGCTCGCGTTGCGGTCGGCGGCCACGGCGCGGATACGCTCCTGCGCGCGGATCATCCGCAGCCCGAAGCGGGTCTCGAACAGGCTGTACAGCGATCCACTCCAGCCCTGCAGGACTTCGGCAGTCAAACCCTGGAAGATCTCGCCCGAAAGATAGATCTCGTCGATGACCACCGGCTTGTTGGCAAACTTGAGCAGACGCCGAACGATGATGATGGGCGCACCAAGCTCGATCCCGAGCATGCGCGACGCCTCCTGCCCCGCCTTTGCCCGCCAGCAGTCGAGCGGCACGCTCTGCGGATGGGACAGATCTCCATCCATCGGCACGAGGCGAAGGAAGCGGAACAAGGCTCTCGGATCGTTGTGCGAGGCCACATAAGTGCCCTTGCCCTGCTTGCGCACAAGCAGGTTCTCAGCGGCCATCTCGTCGATCGCTTTGCGAACGGTTCCCTGCGAAACACTGAAGCGGCTCGCCAGTTCCTGCTCGCTCGGAATCGCCTGACCAGGACGCCACTCGCCGGACTCAAGCGCCTGAAGAATCAAGGCCTTGATCTGCCGGTAGAGCGGGCTGAAAGTGGGGGCTTCCTGTGACATGCGCGCCATTTGATCACAAAAATCCGGAATCGTCCACGCAGTGTCTTATGTCTTATATAAGATATAAGCCATGATTTGACACCGTACCTGAATGATCTTAGTATCTCCGCGCCCGAGATGCACGTGCCACGAGTCAGGAAACGGTGGAATTCGCCGCCGGTTCCACAGCGCGCACCCGAGCGTCGAATTCTCGATACCGACATCACCGACCGTCTTTTTAGAGGGAGTATCCACATGAGCAAAGCCCCCGTCCGCGTTGCAGTCACCGGCGCAGCCGGCCAGATCGGCTACAGCCTGCTGTTCCGCATCGCCAGTGGCGAAATGCTGGGCAAGGACCAGCCCGTGATCCTGCAGTTGCTCGATCTGCCCCAGGCCCAGAAGGCGGTGAAGGGCGTGATGATGGAACTGGACGACTGCGCCTTCCCGCTGCTGGCCGGCATGGTCGCCACCGACGACCCGAACGTCGCCTTCAAGGACGCCAACTACTGCCTGCTGGTCGGTGCCCGTCCGCGCGGCCCCGGCATGGAGCGTGCCGACCTGCTGACCGCCAACGGCGCCATCTTCACCGTTCAGGGCAAGGCAATCGCCGAGAACGCCAACGAGAACGTCAAGGTGCTGGTCGTGGGCAACCCCTGCAACACCAACGCCTACATCGCCCGCGCTGCCGCCATCAAGGTGGGCCGCACCAACCCGGCCAACTACCACGGCATGCTGCGCCTGGACCACAACCGCGCCCTGACGCAGCTGGCCCAGAAAGCCGGCCGCCCGGTGTCGAGCCTGAAGAAGATGGTCGTGTGGGGCAACCACTCGCCCTCGATGTACGCCGACTACCGCTTCTGCACCTCGAACGGTGACTCGGTCAAGGCGCTGATCAACGACCACGCCTGGAACAACGACGTGTTCCTGCCGACCGTCGGCAAGCGCGGCGCCGCCATCATCGAAGCCCGCGGCCTGTCCTCGGCCGCCTCGGCCGCCAACGCTGCCATCGACCACATGCGCGACTGGGCCCTCGGCTCCGACGACTGGGTCACCATGGGCGTGCCCTCCGACGGCTCCTACGGCATCCCCGAAGGCGTGGTGTTCGGCTTCCCGTGCGAATGCAAGAACGGCGAGTTCAAGATCATCCAGGGCCTGGAAATCGACGAGTACTCCAAGGGCAAGATCGCCAACACCCTGAAGGAACTCGAGGAAGAGCGCGCGGCCGTTGCCGACATGCTGAAGTAAGCGACGCAAGCGCGGCGTCGAGCCGCCTTCGCGAGAGGCCACGGGGGTAAAATCCCGTGGCCTTTTTGTTTCCTGCCCCGCCCCCGGCGGTGCCCATCAAGGAATCCCTCATGCACCTGCACCCTGCCGATGTCCTGTTCGCCGGCGAAAAGCCCTTCCCCGCCCTGCCCGCGGTCGACCACTATGCGGGCGCCGAGAAACTGATGCTGAAGGCGCTCAAGCTGCAGCAGGAACTCGGCCCGGTGTTCGACATCACCTGCGACTGCGAGGACGGCGCCCGGGCGGGCGCCGAGGCCGAACACGCGCGCATGGTGGTCGACATCGTCAATGGCGCGGAGAACCATTTCGGCCGTGTGGGCGCTCGCATCCACGACATCACGCATCCGCACTGGGTGCAGGACCTCGAGATCCTCGTCGGCGGCGCCGGCAAGCGGCTGGCCTTCGTCACGCTGCCCAAGGTGCGCTCCTGCGCCGACGCAGCGACCCAGATCGCCGAACTGCGCCGGATCGAGGCCGCCTTCGCCACCAGGCGCACGCTGCCGGTTCACGTGCTGATCGAGACCCACGGCGCGCTGCGCGAGGCCTGGGAGATCGCCGCGCTCGACGGGGTCGAGTCGCTCGACTTCGGCCTGATGGACTTCGTCTCCGGCCACCACGGCGCGATTCCCGGCAGCGCCATGAAGAGTCCAGGGCAATTCGAACATCCGCTGATCGTGCGCGCCAAGACCGACATCGCCGCCGCCGCACTCGCCAACGGCGTGGTGCCCTCGCACAACGTCACCACCGAGTTGCAGGACGTCGCCGTGATTCGCCACGACGCCGAGCGTGCGCGGCGCGAATTCGGCTACCTGCGCATGTGGAGCATCCATCCGAACCAGATCCTGCCGATCATTGCCGCGATGCAGCCCGACTTCTCGGAAGTGGCGGAAGCCGCCGAGATCCTGATCGCCGCGCAGGACACCGCCTGGGGACCCATACAGCACAAGGGTCGCCTGCACGACCGCGCCTCCTATCGCTACTACTGGGAGTTGCTGCTGCGCGCCCGCCACACGGGCATGGAACTGCCAGACGAGGCGCGGCAACGCTTCTTCGCCCACTGAGCCCCCCGCCGCAGCAAGCTCACGCGGCGCCGTCGCGGATCCGCTCGACGCTTTCCAGAAACCCGGCCACGAGGGGCGACGTCGACTGCGCAGCCACCGCGATCGCCATGCGGAACTGCGCATCCGCCTCCTGCAGCGGCACGTAGCGCACACGCGGCATGCGCACCGATTCGAGCGGCGCGGGCAGCAGGGCGACGCCCAGCCCTGCCGCGACCAGCCCGATCTGCGTCGTTGCCTCGCGCGCGGTCTGCACGATGCGCGGCTCGAAACCGGCCTCCAGGCACAGCCGGCGCAGCACCTCGGGCAGATCGGTGCCGAGATCCGGCGGAAAGCTGACGAAGTCCTCATCCACCAGGTCGCGGAAGGACACCGACGCGGCACCCGCCAGCCGGTGTGCGGCATTCACCACGAGTCGCAGCGGATTGCGCGCGATCTCGCGCACCACGATCCCACGCGGCGCGGCGTCGGTCTGAAGGCGCACGAAGCCGACATCGAGCTCGCCACCGGCGATCGCCTCGAACTGGCGCGGGGTGAACATCTCGCGCAACTGGAGGCGGACACCCGGATAGCGCCGGCGATAGGCCTGCAGCGCATCGGGCAGCAGATCGGTGAACGGCAGCGAGGACGTGAAGCCGACGCGAAGCTCTCCCAGCTCCCCGCGCGCCGCGCGCTGCGTGTCGATCACGGCCGCCTCGACCGCAGACAGCACCCCGCGCGCATGCAGCAGCAGCCGTTCGCCCGCCAGCGTCAGGCTCACCCGGCGCTGGTTCCGGTCGAACAGCCGGGCGCCAATCTCCTCTTCCAGCGCCCGGATCTGGATCGACAACGGCGGCTGCCCGATGTGGAGGCGCGCCGCGGCACGGGTGAAGTTCAGTTCTTCGGCAACGGCCACGAAGTAGCGCAGATGTCGCAGCTCCATTCATATCTCTTCGATATCAATCACAGCGTTCGAATATATTGGACCCGCAGCGTCGCGACAACCTAGCATCACGACATCGCCAACCCGCACCCCCGGCCCATCCGCATGGCGCACACTGCCGCTTCATCCCCGACCGCCGACACCGCCCCCGCTTCGACCCAGCTCGAGGCCGGCACGCTCGCCTACCGGAACGCCAACCTCGCGATGTTCGTCGGCGGCTTCGCCACGTTCGCGATGGTGTACAGCACGCAGCCCCTGCTGCCCCTGCTGGCGGACGACTTCGGCGTGAGCGCGGCCAGTGCCAGCCTGACCGTCTCGGCCACCGCCGCCGGGCTGGCCTTGATGCTGATCCCGGGCAGCGTCCTCGCCGACCGGCTCGGCCGCCAGCCGGTCATGAAGATCGCGCTCGCCATGGCAGCCGTCCTCGCCCTCGCGACCGCCGCCGCTCCGGACTTCGCTACCTTGCTGGTGCTGCGCGCGCTGCTCGGCGCCGTGATTGCCGGCCTGCCGGCGGCAGCGATGGCATACATCGGCGAGGAGTTCGCTGCCAACGCGCAGGCGCGCGCCATGGGTCTCTACATCGCCGGCAACGCGCTCGGCGGCATGAGCGGGCGCTTCATCGCCGCCCTGCTCACGGATGTCGCCTCGTGGCGGATCGCGCTCGGCGTGATCGGCCTGCTGGGCCTGCTTGCCGCCTTCGTCTTCTGGCGCGGTCTGCCGGCCTCGCGCCACTTCCGCCCCCGGGCCGCCACGCCGGCACGCATCGTCGGCGACACGCTCGCCATCTATCGCGACGCGGGCCTGCCCTGGCTCTTCCTGACCGCATTCCTCGGCATGGGCGCCTTCGTCGGCCTCTACAACTTCCTGGGGTTCCGCCTGCTCGAAGCGCCCTACACGCTGGGCCAGACCGCGATCGGCGCGATCTTCCTGCTGTATCTGGTCGGCACCTGGGCCTCGGCGCTCAGCGGGCGTCTCGCCGAACGCTACGGGCGGCGCAACACCCTGTGGGTCATGGTGACGGTGATGGGCTCCGGCCTGGCCCTGACGCTGGCCTCGCCGCTGTGGCTGATCATCGCCGGGGTCGGCATCTTCACCTTCGGCTTCTTCGCCGCACACGCACTGGCGAGCGGCTGGGTGGGACGCCGTGCCGGCGAACGGCGGGCGCTTGCGTCGGCCTTGTATCTGTCGAGCTATTACCTGGGCGCCAGCGTGATCGGCAGCCTTGCGGGCATGGCCTGGAGCGCCGGACACTGGAATGGGCTCACCGCCCTGCTCGGCGCCTGCCTGCTGCTGACCGCCGCGGTCGCACTGCGGCTGCGCCGGCTGCCGGCCGCCTCCAACCGGGATTGAAGCGCGCTGTACCCAGTTGCGCCGCAGCCAGACTGCAATCTATTTGAGGTTGCCGGAAAGGAACTGCTTCAAGCGCTCGCTGCGCGTGTTGCCGAACACCTCTGCCGGCGGGCCGTATTCCTCGACGAGTCCCTGATGCAGGAACATCACCTTGCTCGAGACCTCGCGCGCAAAGCCCATCTCGTGCGTCACGACCACCATCGTGCGCCCCTCCTCGGCCAGCCCGCGCATCACCTTCAGCACCTCGCCGACCAGCTCGGGGTCGAGTGCCGAGGTCGGCTCGTCGAACAGCAGTACCGCCGGCTCCATCGCCAGTGCGCGGGCAATCGCCACGCGCTGCTGCTGGCCGCCCGACAGGTGCGCCGGATAGCTGTCCTTGAAGCGGGTGATCCCGACCTTGTCCAGGTAGGCCATCGCACGCTCCGTCGCCTCACGCCTGGACACGCCCAATACATGCACCGGCGCCTCGATCACGTTCTCCAGCACCGTCATGTGCGCCCACAGGTTGAAATGCTGGAACACCATCGCCAGCCGCGTGCGCAGCCGCTGCAGCTGCTTGGCGTCGGCCACGCGCAGGTGGCCGTCCTTGCCGGGCACCAGACGGATCTCCTCGCCCGCCACCTGGATGCGGCCGGCGTCGGGCTGCTCGAGGAAGTTGATGCAGCGCAGGAAGGTGCTCTTGCCCGAGCCGGACGAACCGATCATGGTGATGACGTCGCCGGCCTCAGCCGACAGCGAGACGCCCTTGAGCACCTCGTGGTCGCCGTAGCGCTTGTGCAGATCCTGGACGGTGAGTTGGGTCATGAGAGGTTTCCTCGAAGCGCGCGCTCAGGCGGCCTTGCGCGTCGTGGTGCGCGGCCGCAGGTGGGCGAGCCAGCGCCGCTCGGCAACGCGGAACAGGCCGACCAGCGCGAAGGTGATGCAGAGGTAGATCAGGCCGGCGAAGATGAAGGCTTCGAACGGCGCGAAGAACTGTGAATACGCATTGCGCGCGGCACCGGTGAGATCGACCAGGGTGACCGTCGATGCGATCGCCGTGCCATGCAGCATGAAGATGATCTCGTTGCTGTAGGCCGGCAGGGCGCGGCGCAGCGCACCCGGCAGCAGGATGCGGCGCAGCATGGTGTAGCGGCTCATGCCACAGGCGCGCGCGGCCTCGATCTCGCCATGCGGCATGGCGCGCAAGGCGCCGGCGATGATCTCGGTGGTGTAGGCGCCGGTGTTGAGCGCGAAGGTGATCAGCGCACAGCCGTAGGGGTCGCGAAACACCAGCCAGAAAGCGTTGCCGGCGTCCCACTGCGCTTGTATCCACTCGAACTGGCCGAGGCCGTAGTACATCAGCAGCAGTTGGACCAGCATCGGCGTGCCGCGGAAGAAATAGCTGTAGGCCCACACCGGGCCCGAGACCCAGCGCGAAGGCGACACGCGCAGCACCGCCAGCGGGATCGCGAGTACCAGGCCGGCCGCCAGCGACAGGACGGTGAGCTTCAACGTCAGCCACAGGCCGCCCGCATACGCCGGCCAGCTCTCGGCGAACAGACTCCATTCGATCATGCCGCCGCCCTCCGCATACCCACCGAGTAGCGTCGCTCGAGCCAGCGGAACAGCAGCCCGGACACCGCCGTCATCAGCAGGTAGAACACGCACACCACTCCGTAGAACAGGAAGGGTTCATGAGTCGTCCGCCCGGCCTGGTCGGCCAGCCAGGTGATGTCGGACAGGCCGATGATGGACACGAGCGCAGTGCTCTTCTGCATGACCTGCCAGTTGTTGCCCAGGCCGGGCAGCGCATACCGCAGCATCTGCGGGAACAGCACGCGATGGAAGACCTGCCAGCGGCTCATGCCGTAAGCACGCCCGGCCTCGAGCTGCCCCGCCGGCACCGCCATGAAGGCACCGCGGAAGGTCTCGGTGAAGTAGGCGCCGAAGATGAAGCCCAGCGTCAGGATGCCGGCGACGAATGGATTGACGTCGACATACTCGAGGCCGAGGGCGTCGGTGACGAGGTTGATGCCGACCTGGCCGCCGTAGAAGATCAGCAACATCATGACGAGGTCGGGGATGCCGCGCACCACCGTGGTGTAGAGCGTTGCGGGCAGGCGCAGCAGCGGATTGGGCGACAGTCGCGACGAAGCGCCGATCAGCCCGAGCACGAGCGCGAGCAGCAGCGAGAACACCGCCACGCGCAGCGTCACCCAGGCGCCATCGAGAAGGGAAGGAAGGTAGCCGTGGAGCATCGCAGAAGCCCTGTCCCGGACGCACGATGGCCGCGGACAGAAAGCAGAAACATGAAGGCGGCCGTCAGGCCGCCGGTTCGGATGCGAAGCGCCGCGGGCGCATCCTCACGCCCGCGTGCAGCCTCGGAATCACTCGCCGTAGATGTCGTAGTCGAAGTACTTCTTGCGGATCTCGTCGTACTTGCCATTGGCGCGGATCGCCGCCAGCGCCTTGTTGAGCTTGTCCTTGAGCTCGGCATCCTGCTTGCGCAGCGCGATGCCCACGCCTTCGCCGATCACGCCCTTCTCGTCCGCGTTGCGGCCGTGGTAAAGGCCACCGGCGAACTCGTAGTCGGCACCCGCAAGCTGTTTCAGGAAACCACCGTCGGCGACCAGTGCGTCCGCCCAGGCCGCGTCGATACGGCCGGCGGAGAGGTCGAGGTAGGCCTCTTCCTGGCGTGCATAGCGCACGATCGTCACGCCTTGCTCGGCCCAGAAACGGGTCGCGAAGCTGTCGGCCACGGTGCCACGCTGCACACCGATGCGCTTGCCCTTGATCAGGTTCAGCTCGGGCAGCAGGCGACTGCCCTTCTTCGCCACCAGCGCGAGCGGGGTCGCGTAATACTTGTCGGTGAAGTCGACGCGCTTCTTGCGCTCCTCGGTGATCGACATCGAGGCCGAGATCGCGTCGAACTTGCGGCTCAGCAGCGCGGGAATCATGCCGTCCCACTCCTGCTTGACCCACACGCACTTGGCGTTCATCTCCTCGCACAGGGCGTTGGCGATATCCACGTCCAGGCCCTGGACCGCGCCGCTGGTATCGACCGTGTTGAACGGGGGGTATGCCCCTTCGGTCGCGAAACGGATGGTGCTCCAGTCCTTTGCCATCGCGCCCTGGGCGGCCAGGGCCAGCGCGGCGAGCATCAGTGTGCGTCGAATCATGTGGAGTCCTTCATCTTTGTTTATCGCGGCATTCTAACCGCTGTCCCCGCCGGGCTGCTTGCGGATTTCACCACAGCGGGCCATGTTGCAATGCGCAAAAACCATTGATTCAACGCAGCTTTTCCGCCAGCTCCTGCGCAAGGGCGTCGGCGGCCGGAGGGTGGAAGCGAAAGAACAGCTCGGGCTCGACCAGTTCGAGTTCCATCAAGCGGTAGCCGCCGGCTTGTGCGCGAACGAAATCCACGCGCGCATACAGCGGCAGCGCCGGGCATGCCGCCACCGCCGCCTCGGCAAAGGCGCACTGCGCCGCATCCGGCGCATGCGGGTGCACGGTACCGCCATGGTCGTCCTGCACGCGAAAGTCGCCCGCGCGCGCCGTCTTGCGGATCGCATGCGTCGCGCGGCCGGCGATGACGATCAATGACAGTTCGCCCTCATTCACGATCGCCGGTTCGAAACGCTGCACCATCATCGCCTCGTCGGCCACGCAGCGTGCGAACACGGGCTCGTGCTGCGCCAGCGAGGCCCGGTTCGCGCGGAACGTGAGGCGCGCAGCGCCCGAAACCGCGGGCTTGAACACGATCTCGTCCCAGCCCTCGGCCTCCATGATCGCAGCCAGCGATACGGCATCGCCCCGCTCGACGAAGCGGGTCGGCACGATCGGCACGCCTCGCGCAGCGAGCTCGGCGAGATAGTGCTTGTCCACGTTCCAGCGGATCAGGGGCGCGTCGTTGAAGAGTCGTGTCGCGCCCGAAACGCGCTCGAGCCACGGCGCGAATTCGGTGAAGCGGTCGAAGTAGTCCCAGGTCGAGCGGAACAGGACGCCGCGACATTGCGTCCAGTCCATGTCGCCATCGGACCAGGCCCGGCGCTCCACCCGAAGGCCGTGCGCCTCGAGCGCGGCCGCGACGAGGCCCTCCTCGCGCGCGATCTGGGCCTGGTACCAGTCGTCGAGGTCAGGGTGAACGTAGCGATCCTCGGTCAGGATCACGACGTCGATCGGCTTTGCATGCATGGGCGGCCTGTGGCGTAATCGGGGGCCGCGATTCTAGCAAGACTCCTGCAGGCCCTCGCCCATGCCCACACCGCCCCCGACCTCCGTTCCGCTCTCGATCCTCGATCTGGCGCCCATCACCGCCGGCAGCACGCCGGCCGATGCGCTGCGCAACACGCGCGAACTGGCCCAGCTCGCCGACCGTAGCGGCTACACCCGCTACTGGCTCGCGGAGCATCACAACATGACTGGCATCGCCAGCGCGGCCACCGCAGTCGTCATCGGCCACGTGGCCGGCGCGACCCAACGCATCCGCGTCGGGGCAGGCGGCATCATGCTGCCCAATCACGCGCCGCTGGTGATCGCCGAGCAGTTCGGCACCCTCGAATCCCTGTTTCCCGGTCGCATCGATCTCGGACTGGGGCGCGCGCCCGGAACCGATCAGCTCACCGCCCGCGCGCTGCGCCGCAACCGCATGGGCAGCGACGACAGCTTCCCGCAAGACGTGATCGAGCTGCAGTCCTACTTCAGGCCAGTGCAGCCGAACCAGGCGGTGCAGGCCGTGCCCGGTGCCGGATTGCCGGTGCCGATCTGGCTGCTCGGCTCCAGCCTCTACAGCGCGGAACTCGCTGCCCATCTCGGCCTGCCCTTCGCCTTCGCGTCCCATTTCGCGCCGCGTTTCCTCGACCGCGCCATCGAGCTCTACCGCAGCCGTTTCCAGCCATCCGAAGCCCTCGATCGGCCCTACGTCGCGGTCGCCGCCAACGCCATCGCCGCCGACAGCGACGCCGAAGCACAGCACCTGATGGGCTCGCTGCGACTGCGCTTTGCCGCCATGGCCCGTGGCGTGCGCGGCCAGCTGCCACCGCCCGAGGCCTTCGTCGAAACCGACTGGACGGCGGCCGAACTCGCCTTCGCCGACGAATCGCTCGCCTGCTCGGCGGTCGGCGCGCCGACCACAGTACGCAGCCAACTGCAGGCGCTGATCGCGCAAACCGGCGCCGATGAGCTGATCCTGACGGCGCAGATCTTCGAACACGCAGCCCGACTGAAGTCGTTCGCGCTGGTCGCCGACGCCTGGGGGCTCGCGGGGACCGCCAGCTGACGCGCCCGGCTGCCGGCGCGAGCGCTCAGGACGCGGGTTGACGCGCCGCCCAGCGCGCGAAGATCTCCGCCAGCGCCGGCAGCCCCTCGCGAATCGCCACCGGCCCCGGCGCCAGGATCAGCGCCGACTTCACCTCGTGCAACTCGCCGTCGCGCACGGCGGGGACGCTTTCCCACCCCGCCCGCGCAGCGACCCGTTCCGGCCGGAAGCGCTTGCCGCACCATGAACCGATGACGATGTCCGGCGCCCGCCGCGCCGCTTCCAGCGGATCGGCGAGAATGCGCTGCGCTGCACCCGGATGACGCGCACGCTCGGCAAACACGTCCTCGCCGCCGGCGATCGCGATCAGCTCCGACACCCAGCCCACCGCACTGATCGGCGGCTCGTCCCACTCCTCGAAATACACCCGCGGCCGCCGCGGCAGCGCAGCGGCCCGCGCGCGCGCCGCATCCATCGTCGCCTCCAACTCCGCCACCAGGTCCAGCGCACGCTGCGCCGCGCCGACCAGGCGGCCGATCGTCTCGATCATGGCCAGGATGCTCTCGATGCTGCGCTGGTTGAACACATGCACCGTCACGCCGGCCTTGATGAGGTCACGCGCGACGTCGGCCTGCATGTCCGAAAAGCCCAGCACCAGATCCGGTTCGACCGCGAGGATCTTCTCCAGGTCACCACTGGAGAACGCGAACACCTTCGGCTTCTCCTTGCGCGCGCGGGGCGGAATCACGGTGTAGCCGCTGATGCCGGCAATTCGATCCTCCTCGCCGAGGGCGTAGAGAACCTCGACGGTCTCGGTGGTCAGGCAGACGATGCGTGAAGGAAGGCGAGCGGTAGTCATGTGCTGAGTTTCTGTGTGTCAAGTCTGTTCGCCGGCATACACCCGGACCTGGTTGCGGCCGCCGGCCTTGGCCGCGTAGAGGGCGTGATCGGCCTGTTTCAGCACCGCTTCGGCGCCGGCCGAACTGAGCGCAGCGAGACCGATGCTGACGGTGACCGTCACGCCGTCCTCGCCCCCCTCGCCAATCTCCGCCGACGATTCTGCGATGCGCGCACGCAACCGATCGGCGAGCAGGCGGGCATCCTCCAGTCCCACGGCGAGAAGCAGCGCCGAGAACTCCTCCCCGCCCAGCCGGGCGGCCACGTCCTGCTGGCGCAGCCCATTGCGGATGAGGCTGGCGACATGGCACAGCACCCGGTCCCCCGCAGCATGGCCGTAGGTGTCGTTGACGCGCTTGAAATAGTCGATGTCGATCATCAGTAGCACCCCCTGGCGCCCGGGGTTGCTGCGCAGCGCCGCGGTCGCCGCCTCCAGGCTGCTCATGAAGCTGCGCCGGTTGGGCAACGCGGTCAGCGCATCGGTCGAGGCCAGCGTCGCCAGCATCGTCTCCCGTTGCTTGCGGTCGGATACGTCGCGCACCAGCCAGACTCGCCCGAGTTGGGCGTCGTCGCGCATGATCGGCACCCAGTCGATCTCGAACGTACGACCGTCGCCATCAGTGAGCTCGACCGAGCGCCGGCGCTCGCCGTCGCGGCGGGCATCGGGAACGTGCAGCCAGGCGGCCCGCTGCGGTCCGATCCGGGCACACAGCGCCTCGTGCGTCAGGCCCTGCAGCGCATCCGGATCGTCGCCGAGGCCCAGCAGTTCGCACATGCCGCGATTGACGATCGTCACCCTTCCCGTCGCGTCTTCCATCAGCACGCCCCCGGGGAAGCGTTGCAGCAGCGTGGTCAGCCGCAGCCGTTCGGCATCCAGCGCAAGCTCGACGGCGTGGCGCTCGGTGATGTCCGCCAGAGTACCGGCGGCGCGCAAGGGCATCCCGCTCTCATCCCTTGCCACCACCCGCCCGCGGTCGAGCACCCAGATCGTCTCGCCGTCGCGGCGCAGCATGCGGTAGGTAGCGTGGTACTGACGGGTCTCGCCTCGCAGGTGAGCATCGAGCGCCGCATGCACCCGATCGCGGTCGCCGGGGTGGATGTTGGTGTACCAGGTCGCGAAATTGGGCGCGGCCTCGCCGGGCGCATAGCCGAGTATCCTCGCCCACTGTGCGTTACAGCGGTTCTCGCCGGTCACGCAGTTCCAGTCCCAGGCACCGAGTCCGCCCCCCTGGAGGGCGAAGTCGAGTCGCTCCCGGGCTTCCGCCAAGGCTGCGGTCTGACGGCTCTTCAGCAGGAACAACCGCGTGATCCACTGCGCCGCGAGCAGCAGCGCCACAGTGGTGAGGAGGTTGTACAGTCCGCTGCTCCGCACCGAATCGCGCACCGTCGCCATCGCCACCGACTTGCTGAGACCGAGGCTGACGACGAGCGGCCGGTCCGGCACCCGGCGCCATGCGTAATAGCGCTCCACGCCGTCGACGGGTGCGACGACGTCGTAGAAGCCATGCCGTATCGCGCGGTCCTGCAGGAAGCTACGGTCGTCCGGCACCTTCTTTCCCAGCACGCCCTCGAGCAGATGCGAACGCGCGATGTAGGCGCCGTCCTCACGCAACAGCAAGGCGACATCCGCCGGGTCGGGGAAGATCTCGCGCAGGGCCTGCGACAGGTGTTCCGCCGACACCGAGACGACGATCACCCCCCTGATCTGCCCATCGCGGAGCACGGGCCGCGACAGCTGCACGGTCCATTGGCCCGATATGCGTCCGAGGACCGGATGACTGATGTGCAAGGCCGGCTCGACGCGCTTGAGGTGTACCGCGAAATGCGGCCGGTCCGCGATCGAGACTTTCGTCGCCGCGGCGGTGGCGCCCGCGGGCACGAGGCTGGAAAAGAGGATCTCTCCGCGTTCGTCGGCGATTGCGACCTGCACCACGGCGCCCTCGGGCAAGGCCCCCTGCGCGACGGCGACGGTGCGGCGGAACGTCCGCTCGTCCTCCGCCAGCCAGCTTTCCCCGAGCTGCAGCGTCAGGTAATCCAGCTTCTCGATCATGGTGCTGACCTGCAGCGCCAGCGCGTGCACCGTCTGCTCCGCACGCAACCTGACATTGGCCTCGACCTCGTCGAGCTGAGACTGGTGCGTCTGGCTCAACTCGAACCAATACACGCCCAGGCAGAGCAGGATGGCCATCCAGCCGGCAAGGGCGCGCCACAGGGCACTACGCGGGAGAGGAAGCACCACATCGGTGCGACGGTGGTAGAGCAGGAGCTTGGAGAGCAAGGGATCGTGGGCGCCCACGGAGGGGCGTCGTCATTTTTTCCGAATGATAAACGATGGCCTCACGTCCAGCCGTTACCGGCGCCCGTGACACCGCTCAATCGGGTTCGGTGGATGCAGAAAAGACAACGCCCCCGGGCGCACGATGCGCACCGGGGGCGTCGTCGGGGTCCGGTCGAGCCGGACCGGTCAGGCTGGGATCAGACCGTCACGGTGTCCGCCACACTGCGGAACTCCTCGATCTGGTCGAAGTTCATGTAGCGGTAGATGTCGGCGGCCTTCTTGTTCACCACTTCCACCTGCGCCATGTACTCGGCCACGGTCGGGATCTTGCCCATCAGCGCGCACACCGCAGCCAGCTCGGCGGAACCCAGATAGACGCGGGTGTCGATGCCGAGGCGGTTCGGGAAGTTGCGCGTCGAGGTCGACATCGCGGTACTGCCCTTGCGGATCTGCGCCTGGTTGCCCATGCACAGCGAGCAGCCCGGCATCTCCATGCGGGCGCCGGACTTGCCAAGCACGCCGTAGTAGCCTTCCTCGTTGAGGATCATCGCGTCCATCTTGGTGGGCGGGGCGATCCACAGGCGGGTCGGGATGTCGGACTTGCCGTCCAGCACCTTGCCCGCGGCGCGGAAGTGACCGATGTTGGTCATGCACGAGCCGATGAAGACTTCATCGATCTTGTCGCCGGCGACTTCGGACAGCAGCTTCACGTCGTCCGGATCGTTCGGGCAGGCAACGATCGGCTCCTTGATGTCGGCGAGGTCGATCTCGATCACCGCAGCGTACTCGGCGTCGGCATCGCCCTTCAGCAGTTCGCCGTTGGCGATCCACTCTTCCATGGCCTTGATGCGGCGGCCCAGGGTGCGCTTGTCTTCGTAGCCGTTGGCGATCATCCACTTCATCAGCGTGATGTTCGAGTTCATGTACTCGACGATCGGCGCCTTGTTGAGGTGGACCGTGCAGCCGGCGGCGGAGCGCTCGGCCGAGGCGTCGGTGAGCTCGAAAGCCTGTTCGACCTTCAGGTCCGGCAAGCCTTCGATCTCGAGGATGCGGCCGGAGAAGACGTTCTTCTTGCCCTTCTTCTCGACGGTCAGCAGGCCGGCCTTGATCGCATACAGCGGAATGGCGTTGACCAGATCGCGCAGGGTGACGCCCGGCTGCATCGTGCCCTTGAAGCGCACCAGCACCGATTCCGGCATGTCGAGCGGCATGACGCCGGTCGCGGCGGCAAAGGCCACCAGGCCGGAGCCGGCCGGGAAGGAGATGCCGATCGGGAAGCGGGTATGGCTGTCGCCGCCGGTGCCGACGGTATCGGGCAGCAGCAGGCGGTTGAGCCAGGAGTGGATGACGCCGTCGCCCGGACGCAGGGACACGCCGCCGCGGGTGCTGATGAAGCTCGGCAGCTCGCGGTGCATCTTGACGTCGACCAGCTTCGGGTAGGCGGCGGTGTGGCAGAAGGACTGCATCACCAGATCGGCGGAGAAGCCGAGGCAGGCGAGGTCTTTCAGTTCGTCACGGGTCATCGGGCCGGTGGTGTCCTGCGAGCCGACGGTGGTCATCTTGGGCTCGCAGTAGGTGCCCGGACGGATGCCCTGGCCTTCCGGCATGCCGCAGGCGCGGCCGACCATCTTCTGCGCCAGCGAGAAGCCCTTGCCGGAGTCGGCGGGCGCCTGCGGCAGGCGGAACAGGGTCGAGGGCGGCAGGCCCAGCGCTTCGCGCGCCTTGGTGGTGAGGCCACGGCCAATGATCAGCGGGATGCGGCCACCGGCGCGCACTTCGTCGAGGATCACCAGGGTCTTGAGCTGCGATTCGGCGATCACGGCGCCGTTCTTGAGCGCGGTGACCTTGCCGGAGGCGTGATCGACCTTGAGCTCGATCTCGTCGCCCATGTCCATCTGACCGGCGTCGATCTCGATCGGCAGCGCGCCGGCGTCTTCCATGGTGTTGAAGAAGATCGGGGCGATCTTGGAGCCCAGGCACACGCCGCCGAAGCGCTTGTTCGGGACGAAGGGGATGTCCTCGCCGGTGAACCACAGCACCGAGTTGGTGGCGGACTTGCGCGACGAACCGGTACCGACCACGTCACCGACGTAGGCGACCAGGTTGCCCTTGGCACGCAGGTCTTCGAGGAACTTGACCGGGCCGCGCACGCCGGCTTCTTCCGGCTCGATGCCCGGGCGCGGGTTCTTGAGCATGGCCAGCGCGTGCAGCGGGATGTCGGGGCGCGACCAGGCGTCCGGCGCGGGCGACAGGTCGTCGGTGTTGGTCTCGCCGGTGACCTTGAACACGGTCAGCTTCTGCGAAGCCGGGACTTCCGGGCGGCTGGTGAACCACTCGGCGTCGGCCCACGACTGCATGACGGCCTTGGCGTTGGCGTTGCCGGCAGCGGCCAGTTCCTTGACATCGTGGAAGTAGTCGAACATCAGCAGGGTCTTCTTCAGGCCCTCAGCCGCGACCGCACCGACTTCGGCGTCGGCGAGCAGGTCGATCATCGGCTTGATGTTGAAGCCGCCCAGCATGGTGCCGAGCAGCTCGGTGGCCTTGGCGCGCGACACCAGGGCACAGGCTTCTTCGCCCTTGGCGACCTTGGCCAGGAACTCGGCCTTGACCTTGGCGGCGTCGTCCACGCCGGCGGGCACGCGATAGGTCAGCAACTCGACGAGGAAAGCCTCCTCGCCAGCGGGGGGGTTCTTCAGCAGAGCGACCAGCTCGGTGACCTGCTGCTTGCTCAGCGGCAGCGGCGGGATGCCGAGGGCGGCACGTTCGGCGACATGGGCACGGTAGGCTTCAAGCACGGCGACTTCCTCACTTTTCGTGGCGGTGTTCAGGGCTCCGCACGGGGATCGCCCGCGCGAATCGGAAAGAATTATATGTCTTTTATAAGACTTGCGGTGCAGTGCAACACCCGCGCGAAGGAAGCGGGCGCAAAAAATCTTTTGAATTCTACTCCTGCAGCGTGCAGGTTCGTCACACGCGCGTATCGTTTCGGGATGTGACCGGAAGCATACTGCGCACGAACCATCGCACCTTGTGCGGGCAACGTGCCCGTACCCCATCTCACCCCACCCTAATCTCATGAAACCAGCCTCATCCTGCCCCTGCGGCTCCGGCCACCCCCTCGAAGCCTGTTGCGGACCGATCATCGCTGGCCAGACGCCCGCCGGCGACGCAAGAACACTGATGCGCTCGCGCTACACGGCGTTCGTGCTGCAGCGCGGCGACTACCTGCTCGCCACCTGGCACCCGGACACGCGCCCGGCGAACCTCGAGCTCGACGAGGAGCCCCGTCCGAAATGGATCGGGCTCGAGGTCCGCCGAACGGCCACCATCGCCGGTCGCGAACCGCCCGCCGCGGAGGTCGAGTTCGTCGCGCGCTACCGTGTCGGCGGCCGCGCCCACCGCCTCCACGAGACCAGCCGCTTCCTGCGGCAGGACGGCCGCTGGTACTACGTCGACGGCATCATCCACGACTGACGCAAGCGCTGTGGGCACGCGCATAATCCGATCATCGACCGCCCATCTGCGCTGCACGCCGAGGACACCCAGGCCATGAACCTCGAAAAAGTCATCTTCGGTTTCTTCATCGTCCTTGCCGCCACGCTGAACTTCGGCTTCTTCGTCGGCGACATCGACAACCCGGCACACCACGATGTGTATGAGCTGTTCGCCGCCCTGGTCGTCAGCCTGATCGCAACCGTGCTCAAGTTCGGCGACCGCACGCAGATCGGCGCAGTGCACCTCTCGACGAGCCTGGTGGCCGACCTGCAGTTGATCGCAGCCGCCATGGTGTGGGGTTATGCCGCACACGTCTCGGCTGCGGGGCTGAGTCCCGAGATGGTGTCCAGGATCGTCTCGCTCTCAGGCGGTGCGCTGTTCGCCAACATCGTCTCGGTGATCATCCTTATCGCCGAGACGATCATGCAGCGCCGCTGAGCCCCGCCGCGCGACAAGGCCCCGACGTGCAAGCCCTGCCCCGCCACCACAGCATCTTCCTCATGATCCTGCGCCGCCTGCGCGCGCCGCTGATCCTGCTGATCGTGCTGATGTCGGTATCCGTGCTCGGGCTGACGCTCGCGCCCGGCCAGGACGAGCATGGCAACGTGCAGTACCTCAGCTTCTTCCACGCCTTCTACTTCATCAGCTACACCGCCACCACGATCGGCTTCGGCGAGATCCCCTACAGCTTCTCCGACGAGCAGCGCCTCTGGGTCGTCGTCAGCATCTACCTGTCGGTCGTGGGCTGGGCCTATACCCTCGGCTCGGTGTTCAGCCTGCTCTCCGACCGCAGCCTGCAGCAGGCCATCGCCACACAGCGCTTCGTGCGCGCCGTGCGCCGGCTGCGGGAACCCTTCTACCTAGTGTGCGGCTACGGCGAGACCGGCCGCCTGATCTGCAGCGCGCTCGAGCGCATGGGGCTGCGCTCGGTGGTGATCGAGATCGACGAAGCCAGGGTTGGCGAGATCGAGTTGCACAGCTTCTCCGCCGACGTGCCGGCGCTGTGCGCCGACGCATCCAGCCCGGAGACACTGAAGTACGCTGGCCTGACGCACCCGCACTGCGCAGGCGTGATCGCCCTGACAAACCAGGACGCCACCAACCTCGCCATCGCGATCGCCGCCCGCCTGCTGGCGCCGAAGCTGCCGGCACTGTGCCGCGCGGAGCACCGGGAAACCGCCGCCAACATGGCGTCCTTCGGCACCCGCCACATCATCAACCCCTTCGAGCGCTTCGGTGAAACGCTCGCCCTCGCCCTGCATGCCCCGGCCGCCTCGCAAATGCTCCGCTGGCTCGCCGGCCTGCCCGGCAGCACCGTAGAGCGCCGGCGCGATCCGCCCCGCGGCCACTGGATCGTCTGCGGCCATGGGCGTTTCGGCCGCTCGATGGTCGACGCGATGGACGCCGAGGACCTGCCGGTGACGATCATCGACCGCAACCCGCTGCCCGACGGCACCCATCGCTGGATACATGGCGACGGCACGGGCGCCGACGCCCTCCGCGAAGCCGGCGTGCTGCAGGCAACCGGCATCGTCGCCGGGACAAGCTCCGACGTCGACAACCTGTCGATCGCGGTGACCGCGCGCGAACTGAACCCCGGCCTGTTCGTGATCCTGCGCCAGAACCAGTCCGCCAACCAGGCGCTGTTCGACGCCTTCGAGTCCGACATCACCGTGCTGCCGAGCGAGATCATCGCCCACGAATGCCTCGCGATCCTCGGCACGCCCTTGCTCGCCCCCTTCCTGCGCGAAGTGCGCCTGCGCGACGAAACCTGGTGCGCGGCCCAGCTCGAACGCCTGGCCGGCCGCCTGGGCTGGACCGTGCCCGAGGTGTGGAGCGAGCGCGTGAATCTGGCCCGGTCACCCGCCCTGCACAGGCGCCTGATGCAGGGCGAGCACCTGACGCTCGACACCTTGCTGCGTTCGCCCACCGACCGCAGCAGCGCGCTCGATTGCGAGGTCCTCTACCTGGACCGCGATGACGACGATCACCTCCTGATGCCCGCGGGCAGCACGGTGCTGCGAGCGGGCGACGAGCTGCTGCTCGCCGGCACCCGGCACGCGCGGAACGATCTGGCGCTCAACCTCGCCAACGAGCACACCCTCGAGTATCTCGTCACCGGCAAGGAGCTGCCCGGCGGATGGATCTGGGAACGGCTGTCACGCGACAGCCGCCGCCCCATGAAACCGCTCCTGCCCTGACGGCGTCGATCTCGCGCCGTTTTCCCTCAGGCGCCGTCGCCGGCGACGAGCACGATCTCCTCGCCGCCGAACTGGACACGCTGACCCGGACGCAGCTTGGCGCGCTTGCGGCTTTCGACCTGCCCATCGACCCGCACCTCGCCCGCCTCGACCATCGCATGTGCGGCACCGCCCGAGCCCACCAGGCCGACGGCCTTGAGCAGTTGATCGAGCTGGATGTGATCGCCGCGAACGGCAAAGGAAATGCTCATGAAGCGCTCCGCAAAGGGTTCGGCCACCACCCGCATGCGATGCGTACGGGCGTGGCCATGTCAGAATCCGGGAATTGTCGCCCGTTCCGCCTGCCCATGAACAGCTTCTCCGCTACCGCCCCGCTCGACTGCCGCAGCAACGCGCTGCTCGACCTCTCCGAGAAGACGATCCGCAATGCGCTGGCCACCGGCGCACTGCAGCCGATCGAAACCGAAAGCACGACACTCACCGATCGTGGCTTCAGTTTCTCGGTTCGCTGGGTGTCCTCGCTTGCCCTCAAGGATCGCGCCCGCGTGGACACGGTCACCCGCCGGCGGCCGGACTTCAATCCCTTCCTGCCCCCCGAGCCCGCACTGACGGTCAGCCGACTGGGCGCGCAGCACTTCGTCGTGCTCAACAAGTTTCCGGTGATCGACCATCACCTGCTGATCGTGACACGGGCGTTCGAGGCGCAGACGGCGCCGCTGACGAAGGATGATTTTCGCGCCCTGGCGACCGTGCTCGCCGCACAAGGGGGGCTCGGTTTCTACAACGGCGGCAGCGTCGCCGGCGCAAGCCAGCCGCACAAGCATCTGCAGTGGGTACCCGAAGCAGCCCTGCGCGCTGACGATGGTTTTGCGACCTTCAGCAGCGGACTGGACAGCCAGCAGACCGCCGAGGCGCAGACCAGGGCAGAACTGCCTTGGCAGCACGCCTTCATGAGCCTGGCCGACATCGACTGGTGCGACGCGCCGCAGGCGGGCAGGCAGCTGCAGCTGACCTTCGAAAGCGCCTGCCGCGCCCTCTCGCTGCCATCGAACGCCAACCCGATGCCACCCTACAACCTGCTGGCAAGCCGCCAGTGGCTTCTGGTCGTGCCCCGCCAGTTCGAGAAATGGCAGGACGTCTCGGTGAACGCGCTGGGCTACGCCGGATCGCTGTTCGTGCGCAGCCCGGCGCAGATCGAGAGATTGCGCGCCGAGGGTCCGCTGGCGGTGTTGCGTGCGGTCGGCTATCCGCGCTGAAGGTGGGCAGACGGGCGACGCTCAGGCGGCCTGCGGCAGCGGCGCGTTGGGCAGCGGAGAACGGGGCAGCGGCGGCAAGCCGATCGTCGCGCGCAGTTCGTCACATTTCGGATTGGGCGAGCCATCCTCGAAATACACCGGGAACTCGCGACAGGGCGTGGGACGGTTCTCGTAGATGGTGCACGCAACCTGCTCGCCCACCTTGCCCGACAGCGCCGAACAGCGGCGCGGCACCTCGTTGCTTCCCTTCATGCAGCGCATCGTGTGGTTGAGCTTCTCGGTCATGCCTGCGGGCACGAATCCCCCGGGTGCGTCGTCTGCCTCGGCCCAGTAGAAGGAGATACGGAAGTGGGTGCAGCAGATGCCACAACTGATGCAGGGATTCGGGTCTTCCATGAGCGCTTTCTGGAGCAGGTTGCAGGACCGGGTTCGGCGCGCATTCTAGCGGCTCGCACGGCGCCTGCAAGAGACGGAAAGCGCTTTTCGATCAATCGTTTGCGGACAATATTTCAGCAATAGAACTGTCATTGCACGACAGTCCTCCCCTTGAGCGCGCGCCCCTCGTCACGCACGGGCGCGAGACTGCGGCACGGAGGGCGCCGCAATCCGCTCAAGGGAAGCCGTGGCCCGGCCTCAGCTCAACGCACCGCAGCACTTCTTGTACTTCTTGCCGCTGCCGCAGGGGCAGGGGTCGTTGCGACCGGGGCCGGCGACGGCGGGCGCGGCCGGCGCATCGGCCTGCAGCACCTGCGGCGCCGGCAGGCCGATGTCACGCCAGTGGGCGTAGATGTCATTGACCGCCTCGCCCAGCGCCCCCAGCCAGCCGAGGCGCGTCTCGTCGTCGGCCTCGGCAGCGGAATCCTCGGCCCACGGCGCCAGCACTTCGTCGAGCGTCTCGCGCACGGCCTCGACCGCCTCGGCGTCGAGTCCCTCCTCCCAGCCTTCCGGCCAGAGGTCGAGCCCCTGGGCGAAGCCCTCCAGCCACTCCTCGCCAATCTTTAGCGGATCGCCCTCTGCGATGGCGAAGCAGAACGGCTCCCAGCACACCTCTTCCTCATCGTCCAGGCCGAGGGTGGTCACCATCTCGTTGTGGTAGGCCTTCACCAGTCGGATCGCGCGCTGCAGCCCACTGCCGCCGCCAAAGCTCGCTTCTTCTCCATGCGCCGACCACACGTTGGGCAACCAGCGTTCGACCGCAATCGGCCGCGGCGAAATGAGCACGCCGGCGAGGAAGCCGTCGAGCATCTCGAGATCCATGCAGTCCTCGGGCACGATGTCCGAGGTCAGCACCTCTTCGAGCGCCTCGAAGTCGTCATCGCTCATCAGGTAAGGATTGTCTTGCTGGGGCGTGGTCTCGGTCATGGCAGTTCTCCGGAAATGGGACGAAGGGTGGCCCAAGCCACGGTGATCGGCAAGTCAAATCTCGCGCGGGTGCGCCACAGGGCGCGCAGCGTCGAGGTCGAGCGTGAGCCGGTAAAGGGTCTGCCCCGAGTCGCGGTACTTGCGCTCGAACGGTGTCAGCGGCACCTCGGCCTCGAACGCGCCCCAGGGCACGTCGTGCCCGAGCGCGATCGACAGCGCGGTGGCCATCTCGTGCATATAGACATCCCAGTTGCTGCGGCATTCCAGCACGCCGCCCAGCCGCGGAATGAAGGGGAACACGGGGTGGGCATGCCAGCGCCGGGCGAGATGGCCGATCTTGGGCCAGGGATTGGGATACAGGATGTAGTGCCGGGCGAGCCGCAGGTCGGCCTCGTCGAGCAGGCGCCAGAAATCGACCAGATCCGCACGCACGAACACCAGGTTGCGCGGCATCAGCGCATCCGGATAGGGCTTCTTGCGTTCGAGGCGGTCCTGTGACTGATCGACGCCGATCACCCAGTGCTCGGGATGGGCGCGTGCGATCTGGATCGTGCTGTGTCCGACACCGCAGCCGGCATCGAGGATCAGCGGCGCAGCGCGGTTCCAGTCTGCGAGGGCCGCATCGAAGGCTTCCCGGTTATAGGGCGCGATCGGTTTGCGGAAAGGCTCGGCAAGGTGTTTGCGCACCACCGCCTCGAGGCGCTCATGCACGCCGGACTGGGCGCTTTGCGGGATGCGGGAATTGGCGTAGCTCATGATGAATCCAGTCTGTTGCGGCGTGCGGGCTCAGGCGGCTTCGAGCAACCGCAGCGCCCTGGCCGGCGCCATTGGGCGGACCGCGGCGGCCGGCACGCCATGCAGCACGAGCATGCACTCGATCTCGGGCAAGGTGCGCAGGGGGCGGATCGCCGCGAACAGATGCTGAGCCTGCAGGTAGTTGCGCGCCAGCAGGTGCAGCCACTGCTTGATGCGGCCGGGTGCATGCCGTGGCTCGACCTTGCGCAGCACCCGGTCGCGGAAATCGCCCAGCAGCGGCAGGAGGGCAGCCCACTCGCGGGCACGTTCGTCGGCATCGGGCACATCGAGCCGGCCGGCACGGATACGCGCGGCCAGAAAGGGATCGGCGACCGCGCCACGGCCCAGCATCACGTCGGCGGCGCCCGACACCGCCCGACAACGCTGCCAGTCCGCCGCAGACCACACTTCGCCGTTGGCCACCACCGGCACCGCGACCGCTTCGGCGATGCGCGCCACCCATTCCCAGTGCGCCGGCGGCCGGTAACCGTCGGCCTTGGTGCGCGCATGCACCACCAGCCCCCCGGCACCACCATCGACCAGCGCCTGGGCGCATTCGACGGCACGTCCCGGATCGTTGATGCCAAGCCGCATCTTCGCCGTCAGCGGAATCCGTCGCGGAACGGCGCGGCGCACCGCTGCCGCGATGCGGCCGAGCAGTTCCGGCTCATCGAGCAGGGCCGCGCCGCCACGATGGCGATTCACCGTCGGTGCCGGACAGCCGAAGTTGAGGTCGATGCCCGCCGGCGCCAGCGCCGCGAGCCGCGCGGCATTCTCCCCCATGCAGGCCGGGTCCGAGCCGAGCAGTTGCACCCGCACCGGAGTCCCTCCCACGGTTCGGCTGCCCTGCTGAAGCTCCGAAGAAAGACGGCGGAAGAAGCGTTCGGGCAGCAGCGTGCCGGACACGCGCGCGAACTCGGTCACTGCATAGTCGTATCCGCCTGACGCGGTGAGCACCGCGCGCAAGACGTCATCGAGCAGACCTTCCATGGGGGCGAGCAGAAGACGCAAGCCGGGAATTCCTATCAGACAATCGGACGGACGCGTGCCGAAGCGGGCCGCGCAAAGGACCGCAATTCTAATGCAGTCCTGCGCGAAACCCCTTTTTTCGCTTGCCAGTCCTTGCGCGCCAGCGGATAATCTTGCCTCTTTACCAATCAGGGCGGTCACAACCGCCGCCCGCTCGAATCAGGAATCGATCATGAAAGCGGACATCCATCCGAAGTACAACGACGTGAATGTGACCTGCTCCTGCGGCAACACCTTCGTCACCCGCTCCACCCTCGGCAAGCCCCAGTACCACGTCGAAGTCTGCTCCGCATGCCACCCGTTCTACACCGGCAAGCAGAAGATCGTCGACACCGCCGGTCGCGTCGAGCGCTTCCGCCAGAAGTACGGCAACGTCCAGCGCGCCAGCTGATCCCGGCCGCGACACTGGAACATGCGCCCGCCTGCGGGCGCACCGCAAGAAAGGCAGCTGCGGCTGCCTTTTTTCACGTCTGGCCGCATGCCCCATGCATCTCCGGCCTTTGGCCGGCATTGCATCCCGCCGTCCGGGGCTTTGCCTCGATCAACGCTCCGCCCCACAATGCGCGAATGACTCGAGAACCCGAAACACCTTCCCTGCTGCAGCGCCGCATCTACGGCACCGTCGGCATCGCGGTGCTGGTGGCCCTTTACCTGCTCGTCGGTCTTGTCGGCCACGACCCCTGGCGCGGCGATGACGCGCGCTACCTCGGTCCGATCCTGAGCATGCTGCGCGGCGAGGGCTGGCTGTTCCCGATGCTGGCGGGCGAGCCACTCGTCGACTACCCGCCGCTCTACTACTGGGTGGGTGCCCTGCTGGCCTGGGCCGGGAGCGGGTTCCTCGCACTGCACGAGGGCGCACGGCTCGCCAGTGCTGTATTCGTCGCCATTGGGGTGTATTTTTCCGCGCGTACCGCCGAGGCGCTGTATGGCCGCCCGGCCCGGACGCCCGCCGCGCTGCTGACGATGGGTGGGCTTGGCCTCGTGCTGCACGCCCACGAGATCCAGCCCCTGCTCGCCGTGCTGGCCATGCTGGCGATGACGCTGCGCGGCCTCGCACTGGTGCCGCAGCAGCCTGTAGCCGGCAGCCTGCTGGCCGCCGCAGGCACGGCGCTCGCGTTTCTCGCCGGCGGCATCGGGGGCCTGATCGCCACCGCTCCCCTGTTGCCACTGGTGATGATGCTCAGCGCCGACTGCCGCACGCCGCGCGCCAGTGGCGCGCTACTGCTGGGACTCTGCCTGGCCCTCGCGCTTGCGGCGCTGTGGCCGCTGGCCATCCACCTGAGTCAGCCCGATCAGCTGGGTCTCTGGCTGCGCGGCGAATGGGCACGCTTGAGCGGCCCGGCGCTGTCGGGTGGCGACATCGTGCGCGGACTCGAACTGCTGGGCTGGTTCACCTGGCCGCTGTGGCCCATCGTGCTGTGGAGCCTGTGGCGCGCCCGCCGCACCATCAGCCAGTTGCGCTGGCTGCTGCCGCTGCTGAGCGCCGTCCTCGTGCTGACTCATTTCGTCATCCAGGGCGACCTGTCCCAAGCCAACGCCCTGCCCCTGATTCCGGCGATGGCGCTGCTGGCCGCCGCCGGCGTACCCACACTGCGCCGCGGCGCCGCCAACGCCTTCGACTGGTTCTCGCTCATGAGTCTGGCCGTATTCGGCATCCTCGTCTGGCTCGCCTGGTCGGCGCAGGCCGTGGGCTGGCCGCCAGGCCTGGCCCGGCACGTGGCGCGCAATGCGCCGGACTTCGTGCTGCACCAGCCGGGCCTGCAGCTTGCGCTCGGCGCCGGCATCACCCTGCTGTGGATCGCGCTCGTCTCCAGGCTGCCGCGCTCGAGTTCGCGGGCGCCGGCAAACTGGGCCATTGGCCTGACGATGCTGTGGTGTCTGGCGGTCGTGCTGCTGATGCCGTGGTTCGACAACGGCCGCAGCTACCGCGAGACCGTTCGCTCGCTCGAGATCGCCGTGGCGGGCGAGCGCAGCAGCACGCCCGGCGCGTGCATCGCCAGCACCGGCCTGCCGGACCACGTGAAGAGCTCGCTGGATTACTTTGCCGACATCCGGACCGTACCGATCGTAGGCGACAGCACGCCCTGCCCGCTGCTGCTGGTCATGAACGACCGCAAGCCAGTCATGCAGCTCGCACCCGAATGGAAACCCGTGTGGGAATTCCGCCGCGGGGCCGGCCGCCGCGCCGAAACCTTCACGCTGCTGCGACGCGAAGGGTCCTGATACCTCATTCCAGGCGCAGGAAATTGTCGCGGTAGTGCCGCAGTTCGGAGATGGACTCCTGGATGTCGGCCAGCGCCGTGTGCGCGCCCGACTTCTTCACGCCGGCGTACACCTCGGGCCGCCAGCGCTTGGCGAGTTCCTTCAGCGTGGAGACGTCCAGGTTGCGGTAGTGGAACCAGGCCTCGAACTGCGGCATCCAGCGCGCGAGGAAACGGCGGTCCTGGCACACCGAGTTGCCGCACATCGGCGAGGTGCGCGCGGGCACCCACTCCTTCAGGAACTCGATCATCTGCGCCTCGGCCTCGGCCTCCGACACCGTCGACGCGCGCACGCGATCGATGAGACCGGACTTGCCGTGGGTGTTCTTGTTCCAGTCGTCCATCGCATCGAGCACCTCATCGGGCTGATGCACGGTGATCACCGGCGCCTCGGCGATGGTCTCCAGCTTCTCATTGGTCAGCACGATGGCGATCTCGATGATGCGATCGCGATCGGGTTCGAGGCCGGTCATCTCCATGTCCAGCCATATCAGGGTGTTCGGGTCCTGTGCCATAATCCGTGCGCCTTTCTGACGTATTCATGCGAAACATTCGAGGGCGCGATTGTGTCACAGAACGTGTTGGCATTCGGCGCAGACCGGAGCCGACGCCCGAACCGCCCGTCGCCTGTCGGCCCGGGCCTGCCTGAAACGCTCGACCCCACGACCGCACCATGTCCGCCGACCCTGTTTCCTCCGCTGCCAGCGGTTTCGCCGCCCTCTTCGTCACGCTGCTGCTGCTGAGCCTGGTCGTCAAGACCGGGCTGATGCGACGCCAGATCCGCCATGTGCTGGCGCGCCGCGAGCAAGTTCCGCAGGCCTTTGCCGAATCGATCACCCTCGCCTCGCATCAGCGCGCAGCCGACTACACCGCCGCGCGCATGCGCCTGGCGATGTCCGAGATCGCGGTAAGTGCGCTGTTCGTGCTGCTGCTCACCCTGGGCGGCAGACTGCAGGCGATCCATGACGCCTGGTCCGCCATGTTCCCGCCGGGCGGCATCGCCCATGGCGTGGCCCTGCTGGCCACGCTCGGCGTGCTCGGCTGGCTGATCGACCTGCCGTTCGTGCTGGTCAAGACCTTCGTCATCGAAAAACGCTTCGGCTTCAACCGCATGACGCCGGGCCTGTTCGCGGCCGACACCGCACGCGAGGCTGCACTGGCCGCGGCGATCGGCCTGCCGCTGCTGGCCGTGCTGCTGTGGCTCACCGCCGCGATGGGCAGCCTGTGGTGGCTGTGGGTATGGGCTTTCTGGCTGTCGTTCAATCTGCTGGTGATGCTGATCTGGCCGACCTTCATCGCGCCGCTGTTCAACCGCTTCACCCCGCTCGCCGACGAGGCGCTCAAGACCCGCGTCGAAGGCCTGCTGGCGCGCTGCGGCTTCCAGTCCAAGGGTCTGTTCGTCATGGACGGCTCGCGACGCTCGGCCCACGGCAACGCCTACTTCACCGGCTTCGGCGCCTCCAAGCGCATCGTGTTCTTCGACACCCTGCTCGACAAGCTCAACCCGGACGAAGTCGAGGCGGTGCTGGCGCACGAACTGGGCCACTTCCGCCACCGCCACATCATCAAGCGCCTGGCCGTCCTCGCTCCCGCCAGCCTGGCCCTGCTCGCACTGCTGGGCTGGCTGATCGAGCAGCCCTGGTTCTTCACCGGCCTGGGCAGCACGGCCACCGACACCGCGACCGCGCTGGCGCTGTTCTTCCTGGTGTTGCCGGCCTTCACCTTTCCGCTCGCCCCGATCCTGAGCTACTGGTCACGGGTGCACGAGTTCGAAGCCGACGCGTATGCCGCACAGCAGACGCGCGCGGCCGATCTGGTCGCCGCGCTGGTCAAGCTGTACCGCGACAATGCCTCGACACTGACACCCGACCCGCTCTATTCGCGTTTCTTCGATTCCCACCCGCCGGCCGCCCTGCGTGTCGCCCGCCTGCAGTCCCTGCAGTCCTGACCCCCACCAGAGGAGACGAGAACATGACGACCCCGCGCCCCCACACCCGGAATGCATTTCGTATCGCTGCGAGCATCGCCCTCGCCAGCCTCGCCGCGCCGGCCGTGGCCGATCCCTTCCCCGGCGCTGACCTCGCCGTCGCCAAGCAGATGCATGCCGCGCAATGCGTCGAATGCCATGCCAAGCGCTTCGGCGGTGAGGACGGCTCGGAGATCTACACTCGCTTCGACCGCCGCGTGACCACCCCCAGCGGACTCGCGCAGCAACTCACCGCCTGTACCACGATGCTCAACCTCGATCTTTTTCCCGAAGACGAGCATCACCTCGCGGGCTATCTCAACACGCACTACTACAAGTTTCAGTGACCCAACGACACCAGCGCAGTAACAAGGGCGCCTCCGCGATCGAGGGCGTGATCGTTGCCGCCTTCGGCCGCCATTACGAAGTCGCAACGCCTGCGGGCCGCCTGCAGTGCTACCCGCGTGGCAAGAAAAGCAGCTTCGCCTGCGGCGACCGGGTCGCGGTCGTTCCCGGCGGCGACGGCCAGGGCGTGATCGAAACCCTGCACCCGCGCCGCAACCTGCTGTGGCGTTCGGATGCCTTCCGCGAAAAGCTGATCGCCGCGAACCTCAGCCATATCCTGATCGTCGTCGCGACCGAGCCGGGCTTTTCCGATCTGCTGGTGTCACGCTGCATCGTCGCCGCCGAAAGCCAGGACATCACGCCCCTGATCGTGCTGAACAAGGCCGACCTGGGGGAACGACTCGAGGCGGCGCGTGCGCAACTCGCCCCCTTCCGCGCACTCGGCTATGAGGTCATCGAGGTGTCGGCCCTGAACGGGGCCGAAGGGCTGATGAAGCGCCTGGCGGGTCTCCACGCCATCCTCGTGGGGCAGTCCGGCATGGGCAAGTCGACGCTGACCAACGCCCTGATCCCGGAGGCGAATGCCGCCACCCGCGAGATTTCCGAAGCCCTGGATTCGGGCAAGCACACCACGACCTTCGCCCGCCTCTACGCGCTGGACGGCACTGCGCCCGACAACGCCCACGGCTGGCTGATCGACAGCCCGGGCCTGCAGGTCTTCGGCCTCGCCCACCTCGCAGCGGACGACCTCGCCGAATCCTTCATCGAGTTTCGCCCGCTGCTGGGCCAATGCCGCTTCCGCGATTGCCGGCACGAAGCCGAACCCGGTTGCGCACTGCTGGCGGCGCTGGCCGACGGTCGCATCCATCCTCGGCGCTTCGAGCACTACCGCACCATTCGCGCCGAGATCGCCGAAGCGAAACGACTCAACCCCGGCTGGTAAGGCCGGGACTCAAGCTGCCAGCAGGAAGTCGCGTACGACGGCGATCTGCGCGGGATCCATCAGCATCGGCGCGTGACCGACGCCATCAAACTCGACCGTCCGCGCCCGCGGGCCCTGCTCGGCCATGGCAAGGAAGGTCGAGCGCTCCAGCAGGTCGGACTCGGCACCGCGCAGGGCCAGGGTCGGACAGGCGACGCGCTCGTACACCGGCCACAGGTCGATGTCCTCGCTGACGGGCGCCGCGCGGAAGACATCGCCCAGGCCCGGGTCGTACACCATCGCAAAGCCGCCGCCGGGACCACCCACCGGACGCACCGAAAAGTTGGTGAGGTGCCGCCACTGGGCATCGCTCAGCGGACCGAAGGGCGCGCTCACCATGCGGATATAGGCCTCGGCGGCCTCCATCGTCGGGAACTTCGGCGCCGTACCCACGTACTGTGCGATGCGCTGCAACGACACCGCAGTGATCACCGGACCGACATCGTTGAGCACCAGCCGCGCGATCGGGGTATGTGGCTGACTGGCGACGAGCATGCCGATGATGCCGCCCATCGATGTGCCGACCCAGTTCACCTGCTCGACGTCGAGCCGCGCGATGAGCGTGATCATGTCCGCCACGTAAAGCGGGAAGCCGTAGTCGGCCTTCACCGCCAGCCAGTCGCTGCGCCCGCGCCCCACCACGTCCGGACACACGACGCGGAAATCGTCGGCCAGCGCCCGGGCGAGATCGTCGAAATCGCGTCCGTTGCGTGTCAGCCCATGAACACAGACAACGACACGCGGATTGTCCGGCGCCCCCCATTCCGTGTAGGCCATGCGATGCAAGCCATGAGGTCCGATGCACTGGACGTGCCGTTCCCGCACCCCCTCCAGCGGGCGGGACACTCGATGAGACGACGGAACGGCAGCATTCGGTTCGAAAGACAGGGACATGGCAGGGAGCTGTGGTTGACGCGACGAGCCCGAGTCTAGCACCGCTGCGGACAGGCCCCGTGCCACGCATTCAGCGGCCATGCCAGTAGCGGGGCTCGACCTGCCGCTGCGCGCTCAGTTCGACGCCGTCGCCCTCCCCGGGCGGAAACAGCGCGTGGACCGCACCCTGGCTGTCAGTCCGCCAGTTGCGCGCACCGGCCTGCGCCCAGCGCGCCCACACCTCGGGATGCGGATGGCCGAAGGGATTGCGGTGACCGGCGGAATGGATCACCGCCTCGGGCAGGGTCGCCACCACGAGCGCGTCCGATGACGACGAACGACTGCCGTGATGGCCGCTCACCACGACCTCGGCCGCCAGCTCACCACCGCCACCGTGCTCACGCTCGACGATGTCACGCTCGGCCGCGGCACCGACGTCGCCCATGATCAGCAGGCGCCCTGCGGCGTTGCTCACCCGGAGCACGCAGGAACCGTCGTTGTCTTCGGTCGACGCGCGGTGTTGCATCGGCGGTGTCGGATGCAGGAACTCGAAACCGACGCCATCCCACGACCAGCCCGCGCCTGCAAGACAGGGTGTCACGCGGACGCTGTCCAGGCCTGCCCGATGCGGCGCATCGGGAAACGCGCCCCCCATCAGCCAGCGCTCCACCGCGATGCCACGGGCGACACTCTCCGCCCCGCCGACGTGATCCTTGTCACCGTGCGAAAGCACCACGGCGTTCAACCGGCTCACCCCCGCGGCAGCCAGATAGGGCAGCACCACCCGGTCGCCGGCATCCGCACTCGTGCCATAGGGCGGCCCCGCATCGAACAGCAGGTCATGTCTGGCGGTCTGCACATGCACGGCGAGCCCCTGACCGACATCCAGCACCGTCACCCTGAATGCGCCCTCTTCCGGACGAGCGCCCTGCCAGGCCACCAGAGCGGCAACGAGCACCGCAGCGGCCAGCCGACCCGGCGTGCCCCGCGGCAGCAGCAGGATCATCATCCCGACCACCGCAGCCAGCGCCAGCCACAATGGTGGCGAAGGCTGGCGCCACAGCGCCATGTCCAAGCCCGACAGCCACTCCACCCAGCGCATCGTGACGGCGGTCACCGCATGCGCCAGATGCAATGGAAACTCGAACGGCAGCAACGCAGCGACCAGCACCAGCGGCGTCACGACGAAGCTGACGACCGGAATGGCGAGCGCGTTGGCAAGCGGCGACAGCACCGGAAAGGCATTGAACATCAGCACCAGCAGAGGCAGCAGCGCAACGCTGATCCCCATCTGGATGCGCAGCGCAGCCCGCCATTGCGACTCGCGCGCGGGCCGACCCGTGATCAACAGCAGGATCACCCCCACCGCGCCAAAGGACAGCCAGAAACCCGCCGACAGGCATGCCCACGGGTCGGCGATCAGCACGCACAGCAGGGCCACCGCCAGCACGCGGGACGGTGCCGCACGGCGATCAGACAGCAGCGCCGCCACGACGACCGCAAGCATGATCAAGGCACGTTGCACCGGAATACCCAGACCGGCCAGCAACCCATACGCAGCCGCCGCCCCCAGGGCAGCGATCGCCTGTGCCTTGCGTACCGGCCAGCGCAACACCAGTGCCGTCCGGCGGCGCCACACCCAGCCGGCGACGGCACCTGCAACGGTCGCCACCAGCGTGATGTGAAGCCCGGAGATGGCCACCAGATGGGCAATGCCGGTGCGCCGGAACACCTCCCACTGCGCCGGCGAGATGCCGCGCTGCTCACCGATCGCCAGCGCGACCAGCATGCCGGAATAGGGCCTGTCGCCGAGCGCGACGATGAAGCGCTCACGGATGTCGCCTCTTAGCCGATGAATCCACTGCATGGCCGATCCGGGCTCCGCAGCCAGCCGCTCGGCCGATCCGCGCACATGCCCGGTGGCGCGGACGCCCTGCTCGAGGAGCCAGGCCTCGTAATCGAACCCACCCGGATTAGCCTGGCCATGGGGGCGTTTCAGGCGCACGGAGAAGCGCCACGCCTCGCCAGCGCGCACGACCGGGAGCGCTGCCATCCCGTCCCGTGGGCGGTACCACGACAGGAGCAGGTGCCGCGGCACCCCCTCGGGCGGCGACGCGAGCTCGAAGTGAAAGCGCACGCCCTCGTCCAGCAGTTGCGGCAGCGCGCTCACGCGGCCGGCGACCATCACATCGCGGCCTTCCAGGTCGTTCCGCAGCGCATCCGCCAGGCGCCAGTCGGCGCGCACCGCAGCCCAGGAGAATCCGAGCACGGCGGCGCATGCCAGCACGACACAGCGTTGCCCGAAAGACCACGACCGACCCGCAGTGCGAGTGCCTGTGCCCCTGCTGCCGAGGGACAGCAGCATCGCCGCCGCGGCCGGCCCCTGCGCCAATACCAGCGCCAATGCCAGCACCACTCCCAGCACCGCTCCCAGCGCACCCTCGGTCACCGGCAGGTCCGGCTGCATCTGGAGCACGACGACCCCCAGGGCGAAACTTGCAGCGAAGAATCTCATGTCCGTCATGTTGCCGTTGGCATACACACACGGACAATCCGGCCCACACGCTGTCCTCGCAAATTCACGTTCTGCGACACATTCGCCGCCTTCGGCCGTACCTTGTCCCGGCGGCCCGCTGCTAAACTCCCGCGCACCAGACATCATGCGCAAACGGCTCAAGAACCTCCTGCCCGATCATGCCGCGATTCACGACAATCGCTGGCTGCGGCCGTTCGCATCGACGCTGCTGCATCCGCGCCTGTGGCACCTCAACCGCCATTCCGCTGCGGGCGCCGTCGCTGTCGGACTCTTCTGCGGCCTGATCCCGGGGCCGCTGCAAATGCTCGGCGCAGCAATCTTCTGTGTGCTGTTCCGCGTGAATCTGCCGCTGGCGCTGATCACCACGCTCTACAGCAACCCGCTCACCATCGTCCCGCTGTATGTGCTCGCCTTCGGGCTCGGCAAGCTGGCGCTCGGCGATGGCGAGGCCGAGTTCACGGCACCGCCCGACCTGGATGGCCTCGCCATCGCCAACTGGATCCCGATGCTCATCGACTGGATGGCGAGCCTTGGGAGACCGCTCGCCCTCGGCCTGGTGCTGCTGGCCGCCCTGCTGTCGGTGACCGGCTATGTCGCGGTCAAATGGACCTGGCGTGCCTGGCTGATCCGCCAGTGGCGCAAGCGGCAGGCAAAGAGTCCGCAGCCGTAAACGCGGCACGGGCCCGCAGGCCCGTGCCGTTAACGTTGCGCGCCCGTTCCGGACGCGACTGCGTCACAACTGGAAGCGCTCCACCTGCTTGCGCAGGTTTGCCGCCAGGCTCTCCAGCAGGTCGGCCGTCGCCGTCGTCTGGTGCACCGCCACGCTGTTCTCGCTCGCCATCGTTGCGATGCGCTCCACGTTCTGCGCAATCTCGTTGCTCGCCGTGCTCTGCTCGCTGAGCGCCAGCGAAATCTCCCGGACCGCGGCCAGCACCTGCTGCGCCCCGTCGTTGATCTGCGCCATCGAGGCGCCCGCCTGGTTGCTCAACGCCACCCCTTCGCGCACCCGCTGCACACCCTGTTGCATCGTGTCGACCGCCCGGCCCGTGCCGTCCTGGATCGCCTGCACCATGCTGGCGATCTCCTGCGTCGCCAATGTCGTACGCTCGGCAAGCTTCCTGACCTCGTCGGCCACCACCGCGAAACCGCGGCCCGATTCCCCGGCGCGCGCCGCCTCGATCGCCGCGTTCAGCGCCAGCAGGTTCGTCTGGTCGGCAATCTCGCGGATCGAGCCGACGATCGCCGTGATCTCGCGCGACTTCTCGCCCAGTTCGCGGATGGCGTCACTGGACTGATCCACCGCCTGCGCGATGCGCTCCATCTCCTCGACCGACCTGCGCATCACCACGCCACCTTCGGTCGACAGCCGCCCCGAGGCTTCTGCCAGCTGCTGCGCCGTGCCGGCGTGGCGCGAGATCTCCTCCACGCCCACGGTCATCTCCTCGACCGCGACCGCCACGTCGGACGCCGACTGGCTCTGCGCGTCCGAACCGTCCGACACCCGCCGCGCCGAGGCCGACAGTTCGGTTGCAGAGCGCCCCACCTGGCTCGCCCCTTGCTGGATCTCGCGGATCAATGCGGCGACCTCGTCGGCCATCACGTTGAACTGCGCTGCGACTTCCGACAGTTCGTCGCGCGCCGAAAACTCGACGCGCGTGCGGTAGTCGCCCGCCGCGTAGCGCTTGGCACCGGCCGACAGCTCGCGCACCGAGCGCACGATCGCCAGATACACCGCGGTGAAGAGATAGCCCGCCACAAGCATCGCCACCACCGAAAGCGCAATCTGGAACTGCAGCCGATCCGACAGCAGGTCGAGCCGCTGCTGCAGCAACTGCCCGGTCTGAGGACGCAGCACTTCGTCGAAATTGCGCACCGCCGTGGTGATTGCCTGGGTCGTGAGATCGAAGTAGGCCGGCGCAGCGAGCGTGAACTGCTGTTCGAGGATGTCGCGGGTCACCGCCTGGCGGACGTTCGCGATCGCCGCCGCGATCTCGGTACGCGAGCGTTCGAGCGCCGCGGCCATCCCGGCATTCGCCTTGCCCGCGCGCTCCAGGCTTTCGAGCAGGGTGGCCTCGGTGCGGGCGATCTCGGCCAGCAGGGCCACCACGCCGTGTTCGTCAGCGCGCAGCACCTCGCGGCGCGCAATGATGTTGGTGCCACGCGCACGAAGCTGTCCCAGACGCTCGCTCAACTCGGGCAGCGAGGTCAGCAGCGGGCCGATGAGGTTGGAGGTCGCCGGATCCGGATCCCGCGACAAGCCCGACACGCCGCCCAGATCCCCGATCCAGCGCAGCAGGCGTGCAATCGCCTCGGTGTGCGCCTTGAAGCTCTGCGGCGCAGACATCTGGCTCGCGCCCGCCAGGATGCGCTGCAGCTCGCCACGCGCCGCCAGCCAGTCGGGCTGCAGCGGCTGCCACATCGGCTCGGCCGCGATCGCGGCGTCCAGCTTGGAGATGGCGCCTTCGATTTCGGCCGCCTTCGCCTCGCGTCGGGGAATCAGCTCGGTGCTGCCACCCAGCACGCCAGCGTTCAGGCCACGATGCTGCTGGGCCAGCAGCACCACACCGAAGCCGGCGTCGAACAGCGTCAGGCCGGCGATCTCGCGTTCGGCCACCGTCATGTCCTCGCGCAGGCTGACGAAGATCTGCGCCAGCAAGGCCGCGGCCGACAGACCGCAGACGAGCAGGATCAGGCTGAACTTGAGCGGGTAATTGAGGCGATCCAGAAGCCGGATGGCCGGCAGGAATAGGGCTTTCATTTCGATGTACCGGCGGGAGCCGGCTGCCGTTCTTGATGTTACGAATTATCGGCATGCCCCGTCGTAACTTAATGACCCGCATCAATATGGCGGGCACTGCTGTCCTTTTCTACGGATACTAACTTTTCAATAAGTAGAGTCATTCCAGGATATAGCGGCACTCTGGCTGCCTGAAAAATGACTTCACGAGTTCAGGGAGCTTCTGGATGCTGCGCAATGCACCGAGTGCGAGTCGCTTCATCTCCTCGGCACTCTCGACCAACTGGCGCGAAACCTTGCGCTTCACATGAGCCCAGACCGTTTCATCGGGGTTCAGATGCGGCGAGTACGGCGGCAGGTAGAAGAGTTTGAGCTTGCCGTCCAAGCCCTCGACGTAGCTCTTGACCATCTTTGCCTTGTGGATCGGATGACCATCGACGATCAGAAACACCGGCTTCTCGGCATTGACCATCAAGCGCTTGAGGAACTCGACGAACACCTTCGCGCCAACCGAGCCTTCATGCAACATGAATCGAAACTCGCCCTGCGTGCTAACCGCCGAGATCATGTTCAGCGAGAAGCGCCGGCCCGTCGCCTGCACCACCGGCGTCTGGCCCTGCGGCGCCCAGGTCGTGCCGGTGTGGTAATCCGAGCGGATACCCGACTCGTCGCCAAAGTAGATCGTTGCGCCGACCCGCTTGGCTTCGGCGCGGATCGTGGGGTAGGTCTCCGTCTCCCACGTGCGCACCAGCACCGGGTCTTGCTGCCACGCCTGGTAGAGCGGCTTCTGGGCGCTGAAGCCCAGGATCTTCATGAGACGGTGGACCGAGGAGACCGACAACTCCTTCTTGAACTGGCGCTTGATCAGGTGACGGATCAGCGACAGCGTCCACAAGCCGAACTCGAACTTGAACTGCTGCGGGTTATGGTCACGAACGGCATTGGCGATCCACGACAACTCCTCGGCGCTGAGTTTGCTGGGGCGCCCCGGAATCGGCTTGGCCAGCAATGCGTTCTGCCCGCCATTGGCAAAGTCGGCGAGCCACCGGAAAACGCTGCGCTCATTCACGCCATACGCCGCCGCGACGCTTTGCACTGTCTGCCCCTCACGCACTGCTTTGACAGCCTGCTGCCGCATCACCTGCAAGGTGTGATGATCGAGGGCACGGCCGTCGGAAGGTCGTTTGCATTTCATGGGGCATATTATCGCTCACATGACACTACTTACGGGAACGTTAGTAAGTGTGCAGCAGTGCCCGGCCATGACAGGCCACAGACCGGGTTCGCGTCGCGACTGGGGATGAGGCCGGTGGGCGCAGCCCCGTTCTCAATCGAGCCGGCCGTCGGTCAGCCGCAGGGTGCGCTGCGCACGCGCGGCCAGGCTTTCGTCGTGGGTGACGATGACGAAGCTGGTCGACAGCCGCTCGTTGAGCGACAGCATCAGGTCGAAGACGGCCTCCGCGGTGCGGCGGTCGAGGTTGCCCGTCGGCTCGTCGGCCAGCACGCAGGCTGGCTGCGTCACCAGCGCCCGTGCGATCGCCGCGCGCTGGCGCTCGCCGCCCGACAGCTCGCCCGGCGCATGCGTCAGGCGGTGTCCCAGCCCCACTTCGCGCAGCATGGCGGCCGCCTGCTCATCCGCCGCAGCCTTGTCGACACGGCGGATGTAGAGCGGCATTGCCACGTTCTCGAGCGCGGAGAACTCGGGCAGCAGGTGGTGGAACTGGTAGACGAAACCCAGCGCACTGTTGCGCAGGCGGCCGCGCTCGGTCTCCGACAGCGTGGAGAAATCGCGTCCCATCAGCCGCACCGATCCTGCGCTGGGCACGTCCAGTCCGCCCAGCAGGTGCAGCAGCGTGCTCTTGCCCGAGCCCGAGGCGCCGACGATCGCCACACGCTCTCCGCGCTGCACCGCCAGGCTCACGCCGTCGAGCACCGCCACCGCGTCCGCGCCCTCGCGGAAATGCTTCGCCAGCCCGTCGCAGGCCAGCACCGGATCAGTCTGCTTCATCGCTGCCTCACTCATAGCGCAGGGCCTCCGCCGGATTCACGCGCGACGCGCGCCAGCTCGGATACAGCGCCGCGAGCAGCGTCAGCACGAAGGACACCGACACGATGCTGATGACGTCGGCCGGCAGCACCTTGGACGGCAGTTCGTTGATGTAGTAGATCTCCTTGTTCCACAAGGTCGCGCCGGTAACGGTCTCGAGCGCCGGGATCACGACGTCGAGGTTGTTGGCGATCGCCAGCCCGCCGACGACACCCGCCAGCAGCCCGACCAGGCCGATGATCGAGCCCTGCAGCACGAAGATCGTCATGATCGACGCGGGGCTCGCACCCAGCGTACGCAGGATCGCGATGTCGGCGTACTTTTCCTGCACCGCCATCACCAGCGTCGACACGATGTTGAATGCGGCAACGGCGACGATCAGGAACAGGATCAGGGTCATCATGGTTTTCTCGAGCGCGACCGCGCGGAAGAAATTGGCGTGGCTGCGCGTCCAGTCGTTGACCATCAGCCCCGGTTCGGTGATCAGTCCGGCCAGCTCGCGCGCCACACGCGGCGCCGCGAACAGGTCGGCCAGTTTGAGGCGCACGCCGCTCACCGCGTCGCCGAGTCGGTACAGGGCCTGCGCATCCTCGACATGCACCAGTGCCAGGCCCGAATCGTATTCGTACATGCCGGCCTCGAACACGCCGACCACCTCGAACTGCTTCACCCGCGGCAGCACGGCCGCCGGCGTCACCAGCCCCTGCGGCGCGATCAGCGTCACCTTGTCGCCGAGCTGGACGCGCAGTGCCAGCGCCAGGTCGCGCCCCAGCACGATGCCGAAACGACCGGGCTGCAGCGCATCGAAGCTGCCCGCCTTCATGTAGGCGCCAAAGTCGGCGACCTTGTCCTCCTCGCTCGGGATCACGCCGCGCACGATGGTGCCGCGCACGCCCTCATCGAAGGACAGCATGCCCTGCTCCTGCACATAGGGCGCGGTCGCGAGCACAGAGGGATGGCGCCGTGCATCCTCGGCGACCTGCTGCCAGTTGTAGAGCCCGCCGTCCATGCTCTGCACCTGCACGTGCGAGGCGACGCCGAGGATGCGCGAGCGCAGTTCCTCCTGGAAACCGTTCATCACCGAAAGCACGACGATCAGCGCCGCGACACCGAGCGCGATGCCCAGCATGGAAACGAAGGAGATGAAGGAGATGAAGCGGTTGCGGCCCTGGGCACGCTTGCGCGAGCGGGTGTAGCGCAGGCCGACAAGGAATTCGTAGCGCATCGAGTGGACGGTGTGTTGGGAATGCGACAAGCCCGGCATTGTGCCCGTGGACCGCGCCACGTGGCCAGCGTGAATGGCATCGGACTGTAAGCGCTGGCCGGGCCGGGAAGCGCCGGCGCACTGGTTCGGCACGGCATTTCGTGGAACACTCACGACACGCAGAACGCGGGAGAGCCATGATGGCGCAGCCAGACGACGCACCAGCGATCCGGCCTCAAGGGTTGCTCGACCAGAGCGCCGCGGCCTGGATCGTGCTTGGCGTGCTGCTGCTGTTCACGTTCTCGATGTGGCGCTTCTTCGACGCCCAGCTCGAAGACCGCTCGCACGACCGCTTCCAGCACCAGGTCGACAACGCCCGCAGTGCGCTCAAGAACCGCATGCAGGCCTACGAACAGGTGCTGAATGGGACCGCGGGCCTTTTCGCGGCGAGCACCGAGGTCAGTCGCGCCGAGTTCCGCCGCTACGTCGAGTCCCTCGAACTGGATGAGGCGCTGCCCGGCATCCAGGGAACCGGCTTCACCCTGATGGTCCCGGGCACCCAGCGCCCTGCCCACGTGGCCGCCGTACGTGCCGAGGGCTTCCCCGATTACCGCATCCATCCGGAAGGCGAGCGCGACACCTACAGCACCATCCTGTACCTCGAGCCTTTCGAAGGGCGGAACCTGCGTGCGTTCGGCTACGACATGTATTCCGAACCGATCCGCAGGGAGGCGATGAACCGCGCGCGGGACACCGGGCGTGCCGCCGTGTCGGGCAAGGTCGTGCTGGTGCAGGAAACCGAGGACGACCTGCAGGCCGGCTTCCTGATCTATCTGCCGGTATACCGCGACAACGACGTCGATGACGTGCTGAGCCGCCGTGCGCTGCTGCACGGATTCGTCTACAGCCCCTTCCGTGCCCACGACCTGATGCAAGGCGTATTTGGCAACTCCAGCGGCGACACCAGCCGCAACACCAGCGGCACGACGACACATGACGTGGAGATCGAGGTCTACGACCTTGAAGCCGATCCACGAAACCTGCTCTATTCGTCCCGTACCCCCGATCACACGCCCCGCTTCACAACCGACCGCATGGTCGAATTCGGCGGACGGGTTTGGGTCCTGCGCATCGGCAGCAGCGCGCAGTTCGAACAGGACGTTCGCCACTCCGAACCCTACCTCGTGCTTCTGGCCGGCATCGTCGTCGACATCCTCATCTTCGCGGTGATCTACGGCAGCATCCGCCATCGTCGCAAGATGCGCCGTTCCGCGGCCCGCCTGGCCGAAAGCCGGGACGAATTTCGCACGCTGGTCGAAAACGTCCCCGGAGTGGTCTTCCGTTGTGCCCCCCAGCCGCCCTGGCGCATCCTGCACATCAACAAGGGCATCCTCGATCTGACCGGCGAACCGCCGGAGCACTTCATGGGGCAAGCGCACTCGCTTGCCGAAGTCATCCATCCGGACGACCGGCCGCGGTTCGAAGAGACGATGATGTCCTCGATCCTCGGGCGGACGCCTTACGAGGCCGAGTTCCGCGTCCGCAGCCGCTTTGGTCGGATACATTGGGTCAGCGCACGTGGGCAGGGCGTGTTCGACCGCAACGGCAGCGCGCGCTGGATGGACGGCGTGATGCTGGACATCACCGAGCGCCGGGCGGCCGAGGCCGCCATCCGCCAGCTCGCCTTCATCGACCCGCTGACGCAGTTGCCGAACCGACGCTTCCTGCTCGACCGCCTGCGTCAGGCGCTCGCCAACAGCGACCGCACCCGCCTCTTTGGCGCCCTGCTCTTCATCGACCTCGATCACTTCAAGGACGTCAACGACACCCTTGGGCACGAAGCAGGCGACAGCGTGTTGACCGAGATCTCGCAGCGGCTCAAGCACGGCGTGCGCGAAGGCGACACGGTCGCGCGTCTCGGCGGCGACGAGTTCATCGTCATGCTCGAGAACCTGGGCGACAAGGCGGAGGACGCGGTCGAGAAGGCCGAGGCCATTGCCGGCAAGATCCTCGCCGAACTCGGCGAGCCGCTCACGGTCGGCGGACATGCCGTCACCGCGACACCGAGCATCGGCATTTCAATCTTCTGCGGACAGGACCCGGGCGCCGACGAACTCATCCAGCGCGCCGATCGCGCGATGTACCGCGCCAAGGCCGCAGGCCGCAACCGTATCGAACACCATCTCGCCTTCTGAGTGCGGCGGCGGCGCGCCGGGTTCAGCGCGGGCGACGTGCAGGTCGCGGCGTGGCTGCAGCCACAGGCTTGTCGCGCCGGCCCTTGTGCGCCGCCGGACCCGCCGGCTTGCGCTTGGCACAGCCTTCACGACCGGCGGCGGGCGCGGCGGCTACCGGCTGCTGGCGCGGCACCAGGCAATTGGGCCCGTTGCCGATCAGGTCCGCGCGCCCCATCCGCATCAGCCCCTCGCGCAGGACCGGCCAGTTCTCCGGGTCGTGCCAGCGCAGGAAGGCCTTGTGCAGCTTGCGGACCTTGCCGGCACGCGCGGTCTCGACCGTTTCCGAATCCCCCGACACCTTCTTCAGCGGATTCTTGCGCGAGTGGTACATCGTGGTCGCCAGCGCCATCGGCGTGGGCAGGAAGGTCTGCACCTGGTCGAGGCGGAAATTGTGTGCCTTGAGCCAGAGCGCGAGGTTCAGCATGTCCTCGTCGGTCGTCCCAGGATGCGCGGCGATGAAGTACGGCACCAGATGCTGCTTCTTGCCTGCGAGCTTCGAGTACTTCTCAAACATGCGCTCGAACTCTTCGTACGCGCCGATGCCGGGCTTCATCATCTTGGAGAGGGTGTTCTCCTCCGTGTGCTCGGGCGCGATCTTGAGCAGGCCGCTGACGTGGTGCGTGACGAGCTCCTTCACGTACTCGGGCGAACGCACCGCAAGGTCGTAGCGCAGGCCCGAACCGATGGTGATGCGCTTGACCCCGGGCACCGCCCGCGCCTTGCGGTAGAGCTCGACCAGCGAGGAGTGATCGGTGTTCAGGTTCTCGCAGATGCCCGGATACACGCAGGACAGTCGGCGACAGTTCTCCTCGATCGCCTTGCTCTTGCACGCCATGCGGTACATGTTGGCGGTCGGCCCCCCGAGGTCGGTGATGTGGCCCTTGAAGTCGGGCGACTTGTCGCGGATCTCCTCGATCTCGTGGATGATCGACTCGTGCGACCGGCTCTGGATGATGCGGCCTTCGTGCTCGGTGATGGAGCAGAAGGTACAGCCACCGAAACAGCCACGCATGATGTTGATCGAGAACCTGATCATGTCCCAGGCCGGGATGCGCGCATCGCCATAGCCCGGATGCGGGGCACGGGCATACGGACGGTCATAGACGAAGTCCATCTCCGGCGTGGTCAGCGGCACCGGCGGCGGATTGATCCACACGTCCCGCGCGCCCGGCCCCTCGCCATGGCACTGCACCATCGCGCGCGCGTTGCCCGGATTGGACTCGAGATGGAAAACCCGCGAGGCGTGGGCATACATCACCGCATCGTCCTTCACCTGTTCGTAAGACGGAAGGCGAATCACTGTCTGCGCACGATCGGCACGACGGGCGGCGACACGTTCGGCAGCCGGCACGATACGCACCGGCTGCGCGCCATCTGCCGCAGGCTTGGGAACGGCGGCAGCCGGCTCCATGGCATAGGGGTCGGGATGCGTGTCGATGCGGCCGGGCTTGTCGAGCGCGAGTGAATCGATCTCGTGCCATTGCTCCGAAGGCCGCCAGCCCGGCCTGACCATGAAGGCCGTGCCGCGCAGGTCGCGAATCGACTCGATCGGCTCGCCCGCCGCCAGGCGGTGGGTCAGCGCCACCAGCGCGCGCTCGGCATTGCCGAACAGCAGGATGTCGGCCTTCGAGTCCGGCAGCACCGAACGCCTTACCTTGTCGGACCAGTAGTCGTAGTGCGCGATGCGGCGCAGCGAGGCCTCGATGCTGCCGACAACGACGGGTGTCCCCGGAAATGCCTCGCGCGCACGCTGCGCATAGACCGTCACGGCACGGTCTGGCCGCTTGCCCGCCTCGGCGTTCGGCGTGTAGGCGTCCTCGGAGCGGATCTTGCGGTCCGAGGTGTAGCGGTTGACCAGCGAATCCATGTTGCCGGCAGTGATGCCGAAATACAGACGCGGCTTGCCGAGCACACGGAAGCTCTCGGCGGAGTGCCAGTCAGGCTGGCTGATGATGCCCACACGGAATCCGTACGCCTCGAGCAAGCGTCCGACCAGGGCCATGCCGAAGCTGGGGTGGTCGATGTAGGCGTCGCCGGTCACCAGGATGACGTCGCATTGGTCCCAGCCGAGCGCCTCCATCTCCTTGCGCGACATGGGCAGGAAGGGCGCGGCGGCGTAGCCGGGAACGGCACCGGACAACAGGCTGGGGGCCGCAAGTTCTACGGCAGAGGAAGTAGTGAGTGAACGCATGATGGACGCCATTGTATCGGTCGTGACAGGCGCGGGCGGCATCCTTGCAATCTCGCTTGCGCGCCATTGCCCTGCCCGGCATGCCTTGCTGCTGTAAATATAGCTATCTTTATTGCGGCACTTCACTCATACTGCGCCGCAGCGAACTTCAAGTCGTGTAGTTTGTTTGTCGGCATATCCGATTCTTCGGTCGTACCTCCAAGTCATACCTCGCTGTCTTGATACTCGCCCCATTCAGGGGGCTTTCCCCATTTTCAGGAGATTCAAGACATGGCAACAGGTACCGTCAAGTGGTTCAACGATTCGAAGGGCTTTGGTTTCATCACGCCGGAAGCCGGCGGTGACGACCTTTTCGCCCACTTTTCCGCCATTGAAGGCCAGGGTTTCAAGACCCTCGCAGAAGGCCAGCGCGTCACCTTCGACGTGACCACCGGCCCCAAGGGTCTACAAGCGTCCAACATCCGCGCGGCCAACTAAGCAGCGCTGCGACCTCGCGCCTTCGGCGCAGGTCACCCGAAGGCCCGACGTGCGTCGGGCCTTTTGCATTTTGCCCTCCGTAAATACCGGACCGTGCCCGCTTACCGGGCAGCCGGATTGAGCCTTGCCTCCGCAACGACACCCACGACGAGGTAGCCCCGCGACGTCGGCCCGGCATGCGCCCTCCAGCAGCGCCGCGCCCTACGCTCATCTCCATCGAACAAGGAAAGTCCCATGTCCCATCTGATCCAGAGAACCGAACTCAAGACCTTCTACTACACGCCAGTCCATTGTCCGTTCTGTGGCGTGCGTGTCATGGGGGCCGATCCCGACGACGAGACGCGCATCACCGCCTGCCCGCACACGCTGTTCATCGCGCACGACACGGCTTTCGAATACCGTTCGGAGCGTCTCGACCAGAATCTCCGCCTCAGCGGGATGTCGGAACAGGATATCGAAGCCCGGTGGCTCGCGGACGGACGGGGCATTGACGGGCTCACGGACAAGGTGAGCCTGGCCGATGCGATCAAGGTGGCTGCCTACGCGCCGGCGCCGTCCGCATACGGCTCCTACTACGGTTTTGCCCCGATCGAGTAAGGCGCCCGCAGACCGGGGGCGCTGAGCACTGGCGCGCTCCGGTACGCAAGCGCCGCGCCGCAGCCCTACCCACTCACCACAAACACTGATCGGGCCGGTAGCCGATACGCCGCGTCAACAGGCGCCGCGCACCGGCGTGAGCCGGGTTCAGAAGGTAGTTCCATCCAACGGGCACCACGACCGAAGGGACGCGCAGCAGCAGCGACGTGCCGCGCGCCAACCATTCATCGCCTGTGCGCTGCGACACCGTGCTGCCCACCGACCAATCCACGTTGGGCGCATCCCAGCCCTCGGGCGGCTCGACGGTCTCGGCCGCGGCGACCAGCGCAGCGGGCAGGGTCACCTCGACTGCGACCAGATCCCGCGGCGGCCGCAGCGGCGTATGCACCCGCTTCTCGAGCTGGGCCAGCGCAAGGCTGTCGGCCAGGTAGATGACCGGCTTGCCAACGCTGTTCCAGCGCCCCCCTACGGCCACCGCGCCATTGCCCGCGCACGTGAAATCCTCGGCCGCACATAGCAGCGCGCCGGTTTCAAGGTCGATCCAGTCCTGCGCCAGCCGCCACAGCGTAGCCGTTCTCGCCGCCATCAGGCGGCAGTGCCGGCCATGATGCGGCGCAGGGCATTCATCACTGCCTGGTGGCCAGGCGTGGTGGCCACCAACTCGATGGGGATCGCGCCACCCAGTACGGGAATGGGCGCGGCCAGCCATTCGCGGGCGGCGCTTTCGTCGCCGAACACGCGCGCGGCCGCGCGCTCCACATCGATCAACCGGGCGACGCGATCGGAATCGTCCTGCGACAAGGGCTTGCCCTCGCGCACACGGCGGTCGTAGGTGGCCGGCGCCACACCCAGCAGTTGCGCGAGACTCCGCCCGCTGCGGCCGAAACGGTGGGCGAACACATCCAGCGAGCCGGTCTCGAAGCCTTCACGCACCATGTGGTCGCGCTCGAGTGCCGACGCGGCATGCAGGTAATGTTCGATGCTTGCGCCGCCCACACTACCGCGCGCGGCATACGCCGCTTCAGGCTCGCGGACAAGGGCTCTTGTCGTCTTCATGCTTCATCCATGCAATCATGTGATTCACTCATACACATCAATTGAAGACTTATCAGCCCCATCTGTCAACCGGCGTCCATTGCACCTGCCTGCGGCGGCGGGAAAGGGTGATGCAAAGAGGCGGCACGGTCACGCGTGCTAGACTCGCGCCGCTCCCAATGATGCGCTTCCGATGCAGATTCAGCTCCTGATCCCCGGCCTGCTGTGGCCCACCGCAACCCTGCTCGGCCCTGCTGCCGGGCTTGCGCTCGACGGGCTGGCGGCCTTGCTCGGCCGCGGCACGCACTCGATGCTCGGCTTCGAGCCGTACGACCGGCAACTGGCGCGCCTGTTCGGCCTGGAAGGCGACGCCCTGCCGCTGGCCGCGCTGAGGCGTCTCGGCGAAACCGACGCCCCGCCCCCGACGGACGGCAACCACTGGCTGTGCGCCGACCCGGTCAACCTGTCGTTCGCGCGCGAGCACATGCTGCTGCAAGCGTTCGACGACGACCAGCTGCCCGCAGAGGAGTCCGCCCAGCTCGTCGCGGCACTCAATGAGGTCTTCGCCGATCTCGGCCGCTTCGAGGCGTGCACACCGACGCGCTGGTATCTGCGCCTGCCGCAGGCCAGCCGGGTCACGCTGTACCCCCTGGATGACGTCGTCGGCCGGCCGGTGAAGCACTTCCTGCCAGAAGGCGAGGACGCACGGCTGTGGCAGCGCACCATGAACGAAGCGCAGATCGTGCTGCACAACCATGCGCTCAGCCGGGCCCGGGAAGCGTCCGGCCTGCGTGCCGTCAACAGCGTGTGGCTGTGGGGCGCAGGCGAGTTCGAGCGGATGCCGCAGGCGCCCGCAGCCCTGGTGCAGGCCACCGATCCGCTCAGCATCGGCCTGGCACGTGCAAGCCAGTGCCCGGTCGCCACGCCCGATCTCGCTTCGGCGCTGAGGCAGGACACGCTCGTCGTCATCGACAGCTTGCACAAGCCGGCGCAACGCCTCGATCTCGACGCCTGGCGCCGCGGGCTCGAAGCGCTGGAACGCGACTGGTTCGCCCCCCTTGCCGAGGCACTGCGACGCGGTCGCATCGATACCCTGCGCCTCACCGCGCCGGGTGATCGCGGCACGCTGGTCGTCGCCAACCGCCGCAGCGATCACTGGAAGTTCTGGCGCAAGCCCTACGCCTTCGATGCACTGCTGAAGTCGACCGCCCCCGCGCCGATCACCCTGCCGGACGCCCCCCCGCCCACCGCCCCGCATACCGACCGATGACCCGCATCCAGTCCCGCCCTGTCTCGCAGCAAGCCCTCGCCCGCCTCGCCGATGCCGGCCTGCACCCGCTGCTCGCCCGCCTGTATGCCGCACGCGGCATTGCCCGCGCCGACGAGCTCGACACCAGCCTCAAGAACCTGCTTCCGCCCGAAGCGCTGACCGGCACCCAGGAGGCCGCCGTGCTGCTCGCTGACGCCATCGAGGCCGGCGCGCGCATGGTGATCGTCGCCGACTACGACTGTGACGGCGCCACCGCCTGCGCGGTGGGCATGCGTGCACTGCGCGCCTTCGGCGCCGACGTGCATTACCTGGTTCCGGATCGCGTCACGCTCGGTTACGGCCTCACGCCGGCGATGGTCGAGATCGCCGCGCGGCTCGAGCCTGACGTGCTGATCACCGTCGACAACGGCATCGCCAGCGTCGAAGGCATCGCCGCTGCGCGCGCGCACGGCATGGCCACCGTCATCACCGACCACCACCTGCCCGGCGACGTGCTGCCCGAGGCCGATGTGATCGTGAATCCGAACCAGCCCGGCTGCGACTTCCCGAGCAAGGCGCTGGCTGGCGTGGGCGCGATGTTCTACACCATGCTCGCGCTGCGCGCCGAGTTGCGCGAACGCGGCGCCTTTACCGGGGGCAAGGAACCGAACCTGGCCGACCTGCTCGATCTGGTGGCGCTGGGCACCGTGGCCGATGTGGTCAAGCTCGACCGCAACAACCGCATCCTGGTCGCGCAAGGACTCGCGCGCATGCGCGCCGGCCGCCTGCAGCCGGGCATCCGCGCCCTGTTCGCACTGGCCGGGCGCGATCCGGCACGCGCCAGCACCACGGACCTCGGCTTCATGATCGGTCCGCGCCTCAACGCGGCTGGCCGTCTGTCGGACATGAGCCTGGGCATCGAATGCCTGATCACCGACGACGCCGGGCGCGCCATGAACATCGCCCAGGAGCTCGACAAGCTCAACCGCGAGCGCCGCAGCATCGAGGCCGGCATGCAGGAAGAAGCGCTGGCGCGCCTGTCCGGGTTCAATGGGGAAGTGAGCGCCGGCAACCGCGCGACCATCGCCCTGTTCGAGCCCGACTGGCACCAGGGCGTGATCGGCATCGTCGCCGGCCGGATCAAGGAAAAGCTGCACCGGCCCACCATTGCCTTCGCACGCGCGAACGATGGCGAGCTCAAGGGCTCGGGTCGCTCGATTCCGGGCCTGCACCTGCGCGACGCGCTCGATCTCGTGACCAAGCGCCATCCCGACCTGATCGTGCGTTTCGGCGGCCACGCGATGGCAGCCGGACTCACCATCCGCGAATCCGAACTCGCCCGCTTCGACGCTGCCTTCGAGGACGTCGTCAGCGAACTGCTCGAACCTGCCCAACTCGAGCGCCGCATCGAGACCGACGGCAACCTGGAGCCCGGCTACTTCGCGCTCGACGCCGTGCGCATGCTCGACAACGAAATCTGGGGCCAGGGCTTTCCGGCACCGGTGTTCGACGACGTGTTTCGCGTCGAACGCCAGCGGGTGCTGAAGGACAAGCATCTCAAGCTCGAACTGACGCGCGGCAACACCCGGTACGAGGCGATCCAGTTCAACCACGCCGAAGGCGCAGCAGCGCAGATCCATGCCGCCTACCGCCTGAGCATCAACGAGTACAACGGCGTGTCGAGCGTGCAGTTGATGCTGGAGCACTTCGAAGCCGCCTGAACGCGCGCGGCTCAGTTGTGCGGCGAGGGCTACTCCCCGATCAGGCCGCGCAGGTCGGACCCCGCAGCGCCCTCCCTCGCATCGCCGCCTGCCCCGACCTCGCTACCGGTATAATGCGCGGTTTTCCAGATTCCGCCGGAGCCTTGCCCATGGAAGCCGAACGCCAGAACGCCATCGCCGAAAAACTCGCCGACCTCGCCGCCCGCGGTCGGGAACTCCGGAGGTATCTTTGACTACGATGTGAAAGCATCGAAGCTCGAAGAGGTCAATCGCGCACTGGAAGACCCGGCCGTCTGGAACAACGCCGAGCGCGCGCAGGAACTCGGCAAGGAGAAGCGCCAGCTCGAGGACGTTGTGCTGACGCTGCAGACGATCGACGCGCAATCGCGTGACCTCAAGGATCTGTACGAGCTGGCCGAAGCCGAGGACGACGACGATACCTTCGAAGCCGTCGAGTCCGACCTCGAAGGACTGGAAGCGGAAGTCGAGAGGCTCGAGTTCCGCCGCATGTTCAGCAATCCCATGGACCCGAACAACTGCTTCATCGAAATCCAGGCCGGCGCCGGCGGCACCGAAGCGCAGGACTGGGCGGGCATGCTCGAACGCATGTACCTGCGCTACAGCGAGAAGAAGGGCTTCGGTGTCGAGCTGATGGAAGAGACCGAGGGCGAAGTCGCAGGCATCAAGAACTGCACGATCAAGGTCAGCGGCGAGTACGCCTACGGCTATCTGCGCACCGAGACCGGCATTCACCGTCTGGTGCGCAAGTCGCCGTTCGACTCCAACGCCCGCCGCCACACCAGCTTCACCTCGGTGTTCGTGTATCCGGAAGTGGACGACTCGATCGAGATCGAGATCAACCCGGCCGACCTGCGCATCGACACCTACCGTGCCTCCGGCGCGGGCGGCCAGCACATCAACAAGACCGACTCGGCGGTGCGGATCACGCACGAGCCGACCGGCATCGTCGTGCAATGCCAGAACGACCGTTCGCAGCACAAGAACAAGGCCGAGGCCATGTCGATGCTGAAGGCGCGGCTGTACGAGCTGGAACTGCGCAAGCGCCAGTCCGAGCAGCAGAAGCTTGAAGACAGCAAGAGCGACATCGGCTGGGGCCACCAGATCCGCAGCTACGTGCTGGACCAGTCCCGCATCAAGGATCTGCGCACAAACTACGAAGTGGGCAACACGCAGGCGGTGCTGGATGGCGACCTGGATGACTTCATTGCGGCGAGTCTGAAACAGGGCGTTTAAGACGCCCGCCCTCGTTTCGCGACCGACGCCTTGCGTCGGCCGTTGAGCCAGGAACAACCTGAGGCTTGGCTGGGGCACTTGTGGAGAAGGCGAGGACTGTCTGAGCCAAGCGCAGCGCAGGCGAGTTCCGCAGCCTTCGGAACAAGTGCCCCAGTCAAGCCGGTTCTTGCACCACGGCTTCGGCCCCACTGTTCTTTCGAACTGCATCGGCCGCGCCGCCCCGGTCGGACGCACGGGGTATTTGTTCCGCCGGCTGCGGAACTCGCTTCGGTCGGACAGTCCTCGCCGGCTCCACAAACACCCCGTACGTCCTCCGGCAACCGAGGCTGAATAGGCTGAAGAACAACGACGAGGTCGAACCAGCCGCCGTCGCCGCCTGGTTTGATTCCGACCACCGGCAAGCTCCACCGAACCGACTCAACCCGACTTTGCAGCGCTCCCAGAATCGATGACTGAACCGTTCCTGTCGGACTTTCTCGCACCCGGCGTCGATGCCGACGAAGTGCCGGAACTCGCGGCGCTGAACAGTGCACGGCCGCTGCTCGACGCCTTCATCACGCTCTTCCGCGGCACCGAGGCCGAAGTCCTCATGCGCCTGCTCGTGCTGCGCGAGATCGGCCGTGAAGCCGAGGCCCCACGCTGGTCGCCGGACGCCCTGCGCGCGCGCTTCACCTATCTCGATCCGGTCAAGCTCGAAACCGTACTCAAGCGCCTGCGCGACAACGCCCTGCTCGCCATCGGCGAAGACGGGCAGTACCACCTCTCCGACATCGGCCGCAACGCGGTGGCCGCCATCGCCATGCTGCTGCGCTTCGGCGAGGAAGAGGATGCCGAGCTCGGCTTCCTCACCGCCCAGCTCGCCGGCCTGCAGGCCGTGGGCGGCGTCACCGCCGAATCGCTCGGCCACCTGCTGTCCAAGCTCAACGACCTCACCTGGCACTTCGAGGAAGCCATCGCCTCCGGTTCCGAATTCCGCATCCTCGACGCCCGTCGCCGCCTGTCGGCCAACGGGCGCTGGCTCGAGCGCGGCACCGACATCCTCAACAAGCTGCTCGCCGATCCCGAGGTCGACTTCGACATCGCCCGCATCGCACAGCGCATCGGCCTCGCGCAGTCGCGGCTGGCGCGCGTGGATGCCGCCTTCCAGCGCGCACTGAACAAGATCGAAGCGCAGCGCGTGACGCTGGGCGGCTCGGGCATCTCGTCGTCGGACGTTGCCGCCTGGCTGCGCCGGCTCGACATCGCCATGCTGGCAAGCTTTGCCGAAGGCGGGCTGGCGGCGGTGCCGGACCTGCCGCTGCTGGCCGGCGGCCACGAACTGCTGGACCGCGCCGAGACCGCGCTCGGCGACGACAAGGTGCGCGGCGAGGTCGACGCCACGCTGCCGCCACCGGACAGCTCGCCCGTCGGCACCGCACCCGACGCCGAAGACCTGGCGATGCTCGAGCACTTCACCCATCGTCTCGAGTCCCTGCCGGAACCGCGCCCCCTGCACCACGTCATCGCGGGCGGCGGCTTTGCGCTGGCCAGCTACCGCCTGTCGCTGCTCGCGCTGCTGGCCGACGGCGAGGACGCCAGTCCGGTCGACGGCCCGATCGGCGCCTTCATGCGTCTGCCGCTCGACGTGCGCTTCGGCGACGAGCTGGTGCCGGTCGGCGAAGACGAGATCGCTGCCATCAACGCCGGCGAGGTGGTCCCGCGTGCGACCGCCCTGCCCGCCCAATCCTGAACGGTGCGCCCATGGAACATGAACTGAAGACGCTCACCGCGCGCCTGCTCGCGCAGCGCTGGCTGCCGCGCAGCGACCGCATGGTGCGGCGCGCACTGGTCGACGAGACCTTCCGCCTCGAGCTCGACCGCCGGCTGGCCGACGTCGGCCTGCAACTGCTCGACAACCCCTACGCCGCCCACGTCGGTGTCGCACTGCAGGCCGAGATGGCCGAACCCGTGTTCGGTGCCGGCCGCGAGTACGCCGCCAGCAACCTCGGCCTGGCGCGCGACGAGATCGCGCTGCTGGTGGTGATCTGGTCGCTGGTCGTGCTACCCAAGCGCGAGCGCCAGGTCACGCGGCGCGAACTGATCGACGACGGCCAGACCGACATGTTCGGCGGCGACAAGCCCGTCGCCCACGGCGACAGCGTCTCCGGCAGCCTGGCCGAGAGCTCGCTGGTAGCCGACTTCGGTCCGCGCCTGGGCGGCAAGACCAAGATGACCATCGCGCTCGGCAAGCTCGCGAGGCTGGGCTTCATCGAGCGCCGCAACGGTGTCATCAGCGAAGGGCCGCTGCTCGACGTGGCGCTCGACTACCGCGTGATGGCCGACCGCATCATCCACGGCACGCTGGGCGAAGTGCTCGCCGCCGCCGGCCATGCCATGCCCGAAACCAATGCCTTCGAGGTGGCGGACATTCTGCCCGACGAGGACGGGACTAACGACGACGCCGGAGACAACCGCTGATGTTCCATATCAAGACGCTCGAACTCGTGCACTGGGACTTCTGGCGCCGCTTCTCGCTGCCGCTGGACGCCCAGATCATCACCATCGTCGGCCCCAACGGCTCGGGCAAGACCACCCTGCTCGACGCCCTGCGCACGCTGTTCGCGCTGCGCTGCTCGGGCAAGCGCGACTTCCGCCGCTACGTGCGCCGCGCCGACCGCAGCTTCGCGTGGATCCGCGCCATCGTGGCCAACGTGCCCGGCAGCACCGGCAAGCGCCCGTTCTTCCCCTGCCTGTCGGACGAAGTGACGCTCGCCTGCCGCATCCGCAAGGCCGGCGGCGACTGGATCCGCGATTACGCCATCGTCGACGGCAACCAGGACATCGAGGCGCTCGAGGCCAACAACGACTGGATCGGCCTGCGCGACTACCAGAACCGCCTCGCCTGGGGCGGCCTGACCCCGGCCATCACCAAGGTGCTGGCGCTGGAACAGGGCGACACCGACAAGCTGTGCGAGTACTCGCCCAAGGCCCTGCTCGAGCTGGTGTTCGATGTCTTCGGCGACAAGGAGGTGCTGGACAACTACCAGGCCGCGCGGGAGGAGCAGAAGAACGCCGAGCGCGAGCTGGGCGAACTCGGCATCGATCTCGACCGCCTGAAGACCCAGGCCGAGGAAAAGAAGGCCGAGGCCAACCGCTTCCTCGAATGGAAGCAGCTCGCCGACGAAGCCCAGGCCCTGCAGGCGGAGATCGTGCCGCGGCTCGAGATCGCCGAGCTGGCGCGCGAGATCGCCGACGAGCGCGACGCATTGCGCCGCGTCAGCCGCGAACGCATCGACAGGATCGCGGAGCAGCGCGAGGCCCGTCTGCGGCTCGACGCCGTGCGCGCCGAACAGGACGCCGCCAGCGCCGAACGCAAGCGCCTGAAGGAGGGCGACACCGCCACCGAGCAGCGCTATCTGGCTGCCCACGACCGCGTGCGCGACCTCGAGAAGCTGCTGGCCGAGCGCGACGCCCTGCGCGCCCAGCTCGCCACCGAGCACGGTGCCGACGCGGTGGCGCTGGAGAAGGAACACGAGGAGGCCGACGCCGAGCGCGCCCGCCTGCGCGCCCGGGAACGCGAGCTCGTCGCCGCCTTCGAGGACCGCACCGAGACCCTGCGCAGCGAACGCAACCGCAGCGGCCCGCCGGGCGACGCCGAGGTGTCGCGCTTCCGCGTCAAGCTCAGCGCCGAGGGCATCGCCCACCAGAGCCTGGCCGAGGTCGTCGAGATCACCGATCCGGCCTGGCAGGCGGCGCTCGAGGCCATCCTGCGCCCCTACCGTCACCTGATCCTGCTCGAGCGCGAGGCCGACCGCCACGCCGCCTGGGCGTTGGGCGAGCGCGAGCGCTTCCGCCACTTCATCGTGCCCGAGCGCGAGCCCGCCCCGCCGCCGCGCCCGATGAGCCTGGCCGAAGTCGTCGAATTCAACGGCCCGGTGCCGCGCTGGCTGGCCGACCTGCTCAACCGCATCCGCCGCGTCGAGGATGCCCAGGCCGCCCGCGACCTGCCGCGCGAGCAGGAATGGATCACCCGCGACGGCTACCACCGCGAGCGCCGCGGCGCCCGCCACCTCGGCCGGCCGCAGGAGTTCCACTTCGGCGAGCTCGCCCGCCAGTCGCGCATCGCCGCGCTGCAAGAGGAAATCATCGCGCTCGACAAGCAGCTCCAGGCCCTGCGCCCGAAGCTGGACGAAGCCACTGCGCGCGTCACCACGATCCGTCAGCGCATGCTCGGCCTGCAGTCGGCGCAACTGCTGGCGGCCAATGCCGAACGCTACGCCACCGCCGACTCGGAGCTGCCCCAGGCGCGCAAGGCGCTGACGGCCGCGATCGCCGAGCGCACCGACATGCGCGGCACGCTCGACGCGCTCAACGAGAAGCTCAGCGGCATCCAGATCGAGGTCGACCGCCGCCAGCGCGAGCTCAAGGCCATCGAGCTGCGTCTGGCCGACATCGCCCGCGAGCACGGCCCGCGCCGCCGCACGCAGGCCGAACGCATCGTGACGCTGCGCCGTCGCCGCCGGGGGATGCCGGCGCACTGGCTGGACGCCGGGGAACTCGCCCTGCTCGCCGAAAAGTACGGCGACGCCCGGGGTGCCCGGCTCCAGCTCGAGCGCCTGCGCCGCCACATCGACGAGGGCGACTGGATCACCGACCCGGCCGTACTGGTCGTGCGCGACCGCCTCGCCGCCGACGTTGGCCGCCGCGAGCGCGACTACCTCGACCGCCAGGGCTACTGCGCCACCGCGCGCAACCACAGCGACAACGCACGCGCCGCCTACATCGCCAAGCTGCGCGCCACCGTGCGCCAGTACGCGAAGAACCTCAAGGCCCTGGGCGACCTCGCCAACGTCAGCGTGGACTGCCCCACGCCGCACCTCGAGAACGACGACGTCTCGCTATCGCAGGCCGGGCTGGAGGTCCGCTTCGATTTCGACCGCAAGGGTGCGGTGGGCCTGAACGACGGCGAAGCCTCGGGCGGCCAGCAGGTCATGAAGTCGCTGATCCTGCTGATCGGCCTGCTGATGGACGAAGCCCGCCCCGGCGGTTTCGTCTTCATCGACGAGCCCTTCGCTCACCTCGACGTCGCCAACATCGACCGCGTCGGCACCTTCCTGCGCGCCACCCGCGCGCAGTACCTGATCACCACGCCGGTCACCCACAACGCCAACGTGTTCGCGCCGGCGCAGCTCACGCTCGTGACGCGCAAGAAACAGCCGGGCAACGACTGGGCCCCGCCGGTCGGCGTGTTGCAGAGGGCCTTGGACTAATGCCTGCCGTGACCGATTCCACACCTTGACCTGCATCAAAATTGAGACCATCCCGGCTGCATTCTCAATTCATGCATTCCAACTTTCCTGCCGCCGGTAAAGACATGACGACATCCCTGCCCCAACGTTCGCTGCTCGCCCTGATCTCAGCCCTCGCCCTCGGCCAGGGGCTGCCTGCCGTGGCTCAGGATGCGAGGCCCCTCAGCCTCGCGGTCAGCGAAGGCACTTCGGGCGGCATCGACGCCGCCACCGCGCGCAAGAAGTACGCGCCGATGGCCGACCGTCTGTCCGCCGCGCTCGGGCGCAAGGTCGAAGTCGCCTTCGTGCGCGAATTTGCCGCGCTCGAAGAAGGCATGCGCGACGGCAAGTTCGACTTCGTGATCGCCCGCCCGTCGGACTACCCGGCACGCGGTCTGCGCGACTACCGCTACCAGTATGTCGCCAACGCCGAACCCGAAGGCCACTGCATGCTGGTGGTCCGCGCCGACTCGCCGGTCAAGGCGGTCGCCGACCTGCGCGGCAAGACCTTCGTGCTGCCGGAAGAGGTTGCCTACATGACGCGCTTCTGCCGCGCCGAACTGCGCGACAAGGGCATCGACCTCAGCAAGGAAAGCGTCTTCTACGTGCGCGAACAGGGTGCGATTCCCTTCGGGCTCGAGAAAGGCATTGCCGATGTCGGCGGCCTGGCGTCGTACTCGGGCGCCGTACGCAAGTGGCGCGAGAGCGGGCAGCGCATCCTGCACGAATCGGTCGGCCAGCCCTACATGCCGGTGGTTGGCCACCCCGGCCTGTCGCCCGGAGACATCGCCAAGGCACGCCAGGTGCTCGTCGGCCTGTCGAGCGACGAGGCCGGCCAGGCCTTCCTGCGCCAGCTCGGCATCACCGGCTTCTCCGCCAGCGAGGAAGACCGCCTGCGCAAGCTGCTGGGCTGGCTGGGCGTGTGATCGGCGACCGTCAGCGTCCCAGCAGCGCCTCGGCCGGCATGCCGACCCGGACGTTGCCCCAATGCCGCCCGCCGATCATGATCGGCATGGCGATGTCGCACAGGATCTCGCCGGTGTCGCGCAGGTAGGTCTGCAGCAGCATCGACTCGGTGTTGCGTGCGGCACGCAGCTCGGGCGGACGCTCGAACTTGCGGCAGGTGCGGTTGCCCACCAGATCGGCCTCGTAGTTGCCGGTGAGCGGCTTCGAGAACTTGCCGTTGTGCGCCGACAGGTAGCCATCGGTATTGACCGCCACCGCGAAGGCCGCGCCCTGGGTCGCGCCCAGGGTGCCATCCAGCAGGGCCTGGCAGCGTCGGGTGAATTCCTCACCCCATGTAACCTTGAACTTCTGCGGATTGGTGCCGGGTATCGGCTGGTAGCGGCGGTCGAACACGTCGATGCGGCTGGCGGCCATCTCTTCGAGCTGCGCCTGGATGCGGTCGCGGAAGATGCGGGTCTGGTCCACCGCGAGGTCGAACGCGCCCCGGCCGATCTTGAAGCGGGACACCAGCTCCTGCACCGCTTCGGTCGCCTCCGTGAGATCAAGCGTGCGTCGTTCGCTGTCCTGCATCTGCTCGCCGACCTTGGCAGAGAGCTGGTTGATGGCGGTGACGTTCTCATGGACACGCGCGTTGGTCTCGCTCAGCGACTCCATCGCGACGGCGATCTGGCTCAGTTGCCGGCCGGAGGTCTCGAACTCGCCGACCATGTGCTCGAACTGCCTCGCCGAGCGCTCGACCACGGCGCGCGTGTCCTGCACATCGACGTTGATGACCTCGTTCTCGCTACGGGTGTTGGCCACCAGGCCCAGCATGCCGTTGATGTTGCCGACGATCTCCTCGGTGGCCTTGTTCACCCGCTCGGCCAGCTTGCGCACTTCGTCCGCGACGACGGCGAAACCGCGACCGGCCTCGCCCGCCCGCGCCGCCTCGATGGCGGCGTTCAGGGCCAGCAGGTTGGTCTGGTCGGCGATCTCACGGATCAGCACCGCGATGTGCTTCACGCTCTCGGACCGCGTCGACAGGTCATCCACCGTGGTGTTGAACTTCAGCACCTTCTCGCTGACCGTGTTGATCTTGCCGGCGATCTCCTGCATCTCCGCGAGCGAATCACGCGCGATGACGAGGTTCGCGCTGGTCGATTCGGTGATCTGGCGGGCGCCGTGCGACACCTCCTCGATCGCCGCGGTCGAGGCGGTGCTGGTCTCGAAGACCTCGGCCGTCATGCGCTCCTGCTCGCGGGCGCCGGCCGCCGAGTTCTCGATGCGCAGCTTCACCTGCACGGCCTCACGGGCGATGTTCACGCTCATGTTGCGCACCTCGCCAATGATCTCGCGCATGCGGTCGGCGAAGCGGTTGAAGCTGATCGCGAGATCGCGGAACTCGTCGTGGCTGCACAGCGGCAGGTTGCGCGAGAAATCGCCCTCGCCATGGCTGACATCGTCGAAGACTTCGCGGATCGCGCGTACCGGCCTCACGATCAGGTGGCGCAGGTAGAGGATCTGTCCCACCGTCAGCAGCAGTGCAAACACGCTGAGCGAGACCATCATGACGAACCCCTTGTCGAGCATCGCCATGATGCCCGCGGCGGCCTCGGGACCACGTCCGAGCATCGTCTCGATCTCGGAGGCATGCCACCAGTAAACGGCCAGGTACAGGATGTTGATCACGAACAGCAGCAGCAGACTGCTGAGCTTCTTGGTCAGTGAGTTCCAGAAAGTCTTTTCGACTGATTCGTAAAGCTCGCGGAAACTGCTCATCGCCGGGTTCCTGAGACGAGATGGATCGGTAAATGCACTATCGGTGTGCAAAACGCGCACTTTAGAGCTGAAGATGAAATATTTCCGCGAAACAATGCACGGTTGCGACCCTCGCACTGCACCGCCGCGCTTCGCCCGCCCGTCCGCGAGCCCCCCGGCCCGCCGCCGCAATTGCCCTGCCCCCCCTCCGCCTGCGACAATCACGCCTTTGCCGCCGGCATCGCGCCGGCGCCGACGAATTTCCATCCGATCCGAATCGACACCATGTCCGACCAGACGAACACCCCGCCGCAGGACGAGAACCACCTGATCGCCGAGCGCCGCGAGAAACTCGCCGCCTGGCGCCAGAGCGGCCGCGCCTTCCCCAACGACTTCTCGCGCGAGAACACGGCCGGCAAGCTCGACGAGCTGTATGGCGAGAAGGACGCCGAAGCGCTGGAAGCGATGCCGGTCGAGGTCAAGGTGGCCGGGCGCATCATGTTGAAGCGCGTGATGGGCAAGGCGAGCTTCGTCACCATCCAGGATCTCTCCGGCCGCATCCAGCTGTACGTGCAGCGCGACGGCGTGGGCGAGGACGTGTATGCCCAGTTCAAGACCTGGGACATCGGCGACATCGTCGGCTGCGTGGGCACCGTGTTCAAGACCAAGACCGGCGAGCTGTCGGTCAAGGCCAGCGAGATCCGCCTGCTGACCAAGAGCCTGCGCCCGCTGCCGGACAAGTTCCACGGCCTCACCGACGTCGAGCAGAAGTACCGCCAGCGCTACGTCGACATGATCATGAACGAGCAGACGCGCTTCACCTTCGTGGCGCGCAGCCGCATGGTGCAGTCGATCCGCAACTACATGACCGGCCACGGCTTCCTCGAGGTCGAGACGCCGATGATGCACCCCATTCCCGGCGGCGCAGCGGCCAAGCCCTTCATCACCCACCACAACGCGCTCGACATGGAGCTGTTCCTGCGCATCGCGCCGGAGCTCTACCTCAAGCGCCTGGTGGTGGGCGGCTTCGAGAAGGTGTTCGAGGTCAACCGCAACTTCCGCAACGAAGGCCTCAGCCCGCGCCACAACCCCGAATTCACCATGATGGAGTTCTATGAGGCGTACGCGAACTACAAGACGCTGATGGACTTCACCGAAGGCCTGATCCGCCAGGCCGCACGCGAGGCGCTGGGCACCGAATCCTTCGTCTACCAGGGTCGCGAGCTGGACCTGTCCAAGCCCTTCCACCGCCTGACCATCGTGCAGGCGATCCGCAAGTACCACCCGGGCTTCACCGAGGAACAGCTGGCTGACGCCGCGTGGCTGAAGGAGAAGATCGTCGCCTTCGGCGAAAAGGTGAAGCCGGGCGGGCTGGGCAGCCTGCAGCTGCAGCTGTTCGAAGCCTGCGCCGAAGCCGAGCTGTGGGAGCCGACCTTCATCATCGACTACCCGGTGGAGGTCTCGCCGCTGGCGCGCGCCTCGGACACCGACCCCGAGATCACCGAGCGCTTCGAACTCTTCATCGTCGGCCGCGAGATCGCCAACGGCTTCTCCGAGCTCAACGATCCCGAGGACCAGGCCGCGCGCTTCCGCGCCCAGGTCGAGGCCAAGGAGGCCGGCGACGAGGAAGCGATGTACTTCGACGCCGACTACATCCGCGCGCTCGAGTACGGCCTGCCCCCGACCGGCGGCTGCGGCATCGGCATCGATCGCCTGGTGATGCTGCTGACCGACTCGCCCTCGATCCGCGACGTCATCCTGTTCCCGCAGATGCGTCCGGAGTAATCCCCACCATGGCCGGCGGCAGCCTGTTCCTGCTTCTCGACGACATCGCGAGCGTGCTCGACGACGTCGCCACGATGACCAAGGTGGCGACCAAGAAGACCGCAGGCGTACTGGGCGATGACCTTGCCCTCAACGCCCAGCAGGTAACGGGCGTGCGCGCCGACCGCGAAATCGCGGTGGTGTGGGCCGTGGCGAAGGGCTCGCTGCTCAACAAGGCCATCCTGGTGCCGGCAGCGCTGGCAATCAGCGTGTTCGCGCCCTGGCTGATCGCCCCGCTGCTGATGCTGGGCGGCGCCTTCCTGTGCTTCGAGGGCTTCGAGAAGCTGGCGCACAAGTTCCTTCACGGCAAGGAAGAAGCCGGACACCGCAGCGAGGTGGTCAGGGCGCTGGCCGCCCCCGAGGTCGACCTGGTCGCGCTGGAGAAGGACAAGATCAAGGGCGCTGTGCGCACCGACTTCATCCTGTCGGCCGAGATCATCGTGATCGCGCTCGGCGTGGTGGGCGGCATGCCGTTCGGCACGCAGGTCGCGGTGCTGATCAGCATCGCGGTGATGATGACGATCGGGGTCTATGGCCTTGTCGCTGGCATCGTCAAGCTCGACGACGCCGGGCTCTTGCTCAGCCGCATGGGCAATGCGGTGGCGCGCGGCATCGGTGCGGCCGTCCTGTGGCTCGCCCCCTGGCTGCTGCGGGCCCTGTCGGTGCTGGGCACGGCGGCGATGTTCCTGGTCGGCGGCGGCATCCTCAGCCACGGTCTTCCGCCGGTGCATCACCTGATCGAAACCCTCACGGCCGGCATGACGGGCCTGACGGGCGCCCTGCTGCCCACCCTGCTCGACGGCGTGGTCGGGATGGTCGTCGGCGCCCTGGTGCTGGTGGTCGTCGGCCTCGGCAAGCGTCTGCTGCCCCGCCGCGCCGCCACGCACTGAGCGGCGGCGCACCAGGCGATTTCCTTCCGGTCGCAGCATGGCAGCAAAACCCCTCATCCCCGCTCGGCTGGCCTTCGCCGCAGATGGCACGCCCTACTCCGCTACTTTCGACGACGTCTACCACTCGGCCGACGGCGGTCTCGGACAGGCCCGCCATGTCTTTCTCGCGGGCAACGACCTGCCACGGCGCTGGCAGGGGCGCGAACGCTTTGTCATCCTCGAAACCGGCTTCGGCCTCGGGCTCAACTTCCTCGCCACCTGGGCGACCTGGCGAGCCGACCCGCAACGTTGCGCCCGGCTGCACTTCATCTCCTGCGAGCTGCACCCGTTCAGCCGCGAGGATCTCGCCACCCTGCACGCCCGCTGGCCGGAACTGGCGCCGCTCGCGGCCGAACTCCAGGACCGCTGGCCGGTCCTTGCGCCCGGCCTGCACCGGCTGCACCTCGACGGCGGACGCGTCAGCCTGACGCTCTATCTCGGCGATGCACGCGACGGACTCGACCGCCTGACGCTCTGCGCCGACGCCTTCTATCTGGATGGCTTCTCGCCCGCGCGCAACCCCGAACTGTGGTCCGAGCGCATCTTCCACCTGCTGGCCCGCCTGGCTGCACCGGACGCCACGCTCGCCACCTGGTCGGTCGCCGGCCCGGTCCGCGAAGGGCTGCGCCGCGCCGGCTTCGAACTCGAGAAGTCGCCCGGCTTCGGCGGCAAGCGCCAGATGCTGCGCGGCCACCGCACCTGGCCCGCACAGCGCGAGTCCACTCCAGACCGTCACGCCCTGATCCTCGGCGCCGGCATCGCCGGTTGCAGCATTGCCGAGCGGCTGGCTGCGCGTGGCTGGCGCATCGACCTGATCGATGCCGCCGACGGCCCTGGCCAGGGCGCCTCCGGCAACCACGCCGGCGTGCTGCGCCCGCTGCCCAGCCTCGACGACAACCGCATGAGCCGGCTGACCCGCGCCGGCAGCCTGTACGGCTGGCAGACGATCGCCAGGCTGCACCGCGAGGGCCTGGCACCAAAGGCCGACGCGTGCGGCGTGCTTCATCTCGCGCGCGACGGCGTGCAGGAGGGCAAGATGCGCAAGGTCGTCGATGCGCTGGACCTGCCTCGGGCCCACCTGCGCTTCGTCGACAGCGCCGAAGCAGCGGCGATCGCAGGCTGTGCCGTCCAGTACGGCGGCTGGTTCTTCAGCGACAGCGGCTGGGTGCAACCGCCCAGCCTGTGCCGTGCGCTGCTGCAGCGCGCCGAAGCCAGTGCCCCGCTGCGCACCCACTTCGGTCGCCAGGTGGAAGGTCTCGCCCGCGTGGATGGGCGGTGGCAAGCGCTCGCCGCAGACGGCAGCGTCATTGCCGAGGCGCCGACGCTGATCCTGGCGGCGGGAACCGGCGTCATGCGCTTCCCGGTGGCGCACGGCCTGCCCGTCGTCAGCGCCCGTGGCCAGGTTTCCCTCCTGCCCGCCGGCGCCGGCAGCCCGCCACGCGTCGTGGTCTGCTGCGGCGGCTACGTCAGCCCCGAGGTCGATGGTGTGCGTTGCGCCGGCGCGACGTTCGCGGTCGACGATGCCGAGCCCGCACTGCGCGCCGCCGATCATGCTGAGAACCTGGCCAAGCTCGAGAACATGCTGCCCGGCGCAGCGACCGGGTTCGACGCCGACCAGCTGGCCGGGCGCGTCGGCTTCCGCCCGGCCTCACCCGACCGCCTGCCGATGGTCGGCGCCCTGCCGGCGGCGCACGGCATCGACCGCGGAACGGTCTTGAGCGACATTCCGCGCCAGCCGGGGGCATACGTGCTGTCGGGCTACGGCGCACGCGGCCTGGTGTGGTCGGCGATCGCAGCCGAGCTGCTGGCGAGCCAGATCGAGGGAGACCCCCTGCCCCTTGAACGCGATCTGTGCGATGCCGTCGATCCTGCACGCTTCCTGCTGCGCCCGCCGCGCGCAGTCCGCCTGGAGGACTGATCCAATCCGGCACTGCAGGTGCCTGACTCGGCACACCGTGGCGCCATGACCTAGAATTGGGGCGAGTACGTAACATGCATGCCTCGAGTGCGCCGGAGCTTGGCGTCCGCAACGCCGAATGACGCCACGGGCCTCTTCGCTCGAGGCAGAGACAGGTTTCTTGTCGAACGAGGTGAGCATGTCCGTCCGCACCCTGGGCCACGCCATCCGAGATGCCGACATCGCATCCGCGCTCGAGGCGGTGGAGCGGCGGCTGGCGGCGACGCAGGCGCTCGCCCGCGTCGGCGACTGGACCCTGGAGCGCGACACCGCGCGCATGACCTGGTCGCCCGAACTGTTCCGGCTGTTCGAGCGACCCCTCGAATACGGCGTGCCGGACGTAAATGAAGCCCTGTCCTATTTCGGCGCCGAGTCGCTCGAGCTCACGCGCACGGCCTTCTGGCACGCCATCGACAGCGGCGAACGCTGCACGCTTGAACAGGAAGTCATCCTGCCGTCAGGCGCAAGGCGGCATCATGTCACCGTGATCGTTCCGGTAGCCGATGAACGCGGCAGGGTGTTCATGCTATATGGAACGGTGCAGGACATCACCGAACGCAAGGCCCTCGAGGCGGAACGCCTGAGCCATGTGGCGCGCGTGGCCGAACTGTCGCGCCGGCTGCTGGACGTGGGCGAACGCGAGCGACGACAACTTGCTGCGGCCCTGCACGACCACGCGAGCCCGAACCTGGCCGCGCTGAAGCTAACCTTCACCAATCTGGTCGGCGCCCTGCCCGCCCCGGTACGCGCGGAACTCGAACCCTTGCTCGACGATGCCATCGCGCTGCTGGCCGACACCGATGCGGGCATCCGCGAGATCTGCACGACACTGCGCCCGGCCACGCTCGACTACGCCGGCCTCGCGCCGGCCATCCGCGAATACGCCAATCAGGTCGCACGTCATAGCGGCAGCGCGGTATTGCTCGATCTGGCCGACGACGACATTCGCTTGCCGCCCGACCTCCAGACACTGCTGTTCCGCATCGCACAGGAAGCACTCACCAACTGTGCCAAGCATGCGTCCGCCAGCCTCGTGCGCGTCAGCCTGCACAGTGAGGACGGATGCATCCGCTTGCGGATCAGCGACGATGGCTGCGGCTTCGAGCCCGCGGAACTGGGGCAGCCCGGCACAAGGCCGGGGCTCGGCCTGATCACCATGCGCGAACGCGCCGAACTGGCCGGCGGGCGTTTCCAGCTACGCTCGGCTGCGGATCAGGGATGCGACATCGAAGTGGAACTTGCGGTACCGCCGTGCACCGCATGAAGGAGTCCGCCATGAAGCTACGCATCGTGCTCGCCGACGACCATCAGATGTTCCGTCACGCCCTGCGCGCGCTGCTGGAGAACGATCCCGGGATCGAAGTGGTCGGTGAGGCCGCCGACGGCGAGGCATTGCTGCGGCTCGTCGAGCAAGCGCCTGTGGACATCGTCTGCATCGACATCGGCATGCCGGGCATGAACGGCATCGAAGCCACGCGGCGCCTGCATGCAGTGCGCCCGGACATCCGTGTGATCGGCCTGTCCGCCTACGCCGACCGCCAGTTCGTCATCGACCTGCTCAACGCCGGCGCACACGGTTACGTGACCAAGGCCGACGCGGGCGACGAACTGCTGCGCGCCATCCACAACGTAAGGCAGGGACGCACCTACCTGTGCCCGGATGTGGCGGGCGCCATTGCCAGCGCCCTGCGCTTCGGCACCGATGCGCAGGCCAGTGCGCGGCAACTCACCGCCCGCGAGCGTCAGGTCCTGCAGCTGATCGCAGAAGGCCATACCTCGGCGCGCATCGCCGATCGGCTGCACATTGCGGCGTCGACGGTCGAGGTCCATCGCCGCAACATCATGCGCAAGCTCGATCTGCACAACGTCGCCGATCTCACCCGCTACGCCATCGTCAACGGCATATGCCGGGCGGCTGACTGAGCGTTCCAAGTTCGGCCACCTTTCCACCACGTGACACGATCTACCGGTTTTCCGGTACGTATAAACACCAAGAACGAGGTATATCCGGCTCATGCCCAAGGCATTAGCATCTGGGCTCCACACACGCTCCGAGTCAATCGAGAGGAAGACCAGATGAACATCCATCCGTCCATGCAGCGTTTTTCCACCACCACCGAATCCAGCCTGCAGACTTTCCAGTCGCTCACCGACATCGTGCTCGATGCCACCGAGCAACTGATTGCGCTGAACGTCGGTGCCGCCCGCTCGCTGTGCGCCTTCGCCTCGGCCCAGAGCCTGCCGGTCAGTGGCGAAGCCCTGCCCAACCAGTTGGCCGACCGCATCGCCGCGCAACACCAGGGTCTGGAGCAGGCTGCGGAATACCTGCGCAACGTGAATGAGATCTGCCTGCGCACGCAGTCGGAAGTCGCCGAGATCGGCACCCGTCACATCAACGAAATGAGCAGCTCGATGCAGACGCTGTTCGGCGAAGTCGCCAAGCTGACGCCGGCTGCCGGCCTGGAAATGATCGCCACCCCGGCGAGCACGCGGACGACGCGCAAGGCGGCCTGATCGCCGAAACGCGCGCGGTAGAACGACGAAGGCCCCGGAATTCCGGGGCCTTCGTCGTTTACGCGGCGAGGCAGTCCAGCTCAGGCATGGCGGTCCAGACGTGCCAGTACCCGTTCGCGCCCGAGCACCTCGAGCACGGCATCGATCGACGGTGTCTGCGGCACACCCAGCACCGCCACCCGCAGCGGAATGGCGACCTGCGGCATCTTCAGGCCGTGCTCGGCCATGGTGTCCTTGATCGCCTGCGACAGCGCCGCCTTGTTCCAGTCGGCGCCCGCCAGGCGTCCGCGCAGGCTGGCAAGCGCCGCCTTCGCCGCATCGGTGAGGTGCTGGCCGATGAGCTCGGGCGCCGGATGCACGTCCGCGACAAACAACTCGACCGAATCGGCCAGTTCGTTCAGGTTCGCGACACGATCCTTGTACAGCGCCACCACCGCCTCCAGCGTCACGCCGGTCTCGGGGTTAACGCCGCGACGGGCAAGACGATTCGCCACCTGCGCGGCCAGGAAAGCGTCGTCCGCCTTCTTGATGTACTGGGCGTTCAGCCAGTTGAGCTTCTCGGTGTTGAACTGCGCGGCCGAAGGCGTGATGTGGTCGAGGTCGAACCACTCGACGAACTGCTGACGACTGAAGACTTCATCGTCGCCGTGGCTCCAGCCCAGGCGCGCCAGGTAGTTGATGACCGCGTCCGGCAGGTAGCCGTCGTCGTCGTACTGCATCACGCTCACCGCGCCGTGGCGCTTGGAGAGCTTGGTGCCGTCATCGCCGAGGATCATCGACAGGTGGGCGTACAGCGGCACCTCGGCGCCGAGCGCGCGCAGCACGTTGATCTGGCGCGGGGTGTTGTTCACATGGTCGTCGCCACGGATGACGTGGGTGATGCCCATGTCCCAGTCGTCCACCACCACGCAGAAGTTGTAGGTCGGCGTGCCGTCGGCGCGAGCGATGATGAAGTCGTCCAGTTCGGCGTTGCCGATCTCGATGCGCCCCTTCACAAGGTCGTCCCAGGCCACGACACCGTCGGTCGGGTTGCGGAAGCGCACCACCGGCTGCACGCCTTCCGGCAGCTGCGGCAGGGTCTTGCCCGCCTCGGGACGCCAGCGGCCGTCATAGCGCGGCTTCTCGCCGCGGGCGCGCTGCTCCTCGCGGATGCGGTCGAGTTCTTCCGAGGACATGTAGCAGTGGTAGGCGGTGCCGGCGGCCAGCATCTGCTGGATGACGTCCTTGTACCGGTCCATGCGCTGCATCTGGTAGAACGGGCCCTCGTCGTGCTCCAGGCCCAGCCAGTGCATGCCGTCGAGGATGGCCTGCACCGCTTCGGGGGTGGAGCGGGCGACGTCGGTGTCCTCGATGCGCAGGATGAAGGTGCCGCCATGGCGACGGGCAAACGCCCACGAGAACAACGCGGTGCGCGCGCCGCCGATGTGCAGGTAGCCGGTGGGACTGGGGGCGAAGCGGGTACGGACGGGACGGGAAGCAGGAGACTGGGACATGGTTGAATTCGTTGGTGACGCTCGGGCGAAGCGCGGATTCTAAGGGATTGAAAAGGAGCTGACGGGGGACCGGCGCTCAGCTCAGCAGCAGCGCATCGTCGTCGACCTCCTCGCCGCGCACCTTCTCGAACATGTCGAGCAGGTGATGCACGTCGAGCCCTTCGCGATCGGGGCCGGAGACATCCAGCACCACGCGGCCCTGGTGCAGCATCACGGTGCGCTGGCCAACGTCGAGCGCCTGGCGCATCGAATGCGTGACCATCATCGTCGTGAGCTTGTGCTCGGCGACGATGCGCACGGTCAGCTCCAGCACGAAGGCGGCGGTGCGCGGATCGAGCGCCGCGGTGTGCTCGTCGAGCAGCAACAGGCGCGAAGGCTGCAGCGCCGCCATCAGCAGGCTCACCGCCTGGCGCTGGCCACCGGAGAGCAGGCCGATGCGGTCGGACAGGCGGTTCTCCAGGCCGAGGCCGAGCGTGGCAAGCTGGGCGCGGAACTCCTCGCGCAGCGCCGGCTTGACCGCGAAGGAGAAACCGCGGCGCTGGCCGCGCATCTTGGCGAGCGCCATGTTCTCCTCGATCGTCAGGTCCTCGCAGGTGCCGGCGAGCGGGTCCTGGAACACCCGCGCCACATGGCGCGCGCGCCCCCACACCGGCTGGCGGGTCATGTCGATGCCGTCGATCTCGATACTGCCGCTGTCGACACGCTGCTCGCCCGAGACGGCGTTGAGGAAGGTCGACTTGCCGGCGCCGTTGGAGCCGATCACGGTGACGAACTGTCCGGTCGGGATCTCGAGGGTCATGCCGCGCAGGGCCTGGGTTTCGATCGGCGTGCCGGGGTTGAAGGTCAGGCGCAGGTCGGTTGCTTTCAACATCTCAGTTCCCCTTCTTTCCGGACCAGTGGGCGCGCAGCTTGGGCACCACCAGCGCGACCGTCACCAGCACCGCGGTGACGAGGTTGAGATCCTGCGCCTGCAGGCCGATGAAGTCCGAGTTGAGCGCCAGTGCGATGAAGAAGCGATAGACGATGGCGCCGACGATCACCGCGATCGTCGCCAGGTAGAGCTTGCGCGAGGGCAGCAGGCTCTCGCCGACGATCACCGCCGCGAGGCCGATGACGATGGTGCCCACCCCCATCGAGATGTCCGCACCGCCCTGGGTCTGCGCGAACAGTGCGCCGGCCAGGCTCACCAGCGCGTTCGACAGCGCCATGCCGGCCAGCACCGCCAGCCCCGTATTGACGCCCTGCGCCCGCGCCATGCGCGCGTTGGAGCCGGTCGCACGGATCGCCAGACCGCTCTGGGTGGCGAAGTAGGCATCGAGCATCAGCTTCACCGCCAGCACCACGAACACCAGCAGCAGCGGACGGAACACGTAGTCCGCCAGCGCCTCGGGTTGCAGCAGGTTGAAGACGGTGGGCTCCATGATCAACGGCACGTTGGGCTTGCCCATGATGCGCAGGTTGATCGAGTACAGCGCGATCATCATCAGGATGCTGGCGAGCAGGTCCATGATCTTGAGGCGCACGTTGAGCCAGCCGGTGATCAGCCCCGCGACCGCGCCGGCGATGGTCGCCACGATGGTCGAGACGAAGGGATCGTAGCCGGCCGCGATCATGGTGGCGGCCACGGCGCCGCCGAGCGGGAAGCTGCCGTCGACGGTGAGGTCGGGGAAGCGCAGCAGGCGGAAGGAGATGTACACGCCGAGGGCGACGAGGCTGAAGATCAGGCCGATCTCCAGCGCCCCGAGCAGGGTGTAGAGGGACATGGGGGATACCGTTGGGGGAGGAAACCTGGCGGGCGTTCAGAAGGGAAGCACCCGCCGTGGCCGGCACCAGCCGGCCGCGTGCGGGTCGTTGTTACTGGACGACCTTGGAAGCGTCCTTGACGAGTTCTTCGGACAGCGTGACGCCCTGCTTCCGGGCTGCGCCGGGGTTCACGTGCAGTTCGAGCTTGTTGCTGGTCTCGGGGGCGATGGCACCCGGCTTCTCGCCCTTGAGGATGCGCACCACCATCTGGCCGGTCTGCACGCCGAGGGCCTTGTAGTCCATGCCATAGGCGGCCACCGCGCCGCGCCCGACACTGTCGGTATCGGCGGCAATCAGCGGGATCTTGGCATCCATGCCGACCTTGACCAGCGCCTCGTAGGCCGACACCACGTTGTTGTCGGTGCTGGTGTAGAACACATCGACCTTGCCGATCAGGCTGCGGGCGGCCGAGCCGACGTCGACCGAACGCGGCGCGGCCGCATCGACCAGGCTCATGCCGTGCTCGGGCAGTAGCTTGCGCAGCTGCTCCAGCACCACCACCGAGTTGGCCTCACCCGGGTTGAACACCATGCCGACGCGCTTGGCGTTGGGCGCTACGCGCTTGATCAGCTCGATCTGCTTGCCGAGTTCGAGCGCATCGGACACGCCGGTGATGTTCGTACCCGACGCGGCCATCGAGGGCACCAGCTTGGCCGCCACCGGGTCGGTCACCGCCGAGAACACCAGCGGGATGTCCTTGGTCGCCGCAGCCACGGCCTGGGCCGAGGGCGTGGCGATGGCGACGATCACGTCCGACTTGTCGCCGACGAACTTGCGCGCGATCTGCGCCGCGGTGCCGGTGTTGCCCTGTGCGCTCTGGTACTGCCACTTGAGGTTCTTGCCTTCCTCGTAGCCGGCGGCGGTCAGCGCTTCCTTGACGCCGTCACGTACGGAATCCAGCGCCGGATGCTCGACGATGGCGGTGATCGCGACGGATTTCTGCTGAGCATGGACCGGTGCCGCCATCGCAAAAGCCAGCGCCATCGCACCGAACAGGACCTTGCGGGACTTGATGAAAGGCATTCAGGACTCCTCTGCGGCCATCTCGGCCAGGAAGGTTGGACAGGCTTCGCTCCGCCGGGGCGGAGCAAGGCTGCGAAGTGTACCGGGCATCAATGATTTAGGCGACTGTGGTGGACCCGAAATTGAACGCTGCGCCAGCGAACGAGGCGAGATCCGGAAGCCGGCATTGCCTCGATGACTGTATTTTTTTACAGTCAACACATGGCGAACGAACATGCCGAACTCCACTGCCTGAGCAACTTCAGCTTCCAGCGCGGCGCCTCTCACCCCGAGGAGCTCGTCGCGCAGGCAGCCGCATTCGGCTACGCGGCCATCGCCCTCACCGACGAATGCTCGCTGGCCGGCATCGTGCGCGCCCATCGCGCACTGAAGGCACTGCCCGAGGACAATCGCCCGAAGCTGATCATCGGCAGTGAGCTGCATCTGGCCGACGGTCCCTGCGTCGTGCTGCTGGCGACCAACCGCGCCGGCTACGGCCAGCTGTCGCGCCTCGTCACCCGCGCCCGGCGCGCCGCCGACAAGGGCACCTACCGGATCACGCGGGCGATGCTCGACGGCGCCTGTCCCGATTGCCTCGCCCTGCTCGTGCCCCCTCCCGGCTTTCCGCCCTTGAAGGACGGCGCAGAAGACCACCTTGCACTGGAGGCTGACGCCGCCTGGCTGGCGCAGCACTTTCCCGGTCGAGCGTGGATCGCGGTGACGACGCAGCTCGACGGCCGCGACCGCGCACGCATCACCTTGCTGCGCCGCATCGCCCGTGGCACCGGCATCCCGGCCGTGGCCGCCAGCGGCGCACTGATGCACGACGCCGCGCGCCGCCCGCTGGCCGACGTGATGACGGCGCTACGCCTGCACTGCAGCGTGGCCGAGGCGGGCCTGGCGCTCGCCCCCAACGCCGAACGCCGGCTGCACGACCGCGACACCCTCGCCCGCCGCTATCCACCCGCGCTGCTCGCCGAAACCCTGGCCGTCGCCGCCCGCTGCAGCTTCAGCCTCGACGAGCTGCGCTACGAATACCCGGCCGAACTCGTGCCCGATGGCGCAACACCGGCCAGCTGGCTGCGCCGCCTGGTGGAAGACGGCCTGGCCTGGCGCTACCGCGACCAGACGGACGCAACGGCACCACCGTCGGTGCGGACCCAGATCGAACACGAACTGGCGCTGATCGCCGAACTCGGCTACGAGCCCTACTTCCTCACCGTGCACGACATCGTCCGCTTCGCCCGCAGCCAGGGCATCCTGTGCCAGGGCCGCGGCTCGGCGGCCAACTCGGCCGTGTGCTGGGCGCTGGGCATCACCGAAGTCGATCCGACCCTGGGCATCATGCTGGTCGAGCGCTTCATCTCGCGCGAGCGCAACGAGCCGCCCGACATCGACGTCGATTTCGAGCATGACCGGCGCGAGGAGGTCATCCAGTACATCTACCGCAAGTACGGCCGCGACCGCGCCGCGCTCGCCGCCACCGTCATCAGCTACCGCGCCCGCAGCGCGCTGCGCGACGTCGGCCGCGCGCTCGGCCTGGGCGAGACGCAGATCGAACGCCTGACGCGCGAGCACCACTGGTTCGACGGCCGCCGCATCCTGCCCGAGCGCCTGGCTGAAGCCGGACTCGACCCCGCCAGCCCGGTCACCCGGCGCCTGGTCGCACTCACCGAGGAACTCATCGGCTTTCCGCGCCACCTGTCGCAGCATGTCGGCGGCTTCGTCATCGCCCGCGGCCGGCTCGACGAGCTGGTGCCGGTCGAGAACGCCGCGATGCCCGAGCGCACCGTGATCCAGTGGGACAAGGACGACCTCGACGCGGTCGGCCTGATGAAGATCGACGTGCTCGCGCTTGGCATGCTGTCGGCGCTGCGCCGCGGGCTGGCGCTGGTGTCGGCCTGGCGCGGGCAGTCATTGACGCTGGCGAGCATTCCGCGCGAACGGCACGCGGTGTATGAAATGCTGTCGCGCGCCGATTCGGTCGGCGTGTTCCAGGTCGAATCGCGCGCGCAGATGACCATGCTGCCGCGCCTCAAGCCGCACTGCTTCTACGACCTGGTGGTGGAGGTCGCCATCGTGCGCCCCGGTCCGATCCAGGGCGGCATGGTCCATCCCTACCTGCACGCGCGCGAACGCGCGGCGCGGCACGAAGACCCGATGGACGGCCTGCGCGCGGAGATCCGCGGCGTGCTGGCGCGCACGCTGGGCGTACCGATCTTCCAGGAACAGGTGATGCAGCTCGCGGTGGTGGCGGCCGGCTTCACCGGTGGCGAGGCCGACCAGTTGCGGCGCGCGATGGGTGCCTGGCGACGCAAGGGCGAGCTCGAGCGCTACCGCGACAAGCTGTTGCAGGGCCTGGCCGACAACGGCTACGACGCCGATTTCGCCCAGCGCCTGTGCCAGCAGATCGAGGGCTTCGGCAGCTACGGCTTTCCCGAATCCCACGCCGCCAGCTTCGCGCTGCTGGTCTATGCCTCGGCCTGGCTGAAGTGCTTCGAACCCGCCGCCTTCCTCGCCGCGCTGCTCAACAGCCAGCCGATGGGCTTCTATTCGCCTTCGCAGCTGATCCAGGACGCACGCCGCCACGGCGTGGAAGTGCGCCCGGCGGACGTCACCGTCAGCGACTGGGACTGCACGCTGGAGCCGGCAGGCGTGCAGATCTCGGACCCGACGACGCCCGCACCGACGGATGCCGGCGCCACCCCCCCCGTTCAGCCACAGCCCGCCGTTCGCCTCGGCCTGCGCATGATCCACGGCCTCGGGCAGGATGCCGCCGCCCGCATCGCCGCGGCCCGCCGCTCGCACGCCTTCGCCGACGTGCAGGAGCTCGCCGCTCGCGCCCGGCTCGATGCCGGCGCGCTGCGCACGCTCGCCGCCGGTGGCGCACTGGCCACGCTGGCCGGTCATCGCCGCCAGGCGCTGTGGCAGGCCAGCGGCGCTGCCCCCCTGCCCGGCGTGCTGGCCAATGCGCCGGGGGGAGATGCGGCCGTCAGCCTCGCCGCCCCGGCCGAGACGGAGGACCTGCTCGCCGACTACGCCCGCCTCGGCTTCACGCTGGGCCGCCATCCGCTGTCATTCGTGCGCGACCAGCTCGCGCGGCTACGCTTCCTCACCGCGACCGACATCGCCCGCGCGCCTGACCGCATGCTCGCTCGCGGCGCCGGACTGGTCACCTGCCGCCAGCGCCCGGGCACCGCCAAGGGCACGCTGTTCGTCACGCTGGAAGACGAGACCGGCCTGACCAACGTCATCGTCCGCCCCGAGCTGTTCGAGCAGCAGCGCCGCATCCTGCTCGGCGCGCGGCTGATGGGCGTGTTCGGCCAGATCAGCCGCCAGGGGCGGGTCGTGCATCTGGTGGCGAGCCGGGTGGTGGACCACTCCGAACTGCTGGGCACGCTGCAGGCCAGGAGCCGCGACTTTCACTGAGCGCGCCCCACGCGCGATTTCAGTCGGCGCAGGCCTTCGGCAGGCAGCGTGCGATCTCGCCAGCCGCCCAGTCCACCAACGCGCCTGTCACCGCCGTCGATGCCTCGCCGAAGCCCGCCACCACCTGCGGCACCGCCACGCCCGCCGGGCGTTGGCGCGCCTCGAACAGCCGCGAGGCGACGATCCGGCGCCCGTCGCGCTGGACCAGGCGCGCGTCCAGGCGCACGACCACCTCGGGCGCACCGTCGCGGTACTCGCTGTGGAAGGCCAGCAGTTCGCTGGCGATCTCGTAGTCCGCCTGCAGCCGCTGTTCATCGCTGCTCAGGGCCGCGATGCGGCCGTCGCTGCGGAAGGCCTCGACGATGCGATCGCGCAGCAGCACCGGCACGGGTTCGCTCCAGTTCGCGCCCTTGTACACGCTGACGCGGTTCGCGTCGGGCACGACGAGGATGCGCTGGCCGGACAGCTGCGTGCCCGCCACCGGGCGGGACACCCGCAGCGACACGGGCAGGGCCTGCTCCCCCTGCCCTTGCGCAGCCATGCGACTCGCCGGCGCGCCCGGCAGCAGATAGGTGTCGACGGGCTCGGGCCGTGGCAGCACCGAGCAGGCCGAGGACAGCACGATCACGGCAACGAGGCCGGCACGGGCCGCGATCCGGTTCAGGGACGAAACATGGGCTTTGCGGACGCTCATGGCGTGAACTCCTTCACTGGCTCGAGGCCGAGCAGATAGTCGGTCGGTCTGTTCTCGAGCTGACGTGTGATGGCGCGCAGCGAGGCCAGCGTGTCGCGCAGCTCGGCCAGTGCCGGGCCGAGTTCGGCCACACCGCGCACGCCGCTGTCGAGCGCGCCGCGGTTGTCGCTGACCAGCGCATCCACCGTCAGCATGGCGCGCTCGAACGCCGCCATCGACTGCTGCGCGCTCTTCAGTGTTTGCGCGCCATGCACGTCCACCAGCCGGTTGGCTGCGCCGACGAGCTTCGTCGCCTCGACCAGTGCGGCGTTGGCCTGCCCGCTGGCGCGCGCCAGCTCGCGCAGCGCCAGCGAGATCTCCTCGCGCTCGGCTGCGATCGTGCCGGTCGCCTGTTCCAGGTTGTGCAGGGTGCGGCCGATGCTGTCGACGTTGTCGGCCGAGAACAGCTCGCGTGCCTGGATCAGCAGTTCGTTGACGTTCAGCACCACGTCCTCGCCGTCGGCCAGGAGCTTGGTCAGCGGTGACGGCGTGGCGATGATGACCGGCACTTCGTCTCCCGATGCGGCGGTCAGCGGCGGGCTCGCCATGTTCTCGCCGCTGCTCAGGCGGATGATCGACATCCCGGTGATGCCCGCCGGCACCAGCCGGGCCTGGGTGTCGGTGCGCACCGGCGCGGCGCTATCGACGCGCACGCGGGCGATGACCCGGCGCGGGTCCTGCGGGTCCAGCCGCAGGCTGGAGACGTCACCGATCTTGATGCCGTTGAACTCGACCGTGCTGCCCTTGGACAGGCCGCTCACCGCCTCCTGGAAAACGATGTCGTAGCTCTGGAACTGCTTGTCGGCGTCGGCCTTGCCGAGCCACAGCGCGAACAGCAACGCCGCGCCGACCACCAGCACGGTGAAGAAGCCGATCAGCACGTGATGGGCACGCGTTTCCATGTCAGGCCTCCCGCCGGGTCGACCCAAGGGCGGCCTGCGCCTCCTTGGTGAACAGCGAACGCAATGTGCGTGGGGATCGTTTCATCTCAGGTTTGCTCCGGTGTGGATTCGGGTTCGCAGCCGCTCGCCTGTGCTGCGTCCGCAGCGGCACGGCCGCGCGGCCCGTGAAAGTATTCGCGGATCCACGCATCGTCGGTGGCGGCCACCGCCGCGAGCGTGTCGTTGATCAGCACCTTCTTCTGCGCCAGCACGGCGATGCGGTCGGTGATGGTGTAGATGGTGTCGAGATCGTGGGTGACGATGAACACCGTCAGCCCGAGCGCGTCGCGCAAAGTGAGGATCAGCTGGTCGAAGGCCGCCGCGCCGATCGGGTCGAGGCCGGCGGTGGGCTCGTCGAGGAACAGGATGTCCGGGTCGAGCGCCAGCGCGCGCGCCAGCGCCGCGCGCTTGACCATGCCGCCCGACAGGTCCGACGGATACTTGTCGCCGGCATTGGCCGGCAGCCCGGCGAGCGCGATCTTGAGCCGCGCCAGCCGCGCGGCATCGGCCGCCTTCAGCCCGGCATGCTCGATCAGCGGCAGCGCCACGTTCTCGGCCACTGTCAGCGACGAGAACAGCGCCCCCTTCTGGAACAGCACGCCGAAGCGACGCTCGACCGCGCTGCGACGCGCGGGTGGCAGCGTCAGCAGGTCCTCGCCGAACACGCTGACCGTGCCCGCCGCCGGCCGGTTGAGGCCGACGATGGTGCGCAGCAGGACCGACTTGCCGGTGCCCGACCCGCCCACCACGCTCAGGATCTCGCCACGGCGCACGTCCAGGTCCAGCCCGTCGTGCACCACCTGGGCACCGAACTGGTTGCGCACGCCGCGCACCTCGATGATGTTCTCGCCAGGGCGTTTCACCAGCCCATCTCCATGCAGAACAGCGCCGCCACCGCATCGACCACGATCACGGTGAAGATCGACTGCACCACCGCCGAGGTCGTGTGCTCGCCCACCGACTGCGCGCTGCCGCTGACGCGAAAGCCCTCGAGGCAGCCGATGATGCCGATGAGGAAGGCGAAGATCGGCGCCTTGGCCATGCCGACCAGGAAATGCGTGATGCCGACGTTGTTCTCCACCACCGACAGGAACATCACCGGCGAGATGTCGAGCTTCGCGGCGCACACCAGCATGCCGCCGACGATGCCGGAGATCATCGCGACGAAGGTGAGCATAGGCAGCGCGATCAGCAAGGCCGCCACCCGCGGCAGCACCAGCAGTTCGACCGGGTCGAGCCCGAGCACGCGGATCGCGTCCACCTCCTCGTTGGCGCGCATCGAGCCGATCTGCGCGGTGAAGGAACTCGCGGTGCGGCCGGCGACGATGATCGCGGTCAGCAGCACGCCGAACTCGCGCAGGAAGGAATAGGCCACCAGGTCGACGGTAAAGATGCTGGCGCCGAACTCCGCCAGCACCGTGGCGCCGAGAAAGGCCACCACCGCACCGACCAGGAAGGTCAGCAACGCGACGATGGGCACGGCATCCAGCGCCGTGCGCTCGAGGTTGGCGACCAGCGAGGTCATGCGCCAGCATCGCGGCCGCAGCAGCACAGCGAAGGCCGTCTGCAGCGTGATGCCGATGAAGCCGGCGATATCCACGACATGGCGCCAGAACACCACCGTCGTGCGGCCGACATGCTCGAGCACGTCGCCCAGCGCGTAGCCCCGACGCACGGGCGCAGCGGGTTCGCTCGCGAGGGCATCCGCCACGGCCTTGAGCAGCGCGCGCCGTTCCGCGCCCAGCGGACTCGCATCGCCGGCCAGGTGCGCGAGGTGCATGGCGCCCAGCAGATCGTGCAGCAAGGCCACGCCGGCGGTGTCGAGCGCGCCCAGCGCGGCGACCTCGATGCGCGTGCCGGGCTCGACCTGCGACCGCAAGGCCGCGACGCGCGACGCGAGCGCACCGTAATGGGCGATCGTCCAGTCGCCGCTCAGCGCCAGACGGCTCTCGCCCGCGCTGCGGGACAACTCGACCGCGCCTTCGCCTGCGCTCGTCATCGCGCTCCGCACTCCTTCCTGACCCGCCTTGCGTCCATCGAGATCCTCACCAATTCGTCATCACGCACAGATTGTCACACCGCAGGCGCCGTCAAGCGGGCGAATCAAGGTGCAGTGCAGCAAATCTTGTTAGAGTGTCATCACCGTCACGCGCGCCGCGCCCCGTCTGCAGCGGCCCGACGACCCGGCCACGGCCATGTGCCGCGGCCCACAGACCGGAAAGATGCCATGAAAAACCAAAACAGACGCAAGACAGCATGGATCCTCGCTGCAGGTCTTGCCCTCGCCGCCATCGTCGCGTGGTCATTCCTGCGCCCGCAGGACGAGGACGGCAACGTCGTCCGTGGCAATGGCCGTATCGAAGCCACCGAGGTCGACGTGGCCGCGAAGGTGGCCGGTCGGGTGCAGGACATCCTCGTCAATGAAGGCGACTTCGTGCAGGCCGGCGACATCGTGGCCCGCATGGACGCCAAGGCGCTCGAGGCCCAGCTCGCCCAGGCCCGGGCCGAAGTCGCCAATGCCGGGAGCGCGCGCGAGACCGCGCTCGCCCAGGTCGCCCAGCGCAAGGCCGACGTGGCGATGGCCGAGGCGGTGCTGGTGCAGCGCCGCTCCGAACTCGACATCGCGCGCAAGACCAGCGCGCGCTCGCAGGCCCTGCGCGCCGATCGCGCGATCTCCGAGCAGGTGGCCGACGACAACGCCGCGCGCGTGCGCAACGCCGAGGCCAACATCAGCGTGGCTCACGCCCAGATCGCCGCCGCGCAGGCCGGCGTGCGCGCCGCCGACGCCCAGGTGGCGCAAGCCAGCGCCGCGATCGAGGCGGCCAAGGCCGTCGTCGCCCGGCTGGAAACCGAGATCGAGGACAGCGTGCTGAAGGCGCCGCGCAGCGGTCGCGTGCAGTACCGCGTGGTGCAGCCGGGCGAGGTGGTCGCCGGCGGCGGCAAGGTCGTCAGCCTGGTCGATGTCGGCGACGTGTACATGACCTTCTTCCTGCCCGAGATGGCCGCCGGACGGGTGGCGATGGGCAGCGAGGCGCGCATCGTGCTCGATGCCGCCCAGCACTACGTGATTCCCGCGAACGTGTCCTACGTTGCCAGCGTCGCCCAGTTCACGCCGAAGGCAGTCGAGACCCAGAGCGAGCGCCAGAAGATGGTGTTCCGCGTCAAGGCGCGCGTCGATCCCGAGTTGCTGGCGAAGTACCCCGAGCAGGTCAAGACCGGCCTGCCTGGCGTCGCCCACGTGCGGCTGAACGACACCCAGCCCTGGCCCGAGACGCTGCAGGTGAAGCTGCCGTGACCCGGGAGGGCGGCGCGATGGGAACGGATACCCGCCAGCACGTGATGCCCGGTGGCGACGCCCAACCGCCGGTCGTGCGCCTCGCAGAGCTCACGCATCGCTACGGCGACGTGCTCGCCGCGGACGGCGTCACGCTCGACATCCCCGCTGGCCGCATGGTCGGCTTCATCGGCCCCGATGGCGTCGGCAAGTCGACCTGGCTCGGGCTGATCGCAGGCGCGCGCCAGATCCAGCACGGCACGGTCGAGGTGCTGGGCGGCGACATGGCCAGCGCGCGCCACCGCGGCGCCGTGTGTCCGCGCATCGCCTACATGCCGCAGGGCCTGGGCAAGAACCTCTATCCGACACTGTCGGTGTTCGAGAACATCGATTTCTTCGGCCGCCTGTTCGGCCAGTCACGCGCCGAACGCGATGAGCGCATCGCCGAACTGCTCGCCTCCACCGGCCTCGCCGACTTCGCCGACCGCCCGGCCAACAAGCTGTCCGGCGGCATGAAGCAGAAGCTCGGCCTGTGCTGCGCGCTGATCCACGATCCCGACCTGCTGATCCTCGACGAACCCACCACCGGCGTCGATCCGCTGTCGCGGCGCCAGTTCTGGGAACTGATCGGACGCATCCGCGCGCGCCGTCCGGGCATGAGCGTGCTGGTCGCCACCGCCTACATGGAAGAGGCCGAGCAATACGACTGGCTGGTGGCGGTCGACGCCGGCCGCGTGCTCGCCACCGGCACGCCGGCCGCACTGCGCGGCCAGACCGGCACCGACACGCTGGAAGAAGCCTTCCTCGCGCTGCTGCCGCCCGAGCGCCGCGGCGACCACGAGGCGCTGACGATTCCGCCGCTCACCGCCGGCGAGGTCGTCATCGAGGCGCGCGACCTGCAGATGCGCTTCGGTGATTTCATCGCGGTCGACGACGTCAATCTGCAGGTGCGGCGTGGCGAGATCTTCGGCTTCCTCGGCTCGAACGGCTGCGGCAAGTCCACCACCATGAAGATGCTCACCGGCCTGCTGCCGCCCAGCCGCGGCGAGGCGCGCCTGCTCGGCGAGGTGCTCGACGCACGCAACATCGACACCCGCCGCCGCGTCGGCTACATGTCGCAGGCCTTCTCGCTGTATGGAGAACTGTCGGTCCGGCGCAACCTGCAACTGCATGCACGCCTGTTCGAGCTGTCGCAGGCCGCGGGCGATGCGCGCATCGCCGAGCTGGCCCGCCGTTTCGATCTCGAGCCGATCATGGACGCCCTGCCCGACGCGCTGCCGCTGGGCATCCGCCAGCGCCTGCAACTGGCGGTGGCGGTGCTGCACCGGCCCGACGTGCTGATCCTCGACGAGCCGACCTCCGGCGTCGATCCGGTGGCGCGCGACCATTTCTGGGCGCTGATCGTCGACCTGTCGCGCAAGGACGGCGTGACGATCTTCATCACCACCCACTTCATGAACGAGGCCCAGCGCTGCGACCGCATCTCGCTGATGCACGCCGGCCGCATCCTCGCCAGCGACACGCCGGCCGCGCTGATGGCGCGGCGCGGCGCCGACAGCCTGGAAGACGCCTTCGTCGGCTATCTGGCCGAAGCGAGCGGCGTGCAACTGCTGCCGCCCGACGCCCCGGCGACCGTGTCCGACGGCACTGCCGCCGCCCCTGCGCCCCACCCGACGGCCCCCGCCCGCGCCGCCCGCTTCAGCCTTGGCCGCCTGTTCAGTTTCAGCATGCGCGAGGCCACCGAGCTGCGGCGCGACCCCTTCCGCCTGACGCTGGCGCTGCTCGGCACCGTGATCCTGATGCTGGTGATGGGCTACGGCATCAGCACCGACGTCGAGGACCTGAGCTACGCGGTGCTCGACCTCGACCGCAGCACGGCGAGCGAAAGCTATACGCTCAACATCGCCGGCTCGCGCTATTTCCTCGAGAAGCCGCCGCTGGAAAGCCATGCCGACATCGACCGCCGCATGCGCGCGGGCGAGCTGGCGATGGCCATCGAGATCCCGCCCGGCTTCGGTCGCGACCTGGCGCGCGGCGCGCGACCGGAGATCGGCGTGTGGCTGGACGGCGCCATGCCGATGCGCGCCGAGGTGGCGCGCGGCTACGTGATGGGCGTGCATGCGCAGACGCTGACCGAGGCGGTCACCGCCTCCACCGGTACGCGGCCCGCCGCGCTGGCCGACATCGCCGTGCGCTATCGCTACAACCCCGAGATGCGCAGCCTCATCGCCATGGTGCCGGCGGTGATCCCGATGCTGCTGGTCTTCATCCCCTCCATGCTCACCGCGCTGGGCGTGGTGCGCGAGAAGGAGCTCGGCTCCATCCTCAACGTTTACACCACGCCGGTGACCAAGCTCGAATTCCTGCTCGGCAAGCAGCTGCCCTACATCGGCTTGTCGATGCTCAACTGCATGCTGATGTTCGTGCTCGCAGTCACGCTCTTCGACGTGCCGTTCAAGGGCAGCCTGGCAGCGTTCTTCCTCGGCGCCCTGATCTACGTCACCGCCACCACTGGCCTGGGCCTGCTGATGTCGACGCTGACCAACAGCCAGGTCGCGGCAATGGCCGGCACCTCGATCGGCACCCTGCTGCCGGCGATCCAGTTCTCCGGCATGCTCGACCCGGTGTCTTCGCTCGAAGGCGCGGGCGCAGTGCTCGGCCAGATCTACCCGACGACGCACTTCCTCACCATCAGCCGCGGCACCTTCGCCAAGGCGCTCGATTTCGGCGACCTGGGCGCCTCCTTCGTGCCACTGCTGGTGGCGATTCCGGTGCTGACAGTGGCTTCGGCGCTGCTGCTGAAGAAACAGGCGCGCTGAGGAGGACGGACCATGGCCACGCGCAAGCGCACGCTGCACAACACCTGGCACCTCGGCATCAAGGAATTCCACAGCCTGCTCGGCGACTGGACGATGCTGTTCCTGATCGTGTTCATGTTCACCGTGTCGGTGTATGCCGACGCCCGCGCCAAGCCCGAGAGCCTGCACCGCGCCTCGATCGCGGTCGTCGACGAGGACCAGTCGCAACTCTCCACCCGCATCATCGCCGCGCTGCAGCCGCCGCAGTTCATCCCGCCCGAACACGTGGCGCTGGCCGACATCGACAAGGGCATGGACGCCGGCCTGCACACTTTCGTGCTCGACATCCCGCCCAACTTCCAGCGCGACGTGCTGGCCGGGCGCGCGCCCGCGCTGCAGCTCAACGTCGACGCCACGCGCCAGAGCCAGGCGCAGACCGGCACCGGCTACATCCAGAACATCGTCAATGACGAGATCCGCGCCTTCGTGCAGCGTTACCGCAGCACCGCGGTGCAGCCGGTGCAACTGGTCGAGCGCGCGATGTTCAACCCCAACCTCACCGAAAGCTGGTTCGCCGCGGTCACCGCGATCATCAACAACATCACCCTGCTCGGCATCCTGCTGACCGGCGCTGCGCTGATCCGCGAGCGCGAGCACGGCACCATCGAGCACCTGCTGGTGATGCCGGTGACGCCCTTCGAGATCATGCTGTCCAAGGTGTGGTCGATGGGCGTCGTGGTGCTGATCGCCTCGTCCTTCTCGCTGCAGGTGGTGGTGAAGGGCGTGCTCGGCGTCGTCGTGCCGGGTTCGGCCGTGCTGTTCGGCGCGGCCACCCTGCTCTACCTGTTCGCGGCGGCCTCGATCGGCGTCTTCATGGGCACGCTGGCGCGCAACATGCCGCAATTCGGGCTGATGAGCATCCTGGTGCTGCTGCCGCTGCAGATCCTGTCCGGCGCACTGACGCCGCGCGAGAGCATGCCCGACGTCGTCAGCGGGCTGATGTCGCTGACGCCGACCACCCACTTCGTCAGCCTCGCACAGGGCGTGCTGTTCCGAGGCGCCGGCATCGACGTCGTGTGGCCGGAATTCCTGATGGTGGCAGCCATCGGCACACTCTTCTTCGCCCTCGCCCACCACCGCCTGCGCAGCACCATCGGCAAGATGCAGAGCTGAACGCGGGCCGCCCCCGCTGCCCGGCTCAGGCGCTGGCCGCCTCGCGCCGGCGACGCATCGCCAGCCAGATCAGCGCCACGCCGGTCAGCACCACCGGCACCAGCGAACCCACGTTCAACAGCGTCCAGCCCTGGGTCGTGACCAGCGCGCCGGACGCGAACGAGGTCACCGCCATGGTGGCAAACACCGCAAAGTTGATCGCCGCCTGCGCCTTGTCCTTTTCCTCGGGGCGATAGGCCTGCATCGCCAGCGTGGTGCTGCCGGTGAAGAGGAAGTTCCAGCCCACGCCGAGCAGGAACAGACCGATCAGGAACTGGTGCAGGTCCTGCCCCGACAGCGCGACCGCGATGCAGGCGAAATTCAGCGCGACGCCCACGCCCATGACCTGCAGCACGCCGAAGCGCTTGATCAGGTGGCCGGTGAAGAAGCCCGGCGCGAACATGCCGATCACGTGCCATTCCAGCACCAGCGCCGCATCCGAGAACGGCATGCCGCACACGTCCATCGCCAGCGGCGTTGCCGCCATCAGCAGGTTCATCACGCCATAGCCCAGCGCCGCGCCCACGGTGGAGACGATGAACACCGGCTGGCGCATGATCTCGCCCAGCGGACGCCCCCCATCGCTGCCCGCGGCCTTGGGCGGCTCGGGCGGAAACCGGATACCGGCCATCACCACCATCGAGACCAGGGCGACGACGGCCAGCGCGAGATAGGAACCGAGGAAAGGCGCGCCCATCGACTCGCGCGTGTAATTGGCCAGGTTGGGGCCGACCACCGCGCCCAGCAATCCGCCCGCCAGCACCAGCGATACCGCCTTCTCGCGGAAGGACGCCGGCGCCAGCTCGCCGGCGGCGAAGCGGTAGAGCTGGCCGTTGGCGCTGTAGTAGCCGGCGATCAACGTGCCCGCCACCAGCAGCCAGAAGCTGCGCAGGTACAGGGCCAGCGCGCACAGCAGCGCCGTCAGCAGCGCCACCAGCAGGCCGAGCTGGAAGGAGGTCTTGCGTCCCCAGCGCTGCTGGCTGCGCGCCACCAGGCCGGTGGACATCGCACCGCCGACCACGTAGCCCATCACCGGCAGGGTTGCCATCCACGCGAGCGGCGCCAGGGTCAGGCCCACCAGGCCGTTGATGGCGATGAAGACCACGTTGTTGGTCAGGAACAGGCCCTGGGCGATGGCCAGCAGCCAGAGGTTCTTCTTCATGAGCAGTTTCTTGTTTTCTGATGCGAGACTGAAATGTACCGCTTTAAGGGATCGAGGTTCCACCCGCGTTCACCTTCGCGGCCAGCAAGACTAGACGACCGGTCTAATTTGCGCGTATGATCCGCCGCCATGAGTTCTCGCCACACCGATACCCGCCAGCACATCCTCGACACCGGTAACCGCATGATCGCGGCCAAGGGCTTCTCCTGCGTCGGTCTCGCGGAACTGCTGCAGGCCTCGGACGTGCCCAAGGGCTCGTTCTATCATTACTTCAAGTCGAAGGAGGCCTTCGGCCAGGCCTTGCTGCAGGACTACTTCGACAACTACCTGGGCCAGTTGGACACCCTGTTCGGCACGCCCGGGCTGGATGGCAGGACGCAGCTCCTGCGCTATTTCGGCCAGTGGCGCAGCACCCAGGCGCAGGAAAACTGCAACGAACAGAAGTGCCTCGTGGTCAAGCTCGGCGCCGAGGTTGCGGACCTGTCGGAAGCGATGCGGCTCACGCTGCGCGACGGCACCGACCGCATCATCAGCCGCCTCGCCGACTGCGTGGAGAGCGGCGTCGCCGACGGCTCGCTGCCGGCGCTCGAGCCCCTGCCCACGGCACGCACGCTGTACCAGCTCTGGCTCGGCGCCAGCCTGCTGGCCAAGCTGCACCGCGACGAAAGCCCGCTCGAGCATGCCTGGGCGGCCACCCAGCATCTGCTCGAACCCTGATTTTTTTGCCCGAACGCTAGACGACCAGTCTAATTTCTCCATCCCAGAGGCCGCCGACACGGCGGCGCAAGGAGCCGACATGCTGAACTTCGATTACTACAACCCCACCCGCATCGTCTTCGGCAAGGACAGCATCGCCCGCCTCGACGAACTCGTGCCGGCCGACGCCCGCGTGATGGTGCTGTACGGCGGCGGCAGCGCCGAACGCAACGGCACCCTGGCCGAGGTCGAGGCCGCGCTCGGCGCACGTACCGTGCAGCGCTTCGGCGGCATCGAACCCAACCCGGCCTACGAGACCCTGATGGGCGCGGTCGAGCAGATCCGCCGCGAGAAGCTCGACTTCCTGCTCGCCGTCGGCGGCGGCTCCGTCATCGACGGCACCAAGTTCGTCGCCGCAGCGGTGAACTACGCCGGCGAACCGTGGAACATCCTCGAGACCGGTGGCAAGCACGTCACCCAGGCCCTGCCGATGGGCTGTGTGCTGACGCTGCCCGCCACCGGTTCGGAGATGAACTGCTTCTCGGTCGTCACCCGCAAGTCGCTGCAGGCCAAGCTCAGCTTCGCCAGCCCGCTGGTGTTCCCGCGTTTCTCGGTGCTGGACCCGGTCAAGACCTTCACGCTGCCCCCGCGCCAGATCGCCAATGGCGCGGTCGATGCCTTCGTGCATGTGATGGAGCAGTACATGACCTACCCGGTCAATGCACCGGTGCAGGATCGCTACGCAGAAAGCCTGCTGCAGACGCTGATCGAAGTCGGACCGCAGGCGCTGGCCACGCCCGAGGACTACGAGGTGCGTGCCAACCTGATGTGGACCGCCACGCAGGCGCTCAACGGCCTGATCGGCGCCGGCGTGCCGCAGGACTGGGCGACGCACATGATCGGCCACGAGATCACCGCCTTGTACGGTCTCGACCACGCGCAGACGCTGGCCATCGTGCTGCCCAACCTGCTCCAGCAGCGTCGCGACGCCAAGCGCGCCAAGCTGCTGCAGTTCGCCGCACGCGTGTGGGACATCCACACCGGCACCGAGGACGAGCGCATCGACGCGGCCATCGCCCGCATGCGCGCCTTCTTCGAGTCGCTCGGCGTCAAGACCCGCCTGTCCGACTACGGCATCGGCGCCGACGCGGTCGACCGCATCGTCGCCCAGCTCGAGGCCCACGGCATGAAGAAGCTCGGCGAACACCGCGACATCGACCTCGCCACCAGCCGCCGCATCCTCGAAGCCTGCGTGTAAGCACGGCCCCACCCTCAACCCCGACCGACTCGCACAAGAACCCCGAAAAAGGATCACGCATGACCGCACTGTTTCAACCCTTGAAGCTCAAGGACGTCACCCTGCGCAACCGCATCGCCATTCCGCCGATGTGCCAGTACATGGCCACCGACGGCGTCGCCAACGACTGGCACCAGGTGCATTACCCGGCGCTCGCCCGCGGCGGCGCCGGCCTCGTCATCGTCGAAGCCACGGCCGTCTCGCCCGAGGGTCGCATCAGTCCGGCCTGCCTGGGCCTGTGGAACGACACCCAGGCTGCGGCACTGGCCCCCATCGCCGCGTCGATCAAGGCCGCCGGCGCCGTGCCCGGCATCCAGATCGGCCACGCCGGCCGCAAGGCCAATGCCAACCGCCCGTGGGAAGGCGACGACCACATCCCCGAGGGCGACCCGCGCGCCTGGGGCACGATCTCGCCCTCGGCGATCGCCTTCGGCGCCAACCTGCCCAAGGTGCCCAAGGCGATGACGCTGGACGACATCGCCCGCGTGCGCGCCGACTTCGTGGCTGCCGCCCGGCGGGCGCGCGACGCCGGTTTCGAGTGGCTGGAACTGCACTTCGCCCACGGCTACCTCGGCCAGAGCTTCTTCTCGGTGCACGCCAACCAGCGCGACGACGCCTACGGCGGCAGCCTGGAGAACCGCAGCCGCTTCCTGCTCGAGACGCTGGCCGCCGTGCGCGAGGAGTGGCCGGAGCACCTGCCTCTGACCGCCCGCTTCGGCGTCATCGAGTACGACGGCCGCGACGAGGAAACGCTGGCGGAATCGATCGAGCTGGCGCGCAACTTCAAGCAGGGCGGGCTCGACCTGCTGAGCGTCAGCGTCGGCTTCTCGACCCTGCAGGCCAACATCCCCTGGGGGCCGGCCTTCCTCGCCCCCATCGCCGGCCGCGTGCGTGCCGAAGCCGGCCTGCCCGTCGCCTCCGCCTGGGGCATCGACGATCCGCAAGTGGCTGACAGCACGGTCGCCAAGGGCCAGCTCGACCTCGTCATGGTCGGCCGCGCCCACCTCGCCAACCCGCACTGGCCGATGCAGGCGGCCCGCGCACTGAAGATCGATCGCCCGACCTGGGTGCTGCCGGCGCCGTACGCACACTGGCTTGAACGCTACGGCGCACGCTGATCGCGATTGCCGCGGGTACACTGAAGCGGGGCCGGGGTGGATTCCACCTCGGCCCCGTGCAATTTCACACGCAGAAATGCGTGTTTTCTCCCTTTCCGTCTTTTTGTTCTTTTAATCTGTATCGCCACAAATGATGTCTTTTTACTGAACACCCACCCGTCGCAGACCGCCGTGCGTCGCCGCCCGCCGGGTTGGCACACCACAGTCGAGCCGCCAGACGAGCCGGGCGGCGACCCGGCTGAATCGCAGATCCCGAAGAAAAAATAGAAGGAAGCCGAGTGCATAGCCACACCCTGCTGGTCATGGCTGCGATCCTGATGTGCATCGTCACGATGGTGCTCGCGGTGATGTGGCACTTCAACCGCCGCATTCCCGGCCTCGGCAGCTGGGGGCTGGCCTACCTGAGCGGCTTCGCGCTCTGCGGTCTGCTCCTTGCGCACGGCCGCCTGCACGAAGCGGTTTTTGTCGCCGCGGTGCAGACGCTGACCTTCCTCGTCGCCTATCTCAATCTTGCCAGTGCGCGCGCCTATGCCGGCCGCCCCCCGCTGCCGCGCCGCTACGTCGCCGGAGCCCTCACCGGCGTTGTCGCCCTGTCTCTGTATTTCACGATCGGACAAGCCCATCCGGGCGCACGGTTTGCCGTATCGAGCCTTGCGGCCGGCAGTCTCTTCCTGCTGAGCGGCCGAGCCTTGGCGACGGGCAGCATCGCGCACTATCCGGCGCGCTACCTGTTCGCGCTCGCCAGCGGCGCACATGGTGTTTTCCTGTTGCTGCGACCGCTGCTTTTCAGCCCGGGCAGCGCAGGCCTGTTCGACGCGACGAACATGCTGACGATTTCGCAGTTCGTCGTGTTGGAGTCGATCGTCGCATTGATGCTGATGGCCTTTTGCATCCTGATGCTGGCCAACGAGCACAGCGCGGCGAAACTGCGCCGTCTGGCCGAGCGTGACCCACTGACCGATGTCTTCAACCGGCGCTCCTTCCTGAACCTGTTCGACAAGGCCCTCAGCCAGGGCGCGCGCAGCGCCCGGTCCGTCGCGGTGCTGCTCGTCGACCTGGACCGCTTCAAGTCCATCAACGACAGCGTGGGCCACAAGGGGGGTGACGAAGCCCTGCGCCATTTCGTCCGCACTGCCGTGGCGACGCTGCGCAACGAAGATGTGATCGGCCGGTTCGGGGGCGAGGAGTTCGCCATCCTCCTGGCCGGCAGCGGACTCCATGACGCCCTCGCAACCGCCGAGCGTCTGCGTGCAGCGATCGAAGCGAACCCATTGCAGCTCGGTGGCGCCACGATGGTGCTGACGGTCAGCATCGGCGTCGCAAGCTCGTGCAGGCACGACGACGCCGACGCCATGCTCGACCGCGCAGACAAGGCGATGTACGCCGCAAAGCACAAGGGTCGCAACCGGGTCGAAACCCTGGATCAGGAATCCGGTCTGCGCCTGCCCCAACATGCGGCTTTGCCGCAGGCGGGCCGCTAATGGGAATTCGCAGCGGGAAGTGATGCGCGCTACCCGCGCGTCCCGGGTGCCGCGCAAGCCTGGCCCGCGCCCCCCAAAGGACGCGACACCAGTTCGCCGCGGTAGCCGGATTCGGCCGGGTCCGGCACATGGAAGCAGCCCTCTCCGGAATTCCAGAACACCAGCAGCCGCACGCTGCCGCGCAGGTGTGCGGCCGTGATTTCGTCCGGCAGGATCGCGGCCTTCTCCTCTGCAAGCGCCTGGACCTCGGCCTCCAGCGCCGATCCGGCGCGGTCGCGCGCATGGTCCGCGATCAGGCCGGCGAAGGCCACGCAGGCCCGCTCGTATTGCGAGGCCGAGACATCCAGCGGAAACAGCAGCTTCACCGTCCAGCCCTCGGGAGAGGCATAGGCGAAAGACAGGTTGCCCGAGAAATACGCGTCGGCCACCAGCGAACCGTCCTGCCTTCGCAAGCGACGGATCACCGAGGCACCGCGACTCAGGGCCTTGTCGTAGAGCCTGCCCAGGCCGCGCTTGAGTATCTGGTAGTGATCCTTGCCGGCCTCGGCCAGCATGGCACCGAAGTACTTTTCCCCCACCCAGATCAGAACCGCGGTCGGGAAGAGCCATTCGACAAAGGCCTGTGGCCCCAGGTCCTGATGCTCGACAGAGCACCCAAGGCCCGCCGCCTCGAGGTCCTCGACGGCATCCGCCAGCTCACGTTCGGTATCGGGCGACAGAGTCTGGATCAACACGGACGTTTCGTTCGGAACCGGCATCGCTCAAACCTCCATTCGTCCATCAGGGGCCGCCGATCGGGGCAGCGTGAGGGTCGCGCCTGCGCCCCGCTCTGACTCTAGTCGGCCTTCTCGTCCTCGTGAAGGCCGGACGGCGCCATCTCGCCGACCCGAAATGGGCCGACCGCCCCCGATTCTCAGCGCAGCTGGGCTATCCTTCGGGGACGCGGCCGGGGTGCCCCGGTGCAACGCCGGAGTGCCAGAATGAAGCTGCTCCTGTCGGGCCTGAGTCCCGAAACGAACCTCGACACGCTGCGCGAGCGCATGAGTCATTTCGGCCCGGTCGGTACGATTGAGGTCATCCGCGAGGGCGACCCCGACACGCCGTGGTTCATCGTCGAACTCGACCTGCCGCCCGGCGCCGCCAACGACGTTGCGCGACGGATCGACGGGATCTATTTCCACGACCGCTTCATCCACGCACGAGTGCTGCTCCATGGTTGAGACCCGACGCAGTCCATCGTCCACCGCCGTGTCCTCTCAGCGACACCGCCAGCGGGCACGCGTCGCTGCGCTGGGCGGCACGATCCTGCTCGCAGTGCTGACAGGATGCAGTGAGCCCCCAGCCCCCGAGCCAACGCTCGACCCGGTACGCCCGGCCCTGATCCTCGCGGTTGGTCCGCAAGCGGCCACGGAAGGCGGACTCCGCTTGCCAGGACGCATCCGCGCGGCCAAGCGCGCCGAGCTCTCGTTCGACGTGCCCGGCTTCGTCGACCGCTTCAGCCTCGAGGAAGGGCGGCGGGTGAAGGCCGGGGAGGTCGTTGCGCACCTGGACGACCGCATCTACCGATCGCGGCTCGACGCTGCACGTGCCGAGTTCGAGCGCGCGCGCAGCGACCTCGCGCGCTACCAGCGGCTGTGGGACACCGAGATGGCGGTCGCGCGCTCCGAGGTCGATGACCGGCGCGCCCGCCTCGAAACCGCGCGAACCAGCCTCGCCGCTGCCGAGCGCGACCTCGCCGACACGGTCATCAAGGCGCCTTTCGAGGGTGTGATCACCCGCCGCCGTGTCGAACCCTTTACCAACGTGCAGGCCAAGCAGCCGATCGCCGAGCTGCAGGACCTGCGCGCGCTCGAGGTGGTGGTGAACGTGCCGGAGCGCCTGGTGCGCCACATGCGGCCGCAGCAAGGCGCGGTCGCCTTTCTGGAAGGCGACCGCGCGGTGGAGAACGGCACTGGCGCCCCGGAGCAGGCGCTGACGCTCGAACTGAAGTCCTTCGCAGCCGAGGCCGATCCGCTGACGCAGACCTATGTGGTGGTGCTTGCGGTGCGCTCGGCGCCGCCAGGCACGAACCTGCTGCCGGGGATGGCGGTAAGCGTGGAGCCGGCGGCGAATACGGCTGAAACGACCGACGCCTCCGGAGCGAGCGCCGCAATCACCGTGCCGCTCGCCGCCGTCGCCGCCGACGGACACGGCCAGCCGGGTGTATGGGTGGTCGGGAACGACGGGCGGGTCGCACGCCGGGCGATCCGCACCGGCGCCATCGTCGGCGCCGAGATCGCCGTGGACGCCGGCCTCGCCCCGGGCGATCGCATCGTCGCCGCCGGCATCGGCGCGCTGCGCGAGGGTATGCCGGTGCGCCCGCTCGAATCCCGCTGAGTCCGGGACGCAGACATGAACATCGCCGAATACACGATCCGCAAGGCGGTCGTCGCCTGGATGGTCACGCTGCTGGTGCTGGTGGGCGGCTGGCTGTCCTATGAGCGGCTGGGACGCTTCGAGGACCCGGAGTTCGTCATCCGCCAGGCGGTGGTCGTCACTGCCTACCCGGGCGCCTCGCCGGCACAGGTGGCCGAGGAGATCACCGACCTGATCGAGGGCGCGGTGCAGCAGATGCAGGAGGTGGAGGAGATCACCTCGGTGTCGCGCGCCGGTGAATCGCTGGTGAAGGTCGAGGCCAGACTGGCCTTCTCGCGCACCCAGGCCGAACTCGACCAGGTGTGGGACAAGCTGCGCAGCAAGATCGCCGAGGCCGCGCGCGCGCTGCCGCCAGGCGCAGCGGAGCCGGTGGTGAAGAGTGACTTCGGCGACGTCTTCGCGCTCTTCTACGCCCTCACCGGCGACGGCTACAGCCCGCGCCAGCTGTGGGACTACGCGGACCTCCTGCGCCGCGAGCTGGTGCTGGTGCCCGGTGTGGCGCGGGTTGCGCTGCTGGGCGAGCGCAAGGAGGCGATCTACGTCGAGGTGTCCAGCGCCCGCGCCGCGCAACTGGGCGTGCCGCTGGACCGGATCCATGCCTCACTGCGCGCGCAGAACCTGATCGCGCCTGCGGGGGCGGTCGGCGCCGGCCCGCTGCGACTGCAGATCCAGCCGGCCGATGACGTCGTCTCGGTGGAAGCCCTCGGTCAGCTCGTGGTGGCCGGTGACGCCAACAGCGGCCTGCTGCGCCTGCGCGACGTGGCCGACATCCGCCGCGAGTACGTCGACCCGCCCGCCGCGCTGATGCGCCATGACGGCCGGCCGGCAATCGGGCTGGGCATCTCCAACGTGCAGGGCGGCAACGTCGTCGAGATGGGCGATGCGGTCAAGCGCAGGCTGGCCGAGCTGGAAGGCCAGCGCCCGATCGGGATGGAGCTGAACGTGGTCTCCTTCCAGTCGGACTCCGTGCGCGCCGCGGTGTCGGGTTTCGTCGACAACCTGGTGGCCGCGGTGGTGATCGTGGTGGTAGTGCTGTTGCTGTTCATGGGACTGCGCAGCGGGCTCATCATCGGCGCGGTGCTGGTCCTGACCGTGGCCGGCACCCTGATCGCGATGCTGTTGGACGGCATCGCCATGCAGCGCATCTCGCTCGGCGCGCTGATCATCGCGCTGGGGATGCTGGTGGACAACGCCATCGTGGTTACCGACGGCATTCTGGTGCGGCTGCAAAAGGGCGAGCAGGTGGCCGCCGCGGCGGGCGCGGTGGTGCGCGCGACGGTATGGCCGCTGCTGGGCGGCACGGTGGTCGGCATCCTCGCCTTCAGCGCAATCGGCCTCTCCCCCTCCGACATGGGCGAATACGCAGGCTCACTGTTCTGGGTAATCCTGTATTCGATGCTGTTGTCGTGGCTGTTCGCCATCACGCTGACCCCGCTGCTGTGCGCCGCCTTCCTGAAGGTGAAGGTGCAGGCGGCCGACCGCGAAAGCCGGCTGCTGCGCGCCTATCGCCGCCTGCTGGAGGGCGTGCTGGCCCACCGTGTCGTGAGCGGGATTGCGCTGGCCGGCCTGCTCGCCGCTGGCGTCGTCGCGTTCGGCCACGTGCCGGCGGGCTTCATGCCCGATTCGGCGCGGCCGCAGTTCGTGGTCGACCTGACGCTGCCGCAGGGCACCGACATCCACGCCACCGCGGCGGTCGTCGGCCAGGCCGAGGCGAAGGTGCGCGCGGCGCCCGGCGTCACCCACGTTTCGAGCTTCATCGGCCAGGGCGGGCTGCGCTTCATGCTGACCTACAGCCCCGAGGACCCCAACCCCGCCTACGGGCAGCTGCTGGTCGACGTCGAGCGCCTCGAGGACATCGCCGGCCTGATCGAACGCCTGCAGCCCGAGCTAGAAGCCGCCTTTCCGGACGCGAGCGTGAAGGTGTGGAAGTTCATGCTTGGCCGCGGCGGAGGGAAGAAGATCGAAGCCGCATTCCGCGGCCCCGACCCGGCGGTGCTGCGCCGGCTGGCGGACGAGGCCAAGGCGATCATGGCCGCCGACCCCGATGCCGTGGCCATCCAGGACGACTGGCGCCAGTCGGTACCGGTGGTGCGCCCACGCTTCTCGGTCGAGGCGGCACAGCGCGCCGGCGTGCTGCCCTCGGACATCGCGGCCGCGCTCGAGCGCAACTACGTCGGCCAGCAGATCGGCATGTATCGCGAGAACGAGCGTCTGATTCCCATCCTCGCCCGTTCGCCGGCGGACGAGCGCCGCGGCGTGGAGGATCTCGGCAACGCCCAGGTGTTCAGCGCCACCGCCGGCAAGTACGTGCCGGTGAGCCAGTTCATCGAGCGCATCGACACGGTGTGGGAAGACGCACTGATCCGGCGCGAGAACCGCTTCCCGACCATCAAGGCGCAGTGCGACCCGCCTGCGGGTCAGTTGTCCGCGCCGCTTTTCGAGCGCCTGCGGCCTCGGATCGAGGCCATCGCCCTGCCGCCGGGCTACGCGCTGGAATGGCATGGCGAGTACAAGGCCTCGGCCGAGGCCAATGCCGGACTCGCAGCCGCTGCGCCCTTCGGCTTCGCAGCGATGGTGGTGGCGGTGATCGTGATGTTCAACGGTCTGCGCCAGACCGCGGTGATCTGGCTCACCGTGCCGCTGGCGGTCGTCGGCGTGGCGGTCGGACTGCTGGTGTTCCAGGCGCCCTTCGAGTTCATGGCCATCCTCGGCTTCCTGAGCCTGACCGGCATGCTGATCAAGAACGCGATCGTGCTGGTGGACCAGATCGACGTCGAGATCCGCGACGGCAAGCCGCGCCTGCTCGCGCTGCTCGACGCCTCGGCCAGCCGTGCGCGCCCGGTCTTCCTCGGCGCAGCGACCACGGTGCTCGGCGTGGCGCCGCTGCTGGTCGACCCCTTCTTCCGCAGCATGGCGGTGACGATCATGTTCGGCCTGATCTTCGCGACCGGCCTCACGCTCGTGGTGGTGCCCCTGCTGTACGCCAGCTTCTTCCGCATCCGCGAGGACGAGACGCGCACGACCGCCTGCAGCACGCCCGGCCCGGAGAGCGCAGCATGAGTCCGACGCGCATGTCCCGGTCCCCCATCGCCCTCACCATGCTGAAGCGGCGCAGCCTGCCCCTGATTGCCGTGGCAATGCTCTGCGGCTGCCAGTCGGCCCCCTTCGTCGCGCCGGCAATCGACCTGCCGGAAACCTGGCACCGGCCCCCGGAAGCTCAGCCGGGCGACGCGAGGACGGGCGAAGCCCGTCTCCTTCCGAACCCCGACGCGCTGCCGGACAGTCTCGCCACCCTGCCCTGGCACGCCCTGCTGCCCATTCCCGAGCTGCACGCGCTCATCGACGCAGCCCTCGCCGCCAATGCCGACCTGCGCATCGCGATCGAACGCATCGAGCTTGCCCGCGCGCAGTACGGCATCGAGCGCGCCGCCCTGTTCCCGGGCATCGATGCTTCTGCGAGCGCATCCCGCGAACGCTTGCCAGGCTTCGATCCGCGCGAGAACACGATCAGCGAGAATGCCTCGGTCGGCCTGACGATGCCCGCGTGGGAGATCGACCTGTGGGGGCGGCTCGAGGCACGCACCGAAGCGGCACGGCGCGAGGTGCTGGCCAACGCGGCCCTGGCAGATGGCGTGCGCACCAGCCTGATCGCCCAAGTCTCCTCGCTGTACCTCGAGCTCCTCGATCTGGACGCCCAGCACGAGATCACCCGCCGCACGATCGATGGCCGGCGCAAGGCGCTGCGCCTGACCCGTGCGCGCTTCGACGAGGGCGTCTCGTCCATTCTCGACGTGCGTCAGGCGGAATCGCTGCTGGCGGGCTCCGAGCAGGCGCTTGCCGACCAGGCGCGACGCATTGCCCAGACCGAAAACGCACTCGCCGTCCTGCTCGGGCGCAATCCGGGCACCATCAGGCGCGCGTCACACCTCGATACGCTCACGCCGCCTGCGCAGGTCACCACCGGGCTGCCGTCCGAGCTGCTGCAGCGACGCCCGGACATCCGCGCCGCGGAAGCGTCGCTTCGTGGCGCGGGCGCGAATCTGGACGCCGCACGCAAGGCCTTCCTGCCGCGCATCACCCTGACCACGCTGCTGGGGTTCGCCACCACCGACCTTGCCCAGCTGTTCGACAGCGGCCGCCAGGCATGGTCGCTCCAGCCTGCCGTCGGCCTGCCCCTGTTCGACGCCGGACGCCTGCGCTCGGGCGTGGCCGCCGCCGAAGCGCAGCAGCGCATCCAGGTGGAACAGTACAAGGCCACGATTCGCCAGGCCTTCCGCGAGGTCAGTGACGCACTGGTCGCCTTCGAGCAGCTCAGCCGGCAACGCGACGCCACGCGCAAGGTCGTTCACGCCAACCGGGAGCGCCTGCGTGTCACCAACGCGCGCTACCTCGCTGGCATCTCCAGCTATTTCGAGGTAATCGACGCCGAACGTCAGCTTTTCGACAGCGAGCTGGCGCTGTCGCAGACCAGTCGCCTGCTGCATCAGTCGGTCGTGCAGCTCTACCGGGCGCTGGGCGGCGGATCGAGCACCGCGCAGGGCTGAAACTGGCCCGGCAATGCGGTCTCAGGGCCGGTCGTCCAGCGCCCGCTTCAGGCGCCGCACTGCCTCGCCGACATTGCCCTCGTCCAGATTGCCGTAGCCCAGCACCAGGCCGTTGCAGCGCACCGGCGGCCGGGCGTAGGCGGACAGCGCCCGCACGCCCAGGCCCAGCGCGGCAGCGCGTTGCGCCACGGTCACGTCGCGCACCTGATCAGGCAACCACATCACCAGATGCAGTCCGGCCTCCCCGCCGGACAAGGCCACATCCGGCCCGAAGGCCTGCTGCAGGGCCGTGCGCAGTGCCGCCTGCCGGCTGTTGTAGCGTGCGCGCATGTGACGCAGGTGGGTGATGTAGTGGCCGCGCCGGATGAAGTCGGCCAGCGCACGCTGCTCGATGCCCTGCCCGGCGCGCGTGGCCAGTGCCGCGGCATGGACGAAGTCGTCGGCAATCGCCCGCGGCAGCACCAGATAGCCGAGTCGCAGCCCGGGATAGAGCGTCTTGCTGAAGGTGCCGGCATAGACGACCGGCGCATCGGGCTGCAGGCCGAACAGCGCGGGCGGCGCCGGGCCGCCGCGGCGGAACTCGCTGTCGTAGTCATCCTCGACGATCCAGGCACCAGCGTCGCGGGCACGCTCGATCAGGGCCAGGCGGCGCGACAGCGGCATCACGCCGCCAGTGGGGTACTGGTGCGAGGGCGTCACCATGATCAGCCGCGGGCGATGGCGGCCCCAGTCCTCCTCGTCCGGCGCCAAGCCTTGCGCATCGACGGTGACGTCATGCACCTGCAGGCCGGCCAGCCCGAAGGCGACGCGGGCAGCAAGATAACCGGGATTCTCCACCCACGCGGTGTCGCCATGATCGGCCAGCAGCCGGGCGCAGAGGTCGAGCGCGGCCTGCGTGCCACTGGTGACGACGATCTGCCCGGGCGTCACGGCCAGCCCGCGCACGGCGGTCAGATGATCCGCCAGGGCCTCGCGCAACTGCGGGTCGCCGCCATGCGCGGCATAGCCCAGCTGACGCCAGCCGGCATCGCGCCACACGCGCTCGAGGCAGGCGCGCCAGCTGCGGAAAGGGAATGCACCGAAATCCGGCACACCGGGCGAGAACGGCAGCGCCTCGGCATCACGCGCGGGCTCGCGCTGGCATGCTGCCGAGGCGCGTACGGAAAGCCCGGGCGGCGCCGTCGATGACGCGGCCGTCGTCACACATGCCGCGCCCCGCGCCGGCAGCGGCGCCACGCAGGTGCCCTGGCGGTCCGCGACCAGACAACCCTCGGCGACCAGCTGCTCGTACGCGAACAGCACCGTGTTGCGCGCGACCCCCAGCGTCGCGGCCAGGCTGCGGCTGGCAGGAAGGCGCATACCGGCGGGTAGCCGTCCCGACAGCACGCCCTCGCGCAGGCGCAGGTAGAGCACGCGCTGGCGCGGCACGGCCGCGGGCAGGGGCGGGGACAGCAGCCAGTCGAGTTCCATCGTGGCTCCATGAATCATGACTTTTGTGGCGCTATGTAAGGTACCACCGAGACCCTACGATGACACCATCGAAACCACCGGAGTCGCCTCGCCATGCCCCCGTCCGCTCCCTCTCCGCGCTCCCGCATCCGCCGCCTGCCGGAGCGCGCGCATTACGACGCCGCCACTGTCGCTGCCATCGTCGACGCCGCGATGATCTGCACCGTCGCCTTCCAGATCGACGGCATGGTGCATGCGATCCCCACTATCCACTGGCGCGAGGGCGATCATCTCTACATCCACGGCGCCAAGGCCTCGCGCATGCTCAAGGCGCTGACCGAAGGCGAAGCCTGCGTGACGATCGCACTGGCCGACGGGCTGGTGCTGGCGCGTTCGGCGATGCACCACTCGATGAACTACCGCTCGGTCGTCATCTACGGCCGCTTCGAGCTGGTGACCGATCCCGCGCACAAGCTCGGCAGCCTGCGCGCCTTCGTCGACGGCCTCTACCCGGGCCGCTGGGACACCTTGCGCCCGATCACCGACAAGGAGCTGAACGCCACCGGCCTGCTGCGCATCGCACTGAGCGAAGCCGCCGCCAAGGTGCGCGACTGGGGGGTGAAGGACGACGCGGAGGATCTGGACTGGCCGGTCTGGGCCGGCGTGATCCCGCTGCACACGGTGGCGGGCGAGCCGATGACGGAAGCCGATAGCGTGGTTGAAGAGGTGCCGCTGACCCGCTTCGACTGATCCTGAAGTGCCCGGCCTACGCCTGCCCCGGACCGGGATCGGCATCGAGCAGACGTTGACACTCGGCCATCAGCGACTGGGCCAACTCGGACTCGTAGTTCGGGTCCAGTGCTTCCATCATTTCGTGGGTGGTGTACAGCCCCGCCTCGCGCGACAAGGTGCCGGCGATCTGGCGCGCGAGCTGGTCGCTGAGGTCGGACAGATGGCGGCGCTCGACCAGCGGCAGGGTACGCCTGGTGCGCGCCAGCCAGTCCGCCGCCAGCGTGGCGCCCTGGGCCTCGGTCGGCCATTGGCCGTGCTCGTACCAGATCGACAGTCGCTCCGCCGTCAGCGCGAAGATCAGTGCCACGCGCGAACCGCGACTGTCGGCAGGCGGAGGCGATGCAGCGGACGGGATCATTGCAGGCTGGTCTCGCGCAAGCGGTGCGCCATCACGAACGGCGGCGGGCGTTGCCAAAGGGGCGACGGCCTTGCGGGCGGCGCGGACGGTCGTCGTCATCGCGCTTGGGCTTGGGCATCAGCAGGTTCTTGCCACCCTGCTGCGACAGCGCGGCATGTTCCGCGAGGGCGGCCTCGAACTGCTCGGCGCTCATCTCGATCGGCGCACTTTCGGCGAGCGGCTTGTAGGCGGACAGCTTTTCGCGCACCAGGAAGACGCGCTCGTCGGTTTCCGCCTTCTTCGGCAAACCGCCGGCCATCGCCTGCGCAACCGCCGTGAGCACGTAGCCCTCGCCCTCGGCCACCAGCAGGCCGTGTGTGGAGAAGCGTTCGAACGCGCTCGCCCAGGCCTTGGGCGCGGTCACGGGGCAGCCCATGAATTCAGCGGCGGCCACGATCTCCGCCAGCGCAGCAGGCCGCCGCTTCGAGGCAATCAGGGTGGCCAGCAGCAACTGGGCGTCGGTATCGTGGATGGGGTACATGCGGGGCCTTGTTTGCGGTTATCGGAGTGCGAGGGGCGCCATGATGCCTGAGGCCGGACGATCGGGCACGGCAGCGTGTCCTTGCCTCGGGATCTGGCGGTCGCGGCGCAGCTCAACCCACCTGGCAGGCCAGGCCCTTGAGGTACTCGCCCTCCGGCACCGCCAGCCCGATCGGATGGTCCGGCGCGGCCGACAGGCGGTAGATGATGCGCGCATCGACGCCGGCATCGGTGGCGGCGCCGGCGACGATCTTCTGGAACAGCTCCTGGCCGATGCCGCCCGAGCAGGAATAGGTCATCAGGATGCCGCCCGGGTTGAGCAGGCGAAAACCGAACAGGTTGATGTCCTTGTAGGCGCGTGCGGCACGATCCGCGTGCGCGGCCGAGGGCGCGAACTTGGGCGGATCGAGCACGATCAGGTCGAAGCGCTGGCCTTCGTCCTTGAGATTGCGCAGCGCCTTGAACACGTCGGCCTCGTGCCAGTCGGCACGGCTGGCGTCCAGTTGCGGGTTGAGCGCGAGGTTGCGCCGCGCCGACTCCAGCGCCGGCCCGGAGGAATCGATCGACAGCACCGACTTCGCCCCGCCGGCCAGCGCCTGCAGCGAAAAACCGCCGGTGTAGCAGAAGCAGTTGAGCACGTCGCGCCCGGCGGCCAGCTGGCCGGTCAGCAGGCGGTTGTCGCGCTGGTCGAGGTAGAAGCCGGTCTTGTGGCCGCCCTCCACATCCACCTCCATGCACACGCCGTTCTCGACGATGGTCAGCCCCCCCGCCGGCAGTTCGCCATGCACGCAGCCGGTGCGCGGCGCCAGACCTTCCAGCCCGCGCACTTCGGAATCCGATCGCTCGTAGATCACTGCACAGCCGGTGGCCTGGACCAGCCCGGCGACGATGGCCTCGCGCCATTTGTCCGCGCCGGCACTGGTGAGCTGGAGCACCACCACGTCGCCGTAGCGGTCGGCGATCACGCCGGGCAGCCCGTCGGACTCGCCGTGGATCAGGCGCACGCCCTCCTGCCCGTGCAGCGCCGGAATCGCCGCGCGCCGCGCGATCGAGGCCGCCACCGCGCGCTTGAAGAAGGCGTGGTCGATCGCCGCCTCGGCGTCGAAGCTCCACACCCGTGCGCGGATCTGCGATTCGGGCGACCACGCCGCGCGCGCCAGCGCCTTGCCCTCGGCCGTGACCACCGTCACCGTGTCGCCCGGCCGCGCGCGGCCGTCGAGGCGGTCGACCGAACCGGCGAAGATCCAGGGATGGCGGCGGAACAAGGAGCGTTCCTTGCCGGGGTTGAGGATGAGTTGGGCCATGAGCTTCCCGGGCGATATCACGTAAGTAAGGCCGCGGAGTTTACCGGCTCGGGCCCCGCAGGCCCATAGTCAGCGCAAGCTTGAAGCCGCGGCTTGGATTGTTCGGTTATTTCGATATCCCCCGCGCGCTGGCTATACTCCCCGGCACTTTCACCGAAGGGGAGACCTGACACATGAAGCTCGAAACCATCGCCGTGCACGGCGGCTATTCGCCCGATCCGACCACCAAGGCCGTCGCGGTGCCGATCTACCAGACCACCTCCTACGCCTTCGACGACACCCAGCACGGCGCGGACCTGTTCGACCTCAAGGTGCAGGGCAACATCTACACCCGCATCATGAACCCGACCACCGCGGTGCTCGAGCAGCGCGTCGCCGAACTGGAAGGCGGCATCGGCGCGCTGGCCGTGGCCTCGGGCATGTCGGCGATCACCTACGCGATCCAGACCATCGCCGAAGCCGGCGACAACATCATCTCGGCGTCGACGCTGTACGGCGGCACCTACAACCTCTTCGCCCACACCCTGCCGCAGTTCGGCATCCAGGTGCGCTTCGCCGACTACCGCGACCCGGACAGCTTCGCCGCGCTCATCGACGAGCGCACCAAGGCGATCTTCTGCGAATCGGTCGGCAACCCGCTGGGCAACGTCACCGACATCGGCCGCCTGGCCGAAATCGCACACAAGGCCGGCGTGCCGCTGATCGTCGACAACACCGTGCCCTCGCCCTACCTGTGCCGCCCCTTCGAACACGGCGCCGACATCGTGGTGCATGCGCTCACCAAGTACCTCGGCGGCCACGGCAACTCCATCGGCGGCGTGATCGTCGATTCGGGCAAGTTCCCCTGGGCCGAGCACAAGGCGCGCTTCAAGCGCCTGAACGAGCCGGACGTGTCCTACCACGGCGTGGTCTACACCGAGGCGCTCGGTGCCGCCGCCTTCATCGGCCGCGCGCGGGTGGTGCCGCTGCGCAACACCGGCGCGGCGATCTCGCCCTTCAACAGCTTCTTGATCCTGCAGGGCATCGAAACGCTGGCGCTGCGCATGGACCGCATCTGCACCAACACGATCAAGGTCGCCGAGTACCTGAAGAAGCACGCCAAGGTCGAGTGGGTGAACTACGCCGGCCTGCCCGACCACGCCGACCACGGCCTGGTGCAGAAGTACATGGGCGGCCGTGCCTCGGGCATCCTGTCGTTTGGCGTGAAGGGTGGGCTGGAAGCCGGCGGCCGCTTCCAGGACGCACTCAAGCTCATCACCCGCCTGGTCAACATCGGCGACGCCAAGTCGCTCGCCTGCCACCCCGCCTCGACCACCCACCGCCAGCTGTCGCCGGCGGAACTGGCCAAGGCCGGCGTGTCGCCCGACATGGTGCGCCTGTCGATCGGCATCGAGCACATCGACGACATCATCGCCGACCTCGAGCAGGCGCTGGCCGCGGTCTGACCCCCAGCCGCCGTCGCCCGCGCGACGGCCGCCATCGTTCTCGACGCCACCTGCGGGTGGCGTCTTTCTTGTGAAGGAGCCCGAATGCTCGCAGTGCTGCAACGCGTTTCCGAAGCACGCGTGATCGTCGATGGCGAAACCATCGGCGAGATCGGCCCCGGCCTGCTCGCGCTGGTGTGCGCCGAGCGCGGCGACACCCCCGCCGAGGCCGACAAACTGCTCGCCAAGCTGCTGAAGCTGCGCATCTTTTCCGACGAGGCCGGCAAGATGAACCGCTCGCTGCAGGACGTGAAAGGCGGCCTGCTCATCGTCAGCCAGTTCACCCTCGCGGCCGACACCACGGGCGGCAATCGCCCCAGCTTCACCAACGCCGCCGACCCGCAGACCGGGCAGGCGCTGTACGAACACTTCGTCGCCCGGGCGCAGGTCGCGCACCCCGTCGTCCAGACCGGGCGCTTCGCCGCCGACATGAAGGTGCAACTGGTCAATGACGGACCGGTCACGATTCCACTGCGGATTGCCCCGTCCGCCTGAGCATCCGGCCTGCCGCGGTCAGACCTGTGCCGTCTTCCAGCGCCCCCGGCTGAACAGCCACAGCGTGAACAGGCCGACCGCGGTCTCGGAGATGAACACCCCCCAGAACACGCCCGAGTGCGCCCACCCCAGGGGCAGCGCAAGCGCCCACGCAAGCGGGATCTGGATCAGCCAGAAGAACACGAGGTTGATCCAGGTGGGCGTCATCGTGTCGCCCGCGCCGTTGAAGGCCTGCACCGACACCATCCACCAGCCGTAGACGAAGTAGGAATACGCCAGGATGGCGAGCCATTCGCCGCCGATGGCGATGACCTGCGGGTCATCGGAAAACAGCGCGACAAGTTCGTCGTGCAGGAAGAAGAACACCACCGACACGGCGAGCGTGAAGGCCATGTTCATCCAGCCGATGCGCCACACGGCGGCCTCGGCGCGCTCGGGCTCGCCCGCGCCGAGGTTCTGGCCGACCAGCGTGGCGGCGGCGTTGGACATGCCCCAGGCCGGCATCAGCGTGAACATCATGATGCGCATCGTGATCGTCGCCCCGGCGACCGCCTCGGTCGACACGCTCGCGAGGATGCGCATCAGGAAGATCCAGGCGGTCATCGAGACGATCATCTGTCCGATGCCACCGAGCGAGGTACGCACGATCTGCATCAGGGTCGCGCCATGCCAGCGCAGGTTGGCGCGGCGGATGCGCAGATGTTCGCTGCCGCGCACGAGGATCCACAACTGCATCAGCACGCCCGCGCCACGCCCGATATTGGTCGCGATCGCCGCGCCCTCGATGCCGAGTGGCGGGATCGGCCCCAGGCCGAAGATCAGGATCGGGTCGAGCACGATGTTCAGCGCATTGGCGACCCACAGCACACGCATCGCCGTCGCTGCGTCGCCTGCGCCGCGGAAGATCGCGTTGATGACGAACAGCAGCAGGATCACCGCGTTGCCGCCGAGCATCCACTGGGTGTAGCGGTAGCCGTGTTCGATGGCCCAGGCGTCCGCTCCCATCAACCGCAGCAGATCCTGCGCCCAGACGATGCCCCCCACGGCAAAGGGCAGCGAGACGAGGATCGCGACCAGAATGGCCTGCACCGCCGACAACGCGGCCTCTTCGCCCCGATGCTCGCCGACCCGGCGCGCGACGATCGCCGTCACCGCCATCGCCAGCCCCATCGCGATCGAATAGAGCAGGAACAGATAGGTCTCGGTCAGCCCGACCGTGGCCACCGCGGACGATCCGAGCTTGGCGACGAAGAAGATGTCGACCACCGCGAAGGTGGATTCGAGCACCAGCTCCAGCATCATCGGCACGGCCAGCAGGAACACCGCGCGCTTGAGGGGAATGCGCGTGTAATCGGCGTTCGTGCCGCGCAGCGCCGCGCGCAGCTCGGCCCACAGCTTGGTGGAGGCCCTGCCGGAAATCGCTTGCGCCTCGGTCGTGGGCGCCGTGTCGCGTGAGGTCATGCGCCCGCCCGCCCCAGCACGTCAACCGCCCCTTGCAAGGCCGCCGCAGATGCGAGCGGCAGGATGCAAAAGGCTTTCGATTGCCGCATACCATCGGTCATGATTCCGGTCCCTGATTTCATGGAATGTCTCCGTCAACGTCCGCAATCGCGAACCCGGGCACCGGGATGGTAGCAATGTCGATTCGGCTTCGTACGGCCAGCGATGTCCGGCCATCGTTTAAAGTGTCCGCCTTTGCCTCAGCCCCCTCCTTTACCCCCATGCACAACGACTTCCCACGCTTTCCGCTCTTCGCTGGCGCCGTGCTCGCGGCGCTGGGCGTCGCACTGGGCGCCTTCGGCGCTCACGGGCTGCGCAGCCTGCTCGACGATGCCGCGCTCGCCTGGTGGCAGACCGCGGTGCAGTACCAGATGTGGCACGCCATCGGCCTGGTGGCGCTGGGCGCGGCGCGGCTGCCGCGCAGCCTGCTGCCCGCCGCGATGCTGGCGGCAGGCACGGTGATCTTCGCCGGCACACTGTATGCGATAGCGCTGGGTGGGCCGCGCTGGCTGGGGGCGGTGACGCCGGTGGGCGGAAGCCTGATGATCCTGGGCTGGCTGATGCTGGCCTGGCGGGTACTGCGCGGAGCGCCGCGCGGATTGTGACGCGGATCGGCGCGCGAGGCCGGTTGCCTCAACCGCTCCGCGGCATCGTGCCGAAGCAACGGTCCCAGAAGGTGGTGATCGTGCCGAACGCGGCCCGCTCATCGACATGGTGATGATGGCCGTGGTGGGCACTCAGGCGGACCAGGCTCAGGCCGAACACACCCTGCGCGTGCAAACCCTGATGCACCGTCTCCTGCAGCATGTCGCCGATCAGCAGGCCCACTGACAGGGGCGCGGCGAGGCTGTCGGTCCCGAGCAGGGCAGTCGACAGGCCGAGCACGGTCACCACCAGCGCCGCGCTGAATGCCAGTGGCACCCGGATCGGCTGGCTCGGATCGCGGTGATGGACGAGATGCCAGGCGCGGAAAGGCTCCACGCCATGCAGCACGAAGCGGTGCAGCACATACTCCAGCAGGGTCCAGGCGATCAGGCCGGCGAGCACGGCCACCGCCACCTCCCACCCACCTGCACCGGCCGGCCACCCGAGCCCCGCGGCAAGCACCCCCAGCGCCGGCGCCGCGAGCGAAGCGGGATACGGCAGCGCGCAACGAAGCAGGACCGGCTCAGCCATCGCCCTCTCCCGCAGGCAGGATCTCCCACGCATAGAGCAGCCCGGCCTCCGAAAAGCCCAAACCGGTTTCGACATCCCGCCACCACGCGAGGCCACGCGCATCCCTGCCGTCGAAGCGCCATTCCCGGAGCTCGCCGCTGCACAGGCGGATCACGTAGGTACGACCGCATTCCAGTTCCATCGCGCTGCCTTCGTTCCTGACTGCTCGCACTTCATCTTAGGCCAGGGCGCGACCAATGGGCCTGCCAGCCCGGGCCTGCCTGCCGCTTGTAAATACAGTACTGTTTTAGTACAGTATAAGCACCTCAACGCGGAGACGCCCATCATGCTTCGCATCAGCAAGCTCACCGACTACGGCACCCTGATCGTCACGCACATGGCGACCACGCCCGAGCGCGTGATCAGCGCCACGGAGCTCGCCGACGCGCTCGGCCTGGGCCTGGCGACCGTCAGCAAGATCCTGAAGGCGCTCGGTCGCCACGGGCTGGTGCTGAGCCAGCGCGGCACGCGGGGCGGCTACGTGCTGGCGCGCCCGCCGGCGCAGATCAGCATCGCCGACCTCATCGACGCGCTCGAGGAGCAGCCCTTCGGGCTCACCGAGTGCAGCGCCAACAGCGGCACCTGCAACCTCGAGACCGGCTGCCGCATCCGCGACAGCTGGCTCCGCATCAACACCGTGGTGCGCCAGGCACTGCAGACCGTCAGCGTCGCCGAGATGACACCCGCCCCTTCGCCGGGGAGCGCCGCCCCCGCCACCGAACACCGCATGCGCGGCCCCGACCGCCTCGCCCGCCACGCCGGCTGAAGCAAAAAGGAGAACGCAAGATGAACGCCCCTACCCTGACCTCCCCGCCGCAGGCACCCGCCAAGCGCGGCGACGCGATCGGTGCTTTCCTCGAGCAGGAATACGCCGCGGGCTTCGAGACGCGACTCGAGACCGACACCGTGCCCAAGGGCTTGTCCGAAGACGTCATCCGCACGATCTCGGCGCGCAAGGGCGAGCCGGAATGGCTGCTCGACTGGCGGCTCGAGGCCTATCGCCACTGGCTGACGATGACACCGCCGACCTGGGCCGCGGTGCAGTTTCCGCCGGTCGACTTCCAGGACATCGTCTACTACTCCGCGCCCAAGTCGAAGAAGGACGGACCCAAGAGCCTGGACGAAGTCGATCCCGAACTGCTGCGCACCTTCGAGAAGCTCGGCGTGCCCCTGCACGAGCGCGCGCGCCTCGCCGGCGTGGCGGTGGATGCGGTGTTCGACTCGGTGAGCGTGGCCACCACCTTCAAGAAGGAACTGGGCGAGCACGGCATCGTCTTCTGTTCGTTCTCCGAGGCGGTGAAGGAACACCCTGAGCTCGTGCGCCAGTACCTCGGCACGGTGGTACCGCCGGGCGACAACTTCTACGCCGCGCTCAACTCCGCGGTGTTCTCCGACGGCTCCTTCGTCTTCATCCCCAAGGGCGTGAAGTGCCCGATGGAGCTGTCGACCTACTTCCGCATCAACGCTCGCGACACAGGCCAGTTCGAGCGCACGCTGATCATCGCGGAGGAAGGCGCGTCCGTCAGTTATCTCGAGGGCTGTACCGCGCCGATGCGCGACGAGAACCAGCTCCACGCCGCAGTGGTGGAGCTGATCGCGCTCGACGACGCGAAGATCAAGTACTCCACCGTGCAGAACTGGTACCCGGGCGACAAGGACGGCAAGGGCGGCATCTACAACTTCGTCACCAAGCGCGGCGACTGTCGCGGCGCACGCTCGCACATCTCGTGGACGCAGGTCGAGACCGGTTCGGCGATCACCTGGAAGTACCCGAGCGTGATCCTGCGCGGCGACGATTCGGTGGGCGACTTCCACTCGGTGGCGCTGACCAACAACCTGCAGCAGGCCGACACCGGTACCAAGATGATCCACATGGGGCGCAACACCCGCAGCACCATCCTCAGCAAGGGCATCGCGGCAGGGCGCGGCAGCAACACCTTCCGCGGTCTGGTGCGCGTCACGCCCAAGGCCGAGGGCGCGCGCAACTACACGCAGTGCGACTCGCTGCTGATCGGCGACCGTTGCGCGGCGCACACCTTCCCCACCATCGAGGTGCGCCACCCCAGCGCCCACGTCGAGCACGAGGCCACCACCTCGCGCATCGGCGAGGACCAGCTTTTCTATGCGATGCAGCGCGGCATCAGTGCCGAGGACGCGGTGTCGATGATCGTCAATGGCTTCTGCCGCGAGGTGTTCAAGGAACTGCCGATGGAGTTCGCGGTGGAAGCGCAGAAACTGTTGGGCGTGAGCCTCGAAGGCAGCGTCGGCTGAGAGACCCCAAGGAGAACCAAGATGCTGAAGATCAACAACCTGCACGCGGCCGTCGACGGCAAGGCAATCCTCAAGGGCCTGAACCTGGAGGTGGGCAGCGGCGAGGTGCACGCCATCATGGGCCCCAACGGCTCGGGCAAGAGCACGCTGGCCCAGGTGCTGGCCGGCCGCGACACCTTCACCGTGACCGACGGCAGCGTGGACTGGGACGGCACCGACCTGCTCGCCCTGCCCGCCGAGGAACGCGCGCGTGCTGGCCTCTTCCTCGCCTTCCAGTACCCGGTCGAGATTCCCGGCGTGTCCAACGCCTACTTCCTCAAGGCCGCGGTCAACGCCGTGCGCCGCCACCGCGGCCTGCCCGAATACGACGCGATGGACTTCCTCGCGCGGGTAAAGGCCGAGATGAAGGCGGTCGGCATGAAGGAGGAATTCCTCTACCGCTCGGTCAATGAGGGCTTCTCGGGCGGCGAGAAGAAGCGCAACGAGGTGCTGCAGATGGCGCTGCTCGAACCCAGGCTGGCGGTGCTGGACGAGACCGACTCGGGCCTGGACATCGACGCGCTGAAGATCGTCGCCGAAGGCGTCAATCGCCTGCGCTCACCCGAACGCTCGATGATCGTCATCACCCACTACCAGCGCCTGCTCGACTACATCGTGCCGGACAAGGTGCACGTGCTGTCGCAGGGCCGCATCGTGCGCTCGGGCGGTCGCGAACTGGCGCTGGAACTGGAAGAGCACGGCTACGGCTGGATCGACGCCGAAGGCAAGGCCGCTACGGCTGCGGCAGGAGCACGGCCATGAGCGGGATCGACACCTGGGTCGCCCGCCAGCGCGAGCGCGCCGCCCACCTGCCCGGCGCTGCCCTGCCCTGGCTGACTCGCCGCCGCACCGACGCGATCGCCCGTTTCGCCGACCTCGGCTGGCCGACGAGCCGTCTGGAGGCCTGGCGCCACACCTCGCTCGCCTTCCTCGAGCAGCAGACGCTGGCCTCGCCGGACTCCGACTCTTACCCGGACGCCGCCCACCCGGCCGCCACGCTGGCGACGTTGCGCGCCGCCTTCGATGACGGCGGCCACTGGCTGGTGTTCGTGGACGGGCAGTTTGCGCCGACGCTGTCGGCCATCGGCACGCTGCCGGCCGGCGTGACGGCCGGCGCGCTGTCGGATGCGCTGAACACCGTGCCCGACGCCGTCGAGGCCGCCTTCGGCAGCGCCGACGACAGCGCCAGCCCTTACGCGCTGAATCTGGCGCTGTGCAGCGACGGTGCCTTCGTGCGCCTGGCACGCGGCACCGCGCTGGAACAGCCCCTGCACCTCGTCTTCATCGGCGCCACCGGCGCGGCCGACAGCCACCTGCGCAACCTGATCGTCGCGGACGCCAATTCGGCGGCGAGCATCGTCGAACACCATGTCGGCGGCGGCGCCACGCTCGGCACCGTCGTCACCCGGGTGCAGGCGGCGCAGGACGCGCGTATCACCCACGTCAAGCTGCAGCAGCAGGACGCGCAGGCCATCCATGTGGCGCAGATCGAGGCCGAGCAGGCGCGCGGATCGCATTTCGCCTCGCACTCGCTGTCCTTCGGCGCCCGCCTGGCGCGCAACGACATCCGTACCCGCTTCGATGGCGAAGGCTGCGAGACGCTGTTCAACGGCCTGTACCACGTCGATGGCCGGCGCCACGTCGACCACCACACGCTGATCGAGCACGCCAGGCCGCTCGGCACCAGTCGCGAGTACTACCGCGGCCTGGTCGATGGCAACGCGCGCGGGGTGTTCGCCGGGCGCATCATCGTCGCCCAGGACGCCCAGCGCACCGATGCCGTGCAGCGCTGCGACAACCTGCTGCTGTCGAAGCTGGCCGAGGCCGATGCCCGTCCGGAACTCGAGATCTACGCCGACGACGTGAAGTGCGCCCACGGCGCCACCGTCGGCCAGATCGACGAGGACGCGCTGTTCTACCTGCGCGCGCGCGGCATCGACGAGGTCCATGCACGCCAGCTGCTGACCTACGCCTTCGCCGCGGAAGTCATCGAGCGCATCGGCCACGACGCGCTGCGCAAGCATGCGCGCACCGCCCTGCTCGCCCGCCTGCCCGGCGGCGCCACGCTGGAGGAACTGCTGTGACCCTGCTCACCGACCTTCCCGTTTCCGGCACCGGCCAGGGCCTTGGCGTGACTGCGCTCGACGTCGCGGCGGACTTTCCCATCCTCGCGCGCCCGGTGCACGGCCGCCGCCTCGCCTACCTGGACAACGGTGCCACCACGCAGAAGCCGCTGGCCGTCATCGAAGCCGAGCGACGTTTCTACCTCGAGTCCAACGCCAACATCCACCGCGGCGTGCACTGGCTGTCGCAGCACGCGACCGAGCTGTACGACGGCGCGCGTGCCACCGTGCAGCGCTTCATCAACGCTGCGCACGCCGACGAGATCGTCTTCACCCGCGGCACCACCGAGGCGATCAACCTCGTCGCGCAAAGCTGGGGGCGCGCCGAGCTGCGCGCGGGAGACGAGATCCTCGTCACGACGATGGAACACCACTCCAACATCGTGCCCTGGCAACTGCTGTGCGAGCAGACCGGCGCGGTGCTGAAGGTGGTGCCGGTCAGCGACGCGGGCGAGCTCGACCTCGCGGCCTTCGACGCCCTGCTCAACCATCGCACCCAGCTGGTTGCGATCACGCATGTGTCGAACGCGCTCGGCAGCATCAACCCGGTGGCCGAACTCACCGCCCGCGCCCATGCCGCCGGTGCGGTGGTGCTGGTAGACGGCGCGCAAGCCGTGGCGCACCAGGCGGTGGACGTGCAGGCGATCGGCTGCGACTTCTACGCCTTCTCGGGCCACAAGCTCTACGGCCCCACCGGCATCGGCGTGCTGTATGGCCGCAGCGGCATCCTGAAGGCCATGCCGCCCTGGCAGGGCGGTGGCGACATGATCCGCACGGTCTCCTTCGAGCGCAGCACCTGGGCCGATGCCCCGCAGCGCTTCGAGGCCGGCACCCCCAACATCGCCGGCGCCATCGGCCTGGCGGCAGCCATCGACTACGTGCGCGCGGTCGGTATCGAACGGATCGCGGCGCACGAGCACGCTCTGCTCGACTACGCCACGGCGGCGGTCGGCGCCATCCCGGGCGTCCGCCTGGTGGGCACGGCACGGCACAAGGCCGGCATCCTGTCCTTCCTGGTCGATGGCATCCACCCGCACGACCTGGGCACCATCCTCGACGCCGAGGGCGTGGCGATCCGCGCCGGCCACCATTGCGCGATGCCGCTGATGACGCGCTTCGGCATTCCCGGCACGGCGCGCGCCTCGCTGGCCATGTACAACACCCGTGCCGACATCGACGCGCTGGTCGCCGCCATCGACAAGGCGCAGGACCTGTTCGGCACGCGCAAACACGGATGAAGGCGGAGACCAATCCAATGAACGACACCGGACCCGATCTGCGCGAGCTGTACCAGGAGGTCATCTTCGATCACAACCGCCAGCCGCGTAACTATCGCCCCATGCCGGAGGCCGACCACCAGGCCGACGGCCACAACCCGCTGTGCGGCGACCAGCTCACCGTGTTCCTGCGTATCGAGGACGGCGTGGTCAGGGACGTGAGCTTCGTCGGCCACGGCTGCGCCATCTCCACCGCATCGGCCTCGCTGATGACCGAGGCGATCAAGGGCAAGCCCGTGGCCGAGGTGGAGGCGCTGTTCCACGACTTCCATGCGCTGCTCACCGAGACACCGCCACCCGAGCGCGACTTCGGCAAGCTGGCGGTGCTGGCCGGCGTGCGCGAGTTTCCGGTGCGGGTGAAGTGCGCCACGCTGGCCTGGCACACCCTGCACAACGCCATCGTCGGCGCGCAGGACCCGGCGCGCACCGAATGAACCGATTGGATTGAACGGAGATCCGCACCATGGGTGACCACTACGGTGAAACCGAATCCCGCGTCCTCGCGCGCGACTGCGACGCGGTGAGCGTGCCCTGGGGCAAGCCCGAGACCCTGCCCGAAGGCGCCTACGCGCTGATCACGCAGCGTCTGGGCGGCTCGATCACGGTGATGTGCGGCGGCAACCTCTACCGCATTGCCGAACGCGACGCCGACGCCCTCGGACTGGAGCCGCAGCTTCCGCCACCGATGCCCGAACCGGCCGCGGGCGAGTTGAGCGCCGAGGCCGTCGAGCAGAGCGCGTGGACGCTGCTGGGCACCTGCTACGACCCCGAGATCCCGATCGACATCGTCAATCTCGGCCTGGTCTACGGCTGCACGGCCGAACCGCTGCCCGAGGGCGGCTACCGCCTCGCGGTACGCATGACCTTGACTGCGCCGGGTTGCGGCATGGGCACGCTGATCGCCGACGAGGCGCGCGCGCGGCTGCTTGAACTGCCCGGCGTGAAGGATGCGAGCGTGGAGTTGGTGTGGGACCCGCCCTGGAGCCGCGAGATGATGAGTGAAGCGGCGCGGCTCGAGATGGGAATGTTCTGAAGCCCGCCGCCGCGGGCGATTATTGTCCCTGCTCAAGGCCCGGGCCGCGTCGAGGCGCTAGTCTGGCCACCGGGTTTCGCGGGCGTCAGGACGAACGCCGCGAGACCCCGACTTTGCCCCCAACCCACTGCCGGATGTCACCATGCGCGCCCTCCTCCCGCTGCTGATCATCGCCACCCTTCCCCAGGCTGCGCTTGCAAGCCCGACGCCGACCGAGGCGCCTCAACGAATGCCGGGGCTGTGGCTCGTCAACCACGGGCCCACCGGGGAGAGGGCCAAGGCCTCGAGCTTTCACATCTGCGTCGGCAAGCAGGGCGGCGACGACGTACTGGCGACACCGGGCAACGCACTCGGCAATTGCCGCGATCAGGCCTGGTCGAAAGAAGGTGCCTACACGTATTACCGCGCGGTATGCGACGCGAAGGGCAGCATCGCGACCGTGGAAGGCAGATTCGCCGGCGACTTCCAGTACAACTTCCAGGGCGAACTCAGCACGTCTTACGCGCCGGCGCTGAACGGCGTGAGCACGGAGCGCACCGAGATCGACGGCCGTCGCCTCGCGCCGTGCCGCAGCGACCAGCCGGTGGGCACCTTCCTGATCAAGGGCCAGAACGGAGTCGGCAACCTGAACCTGGCCGAGCCGATCCGCCAGCCGGCACGCTGACATCCGAACGCCGCGCCCTGGCAGCGCGCGCAGCGAATTGTCGCGCTCGCCCGCTCAAGGGGCTCCGGCGGTACTGGCGCACTCGATATAGCCTTCCCGCCCCGTCGGTTGCCTGCACCACGTTTCCATCCGCGTCGCGTAGGCGTCGCTGCGAAAGGCACGAACGATGCCAAGAATGCGATCCGCCTCGGCCCGCGTATCGGCGGGCGCGATGCTGGCGTAATAGCCGTTGCGAAAATAGATGGCCGCCCCCTGAACGCTGCTGCGGCTCGCGCGCCGGATCTCGTCACGCGCGGCATCCAGCGTACGGTCACTGCCGAACACCACGCCGTAGTCCGGCAGGCCCAATGCCAGCGCCGGCTTCGGCTTGTCCGGGACGACGACCGGCGGTCGCCTGTCCGGCCACAGCAGCACCGCGGCGATCGCACCCGCGACCACGACGGCACCCGCGACCAGCGCGATGCGCGAACCCTTGCCCCCCTTTCCACCGACATCCCGTGCCTCACCAGCTGCGGCCGTCACTGAACCGGTCGGAAGCGCCCCTTTCACTGCGTCCCCCCTGTCCGCGCCCGTCGGGGCAGGCGTGGTCACCACCTCCGCGCTGGCCGACGCAGGCCTCTCTGCCTGACCCCTCTCCGCCGGCCCTTCCTCCGCCTCGCCCAGTACCCTGGCCAGGACATCGCCGAGCCGGTTCACATCGGAGGTGAAGCGCGTGTTGCTGACCTCGAGCGCATTGCGCCAGACCAGGCCGCGCATCGGCTCGGGCAGGAGCTCCTCCGCCGGCATCTGCACGCCATCGAGCAAGACCGGTATGACACGGATGTTGCGCGCCAGCGCCGCGGCGATCTCCAGCCGCACGAAATCGCGCTCGTCGTCGAGTCGCCGGCGGCCATCCGGCTGCACCTCCATCCAGCGCGAACCGATCAGCACCAGCAGCACCTCGCACTTGCCGACCGCATTGCGGATCACCTCGTCGAAGGGCAGGCCGGGCTCGATCGCATCGACGTCCATGAACACCTGCGCCGTGTCGAAGCGCTCGGTGAGCTGGTCGTAGATGGCACGCGCGTAACCCGCCGCATCGTCACGCCGGTAGCTGATGAAGACGTTGCCCATGCTGGCCTCCCCTTTGCCACAGCACTGAAGCTCGCGTTTTCATCATAGTCCCGCGAAACGACGACGGGGGCCGAAGCCCCCGTCCCTGCCGCATTCGCGCCAATCTTCAGCGCAGCGAGAACTGGACCTGCCCTGCCTCGCCCGCTGCCTCGACCTTGGGCTCGAGCACGAAGATGCGCTCGCCCGGCACCTTGCCTTCGCCCACCAGCCAGTCACGCACCGCCTGTGCGCGCTGCTGCGCCAGCGTGCGCAGCGCCTGCTCGTCGACCGACGTGTTGGCGAGGATCAGGGCCTCCATCTCGGGCACCGGGACGTCCTTGACCATGCCGATGACGTTGCGCGGCTTCTTGAAGTCGGTGTCGCGGTACGCCTTCTTCAGCAGTTCGGGATACTCGGCGTCCTCGACCTGGATCTCGTCGAGCGAGGGCGCTTCCTTCCCCTGCGCCACCAGCGCCTTGAGCTTCTGCGCCTTGACCATGCGCTGCAACGCCGCCTGCTTGAGTCCGTCGGTATCGACCGCCGGATCTGCACGGCCGGTGATGTCGAGCTTGAGCGCCGGGCGGTCGACCAGCGCCGTGGCCAGCGTCGCGAGCTTCTCACGCTGCGCCTCGGCCGGCGCCGCGACACCCGGCGCCAGTTCGAGCTGCGACAATTCTTCACCGCCGCCGATCACCGAGCCGAGCAACGCGAACGGCGAGGTGATGGCCTTGCCGATCAGGTTGAACAGCATCTTCACCACCAGGCCGAACACGCTGAACTCCGGGTCGTCCAGCGTGCCGGTGACCGGCAGATGCAGATCGATCTCGCCGCGGCCGTTCTTCAGCAGCGACACCGCCAGCTGCACCGGCAGGTTCACCGCGTCGGGGCTGTCGACCTTGTCGCCGAAGGTGAGCTGGTCGAGGAAGATCTGGTTGGTGGCGGTGAGCTTGCGCTCCTCGATCTTGTAGTTGAGCTCGGCCGACAGCTTGCCCTTGGCGATGCCGTAGCCGACGTACTTGCCGGAGTAGCTCGACAGGCCGGTGAGTTCGAAGTCCTTCACCGAAGCGAGGATGTCGAGGTGCGCATCCTGACGGAAGGGATTGAGCTCACCCGTCACCTTGACCGGCGCCGCCTTGTCGACCCTGCCGCTCAGGTCGAGCTTGGCGATGGTGCTGGGATCGGTCGACAGGCCAACGAGCGTGCCCGTCATGTCGGTGAGGTTGACGTCGTAGTTCGGCCGGATGAAGCGGTCGCTGAACGCGATGTTGCCGCGCTTGATCTCGATGCGGTCGACGCGGATCGGCGGCGGGGGCGCGCTCGGCGGCGGCAACTCGGTGGTGCGTTCGCCCTCCTTCACCCGCGGCGCGTTGCCGGCCATGGCCGGGTCGGCAAAGGGATCGGCGGCTGCGGCGACGGGCTCCAGCTTCGCGGCGGCCACCTTGCCGTCGGTGCCCTGGATCTCGCGCAGGTTCAGGCGTCCCTCCTCGTCGAGGATCAGGCGGGTGTAGAAATCATCCAGCGCGACCTGCCTGACCGCCAGCGAGAACGGCTCGAGCCGCGCATTGATGCCGCCCACGCGCAGCGTGCGCCAGCGCAGGAAGTCGGTCGCGTTCAGGCGGTCGATGGAAGCGAAGTTGCCCACCGCGACGTCGCCGCGAAAGTCCGCCAGCAGGTCGCCACGGCGTCCGGTGCCGAGCTTGAGCTGGCCCTGCGTGGTGAGGTTGCCGCGCGAGATCGCGATCTTGGTCTGCTGCAGCACATAGGGCTGGATCGGCAGCAGGTCGACGTTGCGCAGGTCGAGCTTGAGATCCGCCTTGAGCGGCTCCAGGCCCAGACTGCCGGAAACGCCCAGCTTGCCGTTCTTGTTGATGCGGGAGTCGAGTTTGAGCTGGCTGAGGTTGCCCTTCTCGGTGGAAAAACCGTCGAGCTCGAAGTCGATGTTGTCCGCCGCCATCACCACCGGGCGCGAAACGCTGCGGTCCTCGACGCGCACCGAAACGCCCTGCAGGGCCAGCTTGTCCACTGCGACGACCCACGGCGCACCGGCCGGCGCGTTCTTCTTCGCCGGACCGGTCAGGCCGAGCAGATCGATGTCGCCGTTCTTCAGCCGCACGGCCGACACCGCAGCGCCCTTGACGCCGAGTTCGGCCAGCTTCACGCGCTGCGCGCCGAGATCGAGGACCGCCTCGCGCACATCCAGCTCAGGCACCTTGACCGCGGCATCCTTGGCGCCCTTGAGCGCCAGCGCAAAGTCGCGCACGGCGAGCGCATCGGCGCTGAGGTCGATGTCCGCCTCGCCCTTGTCATCCAGGGCGACGCGATAGCGCAGATTGCCGCTCAGGCTGCCGTCGCGCACCTCGCCCCCCGGCAGGGCCGCCGCCAGGTAAGGGGCATAACGCGCTGCCTTGACCGCCTCGAAGTTGAGCATGCCTTCGTACTCGAAGGGCTCCAGCCGCAGGCGGTCCTCATGCACGAACTTCTCGCCACCGTCGGTGGCGTAGTCGAGGCGGATCTCAGCCGGCATGTCGGCCTCGGTCGCGAGGTCGCGCAGGTCGAGGTTGATGGCCTCGATACGCGCCTTGAACGGCTCGGCCAGGCTGCGGTCCTCGAAGCGCACCACGCCATCGCGGATGCGCGCATGGGCGAGCAGGAAATCGGGCTCGGCGCCGGACGCCTTGGCCGCTTCGGCCGCGGGCCTGGCCTGATCGTTGGCCGCCGCGCCCTTGCCTGCGCCTTTCGCCTTTGCGGGTTTCGCTTCCGGCTCGGCAGCCGGCAGCAGCATGGCGAGGTTGAGCCCGCCCTCCTTCAGCCGCACCAGGTCGAGCTCCGGCTGGGCGACCCGCATGCGCGTGAAATGCCAGCGCCCGATCAGCGGCTGAACGTCGGCGAACTCGAGTTCGAATTCAGGCACCGTCGCCACCGGCTCGCCCGCCTTGTCCTGCAGCACGAACTGGTCGAGCCGCAGCGGGCCGCGCAGGACCAGCTCGGGCGCAGCGTCGGCCGGTTGCCGGAAGGACACCTCGATGTTCGTCGTGAGCTGCGCCGACGGCAGGCGGAAGGCTGGCTCGAACGGGGCATAGGCCAGCCAGGGCGTGAGGTCGAACTTGTCGAGCACGACGTCGAGGATGGTCTCGTGCGTGTCCTGGAACGGCTTGGTGCGCGCGCTCATCTTGAGCGGGTTGCCATCGAGCACGGCCGACAGTGTCGGCTCGACGAAGACGTCCACCTTCACCGGCAGGTTCGACACGAAGGGCACGCCCACCTCGAGCTCCGCCAGTTCATGCTTGAGCCCGCGCGGCTTGTCCTCGACCGAAACACGGCCGCCGGCGACGCGGATATTGCCGACCGAGAACAGCGTGCCGGGCTTGCCGGCCTCGGCGTCATCCTCCCCGCCCGAATTCGCCAGCGCCGCGATGCGCTCGGCAACGTCGCTCCAGCTGTGCCGCCCGCCACCCTCGAGCGCAACGTTCAGCCGCGGCCCGCTCAGCGCCACCTCGTGCAGCACGAGGCCGCGCTGCATCAGCGACTCGACGACCTCGACGTTGGTGCGCAAGGCGTCGAAGCCGAAGGCCTCCGACTGCCCGTCCGCCGACATCACCTTGAGCCCCTGGATCTCCGCGGTGACCGAGAAGGGGTTGATCACCACCCCGTCGATCGTCACCGTCCGGCCCAGGGTCTCGCCCAGAATCTTAACGGCATAGTGCCTGGCCACCGGCGGCGCGGCAAAGAAGCCCGCCGCTCCGATGACGATCACCGCACCCGCAGCCCACAACGCCGGACGGACCAGACCCCGTTTGCGGGGTGGCATGGTCGTGCCGGTGGTGGTTTCAGTCATAAAGCGCTCCAACAAGCTGATATTCTTGGTCTCGTTTTGCCATCAGGCAGCGTCATCGCGGCGCAAAAGGCCGTAATTTGCCGCTTTGCAGCACACCGCGTATTCTGCGCCGCTTTCGTCGTCGAAGGTATCCATGTGGCGCACTTGAAGGCCCCGATCGCCCGCCCTGCAAAGCAAAGTTACGATGTCATCGTGATCGGTGCCGGTGCGGCCGGCATGATGTGCGCCGCAACGGCCGGCCAGCGCGGACGCAAGGTGCTGCTGGTCGACCACGCGGAGAAGCTGGCCGAGAAGATCCGCATCTCCGGCGGAGGTCGCTGCAACTTCACCAACCGCCGCGTCGCCGCAGACAACTACCTCTGCCGCAATCCGCACTTCGTGCGCTCCGCCCTGTCGCGTTACACGGCGGCGGATTTTATCGAGCTTGTACAGCACCACGGCATCGATTTCCACGAAAGGGATTGGGGCCAACTGTTCTGCGACGATTCCGCCCAGCAGATCATCGACATGCTGCAGGCCGAATGCAGCGACGGTGGCGTCGACTGGGCCATGCCGGCGACGGTGCTCGAGGTGTCGCGCACCGATGCCGATAGCGAGCGCTTCATCGTCAACACCAGCATCGGCCGCTTCACCGCGCACAGCCTGGTCGTGGCCACCGGCGGCCTGTCGATTCCGAAGATCGGCGCCAGTCCGCTCGGTTACCGCCTCGCCGAGCAGTTCGGCCTGGCGGTCGTCGCCCCCCGCCCGGCGCTGGTGCCGCTGACGCTGCCGCCCGAGACCCTGTCGCGACTCGCCCCACTTGCGGGCATCTCGCTCGAAGTGGAGGCCCATTGCCGCGGGCCCGTGTTCCGCGAGGCGGCGCTGGTCACCCACCGCGGCCTGTCGGGCCCGTCGATCCTGCAGGTCTCGAGCTACTGGCAGGCCCAGGCCTACGAGGACGCGGACTGGGCACCAGTCACCCTCGACCTGCTGCCGGGTGTCGATGCCGAAGCCTGGCTGCTGGCGCACGCAGCCGAACGCACCCTGCTCGCCAACCTGCTGTCCGAGCGCCTGCCGCGCCGTTTCGCCCACGCATGGTGCGAACTGCACGGCTGGACCCGCCCGATGAACGAGTTCCGTCACGCCGATCTGCGCAGCATTGCCGCCACGCTGTCGGGATGGGCACTGACGCCCTCCGGCACCCAGGGGTACGCGAAAGCGGAGGTCACGCTCGGCGGCGTCGATACGAACGCGCTGTCCTCGCGCACGATGGAGGCACGAGCGCTCCCCGGGCTGTACTTTGTCGGCGAGGTCATGGACGTCACTGGCCACCTCGGCGGCTACAACTTCCAGTGGGCCTGGTCGTCGGGCGTCGCCTGCGGCCAGGCAGCCTGAACCTGCCACGCCGGCCTCAGCCCTGCCCACGCCGCCACAGGCGCGGGAACAGCGGGAGATAGCTCAGCACCTGCAGCACCAGCAACGCGGCGAAAGTGAAGCGCAGGGCCTGCGGCATCGCCCAGCCCCAGGTGCGCAGCAGATCCAGTGCAAGACCGAAGCCCCACTGCACGACGAAGGCCCCCAGAAAGACCATGAGATTGATCGAGGTGCTGACGCGGCCGAACATTTCGCGCGGAAAGTCGTTCGACGCCGCCAGGTAGGCCTGCGAATTGACCGCCGACAGCGCGCCGATCAGGAACCAGAGCAGCGATACCGGCCCCACACCGAACAGGATCGCCGCCTGCACCAGCAGCAGCGCACCGTAGCCCACATGCAGCATCTGCAGCGGCCGCACGCCATGGCGCGCCATGCGCACACCGAACACGCCGATCGACAACTGGCCGGTCAGCATGCCCAGGTTGAGCAGGAGCAGCGTGCGCGCCGCATCGGCCAGCGCCAGCCCTTCGACGTGCATCAGCCAGGGCACGGCCCACAGACTCTGCAACGCCATGAAGCCACCGACGAAGAACAGCGAGGAGCCGGCAAAGCGCAGGAAGGCGGGCGCCACGAAGACGGCGCCCACGCTCTTCAAGACCGCGCCAAGGCTCCCCTGCCCGCCCGCTGCAGCCTCCTGCGGCAGGCTGCGCCACAGGATGACCGAGGTCGCCAGCGCCGCTGCGGCAATGCCCCAGAACACGCCGCGCCAGCCCAGCAAGGGCATCGCCGCTTCGAGCGGTGCACTTGCGGTGAGCGCTCCCATCGCACCGCAAGCCATGACGAAACCGGTCATCGAACTCTGCCGCTCGGGTGGATACCACAGCGCGAACCCCTTCAGCGCGCCCATCAGGCAGGCCGACACGCCCAGGCCGATCAGGGCGCGCGCCACGCCCAGCCCACCGATGGAGTCGCCCAGCGCGAACAGCACGGCACCCAGGCCGGCAAGCAGCAGCAAGGCGCTCTCCACCCGGCGCGGCCCGTAGCGATCGAGCGCGATGCCGACCGGAATCTGCGCAAGGCCGAAGGCGAGGAAGTACATGCTCGTCAGCAAGCCCAGTTGCGCGGCGCTCAGGTCGAGCTCTCCGGTGATCGCCGGCGAGATCACCGCATTCACCGTGCGCAACAGGTAGGACAGGTAATAGCCGAGCGCGAACGGGATGAAGATGCGTACCCACGCGCCGGCCGGAACAGCACGCGGCATGCGGACTCCAGCGGAACGAAAGCCCGGATTGTGCCCCGGCGGCCCCGGATTACCCAACTCCCGTCCACCGCGTTGGCGACCAACTTGACTCGCATCAATGCTGCCTGCCGCCCGCCGCGGAGAATGCCCTCATGCCCACCGGAGCCGAACATGAGCACGATTGCCGACTTGATGACCCACGACCACCGCGCGTGCGACCATGACTTCGCCCGCGCCGAGGCACTTGCCGCAAAAGGTGACTGGCCCGGCGCGGCCGACGCGCTCGCAGCCTTCTCCCGCGCACTGAACGCCCACTTCGACGCAGAGGAACAGCGACTCTTCCCCGCCTTCGAAGCGGCAACCGGCATGACCCAGGGGCCAACCCAGGTGATGCGGGCCGAACATGCAGACATGCGCGCCGCGCTCGCCCACCTTCAGCAGGCGCTGGCGGCGCGAGACGCCGATGAGTTTGCTGGCGAGGCCGAGACACTGCTGATCATGATGCAGCAGCACAACATGAAGGAAGAGAACATCCTCTATCCGATGTGCGATGCCCGACTCGGCGCCGTCAGTGCAACACTCTGTGCCGAGCTTTCCAACTCCCTTGCAGCGGAACACGCAACATGAACATCACGACCGTCGACGCACGCGGCCTGGAGCCTCCCGAGCCCTTCGAGCGCGCCATGGACGCGCTGGCCAACCTCAAGGCTGGCGAGCAGTTCACACTATTGCTGGACCGCATGCCGCATCCGCTGATCCGGCTGCTCGATCGCGACGGTTATCGGCATGAGGTCAATTTTCATGACGATGGCACTGTGGCGATCCTGATCGGCAGGCCATGAGTTCGGCCAACCCCGGACTGGCTTACGAGGACACCCCGCCGCTTTCGGCACCGCTGCGCTTCTTCCTGACCGCGCCCGTGTTCGGGATTGCGGCAGGCGTGGTGCTGGCGCTCGGTGACGGCGTCCTCGCGTCGCGCTGGACGCCGGGCGCGCTCGCGCTCGTCCACCTCATCGCCGCCGGCTTCATGCTGCAGGTGATGCTGGGCGCACTCCAGCAGATCCTGCCCGTCGTTGCCGGCGCACGCTTCCCCGCACCGCTGGGCGTCGCCTCGGCGACGCATGCGCTGGCCACGCTCGGCGCCGCCGGACTCGCGACCGGGCTCGGGTTTGGTCAGCCGGGCGCCATCGTCAGCGGCGGCCTGCTCCTGGTCAGCGGCATCGCGATCTTTCTTGGCGCCGGCCTGCTGGCGCTCATCGGCGCCCCCTCGGTCGTCGGTACGACACGGGCTCCGCGCGATCTTCGCCTCGCCCTGACCGGCCTGGCCATCACGGCCACACTCGGTCTCGTGCTCGCCCTCGCCCTCGGTCGCGGCCTGGCCCTTCCGGTCTCCCTGAACACTGTCGTCGACCTCCACGCCGCGTGGGGCTGGCTGGGCTGGGGCGGCGTCCTGCTGGCGGCGACGAGCTGGGTCGTGGTCCCCATGTTCCAGATCACGCCCGGCTACCCCCAGCGCTTCTCGATGATGTGGGCCCCGGCCGTGCTTGGCGGCTTGATGCTGTGGTCGCTCGCGCGCGTCACCGATGCAGGGATGACTGCAATCGCACTCGGTCTCCTCTTGCTCGGCGTGGTCGCCGGCTTTGCCGCGCTCACGCTCCACCTGCAATCGCGCACCCGCCGCAGTGCACCCGACGCGCCCTTTCGCAGTTTCCGCGGCGCGATGGTGGCGCTGATCCTCGGGCTCGTCGCCCTTGCCATCTCTGCCGTACACGACGCCGACCACTGGAGCGTGCTCGCCGGCGTCCTCATCCTGCACGGCGGCTTCGGTGGCGCAATCAGTGCCATGCTCTACAAGATCGTCCCCTTCCTCACCTGGCTGCATCTGACCCAGTCCGGCGTGAAGGCGCCCAACATGAAGAAGCTGCTCCCCGACCCGCCGGTCCGCCAGCAACTCCGCCTCCATCTCGTCGTGCTCGTCGTACTCGTAGCCGGCATTTTCGAGCCGCTGCTCGCACGTCTGGCCGGACTTCTGATGGCCGCCGAATTCACCTGGCTGCTGCTCAACCTGCTGCGCGTGATCCGCGCCTGGCAACGCGCCCGGCGCGCATAAAAAATTTTGTTATTTATGTTTGACGCCTCCGGGAGAGATCTGTATAGTTCGCGGCTCTCGGGGTGTAGCGCAGTCCGGTAGCGCGCTTGCTTTGGGAGCAAGATGTCGGGGGTTCGAATCCCTCCACCCCGACCAGCTCACACTCCGAAATGCCCGCGGGATCTGCCCGTAGCTCAATTGGATAGAGCACCGGCCTTCTAAGCCGGGGGTTGCAGGTTCGATCCCTGCCGGGCAGGCCAGGACAAGTTTTGAGGGCTTCGGTTTTACCGGGGTCCTGTAGTGGCGGCATTAGCTCAGTTGGTAGAGCACTGGATTGTGGCTCCAGGTGTCACCGGTTCGATCCCGGTATGTCGCCCCAAAAATTCAAAGACTTAGCGCAGATTATTCAGGACGCGAAAAGTCTCAGTAAGCACATAGTAAGCAGACAAGCCCGCCCGAAATGGCGGGCTTTGTCGTTTCTGGACACCCTCCTGGCTGTCGCATCCACACAACAACGCTATCTAACAAGGGCCGGCACTCGGGCGAAGAGGCCTCATTGGCACCACTGTTCCGCATCGAGGCGACGAGCACCTCTTCGGCAGACTGAGCGGCTTGCACGCCTCCAGTTTGATCATGAAGCCCTTGCACCTCTGAAAACCCATCCGACTTGCTATCAAGGATCCGGCCTTCGCGCCAAGGCGAGGGTGAGGCCTGTCGCCTCTTAGCCCTAGGCTGCACCGTAGTTACGCGAGGGGCGTAAGCAGAGATGCTCGCGCGCCGTACCAAGATGACGCCGAATTCCCGAGCGATCCGAGGTGAGTGAATCACTGACGGGCATGAATAAGCAATCCGTTTTTTCTTCGTTCAGGTTATGAAGCCAGAGGGATAGATTTTCTCCATCGCAATCACCCCTGACGGAGAAATTCATGAAGTTCAGCCCCATCCGCCGCGGCCTGCTCGCGCTTGTCCTAGCCCCGGCCCTGGCAACCGGTTTCGTTGCCAGCGCACAGGCGCAGACCACGCTGCTCAACGTCTCCTACGATCCGACGCGCGAGCTCTACCAGGCCTTCAACCCCGAGTTCGCCAAACACTGGAAAGCACAGACCGGCGAAGACCTCGTCATCAAGCAGTCGCACGGCGGCGCCGGCAAGCAGGCGCGCGCGGTGATCGACGGGCTCGAGGCCGACGTCGTCACGCTGGCGCTGGCCTACGACATCGACGCCATCGCCGAGCAGACCGGCAAGATCCCGGCCGACTGGCAGAAGCGCCTGGCGCACAACAGCGCGCCCTACACCTCGACCATCGTCTTCCTGGTGCGCAAGGGCAACCCCAAGGGCATCAAGGACTGGGGCGACCTGGTCAAGCCGGGTGTCGAGGTCATCACGCCCAACCCGAAGACCTCGGGCGGCGCACGCTGGAACTACCTCGCCGCCTGGGGCTACGCGCTCAAGCAGCCCGGCGGCAACGAGCAGACCGCGCAGACCTTCGTCACCGAACTGCTCAAGCACGTGCCGGTGCTCGACTCCGGCGCCCGCGGCGCCACCAACACCTTCGTCCAGCGCGGCATCGGCGACGTGCTGCTGGCGTGGGAGAACGAGGCCTTCCTGTCGATCAACGAGCTGGGGCCGGACAAGTTCGAGATCGTCGTGCCATCGATCTCGATCCTCGCCGAACCGCCGGTCACGGTCGTCGACGGCGTGGCGAAGAAGCGCGGCACCGAAAAGGTCGCCCAGGCCTATCTCGAGTACCTGTACTCGTCGGTCGGCCAGAAGATCGCCGCGAAGCACTACTACCGCCCGATCAAACCCGAGCATGCCGACCCGGCCGACGTCGCCCGCTTCCCCAAGGTGAGCCTGATCACCATCGACGACCTCGGCGGCTGGCAGACCGTGCAGAAGAAGCACTTCGCCGACGGCGGCGTGTTCGACCAGATCTACGCCAAGTAAGCAGAACGGAGAAAAAGCATGGCCATCCAGGCAATCAATGTACGAAACCAGTTCCGCGGGCGGGTGAAGGAAATCATCCGCGGCGACGTCGTCAGCGAAGTAGATGTCGAAACCTCCTCGGGCATCGTCACCTCGGTGATCACCACACGCTCGGTCGACGAACTTGGGCTCAAGCCCGGTTCCGAAGTCGTGGCGCTGGTGAAGTCCACCGAAGTATCGATCGCGACGCTCTGAGGCGGCTCGTGCGCCAGACGGTACTCATCGTCCCCGGCTACCGCGGCAGCGGTGCCGGGCACTGGCAGACCTGGCTCGAGCAGGAGGTTCCCGAAGCGCGTCGCGTCAGCGGCATCGACTGGGAGGACCCCCTGCTCGCCCGCTGGGCTGGTGAGGTCCGACGCGAGATCGACGAGGCGCCGGGGGCGGTGTGGATCGTGGCGCACAGCTTCGGCTGCCTGGCGAGCGTGGTCGCCGCGGCAGACCGCCCGCACAAGGTCGCCGGTCTGCTCCTGGTGGCCCCCGCGGACCCGGAGCGTTTCGACCTGCTCGGCCTGCGGCGGGATCAGCAGGCCGGCGCCAGCGTCGCAGAACATCTGCCGGCGACGAGCTTCAACTGCCCCAGCATTCTCGTGGCCAGCCGCAGCGATCCCTGGCTCGGCTTCGACGCAGCGCGACGCTGGGCGGAACGCTGGGGCAGCCACCTCGTCGATGTCGGCCGCGCCGGACACATCAATGTCGATTCGGGCCATGGCGCGTGGCCCTTGGTGTTGACGCTGCTGGCGCAATTGCGTGCGACCGCGGCCGATGTTCCGCTCGGCCCCCTTCCACCGCGCGCAGAACCGCGACGCGGGCGCAACGGAGTGCTGGCAAGACTGCGCCATCAGACCCGGCGGGCCATGAACGGACAGGTGCGCGCGTTGGTTCGACCTTAAGCGGTCGATGGGCAGCGGATTCGTGATCTCGCACGCTTGCGCCTGAGGCACCGCGCCAGACCGGCGCCCCCCCTGCCGGCGACGTCGGCTTCACGTTAAGCCTTATCGCAATTCCTGATTTCGAACGCAGAATTAATTAGTTCTATTGCGTTCATCAGATTCTTATAGTGCTCCGCTACTACTGCATGACACCACGACAGCACACCGCACACAAGGAAACCTGACATGAAAAGACGAGACGCGATCCGCAATCTGACAGGCGCCAGCCTGCTGCCGCTCCTGGGTGCGCTCGCCGGGCTAACCCCAGCCACGGCAAATGCGCGGGTAGCGGCTGCCTTCGAAGCGAAGACCACCCAGGAGGCCCTTGCCGCGCTGTTCCCTGATGCCGAGGTGCAGCCGAGCGAAGCGCTGACCCTCATCGCACCCGATATCGCCGAGAACGGCACGGCAGTCCCGCTCACCATCCGCTCGACGCTCGAGAACATCGACTACGTCGCCGTTTTCGCCACCGGCAATCCGTGGGCGCTGACGGCCGCCTACAAGCTGACCGAGCTCACCGCGCCGCCGCTCAGCCTGCGCGTCAAGCTCGGCAAGACGCAGGACGTGGTCGTCATCGCTCGAGCGGACGGCAAGCTCTACAGCAGCACCCGGCACATCCAGGTCAGCGTCGGCGGCTGCGGCGGCTGACACACAGGGAGAAAGCACATGACGACCCCAAGCATCAAGGCCCGCATTCAACTCGGCGACAACGGCGTCGCCACGGTTCGTACCCTGATCGCCCATCCGATGCTGATCGAGCGCAACGATCCGAAGACCGGCGCCCGCCTTCCGGCGCACTTCATCGAGGAGGTCGAGGTCACCCTCAACGGCAAGACGGCCGTCAGCCTCGAGTGCGGGCAGGCGGTGTCGACCAATCCACTGGTGTCTTTCGAGTTGCGAAGTGTCAAGACCGGCGACGTGATCGGCATCCGCTGGCGAGACAACCAGGGCAAGAGCGACGCCGGCGACTTTCCGGTCGTCTGAGCCGCTGCTTCAGGGAGAAAAACGAGAATGCAGAAACTGACACTGCTGGCGGCACGGACGGGCCTCGTGGCCGCATTGTGGGCTACGACCAGCATCGCCGTGGCGCAGCCCACCTCCGCCGGTCAAGCGCCATCCGTACAGCATGACTACTGGCCCGGACGCGACAAGGCCGTTCCTCACGTCTCGGGCGACGGCCGCTACTCAGACACCTATGAGAACTGGAAGGACGCCGCAGCGATAGCCGCGGCGCGCGCCGCCGGCAAGCAGTCGCACGAAATCAACTTCAAGGACTTCCGCTGGCTGACGAAAAGTCTCGATGCCGAGCTGGTGATCGACGAAGGGCGGGAGGTGTTCCACCGCAAGAATGCCGACGGTCAATCCTGTGCCTCCTGCCATGGCGACAACGGCGAGAAGCTCAAGGGCGTGTACGCAAGACTGCCCAAGTTCAACACGCGCCTCGGCCGCGTCGTAGTCGGTCCGACACAGATCGAAGCATGCGCCACCGAACGCCTGGGACAGCAGGACTGGCGTGTCGATACACGGGCGAACTCCGTGCTGGACATGTACGTGGCTTCACTCTCCGACGGCGCCGTCGTGGACGTCGATGTCGCCTCCGAGGGACCGCTCAAGGCGGCATACCTGAAGGGCCGTGACCTGTTCTTCAAGCGCACCGGCCAGTTCCATTACGCCTGCGCCAGCTGCCACACCCCGCCCTCGGTCGGAAACTACTTGCGCGGGCAACGTCCGACGACCTTCTTTGGCGACGCCGCGCAGTATCCGATCTACCACTTCCCGTACGCACTGCCGGGTGACGATCTGGCGCACGTATTTACATTGCAGCACCAGATCCGGTCCTGCCAGCAGCTCTCGCGCATGCACCAGGGCAAGGAAGGCAGTCCGAGCATGACGGCCATCGAGGTGTTCCTGAAAGCCAGCGCCAACGGCTACCCCATGAGCATTCCGACCCAGCAGTACAACCTGGACACCGATTACCTCGAGCAGTGAGGAAGAACACTCCATGACCAAGAAACTCAAGCGAATGGCCACGCTGGCGCTTGCGGCGGCGCTGCTCCAGCCGCATCTAGCCGCGGCCGATGAGCGCCTGAAAGCCATCCGGGAGAAATGGATCCCGGGTACGCCGATGCTGACCGAGTTCCTGCCCCTCTACCCCTGCCATAGCGAGGAGCTGCCTTGCGGACAACTGCCGCCGCCTGCGGTGCAAAAGGTCAGCTTCAAGGGAGCGCTGAAGGGCGACGCCAAGCGGGGAGAAAAGATCGCCCTGGACGTCCGCTGGGGCAACTGTGCAACGTGCCACAGTCTGCCGGGGCACAAGGGCGGAACCGTGGGCCCCAGCCTGGAGGACTACGCTTCGCGTGCGCCTTCGCTGGAATACACCTACCAGCGCATCTGGGACACCCGTGTCTTCAACCCTGATGCACACATGCCGCTGTTCGGCACCAACAGCGTCCTCACGGAGGACGAGATCCTCGACGTCATGGTCTTCATCCATCAACGCTGACCACGGGGACACACCAGCATGGCACGCACTGCTCTTCAACGTTTCTGCCTGATGGCGCTGCTGCTGGGCGCCATGCTGGTGCCGCAGCACGCAAAGTCCCAAGCCGTTCGCGATCCCGGGCAGCACTTCTTTCAGACCAGCTTCGGGGATCTGCGCGCCGAACTCGAGACCGCGCGCGGGGAGGGCAAGCGAGGCATCCTGCTCGTTTTCGAGCTGGATGAATGCCCTTATTGCAAGCGCATGCACGACACGGTGATCAACCAGGTGGCCGTGCAGGACGCCTTCAGAGAACACTTCAACATCATCCGCATCGAGTCTGACAGCCTCGACGAGATCGTGTCACCCAGCGGCCAGACACTCACCGAACGCGACTACGCACGCCTCTCGAAGGCCTATGGCACGCCCTACTCGATTGCATTGAGCGTGGATGGAACCGAGCTTGCGCGGCTGCCCGGCGCCCCCATCAATGCGGATGAGTACCTGTTGTTTGCCGACTACGCCGCATCCGGCGCTGCAACTTCAGGGAGCTTCTCGCATTACAAGGCCCGCCGACGGGGTGAGAAATGAAGCGGGTCAGAACCTTCGTTCTCCTCGCGCTCACGGCGGCGGCATCGCCAGTTGCCCTCGCTGATACGCCATTCACACTCGAGAACGCCGTGCACGCCGCAGGGCAGCGGCCCCTCCGCGCACATAACCCGGTCACCATGCTTGAAGCGGACCAGATCGTGCCTAACCGCTGTGTCCCCCCTGCCGCCGAGGCATCGATCCTCAGTCATGCCGAACGCTTTGCGCGACAGCAGCACACCCTCGACGTCGCACGACACTTCGTAACCGCCCTGCAAAAGGAAGATGTGCTACTCGCAGCGCGGGAGTCGGTTGCCGAGACGCACGCGGCCTGGCAACGGCTCGGTGGAGAATCGACGCCCTCCGACCTGGCCGCATCAGCTGCCCTCGCTCGCGCTTTTGCGGACTATCAGCACGCGCTCGCACATCGCGAACTGACACTCACCGACCTGCGGCGGGCGCTCCTGCGGCTTGCCGAACGAGTCGGGATGGAAGACGCGCCACCCAGCCAGCTGGCGCATCCTTCAACGGCAGCCGATGCGGCTCCAATTACCCCAGCACTCTCTGACGCGCACCCCAAGTTGGCCGCCGTCGAGACGCTGAAACGCTGGTGGCAACACGCATCCCCGGACGACGCACGCCATCGCGCATCCTGCCTTTCGGCGCTCGAGCAAGGGGCCACGGCCATCAGGTTGGAACTGACGGTGCAACTGGCGACGCTGACGCATCGAATCGACACGCTGCGGACGCACGGTCTTCCCGCGGCGGCAGCCGAACTTGCGGCCGCCGAGGCCGTGCTGGATCTTGCTCGAAGCGGAGCCGACCCGACGCTGTCGATGTACCGCGCCATGACCGGCACGGTGCTGGCCCAAGCGGCGTTCAGGGTCGTTCAGCACGAGATCTTGCTCCTGGAGATGGAACGCGATCACTTGCGCCAAGCGAGCCCGAACTGAACGTTACGACGGGCCGCCACCCATTGCCCGGACATACAGTGATCGCATGCAAGGCGCAGATCGCGGCATCGACACCATCGTGGAAACCAAAGCAGAAATCCTTCGTTCCGGTTTCAACCTGCCCTGAATAAGCTCGTGCTGCGCAATGCCTTTCCGCCCTCCGGCGCTTGTCGCCCGGAGCCGGAATCCAGTCCCTGCCAGGGGCGCAGGGATCCCTCAGCACATGAGAAACACATGCACGAGTCAAACACCGCAAAGCTGCTGACCTTGCCCAACGCAGGGCAAGGTGCGCTCTCGATCCGCGCCAAGGCGCTGATCTTCCATGACATCAAGTCGCTCCGCCTGCTGCGCCAGGTCGAGCTGATCGCGCCGACCGAGGCCAACGTCCTGATCATCGGCGAAACCGGTACCGGCAAGGAGCTGGTGGCACGCCATATCCACGCGCAGAGCGGACGCAACGGCCCCTTCGTGGCGGTCAATTGCGGCGCCTTCAGCGAGAACATGGTGGAGGCGGAGCTGTTCGGCCACGAGGCCGGCGCATTCACCGGCGCCCAGCAGGCGCGCGCCGGCTGGTTCGAGGCCGCTAACGGCGGCACGCTGTTCCTCGACGAAATCGGCGACCTGCCCCTGGCGATGCAGGTCAAGCTGTTGCGCGTGCTGCAGGAGCGCCAGGTGGTGCGTCTCGGCTCGCGCAAGCCGATCGCCGTTGACGTGCGCCTGGTCGCGGCCACCAACGTCAACCTGGAGAAGGCGGTTCAGGCAGGCCATTTCCGGCTCGACCTCTATTACCGCCTCAATGTCGCACCGGTGGAATTGCCTGCGCTGCGCGAGCGCCCGGGCGACATCCTGCCGCTGGTCGACTACTTCATCGACTACTACCGCCAGCGCCTCGACATCCCCGCACCGCGCTTGAGCAAGGAAGCGGCAGCGGAGCTGGTGTCCTACCACTGGCCGGGCAACATCCGCGAACTGGAGAACGTCGTCCACTTCGCACTGATCGTGAGCCAGAACGGCGTCATCAGTACGGGGGATCTGCGCCTGCCCGGCATCGCCCTGTCGCGGGCGGCCAATGCGGTCACGCCCGGATGCGCAGATGGCGACGGGTTCGCCGCGGTGCGCGCAGGCCTGCGCCAACTGCTCGATGAAGACACGCCCGAGGTCTACGAGCGCATCGAGAAGCTGCTGTTTTCCACCGCATTCGAATACTGCCGCGAGAACCAGGTCCGCACGGCCAAACAGCTGGGCATCTCGCGCAACATCCTGCGCACCCAGCTCAAGCGCTTCGGCCTGATCGGCGACAGCACGGCCGACACGCCGGCCGCGGCCGATGCCTGAGGGCGAGCGCTTTCCCCACGAATCGAACTGAACGCAGACAAAGGAAAAATCGACCATGAGTCTGGCCGACGCCACCACCGCCAAACACGACACCCCCTTGTCGGAACCGCCCTCCGCCATCGCGGCACGCCTGGCCGCACGGTTTGCCGAAACCGCTGCCGCGCGCGACCTGGCGGGCGGCACACCGAAGGCCGAGCGCGACCAGTTGCGCGCCAGCGGCCTGCTCACGCTGAGCATTCCAATCGAGTACGGCGGCCTCGGGGCGAGCTGGGCCGAGACGCTCTCGGTCGTCCGCCAACTGGCGCGTGCTGACAGCTCCGTCGGCCACGTCTTCGCATTCCACCACCTGCAGCTGGCCTCGGTGCGCCTGTTCGGCAGCCCGGCACAATGGGAGCCCTGGCTGCGCGATACCGCGAGGCACGGCTGGTTCTGGGGCAACGCGCTCAACCCGCTCGACAAGCGTACCGTCGCCACCCGCGTGCCTGGCGGACGCGCGCTCTCGGGCCGCAAGAGCTTCTGCTCCGGCGCGCTCGACTCCGACATGCTGCTGGCCTCGGCCGTCGAGGACAGCGCCGACGGCAAGCTCATCATCGCTGCGCTCCCCACCCGCCGCGCCGGCATCACCCTGTTCGAGGACTGGGACAACATGGGTCAGCGCCAGACGGACAGCGGCAGCGCGCTGTTCGAGCACGTGGCGGTGGCAGAGGACGAGATCCTGTCGCATCCCGGCCCGCTGTCCTCGCCCTACGCCTGCCTGCGCCCGCTGCTTGCGCAGCTCATCTTCGTGAACATCTTCCTCGGCATTGCCGAAGGCGCGCTCGCCGAGGCCCGCCACTACACCCGCAATGAAGCGCGCCTGTGGGCTGCATCGCCAGCCGCACATGTCACGGAAGACCCCTACGTGCTGGCCCACTACGGTGACTTCTGGGTCGCGCTCGAATCGACGCGCAAGCTCGCCGACCATGCGGTCACCGTGTTCGACGCCGCATGGAACGAAGGGTTGGCGCTGACCGGGGCCGGCCGCGGCGAGGTCGCACTCGCCGTCGCCACCGCCAAGGTCGCCGCCACCCGCGGCGGGCTGGACATCACCAGCCGCATCTTCGAGGTCACCGGCGCACGCTCCACCACCGCAGCGCTGCGCCTCGACCGCTTCTGGCGCAACCTGCGGGTGCACACCCTTCACGATCCGCTCGACTTCAAGGTGCGTGAACTCGGTGACTGGGCGCTGAACAACAGGTACCCGCCCCCTTCCTTCTACTCCTGATCACGCGGGCCAACATGAACCCGAGACGGGCGCTCGACTCATGTTGGCGTATCGATTGACGGAACATTTTCCTAGTCCGCTCGTTTCAAGCTTCAGGACGGCATCGCCGCCCGCTCGAAACCAGGACAAAAGGACCTCATCGATATGAACGCCTATACACCCGCCCGATTGCTGGCCATCGGCGCCTTTGCCCTTCTTGGCGGTGTTTTCGCACCCGCCACGGTCATGGCGGCCGACACCCATCAACACGATACCCACACGGCGGTGCTCAAGCTCAATCAGGGCGCGAAGTGGCAAACCGACGAAGCACTGCGCACAGGGATGGAATCCATTCGGAACGCACTGGCGCAGGCCCTGCCTGACGTCCATTCGGGCAAGTTCGACACCACGCGCTACCAGACGCTTGCGCAATCCATTGAAGCGCAGGTCGGCTACGTGGTGCAGAACTGCAAGCTGCAGCCCGAAGCGGACGACGTCCTGCACGCGATCATTGGCGAGATCGGCCAGGGCGTCGATGTGATCGCCGGACACAAGCCGGGCACCGAACGGGAGCAAGGCGTCGTCCTTGTCGCGAGAACCCTTGACGACTACGCCGCCCACTTCGAACATCCGGGCTGGAAGGGCTTGAAGACGGAGCACTGAGCCAGTCGATGAAGCCGCGCGCACGACAACACGCCGCCTGCCAGCATGAATGACACGGATGCGGCAATGGATGTCAGCGATGTCGCCCGCTCACGAGCGGGTGACATGTCGGCCTTTGCTGACCTCGTCCGCCGTCATCAGGCGCGCGTGTTCCGCTTCATCATGCGCATGCTCGACGCCCACGACGAAGCGATGGAGCTGACGCAGGACGTGTTCGTCAAGGCATGGCAGGCATTGCCCGGCTGGCGTCCGGACGCCCGCTTCTCCACCTGGCTGTTGCAGATTGCACGCAACGCGGCGCTCGACCATCTGCGCCGCCGACAACGCGTGCGGTTCGCGCCACTGGAAGATGGGCTCGACGTCGCTGATGCGTCGCCGGGACCGGAGGCCCGTTACGCCAGCCATCAGCAACAGATTCAGCTCGACCGCGCCCTGCGGCGTATCGCCCCCGAGCACCGCGAGGTCCTGTTGCTGCGCGAAGTCGAGGGGCTCGCCTACGCAGAACTGGCGGACGTCCTGGGGGTTGCCGAAGGCACCGTGAAGTCTCGCCTCGCCCGCGCGCGCACCGCGCTGCTTGAACATTTCGATCCGCATGGAGGAGCGCGAAAATGACCGGAATCTGCCCCCCAGACGATGCGCTATCGGCTCTGGTCGACGAGGCACTGCCCGCCTCGGCCCGCACGGAACTGCTCACCCACTGCGCAGGCTGTCCGCAGTGCGCGACCAGACTGGACGGACTGAGGCGCCTGCATGCGGCCTTCCTCGCCCTGCCTCCCGCCATGCTCGATGTCGACCTTGGAGAACGGGTGATTGCGCGCCTTCAGGCCGGCGCGACGCCGGCGGTGCAAGGACGTCCGCACATGGGATGGCGGGCACGGTGGATGTCCCTGGCCCGTCCGCTGACCCGCTGGTCATTCGCCTTGTCGTCGTCTGCGGGGGCTACCGCAGCCATCGCGATGGGTCTGTGGCTGGGTGAGAGCCTGCTACAGATGGAGCCCTCCATCTCACCGCCATCAAGGAACGTCACGCTTGTGGCCATGAGCCTGTTCGACTCCGTCCCGCCGGGAAATCTCTGCCCCAGCGCTCATGCTTGCGACCCAACAGGGAACTCACGATGAAACCCCGCTCGCTTCAACTCGCACTGCTGCTGTCGCTCGCAGTCAACCTTGGCGTCGTCGGCGCCGTTGCGCTGGACCGGCTCCGCTCCAACGTCGCACCCGCTCCGAAGCCTCCGCTGCATCAGGTTCTGGGCCTGGATGAGGCGCAGCGCGCCCGCTGGGAGGCTGCCGAGCGTCCATTCCTTCAGCAGTTCGAAAGGGCCAGTGCACAGCTCGAAGCACACCGCACCGCGCTTGTGAAGGCACTCTTCGCCGACACCCTCGATCCCGAGCGCATCGAATCGGAACGCGCGGCGATAGCCGAACTGCAGCAGGCGCAGCAGCGCATGCTCATCGAGCAGCTCATTACCGAACGCGCGATCCTCGACGCAGGACAACGCCAGACGCTGCTCGGGCTGCTGCTCGACCAGCCTCCAACACGTAGCACGGCGGAAGATTTACACGCACGCTAGACGCCCTCCTGAGGCGTGCCACCGGATCTCAGATCCCCTTGGACAGGCCGTCATCACGACGGCCTGTCGCATTTCCGGTTCTCGCTACGCGAACGGACGCCTGCGCACGGGGCAACAGCAGCCGTTCAGATCTGGCTTCTGCGCAACAGCGTCATGCCGAAGTCTCGCCGTTAGTCCTTGATTTATCTATATTTCATCTTCTGGCATGGATGCTGCACAGGGAGAGATGGAGTGATGCCTCCGCATCCTTCAATTCCACCTGACCTGTAGCCGAGACAGCACAATGTCCATGGACGACCTGACCATCCGCAACGCACGCGACACCGAACTGGTTGCCTACGCTCAAGACATCGCCAACGAAATTCGTCCGACCGCCGCGCGCTATGACCGCACGGGAGAATTCCCCTTCGAACACTTCGACATCCTCCGGAGCAAGGGCGCACTCGGTCTGACCGTACCAAGGACGTACGGCGGCCGGGAATTGTCCCTCTATGAAACTCTGCTGATTCAGGAACGCCTCGCGGGTGCCAGTGGCGCCACGGCGCTGGCGCTTGGCTGGCACCTGATGACGCTCTTTGGCCTGCGCACCACGCGCGCCTGGGACGAGTCGATCTTCGAACGCATCTGCCGCGATGCGGTAGAGCGCGGCGAGCTGATCAACGTCTTCGCTACCGAACGCGATGCCGGCAACGTGATCCGCGGCTTCAACCCTACGACCCGCGCACGCCGGCGCGGTGACGGCTGGGTCATCACGGGGCGCAAGGCGTTCTCAACACTTGCGCCCGCAGTGAATCAATTCACCGTGCTCGCCTACATCGAGGAAGAGGACCAGACGGCCGAGTTCCTGGTGCGCAAGACGGACCGCGTGCGGGTCATCGAAACATGGGATTCGCTGGGCATGCGCAGTACCGGCAGCCACGACGTCGAACTCGACGGCGTGGAAGTGCCCGCCGAGGCCCTGCTGGTCCGCCTCGAGAAGGGCAAGCCGAGCCGGTTCATGGCCTGCAGCAGTGCCTACTCGCTGCAGTTGCCGGCCATCTATCTCGGCATCGCGGTAGCCGCGCGCGACTTCATCCTCGACTTTGCCGATAGCCGCTTCGCACCCGCACTCGGTGGGGCGGTCCTCGATGCGCCTCAGGTGCAGCAGAAGATCGGCGAGATCGAGATCCTGGTGAGCGCCTCGAAGGCGCTGCTCTACGGCCTGGCCGAGCGCTGGGACCGCCACGACGAACTCAAGGACAGGCTCGGCAGCGAGGTCGCAATCACCAAGTACGTTGTGACCAACAACGCGATCCGCATCGTCGAGCTGGCGATGCAGATCGCGGGCGGCCATGGGCTGTCGCGCGACCTGCCGCTGGAGCGCTATTTCCGCGACGTGCAGTGCGGCCTCTACAACCCGCCGCACAACGACATGGTCATTGAGCGCGTGGCGAAGGAAGCGATCACGCGCCAGCGCGCCGCGCCCGCTCCTGAGGGCCGCCAGCCGCCCCTTCAGCGCACAGTCTCCCCCAACGATGCGTCAGCCCCGCGTATCGGCGAACCGGTGGTCTGAGCCATCCCTGCTCATCGCGACCGCATCCAGAATCCCAGCCAGCACAGGACATTCCCATGACAGCACTCGCCTTCAACGCCTTCGTAATGAATACCGCCTCCCACATCCAGCATGGGCAGTGGCGGCGCCCCGATGCCCAGCAGGTCAACTTCAACGACGTGAATCTGTGGGTCGACCTTGCGCGCACGCTCGAGCGCGGCCTCTTCGATGCCATCTTCTTCGCCGACATCGTCGGCGTGTATGGTCCGCTCGGCGGCGACTACGAGGTCAATGCACGCGAGGGGCTGCAGATTCCGAGCAACGACCCGTCGGTGCTGCTTTCGGCTCTTGCTGTCAATACGGAACACCTTGGTCTGGCCTTCACCAGCTCGGTGCTGCAGGCGCATCCATTTGATTTCGCACGCAAGGTGTCGACGCTGGACCACATTTCGCGCGGACGCGTGGCCTGGAACATCGTGACCAGTTCAGTGGAAAACGCTGCGCGCAACTTCGGCCTGGACCAGCTCACGCCGCACGACGAGCGTTACGCCTGGGCGCAAGAATACGTCGATGTCGTCTACAAGCTATGGGAAGGCTCGTGGGACGAAGGCGCGCTGCTGATCGACCGCGCGCGCGGCGTGTTTGCCGATCACAACAAGATCCACAAGATCAACCACGTCGGCGCGCGCTACCGGGTGGAAGGGCCGCACCTGAGTTCTCCGTCGCCGCAGCGCACGCCGCTGCTGTTCCAGGCCGGCTCCTCGGGCGCCGGGCGACAGTTTGCGGCAGCCAACGCCGAGGGCCAGTTCATCATCACCCCCAATCCCACGGTCGCGGCCGAACTCATCCGCGATACCCGCCGCCTCGCCGTCGCCGCAGGCCGGCGCGCCGAGGACATCAAGTTCTTCCAGGGCATGAGCTTCATCCTCGGCAGCACCGAGGCCGAAGTTCGCCGCAAGGAGGCCGAGTATGACGAGCACGTCAGCGTCGACGGTTTCCTCGCTCATCACAACTATGCGGTCGACCGCTACGGCAAGCCCTACCCGGCCGACACCCCGCTGTCGGCGATCAAGTCCGAGGCCAGCCAGAGCATCCTCGACTGGTATGCCAAGAGCACCCCCGGCAAGGTGCCGACCGTGGCCGATCTGGGTCGTCTCACCTCACGCCGCGGCCGCATCGCCGGCACGCCGGAGCAGATCGCCGATCAACTCGAGCAGTGGCAGCAGGCCGGCATCGACGGCGTCAACGTCATCAACTGGCACCTGCCCGGCTCGTACGAAGAGTTCAACGAACATCTGCTGCCGGTGCTGCAGAAGCGCGGCCTGGCCAAGCGCGAGTACCGCCCCGGTACGCTACGCCAGAAGCTGTTCGGCACCGACCGCATCAACGAACGCCATCCGGCTGCCCGCTATCGCGGCGCCTTCACCCCCAATACCGCAAACAGCACTGTGGAGTTCGCATGAACGCGCGCCTGCACAACCTCCCCCAGCCGGATCTCGTCGTTCCGGCCAGTCTCGAATCGATGCCCTATCCCTTTCCATCGACGACGCCGCCGGCTGCAGCGGCGCATGCTCCCGCTTACGAGACGCTGGCCGCACGCTTCCGCCCGATCTTCTCACGCATCGCCGAGCGTTCCGCCGCGCGCGAACATGGACGCGAACTGCCCTTCGACGCCGTCGGCTGGTTGCGCGACGCCCGCTTCGGGGCGCTGCGTGTGCCAGTGGAATTCGGCGGCTTCGGCGCCACGGTCGAGCAGTTCTTCGACCTGCTGATCGAACTTGCCGAAGCCGACTCCAACCTGCCCAACATCTTCCGCGCTCATTTCGGCCAGATCGAACGCCTGTATGCCGAAATCGATCCGGCACAGCATCCCGTCTGGCTGCAACGCGCCGCGGCCGGCGAGATCTTCGGCAACGCCACCACAGAGGCCGGCGACGGCGCACTCGGCACGCAGGCGACCCGGATCACCCGGCGCGACGGTGTGCTGCACCTGAATGGCACCAAGTATTACAGCAGCGGATCGCTGTACGCCGACTGGATCGCCGCCACCGCACAATTGCAGGAGGACGATGGCAGCGAGCGCGGCGTTACGGTGCTTGTCCGCGCCGATGCGCCCGGCGTCGAACGCATCGACGACTGGAAGGGCTTCGGGCAGCGCCTGACCGGCTCGGGCACCACCTGCTTCACCGACGTGGAGGTCGATGCGGATGCAATCTGGCGCTATTCCCGTAGCGGGCCGACGCCGATGACCGCATTCTTCCAGCTCGTGCATCTGGCCACGCTGACCGGCATCGCCCGCGCCATCGAGCGCGACGCCTGCGCCTTCGTTCGCCCGCGCAAGCGCGTGTTCAGCCACGGCAGCGGCACCACGCCGCGCGAGGACCCGCTGATCCAGCAGGTCATCGGCCAACTCGCCAGCACCGCCTTCATCGGCGAAACCGCGGTGCGCGCGGTGGCGGCCAGGCTCGGGCACATCGACCGCCTGCGCCAGGATGGCCAAGCCATCCCCGAGAGCCTGCTGGTCGACGTCGAACTGGCCGCTGCCAAGGCGCAGGTCGGCCTGGTCGATACGGTGCTGAACGCCACCACCCGACTGTTCGACGTCGGTGGCGCCTCGGCCGTGCAGGAAGACCGCCGGCTCGATCGCCACTGGCGCAACGCCCGCACGCTGGCGTCGCACAACCCGGTGATCTTCAAGGCCCGGGTGGTGGGAGACCATGCGCTCAACGGCACCACGCCCGGCTTCTACTGGAGCGTCGGGACGACGACGGCGTAAGTCGCATGTGCCGGACGTCCGCGGGCGCCCGGCACATGCGAACGGCAGGGCTCAGGCCGGTTCGACCTCGACCAGACAGTCGTAGAACACCGGTGCCGCGCCGAGGTCCGTCAGCTTCTGGCTGGTGAGCTCGTTGGCGTTGGTGCCGCTCAGACTGAGCTTTCGCCACCACACGCCCAGCCCATTGACCACTCCAGGCCGAGCGCGCAGGCCGACCCGGGCGATGCAGTGATAGCTGCCGCGGTCGTTGAAGACGCGCACGCGCGCGCCGTCGGCGATCTGCCGCGGCGCGGCGTCGTCGGGATGGATCTCCAGATTCGGCCCCCCTTCGCCGTCGCGCAGGCTATCGACATTGACGAAGGTGGAGTTGAGGAAGTTGCGCGGCGGCGGCGAGATCATCGCCAGGGGGTAGCGCTCGTCCGAGCCCAGCGCCTCGTAGTTCGGCAGCACGGCCGGCAAACCGTCATGTCCGGCCGCAGCAAGCCGCGCACTGAAGAACTCGCACTTGCCCGACGGGGTCGGGAATTGCCCCTCGGCAAAGGGCGTCTCCGGCACGGCCAGGGAAACATGGCCCTCCACCAGCAGTCGCTCGAAGTCGACACGCTCGTCGAAGGCCTGCTGGCACAAGGCCAGATCGTCGTCGGCAAAACACGGCTCGTCGAAACCGAGGCGTCGCGCCAGCTCGCGAAAGATCTGCGAGTTGGGCTTGGCCGCACCCAGCGGCGGGATCGCCGGGCGGTTGAGCAACACATCGGTATGGCCATAGCTCGAATGAATGTCCCAGTGCTCGAGCTGGGTCGTCGCGGGCAGCACATAGTCCGCGTAATCCGCCGTGTCGGTGCGGAAATGCTCCAGAACCACGGTGAACAGGTCCTCGCGCGCAAACCCGGCCACCACCTTGCCCGACTCCGGCGCCACCGCCACCGGATTGCTGTTGTAGACCACGAGCGCCTCGATGCGCGGACCGAAGGCCTCGGACGCGGGACGCAGCAGGTCGTTGCCGATCGTGCTCATGTTGAGCGTGCGCGGATGCGCCACGCCCGAACGTCGCAGCAGGTCCGGCCGCTCAAGGACCGCACGCTGGACCGGGAAGGCGCCCGAACTGCTCAGCAGCAGCCCCCCGGAACGATGCCGCCAGGCGCCGATCAAGGCCGGAATGCAGGCGATCGCCCGCACCGCGTTGCCGCCGCCGCGCACACGCTGCATGCCGTAGTTGAGACGGATGGCGACAGGCTCCCGGCGCTGGAAGCTGGCGCCGATGTCGGCGGCCAATGCGACGATCTCCGCTTCGGTCAGGCCGCAGATCTCGGCCGCACGCGACGGCGGCCATTGCAGCGCGCGTTCGCGCAGTTCCGCCCACCCCAGCGTGTGGCGCGCCAGGTAGTCGTGATCCAGCCAGTCGTTGCGGATCAGCTCGTGCATCAGGGCATAGGCCAGGGCCGCATCGCTGCCGGGCAGCAGTGCGAGGTGCGCATGACATTTTTCCGCGGTTTCCGAGCGCCGCGGGTCGATGCAGACCAGCTTCGCGCCCTTGCGCTTGGCTTCGAGGGCGTAACGCCAGAAATGGAGGTTGCTGTTGATCGGGTTGCTCCCCCAGATCAGGATCAGGCGCGCATCGGCGAAGTGTTCCACCCGCGTGCCCTGCCTGGTTCCCAGCGTGGCTTCCAGCGCCATCGCGCCGGCCGATGCGCACAACGTACGGTCGAGCAGCGACGCACCGAGACGATGGAAGAAGCGCGCCGCCATGCTCTCGCCCTGCACCAGCCCCATCGTGCCCGCGTAGCTGTAGGGCACGATGGCCTGCGGGTCGCGCACAGCAATCGCCTTCAAGCGCCCGGCAATGTCATCGAGCGCCTCATCCCAGCTGACCGGCTCGAAGCGCCCTGCGCCCTTGGGGCCGACACGCCTGAGCGGCGCGAGCACGCGCTCGGGGTGATAGGTCCGCTCCGTGTAGCGCGACACCTTTGTGCACAGCACGCCGGCCGTCTGCGGATGGCCGGGATTGCCCTGCACCTTGATGGCAACGCCATCGCGAACCGTGGTCAGGAGCGAACAGGTGTCCGGACAGTCGTGCGGGCAGGCACCCAGCACGCGACCGTCGCGCGGAACGTCAATCAGGGGGTCGGGGTTACGGTCTTCTCGAGTCATCGGTGTTCCGGGACGGGCGCATCAGCGCACGCCCGATCGTTCATGTGGGGCCAATGATCGCAGATCCACGCAAGGGAAAAACAGCGGGCAAACGAAGTTGATTGGAATTGCATTCCCGGATTTCGGCGTTGCGGCGACATGGCGGTATTCGCCCTGACCGCGAGCGTTGCTGAAGGCGGCGCACTCCGCCTGCAGCGGCGCTGCAAATTCAACAGCGCGTCCTCGCAGTAAAACCACAAACCCTTGTTTCATAAACCTTTAGTTCTCTGGCACCGCTCTTGCTCATCTCCTTCCAGCCTGATTCACAAGCAGTCAGCCTTATTCCAAACCCCTTCAGGAGTGAAACATGAGCACGAACAACCCGATCCGCCACGCTGCCGCCAAGTGGCTCAAAACCTTCGCCATCGCCGCGGTTGCCAGCTCGACGATGGGTCTGGCCCAGGCTGCCGCCGACAAGCCGCTCAAGCTCGGCACGACCGCTGCCTTCGTGCCGGCGCTGGAGGTCGCCGTGCAGGAGGCTGCTGCACAGGGCGTGAAGGTCGAGCTGGTCGAATTCACCGACTGGAACACGCCCAATCTCACGGTGGCGAAAGGCGACATCGACGCCAACTACTTCCAGCACATTCCCTTCCTCGAGAACGCGAACAAGGAAGGCGGCTTCAATCTGGTGCCGGCCGCCATCGGCATCATCAACAACGTCGGTCTGTACTCGAAGAAGCACAGGGCGCTGTCCGACATCCCGGTCGGCGCCAAGGTGGCGATCGCCGGCGACGCGGTCAATGGCGCGCGCGGCCTTCAGCTGCTGGAGAAAGCCGGGCTGATCAAGCTCAGGCCGGGCACCGGCTATAAGACGACGCAGGCCGATATCGTCGACAACCCGAATAAGCTCAGGATCATCGAGCTCGAGGCGGTGCAGCTGGCACGCGCGCTGGATGACGTCGACCTCGCTCAGGGCATGCCGCATTACCTCAAGCTCGCAGGCACGATCGACCCGGCAAAGGCACTGATTTTCGACGGCCAGGGCCAGAAGGTTTACGCGGTGCATTTCGTCACCCGTCCCGAGGGCAAGGATGACGAGCGCCTGAAGAAGTTCGTCAAGGTCTATCACACCTCACCCGCCGTGCGCGCCGCACTCGACCAGCACTCCGGCCAGTTCTACACCGCGGCCTGGGAGCACTGATCATGGACCGGCTTGCAACGCACATCGAACAGTCGATTGCCCACATCCGGCTGGAAGGAATCGGCAAGACGTACGACACCGGCCGCGGCGCCGTCACCGCGCTGGAAGACATCGACCTCGACATCCAGCGCGGCGAGATCTTTGGCATCATCGGCCGCAGCGGCGCGGGCAAGTCCTCGCTGATCCGCACCCTGAACCGGCTGGAAGATCCGAGCAGCGGCAAGGTGCTGATCGACGGGCGGGACATCGGCAGCCTGGATGAAGCCCAGCTCGTGGCGCTGCGCCGACGGGTCGGCATGATCTTCCAGCACTTCAACCTGATGTCGGCGAAGACGGTGTGGCAGAACGTCGCCCTGCCGCTGAAGGTGGCGGGTATCAAGCCGGCCGAGATCGAACGTCGCGTGGCCGAATCGCTGCAACTGGTCGGCCTGTCGGAAAAGCGCGACATGTACCCGGCACAGTTGTCCGGCGGGCAGAAGCAGCGTGTCGGCATCGCCCGCGCCCTGGTGCACCAGCCCGAGATCCTGCTGTGCGACGAGGCCACGTCGGCGCTCGACCCGGAAAGCACCCAGGCCATCCTCGCCCTGCTGAAGGACATCAACCGGCGCCTGGGACTGACCGTCGTGCTGATCACGCACGAGATGGAAGTGATCCACGAGATCTGCCACCGCGTGGTGGTGCTGGAGCGCGGCCGCGTGGTGGAGCATGGGCCGGTGTGGCAGGTGTTCGGCGACCCTCAGCATGAAGTCACTCGCACCCTGCTCGGCACCGTGCATCACGACCTGCCCGACGACCTGAACGGCCACATCCACCCCGAACGCACGACCGAAGCGCAAGCCTTGCTGCTCGACCTGCACTTCACCGGTGTCAGCCGCCGCGACCCCGATCTGCTGTCGATCGCCAACGTACTGGGCGCGGGCACGCGGCTGGTGCATGGCGGCATCGACCGCATCCAGAACCGCGCGCAAGGGCATCTGCTGGTGAGCGTGGACTCCAGCGAGCCGGCGGCGGACATCATCCGGCGGGCGCAGGGCCTCGCCGACAAGATCCATCACGTGGGCTACGTCAGCCTCGTTTAAGCACACAACTCGAAGGAAACAGACACATGAAAGCCTTACAGTCCATTCGAAAACTGGCAAGAACACTCCTGCTCGCCGGCCTGCTGAGTGCGATCGCCAGCCCCGCCACGGCCGCCTCCGGCCCGCTGAAGGTAGGGACCAATGCGGGGTTTGCTGCACCACTCGAAGTGGCGGTCGCGGAAGCGAAGAAGCAGGGGCTCGACGTCAAACTGATCGAGTTCACCGATCCGGTGTCGCCGAACGTGACCCTCGCCAACGGCGAAATCGACCTCAACTACTTCCAGCACAGCCTGTTCCTGGATGTCGTGAAGAAAGAACGGGGCTTGAATCTCGAGCCGGTCGCGATCGGTATCGTCAACAAGACCGGCCTCTACTCCAAGAGATACCAGCGCCTTCAGGACCTGCCCAACGGCGCCCGCGTTGCACTCGCCGGCGACCCGGTGAACTTCGCCCGCGGCTTGCATCTGCTCCAGGACGCCGGGCTGCTGAAGCTCAAGCCCGGAGCCGGTCCAAGAGCGACCCTGAACGACATCATCGACAACCCCAGGCAGCTGAAATTGCTGGAGATCGATTTCCACCAGTTGCCGCTGGCCGTCAATGAAGTCGATCTGGCCCACGGTTTCACCCACTTCCTGCTCGCCTCGGGCGTCATCGACCCGAAATCTGCGCTGCACTGGGAGTCGGAGTCCGAAAGCCGCAAGTACGGCATCCACTTCGTCGCCCATCCCAAGAGCAAGGACGATCCCCGGGTCGCGCAGTTCGTCGCCATCTACCAGAACTCGCCCGCCGTCCGTGCCGAACTCGATAAACGATTCGGTGACCTCTACTTCCGGCTCTGGGAAAAGAACTGATGTCGCCCCTGCTCATTGACCGCCTGATAGAAGGCACCTGGGACACCTTCGTGATGATCGGCGTGTCGTCGGTGATCACCCTGCTGCTCGGCATCCCGCTGGCGCTGATCCTGGTCGCCACCTCGCGCGATGGCATCTTCGAGGCGCGCTGGGCCAACAACGTGCTGGGCAGCGTGGTGAACGTCATCCGCTCGATTCCGTTCCTGATCCTGATGGTGGCCCTGATTCCCATCACCCGCCTGATCGTCGGCACCAGCTACGGCGTGTGGGCCGCGATCGTCCCGCTCAGCGCGGCTGCAGTCCCCTTCTTCGCCCGCATCGCCGAAGTCAGCTTGCGCGAGGTCGATCGCGGCCTGGTCGAAGCGGCGCAGGCAATGGGTTGCAAGCGCTGGCACATCATCTGGCATGTATTGCTGCCCGAGGCGCGGCCGGGCATCGTCGCCGGCTTCACGATCACGGTGGTCAGCATGATCAACGCCTCTGCGGTCGCAGGTGCGATCGGTGCCGGGGGACTGGGCGACCTGGCCTACCGCTATGGCTATCAGCGCTTCGATACCGATGTGATGCTGACCGTGATCGTGCTGCTGGTGGTGCTGGTGACGGTCATCCAGTTTGGCGGGGACAAACTGGCTCTAAAGTTGAACAAGCGCATCTGATCAACGGGAAACCGACGAACGAGCGGGGTCGCAGCAATGCGGCCCCGTTTGCGTTGTCGGCGGGCTCAAAACGTCTGCAGGCGGTCTGCTGGATTCGCAGCAGCGCTGCGCCCGTCTGCTGCAAATCCAGCAGAACTCGCCCTCCACAATCAACTCAAGCAATTGAAATAAAACAACTATTATTTCTGGCACGATCACTGCGTTAGTGAATCCCTGATTCAACAACCCCATCGGGATTCATCATGTTCAAGACCCTCAAACGCCTCACCCTCGCCGCTGCCGGCGTGCTGCTCGCCACCGGCCTCACCCACGCCGCCGACAAGCCTGCCGAGGTCCGCCTCGACTATGCCTACTACTCCCCGCCCAGCCTGGTGCTGAAGAAGTTCGGCTGGCTGGAGGAAGACCTGAAGGCCGACGGCGTGCCGGTGAAGTGGGTGCTGAGCCAGGGCAGCAACCGCGCGCTCGAATTCCTCAACAGCGGCAGCGTCGATTTCGGCTCCACCGCCGGCCTGGCCGCCGTGCTATCGAAGGCCAACGGCAACCCGATCAAGAGCGTATATGTGTATTCGCGCCCCGAATGGACGGCCCTGGTCGTGCCCAAGGATTCGCCGATCGAGTCGGTGAAAGACCTCAAGGGCAAGAAGGTGGCCGCGACCAAGGGCACCGACCCCTTCCTGTTCCTGCTGCGCAGCCTGCAGCAGGAGGGGCTGTCCAAGACCGACGTCGAGATCCTCGCGCTGCAGCATGCCGACGGGCGGGCCGCACTGGAGCAGGGACGCGTCGACGCGTGGTCCGGGCTCGATCCACTGATGGCCGGCAGCGAGGTGCAAGCGGGTTCGCGCCTGCTGTACCGCAACGTCGCCTTCAACACCTATGGTTTCCTCAACACCACCGAGCGCTTCGCGACCCAGCATCCGGACTACGTGCAGCGGGTCATCGCCGCCTATGAAAAGGCGCGCCAGTGGATCCTCGCCAACCCGGACGACACCGCCCGCCTTGTTGCCGAGGAGGCCAAGCTGCCGCTCGAAGTGGCCAGGCTGCAGCTGTCGCGCAACGACTTCAGCACGCCGGTGCCGGGGGCACAGCATGTGGAGGCCCTGAAGGCAGCCGCCCCGATCCTGGTCGAGGAGGACCTGGTGCGCAAGGGCACCGACGTGGCGGCCGTGATCGACGCCCTGGTCGAACCGGCGCATGCACGCGCCGTGGTGAAGTGAGCGTCCCATCATGAGCAAGGCTTCGACACTGGACGCGCCGCTGCCCGCCACGCCCCTGGATACGGCGCACCGCCCCCGACAGGGGCGGCGGCTCGCCGCGCAGTTCAAGGGCTGGGTCGTGCCGCTTGGGCTGGTAGTGATCTGGGAAGCCGCGGTGCGACTGGGCTGGGCCAGCGCCCACCTGCTGCCGCCCCCGTCCGAGCTGGTCGTCACCTTGTCCGATCTTGCGTCCAGCGGCGAACTGCTGGGCCACATCGGGGTGAGCGGCCTGCGCGTGCTGGCCGGCTTTGCCATCGGCGCCGTGCTGGCGCTGGTCGTCGGCGCCGCGGTGGGCCTGTCGCGCGAGCTCGAGGCCTACCTCGACCCGAGTTTCCAGGCGCTGCGCGCCATCCCCTCGCTGGCCTGGGTACCGCTGCTGCTGCTTTGGCTGGGCATCGACGAGGCGCCGAAGATCACGCTGATCGCCATCGGCGCCTTCTTTCCGGTGTATCTGAATCTGGTCGCCGGCATCCAGAACGTGGACCGCAAGCTGGTGGAGGTCGGCGGCATCTTTGGCGTGAAGGGCTGGCGGCTGATCGTGCGCATCTTCCTGCCGGCCGCGCTGCCCAATCTGCTCACCGGCCTGCGCACCGGGCTGTCGCTGGCCTGGATGTTCCTGGTCGCGGCCGAACTGATCGCCGCGACGCGCGGCCTGGGCTACCTGCTGACCGACGGCAGGGAGATGGCGCGTGCCGACCTGGTGATCGTGGCGATCATCGTGCTTGCACTGCTGGGCAAGCTCAGCGACAGCGTGCTGCAGCTCGCCGAACGCCGGCTGCTGGCGTGGCGTGACGTTTATGACGGTAAGCGTTCCTGAGGAGGCACGACAATGTCCGAACCCCTTCTTGCGCTGAACGTCAGCGACAAGCGCTTCCAGTCGCGCTCGGTGATCGACGGCGTCCGCTTCGACATCCGGCCCGGCGAGATCGTCAGCCTGCTCGGCCCCAGCGGCTGCGGCAAGAGCACGCTGCTGCGCATCGTCGCCGGGCTGGATGAAGACTACCGCGGCACCGTCCGCATCAAGGGCGCCGCGCCGCACCTGCATTCGCCCGACGTCGGCTTCATCTTCCAGGAGCCGCGCCTGCTGCCTTGGCTGACCGTAGCCGACAACGTCGGCTTCGAGGCCGGGCGAGGCGGCGGCGGCCATCCGCGAGTCAGAGAACTGCTCGCCGAGGTCGGCCTGGCGGATTTCGCCGACGCCTATCCGAAGCAGTTGTCCGGCGGCATGGCGCAACGTGCGGCGATTGCACGCGGGCTGTTCGCCCAGCCCGCCCTGCTCCTGCTCGACGAACCGTTCAGCGCGGTCGATGCCTTCACCCGCATGCGCCTGCAGGACCTGCTGCTTTCGCTGGCCGAACGCCACGGTACGACGCTGCTGCTGGTGACGCACGATATCGACGAAGCGGCGTACCTGAGCGATCGGATTTTCGTGATGTCGGCCAACCCGGGACGCATCGCCGGCGAGATCGAGGTCGGACTGCCCCGGCCCCGCGATCGGGCCGCCGTGGAACTGAGCCACGCACAGGCACGGGCGCTCACCTTGCTGCATGGCGAGCAACTCGACTACCTGGATCTGACCGGGGAACTGGCGGCCAGGCCGCGCCCGCTCGAACCCGTCGACTTCGCGTCGCTGTCGTTCGCGGTGTGATGGATTCCGGCCAGCCGGCTGTTGCCTGATCACCAGCCGGCTGGCCGGAACTGCTGCGCAGGCAGCAGAATCCCACCCATGAAACACCCAAGCTACTGTTTTCATTATTTCTTTTATCTGGCACAGCTCGTGCTAAAGCACCTTTGAGTGCCAGTTCCGGCACGACTCACACAACAGACGAAGGTGAAAGCATGAGCAAGCAAATCAAGGTTGTCGCCGTTTCCGGTGGGCTGCAGCGCCCCTCCCGCACCCTGACCGTGGTCGAAGCCCTGATCGACGCCCTGGGCGATCAGGCGCCGATCGATGTGCGCCTGATCGAACTCGGCGCCATAGGCCCCAAGCTGGCGGGCGCGCTCTATCCGTCGCAACTGCCGGACGACGTCAAGGCCGATATCGCCGCGATCGAATCGGCGGACTTCCTAGTGGTGGCCAGCCCGGTGTATCGGGCGTCCTTCACCGGCCTGTTCAAGCACCTGTTCGACTTCGTCGACCAGAACGCGCTGATCGATGTCCCCGTGTTGCTCGCTGCCACCGGCGGCAGCGACCGCCATGCGTTGGTGCTCGAACACCAGTTCCGCCCGCTGTTCAGCTTCTTCCAGGCCCACACCCTGCCGATCGGCGTGTATGGCAGCGAGGCTGAGATCCAGGATTACCAGATCACCAGCCCGGCGCTGCAGGCACGCATCGATCTTGCCGCCGAGCGTGCGCGCCCCTTCCTGCGCAAACGCGCGAGCATCGGCTCCAGCCAGCCGAGCTTCGTGCGTGCTGCCGCCTGAACGGAGACCAAGCCAATGAGTCTCGACATCTTCTGGTTCCTGCCCACCTCGGGTGACACCCGCTATCTCGGCAAATCCAACTCCGGTCGCCCGGTCACCATCGAATACATGCAGCAGATCGCGGTGACTGCCGACAACCTTGGCTACGACGGCATCCTGATCCCGACCGGCAGCGGCTGCCTCGACCCCTGGGTCGTCGCGGGCAGCGTGGCCCCGGTGACGCGCAAGCTGAAGCTGCTGGTCGCGCTGCGCACCGCGCTGACCAAGCCGACGGCGGCGGCGCGCATGGCGGCCACGCTCGACCAGGCCACCCGCGGCCGGCTGCTGCTGAACGTGGTCGCAGGCGGCGACTCGGCCGAACTGGCCGGCGACGGCATCTTCCTCGACCACGATGCGCGTTATGACGAGGCGAGCGAGTTCCTGACCATCTGGCGCCGCCTGTTGCAGGGCGAAACGGTCGACTACGCTGGCGAGCATCACACAGTGGAAGGCGCGCAACTGCTGTTCCCGGCAGTGCAGAGGCCCCATCCGCCGCTCTACTTCGGCGGCTCGTCAAACGCCGCACACGATCTCGCGGCCGAGCAGGTCGACGCCTACCTGACCTGGGGCGAACCGCCCGCGGCAGTGGCCGAGAAGATCGCCGACGTGCGTGCGCGCGCCGCCGAACGCGGGCGCAAGGTGCGCTTCGGCGTGCGCCTGCACGTGATCGTGCGCGAGACGAACGAGGAAGCCTGGGCCGAGGCCGACCGGCTGATCAGCCGGCTGGACGACGAGACCATCGCCAAGGTGCAGGCACGCTTCGCCTCGATGGATTCCGAAGGCCAGCGCCGCATGGCTGCGCTGCACGGCGGCCGGCGCGACAGGCTGGAAGTCAGTCCCAACCTGTGGGCGGGCGTCGGCCTGGTGCGCGGCGGTGCCGGCACCGCGCTGGTGGGCGATCCGCAAACGGTAGCCGCACGCCTGAAGGAGTATGCGGACCTCGGTGTGGACAGCTTCGTGCTCTCCGGCTATCCGCACCTTGAGGAAGCCTGGCGCTTCGCCGAGCTGGTGTTCCCGCTGCTGCCGGGCAAGGCGCCGGTCACGACTCAGGACCAGGTCATCACCGGCGGGCCCTTCGACGCCAGCACGGTCAAGACCCCGATCAAGGAGGCCGCATGAAAGTCATCGACCTGCGCTGCCGCCCGGCCTTCCTGCACGACTTCTTCGGCGCCACGCCCGGCACGCCCGAGTACGAGACCGCGCGCTGGCTCAACCGGCGCGTGGGCACCCGCGGCAGTGATGAACACTTCACCCGCTCGCACACGCAGGACGGCTTCCTCGCCGAAGTACGCGAGGCCGGTCTGACCAAGGCGGTCGTCGTCGGCCGCCACACGCCCGCCCAGCACCTGCCGATCGAGCTGATCCACCGCATCACGCACGGCCACGACGAGCTGCTCGGCATCGCCGGCGTCGATCCGGTGATCCAGGGCCGTGCCGCGGTGGATGAAGCCGAACGCGCGATCCGCGAACTCGGGCTGGCGGGCATCGACATCGAGCCGGGCTTCGGCAGCCCGGCGCGCCATGTCGACGACCCAGCCTACTTTCCCATCTACGAGGTGTGCGCACAGCTGGGCGTGCCGGTGTTCCTGATGACCGGCCCGACCACGCCCGACCCGCGCTTCAACGATCCGGCGCCGCTGGCCAACGTGGCACGCGCGTTTCCGCAACTGCCCATCGTCTGTTACCACGGCTGGTGGCCGAACATGGCGCAGGCCATTGGTCTCGCTTTTCGCTACGAGAACATCCACCTCGTGCCCGACATGTACCTGTTCGTCGCTGGCAGCAAGGGCTATGTCGAGGCGGCAAACGGCTTCATGGCCGACCAGCTCCTGTTCGGCTCGTCCTACCCCTTCCGCCCGATCCGCCAGTCGATCGACGATTTTCTGGCGCTGGGACTGAACGCTTCGGCGCTCGACAAGGCGCTGTATGGCAACGCAGCGCGGCTGTTCAGGCTGTAACCGATTGGAGTCTGAGTTGCGAAACCCTCGGGGCGGCCGGTCACCTCAAGGGCTCTATCCCGGAGGTGGCCGGCACCGCGCCGATCGTCACATCGATATGCACTCACCGGTGATAAGCAAAGCAGATTTTCTTGGTTCGATCCGTGGCCCTGCTTCAGCACAATTGCGCCGGTTTTCCAATACGGATCGAACACCATGTCCCGCCTGCCCCTGCAAAGCCTCGAAACGGCCCCCGAAGCCAGCCGTCCTTTCATCGAGCGCGCACTCGCCAACAACGGCTTCGTGCCCAACCTGATCGGCGTGCTGGCCAACGCACCCACCGCGGTGGAAACCTACTTCACCGTCGGCGAGATCAATGGTCGCGCCAGCCTGACGCTGGCCGAGCGCGAAGTGGTGCAGATCACCGCCGCCAGCGTGCACGGCTGCGAGTTCTGCGTGAGCGGACATTCGGCGATCGCGCTGAAGAAGGCGGGCTTCGAACGCGCCACGGTGGTGGCACTGCAGCAGCGCGGCGCCACCGGCAATCCGCGCTATGACGCACTCGTCGCCTTCACCCGCGCGGTCATCGTCAGTCGCGGCAACGTCGGCGATGGCGAACTGAAGGCCTTCCTCAACGCAGGCTTCAACCAAGCCCAAGCGCTCGAAGTCGTGCTCGGCATCAGCCTGGCGACGCTTTGCAACTTCGCCAACAACCTGGCGGCCAGCGAGATCAACCCGCAGCTGCAGGACTTCCGCCCGGGGGTACTGCAGCCATGAACGCGCGCATCGATGCGGTCGACGCCGACCTCAGCTGGTTCTCCATCAACGCCGAGGCCTACAACCTCGGTGCGGCCGACGCCGACCAGCTCGTCCCGGAACTGGGCCGGCGCGGGCTGTTTCGCATCGGCGTGCCCCAGTCTCTGGGCGGGGACGGCGGCGCCACCTTCGACGGCGTCGAGGCGATCGCCGCCATTGCCGAGCGCTCGCTGACCGCAGCCTTCGTGTTCTGGGGCCAGCGCACCTTCATCGAATACCTGCTGCAGTCGCCCAACACGCAACTGCGCGAGCGCTGGCTGCCGGCACTGCTGACGGGCGAATTCGCCGGCGCCACCGGACTGTCGAACGCGATGAAGTTCCTCTCGGGCATCGAATCGCTGCAGCTGCGGGCGACGCAGCACGGTGCGCGTTGGGAGCTCGATGGCCGTCTGCCGTGGGTGACAAACCTGCGCAAGGCCGGCTTCATCGTCGCGGCCGCTGTCGAACGCAGCGATGGCGCAACACCGATGGTCGTCGCGCTCACCGACAGCCAGCAAGGCGTGGCGCGCAGCGCGGACCTCGACCTGGTGGCGCTGCGCGGCAGCAACACCGCGGCCATCGATGTGAGCGCCGCCGACATCGGCCCCGAGCACGTGCTGCACGAGGATGCGCGCAGTTTCTGCCCCGGCGTGCGTCCGGCCTTCCTGTCACTGCAACTGGGGATGTCGATCGGCCTTGCGCGCGTGGCGCTGCGCACCGCCGCCCAGCACGGCCAGGGTGCCCATCGCATCCTGCTGCCGCGTGTCGGCGAAGTCTCGGCCGAACTCGAACAACTCGTCGGCGCGGTCCGCGACGGGCTGGCGAGCCGCCGCTTCGTGGCCGAGCCGGCCGCGCTGTTCCGCATCCGCATCCGGCTTGCCGAGATCGTGCAGAGCGCGCTCGGGCTGGAACTCGACGCCAGCGGAGGACGCGCCTACCTGCGCGACCAGAACCGTGACTTCGCGCGGCGTTGGGTAGAGGGTGCTTTCATCCCGGTGATCACCCCCAGCCTCACGCAATTGCAGGGCGAACTCGCCAAGCAGGCCGGAGCCTGCAAAGCATGAACGCGCCGCAGCCGCTTGCCTCAACCCTCGGCAGGGATCCCGCCGGCGAACAGGTGCTCTCCGCGGAGCGCCTGTCCTTCGCCTACGCGAAAGCCGGCCCCACCTTCGAGGACGTCTCGATCGGCATCGGTCGGCGCGAGATCGTCTGCCTGCTGGGTGGCAGCGGCTGCGGCAAATCGACCTTGCTGCGCGTGCTCGCCGGCCTGGAAACAGCCAGAGCCGGGGCAGTGCGCTTTCTTGGCCAGCCCTTGCACCAGCCGCATCCACGCAGCGCGCTGGTGTTTCAGCAGGCCAGCCTGCTGCCCTGGCTGAACGTGTTCGATAACGCCAGCTTCGGGCTGGACTTCAAGCACCAGCCCGCCATCGACGCCGCCGCCCGCAAGGCGCGCGTGCAGGAGGCGCTGGCCGCCGTTGGTCTGGCTGGGCGCGAGCAGGCCTGGCCCGCCGAGCTGTCCGGCGGGCAGGCCCAGCGTGTCGCGCTGGCCCGCGCGCTGGCCCGGGAGCCCGAGCTGTTGTTCGCCGACGAGCCCTTCTCGGCCCTGGACGCGATCACCCGCGCCGAAATGCAGCGGCTGCTGGTGGAGGTCGTTCACCGCTGGCATGCGGCCGTGCTGCTCGTCACCCACGACATCGACGAGGCCATCCTCGTCGCCGATCGCATTCTGCTGATGGCCGGCAAACCCGGCCACATCCACCGTGAGTGGGCGGTCGACATTCCGCATCCGCGCGAAGACCACCCCGCAGCGGTCACCACGCTGCGGATGCAGGTCCTGACTGCCCTGCGCGCAACGGCCGAGGGCGCTGCCGCCACGCTCGCGCCAGCGCCGAACGACTCCTGAACAGGAACTACAAACCATGGACTACAAACCCGCCACCCGACCCCACATCTGCCTGTCGTCCGACTGCGGCTGCGGCATGACCCGCCGCGACTTCCTGCGCCTGTCTGCCCTGACCGGCGCAGGCCTCGCCGTGCCCATGCTGCGCGCGGGCGACGCCATGGCACAGGCCGCCAAAGGTGACGACGTGCCGGTCAGGATCGGGTACCTGCCGATCACCGATGCGACGCCGCTACTGGTCGCGCATGCGCGCAAGCTCTTCGAAGCCGAAGGCCTGCGCACCGAAGCGCCGCGCCTTTTCCGAAGCTGGGCGCAGATCGTCGAGGCTTTCGTCTCCGGCCAGGTGAATGTCATCCACCTGTTGTCGCCGACGACCCTGTGGGTGCGCTACGGCACCAACTTCCCGGCCAAAGTGGTGGCCTGGAACCACATGAACGGCTCGGCGCTGACCGTCGCACACGACATCAACAAGGTGACGGACCTCGGCGGCAAGACGGTAGCGATCCCGTTCTGGTACTCGATCCACAACATCCTGCTGCAGAAGCTGCTGGTGGCCAACGGCCTGACCGCGGTGACCCGACCGCGCGGCACCTCGATCGCAGCCAACGAGGTCAACCTGATCGTGCTGCCGCCGGCGGAGATGGTGTCGGCGCTGGCCGGCAAGGGCATCGCCGGCTTCATCGTCGCCGACCCTTTCAATGCCGCGGCCGAGATCAACAAGGTCGGCAAGGTGCTGCGCTTCTCCGGCGACGTCTGGAAGGACCACGCCTGCTGCGTGACCTTCCTGTCCGAACGCGACATCGCCGAACGCCCGCAGTGGGCCCAGCGCGTCACCAACGCGATCGTCAAGGCCCAGCTGTGGACGCGCGGCAACCAGCTCGAGGCGGCCAAGCTACTTGCCGCCAATGGCGACAACCGCTACACGCCGCACACGGTCGAGGTGCTGGCGAAGGTGCTGTCCGCCACCGACTACAAGATCTACGAGGACAGCGGCGTGGCCCGCAACAAGGGCTGGCACCAGCGCCGCATCGATTTCCAGCCCTACCCCTTCCCGTCCTACACCGAAGAGCTGGTGCGCAGCCTGCTCACCACCAAGGTCGAAGGCGATGCGAGTTTCCTCGCCAAGCTCGACCCAGCCTTCGTGGCGCGCGACCTGGTCGATGACCGCTTCGTGCGCGTGGCAATCGACGCCGTAGGCGGTCCGCAGGTCTTTGGCCTGCCGGCCAACCTGCTGCGGCAGGAAACCATCGTGGTCTGATGCGCATGCCCACACCGCTGACCCTCCCCGTCCTCGGCCTCGCGCTGGCTGCCGCCCTGTGGGCGGTAGCCACCCTGCTGCTGGCCACCGACACGCCAATCCTCGCCAACTTCGCTCCGGTGGAGGCACTACGGGCACTTGCCAGGCTGGTGGTCGACCCGCTGATGTGGGATCACATCGGCGTCAGCCTGCAGCGGGTGGCAGTCGGCCTCGGGGTGGCGCTCGCGATCGGCGTGCCGCTGGGCATCCTCACCGGCGTGTCGCGCGTGTTCGCGCAGACGACCACGCCGCTGTTCCAGTTCCTGCGCATGATCTCGCCACTGTCGTGGATGCCGATCGCAGTCATGGTGCTGGGCGTGGGCGACGCGCCGGTGTATTTCCTGCTCGCCTTCGCTGCCGTGTGGCCGATCCTGCTCAACACCGCGGCCGGCGTCGCGCAGCTCGATCGCAACTGGCTGATGCTCGCACGCAGCCTGTCTGCCACCCGCTTCGAGACCATCTTCCGCGTCGTGCTGCCGGGCATCGTCGCCCACATCCTGAGCGGGGTGCGGCTCGCGATCGGCATCATCTGGATCATTCTGGTGCCCGCGGAGATGCTCGGGGTGTCGGCCGGGCTGGGCTATTTCATTCTCGACGCCCGCGACCGCCTCGCCTACCCAGACCTGATGGCGGCGATCCTGATCATCGGCGCGCTGGGTTTCGCGCTCGACCATGCGGCACGGTGGCTGTACGCCCGCTGGCTGCACAAGCGCTGAATCGCATAGCGGCGCGCCGCGCAGCATCAAGTCAGCGACAATCGGGGACCAGGAGGACCAACCGACATGAATGCCAGCCCACCGCTGACTCAGCACCCCGCCCAGCCCTCCTTCCGCGAAGCCTTCCTGTTCTGGCTGAAGCTCGGCTTCATCAGCTTCGGCGGCCCTGCCGGGCAGATCGCGATCATGCATCAGGAGCTGGTCGAGAATCGGCGCTGGATCTCGGAGCGGCGCTTTCTGCATGCGCTCAATTACTGCATGGTGCTGCCCGGGCCCGAGGCGCAGCAGCTTGCCATCTACATCGGCTGGCTGCTGCATCGGACCTGGGGCGGCATCGTCGCCGGCACGCTGTTCGTGCTGCCATCGCTGTTCATCCTGGCAGCGCTGACCTACATCTACCTGGCCTTCGGCGACCTGACTCTCGTGCAGGGCATCTTCAATGGCATCAAGCCTGCGGTGGTGGCGATTGTGGTGTTCGCCGCCTGGCGCATCGGCTCGCGGGCCTTGAAGAACCGGCTGCTGTGGGCGCTCGCGGCGGTGTCCTTCGTGGCCATCTTCATCTTCGGCATACCCTTTCCCTACATCGTCGTCGGCGCCGGCCTGCTCGGCGCGCTCGGCGGCAAACTGGCGCCGGACAAGTTCAGGGTCGGCGGCGGACATGCTGGCGCCGACAAGGACTACGGCCCCGCCCTGATCGATGACAACACTCCACCCCTGCCCCATACGCGCTTCAGCTGGACCTACCTCGTCACACTGATTGTTGCGGCGGCGATCCTCTGGGGCGCGGCGATGGCCGTGCTCGACGAACCGGTGCTGCGTACCATGGGCGAGTTCTTCACCAAGGCCGCGCTCGTCACCTTCGGCGGTGCCTATGCCGTGCTGCCCTACGTCTATCAGGGCGGCGTCGACACCTACGGCTGGCTCACCGGCACACAGATGATCGATGGTCTGGCCCTGGGCGAGACCACGCCCGGGCCGCTGATCATGGTGGTCGCCTTCGTCGGCTTCGTGGGTGCCTGGACCAAGGAAATCTTCGGTCCCGATGCCCTGTTGCTGGCGGGCTTCGTCGGCGCATCGGTGGCCACTTTCTTCACCTTCCTGCCGAGCTTCGTATTCATTCTCGCAGGGGCGCCGCTGGTGGAGTCCACCCACGGCGACCTGAAATTCACCGCACCGCTCACCGGCATCACGGCCGCCGTGGTCGGGGTGATACTCAACCTTGCATTGTTCTTCGGCTGGCACGTGATCTTCCCGCACGCGACCGAGGCTGCACCATTCTCAGGTGGCTTCGAATGGTTCTACGCCTTGATTTCGCTGGGAGCCTTCATCGCACTGTGGAAGTACAAGCAGGACGTCATGAGCGTAATCGCTGCGTGCGCTTCCATCGGCCTCGTGCAAGCCCTCATCTGAAAGGCTTCAGCCGTGGAGGGCCGGACTTCAGGCCGGGCGTTCCAGCAGATGGCGGGCGAGGTCCTGCGTGTGACGACGCAACTCCGGAACGGCGATCGCCTCCCAGTAGCGCGCTCGCAGCATGGGGCCGACGTAATGCAGTCCCGCTACCCGGTAGCCATCCCTGCCGATCACGTTGTAGTGCTCATCCAATTCGATCCCGATGTGCAGCGGATCCGGCCGCAGATAGCCCTCTTCCCGCAGTTGCACGATGAGACGCGACGCCGTGAGACGCGTGACGTCGTAGTCGGGGCCGGTGCAATTCACCACGGCGGCCACCTCGAGTTCGCGCACCGGGCCGCCATCACGCGGCTTCAGCTTCACGCGGACGCCCTGGCCTTGCACCTGCATGCCGATGACCTGCCCGGCAAGGACCTCGGCCTGCGCGGAATCGAGCAGGCCTTGCAGGCGCCGATAGGCCGTCGGCGCGAGACGATGGCGGTGGATGTCCCACCATGGCCCGACACGCGAGAGGAAACGTCGTCGTTCCCCATACGGCAGCCTGCGCCAGAGCTCGGCGGTGTGAGGGCGCAGCCCGTTGATCACATCCCGCCAGTTCTGTCCCTCTTGCTGGAGCAGGCGAATCTGGCGCCGGATGGCTCGCAGGTAGGCGAAGGTGGTCGGCTCCAGCCCCTCCAGATAGTCTGGAAAGGCCATCGTCGCGGGTGGCTGCGGGCGAGTACGGTGCCCCTTGGGCAGCAGACCGCGACGTGACAGCAGATAGACCTTGCGCGCGTCATCGCGGCTGGTCAGGCGGAACAGTGCGTCAATCGCGGTGTGCCCGGTGCCAAGCACCGCAACGGTCTGTCCGCCGGGAACATGATCCATCGCCCCGTAATCCCAAGGGTTGCCCACATAGCGACCCGATCCGGCCAATGCGTCAGCGACGGGCAAGGTCTGCGTCGCCACATGTCCGGGCGCGAGTACCACCTGATCGGCCGCGAGCGCAGCACCATTGTCCAAACTGATCTCGAAGCGTCGCAATGCCGGCATTCGCCGCACCGCCACGGCCTCGGCACGAACGCGTGTGAACGACGTTGCGCTGCAGAGCTCAGCAACGCGCAGCGTGTGCTCCAGGTAGTCTCCGAAGAGGCGGCGAGGAACGAACGACCCCTCATTGAAGGCCGGATCGATGTCGCGGCAATAGGTCAGGAAATGCCCTGGCTCCTCAGCGAGTGCGCTCATGTTGCCGGCGGGCACGTTGAGCAGCATGCTGTCATCCCAGATGCGATACGCCAACCCGCGGGCAGCACGCGCATGCTGCTCGATCAAGGTGATGCAAACCTGCTCCGGCGCTGCCTCACGCAGCAGATGGACCGCAGTCAGCGTGCCGCTGAACCCACCGCCGACAATGACAACGTGCCGCGTGCGCGGCGGACAGGACGCATCTTTCACCGTCGTACCCTTTAGAAGGCGAAGCGATCGAGGGCGTAGCGCTCCGCGCGCGTGATCGCAGCGCGCGGGGCCGGCAGGCCATAGGCGTACCCTTGGGCGAGCAGGGTCTCATCCGGAACACCGTCCAGTTTGTGCTCGAGTCGCGTCACGACGACGTTCGCACGTTCGCGCAAGCTCACCAGCCACCCCAGGCGCGCCTGCCAGTCTTCGGCAATGAACAGGCGAGCGCTGTCGATTTTCACGAACTGCGCCGGCACCAGGCCGGAGAGGGTCTGCCACTGCATCGGCGACTCGACATTGATGGCAACCTGGAAGCCGTTGTTGCGGTAGTTTCGCAGGACAAAGGCCAGCAGGTCCGGCTGGCTGCTGGCCTCGAGCGGAGTCTCGATGACGATACGCTCCGGCGGCAGGCCCAGCGCATCGACCACCTTGCGGAATGCAGCACCGTGGTCGCTGCTGACGGCGGCCAGCAGGCGGCCGTGAACGTTGAGGAAGAGCAAGCCGTCACCTTCGACCGAGGCCAGGAAGTTCAGCGCATGGACGGTCCGCGCCAGGCGATCCAGCGCCACCAGGCGGTCATCGTCCGCGTTCGAGGAGAACAGGGCCCACGGCGAAAGTGCGCGCTCGCCGCTGCCAAGGATGCGCAGATAGGCCTCGTAGCCGATCGTGCTACCGTCGGCGGGCCGCACGATCGGCTGGAAGACACTCGACAGTTCGCAGCCGAACCAGTCGCCCACCACGCCACCTTCCGACAGTCGGCGCAACTGTCGCCCGCCCCCGCGCCCGAGCGGCAAGCGGTCGAGAAATGCCCGCGCGCGCTGCGCAAGGGCCGGCTGCACGCCGTCGGCTTGGTCTTCCATTCCTACCTCCTCTGCCAGCAAGTTTAAATCGCGGATCAGGTCAGCGCATCGGCCCAGATGTTGCGGGCCCAGGCCAGTGCGTATTTGCCTTCGAGATCGTTGGCGACCGCGGATAGCCCGCCCGCACCCTTGACCGGCAGGAGCGTGTTTTCCTGCGTATCGAACTTGTGCACCGAGGCCACATGCACCACGTCGCGATCGGAAACGAAGCTGTAGCAGGTGTTGGCGATGATCGGCGTCGGATTCGGCGGGAGTCCGGTGAGGCTGGCGATGACCGCATCCGCCGCCACCTTGGCGTGGTTGTTGGCCATGAAGCCGGACTTCGGCATGCCGGGCGCCGAAGCCGTCGCATCACCGATCACATGCACGCCTGGAACGGCGGTCGATTCGAAGCTGCGGAAATCGACGCCTGCCCAACGGCCTCCGACATTGGCTAAAGGGGTGGCGATACGTCCGCTGCGCTGCGGTGGAATGACGTTGAAGAGGTCGGCCCGAACAGTGTCGAACTCGAGCTTCGCGACATTGCCGCGCAGGTCGAAATCCTGCAGCACGCTGTTCGGACGGTACTCGATGATGCCCTTGTAGCGCTCCTCCCAGGCCTGCAGGAACAGCGCCTTCTTCGAGGTGATGTCCGGGTTGCCGTCGAGGATCAGCACCTTGGCGTGCGGCTTGTGCTGCTTGAAATAGTTGGCGATCACGCTGGCGCGCTCGTACGGTCCCGGCGGGCAACGGTAGGGCGCCTTCGGGATCGAGATCGCGAAGACGCCACCATCGGGCAACTCTTCGAGACGCTTGCGCAGCGCTACGGTCTGCGCCCCTGCCTTCCACGCATGCAGGACCTGCTGCTGCGCCTCGACGCTGTCGAGACCGGGAATCTGGTCGTAGAGGAAATCGATGCCGGGCGCGACGATGAGCCGGTCCCACGGCAACGGGTCGCCCTTGGCGAGTCGAACCTCGCGCTTGTCGACATCGATGGCCACGGCCTCGTCGCGCACAAGGCGTACGCCGTACTTGGCCAGGCCGTCGTAGGCGATGGTGATGTCCTCGATCTGCTTGACACCGGCCAGCACCAGGTTGCTGATCGGGCAGGAGACGAAATTCTGGTTGCGTTCAACCAGCGTGACCTCGAGGCGGGGCTCCCACTTCTTCAGATATTTGGCGGCCGTGGCGCCGCCGAAGCCGCCGCCGATGACGACGACGCGCCCCAGCGACGCGCGCCCCACCGGTGTCGCGCACGCACCGGCGCCGAGGCCAGCGCCCAGTGCAGCCGCCAGACCGGCGGAAGCCTTGATGAATCCGCGGCGATCAATCGTATTCATGAGCATCCACCTCAGCGCTTCGGTTGGGCGGCAAACCACTGGGCCAGCCGCTTCAGTTCATCGTCGGAATACCCTTTGGCGTGCTGGTGCATGACCGTCGCCGGGCGAACACCGCTCTTGAAGTCGCTGAGCAGCGCGTAGAGATCGTCGGCGTCACGTCCAGCCAGACTCGTCATGCCGGCCTGGGCATGGCCATCCGTGCCATGGCAGGCGGCGCAAGTCGCCGCCCAGACGCGCACCTGGCGGTCGCCCGCCTCGGCCTGTACCGGGGAAGTTGAAAGAAGCGCCGAGGCCGCAACAACGGCGCCAAGGGCGCGAACGGGAGCGCGCATGTGAATTCTCCGCAAAGAGTCGAGGCGGCGGATGCTCTCTTATCCGCCGACGAAACCCAACGAAGAAATTCTGCTGAGGTATTCAGGCTTGTCGATTAGGGACGGCCGACAGCGCATGCCCCGGCGTCAGCGCGGCCGCCAGCAGGAAACTGCCCAGGAAATCCGCCATGGATACTTCCTTGAATGAGTCTGCCCCGCCGTGCGGACGCGCGCGCCAAAGCGCCTGGCGATTGCATTCGCCAACGGCCAAAGACCGGAATCTGCAAACGATTCCACGAGACCGTCGATAAGCAAAGCGGTTTTTCTTGGTTCGATGGCGGGCTGAACGCGTCGTCTAATGCGCTCCGACAACCGGGCCCACAGACCCGTCGGCCACGGCCCCCTTCCCCGACACACATCAGGAGTCCAATCATGTCCACTTCGTCCAGCGCCCTCTCTCGGCGTTCCGTTCTCAAGGGGCTGCTCGCAGCAGCGGCAGCACCGATCGCGCTCTCGACCCCTGCTGCGCTCGCCAACACCCCCGAGATCCGCATCGGCTGGCAGAAGGGCTCGACACTCTCGATCGTAAAGGCGCGCGGCAATCTCGAAGCACGCCTGAAGGCCGAGGGCGTGAAGGTAACGTGGACCGAATTCCCTGCCGGCCCGCAGATGCTCGAGGGGCTCAACGTCGGCAGCATCGACCTGGGCGTGGTCGGCGAGACGCCGCCGGTGTTCGCCCAGGCTGCAGGCGCGGACCTCGTCTATGTCGGCAACGAACCACCCGCGCCACGCGCGGAGAAGGTGCTCGTACCGAAGGATTCTCCGATCAAGTCGCTGGCCGATCTGAAAGGCAGGCGCGTGGTGCTGAACAAAGGCTCCAACGTGCATTACCTGCTGGTGAAGGCGCTGGAATCGGTCAATCTGAAGTACAGCGATGTCGAGGTGGCGTTCCTGCCGCCGGCCGACGCCCGCGCTGCCTTCGAGCGCGGCGCGGTCGACGCGTGGGTGATCTGGGACCCCTTCGGGGCTGCGGCCGAAGCGCAACTCGATGCGCGCATCCTGGCCGACGGCACGGGCATCGCGAACAACTACAACTTCTACATCGCCTCACGCCCCTTCGTACAGAAGCATCCGCAGGTGCTGGCCTCCGCCCTGGAGGCGATCAACGAAACCGGGGAGTGGGTCGGCGGCAACCAGGCGGAGGCCGCCGCCATCGTTGCGCCGCAGATCGGCCTGCCGGTCGACGTGGCCGCTGTGTCGATCTCGCGCTACGGCTATGGCGTCAAGCCACTGACCGACGATGTGATCCGCCACCAGCAGCAGATGGCCGACACCCTCACCGGGCTGAAGCTGATCCCGAAAAAGCTCGACGTCGCATCGGTCGTGTGGCGTCCGGCACACTGATTGATCCACGAAACCGGACCTCCACCATGCCTCAACATAAGCCACTCGACATCTTCTGGTTCCTGCCAACCCACGGTGACGGACGCTACCTCGGCTCCGCGCACGGCGCACGCGCAGTCGACCACGATTACCTGAAGCAGATCGCACAGGCGGCCGACAGCCTGGGCTACGGCGGCGTGCTGATTCCGACCGGGCGTGCCTGCGAGGACGCCTGGGTGGTGGCCTCCAGCCTGATCCCGGTCACGCGCACGCTGAAATTCCTGGTCGCACTGCGGCCGGCCACCACGTCGCCGACCGTTGCCGCGCGCCAGACCGCCACCTTCGACCGCCTGTCCGATGGCCGGCTGCTGATCAATCTCGTGGCCGGCGGCGACTCCTCTGATCTCGAGGCCGACGGCATCTTCCTGGGCCACGACGAACGCTACGATCATGCCGACGAGTTCCTCGAGGTATGGAAGCGCCTGCTGGCAGGCGAAACGGTCGACTACAAGGGCCGGCATGTCGAGGTCAAGGGCGCGCGCCAGCTCTTCCCGGCGGTGCAGCAGCCGTATCCGCCGCTTTACTTCGGCGGCTCCTCGAACCGCGCGCACGACACCGCAGCCAGACATGTCGAGCTTTACCTGTCCTGGGGCGAACCGCCGTCCGAGGTGGCGCGAAAGTTCGCCGATGTCAGAGAGCGCGCCGAGAAGGAAGGCCGTCAGGTGCGGTTCGGCATGCGCTTGCACGTGATCCCGCGCGAGACCGAGGCGGCAGCCTGGCAGGCAGCGGACGAACTGATCAGCCAGCTCGACGACGACACCATCGCCACCGCACAGCGCGCGCTCGGCCAGATGGACTCCGAAGGCCAGCGCCGCATGCGCGAACTGCACGGCGGCGACCGCAGCAAGCTTGAAATCGCCCCTAACCTGTGGGCGGGCGTCGGGCTGGTGCGAGGCGGCGCGGGCACCGCCCTGGTGGGCAACGGCAAGATCATCGCCGAGCGCATCAAGGAATACGCCGCGCTCGGGGCCGACACCTTCGTGCTGTCCGGCTATCCGCACCTGGAAGAGGCCTACCGCTTCGCCGAGCTGGTCTTCCCCCACTTGCCGCTGGCCGGCCGCGACACTGCCCAGCTGGCGCCACCTGGCGCATCCAGGCGCCGCGTCGCGCCGATGGGCGAGATCGTCGGCTATGCGCAGGCGCCCAAGGCTGCGCAAAGCTGACCCGGGGACAGCGACCGTGACCACTCCGAAACCATTTGCCGCAGGCCGTGCGCTGCGCCGCGTCGGCCCCTGGCTGGTCCCTTTCGCCATCCTCGCAGGCTGGCAGGTCGCCGCCCAGCTTGGCTGGTTGTCCACGCGGATCCTGCCCGCGCCCTCGGCCGTGTTGGCCGCAACCTGGACTCTGGCCGCCTCCGGCGAGTTGTTCGTGCATCTGCAGGCCAGCTTCGTGCGCGCGGCGATCGGCTTCGCCATCGGCGGCGGTATCGGCTTCTTCTTCGGCCTCATCAACGGCGGCTACCGTCTGGCGGAAAACCTGTTCGACACCACGCTGCAGATGGTGCGCAACGTGCCTCACCTCGCGCTCATCCCGCTGGTAATCCTGTGGTTCGGCATCGGCGAGGAAGGCAAGCTGTTCCTGGTCGCGCTGGGCGTGTTCTTCCCGGTGTACCTGAACACCTTCCACGGCATCCGCTCGGTGGATGCTGCGCTGGTGGAGATGGGGCGCTCCTACGGCCTGTCGGGCTGGTCGCTGTTCCGTCACGTGATCCTGCCCGGCGCGCTGCCCAGCATCCTGGTCGGAGTGCGTTACGCGCTCGGCTTCATGTGGCTGACGCTGATCGTCGCCGAGACCATCGCCGCCAGCTCCGGCATCGGCTACATGGCCATGAACGCCCGCGAGTTCCTGCAGACCGACATCGTCGTCGCCGCCATCCTGCTCTACGCCGTGCTGGGCAAGCTGGCAGACGTCGCCGCTCGGCTGCTGGAGCGGCGACTGCTGCGCTGGAACACGGCCTACGCCGGGCACTGACACCCGCCCGCTGTCACCACGACCCTGGAGAACCCTCGATGGGCATCATCGACTCGAATGAAGTGCGCGCCCTGGCCGCGCCCACCGGTGCGGCGACGCATCGCCCCACCGGCGTGCGCATCGGCCTGCAAGGCCTGAGCAAGCACTATGGAGACCGCCAGGTCCTGCAGTCCCTGGACCTGGACATCCCAGCCGGCCAGTTCGTCGCCCTCGTCGGGCGCAGCGGTTGCGGCAAGAGCACCCTTCTGCGCCTGTTGGCCGGCCTGGAGTCGCCGACGGCAGGGACGATTGCGATCGATGGCCGCCCCCTACGGGAGACGCACGACGCGATACGCATCATGTTCCAGGACGCGCGCCTGCTGCCGTGGAAGACCGTCGCCGACAACGTCGCCCTCGGCCTGCCCGGCTCGGCACGCGAACGACGTGCCGCGGCCCTGACCGCCTTGGCCGACGTCGGCCTGAGCGACCGCGCCGATGAGTGGCCCTCACGGCTGTCCGGGGGACAGCGCCAGCGTGTCGCCCTCGCCCGCGCACTGATCCACAAGCCCCGCCTGCTGTTGCTCGATGAGCCGCTGGGCGCGCTCGACGCACTGACTCGCATCGAGATGCATACGCTGATCGAACGCCTGTGGCAGACACAAGGCTTTACCGCCCTGCTCGTCACCCACGACGTGTCCGAGGCCATTGCCCTGGCTGATCGCGTGCTGCTGATCGAGGACAGCGAGCTGGCACTCGACCTGGCCGTGCCACTTGACCGCCCGCGCGAGCGCGCGATCACGGATTTCACCGCGCTGGAAGACCGCATTCTCCGGCGGGTGCTGCAGCATCCGCCGCTCGAAGAGGTCACGCAGCCACTGGCGCCGCCCTTCAATGCCTGGCGTTGGGCTGCGTGATCAGCAGGAAAATGGACCGTCGGCGATCAGCCGACGTTTCGCCGTCACATCGAAGAAGCCGCCCGGCAAATGGCACCACACCACGGCCGCCTCTGCCGCCGAGATCGGGATCACCCCGTGCCGGCGCGCCACCTTCCGGTCTTGCATCAGCCTCCCAGCACTCACCCGCGTGCCGATGCGCTTGCCGTTTCGATGCGGAAGCGGGACACGATCGATACCAGCTCGACCGAGATATCGCGGATGCGGTCGGCGGCACCCTTCGTATGGCGCGCCGCCGAATGGGCCTGATCGAGCAGTACGTCGATGGTGCCCACTTGCTCGACGATCTCGGAACTCGAGCCCTGGCCGATCTGCACCAGGCGAATGATCTCGCCGACCACTTCGATGACCCCGACCGCCGAACGCTCAATGCTCTCGATCGCCTCTCCCGCCGAGCGCGCCAGGGTGACGCTGTGCGCCATTTCAACGCCGACCTGCTCCATCAGCGCGGTGGACTCATGGGATGCATGGTGGATGCGACCGAGGCGCTGGTTGATCAACTCCGTCGCAGCGGCCGAGCGCTCGGCGAGCTTGCGCACTTCATCCGCAACCACTGCGAAACCCCGGCCGGTTTCTCCTGCACGGGCGGCCTCGATCGCCGCGTTGAGTGCCAGCAAGTTCGTCTGATCGGCAATCTGGCGAATTTCGGACACCACGCTTTCAATCTCGCCTACCTCCCGGGCCAGGGTGAACACCTGACCGGACGCGCCTTCGAGGCACGTCGATAACGCCTCGATGCGGTTCGCCGTCTCGCGGATGACGGCACTGCGCGACGTCGCCGCCTGGCTGGACTCCTCGGTGATCCGCCCGGCCTGACGCGATTCCCGGTCGATCTCCCGGATGTGCTCCTGTATCGAGCGCACCGCTTGCTGGATACGTTTCGACGAGCCGCTGCCTTCGGAGGCGATGTGCGCAACCACCTGGGCCGATTGGTGCATCTCGGCGGTTGCACCTTCGTTGCTGCGGATGATCTCGATCATGGCCCCCAGGCTAGCCTGCAGGGTATCGAGCAGCGTATTGAAGGCCCGCACCGACTGACCGATCTCGTCATTTCGCGTCACCGGCACACGCTGGGTGAAATCGAGTGAGTTCGCAATGGCGCCCATGGTGCCTTCCATCGCCCGCAGCGGCGTGACGATGTTGCGATGCAGGCGCATGACGAGCGCGATCAGCACGAGCAGGGTCAGGCCTCCCGCTCCGCCCAGCACCCAGATCGTCTTATCGAGCCCCGCTTCCAGCACCTCGACGACCTGATCCTTGCTTCTGCGCTTCTCGATGCGCAGCGTGTCCAGCACTTGCTGCAGCTCACGCTCATATTCCGCCGCATTGGCGTAAAGGCTTGCCTCGGCCAGCAGGCGCTGCCCCGAGCGCGCCAGGCCGACGATGTCCTCGGTCGAGGCCTGATAGTCCGCGAGCCGCTGCGATGCATGCTCGATCAGGGCGCGCTCCGTCGGTGACGAGGGAAGCTGGCTGAGGGACCGGAGGCGTTCGCCCAGCAGCGCATGCTGGGCGCGCAGGCTGCGCTCAACGCTTTCGATGATGTCCGGCGTCGGCGCAATGACCAGCTTGATCAGTTCAAGCTCGGCCTGCTTGAGGTCCGCACTGAGGTCGGCGGCAATCAATGCGCCGGGGATCGCATCGTCGGTCAGGGACTGGATGAGTTCGGTGTTATGACGGTAGTGGCCGCCACCGATCACGCCGATCGAAATCAGCAAGGCAGTGGTGATGACGATGAGGGATACGAGACTGTGTCTGATGCTCATGAATGCGCTGCCCAGGATCGGAACCTGCACGATTCTTGTCCTCGAATGTGACACGCATGCAAGGTTTGCCGCGACGCAGCACCCCGTTTCCTGCGGCGCCGCCCGATTGGCACCAGGCATTACGACGCCCACCCGCCGGCAGAGACACATGGCATTGAAAGCATATGGTTTTAATGCCATAATCCAGCCTCCTTAAGCGATCGAAGAGACTTCGGCATGGCAAGAAAGCACGGCGACGAGGATCCGGTACGTCCTGCCGGCCGCAATGGAAGCACTGAGCTGGTCGCCCTGCCGCTGGCTACGTTGAAGGAACTGCGCAAACGCGCGAAACGGACCCAGGAAGACCTGGCGGAGACGCTGGGCGTCGGGCAGGACACCATCTCGCGCCTCGAAAAGCGCAGCGACATGCTCCTGTCCACCCTGCGGCACTACGTGGAGAGTGTCGGTGGCCAGCTCGCGCTGGTGGCGACGTTTCCGGATCAGAACGCGGTGATCATCGATCATCTCGGCGAGACGAGAGCCGCGAAGAAACGCGGCAGCCGGACCAAGGTCACCGCCAGCGAACACTAGGAACCCTGATGCAAGAAACGATCTCGACCCCCTACTACCTCATCGACAAGTCGGCCCTGCTGCGCAACCTCCAGATCATGGACCGCGTGCGCGAGCAGTCCGGCGCAAAAGTGCTGCTGGCGCTGAAGTGCTTCGCGACCTGGTCGGTGTTCGATCTCATGCGCGAGCACATGGACGGCACCACCTCGTCGTCGCTGTACGAGGTCAAACTGGGTCAGCAGAAGTTCGGCGGCGAGACCCATGCCTACAGCGTGGCTTTCGCCGACCACGAGATCGATGAAGTCGTCGCCCACAGCGACAAGATCATCTTCAACTCGATCAATCAGCTCGAGCGCTTTGCACCCGCCGCAATGGGCAAGCCGGTGGGCCTGCGCCTGAACCCGGGCGTCAGCTGCGCCGGATTCGATCTCGCCGACCCGGCGCGGCCCTTCAGCCGGCTGGGCGAATCCGATCCTGCCCGCATCCTGTCGGTGATCGATCGTCTCAGCGGCGTGATGATCCACAACAACTGCGAGAACGACGATTTCGCGCGGTTCGATGCGCTGCTGGGCGAGGTCGAGCGCCGCTACGGCGCAATCCTGCAGCGGCTGCAATGGGTGAGCCTGGGCGGCGGCATCAGCTTTACCTCGCCGGGCTATGCGCTCGACGCCTTCTGCGAGCGTCTGCGCCACTTCTCCAGCAAATGGGGCGTGCAGGTCTATCTCGAACCGGGCGAGGCCACCGTGCGCCACACCACCACGCTCGAAGTCAGCGTGCTCGACACCGGCTTCAACGGCAAACAGCTCGCGGTGGTCGACAGCTCGACCGAAGCCCACATGCTCGACCTGCTGATCTACCGCGAAACCGCGCCGATCGGCGATGGACAGGGTGAGTACGTCTATCAGATCTGCGGCAAGACCTGTCTCGCCGGCGACATCTTCGGCGAGGGCCGTTTCGCCCGCCCGCTGCAGGTCGGCGACCGTATCTCGATCGGAGATGCCGGCGGCTACACCATGGTGAAGAAGAACTGGTTCAACGGCATCCACATGCCGGCCATCGCCGTCCGCGAACTGGACGGCAGCGTGCGCCTCGTGCGCGATTTTTCGTATGACGACTACGTCAGCAGCTTGTCCTGACGAAGTGCGGTCAAACCAGAGTGATGGGAGATGTAAATGAAGCGTAATGTCCTGATTATCGGAGCGGGCGGTGTCGCTCACGTGGTGGCGCACAAGTGCGCACAGAACAATGCCCTTCTCGGCAATATCCACATTGCGTCGCGCACGCTCGCAAAGTGCCAGGCCATCATCGATTCCATCGAGGACAAGGGCAGCATGCAGCAGCCGGGCCAGCTCAAGGCCCACGCCCTCGACGCAATGGACGTCGAGGCAACCAAGTTCCTGATCCGCGCCACGCGCAGCCAGATCGTCATCAACGTCGGCTCGCCCTTTCTCAACATGTCGGTGCTGGCCGCCTGCATCGACACCGGCGCGGCCTACCTCGACACCGCGATCCACGAGGACCCGGCCAAGGTGTGCGAGACGCCGCCCTGGTATGCCAACTACGAGTGGAAGCGCCGCGAGGCGTGCAAGGACGCCCGTGTCACCGCGGTGCTCGGTGTCGGCTTCGACCCCGGCGTGGTCAATGCCTACGCGCGCTACGCGGTCGACCACTGCTTCGACCAGGTGGAGTCGATCGACATCATCGACATCAACGCCGGCAGTCACGGGCGCTACTTCGCGACCAACTTCGACCCGGAGATCAACTTCCGCGAGTTCACCTCCACCGTGTGGTCGTGGGAGGACAACGCCTGGAAGGCAAACGCGATGTTCGAGCATCGCAAGGAATGGGACCTGCCGGTGGTCGGCAAATCGGCCGCCTACCTCACCGGCCACGACGAACTGCACTCGATGTCGCAGACCCTCGGCGTGCCGAACATCCGTTTCTGGATGGGTTTCGGCGAGCACTACATCAACGTCTTCAACGTGCTGAAGAATCTCGGCCTGCTCTCCGAGAAGCCGGTGCGCACCGCGCGCGGCCAGGAGGTGGTCCCGCTCGAGGTCGTGAAGGCGGTCCTGCCTGACCCGGCCTCGCTTGCGCCCAACTACACCGGCAAGACCTGCATCGGCGATCTGATCAAGGGCACCCGCAACGGCCAGGCCAGGGAAGTGCTGCTATACAACGTGTGCGACCACGAGGCGTGCTACCGCGAAGTGGGCAGTCAGGCGATTTCCTACACTGCCGGCGTACCGGCGGTGGCGGCGGCGATGCTGATCGCCGACGGCACCTGGGACATCGGCGAGATGGCCAACGTCGAGGAGCTCGATCCGCTGCCCTTCATCCAGCTGATGAACGGCATGGGGCTGCCGACCCGCATTCGCGACGCCGCGGGCGACCGCCTGCTCGATCCCGAGCGCGAAGTCGGTTTCAGCCGCGAGCAGCGGAAGACCGCCAGCGCAAGGTAAGCTCGAAGGGCTGCCTCGGCAGCCAGATCGGTCGTCATGGCCCCGCCTGCCCGGCAATGATCCTGACAGCATGGAAAACCTGCCCCCATGCCTCGATCATTCCGGCGCAGGCGTACTCAGCGGATAGACGACCACGGCCAGAGACCCCGCTTCCTCGAGGCTGGCGATCAGCGAACGCCTCGACGGTAAACCGCGTCCGATGTCCCTCAACCAGGCAAGCCGACCCTGAACCTGTGCACGATCGACAGCATCCGGGCCGACATCTGGCGCATGTTGTCGGCCAGCGCGCTGGTGGTTGCGGCCGTATCGACTGCCTCGGCCATCAGCCCTGCGATGGTGTCGGAGCGCCTCAGGATGTCGCTGCCGGAGAGATAGCCAGCCTGAACCTGGCCGCCGATGTCACCCACCACCGCCGTGACCTTGAGCGACGACGTCCGCACCTCGTCCATCGCGGACTTGGCCTGAGCGGCAAGCGCGATGTTGCGCCGCAGATCCGCCTCGACGCGCCGTATCAGGGTCGTCGACTCCGCTGACGTGGTATTGATGGCGGATACCTGCTCGGTGATCGCGCGTGTGGCCGACGTGACGCGTTCAGCCAGCTTGCGCACTTCGTCGGCGACGACGGCGAAGCCGCGACCGGATTCGCCAGCCCGGGCGGCTTCGATGGCGGCGTTGAGTGCGAGGAGGTTCGTCTGGTCGGCAATGTCCCGGATTTCGCCCACCAGCGTCGAGATGCTCGCGCCCACCGACTCCATCGCATAGACGCGATCCGCCGCAGCCCCCACGCTCGCTGCGAGCGCATTGATGTCCTCGACCGTGCGGCCGATCGCCTCACTGCTCGTCATGGCGCGTTCGCGGGACGATGCAGCAAGCTCACCCGCGGTATTCGTCGCCGTTTCGATCTGTTCGATCTGATCATGCACCGCCCGCGCCGCGCCGCGGATCTCCACGGTCGAGCCCTTGCCCTCGTCGGCGATACGGGACACCTCCGTCGCCGAGCGCTGCATTTCGTGCGCGATGACCTCGTTGTCGCGAATGACGGCCGCCATCTCGCCGAGCGCCGCGCTCACGGCCTCCATGAGCATGTTGAAGGTGCGAACGGACTGCCCAAGCTCGTCATCGCGACCGACCGGAACGCGCTGCGTGAAATCCAGGTCCGTCGCGATGGCATGCATCTTGGCCTCCATCACCCGCAAGGGCCCCACGATCCGCCGGTACAGGCGAACACCGAGGATGAGCAGCAACAGCACCGTGACGGCAAGCGCAATGCCCATCAGTGTCCGCGCATCCTTCTGCGCCGTCTCCAGCGCCCGCACAGCCTCGTCGCGCGACCGCCCCTTCTCCACGAGCAGCGTCTCGAGCACTTGCTCGATCTCCCGGATGTGGGGCTCGGCATTGCCGGATATCACCGCCTGCGCCAGCTCGACCTGATCGCCGCCCACGAACGCGAGCGCCTGTTCTCCAGCCTCGACGTAGTGCTGCAGGCTCTCCCGAATCTGGCTGATGAGCCCGAGCTGCGTCGGGTCGGACGTGTAGTCCAGCTGCTCGGAGACGCTCTGCGCAATCTGGGCATGCCCTGACTGCAGACGCTCACGCAGTTCGGCGGTCGAGAACAGGTCCGGCGCACGAAAGGCCGAGACGGTCGTCTCGTTGTAGAGGACGACCCTCGACCGCAGCTCATTGGCGGCAGCCAACGCAGGAATGGCGCGATCGGTCAGATCCCGCGTCAGCTCAGCGGTGCGCTTGAGCTGCAGAAAGGAAAGCACGGAAAGCCCGATCAGGGCGACGATGGTGACAACGAGCAAGCTCACCAGTTGGTGTCGGATCTTCATCTAGTTCACGGCGAAAGCGGAGCGCCGTGGAATCTAGATGCGGATTGCGTCGGTTCTGTGACAGACAGCCCGACGCACCGACCGAGCTGTGACGTGATGCACAGTGATCCTCGGATTTGGAGCGCTTATGACCTGGGTCGTGTTGCTTCAGCGCCCGCCCATCGCCAGCGGATTGAACGGCCGGCCATTCACCGTCAGCTGTCCCTGGGAGAACGCCGCGCTGGTCTTGACCTGATCGCCCTGACGCTGGAGATAGCCCTGGGCTTCCAGCAGCTCGAGCTGCTGCTGCAGCTGGGCGGCCGCGAAGTCGGCCTCTTCCGGGTCTTCTGCCTCGTTGCTGGCGAACGCCAGGAGCAGGCCTTGCGGCACCGAAAGGTCGGCGGAGGCGCGCAGCTTGGCGAGCAGCATCAGCGGATTGCTCAGCTCGTCGGGCTGGACGCCCTTGAGACTGACTTCAGCCGACAGGGCCGCCGTGCCGTGGGGGCTGGTGAAGCTGATGCGGTCGATGCTGAACTCGGGGTCGTGGGCCAGCAGCGTCATCGCGGGTCCGGCAAGGGGCGCGAACAGCGCTGCCGGGTCCTCGGTCTGCTGGGCGAGCTGGGCAGGATCGCCGCTGATCTCCAGCAGCTTGCGATACAGATCCATCAGCGTGCGCCCATGCAGGTGCCTGATCGAGAAGTCGTAGTGTGCGGGGCCGTAGTCGACGTCCGCCACGCGCAGCACTTCGGTGCCCATCAGTGCCTTGATGTCGAGGTACTCGCCTTTGCCCGGCATATCGATGTCGTAGCTCAGGAGCTCCAGCTCGAAACGGGTGTCGCCGAGCTCGCCCTCCTCCTTCGCCTCGGCCTTCATCGAAGCCACCGTCGCGCGCTGCTTGCCGGCATACAGCCAGGCTTCGTCGTCGAACAGACGATGCTGGTCCGCGTCGAACACCAGCCCCGACAGTTCTATCAGCATGTCGGGGTCTTCCATCGACAGGCCGTCTGCCGTCCCCTTCATCGTGTAGCTGCGCATCCCGGCGCTGAAATCGATGTCGGCCTTGAGGCCGCTGAAGCCGATGCGCAAGGCCTGGCCCGTGCCGTCGGGGACGGCAAGCTCGAAGGCGGGGCTGGTCATCGCCGAATGTCCGCCGCCGTCGAACTTCACCACGGTGCGCGCCACGAGCGGCGCCTTGCCGCCCAGCGACTTGCGCAGCGCAGCGCCGACCTCGCCTTCCAGCACGACTTCGCTGTCGAGCATGGCTGCGGCAAGCGTTTCGAAACCGGGCACGGGACCATGCTGGATGCGGCTGCTGATGGTCATGCGCAGCGGCTCGCCCGCCTGCACCGTGCCGTCCTCGGCCGCCACCGGCATCGCCATTTCAAAGCTGACCTTCTCGGTGCTGCTGAACACACCGCGTTCATAGGTCCGCTCGCTGACCTTCAGCGAAGGGTGCGACTTCATGTCCGCATAGTGCTCGTCCAGGACCGCCTGGATGCGTTGGCCGGAAAACCACGTGGCGGCGGGGTAGATCAGCGCGATCGCGACCAGCGCGGTCGCAATCTTGGTAGGACGGCTCATGCTGTGATTCTCCTTGTTCGATCGGGGCGATCTGCTTGGCGGCGGCGTCAATCGAGCGCTGCCACGAACGCTGGCGTAGCGTGCTGCACCGCAAAACGGCGCACAGTATATGCGAATGCATTAGGTGATGGCAGACGACGAAGCGCGGGCGCCAGAGACACGGGCGCCGCCTCCGCGCCCCGCCTGGCACGTCAATCGACCGTCGTCGAGATGATCTCGTCGAAGAACACCGTCACGATGTCGGACGGATTGCCGGTGTTCCGTTGCACAAGCTGCTGGACATGGGCCGTGAGCGCGGATTGCAGCTGCAGCTTGCCTTCGGTCGTCTCGAGCGCGTGAACCGGGTGCGCCCCGCCGAGCGCCTGGATGCCGTCCTTGACCTCTGCGGCGATCCGGTCAACCAGCTCGCACGCGTCGCGCGTGGCGCACGCAACGGCGGGATTGATGCGCGTCATTCCACCTTCGGAACGGAATACGACCTGCCCAATGCGGGCATGGTGGCGTTCGGGCAGCACGCGGTCGCTGTCCGCCGTGTTCGAGCCCAGCGTGGCGATGCCGTAGATGAGCAGCAGCAAGACCAGCACGAGACTGGCGACGACTGCGGTGAGGATCCTGTCCGACATCAGGCGCTTCCATGGCTTCAACGGACTCGCGATTGTGACATTGACAACGCCGTTCCGCGGCGTGAGCAATGTCACGCTCGGCGCATCACAGCCCGGTCAGTGCCCGCTGCGCGCAATCTCGCCCAGTTGCACGATCAGCATCGCCAGCCGGCGCCGCAGGGCGCTGCGCCGTTCGCCGTCCTCGAGTTCGCCAATCTCGGCGCGCAACTTCGCGATCTCCTTGCGCAGGCCGACCTCGGGCGGACTGAAGCCTGCATTGCGCAAGACCTTGTTCGCCATGCGCTGCTCGGGCGACACGAAGAGCTCGTCGTCGAGCACCAGGGGCTTGCCCGCGCCCGGCAGATTGTCGAACTCGCCGCGACGCAGCGCATCGGCGATGCGCTGTTCGGCCAGGATGTCGTAGATGGACGGCATGGCGCGGCCTGTCACACCCCCGACCAGTGCCGATCGGCAACGGCCCAGTTTTCCGGCGTAAGGGCGAACTTGTAGGCGAACCCACCCCAGGCCGCCCCACTGCGCAGCGCATCGACGAAGCCCGCGCGGTCGCTCACCCAGCTGCCGCCCACGACACGTACGCCGCGCGCGAACAAGGGATTAGGCAGGCAGCCCGCGCTCGGGCCAATGAGCGCGATGCGCGTCGCGTTGCGACAGTGCGCCAGCATGCGATCAACCGAGTGATTGAGCAGGATGGTGCTGGTCGACAGCACCTTGTTGCAGCTTTCGAGCTCGGCCGCGTCGAGCGTGACGCGATAGCCGTCGTACTGTCCGGCGTAGTCCGGGTTCAGCTCCACCACCGTCAGTCGCGCACCGGCTGCGGTGACCTGCTTCAGCAGTGGGGAGAACAGCCCGACCATGCCGATGTGGTCACCAGCCTGCGGCGCGATGCCGCCGATCGAATCGGTGGCCCGCGGCGGCGCAAAGCCGATGCGGTCCATGACGCTGCGCGACAGCGCGTTGGCCGCGGCGAAACCGAGCGTACGCCGCAGGTCGGTGGCACCGCCGACGAACTCGCGCGCAAGCTGCAGCGCATCCATGCCGGCCACGCCCGCCCGATCGCCCGCAGCGCACAGCCGCGTGAGGGCGTCGTCGAGCAGCACGTAGGCGATGCCGAGCGCGCCGTCGTCGAGTTCCAGCGCACAGAACTCGCCATTCTTCGACGCAGCCGCCTCGGGCGGCGGCAAATGAAGCGCACGCACGCGCGGCACGGGGTGGCCGGCCGTGGCGCGTTCGAGTTCGGCGATGAGATCGGAAGCGAAGGTCATGGACGAGATCCCGGACACGGTCTGTGGGTTGGCTTCAGGCGGGTGGTCACGACGCCGCGTCGCGATGCCGACCGGCACGCACCGCAGCAGCAGCGGTTTCGGGCGGCTGCGTGCGGGCGAGATTGTCCGGCGTGCGCAGCGCACCGGGAAAGTAGTCGGCCGTCAGCCTGCTCGAATGCACGGGCGAGCCGCCGCCCTCGCCGCCCTCGCCCCCCTCTCCGTAGCGGCCAGCCTCAGCCGCCGGGCCGAAGCGGCGCCATTCGCGCACCCAGAAGATCGCGTCGCTCAGCTCGAGCAGGCCGATGGTTTCGCGGTCGCCGATCAACACCCCCTGCACGCGGAGCCCCTGTTCACGGCGCACCTGCTGCAGGCGCGCCGCCACCGCGGGGGTGGCGCCGAATTCACCGTCGGAGGCGATCAGCAGGTCGGCCAGTCGCCAGTCCTCTTCCTGCAGCCGCGCGAGGGCGTGCTCGATCGGGCCGCAGATGTCGGTGCCGCCGTGGAAGCCCTGACCGAGAAAGCGCGCGAGCTGTGCGACACCGGAGGGATCGAGCGCCAGCAACATCTCGACCACCTCGCCCTCACCGCCAAACGCGAAGACGCGACAGGGCCGGTGCTGCGCGTGGGCGGTGCGCACCGCCTCCAGCACCACGGCCTTGGCCACCGCCTCGGCGCCACCCTGCATCGATCCCGAGGTATCGACGCAGACCAGCATCGGTCCCATCGCAAGCCGCGGGGCCGGCGCCGGACGCGGCTGTGGGCGCGGCACCGGCAGAGGGTGGTGATGCCGCTCGCGCAGACGGTCGTCGTCTTCATAGCACAGCAGCGTACGTTCGGCGCGACGGGCATGCCAGACGAAGCGCAGGCGGGGATGGCCGAGCAACATGGCCTCTGCCGGCAGCATGCGCGCCAGACGATCGGAACGATGCACGCCGCGTGTCTCCCCCGGCATGTCGGGTACGCGCTGCGTATGCGCGTCGGCCTGCAGCGCCAGCGCCGGCATCATGACGCTTTGCCTGTGCTGGCTGTCGGTCGGCGCCGGTTCGACCGGCTGAGCCCGCCCAAGGCTGCGGATGAGTCGTGCCAGCTCGGGCAATCTCTCGACGAGCCTGCGGATGCGCACCAGGTCCTGCCACTCGCGGCTGCGCAGCAGGCCGCGCAAGGTATCCCAGCGCGTGTTCTTGAACAGGTCGCCCAGCTCACCGAAGGCCGCGGCGAGCTCGTCGATCTCGCCGCACCGCTCGGCCCAGTCGGCATGGAAGGCCTCGATCGCGATGCGCGCTGCCGCGGCCTCGCCTGCACCGCGATCGCGGTAATCGACAATGAGGTCGAGATGGAACAGCAAGCTCTGCAGCACCAGATCGGCGAGATCGGCATGCGCCTCGCAGTAGCGCGCCAGCTGCAGGTGGTCGAAGCAGGTCTTCAATGCTTCGCGTAGCACAGGCGCGGGCCAGTCCGCGTCGGACAACGGCCCCGGTGCAAGGCGATCAAGTGGATTCAGGCCCTGCGCCAGCAGTCCGCGCCACGTCTGCAGGGCCAGCAAGCGGGGTTCCAGCCGCCCACCTGCGTGCGTCATGCCGCCGAGCCACAGGGCGGGGGGCAAGGCGTCGAGCACCGCCAGCCGGGCTTCGAGGGGCTCGAACAGGCAGGGCATGGGGCGCGCCTCTTCCATCTGGCCTCGCCCTCAGTCGACGAACGGTTCGTGCGCGACCGGCTCCGGTGCGCTTCCTGCCCCTTCCGCAAGACGGGGAAGCGACTCGAACCCGGCGCGGGCCTCGCTCGCGCGGACCTGGAGTGCACCGAGCGCAGCGGCCACACCTTCCAGCACCGTCTGCGCCTGCTCGGCGAAGCGCGGCGGCGCCCACAGGCTGCCGGCCCTCCAGTCCGCCAGCGCCGCGCGCTGGGCCGCCAGCTCACGCTGGTACCGGGCGATGCGTTCAAGCAGTTCGTCGATCTGGCGCGTGCGTGCGCCGATGTGCAATGGGCCGTAGCGGCGCTGGCGCGAATAGCTCATGCGCAGCGCGCCCGCCCCGCCCTTGGCATCGCCAATCGCACCCGCAAGCGCCTCGGCCTGCTCCTGCGCCTGCCCGATCGCGGAGAAACGCAGCCGGCCAGCCTCGTCGTAGTCGAGGTCGTTGGCCGCACGCTCGGCGCTCAGCTGGGCTTCGAACGCCTCGACGATGCGAGTCAATCGCGGTGGCGACCAGACCGCCCGCACGCCCAGGCGCGCCGCCAGCCACGCTGCGATCTCGCCCTGCTCGCTCGCATCGGCCGCCACGCAATACGGTGCCAAGGCAAGATCCCACGCCGAAACACTGTCGCGCCCCTCGCAGGCTGCTGCAGTGCGCAGCAAGTGCCCGAGCTTGACCCAGCGCCGATCGGAAACGTAATTCCCCCGCTCCGCCTGCCAGGTCCGCAAGGCACCGAGGTGGCTCAGCACCTCGTCCGGCAAGGCGACCTGCAGCGCAGCCTGCGACAAGGCGGCACGCTCGGCAGCCGACAAGGCCGCAGGCATGGCGACGCCTGCCTCACCAAAGGGGACTGAGGCCGCGTCGAGCATCAGACGCTCGAAGCCGCCCGCGCTCACCGGCCCCACGCTCAGGCGCACGAGGAAACGGTCGAAGAAGGCTTCCGCCACTTCGTCCTCGGGCACGGCGTTGGTGGCGCCGATGACACTCACCAACGGACAATGCTGGCGACCCGCGCCGTTGTCGAACTCTCGCTCGTTGAGCAGCGTCAGCAGGGCGTTGAGGATGGCGCTGTTGGCCTTGAACACCTCGTCGATGAAAGCCACCGTGGCATCGGGCAGGAAACCCGCGGTGTGACGCTCATAGCGATCCTCCTCCAGCGCACGGATGGACAAGGGGCCGAACAGCTCTTCGGGCACGGTGAAGCGCGTCAACAGGCGCTCGAAATAGCGGGCGTCACGAAACGCCAGATGCACGCGGCGGGCGAGTACGCTCTTGGCCGTGCCCGGCGGACCGATCAGCAGGGTGTGCTCGCCGCTCAGTGCCGCAAGCAAGGCCAGTCGGAGCGGCAGTCGGCGCTCGACGAGCCCCGCTTCCAGCGCGACGAGAATCGGCGACAGGCGTGCCGGCCAGTCGTGGGCAGGTACGACGGCCTCGGACGCCATGGCGGGCTCAGTCCCGCGAGCCCGCCGCAGTGCCGAAGGCGTGCGCCTTGAGGGTGTCGAGATCGACGATACGCAGGGCCGACTCGTGCGTGGCCTCGAGCACGACCGGCGGCGCAACCCCCGCCTCCCATGCTTCCTTCCAGCGCAGCGCGCACAGGCACCAGCGGTCACCCGGCTTCAGGCCGGCAAAGCGGTACTCGGGCCGAGGCGTCGACAAGTCGTTGCCGGCACTGCGCGAGAAAGCCAGAAACGCTTCACTAACCCGCACGCAGACGACGTGACGGCCGGCATCCTCCGGCCCCGTCTCGCAACATCCTGTCCGGTAGAACCCGGTTAGCGGGGCGTAACTGCAGGCCAGCAATGGCCCACCCAGAACGTTCTTCGATGTGTTCATGCAGACCCCCGAGGTCGCGTCACATTCCATCCAGCCCAGCGCAAGGCCAGGCATCAAGCCGACGCCAGCGCGCGGAGCACAATTGTACCGCCACTCTGCCGGCTCGCCGAAGGCCCCTTGCGTATCACCGCGGTGCGGCGCAAGCACGCATCCAAGGGTCATGTGCGCTGGTCAGATCACCCATTTGTAAGAATAATTTGGCCCGGTCAAAATTGGGTTTGCCGCAATCGACCCAATGCTGTTATTTTCACTGTTTTACGCATTTCGTCGGATCACAAATGGCGCGCAACGCTGACTCCACACGCGAATTCATCAGCACCGCTCAGGCCGCCCGCCAGCTCGGACTTTCGCTCGGAGCGGTCCAGCAGATGGTCGAGAGCGGAACCCTGGCAGGCTGGAAGACGGCCGGCGGCCACCGCCGCATCCGTCAGGACTCGGTCGATGCGCTCCTCGCCCGCAGCCAGCATACGGGCAGCGCCCGTCCGCGCAACAACGGCGCCAAGCTCCGGGTGGTGGTGGTCGAAGACGACAGCCTGCTGCAGCAGGTGTACCGCGAAACCTTCGGCGAATGGACGATGGATATCGAGTTGTGCGTGTTTGATCACGGCCTCGACGCCCTCGTTGAAGTCGGCCGCGAGCCGCCCGATCTGCTCATCGCAGACCTGCGCATGCCCGGCCTCGATGGCTTCGAGATGATCCGGCGCCTGCGCGAGAACCCGCTCGCCAGCGAAGTCGCCATCGTCGTGGTATCTGCCCTCAGCGCTGAAGAGATCGCGGCCGAAGGTGGCCTCCCCGAGGACGTCACCGCGTATCGCAAGCCTGTCCCCTTCCACGAACTCCACGGCTACATGCAAGCGCTGGTGGCGCAGCGCCGGCGCACCCGCACGACCGGCTGACGCCGGCCTCGGCCGGGGTCGATGCGCATGTTGCGGTGATGTGGCGCGCAGACTCGCCTACGGACCGAACGCCGAGTCAGGGCTACCGAACAGACGCCGACTCGAAAACCCACGCTGCAACCCTGGAACCGGACTCCGACCGCTCGGCGATGACGAAGGACAACCGGTTAGCGCTACACTCGCCGCATGTGGCGGGTCGGTCTTAACGGCCACGCAGCTTCGAATGTTCCGCCCGGCGAATCGACTGATGGATATCGACCAGAACCTGGCCTTCGTCACCGACGATAACGCAATCAACGTCAAGGTCGCGACTGCGCTCATGCAACGCCTCGGCTGGCGCATCGAGGCGTTCGAAGGCGCTGCCCCGATGCTCGATCGTCTCCAGTCGGTTCGTCCTGCAGTGATCCTGCTGGACATCTCGATGCCGGACATCGGCGGCGAAGAGGCGTGCGCACGAATCCGGAGCAATCCGGAGTGCAAGGATGTCCGTATCGTTGCCTACACGGCACATGCGATGAACGAGGACATCGACCGTTTTCTGGCCGACGGTTTCGATGCGGTGCTGATCAAGCCCGTCACGGTCGCCGCCCTGACCCAAACCATCGGCAGCCCCGGGAGCCATTGAATGCCGGAAGGAAGCTACACGCACTTCGACCCTCGGGCCCTGCTTCACGACCTGTTCGACAACAAGGCCGTCGTCGTCAGCGTGCTTGGCGCGTTCGCGGATTGGCATGATGGTGCGCAGGCCGACCTTCAGGCCGCGGCGTCAGCCGGCGATGCGCTGGCGCTGGCCCGGGTGACGCACACCGTGCGCGGTACGCTGGCCCAGCTCCATGCCGCCAACGCCGTCGAGATCGCGCAGCGCATCGAATCGCGCTGCAAGCAGGCCGGTTCCGCCTATCGCCCGACCGAAGCGGATGTCGGCCCGCTAAAACATGAACTGAAGGCCGTGCTGGCCGAAGTCAAGACCTACTTGGCCGATTGAAGCACGCGCCTCTCGCCTCACATCTTTTTCTTCCTATGCCCGCCTCTTTCGGCTATACTGCCGGGCTTCGATGGACAGGTGGATGAGTGGTTTAAGTCGCACGCCTGGAAAGCGTGTTTGGGATAATATCCCAACGCGGGTTCGAATCCCGCCCTGTCCGCCACCGAACACAAGAAAGCCCTGACTCTTCAGGGCTTTTTCTTTTTCTACCTGGCGTTCTGCATCAGGTTCTACGGGCCGAACAGGCAACGGCAGAGCACCCCTCGTCGGGCGGACTGCACGGGCATCTCCAAAGCAAAACCTTCCAGACTTGATTGCAGTCAGTGCATTGACTGCGGCAAAGGCTTAGCCTTGGGCACTCCCCTTCTGCAGGGCTTCCCATGGCCAAGAAGTTCCCCCTCCACCCGAAGCACCCCGAGCGCATCTGCTGGGGTTGCGACAAGTACTGCGCAGCAGACGCCCTCGGGTGCGGCAACGGTTCTGGGCGCACCATGCACCCTGCGGAAATGCTTGGCGACGACTGGTACATGCATGGCGACTGGGGCCTCGACCTTCCCGAGGACACCCCCGACCCCAGCCGGTCCGCCGATCCGCAAGCAAACAGCTCGCGCTAGCGCGGTTTCGCTCAGCGCCGCGCGATCGGCGCCGGAAACCAGTACCGCGTGCGGTTGACGATCGCCACCAGCGACAGCATCACCGGCACTTCCACCAGCACGCCGACCACGGTTGCCAGCGCCGCGCCCGAGTTCAGCCCGAACAGCGAGATCGCCACCGCCACCGCCAGCTCGAAGAAGTTGGATGTACCGATCAGGCAGGCCGGCCCCGCCACGTTGTGCGGCAGCTTCATCGCCTTCGCGGCGATGTAGGCGATCAGGAAGATGCCGTAGCTCTGCACCAGCAGCGGCACCGCGATCAGGCCGATCACCAGTGGTTGCGCCACGATCGTGCGTGCCTGGAAGCCGAACAGCAGCACCACGGTGGCGATCAGACCGACGATGGACCAGGGCTTCAGCCGGCCGACGAATTCAGCGACTGCCTGTGCCGAACGGCGTTCGAGCACGTGCCGGGTCGCCATACCGGCCACGAGCGGCAGGACGACATAGAGCACGGTGGAGAGCAGCAAGGTCTCCCACGGCACGGTGAGATCGGTGACACCGAGCAGGAAGGCGGCGATCGGGGCGAAGGCGAACACCATGATGAGGTCGTTCACCGACACCTGCACCAGGGTGTAGTTGGGATCGCCCTTCACCAGCTGGCTCCACACGAACACCATCGCGGTGCACGGCGCCACGCCGAGCAGGATCATGCCGGCGATGTACTCGCTGGCCGAAGCGGGATCGACCCAGGGCGCGAAAAGATGCTGGAAGAACAGCACGCCGAGCGCCGCCATTGTGAAGGGCTTGATCAGCCAATTGACCACCAGCGTCAGGAGCAGGCCCTGCGGCTTCTTGCCGACGTCCTTCACCGCATGCCAGTCGATCTGGATCATCATCGGGTAGATCATCACCCAGATGAACACGGCCACCACCAGGTTGACCTGGGCGAACTCGAGGCCGGCGATCATCTGGAAGGCGCCCGGTGCGACCAGCCCCAGGCCGACGCCGGCGAGGATGCCCAGCCCGACCCAAACCGTCAGGTAGCGTTCGAACAGCCCCATCTCATGCCTCCGCCGAGGTCTGGCCGATGCGGTCGATCTCGTGCTTGATCGCGAGGCGGTCGAGCTTGGCCAGCGGCAGGCTCAGGAACAGGCGCAGGCGATTGGCGATCTGGTTCTGGATCTGGCTGAAGGCATCGAGCTGGCGCTGCTCGCTGCCCTCGACCTTGACCGGATCGGCGAAACCCCAGTGGGCGGTCAGAGGCTGGCCGGGCCACACCGGGCAGAGCTCGCCGGCGGTCTGGTCACACACGGTGAACACGAAGTCCATCTGCGGCGCGTCGGGGCGTGCGAACTCATCCCAGCTCTTGCTGCGCAGCGCGCTGGTGTCGTAGCCCTGGCCCTGCAGCACCTGCAGGGTCATCGGGTGCACCTCGCCGCGCGGATGGCTGCCGGCGCTGAAGGCCCGGAACCGGCCCTTCCCGATCTGATTGAGGATGACCTCGGCGATGATGCTGCGCGCCGAGTTGGCCGAGCACAGGAAGAGCACGTTGTAGATCTTGTCGGACATGGGAGACTCCAGTAATCGTTATGAGCCCGGATCGGGCGGTCTTGCAGTTCAGCAGTTCAATCCCGAGGCACAGGCATCGACGCCGCACAGCGCGGGCGCCCCCGCGCAGCACTCCTCGGTGAGGTAGGCGACCAGTTCGCGCATCAGCGCCATGTTGGCGCGGTAGCGCTGGAAGCGGCCTTCCTGCTCGGCCGACACCAGGCCCGCATGGGTAAGCGTCTTCAGATGGAAGGACAGGTTAGTGGGCGGGACATCGAGTGCGGCCGACAGCTCGCCCGCCACCATGCCCTCGGGTCCGACGCGCACCAGCAGGCGAAACACGTCCAGGCGAATGCCCGAGGACAGGGCCTCGAAGATCGGCAGCGCAATGTTCTTTTCCATATTCGTTCTCCAGATCGCTCAGGACTCCGCCCGGGCGGCATCGTGACGTGCCAGCGGCAGGGCCAGCGTCGTCAGCCAGCAGATCAGCAGCATCACGGCTGAACCGATCAGCGCATACAGCAGCCCGCCCCACTGGTACAGCAGGCCCGACAGCAGCGTGCCGATGAAGCGGCCGAGCGCGTTGGCGGCGTAGTAGAAGCCGACATCCTCTGCCGCCTTCTCCGAGCCTGCGTAGGCGAGGATCAGGTAGGAATGCACCGAGGAATTGACCGCGAAGGCGAAGCCGAACAGCCCCAGCCCGCCGACCACCACCCATTCCAGATTCGGCGCCTGCAGCCACACCGCCACCGCCAGCGCCGCCGCAATCAACGCCAGCAGCGCCGACCACAGCCGCGCCGCCGGCACCTCATGGCTGAGGCCGTCGGCACTGCGGCGCACGATCTGCGGCGCCAGCGCCTGCACGACGCCGTAGGCGATGGTCCACGCGGCGAGGAAGGTCCCGACCATCGTGAAGGTCCAGCCCGCCGAGTACAGGAACACGGGCACCCCGACCACGAACCACACGTCGCGCGCACCGAACAGCACCACCCGCGCGGCGGCCAAGGCGTTGATGCCGGGGTTCTTGGCAAACAGTTCGCGCACCGACCTCGAGGCCTTCTTTCTGCCCATCATCGGCGGCAGCGACAGCAGCACCCCCGCGAGCACCAGCGCCAACAGCCCCGCCATCGCCCACAGCGCGCCGCGAAAGCCCAGGGTCTCCAGCAGCAGGCCGCCAAGGAAGAAGCCGATGCCCTTCATCGCATTCTTGCTGCCGGTGAACCACGCTACCCACTTGAAGAGTTGCCCCGGGCTCCCCCCTTGGGCCTCGGCCTTCGCCTCCGCCTGGGTGATCTTGATCGCCGACTTGCTCGCGGTCTTGGTCAGGTCCTTGGCCACGCCGCAGATGCCCTGCGCCACCACCACCCAGGCCACCGCCATCGCCGCCGTCCAGCCCGGATCGAGCACCGACAGCAGCACGAAGCCGACAATCTGCGTCACCAAGCCCACCGCCAGCATGCGCGCGATGCCGTAGTGCGTCGCCAGCCAGCCGCCCACCAGGTTCGCCAGTACACCTGCCGCCTCGTAGAGCAGAAACAGGAAGGCGAGTGTGAAGGGCGAGTAGCCGAGCCGATAGAAATGCAGCAGCACCAGCATGCGCAGCGCGCCGTCGGTGAGCGTGAAGCCCCAGTAGGCGGCGGTGACGATGGCGTAGTTGCGCGCGGCGTGTTGCATGGTTTTCAGATGCCCACGGCGTCCATGTGGCAGGCGAGGTCGACCATGCGGCAGGCGTAGCCCATCTCGTTGTCGTACCAGGCGTAAACCTTGAGCAACGTGCCGTCGGTGACCATGGTGGAGAGCGCGTCGACGATCGAACTGCGCGTATCGCGCGCGTAATCGACGCTCACCAGCGGGCGCTCCTCGTAGCCGAGGATGCCGGCGAGCGGACCTTCGGCCGCGGCCTTGAACAGCGCATTCACCTCCTCCACCGTGGTCTCGCGCTGCAACTCGAACACGCAGTCGGTGAGCGAGGCGTTCAACACGGGCGCACGCACCGCGTGGCCGTTGAGCTTGCCCTTCAACTCCGGGTAGATCAGCGCAATCGCGGTGGCGCTGCCGGTGGTGGTGGGCGCCAGGCTCATCAGCGAACTGCGCGCGCGGCGCAGATCCTTGTGCGGTGCGTCGACCACCAGGTTGGTGTTGGTGGGGTCGTGGATGGTAGTGATCTGGCCGTGGCGGATGCCGAGGTTCTCATGCACCACCTTCACCACCGGCGCGAGGCAATTGGTCGTGCACGAGGCCGCGGTGACGATGCGGTCGCGCGCCGGATCATAGGCCTCGTGGTTGATGCCGACCACGATGTTGAGCACGCCGCCGCTCTTGACCGGGGCGGCCACGATCACGCGCTTGGCGCCCCGATCGAGGTGGCCCTGCAGGGTCTCGGGGGTCAGGAACTTGCCGGTGCATTCCAGCACCACGTCCACCCCAAGTTCGCCCCAGGGGATCTCCGCGGCGGTGGCGTGCGACGAGAACGACAGCGTACGATCGTCGATACGGATCGTGTCCTCGCCCTCGGCGCGGAGGTCGGCGCGCCACTTGCCCTGCACACTGTCGAAGGCCAGCAGGTGGGCGGTCGCCGCCGCTCCGCCCTTCAGTTCGTTGAGGTGCACGACTTCCAGGCGGTTGCCGGCGCGCGGATCGTCTGCCGGCCGCTCCGCCGCGCCCATCGCTGCACGCAGTGCCAGCCGCCCGATGCGGCCCATGCCGTTGATGCCCACTTTCATATACGGTCTCCGTTCGACAACGTTTTAATATTAGTTGAATTATTGCCGCGAATTATGACCGTTTCTTTGCAGGCAGCCTGAGCGCGGCCATAAAGACCGCGCTGACACGCCACGCCCCGCCGCTGCCTATTTGTGAGGCATCAGCGTCGTTCCCAGGACGGCCGCGCCCTGCTGGCACTTATCCGGGCGCCTCGAAAAACCTCCGTCTCGCCCGCCCTTGGTAAAATTACGACGCCCTGAACGCCGCAGGCTGCACCGATGAAACCGCGTAGCGCTATCAAGACTGACCTGTTCGCTGACGAACACCACCGCAAGAAGCTCGACTCGCTGGGCGACCCGCTGGCCGACATCGAGTCGCACATCGACTTTGTGGCGTTGGCGGCCGAGGTGGATGAGGTTGCGCCGCGCCCGGCGAGCGCGCAGGGCGGGCGTCCGCCGTACCCGACCGAGACGATGGTACGGATCCTGGTGCTCAAGCGTCTGTACAACCTGTCCGATGAGCAGATGGAGTACCAACTGCTCGACCGCATGAGCTACAAGCGCTTCTGCGGACTGGTGAACGCGACCCACGTGCCGGACCGCACCACGGTGTGGATGTTCGAGAACCGGATCGGTGAAGCGGGCGCCAAGGCGCTCTTTGACGGAGTCTCGGCGCAGCTGTTGAAGCAGGGTTTCATCGCGCGCGGCGGTCAGATCATCGACGCCACCTTGGTCCCCGCCCCCAAGCAGCACAACAGCCGAGGCGAGAAGGCGCTGATCGAGCAAGGTGCGATGCCCGCCGACTGGAAGCCTGCGAAGCGGCGCCAGAAGGACATCAACGCGACCTGGACGAAGAAGCACGGCAAGAGCCACTTCGGCTACAAGCTCTCGATCAACGTCGACAAGAAATACAAGATCATTCGCCGAATCGAGACCGACACGGCGAGTACGCACGACAGCCAGCACTTCGACAACGTCTTCGATGCGGGCAACACGAGTCGGGACGTCTATGCCGACCGAGGCTACCCGTCCGAGGCGCGTGAAGCCTGGCTCAAAGAGAAGGGCTTCCGGAATCAGATCCAGAGGAAGGGCAAACGCAACAAGCCGCTGTCCGAGTGCCAGCAGCGGCGTAACCAGCGCATCGCCAAAACGCGCGTCCGGGTCGAGCATGTATTTGCCGCCATCGAGCAGATGGGCGGCAAGTTGCTGCGCACCATCGGTCAGGCGCGGGCGAACTTTGCGATGATGATGATGGCCGCCTGCTACAACTTGAAGCGGCTGGTCTACTTCCGGAAGGCCGGCATCGAGGCCTTCTGACGCCCGAAATGGGCCGAATCGCCGATGCCCGGGACGATTCGAGGCAAAAACGAGGCAACCCCGCCGAGAAACGCGGTGGTTTGCCAAAGAAATTGGGTCGAATTCGTTCGCGGTCATCATTGCGCGGCGGGATTCACTGAAAACCTCGGGTTATTCGAGGTCCCCATCCACAAGTCGCCCCACAAGCCTGTCCCCACCGGCTGGGGAAAACCTGCCATGCCGGTGGCGCCTCGACATCGTGATTCCGGCAGGCTTGCACGAACGCAATAACTGTATAAACTTTCAGTCTCTCGGAAAGCACCCCGGATAGCCTCACGTGAGCCAACTCAGTCTTGCCCTCCCAGACGCAGTCATGCCCGCACCCACGGCCCGGCCCGCACGGACTCGCGCAGCGTCCAGGCTTGCCGCCCCGCCTGCGACGTCCCCGCAGCCGCGCCTGATCGCGCACGACGCCATCGACTCCACCCCGACTCCAGCCCCAGGCCCCATGCAGCACACAGACCTCCCCGCCCCCACTGATTCAACCGATGCCGCACAGGACAGTTCCAACACCGCGATTCGCGAAGACCGGTTGTGGCACGACAACGGCTGGACCGCACGCGTCGTCAAGAACGAGGATGACGACGGCTGGGCCGTCGAGATGTTCAAGGACGGCGAGCCCGAACCCGCCCTCGTCGGCCCCTGGACCATGGGACGGGACAAGAAGAACCCCAAGCCGCTCGACCAGTCCGCTTTCAACACCTTGGTCAAGACGGCGACCGAGGTGCTGCAGCGCCACGCGCAACAGGCACACGCAGCCCTGCACAAGCGCCTGACGGTGTTCGCGCTCGAACGCCAGTGGGAAATCCGGCTCGACATCACGCCCGACGAATACGAGCCCTTTGCCACGCTCAGCGCCATCGACGACGAAGGCGAGGAAGTGGCGCAGGAGCGCGTTCGGCCGGACTTCCGGCTCACCAATGCCGAGGCTGTCAGGTGGATCGCGGGCGGCTTTCCGCGCCTGGGTCGCGACGAGGACTGACAAGTCGAAGGCCGTTGCACGCAAGCACGCTGACTGCGGCCTCGCTCGGCAATGCCGGACCCGCGCCGCATCGCGACGCGCTGGAAACGGACGGATTCGGCGAGGCATAACGGCTTGAGGCGCACGCTGGCTGCGCGTGCCCGGGGCGGAAGCCCTTTCCCCTCGGGCCGGGCTTGGGCACGGTGCGGTCAGCGTATCATTGGGCGCTTACCGTCCCGCCTCTTCCTCCATGGCCGCTCCTTCCACCGCCTCCGATGGCATCGCCCCGGTACGGACGCTCGCTCCGCTCCTGCTGCTGTTCGGACTGATGCTGCCGGTGACCGGGATGGTGCCGGTGCTGTCGGAGTTCACCGCACAGCGCTTCGCCGGCCTGAGCCAGTTCGCCAGCCACTTCTTCATGTCCATCAACATGATCGGTGCGCTGCTGGGCGCACCGATCGCCGGTCTGCTGTCCGACCGCCTCGGCCGGCGCAAGGCGTTCGCCGTCGCTGCGCTGGCCCTGAACGGCCTGACGCTGCTCGGTATTGCCCTCGCCTACCGCCACATCGACAGCTACGCCCTGCTGCTGTCCCTGCGCCTCATCGAAGGCTTCGCCCACATGTCCGCGCTGTCGCTGCTGATGGCGCTGGGCGCCGACCACGTCGGGCGCGGCGGGCTGGGCGGACGCATGGGTGCGATCGGCGCAGCGATCAGCCTCGGCGTGGCCACTGGCGCACCGCTGGGCGGCGTGATCGGCGGCATCGACCCGGCGTGGGTGCCGCTGGGTGGCGGCCTGCTGTCGGTGGCACTGGCCGGCCTCGGCGCCATCGCCTTGCAGGACAGCGGCGGCGCCCGCCCCCGCCTCGCGATCGGCGAGATCCTCGCCACGCTGCGCACCCGCCGGGCCCTGGCGATCCCGCTCGCCTTCTCGTTTGCCGACCGGCTCACGGTCGGCTTCATCGTGTCGACGCTGTCACTCTATCTCGGGCTCACCCTCGGCTTCGATGCACGCGCCATCGGCGGTGCGATGGCGGCCTTCCTGATTCCGTTCTCGCTGCTGACCTGGCCAGCCGGCCACCTGTCGCGCCACTGGGATCCGCTGCTGATGATGGTCGCGGGCAGCGTGCTGTACGGCGTCTTTCTCGGCGCGCTGGTCTTCGTGCCGCCGGACTGGGTGGTCGGCACGATGGCCGCCGGCGGCGTCATCGCCGCGCTGATGTACGCGCCCTCGCTGGTGCTGGCGGCGCATTACGGTGGCGAGGACTGCCGCGCCAGCGCATTGGCCGCGTTCAACATGGCGGGGTCACTCGGCTTCGCTGCCGGACCGCTCATCAGCAGTCTGCTGCTGGCGTTCTACGGCCAATTCTCCGCCAACCCCAATGCCCCGGTGTTCATCACCATCGGCGCCATCGAGGTCGTCCTGGCGCTGGCGGTCCTCTTCATCGCGCGCCGCGGCAGGCTGCGGGCCCACCCTGCCCTGGAATCCCGATGAAGCTTTCCCGCCTCTGGCAACCCCGCAATCCGGCCTTCTGGATGATGGTGGTGCTCAATGTGATGTCGTCGGTTCTGGCCTGGATCCTGCGCACCTACCCCCTCGTGCCGCTGGCGATGATCGTGGTGGCGGGCTTTGCGCTGGTCAATGCCTGGCTCGGCATCCGCCTTGCCGTCGGGCTAATGCGCGAGCCCCCGGCAGCGCGCGATCAGACGTCGGGAGTGAGATAGAGGCGCTCGAGTTCGAGCACGGACTTCGCCGCAGTCGCCGGCTCCGCCGGCTGCGCGGCGGGCACGGAAACGCCGGGCTCGTCCGGGCGCGCCTGGGGCACGGCCTGCGCGCCCCACTGCAACACCTCGATTCGGCCGTCGTAGTGCTCCACAACGGCACTGCAGGTGTCGACCCAGTCGCCGCAGTTCAGGTAACGCACGTTGCCGATGCGGCGGTCGGCCGCCCAGTGGATGTGACCACAGATCACGCCATCGACCCCGCGCTGCTGGGCCGCGTGTGCGACCGCATCCTCGAAGTCGAAGATGAAGCTGACCGCGCGCTTCACCTTCTGTTTCGCGTAGCCCGCCAGCGACCAGTAGCCAGGGATGCGCAACAGGCGGCGCACGCGCGACAGCATCAGGTTCAGCCGCACCAGCGCGTTGTAGGCCACGTCGCCCAGCACGGCCACCCAGCGGTGGTGGCGCGTGACCTGGTCGTACTCGTCGCCGTGGATCAGCCAGTAGCGGCGACCGTCGATGGTCTCGTGGATCCACTCGCTCTCGACGCGGATGTCGCCGAACGCGATGCCGGCGTACTCGCGCAGGGTCTCGTCGTGATTGCCCGGGATGAAGAACACCTTGTCGCCATGCCGCGCGCGCCGCAGCACCTTCTGCACCACCGTGTTGTGCGCGGGCGCCCACTGCACGCTGCGGCTCATCGCCCAGAAGTCGATGATGTCGCCCAGCAGGTAGAGGTACTCCGACTCGTACTCCTTCAGGAAGGCATGCAGGCGGTCGGCCTGGCTCGCCCGCGTGCCCAGATGCACATCGGAGATGAAGATCGCTCGAACGGCTGGCATCAGCTTTCCGCCTCCTGCGTACGCAACACGGTCTTGCCATCGCGGGCACCGACGCCACCGCGCCAGACGCGCACCAGCGCTTCGGCAAAATGGTCGTTCACCCGCTCCCAGTCGATGCCCTCCGCGCTGCGCCGCGCCTCGCGGCCGATCTCGGTGCGCAGTTCATCCGCACAGGCCAGTTGCACCGCACGTTCGATGAAGCCGTCCTCGTCACCGCAACGCAGCACAGCGCCGTTGTGCAGATCGTGGATCACTTCGGCCGCCGCGGCGTAGTCGTAGGCGACGGTGCATAGCCCGCTCGCCATGCCTTCCAGCGTGACGTTGCCGAAGGTCTCGGTGAGGCTGGGGAAAAGGAAGAGGTCGGCCGACGCATAGTGCGCCGCCAGATCCTCGCCGTGGCGCATGCCGGCGAGCACCGCCTGCGGACATTCGCGCGCGAGCGCCTCGCGCATCGGGCCGTCGCCGACCACCACCATGCGCGCATCGGGCCGCTGCTGGCGGATCGCCGCGAACGCGCGCAGGGTCAGGCCCAGGTTCTTTTCGGGCGCAAGGCGGCCGACGCTGACCACGGCAAGACCGCCGGGCGCCACACCCCACTGCGCGCGCAGTTCGTCGCTGCGACGGGCGGGCGAATACAGCGTCGTATCCACCCCGCGCGAGATCACCTCGACCCGCTCGTAACCCTGACCGGCGAGCGCGTGGGCCAGTTCGCCGGTCGGTACGAAGGTGGCGGCAGTGCGGTTGTGGAAGCGGCGCAGATAGGCCGCAACGGGCTGGCGCAGCCAACCCACGCCGTAGTGCGCACTGTAGTGGTCGAAGTTGGTGTGGAAATCGGAGGTCACCGGCAGCCGAAGCTTGGCGGCGGCAGAGACCGCGGTCCAGCCGAGCGGCCCCTCGGTGGCGACATGCACCAGATCGGGCCGTTGCCGCGTCCAGGTTCGCACCAGCCGCGACTTGGCCGGCAGGCCGAGCTTGAGGCCGTCGTAGCGCGGCAGCTTCAGCCCGCGCGACAGCACCTCCTCCAGCGCGCCGCCCCGCAGTGCCACGTCGCCAGGCGTCTGCTTCGGCCGCACCAGTTGCACGCTGTGGCCGCGCTTGATCAGGCCATCGACCATGCGCTTGAGCGTCATTGCCACGCCGTTGACTTCCGGCGGCCAGGTCTCGGTCACCAGGGCGATACGCAGCCGCGGATCATGACAGAGCTCTTCGGTCGTGAAATCGATCGCTTTCATGCGCCGCAGCATAGGCGGCGAAAAAGACCGCGGCGTTACGCCGGCGTGTCTGCTGCGTGACAGGGACCGGCCGCGCCAGCGACCAGCGCGTCAGCGAGGCGCGGCGTTCAAGGCGGCCAGCACCGCCGTATCGCGATCGTAGATGTCGGGGCGAAACTGGAAGCGTCCTTCATCGTCCAGGCCGGCAGTCGCATAGTGGAGCAGCACCGGGATCTCGCGCGCCACCGGCACGCTGCGGGTCTTGCCGCCCGCCAGCGCCGCCTCCAGCGCCTCGGGGGTCCAGCGCGCGGCATCGTCGAGCAGGATCAGCGCCAGCTCCTGCGGCTTCTCCAGTCGCACGCAGCCTGAACTCAGTGCGCGCGCGTCGCGCCGGAACAGCGAACGCGCGTTGGTGTCGTGCAGGTAGATCGAGTAGGGATTGGCGAGCGAAAACTTGATCCGCCCGAGCGATCCATCTGCGCCCGACGCCTGCACGATCATGTAGGGAAAACCACTGCGCCTCGCGTTCTGCCAGTCGATCAGTGCCGGATCGACCGCCTGGCCGGAACGGTCGACGACGCGCATGCGATGATCGGCGAGGTACTCCGGGTTGCGCACCACGCCCGGGATCACGTCTTCGCGCAGGATCGTCGGCGGAACCACCCACTTCGGGTTGAAGACGAGGTGCTGAACGCTGTCGAGCAAGGCCGGCGTCGCCCGCGCGGACTTGCCGACGATCACACGCGACGACCATGCAGGCAGCCCGCCGAGCCGGAGATGAGCATGGTATGCGGTGATGTCCACCAGCAGGTGATCGCCTTGCATGTCCTGCGCCACCCAGCGCAGGCGCTCGAGGTTGACGCGGATCTGGTCGACACGTTGCGCGGGGCCGATGTTGAGCGCATCGACCGTCTGCCGCCCGATGGCCGCGTCCGGCGCCAGACCGGCACGCCGCTGGAAGCGCATCACGGCTTGGGCCAGCGCGTCGTCGTAGCGCGCCGGATCGTCGCTGCCGACCAACCCGTCATCACCCTCGCCCTCGGCCGCCAACCGGGCTCGCACCGCGGGCATGCGCGCGCTGCGCTCGCCCGGCCGCAGGGTTGCGCCGCCGGGCACCTTTGGCCAGTCGCCCAAGGCCGCCAGCGCGCGATACTGCTGCAGCGCTGCGCGCAGTTCGCGATAGAGCGGCAGATCGGGCGCCTGGGCTTCCACGGCCGCCTGCAGCGACGGTCCATCAACGACGCGCGAGAGCCGCAGGGCGCGCTCAAAGGCCTGCTCCGGCACCGAGAAGTTCCACATGCGGTAGAGGCCGCGCGGATCGACCCTGCCGAAGCGAATCTGCTGCACCAGGCGGGCCAGCGTGCCCGTCAAGCGCAGCTCCCGCTCGACCTGCCGCTCGGGCGGGAGTGCGGCCACGGACAGGGACGCCTCGGCGCGCAGGCCATCGGCCTCGAACTCCGAAGGATCCAGCCCATGGTCACGCAAGGCTTCGACCGCCGCGATCAGTTCGTGGATGCGCTCGGGCCGATTCCAGACGGGCTGAAAGCCCCGTTGCCGGTAAAAGATCTGGACGGTCTCGTCGACGTCGTAGGCACCGGCCAGCAGGCCCGCCTCGATCAACGCAGGCAGCGCTGCGGCCGGCTGCCCGGCGGCGGCGCCGTCCGCCGACGCGACGCCCACGGCCAGAGTTGTCTGCGGCGCACCGATCAGGGCCACCGTCACAAGGGTCGCGACCGTTACAACTGATTTGCGCAAACCAATCCCGAGTTCGATTAGCATGCCGCCTTCAAGTGCTTGTACGGACTGAAGTTTATTCATGTTCTCACGTTCCCGCCACCACACCGTCCCGCATCGCCGTCTGTTCCTGAAAGGCCTCGCCTCGCTACCGCTGGCCCTTCCCTTTGCTTCTGCAGAGGCGGGCGACATGCTCCACCTGTCCTTTCGACACACCCACACCGACGAACGTCTCAGCACCGCGTTCCGCAACCGCCGCGGCTACATCGAGCCGGCGATCAAGCGCATGAACTGGCTGCTCCGCGACTTTCGGACCGGCGAAGTGGCCCGCATGGATCCCCGACTGTACGACATCCTCCACGCACTCAGCGTGAGCTGCGGCGGGGAGACCTTCGAAATCATCTCCGGCTACCGTTCCCCCAAGACGAACGCGATGCTGCGCAAGACCGGCGGCGGCGTCGCCAAGCGCAGCCTGCACATGGACGGCAAGGCCATCGACATCCGCCTGGTCGGTTGCGACACCGCCCGCGTGCGCGATGCGGCGATCGCCCTCGGTGCAGGCGGGGTCGGCTATTACCCTGACTCCGACTTCGTCCATATCGATACCGGCCCGGTGCGCCACTGGGGTCCCAAATCGGCTTGAGTGTGGCTTGAGTGCGGACCCGGCGCTTCCCGGCGCGGGTTCTGCGCCAGGCCATTTCGAAAGTTCGACCGGGCGCGCTGCGCCCGGTTTCATTTCCGGATCATCTCATCCGAACAGCACCAGCCCCCAGACCACGCCGACATTGAGCAGCGCGATCAGCACAGCCGCGCTGCCGATATCCTTGGCGCGCTTCGCCAGGCGGTGGCTTTCGAGCGAGATGCGGTCGACGGTGGCCTCGATGGCCGAGTTGATCAGTTCGACGATCAGCACCAGCATCACGCTGCCGATCATCAGCCCCTTCGACACGGCCCCGTCTCCAAGCCACAGCGCCAGCGGGATCAGGAGCAGCGCCAGCCAGACCTCCTGGCGAAAGGCGTCCTCGTGGCGGTAGGCCGCGCGCAGCCCGTCGAGCGAATAGTGAAAGGCGTTCCAGACGCGGCGCAGGCCGGTCTTGCCCTTGAATGGACTCTCCATTCAGCTTCTTCCAAAACGTCGCAAAGGCGGGATGATTGCACACATCCTGCGTCATTCCGGTTGCAGTCCTGCACGCGGATGCGCACGCTGGACGCCGCGGGCGAAACGTAATAGCGTGCCGCACCCAGCAACACTGCGCTGCCGGCTGCGCAAACCGGCCTTCTTTCTCCACACCCATGACACGCAAGATCGGGCGATTCGACATTCGACGCGAACTCGGGCGCGGCGCCCAGAGCATCGTCTACCTGGCCTGGGACCCCCAGCTCGAGCGCGAGGTGGCGGTGAAGACCTTGCATTTCAGCGCGGCCGAGCGGCGTGACAACGCCGCATTGCTGGCCGAGGCGCGCGCCGTCAGCCGCCTGCGCCATCCGGGCATCGTCCCGGTGTTCGAGGCGGGCGAGGAAGCCGGCGACGTCTACCTGGTGTTCGAGTACGTGCCGGGCGACAACCTCGGCACGCATCTCCAGCAGCACGGCCCCCTGCCCGCGGCCGATGCCGCGCGGCTGTGCATCGACATCCTCACCGCACTGTCGACGGCCCACGCCGAAGGCATCGTCCATCGCGACCTCAAGCCCAGCAACGTGCTGATCGACGTCGACGGCAAGCCGCGGGTCATGGACTTCGGCATCGCGCAACGCCTGGACGCCGACACCGCCGGCACCACGCTGTCGGGCACGCCCGGCTACATGGCGCCCGAGTACATCCGCAGCCGCCAGGTCGCGCCGTCCAACGACGTGTTCGCTGCCGGCGTGATGCTGGTGGAGATGATCAGCGGACGCCGCGTGATGCGTGAACGCGACCCGCAGCGCGCCCTGCAGCTCGCCGCCACCGTGCCGGTAACGCTGCCGAAGGACGCGCCGGACGTCGACGAGGCGCTTGCGGCCATCGCCCTGCGCGCCGCGGCGCTCGACCCTGCGGCCCGCTTCCAGAGCGCCGAGGACTTCCGCGTCGCCCTCGACGCGTGGCTCAATCCCCAGGAAGCACCAAGCGCACCGGCGGGCTCCGGCGCGGTCGATTTCCTGCTGCGCCGCATGCGCCACCGCGGCGACTTCCCCGCACTCTCCGAATCGGTCGCGGCGATCAACCGCATCGCCTCGAGCGAGGCCGAGAACATCGACACCCTGTCCAACCTGGTGCTGCGCGACTTCTCGCTGACGAACAAGCTGCTGCGGCTGGTGAACTCGGTGCATTACCGCCCGGCGAGCGGACGCATCAGCACGGTGTCGCGCGCCCTGGTCGTGCTCGGCTTCGACACCGTCCGCAACATCGCCATCACGGTGCTGCTGTTCGAGCACCTGCAGAACAAGTCGCATGCGGCGCTGCTGCGCGAGGAGTTCCTGCGAGCCTGCCTGGCGGGGCTGTTCGCGCGCGACCTCGCCAAGCACATGAAGACCCGCGAGCTCGAGCAGGCCTACATCTGTTCGATCTTCCACAGCCTCGGGCGTCTGCTGTGCCAGTACTACTTTCCGGAAGAGTCCGAGGACATCCGCCGCGTGATGACGCAGCACGACTACCGCGAGGATGTGGCCGCCCAGCGCGTGCTGGGCGTGAGCTTCGAGGACCTGGGCATCGGCCTCGCACGCAGCTGGGGCTTTCCGCAGGTGATTCTCGAGAGCATGCGCAAGCTGCCCGCGGGCGCGGTGCGCCGGCCGGCGACCCAGGAAGACCGGCTGCGCGCCTTGTCGGCGGTTGCCAACGAATACTGCGACGCGGTCGCGCACCTCGCCCCGGCCGAACGCGACAAGGCGATGAAAGCCATCGCGGGTCGCTTTGCCGATGCGGTGCCGGTCGAGCTGAAGGCGGTGCGCGAGCTCATGCAGGCCGCGGTGCAGGAGATCGAGAACTTCGCCCAGATCATCAAGATCAACCTGCGCCAGACCCGCATCGGCCGCAATCTCGCAAGCTTCGACAGCGAGGAGACCCTGATCCACCCGCACGCGACCACCGAGACGCAGATGCCTTCGGAGGCGGTGCTCGAACAGAAGTCGGTGGCCGAAGCGGCGCTGGCCGGCGAGAAACCGGCCGACCCGCAGGCCGTGCTCAGCTCGGGTATCCAGGACATCAGCAACACGCTGGTCGAGGACTTCAAGCTCAACGACGTGCTGCGCATCATCCTCGAGACGATGTACCGCGCGATGGGCTTCAAGCGCGTGCTGCTGTGCGTGCGCGATGCGCGCAGCAACGAGATGACCGGCCGCTTCGGCTTCGGCCCCGGCGCGACCGAACTCGCCCGTCACCTGCGCTTCAGCCTGTCGGCCCACCCGGACAACGTCTTCAACGTCGCCACGGCGAAGGGGGTGGACATCCTGATCGAGGACATCGACGAGACGAAGATCGCCGCGCGCATCCCCGCCTGGTACCGGAGAAACGTGCCCTCGCGCACCTTCGTGCTGTTCCCGCTGATGATCAAGGGCCGGCCGGTGGGAATGATCTACGCCGACAAGGACAATGCCGGCGAGATCGAGATCAGCGAGCAGGAGCTGGCCCTGCTGCGTACCCTGCGCAACCAGGCGGTGATGGCGATCAAGCAGGCCGGCTGACGAACGGCGGGCCTGGCTTCACGCCGGCTCAGGCCGGGTCGATCCGCAACACGCGTCCGCCGCTCTCGTCCAGCAGCCACAGCCGGCCGTCCGGCCCCTCGCGCACGTCGCGCACGCGGTGGCCCAGTTCGATGCGCTCCTCGTGCACCACCTTGTCCCCGTCGAGCACCAGGCGCGCGATCAACTGGAACTTGAGCGCGCCAACGAAAAGATTCCCCTTCCACTGCGGGAACACATCGCCGGTGTAGAAGCTCATGCCCGAGGGCGCGATCGACGGCGTCCATTGCGTCACCGGCGGCTCCACGTCCGGCCGTGTCGTGCCCTCGCCGATCTTCGTGCCGATCACGTATTCACGCCCGTAGGTGATGTCCGGCCAGCCGTAGTTGCGCCCGGACAGGACGCGGTTGAGCTCGTCGCCGCCCTGGGGGCCGTGCTCGTGCGCCCACAGCTCGCCGGTCACCGGATGCAGCGCTGCGCCCTGCACGTTGCGGTGGCCGTAGGACCACACCTCGGGCCGCGCGCCCTCCCGCTGCACAAAGGGGTTGTCGGCCGGCACGCTGCCATCGGGCCGGATGCGGACGACCTTGCCGATGTGGCTGTCCAGCGCCTGCACACGGTCGCGCGAATGGAAGCGGTCGCCCAGCGTCACGAAGAGGTTGCCCGCGCGGTCGAACACCAGACGCGAGCCCCAGTGGTGGCTGCCCGAGGGGTCTTCGTTCTGCGCGAAGATGATCTTGACGTCCTCCAGCCTCAGGCGCTCGAGGTCCAGCCGTGCCCGCGCCACTGCCGTACGGGCACCGCCCGCGGTCGGTTCGGCGAACGAAAACACGATCGTCCGGTCAGTGCCGAAGTCCGGACTGAGCGCCACGTCGAGCAAACCGCCTTGTCCGCGGGCATGCACCGGTGGCACGCCGGCAATGGGTGCGGACAGCGACCCGTCGCGTGCGACGAGCCGCATGCGCCCTGGCCGCTCGGTCACGAGCAGCCGGCCATCCGGCAGGAAGGCCAGCGCCCAGGGCGTATCGAGCCCGTGCGCAACTTCGGTCACACGCAGGGGCCCCGTTTCCGACTGAAGCACCCGGTCCGCCGCCCAGCCCGGCACGGACAGCCCCAGGCCGAACACCAGCCCCGCCGACAGGACAATCCTGTGAATGATCTTCATCATGCGCTCCTCCCTGTTAGCGGCGCTTTTCGCCGGCCTCGGCCCCGCCCGCGGCCCACGCACCCCGAACCGCCTGGCGTTCGGGAACGATTCTAGGACTCTTCATGACCTCATCCGTTCGCACCCTGATTCGAATCGCCTTCGTGCTGGCGCTGGTCGCCGTATTCTGGCTCGCCCTGATGCCCGCGCCGGATGTGGCCAGGCTCGTGTCGTGGCAGGACAAGATCGAGCATGCCGTCCTGTTCGCCGCGCTGGCGCTGTTCGCGCTGGTGGCGTGGCCGACGAGACCGGTCGCCATCGCCCTTGGCCTCCTGCTGTATGGCGCAGCGATGGAGCTGGCCCAGTCCCAGACCGGGCACCGTTTCGGCGACCCCTGGGACTGGCTCGCCGATGCGGTCGGGCTGCTCGTGCTGCTGCCGGCCTGGCTGCGCAGCCAGCGGCGCTGAGACACGGTCCGCTCGTCAAGAACCGGGCCTATTGCTATCATCGCGCCCTTTCCAATCAAGCGCTTGCGACAGACACGCGCCCGAGCCGCCCCCATGAGCCATCCCCGTCACACCCTCGAGCTCCTCGCCCCGGCCAAGACCGCCGACTTCGGCATCGAGGCCATCAACCACGGCGCGGATGCGGTGTACATCGGCGGCCCGGCCTTCGGCGCACGCTCTTCGGCGGACAACACGGTGGAAGACATCGCCCGCCTGGTGCAGCACGCTCACCGTTACCACGCCGAGGTCTTCGTCGCCACCAACACCATCCTGTTCGATGCCGAACTGGAACCGGCGCACAAGCTCATCTGGCAGCTCTACGATGCGGGCGTCGACGCGCTGATCGTGCAGGACATGGGCCTGCTCGAGCTCGACCTGCCGCCAATCCAGCTCCATGCCAGCACGCAGACCGACATCCGCGACGCCAGCAAGGCGCGCTTCCTGCAGGACGTGGGCTTCTCGCAGATCGTGCTGGCGCGCGAACTGTCGCTCAATGACGTGAAGAAGATCGCCGCGGCCACCACCTGCCAACTTGAGTACTTCGTGCACGGCGCACTGTGCGTGGCGTTTTCCGGCCAGTGCTACATCAGCCACGCCCACACCGGGCGCAGCGCCAACCGCGGCGAATGCTCGCAGGCCTGCCGCCTGCCCTACGACCTCAAGGATAAGGACGGCAACACCATCGCCAGCCAGCAGCACATGCTGTCGATGAAGGACAACAACCAGAGCGCCAACCTGCGCGCGCTGGCCGCGGCCGGCATCAGCTCGTTCAAGATCGAGGGCCGCTACAAGGACCTCTCCTACGTCAAGAACATCACCGCGCACTACCGCACACTGCTCGACGAGATCATCGAGCACCCGGACGCCGACGGCCCGGCGTATCGCCGCGCCTCGAGCGGTCGCACCACCTTCCTGTTCACCCCGCAGGCGGACAAGACCTTCAACCGCGGCTACACCGACTACTTCGCCAACGATCGCCAGCACGGCATCGAGGCCTTCGAGTCGCCCAAGTTCGTGGGCGAGCCGATCGGCCGGGTGACGAAGATCGACACCAAGGGCCGCAAGTTCTTCGATGTCGAGCGCAGCTCGCCCATCCACAACGCCGACGGCCTGACCTGGTACACGCCCAAGGGCGAACTCACCGGCCTGCGGGTGAACCGCTCGGAGCCCAACGGCGGCGGCGAGGGCATCGACCGCATCTTCCCGTCCGACGCGCTGCCGGCCGAACTGGTGCCGGGCACCTCGGTGTTCCGCAACCACGACCACGCGTTCGAGCGTGCGCTGGAAAAGAAGTCCGCCGAGCGCCGCCTCCGCGTCGACGCGCAGCTCGCCGTCACCGGTGACGGCCTGGCGCTGACGCTGCGCGACGAGGACGGCGTCAGCGCCACCGCGACGCTCGCCGCCGCCCTCGAGCCGGCGCAGAACGCCGAGCGCGCGCTCGCCACGCTGCACGAGCACCTCGGCAAGCTGGGCAACACCATCTTCACCCTCGACGCGATCACGCTCGACCTGCCCACCGTGCCCTTCCTGCCCGCCGGCCAGCTCAACGCGCTGCGCCGCGAGGCCGTGGAACGCCTGGAAGCCGCCCGCATCGCGGCCCACGCGCGCCCGCCGCGCGCCGCCGCGGTCGAGCCGCCGGTGCCCTACCCGCAGGACGCGCTGAGCTACCTCGCCAACGTGCTCAACGACAAGGCGCGCGTCTTTTACGCCAGGCACGGCGTCAAGCTCATCGACGCGGCCTTCGAAGAGAACCAGGAGACCGACGACGTCTCGCTGATGATCACCAAGCACTGCCTGCGCTACAGCTTCAACCTGTGCCCGAAGGAAGTGAAAGGCATCCGCCCCGACCCGATGCAGCTGGTCAACGGCAACGAGACGCTGACCCTGCGCTTCGACTGCAAGCGCTGCGAGATGCACGTCGTCGGCGCGATGAAGCCGCACATCACGAAGATGCGCGACACCGTGGTGGCCCAGAAGGTCAGTTTCTTCCCGAGCAAGCCGGGCAGCGACAAGACCGCAGCAGCACGGAACTGAACCCCGCCCCCATGTCCGCCCTGCACCCGATCCAGAGCCTTCCCGCTCACCCGCGCCTTGCCGACGGGCCGGTGATCGTCATCGCGCTCTGCGCCGACTGGTGCGGAACCTGCCGCGAGTTCCAGCCCGTGCTGGAGCGCATCGCGCTCGCCCATCCCGAGATGGTGTTCGCCTGGGCCGACATCGAGGACGATGCCGAGCTGGTGGGCGACATCGAACTCGACAGCTTCCCGACCCTCGCGATCTTCCACCACGGCACACCGCTGCACTTCGGCGCATCCCTGCCCCTGGAGCCCGTGGTCACGCGCCTGATCCGCAGCGCGGCCGCCACACCCGCGGGCGCGCCGCGCGACATCCCGGCCGAGGTGCTCGAGCTCGGCGCACGCCTGGCCGGCTGAACGCCGGTGCCCGCCGCAGTCCCTTGCCGTCAGCCGACGATCAGGCTGACCACGACGAAATAGGTCAGCAGCGTCAGGAGGTCCTGGATGATGGTGGACATCGGCCCGCTGCCGTAGGCGGGATCGCTGCCGAAGCGGCCGAGCAACCAGGGCAGCACCAGCCCCACGGTCGTGGCGATGCCGCCGGCCACCACCAGGGCTACCGCGACCGCAACCGCCAGGTGGACGCTGCCGAACACGAGCCACACGGCGGGAAAGGTCAGCCCGCCCATGACCAGACCGATCAGCACGCCGGTGCGCGCCTCGCCGCCGATGATGGTGCGCATGCGGGCATGGCTCAGCGACAAGCCGCGCACCGCGACGGCCTCGGTCTGCGTGCCGATGGCGTCGGCCAGATAGACGAGGCCCGGGACGAAGAACGCAATCGCCGGATCGATCGCAAGCGCCCCTTCGAAACGCGACATGATCAGCGTCGCCAGCATGCTGCCCGCCAGCCCGAGCAGCAGCCACGGCAGGCGGTGACGCAACCGGCGCAGGGGCGGCGCCTCGATCGCCTCGCGCGCGAGCGTGGTCTCGCGCGCGATGCCGGCGAAACGGTGGAGGTCCTCGACGTGTTCGCGGCGCAGGATGTGCATCAGCGCTGCTGAGGGCACCACGCCCAGCAGCTTGCCCTTCGCATCGACCACCGGAATTGCGCTGATGGCATGGTGCAGCGCCAGCGAGGCCACCCGTTCCTGGTCGGTCGTGGCGTGCACCTTGGGAAACCCCGGCTGCACCGCGTCGCCGAGACGGCGGTCCCGCTCCAGCGCGAACAGGGCGGCCAGGGTCAGCACGCCCACCAGACGCTCGTCGTCATCGAGCACACACACGACGTCCATGCAGTCGTGGGCATGCGCGATAAGTTGGGACAGCACCTCGGCCACCGTCTGCCCGCGCCGGGCACGCGGAACGTTGGCAACGAGATAGTGCCCGGCCGTCTCGTCCGGTCCCATGCCGTCGCGCCGGGCGCCGGACACTCCGCCTCCGTGAGACGCCGACACCTCCTTCCGACGCTCGTCCGTCTCGTCCACGCCCCTGCCTCCCGCCGTTTCCTGCCCAGATGCTAGCAAAGGGCCCCGGCCCGCGAACAGCCCGAGGTCGAAACCGGCCTCCCCGCCCGCGCAGACTGCATGCGCCGCTCCGTGACAGGGCTCACACGCAGTCCAACGGCATCGGGGATTACCATTGAGTCAGACAAGACAGGCGCGAAATCCGCGCTTCAACACAAGGACCCAGAGGCCATCATGCGCCCCCAAGACCTCCTGATCGTGGAGGGTTCGCGCCACCAACCCCACGACCCCATCTGCCCCGACGGCGTAGAGATCGCGATCAACCGCGCAATCCATGCGGGTTACCGTATCGGACGCGAAGTCCTGGTCGGCCACGTCGCCGGCTGCGTGGTGGGCTACAACATCGGCCACTACGGCCGCTTCAGCGGTGCCCGCTACCCGCTGCTGGTGAACACCGAATTCGGTGTCGCCAAGTGCAGCCTGCAGGAAGTCGCCGCCGCCTGAGCGCGCTGAGACGAGCTCGGTTCAGCGCAGCTTGAGCGGTACGCTCGCGGGCAAGGGGACTGCGGTAACGTTGTTCTGCGGGCTGCCATCGATCAGCTTGTCGCTATAGACGAGGTATACCAGCGTGTTGCGCCTGGCGTCGGCCATGCGCACGATGCGCACCTTCTTGAACAGGATCGACGCGCGCTCGGAGAACACCTCCTCCTGCTTGTCCAACGGTTCCAGCAGGGTGATCTCACCCACCTGGCGGCAGGCAACCGCGGCATCGGCCGTGTCCTCGGCAAGGCCCAGCGTCCCCTTGATGCCACCCGTCCGCGCACGCGATACGTAACACGACACGCCCTTCACCTTGGGGTCGTCGAACACCTCGACCACCACCTGGTGATTGCGCCCGATGAGCTTGAATGCGGTATCGACAGCGCCGACGGTCTCGGCCTGCGCGCAGAGCGGCAATGCCAGGGCGGCGCCCAGCGCGCCGAGCAGGAAGATCTTCACGTCCGTGCATCCTTGTTGCGGAGAGCCGCCAGTATCGCATTGCGACGCGCAATTTACCCTGCATCAAGGCAGCGCCGGCGCGGCCGCGCGAGAATGCCTTTCCGATCCCGTCTTCAAGCCCCTCCCGTGTCGTACGCCGCCACCCTGCCCGACGCTCCACCCGCCCCCGGCCGCATCCCGGGCAGCAAGGCGATGTGGGTCGGCATCTTCTGCGAGGTGACCGAATTCGCGCTGATGTTCGCGGTGTACTTCATCGCGCGCGCGCATCACCCCGAGGTCTTCCGCGCCGGCCCGGAGCGACTGTCGCTGCTGGCCGGCACCGGCTACACGCTGATGCTGCTGACCAGCGGCTGGTGCGTGGCACGCGCAGTGCACGCCATGCGCGCCGGACGCCGGAAGGCGAGCCTGCGCTGGCTGCTGGGCGCGTTCGTGTTCGGTCTCGGCTACCCGGTGATCAAGCTGTTCGAAGTGCGCTGGAACCTCGCCCACGGTCTCGACGGCGATGCCGGCGTATTCATCGTCACCTACTACTACCTGACCTTCAACCACCTGATCCACGTGTTCTGGGGGCTGCTCGGCCTGATCTGGGTGATGCTGCGCACCGGCACCGGCTCCTACTCGGCCGACGAGCATTCGGGACTGGAGGCCTTTGCCTGCTACTGGCACGCGACGGACATCATCTGGCTGATGATCTTTCCGCTGTTCTACGTGCTGCGCTGAGCCTGGAGACGATGCCATGAACGAGATCCGCAAGCTCGACCTCGCCTGGCTGGGACTGGTCGTGCTGAGCGTGGTCGGCGCCGCGCTCGGCGGCAGCCCGGACACCGGCTTCGGCGTCACCGTGCTGGTCGCGCTGGTGATGGGCATCAAGGTCCGCATCGTGTGCGACCGTTTCCTCGAACTGCCGACGGCCCGGCGCGGCATCCGGCTGGCGATGCACGGCTTCTGCTACGGCATGCCGATTCTGGTGATCCTCACCAGCGCCTTCGGCGACATGCTCGCACGGCTGACCGGCGCGCTGGTCTGATGCGCCCCGTTGGTCCGCGGCGTGTCATGCCCTAGGCGGCCGGCGCCGGCGTCAGCCGCTCATAGAGCTTCACTGCGGTATCCACATGGCGTAACAGCCGGTCGGCCTCGCCGACCACCGCCCGCACATGCTGCGCGCGCTGCACGCGCATCACATCGGGTGCCAGCGCACGCAGGAAGCGCTGCCACTGGTCCGACACTTCCTGCAGTTGCCCAGACAGTTCGGGAAGGCGCCGCCCGCTGTGGCGCAGTTCGTCGAGGTTGCGCTCGAACTCACCGGTTGCCGCGTCGATCTCGTCCTGGATGCGCGCCGGCTCGGCCACCCACTCGCGAAACACGAACAGCTTGCCGATGCGCTGCGACAACATGCGGTTGCGACCGGCCACATTGACGTAATGCGCGTCCGGCAGCCCGAACGCCTGCTCGGCCGCGCTGGTGAGCCGGTCGGCCGCATCGAGCACGGTTTCGCTGGCGGCAAGCACCCGCTTCGCCCGCGCCGGCGTCGCGCCGTCCTCGGCCAGCGCGGCACGGTAATCGGGCCAGGCCTCGACCACGGCCACGCGCCCCGACTCCAGGAGATCGGGCATCCCCAGCGCCTCGAGACGGGCCAGCACGCGCTCGAACTCGTGCACCAGCCGCCGCAGGCGCACCGCGGCCTTCTCCACCGACAGGCCCGCCGCGATCAGTGCCCAGGCGATGGCCATGCGCTGCGACAGCATGCGACAGCGACCGCACAGGTTGACCAGTGCCCCGGGCGCGATACGCGCACCGGACGGCACGCCCTGGGCCTTGCCCTTGCGCACGAAGCGCAGGCGCTGGCCCGACTTGCCGGCTTCGATATCGCTCAGCGCGGCGTGCTGGACGTGCACCTTGCGCCCCTCGACGACGACCACACCTTGATCGCTGAGTTGGCGCAGGCTGCGTGAAAAGGACTCGGGGGTCATGCCGATGCGGGCCGCAATGATCTTCTTGCTGGCCTTCAGCACGACCGTGGTCTCGCCGGCGAGACCGATGCGATCACCCGCCTGCGCGAGCAGGTAGTCGAGGATGCGTTGTGCGCCGGTGGCCCCCGAATGGTGGCCGGAAACGTCGAACTCGATCGCGCACTGGCGCTTCGCCAGCGTCTGCACGATCCGCCAGCTCAACGCAGGGTCCTTCTGGATGGCCCCGCGCAGGCGGCGGATGTCGATCGCAACGACGACGCTGTGGGCGAGCGCCCTGCACGATGCGCCGTAATGCGTGCGCGCCAGTAGTTCGCCGAGCGCGAGCACCTGCGGCGCCTGCGCCAGTTCCAGCACCTTCTCGTTGCCGGTGGGCAGCAGGTGCTCGCGCGCCACGCTGCCGCTGGCCAGCACGAAGGCCTCGTGGATCGGATCCTCGGCACGGTAGAGCAGGCTCTGCGCGTTCAGTTCGAGCACGCGGCTACCCACCGCCAGTTCGTCGAACAAGGCCGCCGGCAGGCCGGCAAAGAGCGGCTCGGCCGCCAGCAGCTTGCGTTGCGCCCAAAGGGCGTCCCTCGTTGGGGCGATCACTTCAACGACACCTCTAGATGGTTCGGCAAGGCGACGGACTGAGCAATCCGGGGAGGGGCTGCCCTCTCCCCCGAGGGACTCGCAGGCGCCTCAGTACACGTCGTGTTGCGTGTTGTAGACGTTGAACTTGCCCGTCGGCGTGATCAACCTGGGATCACGGATCACGGCCTTGAGCTTGCGCGTCCTGTCATCGACGACGACGATCGCCGACTCCTGGTCCGCACCATTCCAGACCGAGAACCAGACCTCGTCGCCCGCCTTATTGTATTCCGGCTGAACGACGCGCTTCGGGCCGGCCTTGACGCCGGACCACTCGCCGACGGGGATCAGCTCGTAGCCCTTGTCGATGTTGTCGATGTCCCACACGGCAACCGACTGGCTGATCTTCTCGTCCGGGTTCAGCGTGGTGTCGGCCCACAGGTTCTTCGACGTCGGATGCGTCTTCAGGAACAGCGATCCGCCCCCCAGGCCCTTCAGCGTGCGCACCACCTTCCAGGCATTGTCCGGGTGCTGGTGCGGATCGGTGCCGATCAAGGAGATCGTCTCGTCGCCCAGGTGGCCGGTGGCCCATACCGGGCCGAACTTCGGATCGACGAAGTTCGCGCCACGACCCGGGTGCGGCACCTTGCCCACGTCGACCAGTTTCTCCAGCTTGCCTTCCTTGGTATCGATGACCGCGATCTTGTCCGATGCGTTGGCTGCGTCCATGAAGTAGCGGTGCGTGGACTCGAAGCCCCCGTCGTGCAGGAAGGGCGCCGCCTCGATCATCTTGATGCTCAGGTTCTCGAGGTCGCGATAGTCCACCGAATACACCATGCCGGTTTCCTTCACATTGACGAAGAATTCCGGATTGAAGTGCGAGGACACGATCGCGGCCACGCGCGGCTCGGGGTGATAGTCCTGGGTGCCGGTGACCATGCCGCGGGTGGAGACGATCTTGCGCGGCTGCAGCGTGTCGCCGTCCATGATCACGAACTGCGGCGGCCAGTAGGTGCCGGCGATGGCGTACTTGTCCTCCCAGCCCTTGGCCTTGGAGCTCTCCACCGAGCGCGCCTCGAGGCCGACCTTGATCTCCGCGACCGTGTCCGGCTTCTCCATCCACAGGTCGATCAGGTTGATCTTGGCATCGCGGCCGATCACGAACAGGTAGCGGCCCGAGGCCGACATGCGCGAGATGTGCACCGCGTAGCCGGTCTCGAGAACGCTGACGATCTTCTTGCTGTCGCCGTCGATCAGCGCGATCTTGCCGTCATCGCGCAGCGTCACCGAGAACAGGTTCTCGAGATTGAGATCGTTCATCTTCTTCGTCGGACGTTTTTCGACCGGGACGACGACCTTCCACGACGCTTCCATTTCCTTGAGGCCGTACTCGGGCGGCGCCGGCGGCGTCTGCTGGATGTAGCGCGCCATCAGGTCGACCTCGTCGTCGCTCAGCACACCGGACGTACCCCAGTTCGGCATGCCGCCGGGCGAACCGTACTTGATGAAGACCTTCAGGTACTCGAGCCCCTTCTCCAGCGTGATGTCGGGCGTCAGCGCCTTGCCGGTCGCCCCCTTGCGCAGCACGCCGTGGCAGCCGGCACAACGCTCGAAGAAGATGCGCTTGGCCTTGTCGAACTCGGGCTCGGACATGCGCGGCGCCAGCGGGTTGATGTCGTGGTGCATCGGCACGTCGGCCATCGGCGAGCCGCCGGCCTGGTACTCCTTCATCGCCGCATCGCCATGTCCGGCCGGGGCCTCGGCGAAGGCCACCTGACATGCGAGCGCGAGCGTCGACACCGCAAGCACCCCGAACTGCTTCAAAGCTGCTGACTTCATGGTCCCTTCTCCTGGCTGAAAACGAAATCGGTGGCGCAATTTCGCAAGCAGGAAAATCGCCGCTTTGATGAAAATCAAGAGGGCCTAAAACCCCGGTCGGCGTGCGGGTTTCAGGCCAAACCGGACTTGATCGAGGGTAAGGGTGTCGCTTCCTGCCGGTCTCCCGGGCCCGGCCGAGGGTGTCGCGAACACGCGCGCGCGTCCGCCTCCGAGGCGTTCCGTGGATGTCCTACCAGTGCGGCGGGATCTCGTCTTCCGGACGGTTCGGCGCGCCCGGCTGGATGGTCTTGACCTGCTGCGCCAGCTGTCGCACCTGCTCGCGCAGCAGGTCGAGCTCCTGCTGCTGGCGCCAAACGGTGCGGTTCAGTTCGTCGAGCTGATCCTCGGCCGACATGATCTTGGTTTCGAGCGCTTCGAGGCGGTCTTCCATGCGGGTATCCGGTGAGTTGAGGGGCGCGATTCTAGCCGGCAAGGGGCGCGCCATGCCGCGCCAGCGCCCATGCCACGTGTTCGCGCACCAGGGCCGAGGGATGGTCGGCGCGCGCCTGCAAGGCGGCGAGCACATCCGGCGCGGCCGGCGCGTTGCCCAGCGCCACCGCGATGTTGCGCAGCCAGCGTTCGTGACCGATGCGATGGATCGGGCTGCCGGCAGTGCGTTCGGCAAACACCGCCTCGCTCCAGGCGAACAGTTCGACGAGGCGCGCAGTGTCCAGGCCATGACGCGGCGCGAAGTCGCCCTCCGCCGTCAGGCGTGCGAAGCGGTTCCACGGGCACGCCAGCTGGCAGTCGTCGCAGCCATAGATGCGATTGCCCAGCGACGGGCGCAGCGCCTCGGGAATCGGGCCGTGCAGTTCGATCGTCAGATAGGAGATGCAGCGCCGCGCGTCGACCTGGTAGGGCGCGACGATGGCGCCGGTCGGACAGGCGTCGATGCAGGCGGTGCAGCGACCGCAGTGCGGTTCGACCGGCTCATCGACCGGCAGCGGCAGGTCGGTGAAGATCTCACCGAGGAAGAAATAGGAGCCGGCGCTGCGATCCAGCAGCAAGGTGTGCTTGCCGCGCCAGCCCAGCCCGTTGCGACTGGCCAGCTCGACCTCGAGTACCGGCGCCGAGTCCGTGAACACGCGGTACGCGTGCGGCACCTCGGCGGCGATCCGCTCGGCCAGCTTCTGCAGCCGGTTGCGCAAGACCTTGTGGTAGTCGCGCCCCAGTGCATAGCGCGAGACGTAGGCACGCTGGCCATCGGCCAGGTTCGCTCCGGCATCGGCGGCGTCGGGCCAGTAGTCGAGCCGCAGGCTGATCACGCGCAGGGTTCCGGGCACCAGTTCGGCCGGACGCGCACGCTTCATGCCGTGGCGCGCCATATAATCCATCCCGCCGTGAAAACCGGCATTCAGCCATGCCGTGAGCCCGGGCTCGGCCTCGTGCAGGTCGGTGTCCGCGACGCCGACGGCGCCGAAACCGAGTTCCGCCGCCCACTGGCGGATGCGGGCCAGCAGGGCGGCCCCGTCGAACGGGGTGCCATCGGCACCCGCCATGCCGTCTGCCGCCGCGTTTTCAGCCATCAACGAGAGGATTCCATGATCGAGTTGCTCAAGGCCGCCGATGATAGCGGCGCCCGCCTCCGCGCGCACTTGCCCGCCGAGGCCGACACCGAAGCCATCGGCGCCGCACTGGCCGCCACCCTGCGTCCGGGGCTCAGAATCTGGCTGCAGGGCAACCTCGGCATGGGCAAGACGACGCTCACGCGCGGGCTGCTGCGGGCACTCGGTCACGAAGGCAAGGTGAAAAGTCCGACATACACCTTGATTGAACCTTACGTTGTTTCTAGATTAGACTTATATCACTTTGATTTTTATCGCTTCAATTCGCCCGAAGAATATCTGGACGCGGGGCTGGACGAATACTTCGCGAGTCAGGGCGTATGTGTAGTGGAATGGCCGGACAAAGCCGCCCCCTATCTGCCGCCGCCTGACCTCGAAATCCGGCTCGAAACCCATGATTCCGGGCGGTTTGTGGAGATCGATGGCAATACGGATGCGGGGCGGACATGCGTGATCGAACTGGGGAAAGCATTGCGGGGCGCGGACCCGGCGTCCTGACGGAGCCGGATGCTGCGCTTGCGCAGGGCATCGATCGTCGTCGCCTGCTCAAGTTCGCCGGGGCGACGCTGGCCCTGCTGGTCAGCCCTGTCGGCCACGCAGCGCCGGCCAGCCTGCTCGCCGTTCGCGTCTGGCCGTCGGCCGAATACACCCGCATCACGCTCGAGGGCTCGACCACCCTGCGCTATAGCCACATGCTGGTGCCCGACCCCGACCGACTGGTGGTCGACCTCGAGGGCGTTCACCTCGACAGCGTGCTGCAGTCCCTGCCCTCCAAGGTCATGGAGTCCGACCCGTACATCCGCCTGATCCGCGCGGGCCAGAACCGCCCCGGTGTCGTGCGCGTGGTGGTCGAACTGAAAGCGCCGGTGAATCCGCAGGTGTTCACCCTTGCACCGGTCGGCAACTACGGCCACCGTCTGGTGCTCGACCTGCACTCGACCGAGGAGCACGACCCGCTGCTGGCGCTGATCATGAAGGATTCGCCGATGGACGCCGCGGCGGGCGACGCTGGCCAGGACAGCGCCCAGGCCAGCGTTTCCGACAACGGGAATCCGCCGGCGGAACGCAGCACCGCCCGCCGCGCCGACCCGAACGTCAATCGCCTGTTTACCGTCGTGCTCGATCCGGGCCACGGCGGCGAAGACCCGGGTGCGATCGGCGCCGCGGGCAGCTACGAGAAGAACGTCACGCTCTCCATCGCCCGCCGCCTCAAGCGCAAGATCGACGCCGAACCGAACATGCGCGCGGTGCTGACGCGCGACGGCGACTATTTCGTGCCGCTGCAGCAGCGTGTCACGCGCGCGCGCCGCGTGCGTGCCGACCTCTTCGTGTCCATCCACGCCGACGCCTTCGTCAAACCCGAGGCCAACGGCAGCTCGGTCTACGTGCTGTCCGAGCGCGGCGCCTCGAGTACCGCGGCACGCTGGCTGGCGCAAAAGGAAAACGACGCCGACCTCGTTGGTGGCGTCAATCTCGCCCGCCAGGACGGCCACATCGCCCGCACCCTGCTCGATCTGTCGCAGACCGCGACGATCAACGACAGCCTCAAGCTCGGCCGCGCCATGCTCGGCGAGATCGGCGGCATCAACCGCCTGCACAAGCAGGATGTCGAACAGGCGGGCTTCGCGGTCCTGAAGGCGCCGGACATCCCCTCGGTGCTCGTCGAGACGGCCTTCATAAGCAACCCGCAGGAAGAGCGCCGCCTGAACGACGAGGCCTACCAGGAAAAAATGGCCAACGCCCTGCTGCGCGGAATCCGGCGCTACTTCGAGACCAACCCGCCAGCGGGTACGACGCGCGTCGCCCAACTCGGCTGAACACCCCGCGGCCTGCGGACCCTATCGCAACCGACGCGGTCCGCGGCAAGCCCGCACGGTCGCGCTTTGCCGTTATAATTGCCGCTTTTTTCAGGCGCTTATGCGGGTTTTTCGCGGGATTCCCGAGCGAGCCGACACCGCCGCGGTGCTGACCATCGGCAACTTCGATGGTGTCCACCTCGGCCATCAGGCGCTGCTCAAGCTACTCACCGACAAGGCGCGTTCACTCGGCCTGCCGGCTGTCGTGCTCACATTCGAACCGCACCCGCGTGAGTACTTCAGCCCGTCCGACGCCCCCGCCCGCCTCGCCTCGCTGCGCGAGAAGCTGCTGCTGCTGGGCGCCGCAGGTGTCGACCGTACCTACGTGTGCCGCTTCGACGCCCGCTTTGCATCGCAGACCGCGCAAGCCTTCATCGAGGACACGCTGGTCCGTGGGTTGGGTGTGCGCCACCTTTTCGTCGGCGACGACTTCTGCTTCGGCGCGCGCCGTCAGGGCAACTTCGCGATGCTGCAGGCGGCGGGCGACAGACATGGCTTCGGGGTCGAATCCATGCCGACGCTCGGCGTCCAGGGCGAGCGTGTATCGAGCTCCGCGGTACGCGACGCGCTCGGCGAGGACGACCTGGAGCATGCCGCGCGCCTGCTCGGGCGCCCTTACAGCATTGCCGGCCGCGTCAGCCATGGCGACAAGATCGGTCGCCAGCTGGGCTTCCCGACCGCCAACATCCAGATGAAGCACCGCCGGCCGGCGCTCACCGGCGTCTATGCAGTGGGCGTCGAAGGACTAGCCGGCAAGCGCATCGCCGGGGTGGCGAACATCGGCGTTCGTCCCACCGCGACATCCGCAGGACGCGCGCGTCTGGAAGTGCATCTCTTCGACTGGACGCAGAGCTGCTATGGCGCCCACATCCGCGTGCACTTCCTGCACAAGCTGCGTGCCGAGCGCAAGTTCGAATCGCTCGACGCCCTGCGCACCCAGATTGCACTCGACGCCGACATCGCACGGCAGTGGTTTGCCGACCACCCCGACCGCCTTCAGGCCTGAACGGCCCGAGCCCCAAGAACCCACAAGACTGACGTTTACGCCATGGCCGACTACCGCAAGACGCTCAACCTGCCCGACACGCCCTTCCCGATGCGCGGCGACCTGCCCAAGCGCGAGCCGAACTGGATCGCCGACTGGCAGCAAAGGAAGCTCTACCAGCGCATCCGCAAGGCCAGCGCCGGCCGGCCCAAGTTCGTGCTGCACGACGGCCCGCCCTACGCCAACGGCAGCCTGCACATCGGCCATGCGCTGAACAAGATCCTCAAGGACATCATCGTGCGCTCGAAGACCCTCGCCGGCTTCGACGCGCCCTATGTGCCGGGCTGGGACTGCCACGGTCTGCCGATCGAGCACAAGGTCGAGGTCACCCACGGCAAAAACCTGCCCGCCGACAAGGTGCGTGAGCTGTGCCGCGCCTACGCCGCCGAGCAGATCGAGATCCAGAAGGCCGACTTCATCCGCCTCGGCGTGCTCGGCGACTGGGACAACCCCTACCGCACGATGGACTTCGCCAACGAAGCCAACGAGATCCGCGCGCTGGCCGAGATGACGAAGAACGGCTACGTGTTCAAGGGCCTGAAGCCGGTCAACTGGTGCTTCGACTGTGGCTCGGCGCTGGCCGAAGCCGAGGTGGAGTACGCCGACAAGCAGTCGCCGACGATCGACGTCGCCTTCCCGGTGGCCGAGGCTGACAAGCTCGCTGCCGCCTTCGGCCTGGCCAAGCTCGACAAGCCCGCCGCCGCGGTGATCTGGACCACCACCCCGTGGACCATCCCCGCCAACCAGGCCCTCAACGCCCACCCCGAGTTCGACTATGCGCTGGTGGACGTGGGTGATCGTCTTCTGGTGCTCGCCAGGGAACTGGTCGAGACCGCCCTGCAGCGCTACCAGCGCGAAGGCACGATCGTCGCGACCGCCAAGGGCGTGGCGCTCGACCGCATCGCGTTCCGCCATCCCTTCTACGACCGTGTCTCGCCGGTGTATCTGGCCGATTACGTCGGCGTGGACGCCGGCACCGGCATCGTGCATTCGGCACCGGCGCATGGCGTGGACGACTTCAACTCGTGGCGCGCCTACGGCCGCAGCAACGAGGAGATCCTGTCGCTGGTCATGGGTGGCGGCGAGTACGTGCCCGACCTGCCCTTCTTCGGCGGCATGAACATCTGGAAGGCCAACGCCGCCATCGTCGACAAGCTCGCCGAAGTCGGCGCCCTGCTGTCGCACGGCAAGATCACCCACAGCTACATGCACTGCTGGCGCCACAAGACGCCGCTGGTGTATCGCGCCACCGCGCAATGGTTCGTCGGCATGGACAAGACGGCCGCCGACGGTTCGACGCTGCGCGAGCGCGCGCTGCGCGCGGTGGAAGCCACCAAGTTCTACCCCGGCTGGGGCCAGGCGCGCCTGCACGCGATGCTCGCCAACCGCCCCGACTGGTGCATCTCGCGCCAGCGCAACTGGGGCGTGCCGATCCCCTTCTTCCTGCACAAGGAAACCGGCGAGCTGCATCCGCGCACCGTCGAACTGATGGAGGAAGTCGCGCTGCGCGTAGAGAAGGAAGGCATCGAGGCCTGGTTCAAGCTCGACGCTGCGGACTTGCTCGGCGCCGAAGCCGGCCAGTACGACAAGATCAGTGACACCCTCGACGTCTGGTTCGACTCCGGCACCACCCACAAGCACGTGCTGCGCGGCTCGCACAACGACGGCCACCCCGAAGGACCGCGCGCCGACATGTACCTGGAAGGCTCGGACCAGCACCGCGGCTGGTTCCACTCATCGCTGCTCACCGGCTGCGCGATCGACGGCCACGCACCGTATCGCAGCCTGCTCACCCACGGTTTCGCGGTGGACGGCGCCGGGCGCAAGATGAGCAAGTCGCTCGGCAACGTGGTCGTGCCGCAGGAAGTCACCGGCAAGCTCGGCGCCGAGATCCTGCGCCTGTGGGTCGCGTCGACCGATTACTCGGGCGAGCTGTCGATCTCGAAGGAGATCCTCGACCGCGTGGTCGAGGTCTATCGCCGCATCCGCAACACGCTGCGCTTCCTGCTCGCCAACACCGCCGACTTCGACATCGCCAAGGACGCGGTGCCGCTCGAGCAGTGGATGGACCTCGACCGCTACGCGCTCGCCTTCACCCGCCAGATGGCGCAGCAGGCCGAGGCCGACTACGCGAAGATGGAGTTCCACCGCATCGTGCAGGCGCTTCAGGTGTTCTGCGCCGAGGACCTCGGCGCCTTCTATCTCGACATCCTGAAAGACCGCCTATACACCACGGCTGCCGGCAGCCTGCCGCGCCGTGCCGCGCAGACCGCGTTGTGGCACATCACCCAGACGCTGCTCAAGCTGATGGCGCCGATCCTGTCCTTCACCGCCGAGGAAGCCTGGTCCATCCTGAACCCGGCCAAGGCCGGCGAGGAACCCGACAGCGTGATGCTGCACACCTTCCATGCCCTGCCCGCCCAGGAAGGCGAAGCCGGCCTGATCGCGCGCTGGGAGATCATCCGCGCCGTGCGCAGCGAGGGCCTGAAGGTGATCGAGGCGCTGCGCACCGAGGGCAAGGTGGGCGCCTCGCTGCAGGCCGAACTGAGCCTGGCGCTGACCGCCGACAAGTTCGCCGCGATGACCAGCCTGGGCGAGGACCTGCGCTTCGTCACCATGACCTCGGCCGCAACCCTCGTCCAGGTGGCCAACGCGGAGGACGAGCGCATCGTCGCCACGCCCAGTGCCGCGCAGAAGTGCGAGCGCTGCTGGCATTACGTGGAATCGGTTGGCAGCCAGACCGAACACCCCACGCTGTGCGGCCGCTGCGTGAGCAACCTGTTCGGCGACGGCGAGACGCGTATCCATGCCTGACGTACTGCCCGCGATGCACAAGACCTCGACGCGTCCCGCACTGGCCGCCATGGCGCCCTGGATCGCCCTGGCGATCGCGGTCGCCGTGCTCGACCAGGCGAGCAAGCAATGGGTGCTCAACAGCCTGCACCACGGCCAGATCATCCCGGTCACCGGCTTCTTCGACCTGGTGCTGGTGTTCAATCCGGGTGCGGCCTTCAGCTTTCTTGCCGACCACGACGGCTGGCAGCGCTGGTTCTTCACCGGGCTCGCCACCGTGATCTGCGGCTGGTTGCTGGCGCTGACCTGGCAGCACCGCGACGAGAAACTGTTGCCGACCGCCTTCGCCCTGATCATCGGCGGTGCCGTCGGCAACGTGTATGACCGCCTCGTGCATGGCGCAGTCGTCGATTTCCTGCATTTCCACTACGCCGGCTGGAGCTGGCCGGCGTTCAACCTGGCCGACTCGGCCATTACCGTCGGCGTGGTGCTGATGCTGTGGGGACAATTCCGCCACGACCGCCGCCCGACCCCGGAGAAGCCATCTTGAGCCAAGTCGTCCAAGCCAACAGCCTGGTCACGCTGCACTACCGCATCTCGCTGCCCAACGGGCAGCCGCTGATCAGCACCTTCAATGCCACGCCCGCCACCCTGCAACTGGGCGCGGGCGAAATGCTGCCGGCGATGGAGCAGCTGATGATCGGCCTCGCCCCCGGCACGCACCACGTGTTCGAGCTGGAAGCGGAACAGGCCTTCGGCCCGCACCGTCCCGAGCTCATCGAGCGCGTGAAGCGCGAACACATGCCGGACGAGGAGATCGAGCCGATGAGCATCATGGAATTCACCGCGCCCGACGGCTCGCGCTACTCGGGTCTGGTGCGCGAAATCGACGAACAGTCCGCGCTGATCGACTTCAATCACCCGCTCGCTGGCAAATCCATCCGCTTCGAGGTGGAAGTGATCGGCGTGTCCTGAGCCCTGCGCCCCACAGAGACGAAACATGAGCGACAAGGAAATCCTGCTGGCCAACCCGCGCGGCTTCTGCGCCGGCGTCGAACGCGCGATCGAGATCGTCGAGCGCGCGCTGCAGCGCTTCGGCGCGCCCATCTACGTGCGCCACGAAGTCGTGCACAACAAGTTCGTCGTCGACGACCTGCGCAACAAGGGCGCGATCTTCGTCGAGGAACTCGACGAAGTCCCCACCGGCAACACCGTGATCTTCTCGGCCCACGGCGTATCGCTGGCAGTGCGCGAGGAAGCGGAGAAACGCGGCCTGCGCGTGTTCGACGCCACCTGCCCGCTGGTGACCAAGGTGCACATCGAGGTCGGCCGCATGCGCGAGCAGGGCCGCGAGATCATCATGATCGGCCACAAGGGCCACCCCGAGGTCGAGGGCACGATGGGCCAGGTCAAGACCGGCATCCATCTGGTCGAGACCCCGGAAGACGTCGCCACGCTGCAGGTCGCCAATCCGGATCTGCTGGCCTATGTCACGCAGACCACGCTGTCGGTGGACGATGCGGCAAACATCGTGAACGCCTTGCGCGCGCGCTTCCCGAACATCGCCGGACCGAAGAAGGACGACATCTGCTACGCCACGCAGAACCGCCAGGATGCGGTGAAGTTCATGACCCCGCACGCGGACGTGGTGTTCGTGGTCGGCTCGAAGAACAGCTCGAACTCCAACCGCCTGCGCGAAGTGGCGGAACTGCGGGGCGTGCCGGCCTATCTGGTCGACAACGCGGCAGGCATCGACCCGGCCTGGGTCGAAGGCAAGCGCCGCGTCGGCGTCACCGCGGGGGCATCGGCGCCGGAGGTGCTGGTCGAGGAAGTGATCGCGCGGCTCAAGGAACTGAGCGGCGGCTCGGTGCGCAACCTCGACGGCGTGCCGGAGAAGGTGACCTTTCCGCTGCCGAAGGAACTGCAGGACGTTCGCTGAAAAGCGCTTCGAAGCGTCTCCTTAAGCGCTCCGAAGGCGCCATGCGGGGCATTCCTTCCATCGGCTGCGGAACTCGCCCTACGGGCTCGGACAGTCCTCGCCGACTCCAGGAATACCCCGCACGCCGCTCACGTGATCGGTACTGAAGAGCCCGCCCAGTTTAGAAGGCGGGTTGCAGCGGGGCCGACCCGCACCGATCAGTGGAGTGGTGTGCGGGGTGTTTGCGCAGCTGGCGAGGACTGTCCGAGCGAGGAATCGAGCGAGTTCCGCAGCCAGCGGAGCGAATACCCCGCACATCACGCCCCGGACACGCCACGGCGCCCCGCCCGCCTGAAGCGCCTTACCTCCCGATGTGCGGCTCCATGATCCGCCGGTAGAACTCGTGGAAATGCTGCATGCCGTCCTCGAACGGCGACTGGTACGGACCGACCTCGTTACGGCCTTCCTTGTATAGCGCCAGCCGCCCGCGGTCCATCCGCTCGCCGATGTCGTCGTCCTCGATGGCGGTCTCCATGTAGGCGGCCTGCTCGGCCTCGACGAACTCGCGCTCGAACTCGACGATGTCCTCCGGGTAGTAGAACTCCACCACGTTGGTCGTCCTGTCGATGTCGGTCGGGATCAGCGTGCTCACCACCAGCACGTGCGGATACCACTCCACCATGATGTTGGGGTAGTAGGTCAGCCAGATCGCCCCATGCTCGGGCTTCTTCTCGCCGTAGTAGTCGAGCACCGCCTTGTGCCACTTGGCGTAGGTCGCCGAGCCCGGCTTGGCCAGCGAGGTGATCCCCACCTGCTGTACCGAATACCAGTCGCCGAACTGCCAGGTCAGGTCGTCGCAGGTCACGAAACTGCCCAGGCCCGGATGGAAAGGCACGACGTGGTAGTCCTCGAGATAGACCTCGATGAAGGTCTTCCAGTTGTAGTTGCACTGGTGGATTTCGACGCGGTCGAGCTTGTAGCCGGAGAAGTCCAGTTCAGGCGCGACCTTCATGCCCGCGAGGTCGGCATTGGCCGAGCGCGGCCCCTTGAACAGCAGGCCATGCCAGTTTTCCAGCACATCGCGCTTGAGTCCCAGGCAAGGTTTCTCGGCGAAATGCGGCGCCCCGATGAGGTCGCCCTGCTGGTTGTAGGTCCAGCGGTGCACCGGGCACACGATGTGCTCGGCTGTGCCACTGCCCTGCAGCATGATGGCCTGACGATGGCGGCAGACGTTCGACATCTGGTGAATGCCGGCTTCGGTGCGGAACAGTAGCTTGGAGTGATCCAGCCACTCGAGCGAACGGTAGTTGCCGACCTCAGGCACCATCAGCTCGTGGCCGACGTACCCCGGACCGGCATCGAAGAGGAGTTGCTTCTCCAGTTCGAACACCTTCTCGTCGAAGTACCACGAAACAGGCAGTTGCGAAACAGCCTGGGCCAGTTGAGCCTTGGAAGCGATGTCGGTCATCCCCGAACCCCCCTTGCGGACAAGAAATCCGGAAAAATAAACAGGTTAGTGTAAGCCACCCTCTGTTTGACCGCCAGACCTGCCATCGGTTATTTTCCCGCTTTTGCCGCGCAGATATTCATCCATGCCAAAGTCGGCGACCTCCCCCAAGTCATTCGAAGCTGCGGTTTCCGAACTCGAAGCCATCGTGCAGGAGATGGAGTCCGGAAACCTGCCACTGGAAGAGGCGCTGACGCGCTACCAGCGCGGCGTCGGCCTGCTGCGTTATTGCCAGGGTACGCTCGCGAACGCCGAACAGCGCATCAAGGTGCTCGAAGGCGACACACTGGTCGCATTCGGCAACGAAAGCGGTCAGGCCGCGAACACGGGAGATGCCGAATGAGCACCACTCAGTCCTTCAAGGAATGGATGCTCCAGGTGCAGCAGCGCACCGAGGTCGCACTGGACACCTTGCTGCCCGCCGCGGCGATTGCCCCCCAGCGTCTGCATGAAGCCATGCGCTACGCGGTACTGGGCGGCGGCAAGCGTGTCCGCCCGCTGCTGACGCATGCAGCCGGCGAGTTCGCGGGTGCGTCGGCCGAGCGACTGGATCGCGTGTCCTGTGCGGTCGAGCTGATCCACGCCTATTCGCTGGTGCATGACGACATGCCCTGCATGGACAACGACGTGCTGCGTCGCGGCAAGCCGACCGTGCACGTCGAATACGACGAGGCCACCGCGCTGCTGGTTGGCGACGCCCTGCAGACGCTCGCCTTCCAGTCCCTGACCGATGCAGAGACGGCCGACACGCCGCAGACGCAGCTCAAGATGCTCGGCCTGCTGGCGACGGCATCGGGCTCGCGCGGGATGGCCGGCGGCCAGGCGATCGACCTCGCTGCGGTGGGCAAGCAGCTGAGCCGCGAGGAGCTGGAGTTCATGCACATCCACAAGACCGGAGCGCTGATTCGCGCCGCCGTGCTGCTGGGTGCGCATGCCGGACGCAGCCTGGACGACGCGACCCTGGAGCGCCTGGACCATTACGCCAAGGTCGTCGGCCTGCTGTTCCAGGTCGTGGACGACATCCTTGATGCCGAGGCCGACACCGCCACGCTCGGCAAGACCGCGGGCAAGGACGCCGACAATGACAAGCCGACCTACGTGAGCCTGCTCGGCCTCGCCGACGCCAAACGTCTGGCGGAAGACATGCTGGCCGACGCCCGTGCGACACTGTCGCCCCTGGGCGCCGCTGCCGCGCGCCTCGAATCCCTGGCCGACTACATCGTGCACCGCGCCTTCTAGGCAAGCGACCGCCCGACCGACGCCCACGAACGAACACGACTCAGACTCGGACCGCCCATGTCCTACCCCACCCTGGAACGCATCAGCTCACCTGCCGACCTGCGCGCACTCGACCGCCGCGAGCTCGACACGGCTGCTCAGGAATTGCGTGCCTTCCTGATCGAATCGGTCTCCAAGACCGGCGGCCACCTCTCGTCAAACCTCGGCACGGTCGAACTGAGCATCGCGCTGCATCGGGTGTTCGACACGCCCTACGACCGTATCGTGTGGGACGTCGGCCACCAGACCTACGGCCACAAGGTACTCACCGGCCGCCGCGAGGCGATGTCCGGCCTGCGCCACTGGGGCGGCATCTCGGGTTTCCCGCGACGCTGCGAGAGCGAATACGACACCTTTGGCACCGCACACTCGTCGACCTCGATCTCGGCGGCACTGGGCATGGCTGTCGCCGCCCGTGCGCGCAAGGAAGACCGCCATGCCATCGCCGTCATCGGCGACGGCGCGATGAGCGCCGGCATGGCCTTCGAGGCGCTCAACAACGCCGGCGACATCGAGGACATCAACCTGCTGGTGATCCTCAACGACAACGAGATGTCGATCTCGCCGCCGGTCGGCGCACTCACCAAGATCCTCGCCCGAATGCTCTCAGGCTCGACCTACAACACGGCGCGCCGCGTTGGCGAAAAGGTGCTGGGCATGGCCCCGCCGGTCGCCGAGTTGGCGCGCAAGGTCGAAGAGTACGCAAAGGGAATGATCAGCCCGGGAACGCTGTTCGAGGAATTCGGATTCCGCTACTACGGCCCCATCGACGGCCATGACCTCGACGCGCTGATCCCGACGCTGCAGAACCTCAAGAAGCTCAAGGGTCCGCAGTTCCTGCACGTGATCACGAAGAAGGGTCAGGGTTACAAACTGGCCGAAGCCGATCCGATTCTCTATCACGGCGTTTCCAAGTTCGACCACACGGCAGGCATCCAGACCGGCAAGGGGGCAGGCAAGCTCACCTACACCCAGGTCTTCGGCGACTGGCTGTGCGACATGGCGAAGGCCGATCCGCGCATCGTCGGCATCACTCCCGCGATGCGCGAAGGCTCGGGCCTGGTGCGCTTTGCCCACGAGTACCCGGATCGCTACTTCGACGTCGGTATCGCCGAGCAGCACGCCGTGACCTTCGCCGCAGGCATGGCCTGCGAAGGCTTCATCCCGGTGGTAGCGATCTACTCCACCTTCCTGCAGCGCGCCTACGACCAGTTGATCCACGACGTCGCGCTGCAGAACCTGCCGGTCGTGTTCGCCATCGACCGTGGCGGCCTGGTCGGCGCGGACGGCGCCACCCACCACGGCGCCTACGACCTGTCCTACCTCGCCTGCATCCCCAACATGGTGGTGATGGCGCCGGCGGACGAAAACGAATGCCGCCAGATGCTCTACACGGCCACGCAACACCCGGGACCGACCGCCGTGCGCTACCCGCGCGGCAGCGGCACCGGCGCGGCGCCGGCGGCACAGATGCAGGCCCTGCCGATCGGCAAGGCCGAAGTTCGGCGCGCCGGCAAGCGGGTCGCCTTGCTGGCCTACGGCAGCATGGTCGGCGTGGCCGAGCGGGTCGGCGAGACGCTGGACGCCACCGTGGTCAACATGCGCTTCGTCAAGCCGCTCGACGAAGCACTGCTCGCCGAACTCGCTGGCAGCCACGAACTGTTCGTGACCCTCGAGGAGAACGCCGTGGTCGGCGGCGCCGGCGCCGAAGTCTCGCGCTTCGTCGATACGCTGCCACAGCGCCCGCGCGTGCTGCGCCTCGGCCTGCCCGACCGCTTCATCGACCACGGCGACCAGGCGCAACTGCTCGCCTCGGTAGGCCTCGACGAAGCCGGCATCCTCGCCAGTATCGGGAAAGTCAATCAGATCGATAGTTGAGCATTTTTGTCGGGAAAGCTAAGATGGCAACCCTGTTGCAACTGGGTTGCATGTCATGCGGGCGCGGCAGGCCGCCCCGCAGCCTTTCCTGAGAGCCGCTCATGAACACCCCCACCGATGCACCCATGCCCGACGTCCAGAGCAGCGCGGACACGCGGCAGATCGCGATCAACAAGGTCGGCATCAAGTCGATCCGCCATCCCGTCAAGGTCAGCGACAAGACCGGTGGCGTCCAGCACACCGTCGCCAGCTTCAACATGTACGTCGGGCTGCCCCACAACTTCAAGGGCACCCACATGTCGCGCTTCGTCGAGATCCTGAATTCGAACGAACGCGACATCTCGGTCGAATCCTTCGAACCGATGCTCCGTGCCATGGTCGAGCGCCTCGAGGCCGAGACCGGCCATGTCGAGATGAGCTTCCCCTACTTCATCAACAAGGCCGCACCTGTTTCCGGCGTGAACAGCCTGCTCGATTACGACGTCACCTTCATCGGCGAGATCCGTGAAGGTGACCGCTACGAGTTCACGATGAAGATCGTGGTGCCGGTCACGAGCCTGTGTCCCTGCTCCAAGAAGATCTCGGACTATGGCGCGCACAACCAGCGCTCGCACATCACCGTGACCGCGGTGCTCAACGACCACCTGTGGATCGAGGACATGGTGCAGCTGGTCGAAAGCCAGGCCTCCTGCGAGGTCTTCGGCCTGCTCAAGCGACCGGACGAGAAATGGGTCACCGAGCGCGCCTACGACAATCCCAAGTTCGTCGAGGACCTCGTGCGCGACGTCGCCGGCCTGCTCAATGCCGAACCTCGCATCGACGCCTACGTCGTGGAATCCGAGAACTTCGAATCCATCCACAACCACTCCGCGTACGCCCTGATCGAGTGCGACAAGCGCCGCCCCTGAGCGTCGCCCGCGTTTCAATCCTGCCTGCGGCGGCCATCCTCCAAAGGGACGGCCGCCGTTTCGCTTTCCGGCCGATTCGTTTGCCGCATGCATGAATCGACAAGGCCAATGCCCCTCGCCCGCACTTTCGGATTAAAATAAGCATTTCCTTAAATACGGAGTCGCCGCGATGTCCTCCAAGTCCTTCGTCCAGATCACCACCGACGTATCCAAGGCGCTCGCCACGCTGCGCAAGGAGACCCCGGAAACGATGCAGGGCTTCAGCGCGATGGCCAAAGGCGCACTGCAGGATGGCGTCTTGAGCGAACTGCAGAAGGAACTGATCGCCCTGGCGATCGCTGTCACCCAACGCTGCGACGCCTGCGTCGGCTTCCACATCAAGGCCTTGATCCGACTCGGCGCCAGCCGCGAGCAGATCATGGAAACCTTGGGCGTATGCACCTACATGGGCGGCGGCCCGGCCCTGATGTATGCGGCCGAAGCGGTTCGTGCGTATGAGGAAATGGCACCGAAGACCCCCACAGCTTAAAAATTTCACGCAAGGGCGTTTACTTCCCCGGATTACGCCCTATAATGCCGACCTTCGAGCGGAGAGGTGGCAGAGTGGTCGAATGTACCTGACTCGAAATCAGGCGTAGGTGCAAGCCTACCGTGGGTTCGAATCCCACCCTCTCCGCCAAAAAACACTTGAAGATGCGGAATTAAGCGTTATAATCCCGCTCCTTCGCAGTGCAGCAAAAAGCGCCCGTAGCTCATCTGGATAGAGTACCTGGCTACGAACCAGGGGGTAGGAGGTTCGAATCCTTCCGGGCGCGCCAGTTTTTCAGGCCTTTCGATGACGGGCCCTAAACGTTTCGAGATTGCGCCCGTAGCTCATCTGGATAGAGTACCTGGCTACGAACCAGGGGGTAGGAGGTTCGAATCCTTCCGGGCGCGCCAGCTTCGCGCAAAAGGCCCAGTCTCCGGACTGGGCCTTTTGCGTTTCGGCACCGTCTCGACACCCAAGCGCTCTGGAGCCCCTCCTCCATCAGGCAGACGCCAATCATGCACGACGCTTACGAACTGCTCGGCCTGGAGCCCGGCGCGACCCGGGCCGAAATCAGGCGTGCGTTTCGCCGGCTGGCGATGCGCTGGCATCCCGATCGGAATGGCGACCCCCTGGCCGCAGAACACTTCAAGGCACTGCGTCAGGCGCACGACACGCTGCTCGATGAAATCGAGAAGGGCCTGGCCAGCACCGGGCCGACATCGGACGACGATGCGAACACGCGGCGAGCCGCACCCGAGGCGGAAGCGGCGCGCGCCGCCGCCAATGCCGAGCCGCGCGGCGCAGATCGCTTCATGGAGCTTGAGCTCACATTCGAAGAGGCCTTCCGCGGGGGGCAGAAGCCGCTATGTCTGCAACAGTCTTCGCCCTGCGCCCACTGCGACGGCGAGGGCGAGGTGACCCTTGCGCACACGCGTCTGTGCGAACCCTGCCGCGGCTCCGGCCGCGTGGGAGGCAGCAGGCACCTGACACGCTGCGAGGGCTGCGGCGGTCGTGGCTATCGCAATACAACGCCCTGCCCGCACTGCCACGGGCAGGGCAACACAACGCTCGAGCGCTGGCTCGCAGTCAGCCTTCCCGCAGGGCTGATCGATGGCGACACCCTGCGCCTGGCCGGCGAAGGCGAGCCGCCCGCAGAACACCATGGTCTCCCGGGCAACCTTCATCTGCACATACGTCTTCAGCCGCATGCGCTCTTCGGACGCCAGGGCCGCGATCTGCGCCTGCAGCGTCCCGTAAGCGCCGTTCGTCTGCTGCTCGGTGGCGATCTTCAGATCCCCCATCCAGACGGAACGCGCACGCTCTCGCTCGCCCCAGGCAGCACGGCCCCGCGCGAGCTCCGTATCCCCGGTGCGGGCTTTCCGGCGCGCGGCGAACGCCCTGCGGGAGACCTGATCGTCGAGTTGCGCCCCGTCATGCTGTCGCATGCCGACGACACGCTTCAGCCCTTGCTCGAAGCCCTCGAGCGGGAACTCCAGGGCGCGCTGGCACATCACCTACCGGAACTGGCCGCCTGGCAGGCACAATGGCTACCCGATTGAGCTCACTCACGGACGTGCCCGGCCTGAGCGCAGGCACAACACCGGGATACACGATGCTCCGACTGCTCCTGATTGCCCTGCTGAGCCTTGTCCTGGCCGCCTGTGCCCCGAGCGAAACCCCGCGCGTGGGCGACTATCGCAGCGTCGGTGAGTTGCGCGTGGCAACCCGCCACGACGCCATCTCATACCGCCTCGACGAGGACGGCCGCGCCAGTGGCTTCGAGCACGATCTGCTGCTTGCACTCGGTGACACGCTGGGCGTACCCGTGCGTTTCGTGCCCTATCCCGATGCCGCACGCGCGCTCGACGCCGTCATCAACGGCCAGGTCCATATGGCCGCCGCCGGCCTAGGACGCAACGATCGCCTGCCACTGAGCTGGTCGCAATCCTTGCGTGAGGTGGAGTACGTCATCGTCGGACGCAGCGATGGACGAGCGGTCAACGCCGAGAAGGATCTTGCGGGACGTACCGTATCCGTGCGTCGCGGCACACTCGCCGCCGACAAGGTGTCGGAGATCCGCAAGCGCCTGCCGGGCGTTAACGTGCATTTCCCGACCCGGAGCGCCGAGGAGAAGCTGCTGAGCGATCTGGCCGAAGGCAGACTCGACCTCGTCGCCACCGATCGCCTGCATTTCGTCTTTGCCGCACGCATCCATCCCGAACTCGAAATCGTGCATGAACTGCCTGGCCGCTCAGGCATCGCCTGGGCGCTGCCTCAGGCGGGAGGCGCACTCGCGACCGACATTGCGGCCTTCCTCACGGAGATCACCGCCAGTGGCCGCCTGGCACGCATCGCCGATCGCTACTTCGGCCACGTGCGGCGGCTCGACGAAGCCGACGTCGCCACCTTCCTGAGCCGCATTCGCGAGCGCCTGCCGCGCTACCGCCCCTTCTTCCACGAGGCCGAAGCCCTGACCGGCCTCGACTGGCGTTACATCGCGGCCGTCGCCTACCAGGAGTCGCACTGGGATCCCCACGCCACCTCGTTCACCGGTGTGCGCGGCATGATGATGCTGACGGCGGACACCGCCGATCACCTCGGCGTCGAGAACCGGCTGGATGCGCGCCAGAGCATCCTGGGTGGCGCCCGCTACCTGGACATGCTCAGGGAGCAACTGCCGGACGACCTCCCCGAGCCGGATCGAACGTGGATGGCGACCGCGGCCTACAACCTGGGCATGGGCCACATGAAAGGCGCGCGCACCATCGCACGCGGCCTCGGCAAGGACGACCGCTCGTGGTGGGACATGAAGTCGGTGCTGCCGCTGCTGTCGAGACCGCAATACGCACAGCGGCTGAAAGCCGGGCCGGCACGCGGCGGCGAAGCGGTGGTGATGACGGAAAACGTGCGCAGCTTCCACGACATCCTGCTACGCCTCGAGGCCCCCTACGAGCCGGCACTGGCCCTGCCCCGCCTGAGGCTGGGCCAGACCGACTGAGCCCTGCTTACAACGCCGGCTCGAGCACCTCGACGCCGCCCATGTAGGGCACCAGCGCCTTGGGAATCACGATGGCACCGTCCGCGCGCTGATAGTTCTCCAGCACCGCTACGAGCGTGCGACCCACCGCCAGGCCAGAACCATTGAGCGTGTGCACCAACTCGTTCTTGCCCTGGGCGTTCTTGAAGCGCGCCTGCATGCGGCGTGCCTGGAAGGCCTCGCAGTTCGAGCAGCTCGAGATCTCGCGATAGGTGTTCTGCGCCGGCAGCCAGACCTCGAGGTCGTAGGTCTTCGCCGCGGAAAAGCCCATGTCGCCGGTGCACAGCGTAATCACGCGGTAGGGCAGCTCGAGCTTCTGCAGGATGGCCTCGGCGTGGCCGACCATCTGCTCCAGCGCCTCGTAGCTGGTCGACGGCTCGACGACCTGCACCATCTCGACCTTGTCGAACTGGTGCTGGCGAATCATGCCGCGCACGTCGCGGCCACCGCTGCCCGCCTCCGAGCGGAAGCAGGGGCTGTGCGCCGTCATGCGGATCGGCAGCGCATCCAGCGCCAGCACGTCCTCGCGCACGCTGTTGGTCAGCGTGATCTCGGCAGTCGGGATCAGGTACTGCTCGACACCTTCCTCGTCGCCGCCGCGCAGCACCCAGAACAGGTCTTCCTTGAACTTGGGCAGCTGGCCAGTCCCGAACAAGGCCTCGCGGTTGACGATGTAGGGCGTGTAGCACTCGGTGTAGCCGTGCTCGCGCGTGTGGGTGTCGAGCATGAACTGCGCCAGCGCACGGTGCAGGCGCGCGATCGGGCCGCGCAGGAAGGCAAAACGCGAACCCGACAACTTGGCGCCGGTCTCGAAATCCAGACCCAGCGGCGCACCGAGATCGACGTGGTCGCGCACCTCGAAGTCGAACTGCGCCGGCATCCCCCAGCGGCGCACCTCGACGTTGCCGCTCTCGTCCTCGCCGACCGGCACGCTCTCGTGCGGCAGGTTGGGCAGGCGGGCCACGAAGTCGTTGATGCGCTCCAGCAGGCCGGGCAGAGCCTGCTCGCAGGCCTTCAGCTCATCGCCGAGTTGCGCCACCTCGGCCATCACCGGCGCGACGTCCTCGCCCTTGCCCTTGAGCATGCCGATCTGCTTCGACAAGGCGTTGCGCCGCGCCTGCAGTTCCTGGGTGCGGGTCTGCAGTTGCTTGCGTTCGTCCTCGAGTGCCTGAAAGGCAGCGCTGTCCAGTTGCAGTCCGCGGCTGGCCAGGCGAGCGGCAACCACATCGATCTGGCTGCGCAGAAGTTGAATGTCGAGCATCGGTCGTTCCTGAAATCGTTATTGAGTCATCGACTTGGCGTCGAAATCTGAAGTGGAGCCTGGAACAGATTCAACAAGTATCTGATCCGAAACGGCATCCAGGACGTCGCACCACGATGATGCGACGCACAAAATTAACTATCGAGATCAATCACTTAGAGAGTTGACCCTACGTAAATCGAACTTGCAATTTCTCTATCGTCGAATATGTTTAAAGGAGTCATCAAGCCGCACCAGACGGTAACGATCAAAGGAGGATTACGGCATGCTATCCATTCGAGACTGCCTCGACTACTGCGACCTTACCGACGATGAGGTCTCGCTCATCGCCGAGCATGAGGGCATTCCCGACGTGGCTGCGGCACAGATGGCCTGCGGTCTGGTTCAGACGCCCGAAGGCGTCTTGATGCTGACCCACTACATGCTCGACCTCATCGAGCGGGCCAGTGAACGCGGCGACGAACGGAAGGCGCAATTGGCACGCAGGGTGTGCGAGCGTTTCATGTCCGATCACCCCCTGCCACATTGAGGTCGTCACGATCTTGCCCGGATGTCCCCTCCGGGTTTGCACCCGTCGCGGGAGCAGCAGGCTTCCCGAGGCGGGTGCTTTCTTGTTGCGCGGCGGCGTCCAGCGCCCGGAGATGGGCGAGCTTGTCGCCAATCCGGGCTTCCATGCCCCGTGGCGTGGGCTGGTACCAGCCCGGCCGCGGCATGCCCTCAGGCAGGTAGTCTTCCCCGGCCGCATACGCCTCGGGCTCGTCATGTGCGTAGCGGTAGGTCTTGCCGTAGCCCAGCTCCTTCATCAGCCGGGTCGGCGCATTGCGCAGGTGCAGCGGCACAGGACGTGAGCCATCCCGCTTCACGAAATCGCGCGCCGCGTTGTAGGCCTTGTAAGCGGCGTTGGACTTGGCCGCACAGGCCAGAAAGATCGTCGCCTGCGCCAATGCCAGCTCGCCCTCCGGCGAGCCGAGGCGCTCGTAGGTCGCGCAGGCGTTCAGGCTGATTTCGAGCGCGCGCGGATCGGCGAGACCAATGTCCTCCACCGCCATGCGGATCAGCCGTCGTCCGAGATAGAGCGGATCGGCCCCACCGTCGAGCATGCGGCACAGCCAGTACAGCGCGGCATCCGGGTCAGAACCGCGCACCGACTTGTGCAGCGCCGAGATCTGGTCGTAGAAAGCCTCACCGCCCTTATCGAAGCGCCGCAGGTTCTGCGACAGCGCAGCGTCGATGAAATCCGCCGTCACCGGTGCCACCGCGGCCGTCTCGGCCGCCACCTGCACCTGCTCGATCAGGTTCATCAGGCGGCGTGCATCGCCATCGGCAAAGCCGATCATGCGATCCCGCGCATCATCGTCGATGGCCAGCGCCGGGCAGGCAATCTGCCATGCTCGCCCGAACAGCATCTGCATCGCACCGGCGTCCAGCGGCTCGAGCACATACACGGTGGCACGCGACAGCAGCGCCGAATTGACCTCGAAGGATGGATTCTCGGTGGTGGCGCCGATGAAGGTCACCAGCCCCTGCTCGACGTATGGCAGGAATGCATCCTGCTGCGACTTGTTGAAGCGATGGACTTCATCCACGAACAGGATCGTATGCCGTCCGCGCGCCTTGGCGGCCTGCGCCTGCTGGATCGCCTCCCGAATCTCCTTGACCCCGGAGAACACCGCCGAGAGCGCGACGAAATCGGCATCGAAGCCTTGCGCCATCAGCCGGGCGAGCGTCGTCTTGCCAACACCGGGTGGCCCCCACAGGATCATCGAATGCGGCTTGCGCGCGGCAAAGGCCAGGCGCAAGGGCTTTCCGGGACCCAGCAGGTGCTGCTGCCCCGCAACCTCGTCCAGCGATTTCGGCCGCATGCGCTCGGCCAGCGGGACGCGTGGCGGCTCGATCGATTCGAACAGGTCGGCCATCGGGAAGTACCGTGACTTAACGCGCCACGGCCGGCACGTCGCCGATCACGTCTGCGCCCGCCGGCGGCGTGAAGCGGAAGCGACCGGCATCGAGTTGCGGATTGGGCTGCAGGCGCGTGAAGCGGATGAAAGTGGTCTGGCCGAAGTTGTCGCGCATTTCCATCTGCCGCAGCTGACCGTCCTGAAGGCCGATGCGCAACGACTCGAAGCCGCTCTCGGTCTTCTTCGGGCGCGCCTCGACCCAGCTCAGCCCATTGTCGGTACCACCATCGGCCAACTCGAAGCCTTCCTCGAGTTCGCCGCTACCGAACAGGATCGCCGCCGGCGTCGCGCCGAGGGCCTCGCCGATCTCGCGTACCGTCACCTGATTCAGATCCGGATCCCAGGTCCATAGCCGAGTGCCGTCGCCCACCAGCACCTGCCGATAGGGCTGGTCGTATTCCCAGTGAAAGCGTCCGGGCCGCGCGTAGGCGAAGCTGCCGGCCGCCTGCTGCGGCCTGCGCCCCGACTTTGCGACCACGGTCTGTTCGAAAGCCCCCTCCGCGCTGCGCGTCGAACTCACGAACTGGCGCAGCTGCTCGACCCCGTCCGCGGCAAGCGTCAACCCGCCGATCGCCAGCAGGCCGGCAGCGCACAGGCTCCGAACCAGCGCCCGAACTGCACGCCCCACGCCGAAACGCACTGACATCATTCGCCCTCCTTCGCCGGCACGATCACCTCGCGGTTGCCGTTGCTGCCCATTGCCGACACCAGCCCGGCGCGCTCCATCTGTTCGATCAGGCGTGCCGCGCGGTTGTAGCCGATGCGCAGATGGCGCTGCACCAGCGAGATCGACGGCCGGCGTGTCTTGATCACCACTTCCACCGCCTGGTCGTAAAGCGGATCAGCCTCACCGTCCCCGCCCTCGCCCCCGCCGCCCAGGGCGGCCTCGAGATCGTCCTCGGGCGCAGCGAGGATGCCCTCGACGTAATCCGGCGGACCGACGCGCTTGAGGTGATCGACCACCTTGTGCACCTCGTCATCCGCGACAAAGGCGCCATGCACCCGCACCGGCAGTCCGGTACCGGGCGCCAAGTAGAGCATGTCGCCCATGCCGAGCAGGGTCTCGGCCCCCATCTGGTCGAGGATGGTGCGCGAATCGATCTTGCTGGAAACCTGGAACGCAATCCGTGTCGGCACGTTGGCCTTGATCAGGCCGGTGATGACATCGACCGACGGCCGCTGGGTGGCGAGGATCAGGTGGATGCCCGCCGCACGCGCCTTCTGCGCCAGGCGCGCGATCAACTCCTCCACCTTCTTGCCGACCACCATCATCATGTCGGCCAGCTCGTCGACGACGACGACGATGTAGGGCAGCGTCTCCAGCGGCTCGGGGCTCTCCGGTGTGATCGAGAATGGATTGGTCAGCGGCGTCTCGGCCTTGCGCGCCTCGATGACGGCCTTGTTGAAGCCGGCGAGGTTGCGCACGCCGACTGCCGCCATCAGCTTGTAGCGCTTGTCCATCTCGGCCACGCACCAGTTGAGCGCATTGGCTGCGTGCTTCATGTCGGTGACGACGGGCGCCAGCAGATGCGGGATGCCCTCGTAGATCGACAATTCGAGCATCTTCGGGTCGACCATAATGAGGCGCACACGGTCCGGCTCGCTCTTGTACAGCAGCGACAGGATCATCGCGTTGATGCCCACCGACTTGCCCGAACCGGTCGTGCCCGCGACCAGCAGGTGCGGCATCTTGGCCAGATCGGCGACCACCGGCTGGCCACCGATGTCCTTGCCGAGCACGACGGTCAGCGGCGAGGCCATGTCATGGTAGACCTTGGAGCCGATGATCTCGGACAGGCGCACGGTCTGGCGCTTGGGGTTGGGCAGTTCGAGCGCCATGCACGACTTGCCGGGCACGGTCTCGACCACCCGCACCGACACCAGCGACAGCGCGCGCGCCAGATCCTTGGCCAGATTCACCACCTGGCTGCCTTTCACCCCCGTGGCCGGCTCGATCTCGTAGCGCGTGATGACCGGCCCCGGATACGCAGCCAGCACCTTCACCTCGACGCCGAAATCGGCCAGCTTGGTCTCGATCAGGCGCGACGTGAACTCGAGTGCCTCGGCCGACGGCGGCTCGACCTCGCCCGACGCCGGGTCGAGCAGCCCCACCGGCGGAATCGCCCCTTCGGCGGCGTCGGCAAACAGCGTCTGCTGACGCTCCTTTTCGACACGCTCCGACTTCTGCACGGTGACCACAGCCGGCTCGATACGCAGTGGCGGCGGCGGCGCCTTCTCGGTCTTGCGCCGACGGGTCTCGACCACGGCTTCACGCTTCTGGGCGATCTCACGTCCGACTCGCCGGTCCTGCCAGCGCAGCCACGCTTGTTGCGCACCGATGACAGCCTGCTCCAGCCACAGCCCGATCCGCTCGACGACCGCAACCCACGACACCCCGGTGAACAGCGACAATCCGGACGCCAGCAGGGCCAGGAGCAGCAAGGTGCCGCCGGTGAAGCCGAAGTAGCGGTTCGTCAGCCCCCCCAGCTCCATGCCGATGAGCCCACCCGGCCCCAGCGGCACGGCCGCACCGTGGCTGTGGAAGCGCAGGAACTCGAGCGCGCTGCTGGTCAGCAGCACCACCAGGAAGCCGATCATCACGAAGACGAAGGAGCGGCGGTCCAGCGTCAGGCGGTTCTTCAGGCGCCGGAAGCCCCACAGCAGGCTGTAGCCGAGAAAGACCACCCACCACCACGAGGACACGCCGAAAAGGTAAAGCAGAAGATCGGCCAGCCAGGCGCCGAAGCGGCCGCCCGGATTGACCACGCGGCCGACATCCGACGCGTGCGACCAGCCCGGGTCAGCCTTGCTGTATCCCAGCAGGATGAGACCGACGTAGAGCGACATGACGCCCAGGATCAGCCAGCGTGCTTCCTGCAGCAGCAGCGAGATCTTTTCCGGCAGGGGCTGGGAACGGGACGACGAACGAGACAGCATTGGGCGACGGCAGCAAGCCTGAATGAAACAACAGCGCGGATTATATGCGATGCATCACGGCACTCGGCCGCGACGTTGCGCCTGCTCACAAACCTGCGCCGGAACCCTTCTCCGCAGCGCCGCCACCTGCGCACCGCCAATCGAAGGGAATCGCCCGGGAGCAGGTCAGACTTCGCTGAGTCGCTCGCGCAATATGATGCCCTGCGGGCGCTCCTCGATGAGGCCCTGCTGGCCGAGATCCTTCATGACGCGGCTGACCATCTCGCGCGAGGCGCCGATCATCTTGGCGATATCCTGCTTCGAGATCTTGCGCACCACGACCGACTCGCCGCCGACATCCTCGGCCATCTCGATCAGCAGGCGGGCAACGCGCCCGTAGACGTCCATCAGCGCCAGGCTCTCGATCTTGCGGTCCGCATTGCGCAGACGACTGGCGAGATTGCACATGATGCGCCAGGCGACCTCGAAGTTGTCGCGCATGATGATGCGGAAATCCTGCTTGGCGATCAGGATGAGGTCGGCCGGCACCACGGCGACGACGGAAGCCGAGCGCGGTTGCTCGTCGAACATGCCCATCTCGCCGAAGAGTTCGCCCTGCCCCAGGATCGACAGGATGACCTCGCGACCGTCCTCGTCGCTGACGATGACCTTGAGGCTGCCGGTCAGCACGAAATACACATAGTCTGAACGATCGCCCGCATTCACGACCGACTGTCCGCGCGGAATGCGCCGCATCATCGACACGCGGGCCACATTGGCGAGCACATCGTCGGACAGTCCGTGAAAGAGCGGGAACGTCTTCAGGGCGATGACGGACACGGCAGTGGATTTGGTCATGCTGACTCCGCGGGTAACACAGCGCAAGAATGTTTGTCGAGGGCGTTTTGTCACGAGTTTAAACGAATATTCGCCGCACCATTGCAGCAGCGTGATGCAGATCACGTCCACACGGGACGCACACCGGCGATGAAGCGCCCCTATCGGCTTCATGGCCGCGACGTCAGGATGCGCTCGGCTATAATCCGCGCTTCACTCGCAACCCGCAGGAATGCTTCCGATGACCACGAAACACGCCCGCCTGCTGATCCTCGGCTCCGGCCCCGCCGGCTACACCGCTGCCGTCTATGCCGCCCGCGCCAACCTGAATCCGGTGCTGGTCACCGGCCTCGCCCAGGGTGGCCAGTTGATGACCACGACAGACGTCGACAACTGGCCCGCCGACGCAGACGGTGTGATGGGTCCGGACCTGATGGCGCGTTTCCAGAAGCACGCCGAGCGCTTCAACACCGAGATGATCTTCGACCACATCCACACGGTGAAACTGGCCGAAAAGCCCTTCCGCCTGATCGGCGACAACGGCGAGTACACCTGCGACGCATTGATCATCGCCACCGGCGCCACCGCCAAGTACCTCGGCCTGCCCTCGGAGGAGAAGTTCGCCGGTCGCGGCGTCTCGGCTTGCGCCACCTGCGACGGTTTCTTCTACCGCAATCAGGACGTCGCCGTGGTCGGTGGCGGCAACACGGCGGTCGAGGAAGCGCTCTACCTTGCCAACATCGCCCGGAAGGTCACCCTCGTCCATCGCCGCGAAAAGTTCCGCGCCGAGAAGATCATGATCGACAAGCTGATGGAAAAGGTCGCCGCCGGCAAGATCGAGCTTGCCCTCAATGCGACGCTCGACGAAGTGCTCGGCGACAACAGCGGCGTGACCGGCATGCGCATCAAGGACGTCAATACGGGCGCTGCCCGTGATGTGGCCCTGCAGGGCGTGTTCATCGCCATCGGCCACAAGCCCAACACCGACATCTTCGAAGGCCAGCTCGAGATGGAAGGCGGCTACATCGTCACCCAGGGCGGTCGCAACGGCAACGCCACCCAGACCAGCGTCCCCGGCGTGTTCGCCGCCGGTGACGTGCAGGATTACATCTACCGCCAGGCAGTGACGTCTGCGGGCACCGGCTGCATGGCCGCGCTCGATGCAGAGCGCTACCTCGACGCACTCGGCAACTGATCCGCAATGGCTCGTCGCCCGCGCCCTGCCCTGCCTTCGGCCACGCCGGCCGGCGCGCGCACGGGCGACGCCGACGCAGGCCGGGGGCTTCCGCCCAACACGCCGCTCGCGGGGCTGCGCAAGCAACTCCGCGACAACCAGGCTGACACGCGGCCGACGCAGGTGCCACAACCGGCAGGAAAGAAGATCCGTCCGTCGCGCACGGCCACACGCGAGACCGAAGGCGACACCTCGCTGGCCGACGCCCGCCTGCCCGACGCGGAAGAGATGGCGCTGTTCCGCCGCATGGCCGGTGACACCTTGCCGGTCCGCGGCGGTGACCGCATCGAGATCGAGCGTCCACGTCCCGCACCGATCCCGCGCGCTCAGCCTACCGTCGACGATGAACCCGCCCCCGCACGCCAGCCGCCCCGGGACCCGCTCAGCCTGGCCTACGAAGGCGTCATGCCCTTGCGCGATACCGGCCGGGTAGAACTCGACACCCCGCTGCGGCACCGCGTTCGGCACGACACGACCGGACAGGCGCCACGCATCCAACGGCCCGACGCCATCGTCCTGCCCCCTGATGCCGACGTCAGCGACCCTGCGTCGCTTTTCCGCAGTGTGGTCGGCGACACCCAGCCGATCGACCTGCGCAACCGGGTGGAGCTCGCCCGCCCAACACCGCGGCCGGCGCCAATCAAGCGCGAGGAAGACGAGCGGGCAGCGCTGCACGAATCGCTGCAGGCGCCGCTGACGTTCGAAGATCGCCTCGACATGGGCGACGAGGCGGCGTTCCTTCGTCCCGGACTACCGCGCAGGGTGTTGACCGACCTGCGACGCGGGCGCTGGGTGCTGCAGGGGCAGATCGACCTGCACGGTCTGGTGCGCGACGAAGCGCGCGATGCGCTCGCCCATTTCCTGCACGACAGCCTGACCCAGGGCAAACGCTGCATCCGGGTGATCCACGGCAAGGGGCACGGCTCGCCGGGAAAGGTGTCCATCCTCAAGCAACTGTCCCGCGGCTGGCTTGCCCAGCGCGAAGAGATCCTGGCCTTCTGCCAGGCTGGCCCCCACGATGGCGGCGGGGGCGCGCTGCTGGTGCTGCTGCGGGCGCAGAACGCCGCGCAGCGCTGAAACCTCAGATCGCGGCTTCGTTGGTCTCGCCGGTACGGATGCGAATGACCTGCTCCACCGACGTCACGAAAATCTTGCCGTCGCCGATCTTCCCCGTGCGCGCAGCCTTCACGATGGCCTCGACCGCCTGATCCACCATGTCGTCGGCGAGCACGACCTCCACCTTGATCTTCGGCAGGAAGTCGACGACGTACTCAGCGCCACGATAGAGCTCGGTATGCCCCTTCTGGCGCCCGAAACCCTTGACTTCGGTAACGGTCAGGCCGGTGATGCCCACTTCGGACAGCGACTCCCTGACCTCATCCAGCTTGAAAGGCTTGACGATCGCCTCGATTTTTTTCATGCATGTCTCCTGAAGATGTTGGGGTCGAACCTAGAGCCAAGCTCAATGACTAGAACTCATCCTGATAACGAGATGTTATCGGATAACGCCAGTCCTTGCCGAACCCCCGCTGTGTCACGCGGATGCCCACCGGCGCCTGGCGACGCTTGTACTCGTTGCGCTTGAGCATGCCCACCGTGCGACGAACCTCCGCCTCTGGAAAACCAGCCGCGATGATATGGCGCGGCGACTCGTCACGCTCCATGTAGGCCTCGATGATCGCATCGAGCACTTCGTAGGGCGGCAGACTGTCCTGATCCTTCTGGTCGGGCTTGAGCTCGGCCGATGGCGGGCGGTCAATGATGTTTCGTGGAATCACCGGGCCCACGGTGTTGCGCCAGTTCGACAGGCGGAACACGAAAGTCTTGTAGAGATCCTTCAGGACCGCGAATCCGCCAGCCATGTCTCCATACAAGGTCGCGTAGCCGGTGGCCATCTCGCTCTTGTTGCCCGTGGTCAGCACGATCGCCCCCGTCTTGTTGGACAAGGCCATCAGGATCATGCCGCGGATCCGGCTCTGCAGGTTCTCCTCCGTCGCATCCGGAGGCAGCCCGGCGAAATGCGGTTCGAGCAGGTCGGCGAACACCTGCATCGCCGGCGCAATCGGGATCTCGTCGTAACGCACGCCCAGCCTGCGCACCATCTCGCGCGAATCGTCCAGGCTCATCTGTGCGGTGTAGGGCGAAGGCATCATCACCGCGCGAACCTTGTCCGCCCCCAACGCATCTACCGCCACCGCCAGGGTAAGTGCCGAATCGATTCCGCCAGACAAGCCGATGATCGCCCCGGGGAAACCGTTCTTGCCAAGATAGTCGCGCACCCCGGTCTTCAGCGCCTCATAGACCTCAGCCTCGAGGAGACGGGGTGCTGCCTTGGTATCGCTCGACCAGCGTCCGGCATCGAAACGGAGAATGTCGACACGCTCATCGAAGGACGTCGCCTGATAGCCCAGCCGGCCATCCATGTCGAGCGCGAACGAATTGCCGTCGAACACCAGTTCATCCTGTCCGCCCACCATGTTGCAGTACAGCACCGGCAGGCCCGTCTCCCGCACACGGTCACGCAGCACCTGCACGCGCTGCGCCTGCTTGTCCATGTGATAGGGCGAAGCGTTCAGCGACAGCAACACCTGGGCGCCTGCCGCCCGCGCGAGCTCCGCCGGTCCGGTCTCCCAGACGTCGGCGCAGATATTGACGCCGAACCGCACGCCCTTGAGCTCGAACACACAGGGCGTCGCACCGGACTCGAAATAGCGCTCCTCGTCAAAAACCTCGTAGTTGGGCAGCAGGTTCTTGTAGTAACTGGTCAGCACCCGACCGCCGCTCAGCACCGACGCTGCATTGAAGCGCGCATGGCCGGATTCCGCGGGATGGCCGAGGACCACCCGCATGTCGCCTGCCGCGTCAGCGATGCGCTGCGTCTCGCGGGCGCAGGCGCGATAGAAGTCGGGCCGGAGCAAGAGATCCTCTGGCGGGTAACCGGACAGCGCGAGTTCAGGCGTGAGCAGAAGGTCGGCCCCTGCCGCGCGAGCGCGCTCGATGGCACCGATGATCCGGTCGGCGTTGCCGACGAGATCTCCGACGGTGAGATTGAGTTGGGCGACTGCAAGCGTAAGGGGCATGTGGGCGTTCGCATTCATGGAGCGAAACTATACCGCTTCGGCGCAACCGCCGTGCAAACGCGGACCTGTGTAACCCACAGCGACCGTGTGAAAGCCTGTGGACAAGCAGTGGACAGCGCTTGCAAGTTGCAGCGCACAAAGCGTATCTTCGATCTGCTCAAAAATAAGGCAGCCCCCCAGCCTGCTCCCGCCTACGGCAACTCGCCGAACCACCCGCGCTCCCTCCCGCCCCCGCTCATGCACGCCCGGCACGGCCTCCATCTCCTCGACGCAATCTCCGACGTCGCGCCCGAAGCGTGGGACGCCCTGCTCCCATCCGACGCGCCACCCTGCCTCCGCCATGCCTACCTGCACGCCCTCGAGGCCAGCGGCTGCGTATGCCCCGAGACCGGATGGACGCCCCGGCATGCAACCTTATGGGCAGATGCCGAACTCGTCGCGGCGATGCCGCTCTATCTGAAGACGCATTCGTGGGGCGAGTACGTGTTCGACTGGGCCTGGGCCGAGGCCTACCACCGCCATGGCCTGGATTACTATCCGAAATGGCTGTCCGCCATCCCCTTCACCCCGATTCCCGGCCCACGCCTCCTCGGCCGCTCGACCGCAAGCCGCCAGGCATTGCTGACGAGCGTGATCCAGCACGCTCGTCAGAGCGGCTTGTCCTCGCTACACCTCTTGTTTCCGATGGACGACGACCTGGGCGTGCTGGAGAACGCGCGTCTGTCGATTCGCCACGGCGTGCAGTTCCACTGGCGCAATGCCGATCCGCATGATCCCTCCGGTCCGCCTTACCGGGACTTCGATGCTTTCCTCGCCAGTCTCAATCACGACAAGCGCAAGAAGATCCGACAGGAACGTCGTCGCGCAGCCACCCACGGCCTGTCCCTGCGTTGGGAAGACGGCCATTCGGCCACGACCGCGGACTGGGCTTTCCTTTACCGTTGCTACGCCACGACCTACGCATTGCACCGCTCGACACCCTACCTCAGCCCCGCCTTCTTCGACCGGCTGGCCAGTGACCTGCCCGGCCATGTGCGCCTTCTGCTTGCCGAGCGCGGACAATCACCGGTCGCGTCGGCCTTCTTCCTGTGCGACGACCACACACTCTACGGGCGCTACTGGGGTGCAACGGAGAACCTGCCCTTCCTGCATTTCGAGTTGTGCTACTACCAGGCCATCGAATATTGCATCCAACATGGCCTGCAACGCTTCGAAGGAGGCGCACAGGGCGAACACAAGCTGGCACGCGGACTGCAGCTGGTGCGAACGCACTCGGCACACTGGATCGCCGACCCACGCTTCCGGACGGCGGTCGACGACTATCTCACCCGCGAACGCGGGCAGATGGATTTCTATCTCGACGAACTGGCCGAGCACGCCCCGTTCAAGGCCTCGGCGAAAGGGGGGTCGTAGCCCTCAACGCCCCGCTGAACGCAACAGGGGCAGGCAGCGATACAAGGCGCTGATCGACTTCCCATCGGTGATTTCGCCGTGGTGAATGGCCGCCTCGGCCTCTTCCACGGAAAGCGTCAGGATCTCGAGGAACTCGCCTTCGTCCCATGCATGACCGACATGACGCAGACCCCGAGCGAAGAAGATCTCGATCCGCTCGTCCGAATAACCGATGCAGGGATGCATCACGCCGACATGCTGCCAGCTCGCCGCCTCGTAGCCCGTTTCCTCGCGCAGCTCACGCTGCGCGCAGGCCAGGATGTCCTCGCCCGGGTCGATCTTGCCCGCTGGCAGCTCAACGAAGGCGCGCCGCAACGGATAGCGAAACTGGCGCTCGAACAGCAGCCTGCCGTCCGGCAGCGCCGCAACCACCACCACCGCACCGGGATGGCGTATGTACTCGCGGGTACCTTCCCCGCCATCGGGCAGGCGCACCCGATCACGCCACACATTCAGCAGACGGCCGCCGAACACCTGCTCGGTCGAAAGCTCGCGCTCCTCCAGCGGCTCCGTCCCCGCGGCCCCGCTCATTCGGCTGCTGCCTTGCGCGGTGCGTGCCACAGGTAGCGGAAGACGAAACCCGGGAATGCGAACACGAGAAACAGGCAGAAGGTGGTGGCGTAGAACTCCCAGTTCTGCGCATACACGCTGCCATGCCCCTGAGCTTCGAGTCCCATCGCCAGTGCGCCGGCGACGAAATACAGGATCGCCAACTCAAAGAGGCGCCACGCCAGGCCTTTTGCACGCCCCGCAGGGGGGCGGATTACGAAGAGGATGCGATCGAACACGAAAGGCAGGTTGGCCATCGTAAACACGATGGCCAGGAGCAGATAGACGCTCGTCGTCTCGTTCATGAGTCAGCGGCGCCGAACGTCCGGACCGGCTTACAGCGACCCCAACAGCGCATACGCGCACAGGGACATCAGCATCTGCGGCGCCAGTCCCAGCGCAGCGATCGCGATACCGTTCGCCGATAGCATCACGCGGACCTCAGCAGGCGCGTGGATCGGGGACGCATCGACCGGTTCGTCGAAATACATGACCTTGACCACACGCAGGTAGTAGAACGCCCCAGCGACCGACATCAGCACCGCGACCACCGCAAGCCAGAAGTAACCGGCTGCCACGACGGCCTGAAGGACCGACAGTTTGGCGAAGAAACCAATGAAGAACGGAATGCCGGCCATCGAGAACATGACGAAGAGCATCATCAGCGCAAACCAGGGGCTGCGCCTGTTAAGTCCCTTGAAGTCGTCGATGTTCTCCGCCTCGAATCCGGCACGCGACAGCAGGATGAGCATGCCGAAGGATGCCAGGCTCATGATCACGTACGACACGGCGTAGAACATGGCCGAGCTGTAGGCATTGAGCGCGAAGTGGCGATCCCCGTCCACCACCCCCGCAAGCAGGCCAAGCAGCATGAAACCCATGTGCGAGATACCCGAGTAGGCGAGCATGCGCTTGATGTTCTGTTGCGCGATCGCAGCCAGGTTGCCGAGCACGATCGAAGCGACCGCAACCAGCATCAACATCGTCTGCCATTCCTCGGCGATGTCGAACAGCGCCCAGATCAGCAAACGCACCGCCATTGCAAACGCCGCCAGCTTGGGCGCAGTCGCGATCATCAGTGTGACTGCCGTCGGTGCGCCCTGATAGACGTCGGGCACCCACATGTGGAAGGGCACGACACCGAGCTTGAACGAGATGCCGGCGACCAGGAACACGAGGCCGAACATCAGCACCGTACGATTCGCTGCCTCGTTGTAGATCGCCTGCGCAATGGCCGAGAACTCGAGTGAGCCGGTCGCGCCATAGACCATCGACATGCCGTAGAGTAACAGGCCCGATGCAAGTGCGCCGAGCACGAAGTACTTCATCGCCGCCTCGGTCGAGCGTGCCGACTCGCGGTCGAAGGCGACCATCGTGTACAGCGCCAGCGACATCATCTCGAGGCCGATATACATCGGTAGCATATGGTTGGCCGTGACCATCACCATCATGCCCAGCGTCATCAGCAGCGCAAGCAGGTAGTACTCGGGCTTGTCGATCTTGCGGTCGGCGAGGTAGGCCCGGCCGTAAAGCAAGGCGATGGCCGTCGAGAAGTAGATCATCAGCTTCAGGAAATCGCCCATCAGGTCGCTGATGAACAGATTGCTGAAGGTGTACACCGGCTCGCCCTCCATCGTGAAGATGGTGACGAAGGCCGCCGCGATCAGCGTGAACTGGGTCGCGTAGTAGGAAAGCGATCGGGCAATGCTGCGCGCGAAGGTGCTCGCGAGCATGATCACCAGGGCCATCACGGCAACGAAAATCTCGGCCGCTGCGGGGTAGAAGTCGGGGACGACAAAGTTCATCTTCTGACCAGTCCGTTATAAGTCTCTATGGCGCTCGGGATGCCCGGCACTCAGAGCTTGCTCACGGCAACATGCCGCAGGAGTTCGTTGACCGACGCGTGCATCACCTCGGTGAAGGGATACGGGTACAGGCCCATCGCCAGGACGCAGAGTGCAAGGATGCCAAGGAAGGCGAACTCGCGCGCGTTGATATCTTCGAGTTCGGCCACATGCTTGTTGGCGACCTTGCCGAACACCACGCGCTTGTACATCCAGAGCGAATACGCGGCACCGAGGATCAGCGTGGTGGCGGCGATGAAGCCGATCCAGAAGTTGTACTGCACTGCCCCCAGCACGACCATGAACTCGCCCACGAAACCCGACGTCGCCGGGAGACCCGAGTTGGCCATCGCGAACAGCATGAAGAACGCGGCGAACTTGGGCATGGTGTGCACCACACCGCCGTAATCGGCGATCTGGCGCGAATGCACGCGGTCGTACAGGACCCCGATGCAAAGGAACATCGCGGCCGACACGAAACCGTGGGAAATCATCTGGACGATCGCGCCTTCCACCCCCAGCGGATTGAAGATGAAGAAGCCCAAGGTGACGAAGCCCATGTGCGAGATCGACGAATAGGCCACCAGCTTCTTCATGTCGGCCTGAACCAACGCGACGAAACCGATATACACCACGGCGATCAGCGACAGCATGATCACGAGCCAGGCCAGCTCCTGCGAAGCATCGGGCACGATCGGCAACGAGAAGCGCAGGAAACCATAGGCACCCAGCTTCAGCGCGATCGCGGCCAGCACGACGGAGCCACCCGTCGGCGCCTCGACGTGGGCATCAGGCAGCCAGGTGTGCACCGGCCACATCGGTACCTTGACCCCAAAGGCGATCAGGAAGGCCAGGAAGATGAGAATCTGCGGCTCGATCGGCAGGGGAAGCTGGTGCCAGTCGAGAATGCTGAAGCTGCCGCCCGACTGCATGAACAGGTAAAGCAGCACGACCAGCATCAGCAGCGAGCCGAGCAGCGTGTAGAGAAAGAACTTGATCGCCGCATACACACGGTTGGGACCGCCCCACACGCCGATGATCAGGTACATCGGGATCAGCGAGGCCTCGAAGAACACGTAGAACAGCACGCCGTCCAGTGCCGAGAAAATGCCGTTCATCAGCCCCGACATGATCAGGAAGGCCGCCATGTACTGCGCCACCCTGTCATCGATGACCTTCCAGCCCGCCAGGACGACCGTGATCGTGATGAAGGCATTGAGGATCACGAACAGCACCGAGATGCCGTCGACGCCGAGGTGGTAATTGATGTTGAACCGCGGCACCCAGGACGTCATCTCGACGAACTGCATCGCGCTCGTCGTCGTGTCGAAGCCGGTGTAGAGCGGAAGGGTCACGACGAAACCAGCCACCGCAACCGCGAGGGCGAGCATGCGCGCCAGCGGGGCATTGCGATCGGCGCCGGTCGCGAGCACCAGCAGGCCGCCGAGAATCGGCACCCAGATCGCCAGACTGAGGAGAGGAATGTCCGTCATCGTTGCTTTCCGTTCAGTGCGCCGCGTACGGCGCGTTCCATCTTGTTATGTATTCCTGCCGCCGTGTCCTGCTTACCCGCGGTTGAACCAGAAGGTGAGCAGGATGAACACGCCGATGATCATCATGAAGGCGTACTGGTACAGATGGCCGGTCTGGAACAGGCGCGACATCTGCGCGACCCAGCCCACCAGCCGCGCGGTGCCATTCACCGCCACACCGTCGATCAGTGCCTGGTCGCCCGCCTTCCACAGGCCCTTGCCCAGCGCTCGCGCACCACCGGCAAAGACGATTTCGTTGAAGCGGTCGAAGTAGTACTTGTTCTCGAGCAGGCTGTGGATCGGCTTGAAGGTGCGCTGGATCGCGGCCGGGATGCCCGGCTTGACCATGTAGAACAGCCAGGCGGTTGCGACTCCCCCCATCGCCAGCCAGAACGGCGCGGTCTGCAGGCCGTGCAAGGCCATTGCGACGGGACCGTGGAACGCCGCTTCGAGCTCCTTCAGGCCGACATGGTTGTCGCCGACGGAGATCACACCCTTGAACCAGTCGCCGAACAGCATCGGCTCGATGGTGAAGAAACCGATCAGCACCGACGGGATCGCCAGCAGCACCAGCGGCAGCGTCACGACCCACGGCGACTCGTGCGGTTTCTGGCCCGGAGCGAGACCATGGTGATGATCGGCCGCGGGTTCTTCGTCATCGTGATCACCGTGGTGGTCATGGTGCCCGTCGGCCTTGCCGAAGCGCTCCTCGCCATGGAAGACGAGGAAATACATGCGGAAGGAGTAGAACGCGGTGACGAACACCCCCAGCAGCACGCAGAACAGTGCGTAGCCCGCGCCCGGGATCGTCGAGGCATGCACGGCCTCGATGATTGAGTCCTTCGAGTAGAAGCCCGAAAACAGCGGGAAGCCGATCAGCGCGAGGGAACCCAGCAAAGAGGTCATCCACGTGATGGGCATGTATTTCCACAGGCCGCCCATGTTCCGCATGTCCTGGTCGTGGTGCATGCCGATGATCACCGAACCGGCGCCAAGGAACAGCAGCGCCTTGAAGAAGGCGTGCGTCATCAGGTGGAACACCGCGGCCGAGTAAGCCGACACGCCCAGCGCGACCGTCATGTAGCCGAGCTGCGACAGCGTCGAATACGCCACGACGCGCTTGATGTCGTTCTGCACGATGCCGAGGAACCCCATGAACAGCGCGGTCGTCGCACCGATCACGAGCACGAAGGACAGCGCTGCGTCCGACAGTTCGAACAGCGGCGACATGCGCGCCACCATGAAGATGCCGGCAGTCACCATGGTCGCGGCGTGGATCAGTGCCGAGATCGGGGTCGGGCCCTCCATTGAGTCCGGCAGCCAGACGTGCAGCGGCACCTGGGCCGACTTGCCCATCGCGCCGATGAACAGGCAGATGCAAATCGCGGTAATGAGCGGCCAGCCGGTCACGGCCATGTCCTGCGAAGCGAGTTCGCCGGCCTTCGCGAAGACTTCGGCGTAATTCAGCGTGCCTGCATAGGCGGCAATCAGGCCGATGCCGAGCAGGAAACCGAAGTCGCCCACGCGGTTCACCAGGAAGGCTTTCAGGTTGGCGTAGATGGCCGTCGGGCGGTCATACCAGAAACCGATCAGCAGATACGAGACGAGCCCCACCGCTTCCCAGCCGAAGAACAACTGCAGGAAGTTGTTGGACATCACCAGCATCAGCATGGAGAAGGTGAACAACGAGATGTAGCTGAAGAAGCGCTGGTAGCCCGGGTCCTCGGACATGTAGCCGATGGTGTAGATATGCACCATCAGCGACACGAAGGTCACGACCAGCATCATCATGACGGTCAGCGAGTCGATCAGGAAACCCACCTCGAAGGTGATGCCACCGGCAACCATCCAGGTGTAGATGGTGCCGTTGAAGGTGTTGCCCGCCTGAACGTCCTGGTAGATCACGACCGAGGCTGCCAGCGCAATCGCAACGCCAAGGATGGTGACGATGTGCGCGCCGGTGCGCCCGATGGTCTTGCCGAACAGGCCGGCAAGGATCGCCCCGGCCAGCGGCGCCAGCGGGACGAGGAGATAGAGAGTCTGCATGTCCGTCATCGTGACGCTTCCTTAACCCTTGAGGCTGTCCAGATCATCCACATGGATCGTGCGCATGTTCCGGAACATGACGATCAGGATCGCCAGACCGATTGCCGACTCGGCAGCCGCGACCGTGAGGATGAAGAAAACGAAAACCTGGCCGGCAATGTCGCCGAGATAGTGCGAGAAGGCGATGAAGTTCATGTTCACCGCAAGCAGCATCAGTTCGATGGCCATCAGCAGCACGATCAGGTTCTTCCGGTTGAGGAAGATCCCGACCACGCTGATCGCGAACAGGATCGCGCCCAGGATGAGGAAATGGGAAAGCGAAAGCATCTGTGACTCCCTGATCGCACCGGTCTGTTACCGGTGCGTTTCTTTGTTCGCGTGCGGGTTCAGTCTTCTTTCTCGGCCTGCATCTTGACCAGCTCGACGCGCCCTTCGCGCTTGACGGCCACCTGGTCCGACGGATGCATGTACTTGATGCCCTTGCGCTTGCGCAGCGTCAGCGCCACAGCGGCCACCATCGCCACCAGCAACACGAGCGAAGCCAGTTCGAACGGATAGACGTAATCGGTGTAGAGCACCCGCCCGAGTTCGCGGGTGTTGCTGAACCCTTCACCCGCAGCCGGCGGCGCCGGCATCGCCTCGAGCCCGAAGTAGGAGCCCCCGAGCACCATGACCATCTCGACCAGCATCAGGATGCCGACCAGCGCACCGACCGGCAGGTAACTCCAGAAACCCTCGCGGATCCTGTCCAGGTTGATGTCGAGCATCATGACCACGAACAGGAACAGCACCATCACTGCGCCGACGTACACCATCACCAGCGTGATCGCGAGGAACTCGGCCTGCAGCAGCAGCCAGATGCCACCCGCGTTGAAGAAGGTCAGCACCAGGAACAGCGCGGCATGCACCGGATTCCGGGCTGTGATCACCCTCAGCGCCGCGAACACCATGATCGCGGCGAGAAAGTAGAAGACGAAGGTCTTGAATTCCATGTTCTTGACTCGTGGCGCGCAGGGCGCCGTCCGTTAGCGGTACTTCGCGTCCTGTTCGCGGTCGGCCGCGATCTGCGACTCGTAGCGATCCCCCACCGCCAGCAACATCTGCTTGGTGTAGTAGAGATCGCCCCGCTGTTCACCGTGGTACTCGAACACTCGCGTCTCGACGATTGCATCGACCGGACAGGCCTCTTCGCAGAATCCGCAGAAGATGCACTTCGTCAGGTCGATGTCGTAGCGGCTTGTGCGCCGCGAACCGTCGTCGCGTTGCTCCGATTCGATGGTGATCGCCATCGCGGGACAGATCGCTTCGCACAGCTTGCAAGCAATGCAGCGCTCTTCGCCATTCGGGTAGCGACGCAGCGCATGCAGTCCCCGGAATCGGTTGCTCTGCGGCGTCTTTTCTTCCGGGAACAGGACAGTGATCTTGCGCTGGAAGAAATGCCGCCCGGTCAGGGCCATGCCCTTGAGCAGTTCCTTCAGGAACAGACTGCCGATGTAATCCTTGGCACCCATGGTCTTCTCAACTCCAGATCGACAGCGGCGACATCAACCACACCGCCACGACAAACACCCACACGAGGGTAACCGGTATGAATACCTTCCAGCCCAACCGCATGATCTGGTCGTAGCGGAACCGCGGGAACGTGGCGCGCGCCCAAAGGAAGACGAAAAGGATGGCAGCCGTCTTCAGTGCGAGCCAATGGAAGCCGTCAGGCAGGAAACCCACCGGCGACAGCCAGCCGCCCAGGAACAGGACCGAGGTCAGAATCGAGACCAGGATCATGTTGGCGTACTCCGCGAGGAAGAACAGCGCGAAGGCCATGCCCGAGTACTCGACCATGTGACCCGCGACCACCTCCGCCTCACCTTCCACCACGTCGAACGGCGCGCGGTTGGTCTCGGCGATGCCCGAGATCACATACACGACGAACATCGGCAGCAGCGGTAACCAGTTCCACGACAGGAAACCCAGCCCCATGTCGGCAAAGCGCCCCTGCCCCTGCGAGGTCACGATGTCGGTCAGGTTCAGGCTCGCCGAGATCAGCAGCACGCAGATCAGGGCGAAGCCCATCGACACTTCATACGACACCATCTGTGCAGCCGCACGCATCGAGCCGAGGAAGGGATATTTCGAGTTCGATGCCCAGCCGGCCACGATCACGCCATAAACCTCCATCGAGGTGATCGCCAGCAGGAACAGCAGGCCGGCATTGACGTTCGCCAGCACCAGCCCGTCATCGAAAGGAATCACCGCCCATGCCGCAAGCGACGGCGCGATTGCGAGGATCGGGCCGAGGATGAAGAGCCCCTTGCTCGCACCGCTGGGGACAATGATCTCCTTGAGGAGCAGCTTGACGCCGTCCGCGATCGGTTGCAGCAGTCCCCAGGGGCCGACGCGATTCGGCCCGAACCGGACCTGCATGAAGCCGATGACCTTGCGCTCGGCCAGCGTCAGATAGGCGACCGCAATCATGAGCGGCGCGATGATCGCGACGATCTTGACCAGCGTCCACACGGCCGGCCAGGTCGGGCCGAAGAAATCGGCGACGGGTTGCAGCATCGCTTCCATCAGACACGCTCCACGCTGACATCACCGCTCATCGCGCCCAGCGCTGCGGTTGAAAGATGTGCCGCAGCAATCCGCACGCAGCCGGCCGCGAGGCCGGCGTCGGCCTGTGCCACGAGATCCGCCTGCCCACCGCCAGCCTGGCGGACCCGCACGCGATCGCCGGCATTGACGCCGAGCGCAGCAAGGGTCTCAGGGGCGATACGAGCCACCGGCGCTGCAGCGTCACGGGTCTTCTGCAGCGATGGCGCACGACGCACGATCGGGTCGGCGAAATGGATCGGCACATCGGTCACGCGCTCGAGCGCACCGGCCGCCGCCACTGCTGACGATACCAACACGCCCTCGAGACCGTTGTCGAGCCGCTCGGCGATGCCGCTGGCCAAGGCTTCGTCGCGCACGGCCTCCGAATCCCCCTGCGAGAAACCGTCGAGCGACAGCATGTTGCCGAGCACGCGCAGGACCTTCCAGCCCGGCCGCGTCTCGCCCTGCGGGCGCGCGACAGCGGTGAAGCTCTGCGCACGGCCTTCGCAGTTCACGTAGGTACCGGAGGTTTCCGTGAAGGGTGCGATCGGCAGCATCACATCGGCGACGCCGCGCAACGACGCCGAGTCGAAGGCGCTCAGGCCGACAACCAGTTGCGCGCTGCCGAGGGCTGCCTTCGTGGCCACTGGGTCGGCGAAATCGAAATCAGGTTCGGCGCCGAGCACCACGTAAGCCTGACGGGGCTGCGCGATCATGCTGAGCGCATTGAGGCCGTCTGCACCAGGCGTCGCGCCTGCGAGGTATCCGCCGACGCTGTTCGCCGCATCGCCGATGAAGCCGAACGTGCCGCCGGACAGGCGTGCAACTTCCTGGGCGAGCATCTGCAACTCGCTCGCACGTCCATGCTGGGCGGCGAGGTTACCCAGCAACACCGCAACCTTGCCCCCGCTTGCGAGGCTCTCTGCGATGCCACGCGCGGCGTCGGACACGACGCCAGGCAGCTTGCCGTGCAAGGCGACCGAGACCTCGACGCCCTTTGCTGCAGACAGGGCCGCGACCACCTCAGCGAGCATCGCGACCATGGCCGACGGCGCAACCAGCGCACGATGCTTGACCGGCAACAGCCATTCTTCGGCGTTCGGCCCGATCGCGCTGACATGCAGGCCCTTCTTCGCGGCCTGGCGAACGCGCTGAGCAAGCAGCGGCGCATCCTTGCGCAAGAAGCTGCCCACCACGAGCAGGCGATTCAGGTCCTTCACGCCCGCGACGGGCATGCCGAGCCAGGGCGCGCCACTGCGCTTGCCATCAGCACGGAAATCCGACTGACGCAGGCGGAAATCGACGTTATCCGAGCCGACGCCACGAACCAGCTTCTGCAGCAGATAGAGTTCCTCGAGCGTCGAGTGCGGCGAACCCAGCGCGCCGATCGACGCAGGGCCATGATCCTTGGCGATGTCGCGCAGCCCGGTCGCAACGAATTCAAGCGCGGCCTGCCAGTCGACGCGTTTCCACTCGCCGCCCTGCTTGATCATCGGGGCCGTCAGGCGTTCGTCCCCATTGAGCGCCTCGTAGGAGAAGCGATCCTTGTCCGACAGCCAGCACTCGTTGACGTCTTCGTTCTCGAACGGCAGCACACGCTTCACGACGTCGTGCTTGGTCTGGACGATCAGGTTTGCACCCAGCGAATCGTGCGGGCTGACCGACTTGCGCCGTGACAACTCCCACGTGCGGGCGGCGAAGCGGAACGGCTTCGACGTCAATGCGCCAACCGGGCACAGATCGATGATGTTGCCCGACAGCTCGGAGTCGATCGTCTTCTCGATGAAGGGCATGATCTCCGCATGCTCGCCGCGGAAGGCCTGACCCAGCTCCATCTCGCCGGCGATCTCGGCCGTGAAACGGACACAGCGCGTGCAGTTGATGCAGCGCGTCATGTCGGTCGACACGAGCGAACCGAGATTCTTGTTGAAGACGACGCGCTTCTCTTCCTGGTAGCGCGAGGCCGTGGAGCCATAACCGACCGCCAGATCCTGCAACTGGCATTCTCCACCCTGATCGCAGATCGGGCAGTCGAGCGGGTGGTTGATGAGCAGGAACTCCATGACGCCCTTCTGGGCCTTCACGGCGAGTTCCGAGTGGGTCCACACCTTCATGCCGTTGGTGACGGGCGTCGCACAGGCCGGCAACGGCTTGGGCGCTTTCTCAACCTGCACCAGACACATGCGGCAGTTGGCCGCGATCGACAGTTTCTTGTGGTAGCAGAAGTGCGGGATGTAGGCGCCAGCAACCGCGGCGGCATCCATTACGGTGCTGCCGTCGTCGACCTGGACCTGCTTGCCGTCGATTTCGATCTCTAGCATGACGGGCTCACGTAGATTTGACTGCCCGCGCGCTGCACTTCCGGCGGCACGAGGCACTTCTTGTTTTCGATGTGGTATTCGAACTCTGCGCCGAAATGCTTGACGAAGCTCTGCACCGGCATCGATGCGGCATCGCCCAGCGCGCAGATGGTGCGACCCATGATGTTGGCCGTCACGGAATTCAGCAGATCGAGATCGTCCGGACGGCCGAGGCCGTTCTCGATGCGGTGGACCACGCGATAGAGCCAGCCGGTGCCTTCACGACAGGGCGTGCACTGACCGCAGGACTCCTCGAAGTAGAAGTAGGACAGACGCTCGAGCGCCTTCACCATGCAGGTCGTCTCGTCCATCACGATCACCGCACCGGAACCGAGCATCGAACCCGCCTTCGAGATCGAGTCGTAATCCATCGTGCAGTCCATCATGACGCTGCCCGGCACGACCGGCGCTGACGAGCCTCCCGGGATCACGGCCTTTAGCTTGCGTCCGCCTCGCATGCCACCCGCCATCTCGAGCAACTCGGAGAACGGCGTGCCGAGCGGAATCTCGTAGTTGCCCGGGCGATTGACGTGGCCCGACACAGAGAACAGCTTCATGCCGCCGTTGTTGGGCTTTCCGAGATTCAGGAAGGCCTCGCCGCCCATGTTCATGATGAACGGCACGGACGCGAAGGTTTCCGTGTTGTTGATCGTGGTCGGCTTGCCGTAAAGGCCGTAACTTGCCGGGAACGGCGGCTTGAAGCGGGGCTGCCCCTTCTTGCCTTCGATCGATTCCAGCAGCGCCGTTTCCTCGCCGCAGATGTACGCACCGTAGCCGTGATGGGCGAAGAGTTCGAACGAGAAGTCCGAGCCCAGGATGTTCTGCCCGATCAAACCAGCGGTCCGCGCCTCGGCCAGCGCTTCCTCGAAGCGCTGATACACCTCGAAGATCTCGCCGTGGATGTAGTTGTAACCGCGCGCAGCCCCCATCGCATAGGCGGCAATCGCCATGCCCTCGATGACGCTGTGCGGGTTGTAGCGCAGGATGTCGCGGTCCTTGAAGGTACCCGGTTCGCCTTCGTCGGAGTTGCAGGCGAGGTACTTGTCGCCCGGGAACGAGCGCGGCATGAAGCTCCACTTCAAGCCCGTCGGGAAGCCGGCACCGCCACGACCGCGCAGCACCGAAGTCTTCAGCTCGCCGATGATCGTGTCCTGGGGAATCTTCTCGGCGACGATCCGGCGCAGTGCGGCGTAACCGCCCCGCGCGACATAGTCCTGGAGCCGCCAGGTGCGGTCGCCGTCACAGCCGGCGAGGATCATTCCTTGCGTGCTCATTTCTTGTCCAGGTCGGCCAGCATCTGGTCGATCTTCTCGGTGGTCATCCAGCTGCACATGTGATGGTTGTTCACCAGCAGCACCGGGGCGTCGCCACAGGCGCCCATGCACTCGCCTTCCTTCAGCGTGAACTTGCCGTCGGGAGTGGTCTCATTGAAGCCGATACCCAGCTTCTGCCTGAGGTATTCACCGGCATGCACACCCCCCGACAGCGCACAGGGCAGATTCGTGCAGACGGTGATCTTGTGGCGACCGACCGGATGGAGGTCGTACATGTTGTAGAAGCTTGCCACCTCGAAGGCGGCGATCGGCGGCATGTCGAGGTAGCGCGCGACGAACTCGATGAGCTCCTTCGGCAGCCAGCCCTTCTCGACCTGCGCGATCCGCAGCGCCGCCATCACGGCGGACTGCTTCTGATCCGATGGGTACTTGGCGATCTCTCGATCTATCTGTTGCAGCGATTCCTGGCTCAGCATGTCGTCTTGATCTTCCGGATAGCCTGCCGATTCTTGTTTGCTACGGTCACGACCTTCAGCGGTCGATCTCGCCGAACACGACGTCCATCGTGCCGATGATGGCGACCACGTCGGCGATCATGTGCCCACGCGCGATGTCGTCCATGGCCGCGAGATGCGCGAAGCCCGGTGCGCGAAGCTTCAGCCGGTAAGGCTTGTTGGCGCCGTCGGACACCGCATAGACGCCGAACTCACCCTTCGGATGCTCCACCGCCGCATAGACCTCGCCCTTCGGCACGTGAATACCCTCGGTGAAGAGCTTGAAGTGGTGGATCAGCTCTTCCATGTTGGACTTCATGTCCTCGCGCGCCGGCGGTGCCACCTTGTGGTTGTCGGTGATGACCGGACCGGGATTCTTGCGCAGCCAGTCGATGCACTGCTTGATGATCCGGTTCGACTGGCGCATCTCTTCCATGCGGCACAGGTAACGGTCGTAGCAGTCACCGTTCTTGCCGACGGGAATGTCGAAGTCGATCCGGTCGTAGACTTCGTAGGGCTGCTTCTTGCGCAGATCCCACGCAACCCCGGAGCCACGAAGCATGGGACCGGTGAAACCCCAAGCCAGCGCCTGCTCGGGCGAGACAACACCGATACCGACGGTGCGCTGCTTCCAGATCCGGTTGTCGGTCAGCAGCGTCTCGTATTCGTCGCAGTATGTCGGGAAGCGGTTCGTGAAGTCCTCGAGGAAGTCGAGCAGCGAGCCTTCACGGTTCGCATTCAATTCGCGAACGACCTTCTCGTTCTTGAACCGATTGACCTCGTACTTCGGCATGCGATCGGGCAGATCACGATAGACACCACCCGGCCGGTAATACGCCGCGTGCATGCGCGCACCCGACACCGCCTCGTAGGCGTCCATCAGGTCCTCGCGCTCGCGGAAGGTATACAACACCATCGTCATCGCGCCGATGTCGAGTGCGTGCGTACCGATATTCAGCAGGTGATTCAGAATGCGCGTGACCTCGTCGAACATCACGCGGATGTACTGCGCACGCTCCGGCACCTGCACACCGAGCAGCTTCTCGATCGCCATGCAGTAGGCGTGCTCGTTGCACATCATCGACACATAGTCGAGGCGGTCCATGTAGGGCACGGACTGCACCCAGGTGCGCGTTTCGGCCAGCTTTTCGGTGCCGCGGTGCAGCAGACCGATATGCGGATCGGCACGCTCGACGACTTCGCCGTCCAGTTCCAGCACCAGACGCAGCACGCCGTGCGCAGACGGGTGCTGCGGACCGAAGTTAATCGTGTAGTTGCGGATCTCAGCCATGGCCGACGTCCCCGTAGTTCTCTTCGCGCACGATGCGCGGCGTGTTCTCGCGCGGCTCGATGGTGACCGGCTGATAGACGACCCGCCCCTGCTCCGGGTCGTAACGCATCTCGACATACCCAGACACCGGAAAGTCCTTGCGGAACGGATGCCCGACGAAACCGTAATCAGTGAGAATCCGGCGCAGATCCGGATGCCCCGAATACATGATGCCGTAGAGGTCGAAGGACTCGCGCTCGTACCAGTTGGCACTCGGCCACACGTCGACGACAGAATCCAGCACCGGAAACTCGTCATCATCGGCAAACGTGCGCAGACGCAGGCGCCAGTTGTGCCGCACCGAAGTCAGGTGAGCCGCGGACGCAAAACGCTTGCCTGACCAGGGCGCATTGCCAAAGGCGGAATAGTCGAGCCCCGAAATATCCACCAACTGCTCGAAATGCAGATCCGGACTGTCACGCAGCATGCGCGCGACTTGCAGGTAATCGGCAGCGGCAACTTCGATGGTGACCTCGCCTCGATCAACGACGAGCGACTGCAGGGTGTCGCCGAATAGGTCGCGCAAGGTCTGGCTCAGGCGTTCAAACTTGGCACTCATGTCTATGACACCCGTCAGCGCGCAATCGTATTGGTGCGCTTGATCTTGTTCTGAAGCTGGAGAATGCCGTAAATCAAGGCCTCGGCCGTCGGCGGACAGCCCGGCACATAGACATCGACAGGCACGATGCGATCGCAACCACGCACGACCGAGTAGGAATAGTGGTAATAGCCGCCACCATTGGCGCAGGAGCCCATGGAGATGACCCAGCGCGGCTCGGACATCTGGTCATAGACCTTGCGCAACGCCGGCGCCATCTTGTTGCACAGCGTGCCGGCAACAATCATCAGATCCGACTGACGGGGACTCGGACGGAACACGACACCGAAGCGGTCAAGGTCGTAACGAGCACAGCCCGCATGAATCATCTCGACCGCACAACAGGCAAGACCGAAAGTCATCGGCCACATCGAACCGGTTCGCGTCCAGTTGATGACCGCATCGAGCGAGGTGGTGACAAACCCCTCGCGGAAGACGCCCTCAATGCTCATGCATTACTCCCAGTCGAGTGCGCCGTTCTTCCACTCGACGATATAACCGATGACCAGAACCGAGAGAAAGACCATTACCGAACCGAACACGAACCAGGCCAGCTCGCCAGCGGCAATGAATTCCTGAAAGACCGTCGCCCACGGGAAAAGAAAGGCGATTTCCAGATCAAACAGGATGAAGAGGATGGCTATCAGGTAATACCGAACGTCGAACTTCATCCGGGCGTCTTCAAACGCCTCGAAGCCACATTCGTAAGGAGAGAGCTTTTCGCTGTCAGGGCGATATGGGGCGAGAACTCGCCCGAGGACTACAGGAGCAACACCGAAACCCAAACCTACGAGTATGAACATCAATACAGGAAAGTAGTTTTCCAGCATGTTCAGAAACCCCCAGTAAGATTGACAGCTTTATTGCTGCCATTATTGTTTTGGTTGCTCTGCGTGGAAACGCCCGCATAAGCGGGCGTTCTCCGTAATCTGGTGCCGACGATGAGACTCGAACTCATACGGCTTTCGCCACTACCCCCTCAAGATAGCGTGTCTACCAATTTCACCACGTCGGCGCTTCGTTTCAAAGCCAAATGATTATACGACTTTTTGCGCGGTGCGCAAAGAGTTCGTTGCGCAATTATTTCGGAATCGACTGCGCCTTGGAGTCATCCCCCGCAGGCGCAGGAACGGCAGGCACCGCATCAGTCGCAGGCGACGACTGAACGCCTTCCATGACACTGGAGGGCGCAGCGGGCTTGTCGCTTGCGAGATAGCTGAGACCCAGACTGGTGATGAAGAACACAGCTGCAAGCACGGCTGTCGTCCGGCTCAGGAAGTTCGCAGAGCCGGACGATCCGAACAAGCTGCCCGAGGCCCCGCTACCGAAGGCGGCCCCCATGTCAGCACCTTTTCCGTGCTGCACAAGAACCAGGCCGATGACACCGAGGCCCACCAGCACGTGCACGGTCAGCACCAGAGAAAAAAGATAGTCGCCCATCACAAACCCTAAAAAGACACTTCGTTGAAAGATCAGACCCCAGCCGCCGCGCGGCAGATCGCCATGAAATCGTCAGCCACCAGCGATGCGCCGCCGATCAGCCCGCCATCCACGTTCGGCATGGCAAAGAGTTCGGCTGCGTTGTCCGGCTTCACGCTTCCACCATACACAATGCGGACCGCATCCGCCTGCACGCCCTGCTCCACGAGCCAGCCGCGAATCGCGGCATGCACCTCTTCCGCCTGGGCAGCCGTGGCCGAACGCCCCGTACCGATCGCCCAGACCGGTTCGTAGGCCACGACCACGCCGCCGAATCGCTCACGTCCCAGCACCTCGCCGACCGCAGCAAGCTGACGGGAAATCACCGCGTGCACCTGTCCGGCGTCACGTTCGGCCAGCGTCTCGCCGACGCAAACGATGGGCACCAGCCCGGAAGAGAGGGCGGCCTCTGCCTTGCGCGCCACCGAAAGATCATCGTCCCCGAACAGCGCACGCCGCTCGGAATGCCCGACAATCACGTAACGGCAACCAAACTCGGCAAGCATGGCAGCGCTCACTTCGCCCGTGTAGGCACCGACGTCGAACTCGCTGACATCCTGCGCGCCCAACTCGAGACCGACGGGGCGGCGCTGGAGTTGCCCCAGATAAGGATACGGCACGCAAAGCGCGACCTCGACCCCGGGCACCGCCTCAAGACCGGCGAGAAGCGCTTCATTGGCGGCAAGGCTGCCGTTCATCTTCCAGTTGCCGGCGACGAATTTTCTCATGGTACGGACGGCTGACGTCGAGAGCTAAACCGCGGGATTATAGGCATCACTCGCCGTGGCGGCAAATTCACGCCGTGACACGCGGCCATGATGCCAGTTCAGCCGATACCGACTCTCGGGGTCGAGGGGACGTTGTCGTCACGCACCATCAGTACCAATCGGGCGCCCCGCCTCGGAATGAAAAAGGGTGGATCATCCGCCCTTTCATCGATCAGCCGAAGCGGCCAGTGATGTAGTCCTCGGTTTCCTTCTTCTTGGGCTTCACGAAGAGCTCATCGGTTACGCCGAACTCCACCATCTCGCCCAGATACATGTAGGCGGTGTAGTCCGAGATCCGTGCGGCCTGCTGCATGTTGTGCGTGACGATGACGATCGTGAACTCGGTCTTGAGCTCGTCGATCAGCTCTTCGATACGCGCGGTGGAGATCGGATCCAGCGCCGAGGTCGGCTCGTCGAGCAGGATGACTTCCGGCTTCACCGCGATCCCGCGGGCAATGCACAGACGCTGCTGCTGACCGCCCGACAGGCTCATGCCGCTCTGGTTGAGCTTGTCCTTCACCTCGTCCCACAGCGCCGCCTTGCGCAGCGCCCATTCGACCCGGTTGTCCATGTCTTTCGACGACAGCTTCTCGTGCAGCTTCACACCGAAGGCGATGTTGTCGTAGATGGACATCGGAAACGGCGTGGGCTTCTGGAACACCATGCCGATCTTCGCGCGCAAGACGCTGACGTCGATGTCGGAGCCGAGCAGATTGCGACCGTCGAACAGCAACTGACCTTCGGCCCGCTGCTCCGGGTAGAGGTCGTACATGCGGTTGATGGTGCGCAACAGCGTCGACTTGCCGCAACCCGAGGGACCGATGAACGCGGTGCACTTGTGGCGCGCCATCTGGAAGTTGATGTTCTTCAGCGCGTGGAACTTGCCGTAATAGAAGTTGAAGTCCTTGAACTCGATTTGCGCGTCGGTGATTTGCATAGTCATCTCCAATCTCGTACCTCGCGGCACGGATGGTATCGATTGGTTCCTTAGTTGATCTTCTCGGCCCGCAGGAAGACACGGGCGATGATGTTGAGCACCAGCACACCCATGGTGATCAGGAAGACGCCGGCCCAGGCGAGTTCCTGCCAGTTGGTGAAGGGGCTCATCGCGAACTTGAAGATCGTGACCGGCAGGTTCGCCATCGGCTCATTCAGATTCAGCGTCCAGAACTGGTTCGACAGGGCGGTAAAGAGCAGCGGCGCCGTCTCACCCGCGATGCGCGCCACCGCCAGCAGCACGCCGGTCAGAACGCCCGCCCGCGCCGCGCGCAGCGTGACCTTGGAGATCACCACGCTCTTCGGCGCCCCCAGCGCGAACGCCGCCTCTCGCAGCGTGTTCGGGATGAGCTGCAGCATGTTCTCGGTGGTGCGCACGACCACCGGGAGCACGATCAACGCCAGCGCGATGACGCCGGACCACGCGGAAAACTTGCCCGTCTGCGCAACCACGACGGCATAGACAAACAAGCCGATCACGATCGAGGGTGCCGACAGCAGCAGGTCGTTGATGAAGCGTGTCGCCTGCCCCAACCAGTGATGACGCCCGTACTCGGCAAGATACACGCCGGTGAGCACGCCGATCGGCGTGCCGAGCAGGGTCGCCAGCACGACCAGGATCAGGCTGCCGACAATCGCGTTGAGCAGCCCGCCCGTCTCGGCGCCGGGTGGCGGCGTCATCTCGGTAAACAGGGTCAGCGAAAGGCCGGACAGGCCCAGTTCGAACACGGTCCACAGGATCCAGGCCAGCCAGAACAGGCCGAAGACCATCGCCGACAACGACAGGGTCAGGGCAATCTTGTTGACGAGTTTGCGTCTTGTAAGCAGGTTCATGTCGGTCACTCGCTCAGCTCTTCGCACCCTCGCCCTTGGCGAGTCGCGTCAGCAGCAGTTTGGAAACGACCAGCACCACGAGCGTGATCGCGAACAGGATGAGTCCCAGTTCCATCAGCGCCGCCGTATGCAGCCCCTGATCCGCCTCGGCGAACTCGTTCGCCAGCGCCGAAGTGATGCTGTTGCCGGGCTCGAACAGGGAAGCGGAGTTCAGGAAGTTGGTATTGCCGATGACGAAGGTCACGGCCATGGTCTCGCCGAGCGCACGCCCCAGACCCAGCATCACACCACCGATGACGCCGGTCTTGGTGTAGGGCAGCACCACGCCCCGCATCACCTCCCACGTCGTGCAGCCCACACCGTAGGCGGACTCCTTCAGCATGGGCGGCGTCACTTCGAAAACGTCGCGCATCACCGAAGCGATGTACGGGATGATCATGATCGCCAGGATGACGCCGGCACAGAGGAGACCGATACCGAGCGGTGCGCCGGCGAATAGCTTGCCGATAACGGGCACGTGACCGATCGACGACTGCAGGGCGGGCTGGATGTACTGGGCGAAGATGGGGGCGAAGACCAACAGGCCCCACATGCCGTAAACGATGCTCGGGATCGCGGCCAGCAGTTCGATCGCGGTACCGAGGGGGCGACGCAACCACGTCGGGGAAAGCTCGGTGAGAAAGAGCGCGATACCGAAACTGACGGGCACCGCGATCAGCAGTGCGATTGCGGAGGTGACGAGCGTGCCGTAGATCGGGATCAGGGCGCCGAAATCCTCCATCGGCGGATTCCAGGCATCCGAAAACAGGAAGCCGATACCGAAGGCCTGTATGCTTGGCCAGGACGCATAGACAAGGGCAATGATGATGCCCGCCAACAGGATGAGGGTCAGCCAGGCGAAGGATTTCGCCAAACCGCCGAACACCTTGTCGCCGACCCGCTTGGACGCCGAAGACGTGAACTCGGTCGTTCGCATGGAAACACCCGAAAGGGCCGCGGCCGGAGCACCGCCACCCGGGGAAATGGAAACGCCAAAGGCCCCGCGGGCCTCTGGCTGTTGGTTACGTTGAACCACGGGGCGCGGTCCGGGTTACTTGACCGGGAAAACCGCCTTGCCACCGGCGTCCTTCATCTCGCCCCAGGAGGCGCGAATCAGGTCGATCGTCGCCTTCGGCATCGGGATGTACTCGAGCTCGAGCGCCATCTCGCCACCGTTGACGTAGGCCCAGTCGAAGAACTTGAGCGCTTCGGCGGCCTGAGCGGGCTTGTCCTGAACCTTGTGCATCAGGATGAAGGTTGCGCTGGTGATCGGCCACGACTTCGCACCCGGCTGGTTGGTCAGGATCTCGTAGAACGCCGACTTCGACCAGTCTGCACCCTCTGCAGCAGCGGCGAAAGTCTCGTTGTTCGGCTCGACGAACTGACCTTCCTTGTTCTGCATGATGGCATGCGAGAGCTTGTTCTGCTTGGCGTAGGCGTACTCGACGTAGCCGATCGAACCCGGCAGACGCTGCACGAACGCCGACACGCCTTCGTTGCCCTTGCCACCCAGCCCCACCGGCCACTGCACGGCGGTGCCTTCACCGATCTTTTCCTTCCATTCGGCGGAAACCTTCGACAGGTAGTTGGTGAACACGAAGGTGGTGCCCGAGCCGTCAGCACGACGGACCACACCGATGTCCTGGTCCGGCAGCGCGAGACCCGGGTTCAGCGCGACGATCGCGGGGTCGTTCCACTTGGTGATCTTGCCATGGTAGATCTGGGCCAAGACTTCGCCAGTAAACTTCAGGTCACCCGGCTTGACGCCCTGGAGGTTCACCACGGGCACCACGCCACCGATCACGGTCGGGAACTGCTGCAGACCGCCTTCGGCAAGCTTCTCGGGCGTCAGCGGCATGTCCGAAGCACCGAAGTCGACCGTCTTGGCGGTGATCTGGCGAATGCCACCACCGGAACCGATCGACTGGTAGTTCACCCGATTGCCCGTCGCCTTCTGATAGGCGTCAGCCCACTTGGCGTAGATCGGCGCGGGGAAGGATGCGCCCGCCCCGGTGATGTCAGCCGCTTGGGCACTGACGGCAAACAGGACGGCGGAAGAAGCGGTAAGAGCGAACTTGGTGGAAAAACGCATCATGACTACCTCGGGTTGAAAGACTAGACCCGTAAGGTATCAATGCATTGTTACAGCCACGTTTCATGTCATCAAACGGGAAGAATACCCCGCCAAGCGACGGTAGCCGGAGCCGCCCTCGGCTCCGGCAGCACATCCAATCAGGCGACCGCGTTCTGCACGGCCAAGGCGATGTCTTGGGCAAGGCGCTCGACAAGGACGCCATCGCTGCCTTCCACCATCACGCGCAGCAAGGGCTCGGTACCCGACGGACGCAGCAGCACGCGACCGCTGTCGCCCAGTTCCGCTTCTGCCTGTGCCTGTGCCGCAGCGATACCTCCGTCAGCGCGCCAGTCGAAGCCCGCCGGCAGGCGCACGTTGATGAGCTTCTGTGGATAGAAGACGAGGTCGGCGCAGGCTTCCGCAAGCGTCGCGCCCCGCTGCTTGAGGGCAGCCAGCACCTGCAGGGAGGAGACGATGCCGTCGCCGGTGCTATGGCGGTCCAGGCAGATGATGTGCCCGGAGTTCTCGCCACCGAGCTTCCACCCGCGCTCGTGCAGCAATTCCAGCACGTAGCGATCGCCGACCTTCGCGCGCGCGAACGGCACACCAAGACGGGCAATGGCATGCTCGAAGCCCAGGTTGCTCATGAGCGTACCGACCACCCCGTCCAGCCGTCCCTCTGCCTTCTGAGCCGCTGCAATCACGTACAGCAGCTTGTCGCCATCGTAGATCTCGCCCCGATGGTCGACCATCATCAGCCGGTCGGCGTCGCCGTCGAGCGCGATGCCGAGGTCCGCCCCCTGCGCGAGCACCGCCTGGCGCAGGTGCTCTGGCCGGGTCGCGCCGACACCGTCGTTGATGTTGAGGCCATTGGGCTCCACCCCGACGGGAAGCACCTCGGCGCCCAGCTCGTGGAACACGGCGGGGGCGATCTGGTATGCCGCGCCATGGGCGCAATCGAGCGCGATGCGCAAGCCGCGCAGGTCGAGCTCGTTGGGGAAGGTGCTCTTGCAGAACTCGATGTAGCGTCCGGCGGCGTCGTTGATGCGACGCGCCCGACCGAGTCGCGCGGAGTCGACGCACCCCATCGGCTGATCCAGCCGCGCCTCGATCTCGACCTCGATCGCATCCGGCAGCTTGGTGCCGCCTGCGGAGAAGAACTTGATGCCATTGTCGTAGAAAGGATTATGCGAGGCGGATATCACCACGCCCGCCTGCAGGCGCAGCGCCCGGGTCAGGTAGGCGACCGCCGGCGTGGGAATCGGTCCCGCGAGCATGACATCCACACCGGCCGCAGCGAACCCCGCCTCCAGTGCAGCCTCGAGCAGGTAGCCCGAGATGCGGGTGTCCTTGCCAATGAGTACGGCAGGGCGTTCGCCAGCTGGAAGCTTCTCGCGGGCAACGAGCGTCACCCCGGCCGCATAACCCAGCTTCATCACGAACTCCGGCGTGATCGGCGCGTCGCCGACCTTGCCACGCACGCCATCGGTACCGAAATACTTGCGCCCCATCGTCACTCCACGTCTGTCTCAAAACGCGGATTATCGCATCCGGCACCCAGCCTTGCTCACGCGTCGCCGCACACCGCCTGCCAGACCTTCAGTGCGTCGCAGGTCGGCCCCACATCGTGCACGCGCACGATGCCCGCTCCGCGCTGCACGGCGATGAGCGCGGCAGCGACGCTGGCCGGCATGCGCGCCTCGACCGGCCGTCCAGTCACCGCACCCAGCATGGTCTTGCGCGACAGCCCTGCGAGCACCGCGTACCCATCGACCCGGAAGCGCTCGAGTTCCCGCAGCAAGGCGTAGTTATGCACCGTACGTTTGCCGAAGCCGAAACCCGGGTCCAGCACGATGCGCTCGCGTGCGACGCCCGCAGCCTCGAGGGCCTGCACCCGCTCGTCGAGGAAGGCCTTCACCTCACCCACCACGTCGTCGTAGCGCGGATCGTCCTGCATCGTGCGCGGCTCGCCCTGCATGTGCATCACGCACAGGCCCGCCGGACTCGCAGCAACCGCCTCGATGGCGCCCTCAGCGCGGAACGCGTTGATGTCGTTGATCATGTCCGCCCCGGCCCGCACCGCCGCGGCCATCACGGCCGGTTTCAGCGTATCGACCGACAGTGGAATGTTCCAGTCGAGGGTGCGTTCGATGAAGCCGACCACGCGCTCCATCTCCTGCGCCTCAGGGACCGGATCTGCGCCCGGGCGCGATGACTCGGCACCGATGTCGAGCATCTGCGCACCCTGCTCGACGGCCAACTCGGCCCGCCGCAGGGCTGCGGACAGGTCGCCGTGAAGGCCATCACCGGTGAAGGAGTCATCGGTGAGATTGATGATCGCCATCACCTGCGGCCGGGAAAGATCGAGGCGGAAACGCCCACACTGAACAGTCGTCATGCTGAAGCACCAAGAGAAACGGGCCGGAAAAACCGGCCCGTCGGATTACAGGGTCAAGAGCGGTGAAACTCAGGCCGCGGGAGCTGCCGCGGTGGGAGCCGCCCCGGGGGCATCGTCCTTCGGACGCGAGGTCGGCGTCGACACCGGCTTCGGCGCCCGCGGAGGCCTGCCCTCCATGATGTCGTTGATCTGCTCGGCGTCGATGGTTTCCCACTCGAGCAGGGCCTTCGTCATGGCCTCGACCTTGTCGCGGTTCTCCTCGAGCAGGCGACGCGCCAAGGCGTACTGCTGGTCGATGATCCGGCGGATCTCGGCGTCGACCTTCTGCATCGTCGCCTCGGACACATTGCGGTGCGTCGTCACCTGGCGCCCGAGGAAGATCTCGCCCTCCTCCTCGCCATACACCATCGGCCCCAGCGTGTCCGACATGCCCCACTGCGTCACCATGCGACGCGCCAGATCGGTCGCACGCGCGAAATCGTTCGAGGCGCCGGTGGTCATCTGCTTCATGAACACCTCTTCCGCGATACGGCCACCGAACAGCACGGCGATCGTCTGCAGCAGACGGTCGCGATCCTGGCTGTAGCGGTCTTCGGTCGGCAACTGCATCGTCACGCCCAGCGCACGACCACGCGGGATGATCGTGACTTTATGCACCGGATCGGTCTTGTCCAGCAGGCGCGCCACCACGGCATGTCCCGACTCGTGATAGGCCGTGTTGCGGCGCTCCTCCTCAGGCATGACCACCGAGCGGCGCTCCGCGCCCATCATGATCTTGTCCTTGGCACGCTCGAAGTCGTCCATGTCGACCAGGCGCTTGTTGGCGCGGGCGGCGAAAAGTGCGGCTTCGTTGACCAGGTTCGCCAGATCGGCACCGGCAAAGCCCGGCGTACCACGCGCCAGAACCTGCGGATCGACGTCGGGTGCGATCGGCACCTTGCGCATGTGGACCTTCAGGATCTGCTCGCGGCCACGGATGTCGGGCAGTGCCACCACCACCTGACGGTCGAAACGGCCGGGACGCAGCAGCGCCGGGTCGAGGACATCGGGACGGTTGGTCGCGGCGATCACGATCACGCCGGTCTGCCCCTCGAAGCCATCCATTTCCACGAGCAACTGGTTAAGGGTCTGCTCGCGCTCATCGTTGCCGCCACCGAGGCCTGCGCCGCGCTGGCGCCCCACGGCGTCGATCTCGTCGATGAAGATGATGCACGGGGCCTGCTTCTTCGCCTGCTCGAACATGTCGCGCACGCGCGCCGCACCCACGCCGACGAACATCTCGACGAAGTCGGAGCCGGAAATCGAGAAGAACGGCACCTTGGCCTCACCTGCGATGGCCTTGGCGAGCAGCGTCTTGCCGGTCCCCGGCGAGCCGACCATTAGCACGCCCTTGGGAATGCGACCGCCGAGCTTCTGGAACTTGGAGGGATCACGCAGGAACTCGACCAGTTCGAACACTTCCTCCTTGGCCTCGTCGCAGCCCGCGACGTCGGCAAAAGTGATGGTGTTGGCGGACTCGTCAAGCATGCGCGCCTTGCTCTTTCCGAACGAGAACGCGCCTCCCTTGCCGCCCCCCTGCATCTGACGCATGAAGAAGACCCACACGCCAATCAGCAACAGCATCGGGAACCAGGAGACGAACACGCTGGCTAGGAAGGACTGCTCTTCTTCCGGCTTGGACGCATTGATCTGCACACCGTAGCGCATCAGGTCGGACACCATCCAGATATCCTGCACACCGGGCGTATAGACCGTGATCGAGCGTCCTTCCTGGGTGGTCGCCTTGAGCATGCGACCGTCAATGGTTGCCTTGGCGATGCGTCCAGCCTTGGCTTCCTCCAGGAACTGCGAGTACTCCATGGTGTTGGGCGCAACCTGACGCGTATTGAACTGGTTGAACACGGTCATCAGCACGACGCCGATGACCATCCAGATCGCGAGGTTTTTGAATAGATTGTTCAACGTTCCCTTCCTCAGAAGCCGTTTTTGGCCATGTACGCGACTGACCGATTCTAGTGCCGAACGTTCCCGCCGGCAAACCAATGGCCGCGATTACTACGGCCAATCGCTACAGCATCAGACCGCACGCGGACCCTTGCCGAGCAGATAGACCTCGGCACTGCGGTCACGCGACGCCTTGGGCTTGCGCACCTGCACCGAAGCAAACGCCGCCTCCATCTGCTTGCGGTACTCCATGAAGCCTTCGCCCTGGAACACCTTGACCAAAAACTGACCGCCCGGTTTCAGATGGCGGACGGCAAAATCGAGCGCCAGCTCGCACAGATGGATCGATCGCGCCTGGTCGACCGACGTCACGCCGGACAGGTTCGGCGCCATGTCCGAAAGGACGACATCGACCTTGGCGCCCTCGAGCCGCGACTCGAGATCCTCGAGCACCGCATCCTCGGTGAAGTCGCCATGCAGGAAGTCGACACCGGCCACCGGTTCCATCGGCAGGATGTCGAGCGCAAACACCTTGCCCTTTGCCCCACAACGTTTTACTGCAACCTGACACCACGACCCCGGCGTCGAACCGAGATCGACCACGACCGCTCCGGATTTCAGCAGGCGATCGCGCTCGTCGACCTCGATGAGCTTGTAGGCCGCACGGGCGCGATAACCGTCCTGCTGCGCGCGCTGCACATAGGGGTCGTTCAGATGGTCGTGCACCCAGGCACGGCTTGTCTTGTTCTTTTTCATCGACTTAGAAGAAGTTCGCCTCTAGTAATCAGAGTAGAATTGCGCGTTTGACGCTTCAAGCATTCAGAGAGATTCAATGATCGAACTCACCCCGGTCCAGCGCCGCGACCTGCGCGCGCGGGCCCATCACCTGAACCCCGTCGTGACCATCGCCGGCAATGGCCTGACACCCACCGTCGTGGCCGAAATCGAACGCTCGCTGCAGGCCCATGAACTCATCAAGGTGAAGATCCAGGGCGCCGAACGCGAGCAGCGCGATGCGCTGATGAACGAACTGTGCGAAACGCTCGACGCAGCACCGGTACAGCATATTGGCAACATCCTCGTCGTCTGGCGCCAGCGACGCGAGGAAGAAAAGAATGCAGCCCCCGCTACGCAGAAGTCCGGCGCACGACCCTCGACAGCCAAATCGGCAGCGGCATTTGCTGCCGCGGCGCGACGTGCCGCACTGGCCAAGGCGAGCGCCGAAGCACGCCGCTCGCCCGCGCGCGGGCCGGCTTCACGCAGCCGGGGTCCGGGCAGCGGCACTCGCGGTCGCTGAGCGAGGCGACGCAAGATAGCACAAGGGGCGGCTCGATGGCCGCCCCTTTTTCATTCGCCACCTGCAGACGAATACCCGACTTTCACTCGTAGCGCACGTCGAGAATTTCGTACTCGCGCACACCACCCGGCGCCTGAACTTCAGCGATGTCACCGGCGTACTTGCCGATCAGCGCGCGGGCGATCGGCGAGCTCACCGAAATCTTGCCTTCCTTGATGTCGGCCTCATCCTCGCCGACGATCTGGTAGGTCACGACCTGCCCGGACTCCATATCCTCGAGTTCCACGGTCGCGGCGAAGACGCAGCGCCCATCGGCATCGAGCAGCTTGGGATCGATGATCTGGGCGTTGGCCAGCTTGCCCTCGACCTCCATGATGCGCCCCTCGATGAAACCCTGGCGCTCCTTGGCGGCGTCGTATTCGGCATTCTCCGACAGATCGCCGTGCGAGCGCGCCTCGGCGATCGCCGCGATCACGTTCGGACGCTCCACCGTCTTCAGGCGGTGGAGTTCCTCGCGCAGCTTCTCGGCGCCAGCAACAGTCAGCGGCGTCTTGCTCATGCTGCGCCCTTCAGTTCGGCGTGCAGCGCCTGCACCGAATACACGTCCAGACCATTGGCCATGTGCCGCATGCCCATGCAGGCCGCGCGCGCACCTTCGATGGTGGTGAAGATGGTGAGCTTCGCCGCGAGCGCGCTGGTACGGATGGAGCGCGAGTCGGTGATGGCCTGCCGCTTTTCCTCGACCGTATTGATCACGAGCGAGATCTCCTCGTTCTTGATCATATCGACGATGTGCGGACGCCCCTCGTTGACCTTGTTCACCACGGTGACCGGGATACCTGCCGCCTCGATGACCGAAGCCGTGCCACGGGTGGCCACCAGTGCGAAGCCAAGCTCGTGGAGTTCCTTCGCCACCTCAACCGCCACCGGACGGTCGCTGGGCTTGACGCTGATGAAGGCATTACCGCCGGTCGGCAGCTTCACGCCCGCGCCGATCTGGCTCTTGACGAAGGCTTCGGCGAACGTACGCCCGACGCCCATGACCTCGCCGGTCGACTTCATCTCGGGCCCGAGGATCGTATCCACGCCGGGGAACTTCACGAACGGGAACACCGCTTCCTTGACCGAGTAGTACGGCGGCACGATCTCGCCGTTCACCCCCTGGCTCTCCAGGCTCTGGCCGGCCATGCAGCGTGCAGCGACCTTGGCCAGTTGCAGGGAGCAGGCCTTGGAAACGAAGGGAACGGTACGCGAAGCGCGCGGGTTCACTTCCAGCACATACACGACGGCGTTGTCGCCCTCGCCCTGGATGGCGAACTGCACGTTCATCAGACCGCAGACGTTGAGCGCACGCGCCATCGCTTCGGTCTGGCGGCGCAGTTCGTCCTGCAACTTGGCCGACAGAGTGTAGGGCGGCAGCGAGCAGGCCGAGTCGCCCGAATGCACGCCGGCCTGCTCGATGTGTTCCATGATGCCGCCGATCATGACCTGCTTGCCGTCGGACAGCGCATCGACGTCGACTTCGGTGGCGTCGTTCAGGAAGCGGTCGAGCAGCACCGGCGACTCGTTCGAGACCTTCACCGCTTCGCGCATGTAGCGCTCGAGATCCTTCTGCTCATGCACGATTTCCATCGCACGACCGCCAAGCACGTAGGACGGGCGCACCACCAGCGGATAGCCGATCTCGGCGGCCAGGCGGACCGCCTCTTCCGGCGTACGCGCGGTGCGGTTGGGCGGCTGCTTGAGGCCGAGGTCGGTCAGCAGCTTCTGGAAGCGCTCGCGGTCCTCCGCAGCGTCGATCATGTCCGGCGTGGTGCCGATGATGGGCACGCCGTTCTCTTCCAGCGCCTTCGCGCGCTTCAGCGGCGTCTGGCCGCCGAACTGCACGATCACGCCGACCGGCTTCTCGATATGCACGATCTCGAGGATGTCCTCGAGCGTGATCGGCTCGAAGTACAGGCGGTCCGAGGTGTCGTAGTCGGTCGACACGGTCTCGGGGTTGCAGTTGACCATGATGGTCTCGTAGCCGTCTTCACGCAGGGCAAGCGCGGCATGGACGCAGCAGTAGTCGAACTCGATGCCCTGGCCGATGCGGTTCGGACCGCCGCCCAGCACCATGATCTTCTTCTTGTCGGTCGGACGCGCCTCGCACTCGTCCTCGTAGGACGAATACATGTATGCGGTGGAAGTGGCGAACTCGGCCGCGCAGGTATCGACGCGCTTGAACACCGGACGCACGCCGAGCGCATGGCGATGCAGACGCACGGCAGTTTCGTCGGTGTTGAGCAGCTTCGCGAGGCGGCGATCTGAGAAGCCCTTGCGCTTGAGTTCGCGCAGTTCGGCGGCCTGCAGTGCCTTGAGCGAACGGCCGGCGAGCGCCTTCTCGGACAGCACGATGTCCTCGATCTGGGCGAGGAACCACGGATCGATCTTGGTCAGGTTGTGCACCTGTTCCTGGCTCATGCCCTCGCGGAAGGCCTGGCCGACGTACCAGATGCGCTGCGGGCCGGCGCTCGACAGTTCGTGCTCGAGGTCGGCGCTGTCCGCCTCGATCTCGTCCAGGCCATAGGCCCCCACCTCGAGGCCGCGCAGGGCCTTCTGGAAGGACTCCTGGAAGCTGCGGCCCATGGCCATGACTTCGCCCACCGACTTCATCTGGGTGGTGAGGCGGTCGTTGGCCTGCGGGAACTTCTCGAAGGCGAAGCGCGGAATCTTGGTGACGACGTAGTCGATCGAGGGCTCGAAGGACGCCGGCGTGGCGCCGCCGGTGATGTCGTTCTTGAGTTCGTCGAGCGTGTAACCCACCGCCAGCTTGGCTGCGACCTTGGCAATCGGGAAACCGGTCGCCTTCGAGGCCAGCGCCGACGAACGCGACACGCGCGGGTTCATCTCGATGACGATCATGCGACCGTCCTTCGGGTTGATGGCGAACTGCACGTTCGAGCCGCCGGTGTCGACGCCGATCTCGCGCAGCACCGCGATCGAGGCGTTGCGCATGATCTGGTATTCCTTGTCCGTCAGCGTCTGCGACGGGGCGACGGTGATCGAATCGCCGGTGTGCACGCCCATCGGATCGAGGTTCTCGATCGAGCACACGATGATGCAGTTGTCGGCGCGGTCACGCACGACTTCCATCTCGTATTCCTTCCAGCCGAGCAGCGACTCTTCGATCAGCAGCTCGTTGGTCGGGCTCGCCTCGAGGCCACGCTTGCAGATCTCGTGGAACTCTTCCATGTTGTAGGCGATGCCGCCACCGGTGCCGCCGAGCGTGAAGCTCGGGCGGATGATGACCGGAAAGCCGATGCCGCCCTGCACCTGCAGCGCCTCTTCCATGCTGTGGGCGATGCCCGAGCGCGCCGAACCGAGACCGATCTTGGTCATCGCGTCCTTGAACTTCAGGCGGTCCTCGGCCTTGTCGATCGCCTCTTCCGAGGCACCGATCAGCTCCACGCCATACTTGGTCAGCACACCGTTGCGACCGAGGTCGAGCGCGCAGTTCAGCGCGGTCTGCCCGCCCATGGTCGGCAGGATCGCGTCGGGGCGTTCCTTCTCGATGATGCGCTCGACCACCTGCCAGGTGATGGGCTCGATGTAGGTGACGTCGGCCGTCTCCGGATCCGTCATGATCGTGGCCGGATTCGAGTTCACAAGGATGACCTTGTAGCCTTCCTCGCGCAGGGCCTTGCAGGCCTGGGCGCCGGAGTAGTCGAACTCGCAGGCCTGGCCGATGACGATCGGGCCGGCGCCGATGATCAGGATGCTCTTTATGTCGTTACGTTTCGGCATTGTCTTGCCTCGATGATTCCTTGACCCGGCCTTGTGCGCCGGCGTCGAACAGTGAGGGCAGGCCCAGAGCCCGCCCGGTGCCGTGTTACTTGGCCTCTTCCATCAGCTTGATGAAGCGGTCGAACAGATAGGCGACGTCGTGCGGACCGGGGCTCGCTTCCGGGTGCCCCTGGAAGGTGAAGGCCGGCACGTCCGTGCGCGCGATACCCTGGTTGGTGCCGTCGAACAGCGAAACGTGAGTCACGCGCAGGTTGGCCGGCATCGTCGACGGATCGACGGCAAAACCGTGGTTCTGGCTAGTGATCAACACGTTGCCGGTGTCGAGGTCCTTCACCGGGTGGTTCGCACCATGGTGGCCGGTGGCCATCTTCATGGTCTTCGCCCCGGAGGCAAGCGCCAGCAGCTGATGGCCGAGGCAGATGCCGAAGGTGGGCGTGCGCGTTGCGACGATCTCGCGGATCGCCTCGATGGCGTAGTCGCAGGGCTCGGGGTCGCCGGGGCCGTTGGACAGGAACACGCCATCCGGCTTGAGCGCGAGCACGTCCTTGGCGGGCGTCTGCGCCGGCACCACGGTCAGGCGGCAGCCACGTTCAGCCAGCATGCGCAGGATGTTGAACTTGACACCGAAATCGTAGGCGACGACGTGGAAACGCGGCTCGGCCTGGTCGACGTAACCCTCGCCGAGCTTCCACTCGGCCTGCTTCCATTCGTAAGCCTCGGTCACACTCACGACCTTGGCCAGGTCCATGCCGGCCAGGCCGGGGAAGGCCCGCGCCTGCGCGATGGCTGCATCGGCGTTCAGCGTCTCGCCTTCGGCGGCGGTGACGATGCAACCCGCCTGCGCACCCTTTTCACGCAGCACACGCGTCAGCTTGCGCGTGTCGAGGCCTGCGATCGCCACGACGTTCTCGGCACGCAGGTAGGCGTCGAGACGCTGGGTCATGCGGAAATTGGACGGCAGGATCGGCAGGTCGCGAATGACCAGGCCGGCCGCATGGACGCGCGCCGACTCGACGTCTTCGACATTGACACCGGTGTTGCCGATGTGGGGATAGGTCAGCGTGACGATCTGGCGCGAATAGCTCGGGTCGGTCAGGATTTCCTGATAACCGGACATCGAGGTATTGAACACCACCTCGCCAACCGTACTGCCTACCGCACCGATACCCTTGCCGTGGAAAACCGTCCCGTCGGCAAGCGCAAGAAGGGCGGACGGGTATGCACTCACGAGTAACTCCTGGATTCAGCTTTAAAATCAGGGACTAACGAAAATTCGCGCCCCGATATGTGCAAAAAAGCGGGACGAGCCTCTGGGCCGATCCCGCTGAATAAACCGCCGAATTGTATATTTTTGGGCGAACGAAGGCAAACGGCGCCGATTCACTATGAAGGACGATAATCGGCTCGCAGCACCTTCGCCAGCCGTCTCATCTCGTCGATGAGACGGCTCGCCTCGGTCGTGGCGGCGGCGGGATCACCGTCGCGGGCCATCTGCTCTAGCGTTCCTGCCGCCTCCAGCGCACGCTGGGCACCAAACAGGCCCACGGACCCCTTGATCGAGTGCGCAAGGTCTGCGAGTCGCGTGAAATCGAGCCCGGCCGCTGCGCGCTGCAAGTCACCGACGATACGGTCGAAATCACGGAAGAACACCGCGAGCAACTGCTGCACCACCTCCTCGTCGCCCTCGAACATCTGCCGCGCCTCCTGCAGATTGGCGACAAGCCTGTCGGCCGACGGGTCGAGCTCTAGAAGGCTGCGATCGCCATAGCCGTCGTCGTCCTCGTGCCTCGGTCGCATCACCCGGTCAATCGCAGCGTGCAACGCGTCGGCACGAATCGGCTTGGAGACGTAATCGTCCATCCCCGCCTCGAGGCAGCGTTCACGGTCGCCCGCCATCGCATGCGCCGTCATGGCGATGATCGGGACGGCATGCCAGTGCCCTTGCACGATCCAGCTGCGTCGCGCCTCGCGGGCACGGATCGCCTGCGTCGCCTCGAGGCCGCCCAGGACCGGCATCTGCACGTCCATCAGGATCAGATCGAAGCGCCCCGCATCGTATGCCTCGATGGCCTCGGCGCCGTTGCCCACGATGCTCACACGGTGCCCGGCCTTTTCCAGCAGGCGGGTGACGACGGTCTGATTCACCAGGTTGTCCTCGGCGACCAGGATCGAGTATCCCTCGGAAGGCTTCTCAGCAAGCGCCGACTCGAGCAGCATCGCCGGCTCCAGCACGAAGGCCGGCGCCACCACGGGCACCTCGGCCTGCGCTTCGTGTCGGCCTTTCGCCAATTGCAGCGCCTCGAACAGGTCGCCGGCCGAGAACGGCTTCGACAGCCGCACGGGCAGGCCGAATTCCTTGCAGCGTGCCGAGTCCTCCCGCTGGGTATGGCTCGACAGCATCATGACGATGCGATCGACGCAGGGCGTCGCGTCGGCGAAACGCCTGACCAGCTCGAAACCCGCCGGCTCGGGCATGTCCGCGTCCATCAGCAGGAAGTCGAAAGGATCACGACCATCGCGCGCCGAGACGAGCGCAGCGATGACGGCTTCACCCGTCGTGGCGACGTCGGCACGGATTCCGCACTGCAGGCATACTCCGGCGAGCATGGCGGCGAAGGCTTCGTTGCGTGCGGCGATCAGCAGGCGCGCCGCGCGCAGATCGCGTGGGTCCTGCAGCGGCTCATCGGCCACCACACCCAGCGGCACGACGACCGAGAAGGTGCTACCCCGGCCCGGCTCGCTCTGCACTTCGATCAGGCCGTTCATCAACTCGATCAGGTGACGGGAAATCGTAAGCCCCAGCCCGGTACCGCCGTACTTGCGATTGGTCGACACCTCGGCCTGCGAGAACGCCTCGAAGATGCTCTCGAGCTTGGCGGCATCGATGCCGCATCCCGTATCGCGCACGCTGATGCGCAGCACCACACCGCCCGTGGTTCGTCCCTCGACGCGAACACTGACCTCGATCTCACCCCGTTCGGTGAACTTGATTGCGTTACCAACGAGGTTGGTCAGCGCCTGCCGCAGTCGCGTCGGGTCGCCACGCAATACCGACGGCACATCGGGCGCGAGATCGAAGAAGAGCTCGACACCCTTCTGGTGTGCGCGCAAGGCGAGCGCCCGGCAGGTGTCCGACACCACCAGGGCCGGCGTGAAATCGATCTCCTCCAGTTCCAGCCGCCCCGCCTCGACACGCGAAAAGTCGAGGATGTCGTTGATGATCGTGAGCAGGGTCTCGGCCGAGGACTTGACGGTCTGCACGTAGTCGCGCTGCTCACCGGAAAGTTCGGTATCGAGCAGCAGATCCGTCATGCCCAGGATGCCGTTCATCGGCGTCCGGATCTCGTGGCTCATGCTGGCAAGAAAATCGCTCTTGGCCCGGCTCGATGCCTCGGCAGCCGCCTTGGCTTCGAGCAGCTCCATTTCGCGCCGCCCACGCCCCCCGACCGCGATGCCCGAAGCCGGGAACGGTCGCCAGATCCAGCGGGGCGTTCGGGTAGCGACCGCCGCCCTGAGCTGGTCGCTACGCCGCTTGTTGTCCATACTCTCGCTCAGCGCAATCCCAGGACGTCCTGCATGTCGAACAACCCCTTGCTGCGTCCTTGCAGGAAGCGCGCGGCCCTCAGCGAACCCAGCGCATAGGGCATGCGACTGCCCGACTTGTGGGTGATTTCGATCCGCTCGCCGATGCCGGCGAACAGGACGGTGTGATCCCCCACGACGTCGCCGCCGCGAATCGTCGAGAAGCCGATGGTTTCGGCCCGACGCTCGCCAGTGTGGCCTTCCCGTCCGTAGATCGCGCACTCGTCGAGATCGCGTCCGAGTTCGCGCGCCACCACCTCGCCCATGCGCAGCGCGGTACCCGACGGGGCATCGACCTTGAAGCGGTGATGCGCCTCGATGACTTCGACGTCATAGCCCTCGGACAGGATGCGCGCCGCCACCTCGAGCAGCTTGAAGACCGCGTTGACCCCCACCGCCATGTTGGGCGCGAACACCACCGGAATGTCCTCGGCCGCTTCCGCAATCGCTGCCTTGCCGGCCGCATCGAAGCCGGTGGTACCGATCACCATGGCCTTGCCCAGCTCGCGTGCGATCGCGAGATGCTCGAGCGTGCCTTCCGGCCGCGTGAAGTCAATCACGCAGTCGGCGGCTGCGATCGCGGCACGCACGTCGTCGACGATCGCGACACCGCTTGCCACGCCGGCCATCTCGCCCGCATCACGCCCGACGAAGGGCGTACCGGCACGATCGAAAGCCGCGCCGAGGCGGATCCCTTCGGCTGCCAGCGCAGCCTCGATCAGCATCCTGCCCATACGGCCGGAAGCGCCGGCGATCGCAACACGAATATCAGACATCGAATCCCGTCCTAGAAATCTTGGCCCCGCCCAAGCGGGGCGATGAATCACTTGTCGGCGGACGCCGGAACCTCGACCACGCGGCTGCGCTCGACAGCGGCTGCCGGCGCCGAATCACTGGCTGCCTGCACGTCGCCCTCGACGCGATCCAGACGATCGTCGACGAAATACACGGAAATGACGCGCTGCTCGGCCTGACCGGAGCCCGGCAGGTAACGGTAGACGTAGTCCCAGCGGTCCTTGCGGAACAGGTCGACGACCAGCGGCGAACCGAGCACGAAACGCACTTGATCGCGCGTCATGCCGCGCTTGAGCTGGGCCACCATGTCCTGGTCCACATAGTTGCCCTGGCGAACATCGATACGGTAAGGATTGACGACACCGACCACGGAGTCGAAGGAGCAGCCGGAAATCAGGCTTGCGGCGAGAAGAGCTGCTGGCAGGTAGGGGCGCATGTAGAAAGGTGTCGAGGAGCGTGCGCACGGGGTGCGCGGTTCTCAGGAAAGGGCAAAAAATATAACATAGGGTGACATTACAGGGCGTGCAGACTCGCACGCGCGCCCATACAACGCACATGCGCCAACCCCCACCCATCGAGCCGCCGCCATGACCGACAATTCCAAGAACCTGAAAAGCATCGGCCTCAAGGCGACCTACCCGCGCCTGAAGATCCTCGACCTTTTTCAGAGTTCAGATCAACGCCACCTCACCGCCGAAGACGTCTATCGCTCACTGATGAACGAGGGCATGGACATCGGCCTGGCGACCGTTTACCGAGTGCTGACGCAGTTCGAACAGGCGGGCCTGCTCGAGCGCCACTATTTCGAATCCGGCAAGGCCGTGTTCGAACTCAATGAAGGCGGTCACCACGACCACCTCGTGTGCATGCAGTGCGGCAAGGTCGAGGAGTTCTACGACCCCGAGATCGAACGCCGGCAGAATGCCATCGCCAAGGAACGCGGCTTCTCGTTGCGCGAGCATGCGCTGTACCTGTATGCCGACTGCACCCGCGAGAACTGCCCGGACCGTCCTGCCGAAAGCTGAATACTGAGCCGGAGCCGCCAGGCTCGCTGACCTAACCGCGCTGCCCGAGCATTTCGGCAGCGTGCTCGCGCGTGGTGCTGGTGATGTTGACGCCGCCCAGCATGCGCGCGATCTCTTCCACGCGCCCCTCGCGATCGAGCGGCGTGACCTCGCTGACCGTCTCGCCTGCCTGCTCGCGCTTTGCGATGCGCCACTGCCAGTCGGCGCAGGCAGCGACCTGCGGCAGGTGTGTCACGCACATGACCTGTCGGCCCTCGCCCAGACGGGCAAGCAACTTGCCGACGATCTCGGCCACCCGCCCGCCGATGCCGACATCGACCTCGTCGAAGATCAGCGTCGGCGTCTCCGAGGCACGGCTGGTCATCACCTGGATCGCCAGCCCGATCCGGGACAATTCGCCGCCCGACGCCACCTTGGCCAGGCTGCGCAAGGTCTGCCCCGGGTTGGCCGCCACGCGGAACTCGACACTCTCCACGCCAAACGCACCGGGCTCGCAGCGCTCGAGGGCAACCTCGAAGCGCCCGCCCGCCATCGCCAGCGTCTGCATCGCCTCGGTGATCTCATGCGACAGCACCTCGGCCGCGGGCCGCCGCGCGGCCGACAGACGCTCGGCGGCCGCATCGTAGTCCCTGCGCGCGCGCGCCTCGTCCGCCGCCAGCCGCTCGGGATCCGCGCTCGCCTCGAGGGTCTCGAGCCGCGCCTTCCACTGCTCGCGCAGTTCGGGCAGCACATCCACCCCGACCCGGTACTTGCGCGCCATGTCGGTCACCGCCGCGATGCGGCGCTCGATTTCGTTGAGGCGCTGCGGATCGAGATCGAGCCGGTCACGATAGCGACGCAGCGCATGGAGCGCCTCGTCCGCCTGGATGGCCGCTGACGCCAGCAGTTCGCGCACGTCGCCCAGGGCCGGGTCGATGTCGGCCAGCGACGCGATGCGCGCGTCGAGGTGGCGCAACACCGAGCACACGGCCAGTTCGCCCTCGCCCAGCGTATCGAGCGTTTCGTCGGCGCCTTCCATCAGGCTGGCGGCATGCGCCAGGCGCCCATGCTCGGCGTTGATCTCGGCCCATTCGTCCGCATCGAATGCGAGTTCATCCAGCTCCTGCAACTGCCAGGCGAGCAGTTCGCGCTCGCGCGCGGAACTGGCGGAGTCGTTCTCGGCTTCCAGTCGCAGTCGGGCAAGGCGCTGCCAGTCGCGATAGCGCGCTCCGACCTCGGCGACGAGCGCCTCGGCGCCGGCCTGGGCATCGAGCAGGACGCGCTGCGCATCGGCGCGCAGCAGCGCGTGATGCGCGTGCTGGCCATGGATGTCGGCCAGCCATTCCCCCGCCGCACGCAGCTGCGCCAGCGTCACGACGACACCGTTGATCCACGCGCGGCTGCGGCCGCTGACGTCGATGGTCCGCCGCAGCAGCACGCAGCCCTCCTCCACCGGCAGCGCCTGCTCACCCAGCCACGCCCGCAGGCCACCGCCTTCGGGCAGGTCGAACTCGGCGATCACGTCAGCGCGCTCCCGCCCCACGCGTACCATGCCGGCCTCGCCACGCCCGCCCAACGCCAGTCCCAGCGCGTCGAGCAGGATGGACTTGCCTGCGCCGGTCTCGCCGGTCAGGGCGCCGAAGCCGGAACCAAAGTCGAGCTCGAGTTGATCGACGATGACGAAATCGCGAATGGAGAGGCTTCTCAGCATGGCAGACGAACGGAATTGGGAGGACGGACCGCCGGCGCGGCACGGGTTCAGTTGTGGCGCGGCGTGGCGCTCCAGTGGAGCTTTTCGCGCAGCATCGCAAAGTAGCTGTAGCTTTCCGGATGCAGCAGTCGCAGCGACTGCGCCGAGCGCGTCATGCGCACGACGTCACCGGCGCGCAGATCGAAGCGCGCCTGGCCATCGAAGTGCACGCGCGCGTCCTGCGGCGGCAGCAGTTCGATGTCGATACGGCAATGGTCGGGCAGCGTGATCGGCCGCGCCGTCAGCGCGTGCGGACACAAGGGCACCAGCGCGATGCCCCCCACGCTGGGATGAAGAATCGGCCCGTTGGCGGACATCGCATACGCGGTGGAGCCGGTCGGCGTCGAGACGATCATGCCGTCCGACCGCTGCGTGTAGACGTATTCGCCATCGATCGACAGATCGAACTCGATCATCCGCCCGAGATCGCCCTTGTTGACCACGACGTCGTTGAGCGCCAGCGTGTGAAAGACCCGAGTACCGCCGCGCAGCACCTCGGCATCGAGCATGAATCGGGACTCTTCCGTGTAGCGCCCCGCGATGATCTCCCCGAGACCCCGCTGCGCGTCATTGAGCGCGATGTCGGTCAGGAAGCCGAGGCGCCCGAGGTTGACACCCGCCAGAGGCACGCCGTATTCGACGAGTCGGCGTGCGGTATGCAGCATCGTGCCGTCGCCGCCGATGACCACGGCAAGGTCGGCCTCGCCACCAATGTGCTCGTAGCTCGCGACGGGAAAATCTCCCGCGCCGCCGATGGAACTCGCCGTTCCCTGCTCGATCCACACCATCAGCCCGCTTTCGCGCAGGAAGCGGGCGATCGCCATCACCGACTCGGCGACGTCCGGACTCTGGTATTTGCCGACGAGGGCAAGGTTCCTGAATTTGGCATTCATGGAGGCGGATTAAACCATAACCGGACAGCCCCTTGGCGCCGCTGCGGGCGGCGCTTGCACGAGCGCTGCCCTACTGGCCACCCGCGCCCCACTCTCATAGAATCCGGGCTATATTCCCTGTCAGCCATGAATTCGCTCGACGCCCGCTCCCAGATCCTGCTGAAGACCCTGATCGAACGCTACATCGTGGACGGCCAGCCGGTTGGTTCGCGCGCCCTGTCACGCTTTTCCGGACTGGAGCTGTCGCCAGCCACGGTGCGCAACGTGATGAGCGACCTCGAGGAGATGGGTCTGATCGCCAGCCCGCATACGTCGGCAGGGCGCATCCCGACGCCTTTGGGCTATCGCTTCTTTGTCGATGCCCTGCTGACCGTACAGCCGCTCGAGACCGCCCGCGTCCGCGAGCTGAAAGGGCAGCTCCAGCCCGACCAGCCTCAGCGCCTGATCAACTCGGCCTCTCACCTGCTGTCGAACCTCACGCAGTTCGCCGGCGTGGTCGTGGCGCCGCGCAAGGACGCCGTGCGCATCCGCCAGTTCGAGTTCATCAGCCTGTCCGAAAACCGCATCCTGCTGATCATCGTCACCACGGCGGGTGACGTGCAGAACCGCATCCTGCTGACGCGCCGCGCCTACAATGCGGGCGAACTGAGCGGCGCGGCGAGCTACCTCAACGAACACTTCGCCGGGCTGTCCTTCAACGAGATCCGTCGCCGGCTTGCCGACGAACTGCGTCAGCTGCGCAGCGACATGACCGAGCTGATGACCGCCACGGTGGATGCCGGCAGCGAAGCCGCCGAAGAGACTGCCACCAGCTACGTCATCTCGGGTGAAACCAACCTGCTAGACGTCGAGGACCTGTCCTCGAACATGTCGCGCCTGCGCGAGCTGTTCAAGCTTTTCGAACAGCGCACCGGACTGATGCAATTGCTCGAGCTTTCGAACCGGGCCGAAGGCGTGCAGATCTTCATCGGCGGCGAATCGGGCCTGGCTCCGCTCGATGGCTGCAGCGTCGTTACCGCGCCGTACGAGGTCGACGGCCAGGTCGTGGGCTCGGTCGGCGTCATCGGCCCGACGCGCATGGCCTACGACCGCGTCATCCCCATCGTCGACATCACCGCACGGCTCTTGTCGAACGCCCTGTCCGCAAACGCCTGACCTGCCGGCGCGCATGACGCGACCGGCACTGGAACCACCGCTCAAGGACCCCAATGGCTCGCTACTGGCCCGAACCCGCCTACCAACACGGCACCGCGGCACGCACCGGTGTGCTCCTCGTGAATCTCGGCACGCCCGAAGCCCCGACAGCCGCCGCGCTGCGGCCCTATCTCAAGCAGTTCCTGTCCGACCCCCGCGTCGTCGAGATTCCCCGACTCGTGTGGTGGCCGATCCTGAACGGCATCATCCTCAACACCCGCCCGGCCGCATCGGCCAAGAAGTACGCCAGCGTGTGGATGAACGAGGGCTCGCCGCTGAAGGTGCACACCGAGCGCCAGGCCAAGTTGCTCGCCGGCTACCTGACCAAGGCCGGCCACCCGGATCTCGACATCGATTTCGCGATGCGCTATGGCTCGCCGTCCATCGCCGACCGCCTGCAGGCGATGCGCGCACGCGGCTGCAGCCGCATTCTGGTCGTGCCGCTCTATCCGCAATACTCGGCGAGCACCACCGCGACGGTGGTCGACGAGGTTTCGCGCTGCATGGGCCACATGCGCAACCAGCCGGAACTGCGCTTCGTGCGAAACTTTCACGACGATCCCGGCTACATTGAGGCCCTGGCCCGCAGCGTGCGTGACCACTGGATGAAGAACGGCGAACCGGATCGGCTGGTCATGAGCTTTCACGGTGTGCCGCGCCGCTCGCTCGACCTCGGCGACCCCTATCACTGCGAGTGCCACAAGACCGGCCGGTTGCTCGCCGAGGCGCTCGGCCTGCCGCGCGAACGCGCGCTGGTCACGTTCCAGTCGCGCTTCGGCAAGGCGGAATGGCTCAAGCCCTATACCCAACCCACGCTCGAGGCGCTGGCTGCGCAAGGCGTCGGGCGCGTCGACGTGATCTGCCCCGGCTTCGTCGCGGACTGCCTGGAGACGCTGGAGGAAATCGCCATGGAGTGCCGCGAGGCCTTCCTCGAGCACGGCGGCAAGGAATTCCACTACATCCCTTGCCTCAACGAGAACCACGAGTGGATCGATGCGCTGACCCGCCTGAGCATCGCACACCTCGGAAACTGGCTCGAAATCGGGCGCCCGGACGAGGCTTCGCTGGCCGCAGCCCGCAGTCGCGCCATGGAAAAGGGTGCGACGCGCTGAGTCAGTTGTCGATCAACTGCAGGTCAAGACCGCCCGTTGACGTGAATTCTCCACGCACCGCTGGCGGTCCGTCTTCCGACATCCGTTTCGCCAGCTGAGCCATGCGACGCACGATCACGGTGGTCAGCTGGCGCCGGAAGCGCTCGAGCACTTCTTCGCTGGCCAGCGCGAGCGCCGACGGATTGATCTCGAGGTAGGTCAGTGGCGTCAGCGACACCACCGACATCGAATGCTTGTGCTCGAGGTGATCGAGCCAGGCCTGGGCGCCGAAGACTTCACCATGTCCCAGTTCCATGACCTTGCGTCCATCGACGGACAGCTCCACGCTGCCGTCGAGCACGATGCCGAAGCGTTGATCCGTGCCGCCTTCCCGGACCAGCGTCACGTGCTTGTCGACCTTGCGCCAGCTGCAGATGCGCAGCACTTCCCACAGCTCGACATCCTCGAACTCGGTGAAGAAAGCCACCTTGCGCAAGCGCGCGAAGCGGCTGGTGTCGGGCGGCACGTAGCTGTCGTCCAGGATCTTGTAGCGCACCGCGGCGAGATCCTTCGCAAACTCCGCACCATTGCGATAACGCGAGTAAAGGTCCTTCTCCAGCGCCTTGCGGATCACCGCATCCATCTGCTCGGGCACGTCCGGGTTGAGCTGTGATACGGAAGGCGGATCCGCGTTGATGATCTTGTAGACCAGCTGCGCGGGGTTGCTGGCGCGGAACGGCAGGCGCCCGGTCAACAGGTGGAACAGCAGGACGCCGAGCGAGTACAGGTCGGTCTTCTGGTTGAGCGGATAGCCCTTGATCTGCTCCGGGCTCATGTAGGCCGGCGAGCCGACCCCCATGATGAAGGTCGAATCGGTGTCCACCTTCTTGTTGATGTTCATCGCCAGGCCGAAGTCGGTGATCTTCACGTTGTCCTGATCATCGACAAGGATGTTCGCCGGCTTGATGTCCCGGTGCACGATGCCCTGCCGATAGGCATGATCGAGCGCCATGCAGCACTTGAACACGATGCCGATGGTGCGATGGATCGGCAGCAGGTTCTCGAAGCTGCAGTAGCGTTCGAGCGAGCCGCCGGGAAAATACTCCATCACCACGTAGGCCTGCGTGGTCTCGATCGACGCGTCGAAGATGCGGATGATGTTCGGATGGTTCAGGCGGCTCGACACCGCCTCCTCGGCCTTCAGCAGCTTCAGCAGGCGACGGTTCCACTTCGCCTCGTCCTTGATCTTGTCGTCGAAGCGGACGTGCTTGAGCGCAACGGGCTCGGGATAGTCGGGGCTCTCCGCCAGATAGACGATCGCCGTCGCACCGCGTCCGATCTCGCGCACGATCCTGTACTTGCCGATCCTGTCCGGGGTTTCGCTCATTGCGATCGAGACGGCGATCAGACACCGCCGTTTTGCTTAGAAGTCGCCTGATTGTGGCACGAAGTCGCGCCCGCCGGCACTGCGTTCCAGCGGGCGCGGGCATGTCTCGATTGTTCCACGCACAGCGGCATGCCTACAATCGACCACCCCCGCAGCCTGCCGTGCTGCGCCGCCCCAGGAGCTGCGCTTGAGCGAACCCATCGACCTGCTGATTCACCCGCGCTGGACCATCACCGTCGAACCGGCCGGTGCGCCCCTCGAGGACCACGCGGTCGCCATCCGCGACGGCCGCATCATCGCCGTCCTGCCCATGGACGAAGCCCGTCTTCGATTCCAGCCGGGCGAGACGGTCGAACTACCGCAACACGTCCTGATACCCGGGCTGGTCAATCTCCATGCGCACGCGGCAATGAACCTCATGCGCGGGATCGCCGACGACCTGCCGCTCATGCGCTGGCTGCGGGAAGCGATCTGGCCGGCGGAGAGCCGGCACGTATCCGCCGCCTTCGTGCGCGACGGCACCCTGCTCGCGGCAGCCGAAATGTTGCGGGGCGGCATCACGACCTGCAACGACATGTACTTCTATCCCGGCGCAGCGGCCGAAGCGTTTGCCGAGGCGGGAATGCGGGCCGTCGTCGGCATCGTGGTGCTCGACTTCCCCACGCCGTGGGCGAGCGATGCGGACGACTATCTGCGCAAGGGACTGGAGACACGCGATCGCTTTGCCAAGCATCCCCTGCTGTCCTTTTCCGTGGCGCCTCACGCGCCCTATACGGTGTCCGATGCGGCTTTCGAGCGCGTACGCGCACTGGCGGATGAGCTCGACACAGGCATTCACATCCATGTTCATGAAACGGAGACCGAGATCCATGAGTCGCTGGCGACCCACGGCGTGCGCCCCCTCGCCCGCCTGGCCCGCCTGGGCGTGCTCGGCGAGAACACGATCGGCGTGCACGCGGTGCATCTCGCCGACATGGACGTCGAACTGCTCGCCCGACATGGCTGCAGCGTCGCGCATTGCCCCACATCGAACATGAAATTGGGCAGCGGCATCGCACCCGTCACGCGCCTGCTCGAGGCCGGGATACGCGTCGGCCTCGGCACCGACGGCGCCGCGAGCAACAACCGCGTCGACCTTTTCCAGGAAATGCGACACGCGGCCCTGCTGGCCAAGGTCGCAAGCCTGGACGCTGGCGCCCTTCCCGCGCACCGTGTGTTGGCAATGGCCACGATCGACGGTGCACGGGCGCTCGGCATGGAAGCACTGATCGGTTCGATCACGCCGGGCAAGCAGGCCGATCTGTGTGCCGTCGACCTCGGTGGCCTTTTTACGCAACCGTGCTTCGACCCCGTCTCCCACCTCGTGTATTCGGCGGGTCGCGAACACGTCACACATGTGTGGGTAAATGGCGAACTCCGCGTGAACAAAGGCGTTCCGCTGTTGCATATTCACGACAAAGAATTGCTCAGGATCGCAGCGCTATGGCACACTAAGCTCGCTAATTGAACTGGATACAGTCGTTCAATATCGACGCGAATTCAGCTTCACGGCTGCTTTCACTTTCCGTTGCAGTGGTAAATCCGGCGACTCGCCCTTCAAAGAGGAAACCATGATCAAACAAACCAAGAAGCAGATGTTCATGCTGGCCGCCATCGCCTCGATCGGCTTGTCCGCTCCCAGCGCCTACGCGCAAGTCAAGGATGTCGTGGTCGACGGCAAGGGCGAAATCCCCTACGTCATCGATGCACGCAACGTCGTTGCCCGCAGCGGTACCGGCCTGTGCTGGCGCACTGGCTACTGGTCGCCGGCTGCCGCCTCGACCGCCATGGCCGGCCAGTTCCCGGTTGGCTGCGAGTGCGACAGCGACATCGTCGCCAAGGACAAGTGCGTTGCGCCGGTCGCTGCTGCCAAGCCGGCCCCCGCTCCTGCACCCAAGCCCACCGCTGACAAGATCAAGCTGGCTGCCGACGCCCTGTTCGACTTCGACAAAGCCACGCTGAAGCCGGAAGGCCGCGCCAAGCTGGACGACCTGGCCGCCAAGTCGAAGCAGCTGAAGCTGGAAGTCATCCTGGCTGTCGGCCACACCGACCGTCTGGGTTCGGATGCCTACAACCAGAAGCTGTCCGAGCGTCGCGCTGCCGCCGTGAAGACCTACCTGGTGTCGAAGGGCGTCGAAGCCAACCGCGTCTACACCGAAGGCAAGGGCGAGAAGCAGCCCGTTACCGGCAACAAGTGCGACAACGTGAAGAACCGCAAGGCTCTGATCGAGTGCCTGCAGCCGGATCGCCGCGTGGAAGTCGAAGTCATCGGCTCCAAGTAATCGGTTTTCCGATGCGCGAAAAGCCCTGCTTCGGCGGGGCTTTTTGTTTTTTGGAGTGCCGGATCGAAACGCACGACGATTCACGTGGTCTCATTCAACCAATCCCCCGGACGACAGACGATGAGTGCAATCAACGCCGACCCTGCCGAACTGCAGAAATTCAGTGAGCTCGCCCACCGCTGGTGGGATCCCGCATCCGAGTTCAAGCCGCTGCACGAGATCAACCCGCTCCGCCTGGGCTGGATCAACGGAAAAGCCGACCTCGCCGGCAAGACGGTGCTGGACGTCGGCTGCGGCGGCGGCATCCTGGCCGAAGGCATGGCTTCCGTCGGCGCCCGCGTCACCGGGATCGACCTGTCGGAGAAGGCGCTCAGCGTTGCACGCCTGCATCTGTTCGAGAGCGGCCACAGCGTCGATTACCGGCTGGTGAGCGCGGAAGCCTTCGCCGAGGAGATGCCGGGCCATTTCGATGTCGTGACCTGCATGGAAATGCTCGAGCACGTTCCCGATCCCGCCAGCACGATTGCCGCCTGCGCGCGCCTGGTCAAACCGGGCGGACACGTCTTCTTCTCGACGATCAACCGCAATCTCAAGGCGTATGTGCTGGCCATCATCGGTGCGGAATACGTGCTGAACATGCTGCCGCGCGGCACGCACGAATACGCCAAGTTCCTCAAGCCGTCCGAGCTCGGCCGTTACTGCCGCAATGCCGGCCTCGACACGCACGAACTGATCGGGATGAGCTACAACCCGCTCACCAAGGTCTATTCGCTGGGCCGCGATACCGACGTGAACTACCTGCTGCACACCCGCCGCGGCTGACGCCGCCGCCGGCGGCGGGCCGCGCTCAGGCGATGGCCCGCCGGTGGCGCAACGAACTCCAGAACGCCGCACCGATCAGCACGGCGCCGACCAGGCCGGTAAAGACCTCGGGGATGTGGACGTGCACACCGATGAACATCACCGCCGCCAGCGCGCCGATCGCCCAGAATGCGCCGTGCTCGAGGAAGCGGTAGGCGTTGAGTGTCTCTCGATAGACCAGCATGAGCGTGAATGAGCGCACGAACATCGCGCCTACGCCCAGGCCGATCGCGATGATCGGCAGGCTGTTCGTCAGCGCAAAGGCGCCGATCACACCGTCGAAGCTGAACGACGCATCGAGCAACTCCAGGTACATGAAGCCGGCGAAACCGGTCTTGGCCACGACCTTGCCGCCCTCGCCCTCCTCGCCGCCCAGGATCGCCCCCAGACCGTCAGCGATGATGTAGGTGATCAGCCCCCACACACCGGCGACAACGAACTCCACGCGCTTCGTGTCGCTCTCCAGGTAGGCGGCGCTGCTCAGGATCGCCAACAGCGTGAGCAGGATCTGCGCGGCTTCGAGTCGTCCCAGCTTGGTCAGCGGCTCCTCGAGGATCTGCAGCCAGTGCAAGTCCTTGTTGCTGTCGACGAAGAACTTGAGGAAGACCATTGCCAGGAAGGCGCCACCGAAGGCGGCGATCTCGTGGTGGGCGGACAGCAGGATGCGCGCGTATTCGGCTTCATCGAACAGCGCGAGGTCGATGACCGCCATCGGCCCCATGTCGGCCACGACACCGACGATGGCGAGCGGAAACACGATGCGCATGCCGAACACGGCGATCAGGATGCCCCACAGCAGGAAACGCTGGCGCCACTTCTCGTCCATGTGCTTGAGGACCGTGGCATTCACCACCGCGTTGTCGAAGGACAACGAGGTCTCGAGAATGGCGAGCACGACAACGATGAAGGCGCCGGACCACCCCGCCAGCAGAAAACCACCGATGACGCCCAGAATGGTGACGAGGATGGACCACTTGAAATAGCCGAGATCTTGCATGTGCAGCCAGGAAAGGATGAAGGCCGGCAATACGTCCGGCCTGAAGCGCGCGATTCTAGCGAAAGTCCTCGATCAACGTCGTGTCGCTTGCAGCGCCGCCCCCCTGATCAGGCGTCCTGCAGGATCAGGACCAGCAATTCCTTCGGTCCATGCGCACCATAGGCCAGCGTCTGCTGGATATCGGCGGTCTTCGACGGCCCCGAGACCAGCAGCGCGTTGGTCGGCAGCCCGCCCGCCCAGCCTTGCGTGTGCATGGCCTCGAACAGATTGTCGAATACCTCGCTCGCCTTCAGCAGCGCGATGTGCAGGGGCGGCACCAGGCTCATCAGGCGCGGCTCCTGCGCCGTCGGCCACACGATGAGGCTGCCGGTCGCGGCAATGCCGCCCAGCGTCCCGGTCAGACTCGCCGGTGTATGGAAGAAGAGTTCGTCCTTCCAGTCCTCGACCGGGCGGTCATAGGCCTTCAAGCGCAATGAACTCCCGTTCAGCGCGAGGTAGCCCGCGAATTGCTGCCCATGCGCAGTGGCCGGCGACACCAGCAACTCGTCGATGCCGCGCTCGACCAGCGCTGCCAGCGCCAGTGCAGGCCAGTCGGCAGCGGTCGTCAGCCGCGTCTCGCCATGCACGCTTTCCAGCACTTCGCGCAGTCGGTCGAGTCGCTTCTCCGGCGCATAGCGCCAGGGCACGGTGACGAGCGCCTCATCGTAGTCGTCGGCAACCGCTGTCGTGCCCTCGAGGCTGCCGCGCAGCTTGGCGAGGATGCGTTCCTTGGCGCTCATTCATTCGTCTCCCAGGTGGTCGCGCGCGAGTTCGTGCAGGCTGCGCGCGGCCGGCTTCGGCGGCGCATGGTGTTCAGTCCAGGGACCGATGTTGGAAGGCATCAGCCCGCGCAGGCGGGTGCCGGCAAAACGGGCAACGCGATACAGGCCGGGCGAGGTGTTCACCGCCTTCCACGCCTTCCAGATCATCCTTTCCTTTGCCGAATACTTGGCGCCCTGCCCGCGCATGTGATGCGGCCCTTCGTCGGGCGCGCGTACCGCCTCCTCCCGCAGCCGGCGCAGCAGGGCGGGAATCGGAATCTTCACCGGGCATACCTCGCCACAGGCGCCACACATCGACGAAGCGGTCGGCAGGTCGCGCGTCTTGTCCAGGCCCAGCATGTGCGGCGTGACGATCTTGCCGATCGGGCCGGGATAGACAGTGCCGTAGGCGTGACCACCGATGCGCGTATACACCGGGCAGTGGTTCATGCACGCGCCGCAGCGGATGCAGTTCAGCGTCTGGCGCAGTTCGCCGTCGGCGAAGGCCTGGCTGCGACCGTTGTCGAGCAGCACCAGGTGTACTTCGCGCGGGCCGTCGAGCTCATCGGCCTTGCGCGGGCCCGAGATCATGTTGACGTAGGTGGTGATCGGCTGGCCGGTCGCCGAGCGGGTCAGCAGCGACAGCAGCGGAATGACGTCGCGCAGGTTCTCGACCACCTTCTCGATGCCGGTGACCGCGATGTGCACCGGCGGCACCGTCGTCGACATGCGGCCGTTGCCCTCGTTCTCGACCAGCAGCAGCGTGCCCGTCTCGGCAATGGCGAAGTTAACGCCCGACACACCGATATCGGCCTCGAAGAACTTGCGCCGCAGCGTCTCGCGCCCGATCTGGATCAGCCGATCGACGTCCTCGGTGTAATCGACCTCCAGCTTGTCGTGGAACAGCGAGGCCACCTGCCCGGCGTTGAGGTGAATCGCCGGCATGATGATGTGGGACGGCTTCTCCTCGCGCAGCTGCACGATGAACTCGCCCATGTCCGACTCGAGGCAATCGACGCCGCGGTCGCCGAGGAAATGGTTCATCTCCATTTCCTCGCTGACCATCGACTTGCCCTTGATGACCTTCTTCGCCTCATGCGCCTGCACGATCGAATGCACGATCGCGTTGGCCTCCTCGACCGTCTCCGCCCAGTGCACCTTCACGCCGTTGCGCGTCAGGTTGGCCTCGAGGCGCTCGAGCAGGTCGGGCAGCTTCGACAGCGCCCGCGCCCGGACGCGGTTGCCGAACGCGCGCAGGCGCTCCAGCTCATCGGCATCCGGGAACTGGGCCAGGCGCTTGGCCATCAGGAAATCCATCGCACCACGGAAGTTGCGGCGCAACTGGCCATCGCCCAGCGCCTCGCGCGCGTTGCGCTTGAACTCGATCGGTACGCCGGGCAGGTCGGCAAGATTGCTCATGTCACTTTCCTCCGGTGCGACGCAGCAGGAAGCTGGCGAGATGCTCGCCGCGCAGCGACTCGCCCTGCTTCTCGAAGGCGCCGTTGATGTTCAGCAGGCAACCGCAGTCGGCGCTGACCACCTCGGCCGCCCCCGACCCCTTCAGCGCCGCAGTCTTGTCCTTGACCATCGCACCCGAGATGTCCGGCATGCGCACGCTGAAGGCGCCGCCAAAGCCGCAGCATTCGCTCTCGTGGTCGTGGTCGAGGCGCTCCACCCCCTGCAACTGTGCGAGCAGCGCACGACCATGGACATGGGTGTTCATCTCGCGCCGTGCCGAACACGAGGTATGCAGCGCCACCTTCACCGGCGCCCCGGTGTCGGCAAGCTTCACGCGGCACACCTCCAGCAGGAACTCGGCCAGCTCAAAGGTGCGCGCGGCCAGCGACTCGACCTGCTTCAGCGTGCCGGGCTCGTCCTTGAACAGCTCGAAATAGTGGTGACGGAACATCCCGGCACAGGAGCCGGACGGCACCACCACCGGCCACTCGCCCGCGAACAGCGCCAGTTGCGCCCGTGCCACCTCGCGTGCCTCTTCCGTATAGCCCGAGGTGTAGGCCGGCTGGCCGCAACAGCTCTGCGCCTGCGGGAAGTGAACCTTGATGCCCTCGCGCTCGAGCAGGCGGATCGCGTCCATGCCGGCGTCGGGAAAGAACAGGTCGAGTACGCAGGTGCCGAACAGGAAGACGTCGCTCGGCTTGGCGGGGTAGCTGCGCGGCGCCTGCAGCGGCGGCGCCACGCGGGTGGCGTTCGGTGCGGCAGCGGTTTGATGGCTCATGCGGAGTGCCTCCGTGAATGACTTCTCGATTGTGCGGCAGCCGCGGCGGATGCGCGACTGCTGATAACGCTAATACCCGGGATCATCCCGGTCCGGCGCTCAACCCGCGACCAGCGGGTCGGAGACGCCCAGCACATAGAGGGCGACCATCGCGATGATGCCGGTCATCAGCACGTAGTACACCGTCGGCCAGAAGGTCTTGCGCAGGATCGCGCCTTCGCGTCCCAGCAGGCCGACGGTGGCCGATGCCGCCACGACGTTGTGGATGGCCACCATGTTGCCGGCGGCGGCGCCGATCGCCTGGATCGCCACGATCAGCGCGCCGGAGATGCCGAGCGTGCTCGCCACGCCGAACTGGAACTGGCTCAGCATCATGTTGCTGACGGTGTTCGAGCCGGCGATGAAGGCGCCCAGCGCCCCGACCGAGGGCGCCAGCAGCGGATAGACCGTGCCAACGCTGTCCGCCACCCACTGCGCCATCGCGATCGGCATGCTTGGCAGGCCGGCCGCGTTGACGCCCGAGTTGATCAGGATGCGCACCATCGGCACGGTGAACAACAGTACGAAGCCCGCGCCCAGCAGCACACGCGAGGACTCGCCCACGGCCTTCACCAGCGAGCGCGCATGCATGCGGTGCAGGAAGACGGTGACCAGCACCACTGCAACCAGGATGCCGCCCGGCAGATAGAGCGGCTGAAAATCGGCCTTCATGCCCTTTTCGCCCAGGATGTCGGAGAAGACGATGACCACCGACTTCATCGCCCCGCCGATCTCGGGGAACACGCGGCTCAACACCAGCAGCGCACCGACCAGCACATAGGGCAACCAGGCACGGAATACGCTGATCGGCTGGTGATGCGGCAACTGGTCGAGTTTCATCTCGAGACTGCCCATCCACTCGCTCGGCCAGTCCTTCGCATCGGCAAAATCCCAGGTCTTCTTCGGCACCAGGAAACCGGCACGCGCCGCCGAAGTCACGATCGCCAGGCCGACGAGACCGCCGAGCAACGAGGGGAATTCGGGACCGAGGAAGACCCCGGTGAAGGCATAGGGCACGGTAAAGGCGAGACCGGCGAACAGCGCGAACGGCAGCACCTCCAGCCCGGCCTTCCAGCTCTTCTCGCGGCCGAAGAAGCGGGTCAGCATCATCACCATGATCAAGGGCATCACCGTACCGACGAGCGCATGGATGATCGCCACGTTGCTGGTGATCTGCTGCAGGAAGAGCTCCCAGCTCGATCCCCGTCCGGCAAGCTGGGCGCCGATCGCGGCCGTGTCCAGCCCGCTGTTGACGCCGATGATGATCGGTGTGCCCACCGCACCAAAGGACACCGGCGTGCTTTGCACCAGCATGCCCAGCAGCACCGCCGCCAGCGCCGGAAAGCCGATGGCCACGAGCAGTGGCGCGGCGATGGCCGCCGGCGTGCCGAAGCCCGAGGCGCCCTCGATGAAACAGCCGAACAGCCAGGCGATGATGATGGCCTGGATGCGGCGGTCGGGGCTGATGGTGGCAAAGCCGGCGCGGATCGCCGTGATGCCGCCGGAGTACTTCAGCGTGTTCAGCAGCAGGATGGCGCCGAAGATGATCCACAGCACCCCGATGGTGATGACCAGGCCCTGCAGGGTCGAGGCGAGCACGCGGTTCAGGCTCATGTCCCAGACGAACAGGCCGATGCCCGCCGTCAGCAGATAGACAAGCGGCATCGCCCGCTTGGCCGGCCAGCGCAGGCCGACCAGCAGCAGCGCTGCGAGCAGGATGGGAGAGAAGGCGAATAAGGCGAGGGTTCCGGCTTGCATCGATGTCGCTCCGTCAGACTCGCGCCGCGCGCACCAGAGGATGCGCGCGCATCCCGATTCCGTTGAGCCGCATCTTCATCGACCTACTCCCTCAGAGGTTTCCATGTGGAAAAATTGGTCAATTGGTCTTACCATTTGACCAACTGTTGCGCTAGAGTAGGCGACTGAATTCAAAGAGTCAATCGAGGAAATCAGCAAATTGGATGAGAAGATAAGGCCGGATTCCGCCGAACGCCCGTGCCGCCGTCGATCGGGAAACAGCGCCCGATTCGGCACCATCGCGACAACCAGAAACATGCACGATCGTCTTGCGTTCGGCGCCACGACGCCGACCATCGCCAACCTGCAAGGAGCGTCCACATGAAGGCACCCTCGCTGCAACAGCGAAGACTGTCGGACGACATCGTCGAACGCATCGAAACCCTGATCCTGGAAGGCACGTTGAAACCGGGCGAACGGCTGCCGGCCGAACGCACGCTGGCAGAGGAGTTCGGCGTGTCGCGCCCCTCGCTGCGGGAGGCCTTGCAGAAGCTGGTAGCACGCGGCTTGCTGCTGAGCCGCCAGGGTGGCGGCACCTTCGTCAGCGCCGAGATCGGTTCATCCTTCCGCGACCCGCTGCTCGCCCTGCTCGAGAACAATCCCGAAGCCCAGCGCGACCTGCTCGAGTTCCGCCATACGCTGGAAGGCTCCTGCGCCTACTACGCCGCCCTGCGCGCGACCGCGCCGGACCGCGAGCGTCTCACCGCAGCCTTCGACCGCGTCGTGGACTGTCATGCACGTCCGCCGGGCAAGGTCACGCGCGCCGAGGAAGGCGCTGCCGACGCGCACTTCCACCTTGCCATTGCCGAGGCCAGCCACAACGCCGTGCTGCTGCACACCATCCGCAGCCTGTTCCAGTTGCTCGAGCGCAGTGTGGTGACCAACATCGGTGGCATGTATCCGCAAGGCAGCGACGTGCGCGACGCGCTGATGGACCAGCACCGCGAACTCTACCGGGCGATCATGGACGGCCGCGCCGACGATGCGCGTGCGCTGTCGAGCCGCCACCTGCTCTACGTGCAGGACGTGCTGGCTGAAGCACAGGATGCGGTGCGCCGGGCCGAGCGGGCCAGCCGCCGACGCGCCCCGGCCTGAAGGCGGTGACAGCCGCCCTGCAGGACACGCTGACCCGTGCGCCCTGCAGGGTGAAAAAACCCGAGAAATACGTGCTGGCCAGCGCCGGGCGGCTTACTTCCGGACTGCGGCGCGCAAGGCGTTGAGCGCCTTCTGCCCGGCCCGCCCATCGGGCTCGAGGCCCAGCTCGACCTGCACGGCCTTGAGCGCCTCGCGCGTGCGGCTGCCGATCATGCCGTCCGCTTCGCCGATGTCGTGGCCGCGCGCGATCAGCAGTGTCTGCAGTTCCCGCCGCTCGACGCGCGACAGGCCCGGATCATCCGTCGGCCAGGCGGTCGCGAAGGCGCCGCCGCCCCGCAATCGGTCGGACAGATGGGCGATGGCCAGTGCGTAGCTTTCAGCCGCGTTGTACGAATACAGCGCATCGAAGTTGCGCGTGACGAGGAAGGCCGGTCCGCCCGCACCGGCCGGCAGCAACAGGCCTGCCGGCGTCGCCCCTGGCGGCAGCGCCCCGCCATCGACACGTTTCACGCCGCGCGCCACCCACTGCTGCATCGGCTGCTTGTTGCGCCGGCCGGCGTCCGAGGTGTCGAAACCCGCCGGCAGGGAAACCTCGAAGCCCCAGGGCAGCGCGCTGTTCCAGCCCGCGCGCTTGAGGAAATTCGCCGTCGAGGCCAGCGCGTCCGGCACGCTGTCGACCAGGTCGCGACGGCCGTCGCCGTCGAAATCCACGGCCAGGCGCATGAAGGTCGAGGGCATGAACTGCGTGTGGCCGAAGGCGCCCGCCCACGAGCCGGTCAGGCGCTCGGGCGCGACGTGACCTTCCTGGACGATCTTCAGCGTGGTGAAGAATTCACCGCGGAAGAAGGGCTGGCGCCGCCCGAAGCAGGACAGCGTCGACAGCGAGGTGAGCAGCGGACGCGAGCCGAAGTTGCGCCCGAAGTTGCTCTCCACGCCCCACACCGCGACCACGGTCGCCGGATCGACCCCGTATTCGGCTTCGCCCCGCGCGAGGACGTCCTGCCACTGCGCCAGCATCGCCCGCCCGTCGGCGACGCGTTCCGCATCGACCAGGCCGGCCAGGTAGTCCCAGATCGGGGTGACGAACTCGGGCTGGGCGTCGAGGAAACCGACGACCGCCATGTCGGGCGCCAGCGCAGCCGTGTGCTGATCGAAGGTCGCCGTCGTCACGCCCTTCGACGCGGCTTCGGCGCGCAGCTCGCGCAGGCAGCTCGCGAAGGCCTCTTCGGAAGCCAGCGACTGCGAGGCGAAGGCAGACAGGCCGGACAACGCGCCTGCCAGCAGCATGGCACGCAAAGGCCTGCGGGTTGGAGGCGCCGTCAGGGGCGTGCGGAATGCAGCGGGAAAAGGGCAAGAATGCAGTGTCGTGTTCATGGGCTGAATTCTAATCGCGACAGCTGCGGCCCTCGCACTCAGGCACATTTCGAAACGACCTGCTTCTCTGGACCACGCCTCGCTGGGCCACCCTCACCTCAGCACCGTGCGGCCGGCTGACCGGCCGCATCGGTGCGGCGCATCAGTCACGCCGAACCGGCACCGCCGTGCCCGGCGCGTCCCACACCCCTCGGTCGACGACCCGCCCCGCCTCCGCCACCAGCCAGCTCTGCCCGCCGTAATGCGGCAGCGGGCGCTGGAGCGCAGCCAGCTCTGCGGCGTCCCGTGCCGACGCCACGGCCAGGGTCGTCCCGGCTTCGGTGCGCAGCGTCCAGACCTGGGCACCACCGCGCAGGCCCGGCGTCGGCGGACGCGGCGGCAGGCCGGCGCCGGCCAGCGCGGCATCGACGGCCGCATGCGTACCGACGAGCAGCGTCCCGTCCGCCGGCGTCTTCAGCGCGTCACGCCCGGCCCAGCGTGCAGGACGCTCGAACAGGCGCTCGGCCAGCCCCTGGGCCGCATCGCGCACTGCCCCATCGCCCTCGTTCGCGACCACCAGCCGCGGCGCCGGCGCGAGCATCCACTGCCGGAGGATGGGCGGCAGCTGCGCCGCCTCCGGCCGCCGCCAGACCCGCAGTTCGGGATCGAGACGGACGGCCCGCGGCACGCGCGCCACCGGCAACTCGACCGTCTCCTGCGCACGGGACGCAGTGATCCAGCGCGTTTCGACGCCATCGTCGGCCTCCAGGCGGACGGGTAGGTTCAGCACATGCGTCGGCCCGGACTGGCGCACGCTGAGTTGCAGCCTGCCCTCTCCGCCCGCCGCTACGAATCGCGCCTGCTCGATCGTCACCGCCGCGCCGCCGGGCACCGTCAGCCACTGGCGGAAGAAGTCGTCCAGCGCACGATCCGAGGCCTGCTCGAACGCCGCCTGCAACTGTGCCCAGCCGGCGATGCGGAAGTGGTTCTGCGCCCAGAACAGGCGGATACCCTCGTCGAAGGCCTCGGCACCGATCAGGTCGCGCAGCATCACGAACACCATCGACGCCTTGCCGTAGCCCACGGCCGCAGCCGCGCCGTGGGTGCGCGAGCGGAAGCTCGCCAGCGGCTGGTGCGCATCGGCCGGCAGCGCGGCGAAATCGCGCAGCCAGCCCAGCCGCATCTCGCGCGCCGCCGCGTCGGATTGCGCTTCCTTGTAGGCGTAGTCGGCCATGAAGGTCGTCAGCCCCTCGGACCAGTTGCCGCGCGCGTAGTCGACCAGCACGCCGTTGCCCCACCAGTTGTGCAGCACCTCGTGGCCGAGCGAGGTGGCGCGGATGAAGGGCAGGCGCAGCACCTGCTCGCCGAGGTAGGTCAGCGTCGGCATGCCGAAACCGGTGGGCAGCGGGCTGGCGACCACCGAGAACTCGGTGAAGGGGTAGGCGCCGATGCGCTCGCTGTAGTGCGCGATGTAGCGGGCACTGTCGCGCAGGTAGGCATCCGCCAGGTCCGGCTCCGCATCCAGCGCGGGCGGGAAATAGGTGCGCAGGCGCAGCGGCTCGGCGCCTGCGCGCGCCACGACCTGTTCGCGCACGACCCACGGCCCGGCCATCAGGTCGATACCGTCCGCGGCATGGGGGAACTCGAAACGCGCGCGGTAGGTGCCCCCTTCCTGTCCATTGGGCGGCGGGACCGTCTCCTCGACCAACCGCCCGGGCACGACCACGCGCTGTCCGCCGGGCACGCGGACGTCGACGCGGTAAGCGAAGGTGTCGGCCGGCCGCGGATACCACGCGCCGCCTGCGGGCAGGTAGCTGCCCGTCTCCGCGGCCATCGGCGGCAGGCCCTGCAGCACCTCGCGATGGTCGAGCCGCGCATCCAGCGCCGGCAGGGTGCCGCCATAGCGCAGGCGCAGCGTGCCATCGGCCGGCAGCCGGATGCGCCACGCCTTCAGGGCATCGCGCGCGCCGCCACCGGCCCGCTCGACGCGCATCGGCTTGCCATCGACCTCCGCCGACAGGATGCTCAGGCTCGAATGCAGCAGGAAGCGGAAGTCGCGCTCGGTCGGATGCAGTGCCGCATCGACCTGCAGGCTGCGCCGCGCCGGGTCAAGGTCGACCTCGAGCGATATCGGCCATGTGTCGGCAAGCGCCGGGCGCATCACCCCCAGCAGCAGGACCGCGGCGATTAGACCGCGGGAGAAGCCACGGAGGACGTCACGCACGACAGCGTCCGCCACTCACTTGCGCGCCGGGAAGCGCACGACGAAATCGAGTGTCTCCTTGTCGCGCCGGAGCTTCAGCGGCAGCCAGGTACCCGGCGGCTGTTCCCGCACCAGTGCCGCGAGCGCACCCGAGCGCTTGAGCGGTGCGCCGGCCGCATCGACGATGATGTCGCCGGCACGCAGGCCGGTATGCGCGGCAAGGCTGCCGGCGGTGACCTCGACGATGCGCACGCCGTCGCGATGGTCTTCCATGCTGATCCCCAGCCTGGGCGGCGGGGCTGGCGAGCGCACCGGCTCCGGCACCGCGAATACCGCATCTGCCAGCCCGGCGACGACCTCCGCGCAGGCGGTCGATGCAGCCAGCGGCAGCAGTTGTCCGACTTCGGTCGTACCCAGCGCCTTGAGCTGATGCGCGACGCCGTGGCCGAAGCGCACATGGCCGCTACCCATGATGCCGACCGCCAGCGGCGCACGCCCTTGCGCGCTGCTCGCCTTGTCGCGCGCCGCCACCAGCGCCTCAGCCATGGCCCGGTCCCAGGCCAGTTGTGATTCCACGAAGTTGCGGAAGGTAGGCTCGTCGCGCGACGCCTCCTTGTCGCCACGGCCACGCATGCGCGCATGCTCGCGGTGGACGCCGAACAGGAAGTCCACATAGGCCGAAGGCGGCTCTGCAGCCCGCCCCACCCCCTCGCGTTCCGCCTCGGGCACGCCGTCCCAGCCACGCGTGGCGATGCTGCGCGTCAGGCCCTGCTCGACATTGAGCGCCACCATCGGCACGCGGTTCAGGCGCGCGAAGTGGAACAGGGGCAGGTATAGCTCGGCGGGCATGCTCCACACCTTGTCCCACTCCGCCTGATCCAGGAACTGGCGCTCGGACAGTTCGCCCGCCACCCATCGATCCAGCACCGGCTGCACGCGGCGCGGGAACATCTCGAAGCCGATTACCATGTCCGGGCGCTGCGCGTGCAGCGCTGCAAGCATCTGCAGCTGCCAGCGGTGATGGTCGGCGTCGTCGTGCTGTTCGCCGAGCAGGACCACCTCGCGCTTCGCCATCGACGCCACCAGCGGCGCAACTGGCGCTCCCGGCCGCACGCCGTCGGCATCGAGTGCAGTCCAGGCGCCGGGCTGCAGGCAGGCGGGCCCGTCATCGGCCGCAAAGCTGGGGGCCGCAGGCAGCACCGCAATGAGGAGCGCAATGCGGAGGTGGCGGGAGAAAAGCAATCGGGCAACGTTCATGACCTGCGTCTCGACGGAACAATGAGTGCGTAGAACACGGCTGCCATGGCGAGTTCCGGCATCGCTCCGCGGCCCTGGTCAGCTTGCCGGATCGAAGTGATCCACACGGTCGGTGATCAGGCCGTGCACCCCGATCTGCCGCAGGCGCCACGCCTCGGCATCGTCGTTGACCGTGTAGGCGAGCACCGCGAGCCCTGCCGAACGCAGCCAGGCTTCGAAGCGCGCAGTGATCAGCGCGTGGTGGGCGACGACCGCAACGCAGCCCAGCCCCAGGGCGAGGTCAACGCAGTCGGGCTCGAGCCGCTCGATCAACAGCGCGCGCGGCAACGCTGGCGCACCTTCTTGTGCACCGCGCAGGGCTTCGATGCGAAAGGAGCTCAGCAACGGCGGCAGTCGGCCGCGCCAGTCGCGCTCCAGCGTCCGGGCGACGACGACGCCGGTCTCGAATTCGGTGCCCGGCGTCGGCTTGAGTTCGACGTTCAGCGCGCAGTCCTGCGCCTCGCAGAAGGACAGCACCGCCTGCAGGCTCGCCAGCGGCTCGCCGCGGAAGCCCGGCGAATGCCAACTGCCGGCATCGAGCCGCGACAGCGCCGGCCAGTCCAGGCCGGCGACCCCCCCCTTGCCGTCGGTGGTGCGATCCAGCACATCGTCGTGCAGCAGGAAGGGCACGCCATCGGCGCTCAGGCGGACATCGCATTCGAACATGCGATAGCCGTGGGCATGGCCGAGGCGAAAAGCCGCCAGCGTGTTCTCCGGCGCGAACAGGCCCGCCCCGCGATGGGCGATCCATCGCGGGTAAGGCCAGGTCGCGGCATCGATCGGCAGTTGCATCATGTCGCGCTCGAGACGGGTGGCGTGACGTGCGACCTCAGTGGCCTTCGCCCGCGCCCTCCGCCGGCTTGCGGGTGCGGCGGCGGGTGGCCGGCTTGTGCGGTTTGGGGGTCTCGGCCTCGGCAGCCGGTGCTTCGGAGGCCTTGGCCGGCACTGCGGCCGGTGGCGGCTCGACCGCAGCCGGGGTGGCGGCGGCCTTGCCGCTGCGCTGGCTGGCGCGCGCACGTCCGCTGGACGGCTTGCGCGCGCGGCTCGCCGGCTTCGCCTCGGTTTCGACGGGCCCACTGGCCGTCGGCTCCGCCGCCTTGCGCACGACGGCCTCGCCTTCGACGGCAGTGGGGGCTGCAGCCAGCAGCGCCTCGACCTCGGCCACCGACGACGGAGCGGGCTCCGGCGCCACGGCAGGCTCGGTCACGGGCCGCAGTTCCTCAGCCGAAATCTCGACCGCGCCCCTGCCCTTGCGCCCGCCCGCCGCTCGCCCATCTCCACTCTTGCGCCCAGCCGCGCCACGGGCTGCGCGGGTCGGCTCGGCGGCGGGCGCCTCGGCCGCCGGCGTTTCGGCTGCCCTGGTTTCTGCCACCCTGGCTTCAGCTTCGGCTGGCACCACGTTCAGCGCGGGCTCGGCCGAGGGGCGATAGACATATGTGCCCGATTTCTCGTCGCGCCCCACCGCCAGCAGGCCGCGCGACTGCGCCTCGTCGAGCAGATTGCCGAAGGCGCGGAAGCCGAAGTAGCTCTCGTTGAAATCCGGCTTGCGACGCTTGATCGCTTCCTTGAGCATCGAGGCCCAGATCTTGCCGCTGTCGCCGCGCTCGGCCATCAGCGCGTCGAATGTCTCGACCGCGATCTCGATCGCCTGGCCGCGACGCGCCTCGAGCTCCTCCTTGCGCCGCTTTTCCTCTTCCGGCGAACGCTTCGTCGCGGGCTGGGCGTCGCGCGCGTCACGCCGCGCTGAACGCTGGCTGTCACGCACCAGGTCGTCGTAGAAGATGAACTCGTCGCAGTTGGCGATGAGCAGATCCGAAGTCGATTGCTTCACGCCGACGCCGATGACCTGCTTGGCGTTCTCGCGCAGCTTGGACACCAGCGGCGAGAAGTCCGAATCACCGCTGATGATGACGAAGGTGTCGACATGCGACTTGGTGTAGCACAGGTCCAGCGCATCGACGACGAGGCGGATGTCGGCCGAATTCTTGCCCGACTGGCGCACGTGGGGGATCTCGATCAACTCGAAGTTGGCCTCGTGCATGGACGCCTTGAAGCTCTTGTAGCGGTCCCAGTCGCAATAGGCCTTCTTGACCACGATGCTGCCCTTGAGCAGCAGGCGTTCGAGCACGCGCTTGATGTCGAACTTCTCGTAGTTGGCGTCGCGCACGCCAAGGGCCACGTTCTCGAAGTCGCAAAAGAGCGCCATGCTGATGCTGTCGGCGGAGGACGCCATGTTCTTCTCCCTGGATGTTGGGCGCGATGTTACGGCCTGTGGCCGACCCGCGCCACCCAAGCCTGCGTTGCGTGGGCGCCGGCTTTACCTGTCCGGAATGCTGACTATCATCATAGTTTCCCCCACAACAACGAGAGACCGATCATGAACCTGCCCCGCCTCCTTGCCACCTGCGCCCTGCTGACCCTGGCAACGGCCAGCCATGCCACCGAGCGCGCCGGCGCCTCCATCATCGACCGCCAGGGCCAGACCGTCGGCACGGCGACCCTCGTCGAAGGCCCGCAAGGCGTGATGATCCACCTGACGGCCAAGGGCCTTCCGCCCGGTCCCAAGGCCATCCACATCCATAGCGTGGGCACCTGCGACGACGCGGACAAGGGCTTCGTCGCCTCGAAGGGTCACCTCAACCCGGATGGCCGCAAGCACGGCCTGATGAACCCGGAAGGGCCGGACGCGGGCGACCTGCCCAACCTCTTCGTGCATGCGGACGGCAGTGTCGAGGCCGAGCTGTACACCCCGCTCACCAGCCTCGACGGCCGCGGCGGACGCGCGAAGATCCTTGACGAGGACGGCGCGGCGCTGGTGATCCACGAGAACCGCGACGACCACGCGACACAGCCGATCGGCGGGGCCGGCGCGCGTGTCTTCTGCGGCGTGATCAAGGGCGACTGAGGCGATGCGGCTCAGGCGCGCGCTGCTCGCGCTGCTGCTGACGGCACCGCTCACTGCGCTGCCCTCGGCGCAGCGCGCACCGCCTCCGACCGCTCAGGGCCAGCCCGTGCAGTTGGCCCCAGACGGCGTCGGTCCGGTGACGCTGGGCCGCGACGTGCATGACGCGGCCCGCATCGCGGCAACGCTGGATCCTGCGGCGGCAGCGGTGGGGCCTGGATGCGACGCACGTCCGCAGTTCGGGCTGCAGGTCGGTCTGCCGGAGGCGCTGGGGCGCGCGCCGGCCAGCGTGATGGCCATGGCCGGTGCCGATGGCCGCATCGAGGAGATCGTGCTCCAGCCCGCGCACGGCAAGCTGCGCACGTCGAGCAGCACAGCCTGCCGCGATGCCGCCGAGGCCTTCGCCACGCGCCTGACAGGCGCCCTCGCGGCGTTCAGCGCCGAACCGATGCGGGCGGGCCCGATGACCGACGAGCACTCACTGCGATTCGCGGGCGGCGCCCGCGTGTCCGCGCGCTGGTTCCGCGGCGGCGGCGACTGCGACGTCGCCCTGCATTTCGGCGCGCCGAACGGCTGAGGCGCGCTGCAGCAGACCGGTGTAGAGCTGCGCCATGCGTTGCGCCATCGCGGTGTCCGACCAGTGCTGCGCGTACTTCCGCGCTTCGGCGCCCAGGGCGCGCAGGCGCGGCTCGTCCGCCACCAGGCTGGCCAGTTCGGCGCCGAACAGCGCTGGGTCGGCGGGCGGCGACACGCTACCGCGTCCGGGCTGGAGAATGTCGATGGTGCCCATCTCCGCCAGCGCCAGGACCGGCACGCCCGCCGCCATCGCCTCGAGCAGGACCAGCCCCTGGGTCTCGGTGCGGGACGCGAAGACGAAGACGTCGGCCGCCGCGTAGCACGACGGCAAGGCCTCGCCACGGTCGAGATAGCCGATGAAACGCACCGCGGCGTCCAGTCCCTCACGACGCACGCGGCGGCGCAGATCTTCCAGCGCCGGCCCCTCGCCCGCGATCAGCAACAGCAGATCGGGACGCGTGCACAGGGCGTGGCGCAGTGCATCGAGCAGGAAACCGATGTTCTTCTCGTGCGCGACGCGACCGACGAAGAGCGCCACCGGCTGATCCGCGGCAATCTCGTGCTCCATGCGAAAGCGCGCGCGATCGCCGCCTCCGAGCGCAGCCAGCGGAATCCCGGTGGGCAGCACGTGCATCGGAGCCTCGACGCCGTAGCCGGCGAGACGCTCGCGCATCGCGGTCGACGGCACCACCACCACATCGAGCGCATTGCACTGGCGCCGCGACCAGGCGCGTGCCTGGCCTCTGAGCCAGCCCGCAGGCAGGAAGGGGGCGTAATGCTGCAGGTATTCCTCGAACAGCGTGTGGTAGGTCGCCAGCACCGGCCGATCCAGCTTGCGCGCAGCCGCAAGCCCGGCGTAGTGCGCGACGAAGGGCGTCTGGACGTGGATGAGGTCGCAGTCCCGCGCGGCGTGCAGCACCGCCGCGTGCATCGCCCGCCAGCCCACCAGCCTGTCCTCGCGGTCGCCGGGCACCGGAACGCCGCGCACCCGGACCACCCCATTCTCCGGCGCGTCTTCACCGTATGCCGGCACCACCAGACGCACCTCGACACCATAGGCCGCCAGCGTTCGGCGAAAGGTTTCGATGGAAGTCGAGACCCCGTTCACGCGGGGGAAATACACGTCGGAAACCATCAGCACACGCATGGACGCCCCTCCTGGGTCGATTAGGCGGCGCATCCCGTTCATGGCGGACCGCTCGCCCCGCTGGCAGTCGCGGCCTGCGCCGCACCTGCCCGGACACCACAGGCTAGGTGACGCACATGAAGCCCGCGTGACGGCGTCCGGCAGCACACCGCAGCGTCTCCACCCGCGGTTTCACACTGCGATCACATTCGTGCAAACGAACGGCAACACGCGCCCTTCAGGATTCGAATGAAAACCGACTCCATTCGAATCAGCGATGATCCCACCCACCCTTGATGCCCGCGAACGCCAGATCCTCGAGCAGGTCCTGCGCAGCGGCTTCGCCGGCATCGACGATCTGGCGCAACGCTTCGACGTCACCCCGCAGACCATCCGGCGCGGCGTCAACCGCCTGTGCGAACAAGGCCTGCTGCGGCGCGTGCATGGCGGCGTCGACTCGCCCCGCCACGGCAACCTGCCCTACCCGCGCCGCCAGATCCTCAACCTCGACGCCAAGCGCCGCATCGCCAATGCGGTGGCGGCCTTCATCCCGGATGGCGCCAGCGTGTCGATCGGCATCGGCACCACGCCGGCCCAGGTCGCGGTGGCACTGCGTGCCCACACTCGCCTGCGCGTGATCACCAACAGCCTCAACGTCGCCACCGCGCTCGGCGGCAACCCGGGCATCGAGGTGACGATCGCCGGCGGCCCCTTGCGCCCGACCGACCTCGACGTCGTTGGCAGCGGCGCGGTGAGCTGCTTCTCGGCCTTCAAGACCGACTTCGCGGTGTTCGGCGTCGGCGGCATCGACCGTGACGGCACGCTGCTCGACTTCGATGTGGCCGAAGTCGCCACCCGCCAGGCCATGGCGGACAACTGCCGCACCAGCCTGCTCGTGGCCGACGCCAGCAAATTCGGTCGCCCCGCGATTGCCCGCGGCGGCCCGCTCGGCGATGCCGACCACCTTTTCATCGACGCACCGGTCCCGGCCGACTACCTCGGCGCACTCGATGCCGACCGGCCCCGCGTGCACGTCGCGGCCAGTGCCGAGACCCCCGCCCGTCAAACCGGAGAAAGCTGCTCATGAGCGACGTTCATCTGAACGCGGTCGTCAAGAACTGGGGCACGACGCGCGCCGTCGATCGCGTCAGCCTGCACGTCAATTCGGGCGAACTCGTCGCCCTGCTCGGGCCTTCGGGCTGCGGCAAGTCGACGACGCTGCGCCTGATCGCCGGCCTCGAGGGCGCCGACGAGGGCGAGATCCACATCGGCGGACGCGACGTCACCCGCCTGCCGCCGGCCCAGCGCGGCGTGGCCATGGTGTTCCAGTCCTACGCGCTGTTCCCGCACCTCACGGTCGCCGAGAACATCGTGTTCGGGCTGCAGGTCCGGCGCGTGCCGGTGGCCGAGCGCAAGCGCCGGCTCGACGCCGCCGCCGAACTGCTGGGCTTGGGCGCGCTGCTCGACCGCCGGCCGGCCCAGCTGTCGGGCGGCCAGCGGCAGCGCGTGGCGCTCGGGCGCGCGATCGTCGCCGAGGCGGCGGTGTGCCTGATGGACGAACCGCTGTCGAACCTCGACGCCCAGCTCCGCCAGCAGATGCGGCAGGAGATCCGCGCGCTGCAGCAGCGCCTGGGCATGACCCTGATCTACGTCACGCACGACCAGACCGAAGCCATGACCATGGCCGACAAGGTCGTGCTGATGCGCGCCGGCCGCATCGAGCAGCACGGCAGCCCGGCCGAACTCTACGAGCGCCCGGCCAGCACCTTCGTCGCCGGCTTCATCGGCTGCCCGGCGATGAACCTGCTGCCCGCCGCCGCCGCGCGCGCCGGCGATCCGGCGGACTCGATCCTGATCGGCGTGCGCCCCGAGCACATCACCCTGTGCGAACCCGGGCGCGGACTGCCTGCGCAGCTCGAAACTATCGAGTACCTCGGCGCCGAATCCATGCTGATCTGCCGCCACGACGACGCGCACCGCATCACCGTGCGCATGCCCGGCCGCGTCACCGCCGGCATCGGCGAACGCGTCGGCCTCGTCTGGCCGACCGATGCCGAACACCGCTTCGCCCGCGACCACGGGCGCCGCGTGGCAGGCACATGAACGCGCGCGCCCTTCCTCCCGACTTCCCCTCCCGTTCCATCCACCAGGAGCTTCCCCGCATGAGAAAGCTGTTCTCCGGACTCAACCAGATCGCTGCCGGCCTCGGCATCGCCCTCAGTGTCGCGGCCACCCCGGCCGTGGCGACCGATCTCACCTTCTTCTACCCGGTCGCGGTTGGCGGGCCAGTCACGAAGATCGTCGACGACATGGCCGCCGCGTTCGAGAAGGAACACCCCGGCATACGCGTCAAGCCGGTGTATTCCGGCAGCTATCAGGACACCATCACCAAGGTGCTGACCGCGAGCAAGGGCGGCGATGCGCCGCACGTCTCGGTCCTGCTGTCGACCGACATGTACACCCTGATCGACGAAGACGCCATCGTGCCCTTCGACGAACTCGCCCGCAGCGACGAGGACCGCGCCTGGATGCAGGGCTTCTTCCCTGGCTTCATGAAGAACAGCCAGACCGGCGGCAAGACCTGGGGCATTCCCTTCCAGCGCTCCACCGTGGTGATGTACTGGAACAAGGACCTGTTCAAGGCCGCCGGTCTCGATCCGGAGCGTCCGCCGCAAACCTGGCAGGAACTCGTCGACTACGGCCGGAAGCTGACCCAGCGCGACGCCAGCGGCAAGGTCACCACCTGGGGCGTGCAGGTGCCCTCCTCCGGCTTCCCCTACTGGCTGTTCCAGACCTTCACCACGCAGGCCGGCGTCGAGCTGATGAACACCGCGGGCACCGAAACCTACTTCGACAAGCCCGAGGTCATCGAAGCGCTGCAGTACTGGGTCGACCTGTCGCGCAAGCACGGCGTGCATCCGCAGGGCGTGGTCGAGTGGGGCACGACGCCGAAGGACTTCTTCGAGCGCAAGGCCGCGATCATTTACACCACCACCGGCAACCTCACCAACATCCGCAACAACGCAGGCTTCGACTTCGGCGTGGCGATGCTGCCCGCGGGCAAGCAGCGTGGAACGCCCACCGGCGGCGGCAACTTCCATGTCTTCAAGCGCGCCACGGCCGAGGAACGCGAAGCCGCGATGAAGTTCGTCAAGTGGATGACCGCGCCGCAGCGCGCCGCCGAATGGGCGATTGCCACCGGCTACGTGGCGGTGTCGCCGGCGGCCTGGGAAACCGACACGATGAAGAAGTACGTGGCGGACTTCCCCGCGCCCACGGTCGCGCGCGACCAGCTGCAGTACGCGGTGGCGGAGCTGTCGACGCACGAGAACCAGCGTGTGACGAAGGCGCTCAACGACGGTCTGCAGGCCGCGCTGACCGGCACCAAGACCCCGGCCCAGGCCATGCAGGACGCCCAGCGCGAAGCCGAGCGCATCCTGCGCCCCTACCGCTGACGCGAAGCCGCCCGCGGAGCCCGCAAGCATGACTGCACACCCCCTCGGCAACGGCGGCCGCCTGGCCGCGATACACGGCTGGCTGCTGCTGTTGCCGGCGGCGGTGCTGCTCGCCGCCTTCACCCACTACCCGGCCGTCGCCACCTTCTGGCACAGCCTGTTCACCACCCCGCGCGGCAACCGTCCGGCGCGCTTCATCGGCGCCGACCACTACCGCGACCTGCTGGCCGACCCGATCTTCTGGACGGCGCTGCAGAACAACCTGGTGTTCGCCGCCGGCACCATCCTGCCCTCGATCGCGCTCGCCATGGCGATGGCGCTGTGGGTCAATGCGCGCATCGCCGGCCGCGGCCTGCTGCGCCTGGCCTATTTCACCCCCACGGTGCTGCCGATGATCGCCGTGGCCAACATCTGGCTGTTCTTCTACACGCCCGACTACGGTCTGTTCGACCAGCTGCGCGGCCTGTTCGGCCTGCCGGCGGTCAACTGGCTCGGCAGCGGCGACACCGCGCTGGGCGCGGTGATCGTGGTCACGGTGTGGAAGGAAGCCGGCTTCTTCATGATCTTCTACCTCGCCGCGTTGCAGCAGATCCCGCCCGAACTGGGCGAGGCCGCGCAGCTCGAAGGCGCCAGCCGCTGGCAGCGTTTCTGGCGCGTGACCTTCCCGCTGCTGATGCCGACCACGCTGTTCGTGCTGATCAACGCCACCATCAACGCCTTCCGCCTCGTCGACCATCTGTTCGTGCTGACGCGCGGCGGCCCGGACAACGCCACGTCGCTGCTGCTCTATTACATCTACGAGGTCGGCTTCAAGTTCTGGGACCAGGGCTATGCCGCCGCGCTGACGATGGTGCTGCTGTCGCTGCTCGCAACGGTGGCGCTGCTCAAGTTCTTCTGGCTGGAACGCAAGGTGCACTATCAATGAGCGAATCCGCCCAACTCACCCGCGCCCTCGTGCGCCCCATCGCCTCGCCGGCCCCATCGGGCCTGCTTGCCGACGGCCGCATCGACCGCATGCTGAACACCACCGGCGCCTGGGCGCTGGGCCTGCTGTGGCTGGCCCCCCTGTTGTACGCCGTGTGGACGGCCTTCCATCCCGGCGCCTACTCGACGCGCTTCGATCTCCTCGCGCCGCTGACACTGGAGAACTTCCGCGCCGCCTGGGCGGCTGCCCCCTTTCCGCGCTACTTCCTCAACACCAGCATCCTGGTCGCCACCATCCTCGCCGGCCAGCTCGTGCTGGGCACGCTGGCGGCGTATGCCTTCGCCCGCTTCAGCTTCCCCGGGCGCGACATCGCCTTCGCGCTGGTGCTGATCCAGCTGATGATCATGCCCGACGTGCTGGTGGTGGAGAACTACCGCAGCATCCACGCGCTCGGCCTGGTCGACACGATCCCGGCGATGGCGCTGCCCTACATGGCCTCGGCCTTCGGCATCTTCCTGCTGCGCCAGACCTTCAAGACGATCCCGCGCGAACTGGAAGAAGCCGCGCGCATCGAGGGCTGCGGCACGCTCGGCATCCTGTGGCGGGTGTATGTGCCGCTGGCCAAACCCACCTACCTCGCCTACGCGCTGGTGTCGATGAGCCATCACTGGAACAATTTCCTGTGGCCGCTGATCGTCACCAACACCGTCGAAACGCGCCCGCTCACCGTCGGCCTGGCGGTCTTCGCCGGCACCGACCAGGGCATCGACTGGGCGATCATCACTGCCGCCACGCTGCTGGCCTCCAGCCCGCTGCTCATCGCCTTCCTGCTGTTCCAACGCCAGTTCGTGCAGAGCTTCCTGCGCGCAGGCATCCGTTGACCTGCCACATCCCGCCACGCCCTTCATGCCCAGCCCCGAAACCCCTTCCCCCTCGATCGCGCTCTTCGACCTCGACCACACCCTGCTCGCCGGCGACTCCAACGAACTCTGGCTGGGCTTCCTCGCCGATCGCGGCCTGATCGACGCCGCCGCGGTCCTGGCCCGCCAGGCGCACTACCTGGCCGACTACACGGCAGGACGGCTCGACATCCTCGCCTACCTCGAATTCCAGCTCGAGCCTCTCGTTGGCCGCAGCCTGGAATCGCTGCAGCCGCTGCGCGAGGCCTTCGCCGCCACCCAGCTCGCGCCGCACATCGCACCGGGTGCCGCTTCACTGATCGCGCACCACCGTGCGCAAGGACAGCGCTGCGCCATCGTCTCGGCCACGCATCGCTTCCTCGCCGAACCGAGCGCGCGCCTGCTCGGCATCGACAGCCTGATCTGTACCGAAGCCGAAGTGGTCGACGGCCGCTTCACCGGCCGCATCGACGGCGAGCCCTGCTTTCGCGAGCGCAAGATCGGACACGTGCACCGCTGGCTGGCGACACTCGGTCTCGATCCCGCAAACACGCTTTCGCACGCCTGGTTCTACTCCGACTCCGCCAACGACCTGCCCCTGCTCGAGGCCGTGGGCCGTCCGGTGGCGGTGGATGCCGATGCGAGACTAACCGATGTCGCACGCGAACGCGGCTGGCCGCAGCTCTCTCTCGGCGGCGAGGCGGCGTCAACGCCCTCCTCGTTCGCGGCGTCCGCCAAGCGGGCCGGCGGCAGCGCCCTGCCTCGTGGGACGGCGCCGGCCATCAGCCGTTGATCGGATCAGGCCAGCGCCAGCATCCTGCGCAGGGAACCCAACAGCACATCCGCCTCCTGATGACCGTCGCGTGAGGCACGCATCGCCATGTGCCAGCGGGCACTCAGGGACAGGAGTTCGCCGCGGCTTTCGGCCGACTCGATCTCGCGCGCAAGGGTCTTGCCAAGCAGGCCGAGGTGGCGCATCGCGCTGTCGCACATCAGCGCGCGGGCATGCTGCAGCACCGACGGATCGACCACCGGCGCGGCGTCGGGCTTGCTGACCTGAGGTGGCGCAGAAGGATTCCTGATCAGGCCGGCGGCCTCGAGTTCGGCGAGTTGCGCGGCGACCGCATCCGCGCCAAGCAGGTTCGCGAGTTGCGCCGCATCGCGCTCACCATCGATCAGGATCAGCAGGCGGCGCAGGTTCGCGGGCAGGCGCAGGCTGCGTGCGGCAACTTCACGCACGCCGGCCTCGGTCTTGACATAGGTAACCCGCAGCGCTGACATGCCCCGACTCCCAATGAATGCACAAACGGCGGGGAGCCTAGGCGATCAAGGTTACGGGCGTTTTGCGTTGCGCCCCATCGCCCCGCGACATCCCCTCGGATTTCACGCATTCGCTGCGAATTCCGCCCCGAAATCTCCGCTCGCACCGCACAATTCCGTTCTTTGACCGGATCCCGCCTCGCGCGGTGTCACTCCATGAACATGGCACGCCCCTCCGTCCTGCAGCGCATCACGCGCGCAAGCCTCATCAGCCAGATCGCAGCCAGCTTGGTGCTTGGCATCCTTCTCGCGGTCTTCGCCCCGTCCGCGGCGGCGTCGGTCGCCCTGCTCGGCGACGTCTTCGTGTCGGCGCTGAAAGCCGTTGCCCCGGTGCTCGTCTTCGTACTCGTCGCCTCCGCGATCGCCAGCCACCGCCACGGTCAGCCCACGCACATCCGCCCGGTGCTGATCCTCTACCTGATCGGCACGCTCGGCGCGGCGCTGGTGGCGGTGGTCGCCAGCTTCGCCTTTCCGACCACGCTGATCCTCGACGCACCGCAGGCCGCGGGCACGCCGCCGGGCGGCATCGTCGGCGTGCTCAAGAACCTGCTGCTGAGCGCGGTCGCCAATCCGGTGAAAGCGCTGATGGAGGCCAACTACATCGGCATCCTCGCCTGGGCCGCCGCGCTGGGCATCGGCCTGCGCCATGCCACGGAGAGCACGCGGACGCTGCTGGTCGACGTCGCCGACGCGGTGTCCGGCATCGTGCGCATGGTCATCCGTCTGGCACCGCTGGGCATCTTCGGCCTGGTCGCGAGCACGCTGGCCGACACCGGCCTGGGCGCCCTGCTCGACTACGGCCGGCTGCTGCTGCTCATCGTCGGCTGCATGCTGTTCGTCGCACTGGTGATGAACCCGCTGATCGTGTTCTGGAAGATCCGCCGCAACCCCTACCCGCTGGTCTTCACCTGCCTGCGCGAGAGCGCGACGACTGCGTTCTTCACCCGCAGCTCGGCCGCCAACATCCCGATCAACCTCGACCTATGCCGTCGCCTCGACCTGCACGAGGACACCTACTCGATCTCGATTCCGCTCGGCGCCACCATCAACATGGCGGGCGCGGCCATCACCATCACGGTGATGGCCCTCGCTGCCGCGCACACGCTGGGCATCCAGGTGGACCTGCCCACCGCGCTGCTGCTCTGCATCGTGGCCTCGCTCGCGGCCTGCGGCGTGTCGGGCGTGGCGGGGGGCTCGCTGCTGCTGATCCCGATGGCCTGCGCGCTGTTCGGCATCGAGAGCGACGTGGCGATGCAGGTGGTGGCGATTGGCTTCATCATCAGCGTGGTGCAGGATTCGGTCGAGACCGCACTCAACTCCTCCACCGACGTGCTGTTCACCGCCGCCGCATGCACGGCGCCGGCCCCGAAGGGCGCAGCCGAAACTGCCTGAGACCGACGATGCAGCATTTCGCCAGTGACAACTACGCCGGCATCTGCCCGGAGGCGCTCGCCGCGCTGCAGGCGGCCAACGCCGGCCACGCCCCCGCCTATGGCGAGGACGAATGGACGCAGCGCGTGTCGGACCGGCTGCGTGCCCTGTTCGAGACCGACTGCGACGTCTATTTCGTCTTCAACGGCACCGCGGCCAATTCGCTCGCGCTCGCCTCGCTGTGCCAGAGCTATCAGAGCGTGATCTGCCACGAGATCGCCCACGTCGATACCGACGAGTGCGGCGCGCCCGAGTTCTTCTCCAACGGTGCCAAGCTGCTGCCGGCACGCGGCGCCAACGGCAAGCTCACCGTCGATGCGGTGACCGAACTGATCACGCGGCGCAACGACATCCACTACCCGCGCCCGCGCGTCCTCACGCTGACGCAGGCCACCGAAGTCGGCACGGTGTATCGGCCGGACGAGATCGCCGCGCTTGCCGAACTGGCGCATCGCTACGGGCTGCACGTTCACATGGATGGCGCGCGCTTCGCCAACGCCACCGCGTCCCTGGGCCTCGCGCCGGCGGAATTCACCTGGCGCGCAGGAGTGGATGTGCTGTGCTTCGGCGGCACCAAGATGGGCCTGCCGGTGGGTGAGGCCGTGGTGTTCTTCGACCGCAAGCTGTCGGAGGACTTCGCCTGGCGTTGCAAGCAGGCGGGCCAGCTCGCGTCCAAGATGCGCTTCCTGTCGGCGCCCTGGCTCGGCATGCTGGAGGACGGTGCCTGGCTGCGCCACGCCGCCCACGCCAACGCGATGGCGCAGCGCCTCGCTGCCGGCCTGCACGGCATTTCCGGCATCCGCCTGCTGTTCGAGGTGCAGGCCAACGGCGTGTTCTGCAGCCTGCCCGAGCCGGTGATGAGCGGCCTGCGCGAGCGCGGCTGGCGCTTCTACACCTTCATCGGGACCGACGGCGCCCGCTTCATGTGCGGCTGGGACACCCTGCCCGAAAGCGTCGACGCGCTGCTGGCGGACATCCGCACGCTGGCGCGCTGAACGCGTCGCGTCAGAGTCCGCGCCCGAACGCCATGCTCAGTCGCGGCGCGCCGGATTCAGCCAGCCGCGCATCAGTCGCGTCAGTCGCGGCATCACCAGCCAGGTCATGGTCATGACGATCAGCGCGGTCAGCAGCGCCGTGCGCAGCAGGAAAGGCAGGCCCTGCAGCCAGGGCGCGACGAACCAGAGGAAGAAGGACACCGTCGGGAAGATGCCGAGCCAGGTCACCAGCGCCATCCGCGCGCGCGGCGGATGCATGCTGGCGGGCACGACGGCGGGCTCGAACCAGGCTTCGAGGCCGCTCATCTTGCGGAACTCGGGTTCGCCCTCGGCCACTTCGCGCAGGCGCTCCAGGCAATGGGCGCGCGCGGCGCTGCGGTCCCATTCGTCGAGCTCGGCCTCGGAGGCAAAGCGGGTCACGATCTGATACTCCCCGTCGGGCACCTCCGGCGGAATGACGTCGCCACCGAGGAAACCCTTGTGGGCGCGCATCTTCGCCAGCATCTCGCGCAGCCGCTCCTCGTATTCGCGCTCACGCCCCGGCTGCGCGCGCCGGCGGGCGATACGGGTGACGCGGGCTGCCGGGCTGTCTGTCGTGCTGCTCATCGTGTCATGGACTCCGCGGCCTGCCGCTGTCGGCGCCGCCAATGTCGAGTTGAAAATGTCGAGTTGAAAATGTCGGGTTGAAAATGTCGGGTTGAAAATGTCGGGTTGAAAATGCCGGCGCCCCGGCCGCCCCCGGGTCGGGCGGCAGCCGGGGTTTCCGGTCAGCTTGCGGTGGGCAGGCCCGTCACAGCGGCATGATCAGCTTGAACCAGGCCTTGTCGCCCTTGAAGCGGTTCTCGGCCTCGGCTTCGTGGTGCCACTGGGCGATGAAATGCATGCCGTTCTTGGTCGTGTAGGTCACGCTCGGGCCGATCGCGAAGACTTCGCCCTTGCGACCGTCGGACCAGGGACCGAACGCCGACGAGATCTTGCGCCCATCGAGTTCGTCATTGGTCGTCTGTTTCAGGTAGTAGCCCGAAAGGCCCACGCCCCAAGGGCCGAAGCGCTTGCCGACCAGATAGTCCATGTGGAATTCGTCGCCGGACTGGTAGTCCATCTTCGGCACCCCCACTACCGGGCGGAAGTCCTTGTTCTCCGACTTCATGTTGTACATGAACTTGGCCGACACCTCCCAGCCGGTGTCCCCCATGTAGGTGACGGCGAAGATCGGCTCGACGCTCCAGTAGTTGGCCCCAATGCTCTCGCGCGGCTCGCCCGACTTGTAGGTTCCGGTCGGCAGGTTGATGTCGAGCGCCAGGGCCCAGTGCCAGTTCTTCGTGTGCCAGGACAGGATGAACGGGTTGATGGTGATGTCACCGAGGCCGAACTTCGACTTCGATCCTGCGCCGAGGCTCACGTCCTGATGCACCAGCGGCACGATGACGTGCCAGCCCCAGTTGGCACCGAGGATCTTGTGCTCGGTGGTCTGCACGAAGCGCAGCGCATCGAACCATGCATCGACACCGGCACCGCGCACGCGCTTGCCGTCGCCATCCACCAGGTCGCCGCTGTAGTAGCCGAAATAGTTGATGAAGTAGTTGCCCGGGGGCGGCACGGCGCCTGCCAGCCAGGTCTCGGCGCCGTTCGGGTACTGGTCGCCCCCTTCCTTCGCCTGCGCACTGCCGAGTGCGAGCACGCCCAACGCGACGGCTGCAGCGATCTTCCTGATTTCCATGTCCCTTTCTCCTCCTTGATGGTTGTGTTGCTGCAATGTCTGCTGCCCTTCTGCCGGCACCCTCTGCAGGATGCTCGGTGGAACACCGCGACGACGTCGCGTGCGCTCAGCGACCGAGGTCCTTCGCCGACACGCCGCCGATGCCCCAGTTGCCCTTCGGCACCTCGCTGATCAGCACGCGAACGGTCTGCTGCGGCGCATCGAGCGCTTCGACCAGCGCCTGGGTAACCTTCTCGATCACGGCGCGCTTCTGCTCTTCGGTACGGCCTTCGAGGATGTGAATCTGCGCAAACGGCATTGCCTTCTCCCGGAATGAGGTCGGGGCGCCGGAGGACGCCCCGAAGGGTTCGATTTACTTGAAGCGGACGGACACCGAGCCGAGGTCCTGCACCCGCAGCGTGACGTCGTCGCCAGGCTGCACGGCCACCGCCTCGGTGATGCCGCCCGACAGGATCAGCGTGCCGGCGGGGATCTCCTCGCCGCGCTCGCCCAGCATGTTGGCCAGCATGGCGATGGCTGCCGCCGGGTGCCCCAGCACCGCGGCACCGGCGCCGAAGGCCACCGGCTCGCCGTTCTTCTCCAGCACGATGCCGGTGGTGCGCAGGTCGAGGTCGGCTACGTTGCCCATCCGGCCACCGACGACGAAACGGCTCGACGAGCAGTTGTCGGCGACCACGCTCTTCAGGTCGAACTTGAAGTCGCGGTAGCGGCTGTCGATGACCTCGATGGCGGGAATCACGAAATCCGTCGCTGCCAGCACGGCGCCGATGTGGCAACCGGGTCCGCGCAGCGGCGCCTTGGTGACGAAGGCGATCTCGGGCTCGACCTTGGGATGGATCAGCTTCGAGGTGTCGATCTCACCCCCCTCGGGCACGCTGAAGTAATCCACCAGGAAGCCGAACACCGGCGTCTCGACGCCCATCTGCTTCATCTTGGCGTGCGAGGTCAGGCCGGCCTTGAGGCCGATGACCCGGTTGCCGCGGGCGATCTTGCGCCGCTTGATCTCGTCCTGGATCGCATAGGCGTCATCCCAGTCCATGTCGGGATGCGCATCGGTGATCTTGGGCGTGTCCTTCGCCTCCAGCTCGCAGGTTTCGAGATGAATGGCCAGTTGTTTGATGACTTCACGTGACAGTTTCATGCTGCAATCCCCTTCGCCCGCGCCAGATTCAGCGCCGTATCCTCGATCATGTCCTCCTGCCCGCCGACCATGCCGCGCCGGCCCATCTCGACCAGGATCTCGCGCGCGGGCACGCCGTACTTCTTCTCGGCGCGCTTGGCGAACAGCAGGAAGGAGCCATACACCCCGGCGTAGCCCAGCGTGAGCGCGTCGCGGTCGATGCGGATCGGGAAGTCCATGATCGGCACCACCAGGTCTTCGGCCACGTCCTGGATCCTGAACACGTCCACGCCGGTCTCGATCCCCATCAGGTCGCACACCGCGATGAAGACTTCCATCGGGGTGTTGCCCGCCCCGGCACCCAGCCCGGCGGCCGCCGCGTCGATGCGGGTGGCACCGACTTCGAGCGCGGCGAGGCTGTTGGCCACGCCCATGGCGAGGTTGTGGTGGCCGTGAAAGCCCAGTTCGGTCTCGGGCTTGAGCGCATCGCGCACCGCGCTGAGGCGGGATTTGACCGTGTCGGGCAGCAGGTGCCCGGCCGAGTCGGTGACGTAGATGCAGTTGGCGCCGTAGCTCTCCATCAGCTTGGCTTGTTTGACCAGCCCTTCGGGGCTGTTCATGTGGGCCATCATCAGGAAGCCGACGGTGTCCATGCCAAGCTTGCGGGCCATGCCGATGTGTTGCTCGGAGACATCCGCCTCGGTGCAGTGGGTGGCCACCCGGATGGTCGACACGCCGATCTCGTGCGCCATCTTCAGGTGGTCCACCGTGCCGATGCCCGGCAGCAACAGCGCCGAGACCCTGGCCTGCTTCATCAGCGGGATCACCGCGCCGAGGTATTCCTCGTCGCTGTGGGCGGGGAAGCCGTAGTTCACCGAGCTGCCGCCGAGGCCGTCGCCGTGGGTGACCTCGATCAGCGGGATGCCCGCTTCGTCCAGGCCGACGGCGATCGTCTTCATCTGCTCGAGCGTCATCAGGTGGCGCTTGGGGTGCATGCCATCGCGCAGGGTCATGTCGTGGACGGTGATCTTCTTGCCGCGAAGTTCCATGTTCTTCATCTCCTTCGTTCGGTCGCCGCTCAGGCCACCAGCGTGGCGCGGTTGGATTCGAGTTTCAGGCGCCCGGCGAGGATCTCCTCGGCGAACATCTCGGCGGTGCGCGCACCGGCCGCGGTCATGATGTCGAGGTTGCCGGCGTACTTGGGCAGGTAGTCGCCCAGGCCTTCGACTTCGAGGAAGACCGAGACGCGGTTGCCGTCGAACACCGGGCCATTCACCAGGCGGTAGCCGGGGACGTACTTCTGCACTTCGCGGATCATGGCGTGGATGGATTCGGTGACCGCGGCCTGGTCCGGTTCGGTCTCGGTCAGGCAATGCACCGTGTCGCGCATGATCAGGGGCGGTTCGGCCGGGTTCAGGATGATGATGGCCTTGCCCTTCTTGGCGCCGCCCACCTTCTCGACCGCGCCCGCGGTGGTGCGGGTGAACTCGTCGATGTTCTTGCGCGTGCCCGGACCGGCCGATTTGCTCGACACGGTGGCGACGATCTCGCCGTAGGCCACCGGCTGCACGCGGGACACGGCCGCGACCATCGGGATCGTGGCCTGGCCGCCGCAGGTGACCATGTTGACGTTCATCTCGGAGAGCAGGCCCCCACGCTCACTGCGTTCGCTGCCCCCCGAGGGGGTTTGGCCGTCTTGGGAGCGGCCCGGCGACGGCCAGCCCACGTGCTCGGCAAGGTTCACCGGCGGCACGCAGAACGGGCCGATCGCGGCCGGGGTGAGGTCGATCATCAGCACGCCCAGCTCGTTGAGCTTGCGGCTGTTCTCGGCATGGACGTAGGCGCTGGTGGCGTCGAAGGCGATCTGCACGCCGTCGGCGACCACATGCGGCAGCAGGCCGTCGACGCCCTCGGCGGTGGTCTTGAGGCCCATCTCGCGCGCACGCGCCAGGCCCTCGGAGGTGGCGTCGATCCCCACCATCCACACCGGCTCCAGCACCGGGCTACGCTTCAACTTGTACAGCAGGTCGGTGCCGATGTTGCCCGGACCGATCAGGGCGCATTTGATCTTGTTCATGAGAGCTTCCTTGCAAGGAGTGGCGTAAGGACGCAGACCGCACGGCCCCCGGAGAAAGTGGGAGACGGGAGCCGTGCAGTTGCGAACTGGACACGCGCAATCAGACGAAACGCACCGAACAACTGCCGATGCCGCCGATGGTGACGCGCAGGTTGTCGCCAGCCGCAACCGGCACCATGATCGCGAGCGAGCCGGACAGGACGACTTCACCGGCCTTCAGCGGAATGTCGAGTGCGCCCAGGGTGTTGGCCAGCCAAGCCACCGCGTTGGCAGGCGCCCCCAGCGCCGCGGCGCCCGAGCCGGTGGCGACGATCTCGCCGTTCTTCTCCAGCACCATGCCGCAGGTGTTCAGGTCGACCTTGCGCGGATCGACCAGGCTGTCGCCCAGCACGAACACACCGCACGAGGCGTTGTCCGCGACGGTGTCCTGGATCTTGATCTTCCAGTCGCGGATGCGCGAATCGACGATCTCGAAGCAGGTCATGACGCCTTCGGTGGCGGCCAGCACGTCGGCCGCGGTCACGCCCGGACCCTTGAGATCCTTCTTCAGCACGAAGGCGATCTCGCCTTCGGCCTTGGGCTGGATCAGGGTGTTGGCGGGAATCGCCTCGCCCTCGTTGTAGAGCATGCCGTCGGTGAGCATGCCGAAGTCGGGCTGGAACACGCCGAGCATGTTCATCACCGCCTTGCTGGTGACACCGATCTTCTTGCCGACGATGCGCTCGCCCGCCTCGAGGCGCCGCGCGATCATGCGCTGCTGGACGCGATAGGCGTCCTCGACGGTGATGTCGGAATGTCGCTCGGTGAGCGGCGACAGCACCTCGCGCTTGACCAGCGCCTGATAGAGCTCGTCGCCGAGCTGTTCGATGGTGTTCTTGTCCATGGCGGCGTTCCTCACAGCTTGATGCAGACGTTCTTGAGTTCGGTGTAGAACTCGAGCGAATGCACGCCGCCTTCGCGGCCGATGCCCGACTGCTTCGACCCGCCGAAGGGGGTGCGCAGGTCGCGCAGGAACCACGAGTTCACCCACACCAGGCCGGCTTCGATCTGGCCGGCGACACGGTGCGCGCGCGCCAGATCCTTGGTCCACACCGAGCAGGCGAGGCCGTACTCGGTGTCGTTGGCGCGGCGGATCACCTCGTCTTCGGCGTCGAAGGGCTGGATCAGGGTGCAGGGGCCGAAGATCTCCTCGCGCGCGATCGGCGAGCTGTCGTCCAGGCCGGTCCAGATGGTGGGCTGCACCCAGGCGCCGTTCGCCAACTCGCCCGGCATGTCGGGCACGCCGCCGCCGGTGACCACGGTGGCGCCCAGCGCCTTCGCCTTCTCGTAGTAGGACAACACCTTGCGCTTGTGCTCCTGCGAGATCAGCGGGCCGAGCCCGGTGGCTGCATCCTCGGGACGGCCGAGCCGCAGGCCTTCGGCACCCTTCTTCAGCGCCTCGACGAAGCGGTCGAAGATCGGACGTTCGACATAGACCCGCTCCGTACCCAGGCAGACCTGGCCGCAGTTGGCGAAGACCGAGCGCATCGTGCCTTCGATGGCGGCATCGAAGTCGCAGTCGGCGAAGACGATGGCGGGGTTCTTGCCCCCCATCTCCAGCGACACCGGGCGCGCACCGTCGGACGCTGCCTTCATGATCGCCGCGCCGGTGCGCGTCTCGCCGGTGAAGGTGATGGCATTGACGCCGGGATGGGTGGTGACGAACTCGCCCGCCGAACCGGGGCCGAAGCCGTGCACCACGTTGTACACGCCCCTGGGCATGCCGACCTCGTTCATGACTTCGCCCAGCAGCGTCGCGGTTTGTGGGGTCTCTTCGGACGGCTTCACCACCACGGTGTTGCCGCAGGCCAGCGCGGGGCCGACCTTCCAGGTCATCAGCAGCAACGGCAGGTTCCACGGGCAGATCACGCCGACCACGCCCACCGGGCGGCGCACGGCGTAGTTCAGCGCGCCGCGGCCGTCAGGGGTGGCCATCTCGAAGAACTCGGTCGGCACGCTCTTGATGACGTCGGCGAACACCTTGAAGTTGGCCGCGCCGCGCGGGATGTCGATGTGGCTGGCGAGGCTGCGCGGCTTGCCGGTGTCGGCGCATTCGGCCGCCAGGAAATCATCGAAGCGCTTGTTGATGCCGTCGGCCACCGCGTTGAGCAGGTCGACGCGCTCGGCCACGGTCATGCGGCCCCAGGGTCCGTTCAGCGCGGCGCGGGCCGCGGCGACGGCCGCATCGACCTCGGCCTTGCCGGCCTCGTGCACCTTGGCGATCAGCGCGTTGTCCAGCGGCGAGAACTTGTCAAAGGACTTGGCCGTGGCGACGAACTCGCCGTTGATGAAGTTGTGGATCTGTTTCATTGACTGCGCTCCCTCACGCTTCGTTGTCGTCGGCACCGATCGCGCGCAGGCCGGCCTGTGCGCAAATGCCATCCTGTTCTTCCGAGGCACCGGACACGCCGATGCCGCCCAGCAGGGCGCCACCACTGCGGATGGGCAGGCCACCGCCGAAGACGATGAGCCGCGGCTGGGCGGAGAATCCGAGCTTCATGCCCTCGTTGTCGCCCACCACCTTCATCCAGTCGCCGGTCGGGAAACCGAAGCCGCCCGCCGTGTAGGCCTTGTCGATGGCGATCGCGATCGACTGCGGAAAGGCCCCCGGCATGCGCAGGAATGCGACGAGGTTGCCCGCAGCATCGGCCACGGCGACGTTGATGCGCACACCGAGCCGCTGCGCCTCCTGCACGGCGGCCTCCACCGCCGCATGCGCGGCCTCCCAGCTGATCGTATTCTGCGTGACGGCAAGCTTCATTCTCTCGACTCCCATTTCGCGCCCTTGCGCCTTACCTGCATGAACTTAGACTACCATTTTCTCGACGTCAATATGTTTTCTCGATATTTTAATTAATCTACAGCAGTGCCTCGCGTCAGCTAGAATGCAAGCGAAACCTTCCTTCAGATCCCTCGCGGCCATGAGCGAAAACGCCCTCACCCAAGCCCCGGAAGCCCTGGAACCCAAGACCCTGGTCGAAGGCGCCTATCAGCGTCTGCGCCGCGACATCATCGAGGGCGTGCATGCACCGGGCGAGAAGCTGCGCGTCGAGCACCTCAAGGACCGCTACGACGTCGGCGCCGGCACGCTGCGCGAGGCGCTGCTGCTGCTGGTGACCGACGCCCTGGTCGTCGCGCAGGGCCAGCGTGGCTTCCGTGTCGCACCGATCTCGATCGCCGACTTCGAGGACATCACCCGCACCCGCGTACTGCTCGAGACCGAAGCGCTCAGGCAATCGATCGCCTCGGGTGGCGAGGAATGGGAAGCCGCGATCGTCGCCGCCTTCCACCGCCTGTCGCGTGCCGAGCAGCGCCTGGCCGATCACGACGTCGGCACCACGCAGGAATGGGAGGTCCGCAACCGCGCCTTCCATGAAGCCCTCATCTCCGCCTCCGGCTCGCGCTGGATCCGTCATTTCCAGCACATCCTCTACCAGCAGTCCGAGCGGTATCGCCGCATCAGCCTGTTCCGACAGCCCATCGCCCGCGACATCCATGCCGAGCACCAGGCCTTGTTCGAGGCAACGCTGGCACGCGATGCGACCCGCGCCACCTCCATCCTGACCGAGCACATCCTGCGCACCCTGGATGCCGTCAGGCGCATGCCGGCAGACTTCTTCACCGGCAAGGGCAAGCACTGAGACCCGGCCACGGCAGCGAGGCTGCCGTGGCCGCTGCCGCTTACGACACCACGGTCAGGAAGCGCTCGTTGAGCTTGCGGTCGTGGTAGAAGATGCCCGCACCGACCTCGTCCCAGGTCCAGCGGATCGGCTTCCAGTCCGGGTAGCACTGATAACCGCCGCAGAAGGTTTCGAAGCGGTTGCCCGACGGGTCGAAGGCGTAGATCGTGGTGCCGCGCGTAATGCCGTGGCGGGTCGGACCGATGTCGATCGACACCCGGTTCATCGACATGATGTCGGCCGCCCGCAGCACCTTCTCCCAGCTTTCGAGCAGGAAGGAGACGTGGTGCAGCTTGCCCGGCTCGGGATGGCGGACGAAGGCGATGTCGTGCGCCTTGATCGAGCACGACAGCCAGATCGCCAGATCGGTCTTGCCGTCTTCCATGATCACGTGCTCGACGAGGTAGAAGCCGAGCACGTTCACGAAGATGTCCTGCACCTTCTCGATGTCGGGACCGTAGAGCAGGCAATGGTCGAGGCGGATCGGAGCGATGCCACGCTCGGCGTCGTCGGTCCAGGGCGGCGGATTGGTGTAGGTGTCGTCGTTGCCGTAGTCGCTCTTCTCCCAGTACAGCTCGATCAGGTGGCCGGAAGGCACCTCGAAGCGCACGCGCTCGCCGGTCTCGAGCAGCTCGCCGGCCGGAATGCGCTCGGTCTTCACGCCGTAGGCCTGCAGGTCGCGGTCAAGCTTGTCGAGCGTGGCCTGGTCCGACACCTTGAAACCGAAGAAGTCGATGCCGGCGCTGTCGGCCTCGCGCAGGATCACGCTGTGGTGGTCGCGCTCGTCCCAGGCCTTGAAGTACACGCGGCCCTGGCTGTCGCGGCCGGTCTCGATCAGGCCGAGCACCTTGCCGTAGTGTTTGACCCCTTCCTCGATGTCGAGCACGCGGATCTGGGCGTGGCCCGGACGCAGAACACCAGTCATTGCCATGATTGTCTCCTCTCCATATTGATTGCCGGGGTGGATTCCCGCGGCGGTTTGAAATCGTCACGACACAGGCCGGCAGCCGGGCAGGCGCCGCCGGCCAGAGAACACTAGATGCGCTTGAACAGGGGGCTGCGGACCTGCTGGACATCGGCCGCGGAGAAGAACTTCTCCATGAAGATGTCCCGCTCGAACAGGCGGCCGTGCATCAGCGCGGTGATGCAGGCGTCGATCATCAGCGGCGGGCCGCACAGGTAGGCCTTGTGTCCGCGGAAGTCATTGTCGAAGTGCGCCGTCGCCGCGTCGTGGACATAGCCGCGGAAGCCGTCCCAGCCGGAGTCGGCCGGCTCGTCGGACAGGGCCGGGACGTAGCTGAAGTTCGGGTACTTCGCGGCGAGCGCGAGGAACGCGTCGTGGTAATACAGCTCGCCCCGGTTGCGCTGACCGTACACCAAGGTCATCGGTCGCGTGTCGCCGGCTTCGAGCAGGTCGAGGATCATCGAGCGCGGGCTCGACAGCCCGGAGCCGCCGGCCATGAACAGCAGCGCTTCGGGCGCCGACTTGCGCACGAAGAAGCGACCATAGGGGCCGGACAGGCGTACGCGTTCGCCGGCCTTGAGCTGCTCGTGGATCCAGGTGGTGCCCCGCCCGCCGGGCACGATGCGGATGTTGAGCTCCACCTCGCGTCCGGTCGAAGGCGGATTCGCCAGCGAGAAGGCCCGGCTGTACTCCCCGCCTTCGAGGAAGAAGTTGATGTACTGGCCGGCCTGGAAGTGCATCGGCTCGTCGGTCTCGATGAACACCGCCTTGATCGTCGGTGTCAGCGCCTCGATGCGGGTCACGGTGCCGGGGAAGTCGCGCACCGGAATCGACTCCGCGTCCGCCTCCTCCTCGATCTCTGCCTCGATCGTCACGTCGGACTCGAGGCGCGCACAGCAGGCCAGCGTCTTGCCCTCGTCGCGCTCGAAGTCCATCAGCGCGAAGCTGGACGCCTCGCCGTGGTCGACCTCGCCGTCGATCACCTGCACCTTGCAGGTGGCGCACAGGCCGTGGCAACAGGCATGGGGCAGCCAGACGCCCGCGCGCAGGGCGGCGTCGAGGATGGTCTGGCCCTCCTCCACTTCGATGGTCTGGCCGATCGGCTCAATGGTCAGTTCGTAGCTCATGATGCGTTTCCGTTCTTTTGCGTTCTCCGCCGGGCGAGGTTGGCAACCCGCCGCAGCGGGCCGCCATCCCTGCGCCGCGTCAGCTGCACGAACCCTTGATGCCGGTCAGGCCCGGCGTGCGGAAGCGGATTACGTCCTTGTGCCCGAGGCCGTTGTCGGCGAGCGACTTGTCGAAGTCGGGCGCGAACGGCTTGCCGGACTTCAGCCACTCGACCTTCGCCCAGTCGATCCGGGCAAAGTCCGGGTGGTAACCGAAGGCGGCCTTCATCGGTCCGGCAACCACGTCGCCGAAACGCATCGTCGGCGGAAAGGGGAAGCAGAACGGGGCGCAGAACAGCAGATGGTCTTCCCAGCCGATGTAGAGCAGTTGCGCGCCGTGGAACTTGTCCCTGGTGTCGGCGGGCGCGAAGTCGTACTTGGAAATGGCGACTACAGCCATGTCATGTCTCCTGATGTCTTGTCGTCGGTCGCGGGCTCAGATGTTCTTCGTCGCCTGGCCGCGCCATTCGGCGAAGTTCTTCTTGTCTTCCGAGATGTCGAAGTCGAGGTTGTCGCGACCATGCTCGAGGTTGTAGTACTTGAGCACCGCGCCAAGCGCGTCGAAGCCCTCGACCGTCGGGTCGGTGCCCTCGGGGAAGCAGTTGCCCTGGTAGATCTGGTGCACCGGCAGCCAGGCCTGGACGTACTTCTCCGGCTCGTGCTCGAAGATCGCTTTGCAGTGATCCGAGCAGAAGTGGTACTTGTCGCCCTTGTAGTCGACCTCGCGGTAGCAGATCTTGGTCGGGTCGCCGGGCTCGGTGAACAGCATGGGGATCTGGCAGGTCTGGCACAGCATGGGCAGCGTCTTGTTGTAGAAGCGGTTGCCCTTGACGGCCTGCTCGCGCCAGAACTCGTAGCGCGGACGGTAGTGCTTGTCGAAGCTCTCCGGGTACTTCGCCGACAGCCACGCCATCTCGTCCTCGTCCGGCATCCAGGTGTGGAAGTTGGCGGCGGCGGCGTAGTTGTAGAAGGTGCGCCAGGCCTGGTGCGACAGGTGGTCCTTCTCGAGCGCGATCTGCTCAGCACACTTGGGCATCTTGATGCCGTAACGGGCGAGGTCCTTGAACAGCGCGCCGCCGTTCTCTTCGAAGTACACCTCCCAGGCTTCCTTCCAGCTCATCGTGCGCTTGGGCAGCATGTAGTCCATCATCATCGCCACCAGGGTCAGCACGCGATAGCCGCGCCAGGTCCACTTGTCGATCCAGCGCTGCACGATGGGCACGTTGGCGGGGTCCTGCTCGAGGATGAACTTGATCACCTCGAGGCCCAGCGTCATGTGGCGTGCTTCGTCGGACTGCGCCGAGAAGCCGAAGGTCATCGTGCCCATGTCGCCGTTGTAGGCGGCGCCCGAGACGAAGGGCACGAACAGCAGGTTGGTCAGCACGTACTCGAACGAAAAGCCGATCGAGACCATGAACTCGAACGGCCCGGAAGTAATGGCGTCGTCGAAGAAGCTCTTGGGCACGGACAGGAACCACACGCGGTCATGCATGTGATGGAAGTCGTGCATGCCGTTGTAGTACTTGTTGTAGTTCGAGATCGCGTGCACCTGCGTCTGCGCATGGCGGATCTCGTCGAGCGACTGCATCAGGCAGGCGACGCGCGGGCCGGGGCCGGGGAAAGCCCTGCCGGCATGGGCGAAGCCGCGGTGGGCGACGTACTCGAGCGGGCTGATGCCGCTGATGAAGAGCTTGACGGTGTTGATGTAGCGCGCGTCGGTGACGTCGAGGTGGCCGTTGTTCTGGTTGAAGGCGTCGATGATCGCGTACAGCTTGCGCTCCTTCTCGGCCTGGTATTTCCAGTAGGCATCCATGGTCAGGCGGAAGGGGTCCTCCCACTTGTCCCAGTCGTGGATCTTGATCCCCTCGTAGGCGATGTAGGGGTAGATGTCCTCCATCTTCTGGTAGGACGGCGTCCAGTCGAGGCCCCGGGTCATCACCGCATAGCGCTCTTTCAGGCCGAGCTTCTTCTTGGCAACTTGCATGTCCATCGTCTTGTCTCCTCGGGGTCTCAGGATTTCCAGAACAGGGTGATCTCGTCGTCGGTCTGATCGAGATTGCCCGACATGGTGATCAGGTTGACCTGCAACTCCTGCAGGTCGTAGGCGCGGCCGGTGATCTCCTCGATCGTCTCGCGACGCACCACGAGGCGGCCGTCGGCGTTGATCTTCACCATCGCGGGCTGCGCGTCGACGACGGCCGAAGGGTTGTCCTGCAGGATCGCCTCGATGATCGGGCGGGTGTCTTCGTTGGTCTGCAATGCAAGGAATACGGTCGACATGGGTGCTCCGCTCAGAGGGCGACGCCGGCCTTGGCCATGCGTGCGTTGAATTGCTGGACGACTTCGGCGAGGACCTCGTCCGCGCGATCGCCGAGGGCGATGCGGGCCACCGGCAGCAGCGCCGAGGCCGAACGATCACGCCACAGGTTCAGCCAGCGGGTCATGACCTCCTTGTTCTCGGGCGACTCGGCCGCCGCGATCTTGACCGTGGCATCGACCCATTTCCGGGTCTCGGCGAACCAGTCGGTCATGAACTGGGTGAGCATCGCCACCGCGGTGCCGCCCCGGGACGAAAGCACGTCATCGACGATGGTTTCGTACACCAGCGGATACAGCAGGCCATCGAGCGCGACGTTCTGCGCCACGAAGAGCTCCACCGGATCCTTGATCACGAAGGAATCCTCGACGTAGCGACGCAGGCCCTGCCAGGTGTCGTCCTCCATCCAGGCGCGCTTGGCTTCGTCCAGAGATTCGACGTCGCCGAGCAGCAGGCCGACGCGGGTCAGGTACTGGGCGATGCCGAGCTGGTCCATCGCCTGGTAGATGTGCGGCTGCGAGAAGCCGGTGCCGTAGCTGTAGGCACAGACGCTCGCGTTGTTCATGTTCGAGCCCCAGGCCACGTGGCGCAGCGGCAGCAGCAGCTTCAGCACGGTATCGCGCACCGACTCGGGCAGGGTCGCAGCGAGGCCGCGGTTCTCGACGAAGTCGAAGTTGGCCTCCGCGGTGTCCTGCTGCTTGGCGCGAGCCATGGTGTAGGCGCCGTAGTAGAACTGGCGCGGATCCTTGAAGGCATACCAGTCGGCCATCCTGATGGCCGTGCGCGAGGCATCGTAGATGTCGTGCTCGGGGTCCCAGGTCGGCCGGTAATGGAAGTTGGCCGTCTGCTGCATGTCCAGCGTGCCTTCCTGGTACCGCGACGCCGGCTTGTCGCCCCCGATGCGCCGGGCGATGTTGTCGAACGTATGCCGCAGCGGCTTGATGGTGACGGTGCGCAAATCGATCTGCATGGATTCTCCTCCTTGTGCTTGTGGGTCACGCTCAGCGGAACCGCTGGTGCGTGGCTTGATGCAGGTTCCAGTTCCAATCCTCCGTCTCGCCCGCGCCGCCCTCTTCACGGGGCTCGAGGAAGGTCACGCTGTTGACCTCGCAGAACGCGGCATAAGCCTCCGCCGGGAGCAGCATCTCGGCGTAGAGCTCGGGATCTCCGATCGCGAACTCGAATTCCACGAAACCGTCGGGCCGACGCTCGATCAGGCGCACGAACTTGCGGCTGAGGTCGATTTCGGGCTCTGTACGCTTCATCCCCCACACTCCTTCGGTTTGATCAACACGGGCTTGCTATGGGGAGGGTATTAACAACTTCCGTGCCAATCTCAGCCAATCCTCGTATTGGCGCTATTTATCCGAATTATCGAGATTTGACCGCCACACCAGGCAGGCGCATGGTTTGATCAAATGATCCATTCATGGATTTCGTTGATTATTTGATTCACTTACTTTATTGCTCTGCACAACCGGAGCCCGAAAGCAGAACGGGCCGGGGACCTGCGTCCGCCGACCCGTTCGGCACCCTGCCAGGTTGTCCGATCTACGGTTCAGTTATGCCCCTCCGCACAGACCGCCTTCGCCATCTTCCCCACCACCTTCAGGCTCAGGTCGCTGTCGGGGAACAGCTTGCATGCCAGCACCACCCCGTCCGCCTCTTCCGCTTCGGACACGCAGGCACGGCTCATCTTCCGCGTGTGGTATGCGCCGCCGGTAATCCTCACCTTGCAGACACCGCAACCGCCCCCGCGACAACCGACCGGAATCCCCTTGCGGCCAAGGGCCTCCATCGCGTGCAGCACGCTGTCCTGCTCGGCGCATGAAACCCGTTCTCCACTGTCCTCGATCGTCACCGCGAATCTCTGCCCCATCCTTACGGCCTCCTCTCTCGATGTGCCTGTCGTCGTGCGTATCACTACGCCTGTACGCGATCAGCAATTGGTCGCGCATACCGGCGATGTGGCGCACCGTTACAAGAATCGTGCCAATCGTTTATTTATCTCGAGATTCTTACTATCATCGCCAGAAGTCCCCGCTCCCTAAACAGGAGCCGCCTCGGTTAAGCTTCGGCCTCAGTCCGGACAACGCCGAGGTGTCCGGGGAACGACCCGCCGCAGAGCGGAGCGACCTGACCTGGAGGAGACCCTTGGCCACTATCCATTACCCGGAGAGCGCAGATCTCCGCAGCCTGCTCCGGTTCGCTGCGGAAGACGGGCACATCTGGCTGGGAGAGCACCGCATGCTGCTCCTGCATGCCGGCGCCATGTCCGAACTGCGCAAGGAACTGATCGCTTCGGTGGGCCAGCAACAGGCACGCCGCATCCTCACGCGCATGGGCTTCGCCTCCGGCATGCGCGACGCCGAACTGGCGCGCAAGACGCGCGGCACCAGCGAACCCGCAGACGCCTTCGTGGTCGGGCCACAACTGCACATGCTCGAGGGCTGTGCGCGGGTCGAGCCGGTACGGCTCGAGTTTGGCGGCGCAGGCAACGGCTTTTACGGCGAGTTCCTGTGGTACAACGCCTGGGAAGCCGAGGCGCACGTGCAGGCTTTTGGTGAAGTGGACCACCCGGTGTGCTGGATGATGATCGGCTATGCCTCGGGCTACACCAGCGCCTTCATGGGACGCTTCATCCTGTTCAAGGAAGTCGAGTGTGCGGCGACGGGGTGCGAGCACTGCCGCATCGTCGGCAAACCCGCCGAGGCGTGGCCCGACGCGGACGAGCTGCGGCCGTACTTCGAGGCCGACTCGATCGTCGGCCGCCTGCTCGAGCTGCGCGACGAGATCGAGGCCATGCGCCACACGATCGCCTGCCCGCGCCGGACCGCCGACCTCATCGGCAACTCCGCGGCCTTCCTCCACGCCTACGACCTGATCAGCCGTGCCGCGTCAACCAACGTCTCGGTACTGCTGCTCGGCGAAACCGGCGTCGGCAAGGAGCGCTTCGCACGCACCCTGCATGAGATGAGCCCGCGCAAGGACGAGCCCTTCGTCGCGGTCAACTGCGCCGCCCTGCCCGACGAGCTGATCGAATCCGAGCTGTTCGGGGTCGAGCGCGGCGCCTTCACCGGCGCCCACGCCTCACGTGCGGGCAAGTTCGAGCGCGCGCACGGCGGCACGCTGTTCCTCGACGAAGTCGGCGAATTGCCTCTACCGGCCCAGGCCAAGCTGCTGCGCGTATTGCAGGAAGGGGAAATCGAACGGCTCGGCGACGAGCGCACGCGCAAGGTCAATGTACGGCTAGTCGCCGCGACCAACGTCGACTTGCAGAAGGCCGTCCATGCCGGCACCTTCCGCCGCGACCTGTTCTACCGCCTCAACGTCTATCCGGTGACGATCCCACCGCTGCGCGAGCGAACGGGCGACATCCCGGCCCTGGTCGATGCCATGGTCCGCCGCTTCGAGACCCTGCATGGCAAGCGCATCGCCGGCATCAGCGACAAGGCCATGCACGCGCTGAAGCTCCACACCTGGCCCGGCAATGTGCGCGAACTCGAGAACGTGCTCGAGCGCGGCGTGATCCTCGCGCCACAAAACGGCATGATCGAGGTCGAGCGCCTTTTCATCGGCAACTTCAGTGAGGCCGCCCAGCAACACTCGCTGGGCGCGCACGGCGCGCTCGAAGCCAGACGGCAGCCGCCACAGGATCTCGCCGCTGCCGTGCTCGAGTCAGGGGTGTCGCTCGAGGCCTTCGAGCAAAGCCTCCTGCAACGCGCCGTCGAGCGCGCCAACGGCAACCTCGCCGCCGCCGCGCGGCTGCTGGGCATGACCCGGCCGCAGCTCAACTACCGGATCAAGAAGCAGTCGGACTGAGGCGCATCTCAGCGCCTTACTGCATGGACGCATGCTCGACGATCGCTTCAGCCCCGCAAACACAGACGGGGCGTGACCGATGTTGCAGTACCGCATACTCGATGGAGGTACACTCGGGGCTCTGAGACAATCACGCCCCACCCAGCAAAGGGGCGCCCAGAACCAGCCTTGAGCGCCCCCTCTACGCCCGCCTTCTACGCCCCGTTCGCGTTCATCGTCCGTCTCCTGGACCGCCTCAGCTTTCGCTGGAAGTTCGCGACCGTGGCCGTGGTGTTTGTCGTCGCGGCAGCCGGGTTCCTGCACCAGATCTACGCCCATTACCGCGCGCAAGCCGTGCTGGCTGAGCGCGCAATCGGTGGTCTAGGGCTGGTGCGTGACTCTCTCGCACTGATGATCGAGCTTCAGCTCCAGCGTGGGGTGACCTTCACCGCGCGTAAGGGTGGTGACGATTTCACGGCCCGCCTCCCTCAGCAGAAGTCAGCAGTTCGCAGCGGCATCGAACAGGTGGAAGCGGCCCTCGTGCGGCTTGATTCGCTCACGGCCTTGCATCCCCGCTGGGCATCCGTACGTGCGGGTATCGAGCGCGCCATCCACTCCACCGAAGATCAATCAAGCGCGCAGTCCAGCTTTGACACCCATACGGCGGCAGTAAACGAGTTGCTCGCGTGGATCGTGGACATCGGGGATGAGGCAGGCATCACCGCCACCTCGAACCCGGCGCTCTACCACCTCAATCTGGCGCAGATTCGGTCACTGCCTAGTCTGGTCGAAAGCCTGGCCAATCTGCGCGGTTACGCCACCGGCACCTTGTTGGCGGGCGGGCGCGATGCAGGCATCACCTCTGAACTTGCTGGCCGCGTGTCGGCCGTCGATATCGTGGAAGGCCACACACACAACCGCATCGACCGTATCAGCAGGTTGCTGCCCGACAGCCTTCACATGGATGACCCTGTGGTGCGCGAGCTTCATGATGCCATCCGGTATGTCCGCAATACCACGCGCTCCAGCACCTACCTTTCTCCTGCACCCGTCGAGGCCGCAGACCTCTTCGACGTCGCCACGCAGGCCATCGACGCGGCCAGACGACTTCATGTCGATCATCTGTACCCTCGGTCAGTGGCCATGATCGAAGCGGGCCTGGCGGACGTGCGGCGCGCAATGATTGCTGACGTCCTTGTGCTGATGAGCTTCTTCGTCATCATCAGCACGCTGTTTGCCGCCATCTACACGTCGATCCGGCGCTCGGTAAACACTATCAATGAAGGCTCCGCCCTCTTTGCTGCAGGCGACCTCAGTGTCAGGGTTCAGGTTCAGTCGCAGGACGAGTTTCGTCACCTGGGCGAGCAGTTCAACGCGATGGCCGACGAGATTGCCTCGCTGGTCGACGCGCAGCGCGCCCAAGCGCAACGTCTGTCCGGCCTGCTGCGCAACACGCCGTCGGTTGTGTTTGCGCTTGACCCCCACACGCTGAACTGCACATTCATCAGCCCCAACGCTGAAGCTTTGCTCGGCCCCGCAGACCATGCTGACTCGCTCGATCTGGAGCACCTGCTTGGCTCCATCCATCCCAAGGACCGCGCAACGCTGCGCGATGGACTGCTGGCCTGGCGGGAACGGGGTTTTGTCGGCCTGCTCAGTGGCACCTACCGGCTTGCCCATGACGCTGCGGGCCAGAAATGGGTCGAGCTACACCACAATGCCGTTCTGGACGATGCCGGCACCGTCCTCGAGATTGTGGGTTCCTGTACCGACATCACCGAGTTGCATCATGCGCATACCCAGTTGGAGCTAGCGGCCAGCGTGTTCAGTGGCGCCCGCGAGGGCATCATCATCACCGACCCGCAGGGCTGCATTGTCGAGGCCAACGCCGCCTGTTCAGACATCACCGGTTGGTCGCGCGACGAATTGCTTGGCGAGAACCCGCGCCTGTTCAAATCGGGGCGCCACAACCCGGCTTTCTATGAGGCGATGTGGCGCTCGGTCAAGGACAATGGCTACTGGGAGGGCGAGATTTGGAACCGTCACAAATCCGGCCGAGACTATGCCGAACTGCTCACAATCGGCACGGTGCGAAGCCCCTCGGGTGAGGTGCTTCACCACGTCGGGCTGTTCTCGGATATCACCCCGCAGAAAGAAGCTGAAGAGCGCCTGCGTAAGCTCGCCCACTTCGACTCGCTGACCGGCCTCCCCAACCGCACCCTGCTCGCCGACCGCATGGAGCAGGCCCTGCTCCAGAGCCGACGCAGCAGCAAGCTCGTCGCAGTCGCGCTCATCGACCTGGACGGATTCAAGGCCGTCAATGATCTTCATGGTCACGACGCTGGCGATGTCCTCCTGAAAACCGTGTCGCAGCGCATGACGGAAAGTCTGCGCGCCGAAGACACCGTGGCACGACTGGGTGGGGATGAGTTTGTGGTGGTGATGAGCGCACTGGACAGCCGCAGCGACATCGAACAACCCATCGCTCGCCTGCTGGCCGCCATCAATCAGCCTGTTGCCCTCGATAACGCAACGGTCAAGGTGTCGGGCAGCATCGGGGTTACCTTCTACCCCCAACGCGAACCGATCGCACCCGATCAGCTCATGCGCCAAGCCGACCAGGCCATGTACATTGCCAAGCAGGCCGGCAAGAACCAATGCCAGGTTTTTGACGATCGTCAGGATTTGTAGTCCGACTGATCGTTAGCGCTGTCTGTTCGCGTGAAGCAGTCCTTCGCGACAGGGCACCAATCGGCGCCGGACGGCGGCATTGCCGACAGCCCTGACATCCGCGGCTCTGCCTCATGCCGACGAGGGGCCAGCAGCGGCTCGCCCTGTCGCCGACACCGCCTTCCGATCAGCCGCGCTCGGGCGCGACCGACGTGGCCGCCGTGCGGACGAAGACATCTTCGTGGCGCGCATAGTCCCACTGCTCGACAAGACAGTCCTTGCCCGCATCGGCGCCGCGCCGTACCTGCTCACCGCACGACGCGCCCCAGCGCAGGATGTTTACGGAGTTGGGCACCTCGAGGCGTATGCGTGACGAGACCGCGGTTCCCGCCTGTACGACCCAGAGTCGCCGCGCCAAACCGTGCTGTGCCAGCGTGTAGGGCAGATGAATGTGCCCACCCAGCACCAGGTCCGCCCCGGCGGCCGCCCAGGCCTGCAAGGCCGCATGGTGGCCGCGCAACTGGTCGGCACGGTCTTCAGCCTTGATGACGGCCGCAGGCTGGTGGACCACCACCACGCGCAACTGCTGCGCGCTGGCGCCTGCCAGCCGTGCAGCCACGCGATCGATCTGCGCCGCGGACACTTCGCCGTTCTTGAACCGCCATGGGCGCGTGGTGTTGACGCCAATGACGAGGAGATCCTGCGAAGCGTGAACGGGCTCGAGATCAGAGCCGAACGCCTTGGCGTAGCGCGCATACGGGTGGGTGAAGCGCGCCCATAGGTCGAACAGTGCGATGTCGTGGTTACCCGGCACAGCCAGAACCAGCGCCCCCAGTCGATCGGCGAAGGTCTTTGCCGCGCGGAACTGGGCGGGCCGCGCACGCTGCGTGATGTCACCCGACAGCACCACCATATCCGGGCGCTGCTGGGCGGCCAGAGTGACCAGGGCCTCGACCACCCGCGGGTCTTCGGTGCCGAAATGGGTGTCGGAAATGTGCAGCAGAACACTCATGCCGCGGCCTCGGGCGCACTGGCCCTGCCGCCTGCGCCCGACGCCTGGAGCAGGTACAAGGGCTTGTCCAGCACACGAATGTCGATCGGCGCGCGCATACGTGTCACTTCTCCGTCAAACGCGACGACGAACACCTTGCGTCTCGTTGCCAGCCTGGGCCTCACCACCATGTGCCGGAACTCGAAGGTTTCCACGCCGGCGGCATCCCCCAGCCTGCCCATTGCGCCGCGCAGCATCAGTCCGAGCATCGACATCGTACCGATGGGCCGCAGCATCAGCGCGGCCATGCTACCGTCGCCGGGCGTACCGGCCAGGGTGTCTTCAGGATCCACTCCGACCTGTTGCAACTGCAGCCGGTTGTTGCCGACGAAGAGCGTCAGGGTCTGCACATCACGCACCGTGGTGGCCGTTTCGATGTGCAGCCGCAGTCGGCGTTGCGCACGCAGCAAGGTCGCACAAGCCGCCACGAACGCCACCCAGCGGCTGCGGCCAAAGCGCGCTTTCCAGGCCTCGCGGTCCTGCAACAGTTCGGGGTAAGCGCCCAGGCTGGCATTGACCAGGAAAATCCGGTCGTTGATGGCCCCCACCTGCACCGGCATCGGGCTCGCATCCATCAACTGGCGTGCCGCAGCGTCCGGCTCGGTGGCGATCCCGTGCGTCCTGGCAAAGTAGTTGAAGGTACCGTAGGGGATGACGCCCATTGGGCAACCGGCTGCGTGCGCAGCCTGCGCCACCGTGTTGAGGCTTCCATCGCCACCGACCGCCACCACGGCCGTGCCGCGCGCCGCCGCTGCCGCAGCGGCCTCGGTGGCCCCCCGTCCCAGATCAGCAGGTTCGCACGCCAACAATTCACCCTTTCGCCCATACTCGGCGAGCGCACGCCGGATCACGGCCTGCTTGGCCTCAAGGTCGAGCGCACCTGCACCGGCATTGATCACGAACAGCAGGGGCGCCGCGGGGTCGAGTCGCGGAGCCGACATCGCAGCGCGGTGCGCGCTGTCGCTCCCGATCCACTGTGACCGGAAATTGTCATCCATGCCGCATCCGGACGGCGGTGAGGTTTCGAGTGTTGGGCATGGAATGTGTTCTCTGGAAGATGCTGCTGTGGAAAGCCTGCGGCGTGCGTCGTTGCGCAACCGGGGCGAAACCTCGGGGAACCGCAGGACCCGATCACGAGTCCGAACTGCCAAATAGTTCAAGCAGGGTCTATTGGTCATGAAGGACAAACGACGAGCTACCCTGGAACGGATTGCCGGGGCGCGACTGGCCTCGATGAACGGTACGATGGCCGACGCCGTGGGTCAAAGCAATCGGCAACGCATGGTCTGGTTGAGCCTGCTGGCAATGCCACTTCTTGTTCCGGTGGCACTACCGGGGATGGCTTCGGTGGTGGGCGCTTTTTCCATTCTGATCGCGTTCGGGCTGCTTAGCGGCCAGCCCGTGCCCTTGCCCGCCTGGCTTGCCAGACGAGAGATGAACGATCGCGCCCGGATGCTGCTCGAGCGCATGACCAGCCGGGTCATCCAGATCATTGCACGGTGGGGACGACCGCGCATGCTGCGCTTGAGCGACAAGCCCGCGCGCATTGCCAACGGGTTGATGCTCTGTGCCGCGGGACTGTCGATGATGGTCCCCGTCCCCATCATCAGCTTTGACAACGTGCTGCCGGCGCTCGCCATCGTCTTGATCTCCTGGGGGCTGCGTCTGCGTGACGGCCTGATGCTGCTGGCCGGTTATCTGGTGACGCTGGCCGCGGTCGCTTCGGTCGGGCTGCTGTGGTGGGGCGGCACCGTCGCCGCCACCGAACTGCTGTCGCTGATGGGCCTGACTTTCAGCCAGTAAGCTCAATTGCCTCAACCGCGGACGAGCAACGAAGATCGAACACTCACCGTTCCACGTCAATTGGAAGAATTACGCAAACATGAAAACGATCATCTGGATCCTGTTTTTCGTGATCCTCGCCGCGTGGACGGGGATGACCGCACTCACTGTTCATGTCATCGACTGGATTGCGCATAAGTCGGGCACTGCGCTTCAGAACGACCTCAGTACGGTTCTCGACGCAACAGCGCTGCCGTCCTGGTTAGCACTGTGGATTGACCCTGCCTGGCTCCAATCGATCCACGCGGGTCTCGTCGCCACCATCGAAGGGGTCCGTCAGATCATGCCTTGGCTTGCCGCCGGCATGGCGTGGCTCAGCCCGCTGCTCTGGACGGTCTGGGCGCTGGGCGCCCTGAGCTTGCTGATCATCACGGTAATCGGACACCGGCTACTTGGTTCGTTTTTCCCGGCAAATCGCCCGAGCCCACCCGGCATCCATGGCTGATCTCACTGGGCGAACTTCTTGAGTACATCCCGAAAGGTCGTCGGATGCGCAGCGTTGCGGCACGAATCGCGACCACAGGAAATGGCGAAGCCAAGGAAAGTCGGGAACGCTCCGCCAGCATCACACTGCCCTGGAAAAGCTGCATGGCAGCACGGCGATGAGCACCGTTTGAGCGAGCCCAACATACCCGCAGCTTGGCCTGCCAGACCCTCTTGATGTGGCCGCCCTCAAGCACAGGTCGAGATGAAGGGGGCGTATTGCTAGCGAAAGATCACCGATTGTCATCACTGCAGCGATCGAGAAAGCCCCCCTCCCGAAGCGACCGCGCCACCTTCAGGGACTTGACGTAGGGGCTCACGCGCTGCTCGTCCTCCGGCACCAGCAGGGTCAGTTCGTCGCAGACGCGCGTGACTGCGACATAGAAGCGGTTGCGCTCCTCGTGCGGGTCGGCATCACGCGCCGGGAAAACACCCGCCTCCAGGAACGGAAGAAGGACAGCCTCGAACTCCTGCCCCTTTGCCGCCTCTACCGAACACACCAGCAGCGTGTTCATGGGCCTGGCCTTTCGGAGCGCGATATCGACATCCTTCAGCCAGTTCGCGAACTCGCGCAGCGAACAGTTCCTGCGCTTGGCACTCTGCACGAAGCCGTCCAACGACTGAGACACCATTCGCGCCATGGCCGGGTCGACGAACAGCAAGCGCGCCTTGTTCTTCATGTCCAGGGTGGCTACGACCTGTTCGAGCAGGACGTGAGCGGGAGCGTCAGGCGCAGCGCCACGAATGAGCGCCACCGACGCGTCGAGCCGCAGACGATTCCTTCTCTCCTCGGATGTCTCCTCGACCGTGCTCGATTCGTAATCGCTGCGCCGGCGCAATTCTTCGGCCTTGGCGGTCTGGCCGCTCCGATTCAACGCCTGGATCCGCTCAAGGAGCGCGGTCTCCTCCATTGATTGCCGCTCCCACGATAGACGGGCGACACGCCGGTCATAGATCGTTCGCGGACGCAGCAGCACCCCCTGCAGGAAGTGCTGAAAATTCAGCCCCGGATCCTTGGCCGCATCCTTCAGATACTTCCCTTGAAGACGCTCCGGCGCCCATTCGAACTGCTGCCAAAGCAGCAGGGAACTGATGACTCTGGAAAATTTATCGTCGCCAGGAATCGTCGTCAGATCGTCCAGCGCAAAGGCCATGATGCCCCGCAGCGCCAGGACCTCGGGCCGCATCAGATAACTCTCCATCCCCTCGATACGCCAGTTCAGGCCGGCCTCGAAGAGCGCATTCTCGACAAGGATGGACTGGTACGGCGAGCGCAGGATGATCGCCGTATCGTCGAGACGTCCGCCTCGCTTCCTGAAGTCCACAAGTGCCGTAACGAGCTTGCCGGCGGCGGCACCGTGGTCTGCATAGCGCTCTACCCGGACTTCGGTCTTGTGCGATCTCCCGGATCGCACCCGCTCGTTATCGCTCCCGTCCCCCATCAGCGCCGACACCATCTTTGCCATGATCGGCCCGTGGCGGTAGGTGCTCGACAGCGTGAGACGGACGACCGAAGAAGATGGCCACTCTGCCCCGAAACACTCCTTCATGAAGCGGATATTGGATCCCGCCCAGCCGTGAATGATCTGGTCAAAGTCACCCGCGCCGATGAAGTAGACGGGCTTCGGGCCCAGGATCTCCGCGGCGATCGATCCTTCGACCGATTCACGCGACGGATCCAGCAGCCACTTCAAGACCTCGTAACTCGCCGGGTTCATGTCCTGCAGTTCGTCGACGGCGACGAACTCGTACGTCGGCATCCGGATTCGGCCCTGCGTCTCAATCAGCATCCTCGCCAGATCGAAAGTCGCGTCGAATTCGCTCCGCCAGGCCGCCGGCCGGTCGTCGTAATAGCTGCCCGTCCCGCGGACCCGCTCTACCTCCCGATAGATATAAAAGAAGCTCTCTGGAAGCCCGTACCGGATCGCCCGGTCTTCGTAGGTTTCGTCCTCATCGAGGTCGGGGCTCAAGAGATTGGCCTTCATCAGGCGGGCATTCCGCACGAACTCGGCGATCTGCTCGTTATGCTCGGGTAGCGCGATCTCGAGCGGCCGCACGCGATCGTCCTCGCGCTTCTTGATGTTCGCCGCCGCCTTCCGGACATATGCGCAGACTTCGTCCATCGACGATAGCTGATCGGCCCGCTCATATCCAAAGCCGTTCAGCACCTCGACACAGAAGTCGTCGAACGCGACACACCTGATGGCATTCGCTAGCTGCGCATCGTTTGAAAGCTTGGCGATCATCCGCCGGATCACCTGCGCCGCTTCGCGCGAGAAGGTGAGCACCAGGATCTTGCGTGGATCCTTCCCGTACCGGACGTTCTCCATCACCTTGAGCGCGATGGTCGTCGACTTGCCTGACCCGGCAGCGGACATTGCGATGACATAGCGATTCTGGCAGCGCTGAATCGCCAGCTGTTCGGCCGTCGGCTGGAAATCCCCCGGCACGAACCGCACTGAACTCGCACCTCGGTAGTTGATCGGCAGCATCGTTGGTCGAGCTCAAATGACGAAGTGCGAGATGATAGCGCCGACCGGCGTCAAACCCTTGAGCACAGAATCCGTACAGCGAGGATGTGCACTGTGCCCACAGTGCGCCCAGACGCAAGAAAGCCAACCACCGTGAAGTGATTGGCTTTTTTGACTTTTTTGGTTGCGGGGGCAGGATTTGAACCTGCGACCCGGGTTATGAGGCTAAAAAAATTGCACGGCGTCCAGCGCAATCGTTTGTGGTTTCTCTGGGCTTAAAAGACCTCAAGCTTGATTTCATAGCGCTTTTGGCACACCGATCTGTGACGTCGAAGACCACTCGCGTGGACCACAACAGCCTAGGTGTCACAGTCCTCCTCCAAAAACTAGCCGAGCATCCGTCCCTTTGAGGCGGCCGTGGTCCACTCGCGAAGCCAGACGGACAACTCACTTCGGGATACTGGTCGATTTGTGGCGTACGATGACCATGCCGAGTTGATACAGTCCGGGTGGAAGAGATCCGACCAGGAAACTCGGCGGACGAGCTTCGATCGTCCCACAGTCCGCGAGAGCGGAACTCTATGCTAACCATCTGATGCTTCGCTGCGCAGGGCCATCTAGGATGAATGATACTCAAAACACAGTTTCAAGCTCTCACGTTACGCCGATTGGCGGCAACGTCTTTCTGGATCTCGGGTTCCCACCCCGCGAAGCCGAGCGCTTGCTCTCCGACTCCCAGATGAGGATTGAGGCAGCGCTCACGGAAACACCTGTAGACATGAAGCAAGGGACGCGCATCGATGAGGATCAGATACGACGAGCAAGATGACATCCTGTGCATCGGCTTCTCGGAGGAACCGATCGTGAGGGATGTTTCACTCGGGTGGAACGTGAACATCGGCTTTACAGCAAACGGAATCGCCGAGATCACGATCCTGGATGCCCGAACCGCAGGTCACTGGCCGATAGAGATCGAACCGAGCCCACAGTGACCGAGAACATACGCCGCTGCCAGACAGGCGGCGTCACGGTCGACTTCGACGGCGCCGATCACGGCGGTGCTCCGTTAGACGAGCGTTGGTCGTGGGGTCCTAGTTAAGCCCGCTTAACTAGTGCGGAACACTAGTTAAGTTTACGCGGATTTCTTTAATTAGCAGGACACTGGTCACTCTGGCTCCAACATCTCCACGTCGGGGAAGATGCCCTTGCTGAACGGGGAGTGGGGTGCGGGTGCGCTCGACATTCTGGCGCGCAGAGCCCGATCCGCCCACGCGGCTACCAGCTTGCTCGAGAGCGCCATCAGGAATTCATACAAGCGGGGTAACGCGGTAAGCGCCGTGTTGAAGCACGTTTGCCTCATCAGCGCGGCAGTGGCTGCGCCCTATCTGTACCAAGGCTATCCGCCCAAGCCTGCAGCAAACGGTGCCCCGATAGGCATCGCAGCCGGCAAAGGCGGAGCGACTGTGACGACCGCTTGCGCTTCTACCCGGCCTCCGTGGGCTTTTGAGTTCTTCTTGCTGCCAGGGAAGAAGCTGGCGTAGTCGAAGGTGCCAGCGGCAAGATCCGTTTCAAGACGCTGTACGAGTCGCATGAGCTTCTTGCGGTTCGCGGGAGTGTCTTCCAGCCGCGTGTATTCACGACAACGCTTCCCTTCATAGCGAAAATCGATGAAGAGCGTTCCTGTGCTCGCGAGAGTCCGAATGCTAGCCATGACACACGCCCCCGTTCGACATCGGAATCACGAACGTGTTGAGTGAGGACTTCGCCATGTCCTCCTCGATCCTCTCCCAGACGTATAGGATCTTCCTTCCTCCAAACGGACGGATGTAGTGCACTCCTTCAAGCAGAACGCTGTCCTTGAGGCGCTCACGAATTGTTCGCTGGTCGTACTTGATGCGATCGGATAGTTCTTCAGTTGTCAGATAGGTCGCAGCCATTTCTTGCTCCTTTGCTATTTATCTATTTGTCTAGCACCTAGACAGTTTCAATCTATCGCAGAAGAGCAACGGGTCAACCCGCTATTTTCTAGACAGCTACAATCTCGCCGTACCCACTGGAGTCTGTGCACATGGATCGGCAACAAATCAATGTTCGGCTTACAGAAGAACTAGCCACCAAAATCGATCATCGACGAGTCTCGCTTCAAGCCGTACTAGGGAGGATCCCGAGTCGGTCCGAGGTCTTGCGCCTCGCGTTGGAGGCCTACTTGGGAACGGACACCGACGGGGCCAAGGGCAGACACGAGCAAAGATCAAACGGTGACCTCGCCAGAAAAGCAAAAAAATGACGGGGCCACGGGTGGGCCAACATGGGCCAAAGGTGGGCCAACATCATTCTGGTGGCCCAAGCGCAAAAAAGCCAACCACCGTTAAGTGATTGGCTTTAATGACTTTTTTTGGTTGCGGGGGCAGGATTTGAACCTGCGACCTTCGGGTTATGAGCCCGACGAGCTGCCAGACTGCTCCACCCCGCGTCGGAGAAACAGAACTATAAGTGATGACGAGAAACAATGCAAGCTTTTCTTCGATCTTTTTCGTTCAGCTGCCGTGGCAGTGTCCTCACCCTCTCCCAGCCGGACTAAAAAGGGGGAAGAACCGGGTCCGGCAGCCGCCGGGAAAGGCATCAGCGCTGTTCCCAACGCTGGAAAAACTCTTCCATGTGCTTCACGCAAAGCTTGATCTTCGCGGAGGAACTGAGCCGCTCGGGATAGACGGCCCAGATGTTTGCTTCCTGCGTGTAGTCGGGGAGGATGTTAACCAGCAGCCCCGAATCGAGATGCGTACGAGCATCCCAGATCGAGCGCAGCATGATGCCATGGCCTGCAAGCGCCCATGCAACTGCGATCTCGCCGTTGTTGGTGACCAGCGAGCCGCGTACCTTGACGTTGTAGTTCCGGCCTCGACGCGTCAGCTTCCATAGCCCGACGGGGTGGTCTCGTTCCTTGATGATCAGGCAGTTGTGCTGCGCAAGCTCGTTGAGATCCGTCGGTGTTCCGCAGCGCTCGAGGTAGGACGGCGCGGCGCAAAGGATGCGGTGGTTACGTGCAAGGCGCTTCGCGATGTAGTGCGGCGAGATGACGTCGCCGATGCGCACATCGAGGTCGATCTTGTTCTGCGCGAGGTCGAGCAGATGATCGAGCACATCGAGCCGAACCTCGATCTCGGGATACTTGTGCGAGAACTCCGCCAGGCTCTCGCCAACGACCCGGCGTCCGAAGCCGAAACTCGTCGACACCCGCAGGACGCCGCGCGGTTCGTTTCGCTTCACCCCCAGTTCCTCGTGGAGTTCGCTCACCTTGTCGAGGATCGAACGACCGAGCTCATAGACGTGCTCGCCTTGCTCCGTGAGCGAAACCTGACGCGTAGAGCGATGGAAGAGCTTGCACTCGAGCTGCGCCTCAAGCACCTGAATACGCTTTGAAATGAAGGCAGGCGACACGCCAAGCCTTTGGGCGGCCTGCGAAAAGTTGAGTGTCCGGACGACCTCCGAGAACACCTGCAGGTCTTCGATCGAGAATCGATTGTTCACGCTTTGTAAAAACTAAGTTTATTTATGGACCGTTGCCCCGGGTGTGATGCGATCGTACGATGAATTGACACAAATAGTTCATCCAAACGATTACGGGGGTCACCGTTGGACACAAGCTACCTGCCCTTGGCCGAGCATGCGCGCCGGCTGCGCCATCGCGAGCAGACAGCGGTCGAACTCGTCGAACACTGCACGCGGAACTTCCTGCGTACCGAAGATCGCCTGAACGCTTACAAGACCTGGGATGGTGACCGTGCCCGCAAGCTCGCCGAGGCAAGCGATGCCCTGTTTGCCCAGGGCGTGGATCTCGGCCCGCTGATGGGGATCCCGGTTTCGGTGAAGGACCTCTACGGCGTGCCCGGCCTGCCGGTATTCGCCGGCAGCGCCGAGCAGTTGCCTGAGGCATGGCAGGCCGCTGGGCCGGTGATCTCCAGCCTGCAAAGGCAGTTGGGCATCGTCGTCGGCAAGACGCATACGGTCGAGTTCGCGTTCGGGGGCATCGGCGTCAACGCCCACTGGGGCACGCCGTTCAACCCCTGGTCCGCGGCCGAACATCGCGCCCCCGGCGGCTCGAGCTCGGGCGCAGGTGTGTCCCTGGTCCAGGGAAGCGCCCTGCTCGCGCTGGGCACGGATACGGCCGGGTCCGTGCGCGTGCCTGCGTCAATGACCGGACAGGTCGGACTGAAGACAACCTACGGCCGCTGGTCGCTCGATGGCATCGTGCCCTTGTCGTCCTCGCTGGATACGCCGGGCCTGCTTGCACGTACGGTCGAGGACCTTGCCTTCGCCTTCTCGGCCATCGACGACAGGGGCCTGAGGGTGGCGAGCCCGGGTACGCCCCGTCCGCTCGACGGTCTGCGCATCGGGGTGCCTGACAACTTCTTCTGGCACGACATCGATTCCAGCATCGGTGCGCTCGTCGAGTCGACGATCGAACGCCTGGCGCAAGCAGGTGCGCGGATTGTCCGGCTCCAGTTGTCGCATTGCGATGAAGCGTACGAGATCTTCCGGCAAGGCGGTCTGGCCGCGCCCGAACTGGCCGCGTACCTGAACGAACATTTCCCTCACAAGATCGACCGGCTCGATCCCGTGGTGCGCGCCCGGGTCCAGGGGGCCGACGGCATCTCCTCGGTCGAGTACCTGCGCCGCAAGGCCGTGCTCAAACGCTGCGCTGCGGGCGCCACACGCATCTATGACGAGGTGGATGTCCTGCTCTCCCCGACCGTTCCGATCAGTCCGCCGCGCCTGACCGACATCGCCGAGGTCTCGGCCTACGGCCCCGCGAACATGATGGCCTTGCGCAATACGGTCATCAGCAACCTCTTCGGCTGGTGCGCGCTGACCCTGCCCGTGGGCCTGGACGCCAGCCGCATGCCGGTTGGACTTCAGCTGATGGGACCGCCAATGGCCGAAGAGCGCCTGATCGGCATCGCACTGAACATCGAGTCCCTGATCGGCAGGGGTTTCGACGTACTCGGCCGCGCCCCCGCGCTGGCCTGATTTTTCCTGCGTTTCAACCAACCCTCGCAGAGGGAGGAGATTCATATGACACCCAAGAAGAGCTGGAAGAAGATCGCTGTCGCGTCCGTGATGGCTGCCCTGTTCTCTGGCGCAGTGCAGGCCGCCGAGTTCAAGTTCACCTTCGCTCACGTGCTGGTCGAGAGCACGCCCAACGCAAAGGCCGCGGTGAAGTTCAAGGAAGAGGTCGAGAAGAACTCCAACGGTCGCATCGAGATCAACATCCGTCCGGCCGCCCAGCTCGGCGGCGACGTGGAGATCATCGAACAGACCCAGATGGGCCTGGTTCACATCGCGATTCCGCCGACCGGCAACCTCGCCAACTTCGAGCCGAAGATGTACCTCTTCGACCTGCCCTTCCTGATGCCCGACAACGACGCGATGAAGCGCGTCCTCGACGGCGAAGTGGGTCGCGAACTGCTGGACACGCTCGACAAGAGCAACCTCTACGGCGTGAACTTCTGGGGCGCGGGCTTCCGCCACATGACGAACAACGTCCGTCCAATCACGCAGCCGGATGACCTCAAGAACATCAAGATGCGGACCCTGCAGGCGCCTGCAATCCTCGCCACCTATCGTGCCTACGGCGCCAACCCGACGGCGATGGCCTTCACCGAGGTGTACAACGGCCTGCAGCAGGGTGTCGTCGAGGGTCAGGAGAACCCGTTCGCGAACATCTATTCGATGCGCTTCCACGAGGTCCAGAAGCATCTGACGCTGACCCGTCACGCCTATCACACCTATGCAGCGGTGATGAACAAGGCCGCCTGGAACTCGCTACCCGATGATCTGAAGAAGGTCGTGCGCGACGCCTTCGATGTGGGCCGCGACTATGCACGCCAGATCACCGACGCGGAGGACGCGCGCATCATCGCCGAGATCAAGGACAAGATCGACATTCGTGAGCTGACGCCTGAAGGCCGCGCCGCCTTTGTCGAGAAGTCCAAGCCGATCTACAAGGAGTTCGAGGCGCGCGTCACGCCCGCGCTGCTCCAGAAGGCCATGAAGGCGGCAGCCGGCAGCTAATCGCAGCTCTGATCGGGGACGGCAATGATTCACGCGCTCAACAAAATCGTCGACTGGGTCGAGAACATCATGGTGGTCATCCTGATGCTCGTGGCCACGGTCGTTGCCATCGTGCAGGTCGTGGCACGTTACGTATTCAACAATTCCCTTTACTGGTCCGAAGAGCTCATCCTGTACTCGCTGATCACGATGAGCTTCCTCGCCGCCAGCATGGGAGTCCGGTACGCAGCGCACATCTCGGTGGAAATGTTGTACGCCTTTGCCGGTCCCCGACTGACCCGCGTTCTCAAGTACGTGGCGACCCTCCTCGGCTTCGCCTTTGCCGCCACGCTGGTCTATTACGGCGGACGACTCTTCATCAATACGTCCAACATGGGCCAGCTCTCGCCAGCGATGCAGGTCCCCGTGGCGTACATCTACCTGACGATTCCGGTGGCCGGCGCCTTCATGCTGGTTCGCTATCTCCTGATCTTCCAGACCCTGGTGGCCGGCAAGGACTACAAGCCCCTCGCGACCACCATGAGCGCGACCTGAGGAAAGGCACGCAATGATCTCCGCTCTGGTCCCCATCTTCTTCAGCCTGCTGCTTTTCGGCCTGCCGATCTTCGCAGCGCTCGCACTCGCGGTCACGGCCGCGCTGCACTTCTTCGGCGGTGTCGATCCGCTGGTCGTGCCGATGCGGATGTTCTCGGGGATGAACAACTTCTCCCTGATGTCGATTCCGTTCTTCATCCTCGCGGCCGAACTGATGCGTATCGGCGGGCTGTCCGACCGGCTCATCGAACTGGCAAAGGCGCTCATCGGCTGGCTGCCCGGTGGTCTGGCGGCTGCGACCGTGCTCGCTTGCCTGTTCTTCGGCTCGATCTCCGGCTCGAGTCCTGCGACCGTCATCGCGATCGGCACCATCATGTATCCGGCCATGGTGGCAGCGGGCTACAACAAGTACTTCTCCATCGGCCTGATCGCGACGGCGGGCACGCTCGGGCCGATCGTTCCGCCCAGCATCGCGCTCATCATCTATGGGTCGGTGACCGGCACGTCGGTTGGCAAGCTCTTTGCCGGCGGTCTCCTGCCCGCATTGGTCATCGGCGGCTTACTCATCGCGTACACCACCTTCTACGCCATCCGGCACAAGTACCCGCGTGACCCTTTCCCGTCACTGGGACAGATCGGCCTCGCGTTCAAGCGCTCCGCGTGGGGCCTCGGCTTGCCGGTCATCCTGCTCGGCGGAATCTACAGCGGCGTCTTCACGCCCACCGAGTCGGCGGCAACGGCATGCCTGTACGGCTGGTTCGTCGGCGCGGTGGTGTATCGCAACATCAGCTTCCGCGCACTCCTCGAGACCCTGCGAAACACGGGACTGCTGTCGGGCACCCTGTTGCTGATCACGGCGGGCGCCTCCGCATTCTCGTGGATCCTCGCCAGCACGGGCACGCCGACCCAGATCGCCTCGGAGGTCCTGTCGAGCACGGACTCCCCGATCCTGATCATGCTGCTCTTCAACGTGATCATGCTGATCGCCGGCTGCTTCCTCGATAGCGCCTCGGCAATCATCATCCTCGCGCCGTTGATGCAGCCCATCGCCGCCCAGGTCGGCGTCGATGCGGTCCACTTCGGCATCATCACGCTGGTGAACCTGTCGGTGGGCATGCTGACGCCGCCGGTGGGGCTGAACCTCTTCGTTGCGATGGGGGTGGCGAAAATGACCCTTTACGAGATCTTCCGCGCGGCGCTGCCCACGATCTGCCTCATGTTGGTGGCCCTGCTGCTGATCACCTACGTTCCCGCAATCAGCATGCTGCTGCCCAACGCGCTCTATTGATCCCCATGAAACGCATCTTCCTGCTTTCCACTGGGGGCACGATCGCGAGCGCGCCCGGCCAGGACGGCCGCGACGTGTCCGGGGCGCTGCCGGGCGAGGCGCTGGTTCAGGCGCTGGCACTGGGCGAAGAGGTCCGGCTCGAAGTCGAGTCGGTACTCCAGAAGCCAAGCAATGCCATCGACGCTACCGACTGGGTGACGATTGCCCGGCGGTGCGAGGCTCTGATTGCCGGCGGTCTGGCCGACGGGATCGTGATCACGCACGGCACGGACACACTCGAGGACACGGCCTATTTTCTCGAGTGCGTGCTGGACACCGCGAAGGTGCCAGTCGTCGTCACCGGGTCGCAGCGCGTGCCACATGCCTTGGGCAGTGACGCACATGCCAATCTGAAACGCGCGATAGACGCTGCCGCATCGGTGCATTCGGTCGGCATGGGTGTGATGGTGGCGTTCAACGAGTCGCTCTACAGCGCCAGTTTCGTACGCAAGGTGAGCAGCTTCCGCCTCGACGGCTTCGATGCGCCGGGACTGGGCTGCCTGGGCTTCATCGACAACGGCGAGGTCCAGATCCTGCAGCGGCCGATGCGCCAGCAACGCCTGATGCTGCGCGCGCCCCTGCCGCGGGTCGACATCCTGCCCGTGTATGCAGGGGCCTCGGCCGCGTTCCTCGAGGCCGTGCTCGAGAGCGGACCGGCCGGCCTCGTCATCGACGGCGTCGGGCGCGGACATGTGCCGCCCTGCTGGATGCCGGCACTGCGTTCGGCAATGGACCGGGGTCTTTCCACCCTCGTCTGCAGTTCCACCCTTCATGGCGCGACCCACCAGAGCTACCAATTTCCCGGCTCCCTGCACGAGCTGGAAGAGGCCGGTGCCGTCGGCGTGCGTCACCTGACGGCACGCAAGGCACGCATCCGCCTGGCCCTGCTTCTGGCCAACGGGGCAAATACCCCGCAGGCAATCCGAACCGCCTTCGACTGGCAGCAAGACCGCTGCTGAAGCCTTTCACGAGGAAAATCATGTCTGCATCGAGAATCGCCGTTATCCCGGGTGACGGAATCGGCAAGGAAGTCATGCCCGAAGCCCTGCGCGCGCTCACCGCGCTCAGTGAGCGCCATGGCCTGTCGCTTGAGTACGAACACTTTGACTGGGCCTGCGCCGAGTACTACCGCGAACATGGCGACATGCTGCCGCCGGACTGGTTCGAGCGCCTGAAGGGCTTCGATGCGATCCTCTTTGGCGCGGTGGGCTGGCCCGAGGTCGTGCCCGACCACATCTCGCTGTGGGGATCGCTGCTGAAGTTCCGCCGTGAATTCGACCAGTACATCAACCTGCGCCCCGTCCGGCTGATGCCCGGCGTACCCTGCCCGCTCGCCGGCAAGAAGCCGGGCGACATCGATTTCCTCGTCGTGCGTGAGAACACCGAAGGGGAATACACCAATCTCGGCGGCAGGATCTTCGGTGGCACCGAGCGCGAAATCGTGCTCCAGGAGGCCGTGTTCTCGCGCCACGGCGTCGACCGCGTACTCGACTACGCCTTCAAGCTCGCGGCCCGACGCGAGCGCAAGCACCTGACCTCGGCTACCAAGTCGAACGGTATCGCAATCAGCATGCCGTACTGGGACGAACGTCTCGAAGTGGCTGCCGCCGGCTTCCCCGAGGTCCGCTGGGACAAGTATCACATCGACATTCTCACGGCTCGCTTCGTCCTCTCGCCCGAGCGCTTCGACGTCGTGGTCGCTTCCAACCTCTTCGGCGACATCCTCTCCGACCTCGGCCCGGCCTGCGCCGGCACCATCGGCATCGCTCCATCGGCGAACCTGAACCCCGAGCGCCGCTTCCCCTCGCTGTTCGAGCCCGTGCATGGCTCCGCGCCCGACATCTACGGCCGCAACATCGCGAACCCCGTAGGCATGATCTGGTCGGCTGCACTGATGCTCGAATTCCTCGGTGAGCGCCAGCCCGCATGCCTTGCGGCCGCGCAGGAGCTTGTCAGCGCCATCGAGCACGTGCTCGAGCACGGCCCGCGCACACCGGACCTCGGCGGCTCGGCGGACACGACGGAGATGGGCAAAGCCGTCACCGCCGCACTGAATCGGATCTGAGGCGTATCGCGATGCGTGCGGCAAACACCCGTCCTTCGCTCAGCGAAGAAGCAAGACAGGCCATGGCCCAGGTGGACGGCAGCCGGCTCATCGGCATGCAGCGCACGCTGGCAAGCTTCGGCGGCCGCGAGGATGGCGGCGTTGCGCGCGAAGCCCTGACCGCCACCGAGCGCGAGGCCAGGCGCTGGCTCATCCAGCAAGTATCAGGTCCCCGGTACAGCTGGCACGTCGATGCGGCGGCAAACCTTTTCCTGCGCCGCGCCGGTACCGATGACAGCCTGCCGCCCGTGATGACGGGCAGCCACATCGACACCCAACCGGTCGGCGGCTGGCTTGACGGAGCCTACGGAGTCATCGCGGGGCTCGAAGCCTTGCTCGCACTCGACTCGGCGGGTATCGACACACGGCATCCGATCGAGCTGGCGATCTGGACCAACGAAGAGGGCTCCCGCTTCAGTCCAGGGGCGATGGGCTCGAGTGCCTTCGCAGAACCCGCGTCCCTCGCAGCCTTTCTGGGCAGCACCGATGCCAGCGGAGTGCGCTTCGAGACGGAGCGCGATGCCACCGTGGCGGCGACACCCGAAGCCTTGAACGTGCCGCTTGGCCGTCCGGTCCGGGCCTACCTGGAAGCGCACATCGAACAGGGGCCCATCCTGGAGGTGTCTGGCTGCAAACTGGGGATCGTCACCGGGATCCAGGGCGTGCGTTGGTTCGAGATCACCGTGTGCGGCAGCAGCGCGCATGCGGGCACAACCCCGCTCGACGATCGCCGCGACGCCCTGATGACCGCGGCAAGGATGGTCGCCCGCATCGGCGATAGGGCTGCCTCCCTCGAAGACCCAGCCCTCCGCGTCACCGTGGGCCGCTTCGACACAGCCCCGGGCGCCATCAACACGGTTGCTGACCGCGTCACGTTCACGATCGATCTGCGACACCCGGAAGAAGCGCGCCTCGCTGCATTCGAACACCACATCCGCGAGATCGTGGCCCAAGGCACCGGCAGGTGTACCGCTGAAGTCCGTCGCCTCATGCAGCGGACTCCGACCGTTTTTGCTGACGAAGTCGTTTCGATCGTCGAGGCCGCCGTCGCGACCTCTGGCGAACCCTCCTACCGGCTGGTATCGGGTGCGTTCCATGATGCGATGCATCTGGCAGATGTGTGCCCGACGGGGATGCTGTTCGTTCCCAGCCACAGGGGGATCAGTCATAACGCGGCCGAAAACACCGACGAGACGGATCTGATCGCAGGCGCACGCATTCTCGCGGCCGTCCTGACCGAGCTCGCCTGCTAGAACGACGGAAACGCCGAGCGCGCCGGCGACTTAATCCAGTGCATCGCTCGCGTACCCGGACCGCCCGGACCTGCTTACAGGATTAATACACGGTGCCAGAAAGCAAGAACGCCAACCCCGAAGGGTTGGCGTTCTTGCTTGACTCTTTGGTGCCGGCAATAGGAATCGAACCCACGACCTTCTGATTACAAATCAGCTGCTCTACCAACTGAGCTATGCCGGCAGCGGAGCGCGATTATAGCGCAAGCGCGAATCGAAGGCTGCACGATGCTCTTGCATCAATGACTGTATGGATTTACAGTTACCGACATCAAACACACGACGTCGGAGACAATCATGACCGAAACGCTGCTTACCCGCCTGCTGCTTGCCTTCGGCCTGCTTGCCGGCCTGATGCTGGGGACCGGCAACCTGGCGGCGGGCGTTGCCCTGAGCGTGATTGCTGGCGCCGCGACCTGGCTGGTTCGCTCGCAGAACCTGGTGCAGCGCCGCTGTTAGCGCTGGCGCAGTTCAGCGCCCGAACTTGCTCACGAGTTGCTGCAACTTCTCGGTACGGCGCTTCTCGGCGGCCTCGGCTTCCCGTTTCTCCTTCTGCAACTTGGCGACCGCAGCGAACCGCTCCTTCAAAGTCGTTGCCGCGTGCGTACGCTGCTCTTCCGTGACCTCTCCGGCAGGTTGCCCATCGAGATCGAAGCGCTGTTGCGAACGCTCCACCGCCTTGAGATAGCGGGTCGACGCGGTGTGCATGCGCAGCGCTGCACGCAGGCTCTTGCGATCGATCTCGGGCAGACGCTCGGCAATGCTGGCGTCGATCTTCAACGCCAGCGGCTTGCAGTCGCGGAAGGCTGCAAATTCCTTCTGCAGGCGCTGCAGCAGGGCACGCGGCTCGATGCGCTGTTTTGGCGCGGCCGGCGCGACAGATGAATCGGACTCGGGCGCAGCAGCCGTGCTGCCGTCGTTTTCGGTAATCATGGGTGACAAGAACTCTTACAGGCGGGACGCGGTCGATTTCATCCCAAGGTGATCAAGGCCGGTATTCTACCCGCCCCCGCCTCTCCGAAACCATGACAGGACTTCAGGATGCAAGCCGAACAGACCCGAGCCATCGTCGCCATCTGCCTGATGGCGGCTTTCGCCGACCAGCATAAGGACGATCGCGAGCGCGAGCATATCCGGCGTATTGCCGAATCGCTGAGCGCCAACAGCGGCGTGGACCTGATGCAGGTCTATCAAGATGTGCTGCTCGGCCGCTTCAGTCTCGACGCGGCTGCGGCGGCCCTGGACTCAGCGGAGCTGCGCCATCTCGCGTTCGAGTTCGCGGTGGGCGTGTGCGATGCGGACGGCGTCCACGATGCCCGCGAGACGGCGTTCCTCGACCGCCTGCGGACCGCGCTCGGCCTGGCTCGCGCCGAAGCCGACGCATTCACTGCACAGGCTGACCAGCTGGCCGAACTGCCCCTCGACGTCGCCCCGGCAGCCTCATCGGCCACCCCGCCTGCAGCGACGGCTGCAGGGTCCGGCCCGCGCCACTCGACGATGAGCGACGCCGAACTCGACCGGACGATCCTCAACGCCTCCATCCTCAACGGCGCGCTGGAACTCCTGCCTCAATCGCTGGCTTCGATGGCGATCATCCCGCTGCAGACGCGGCTGGTGTACCGGATCGGCAAGTCCTACGGGTACGAGCTCGACCGCGGTCACATCAAGGATTTCCTCGCCACGGTCGGCGTGGGCCTGACCTCGCAATACGTCGAGCAATTTGGCCGCAAGCTGGTCGGTGGACTGCTCGGCAAGATGCTGGGCAAGGCCGGTCGCACGATCGGCAGCGTTGCCACGGGCTCGGCCTTCTCGTTCGCGAGCACCTACGCGCTCGGTCACGTCGCCCGCCGCTACTACGCGGGCGGACGCTCGTTGAGCGGCGATGCGCTCAAGACCTCGTTCAGCGGGCTGGTCGGCGAGGCGCGCGAACTGCAGCAGCGCTACGCGCCTCAGATCGAGGAACGCGCCCGCACGCTCGACGTCGGCAAGCTGATGAACGAGTTGCGCGTCTGAGGATTGAATGATGCGGAGCCGTTCCCGGCATAGCCGCGGACGGGTCCGCTTGTTCGTCTCGCGGCCCCCTGGAGGGCACCGCAGATGCAAGCTCCGCCGCTCACTGACATCACGTCTGTTCCTTCGCGGGTGCGGGCTATCGATATAATCGGCGCATACACCTGCGAGCACCGGTTTCCCATTCATGAGCGTCCTCAGCAACCCCTCCGAAGTCGCACGCGAAGCCCTTCGTCAGCTCGCCCTGCGTCGGGTGGCACCGACGCCGGACAACTACCGCAAGCTTTATCACGAGATCGCCGGCACCCGCAGCGAGGACGAAGGGGCGTCGGAATCCTTCCTGCGCTCGCTGGGTCTGCGCCTGCCGCGGGATTCGGCCGAACGCCAACGCATCGGCCGCGAGTTCGACCAGGCACTGGCGGCCGGCAAGCTCAAGGCTGCGGAGGAAGCGCTAGGGCGCTACCTGGACGGGCTGAAGACCCTCGAACCGCCGGCCTGGAACGAGCTGATCGCCAACCTGCTGCGGGCCTGGGAGGCTCGGCAGCCGGGGTGGACCACCGCGCGCAAACGCGAATCGCTCGACCGGGTGCTGAACGCAGCCGATCCCGCCACCCTGCACGCACGCCTGCAAGGACTGCTGCGGGGCTGGAACCAGGGCGGAGCTGAGGAAGGCGGCGAATCCCCGGGCGGCGAGAGTCGTGCAGAGGCGACGGGCGGCGCAGCCCTGCCGGCACAGCCCGCCAGGCCGGCGGGAACGAGTACGCAGATCCTGCGACTGGTCGGTAACGAGCACGCCGCCACCCTGCTGAAGCTGCTGCAGGCCACCTTGCAGGACGTGGTGCCGGCCTTCCTCGGTGATCACCCCGAGCTCGCCGACGAAGCCACGCAGATTGCGCAGGAGGTCGGCGCGACCGACGACACCGCCCGCCTCGACCGCATCGGCGCGCGACTGCGCCAGCTGGCGCACCGGCTCGAGATGACCGCAGCGGACGATGCCGAGATCCGCAGCGGACTGCTGGAACTGCTGCGCCTGCTGCTGCGGAACATCGACGACCTGGTGCTGGACGACAAGTGGCTCGCCGGCCAGATCGAGATGCTGCGCGAGATCATCGATGCGCCACCCAACCCGCGCAACATCGACGATGCTGGTCGCCGCCTCAAGGATCTGATCTACAAGCAGAGTCAGCTCAAGCACAACCTGGTCGAAACCCAGCGGCACCTGCGCCAGATGCTCGCCGGCTTCGTCGACCAGCTTGCCCGCTTCTCCGAAAGCACCGGCGCCTATCACGACCGCATTGGCTCCTGCGCCCAGCGCATCGCGGAGGTCAACGACATTTCGGCCATCGGCCCCCTGCTCGACGAGGTGATGCAGGAAACCCGCAGCATGCAGGATGAAGCGCAACGCTCGCGCGACGAACTGATCGCCACCCGCGAGCAGGCCCGCCTCGCCGAGGAGCGCATCGCCAAGCTGCAGGAAGAACTCGACGAGGCCAGCCGGCAGATGCGGCACGACCAGCTGACCGGCACCCTCAACCGGCGCGGCCTCGAAGAGGTGTTCGAGAAGGAAGCGGCCCGCGCCCAGCGTCGCGGCAGCACGCTATCGATCGGCCTGCTCGACATCGACCATTTCAAGAAGCTCAACGACACGCTCGGCCATCACACGGGTGACGCCGCGCTCGTGCATCTTGCCAACGTCGTGCGCAAGCACCTGCGGCCGCAGGACGTGCTGGCGCGCTTCGGCGGCGAAGAGTTCCTGATCCTGCTGCCCGAGACCGAGACCGACGACGCCTACCGGGCGCTGATCCGCCTGCAGCGCGAACTCACGCGCGAGTTCTTCATGGCCGACCAGCAGAAGATCGTGATCACCTTCAGCGCCGGCGTCACGCCCTTGGGCACAGGCGAATCGTTCGAGGCTGCGATGAAGCGCGCCGATGCGGCGATGTACCAGGCCAAGCAGGCGGGGCGTAACCGGGTGATGCAGGCACCGCTCAAGCAGGCGGCCGTGTAAGCCAGTCGCGCGCCCAGTGCAGCGCGGCGTCCAGATGCCTGCGCGCGGACGCCGACAACGGATCACCCAGTGCCCAGCGTTCGCCACGCATGCCCAGCAGCCAGGCGGGCGGCGGCTCGCCCTGCAGGTCGCGATACACCTGCAGCACGGCCTGCGGCGTCATCGCGTGCGTGGTGATGCTGTCGTCGCGCCGGGCGCGCAGCGGCGCGACGCCGAACGGCTCGGGCGCGCCGAAGGACGCATCGACGAACAGCACGCGGCTGCGCCCCTCGAGATCCAGCGCATGCTCCACCTGCAGCTGGAAGTCCGTCAGGCATTCGACGCCGGGCAGGCCCATCGCCTCCACCGCATCGACGAACAGCGGCCCCAGTGCATCGTCCCCGCGCGCCGGATTGCCCCAACCGAAGACCAGAATCGGCGCCCGGCTCATCCAGCACCGCCCATCGCCGCGACGTGGCGCGCACCCCAAGCCCGCGCAATCACGATTTGTACTTGCGGTCGAGCATCCGCCCCCCGGCATCGAGCAGCGTGACCTCCAGCGGCATCTTGCCCAGCGCGTGCGTGGCGCACGACAGGCAGGGATCGTAGGCGCGGATCGCCACCTCGATGTGGTTGAGCAGGCCCTCGGTGATCTCCTTGCCGTCGAGATACTGCTTCGCCACCTCGCGCACCGCACTGTTCATCGCCTGGTTGTTGTTGGTCGTCGACACGATCAGGTTGGCCATCGTCACCAGGTCATCGTCCCCCACCTGGTAGTGGTGGAACAGTGTGCCGCGCGGCGCCTCGATGACGCCGACGCCCTCGTGGCGGCGCTCGCCGGCCACGACGAGGTCCGAGCCCGCGAGGGCATCGTCATGCAGCAGTTCCTTGATCGTCTCCGCGGCAAACAGCATCTCGATCATGCGCGCCCAGTGATAGCCGAGCGTGGCATGCATCGGCTTGCCGCCGGCGTAGGCGACGAATTCGCGGCGCTCGTGCTCGGCGAACGGCGTCGGGATGCTGTCGCAGTTCTGCACGCGGGCGAGCGGGCCGACCCTGTACCAGCCCTGCTCCGGCCCCATCGAGGTGAAGTACGGAAACTTCATGTAGCTCCAGGGCTTCACCTCCTCGGTGATCAGCGTGTCGTAGGTCTGGTAGTCGACGTGGTCGAAGAGGATGTTCCCGGCGGCGTCCTTGGCACGCAGCACGCCGTGGTAAAGGTCGAGACTGCCATCGGGTGCGACCATGCCCATGAAGTTGGACGGGAAGGTGCCGAAGCGGTCGTACAGCGCCGGGTTCTGCTCGTGCAGTTCCTTGATGATCTTCACCGCGTCGCGGCTCCACGCGATCATCTGGTAGACGTCCTTCAGCAGCTCGGCGCGCTCCGCAGCGGTCAACGACTTGTTCACCCCGCCCGGCACCGAGCCGGTGCCATGCACCCGCTTGCCGGCAGTGTGGCGGATCACCTCCTGGCCGTACTTGCGCAACAGGATGCCCCGCCTTGCGATGTCGGGATACTTCTCGGCGACGCCGACGATGTTGCGCCGGGAGACTTCCGAGTCGAAACCGAACAGCAGGTCGGGCGAGGACAGGTGGAAGAAGTGGAGCGCGTGCGACTGGAGGATCTGGCCGTAGTGCATCAGACGGCGCATCTTCTCGGCAGTGGGCGTCAGGCGGTCGGCGCCGACGATCACGTCGAGCGCCTTGCTCGCCGCCAGGTGGTGCGACACCGGGCAGATGCCGCACAGGCGCTGCACCATCACCGGCACCTCCCAGTACGGCCGGCCCTGGATGAAACGCTCGAAGCCGCGGAACTCGACGATGTGCAGGCGCACCTGATGCACCTTGTTGTGCTCGTCGAGCAGGATCGTGACCTTGCCGTGGCCCTCCACGCGGGACACGGGGTCGATGGCGACGCGGCGCAGGTTCTCGCCGGCAACGGCGGCGGTTTCGAGTTCGAAGCTCATGGCAGTCTCGCGGGCATTCGGTTCGATCAGTCGTATTGCAACAGGCCGTGGCCGAGCGTGGGCGCCCTGCCCTTGATGAGCTGGGTCAGGAAGGCCCAGATCGCATCACCCGAGGGCGGGCAGCCGGGCAGGAAGTAGTCGATCCTGACCACCTCGTGCACCGCGTGGACCTGGTTCAGCGGCAGCGGCAGCTCGGGGTCGTTGGGGATCTGGCTGCCCTCGGCCAGGCCATGGCCGGTGCGATAGACCTGTTGCAGGATGTCGGCCAGCTCCAGGTGGTTACGCTGCGCCGGCAGGCCGCCATTGACCGCACAGGCGCCCAGCGCTATCAGCACCTTGCAGTTGGCGCGAAACTCGCGCAGCACATGCACGTTCTCGGCATTGCACACGCCGCCTTCGATCAGGCCGATGTCGCAGGGACCGCAGTGCTTGATGTCGGTGATCGGCGAGCGGTCGAACTCAACCCGTTCCAGCAGCGGCAGGATGCGCTCGTCGATGTCGAGGAAGGACATGTGGCAGCCGAAGCAACCGGCCAGCGACACGGTGGCAACCTTCAGCTTGCGCGGCGTCATGCCTGCGTCCAGGGTTTCGCTGCTCATCACCCGGCCTCCTGCTCGCCATCGGCAAGCTTCTCCACCACCCTCTGGCTGATCGGCCTGGCGTCATAGTCGCGCTGCCCGATCGGCACCGCGAAGCCCACCCGCTTCCTCAGGATCACGCCCACCGGGCACACTTCGGCCGCGCGGTCCGTGGCGGCGAAATCGGTGTCGGCCAGCCGCCCGCTCTCGCTGTTGACGATGAGATGCGACTTCGCCCCGCGGCCCGACAGCGCGAACACGTTCTTGCCATCCACCTCGCGGCTGGCGCGCACGCACAGCTCGCACATGATGCAGCGATTGAAATCGAGCAGCACGTCGGGGTGCGAGGCATCGACCGCGCGGTCGGGATAGAAGTGATCGAAGTGCGGACTCAGCATGCCCACCTCGTAGGCGCTGGCCTGCAGCACACAGCTGCCGCTCTTCTCGCACGAGGGGCAGAAGTGATTGCCCTCGACGAACAGCAGCTGCAGCAGCGTGCGGCGCTTGGCGGTGAGTTCCTCGGTCCCGTTCTCCACGTCCTGCCCCGCTGCGGCGCGGGTCGTACAGGCGGTGGCGAAACCACCGCCGATCTTCACGGTGCACAGCTTGCACGAGCCATGCGCGGCGAAATCCGGATGCCAGCACAGGTGCGGGATGTACTTGCCCGCGGCGCTGGCCGCCTGCATCACCGTCTGGCCGGGGGTGAAGGGGACTTCCTCGCCGTCGAGCAGGAAACTGCTGGTCATGGCTTGGCCTCGCTCGGATGTCCGCCGGCATGCGCACTGCGGTTGTCGGTGAGGTGCGCGCCCGCGTCGTCGCGACCGGTCATGCGCCGCGCCTGCGACAGGGCGGCATCGAGATCGAATCCGGGTTCGTAGTCGGGCGAATGCAGGCGGCGGTCGAAGGCCGGGCGGAACTTGGCGAGGATGTCGCGCAACGCGATCGTCGCCGTGTTGCCCAGACCGCAATGGCTGGCGCCCTGCATCAGGTGGTGCATCCTCTCCATCTCGTCGAGGTCGTAGGGCGAGCTGCGATCGAGGGCGAGCTTGTCCATCAGCCGCGCATTGACCGCGGTGCCGACCCGGCACGGCGTGCAGAAGCCGCAGCTCTCGTGCGCGAAGAAGTGCGCGAAGTTGCGCGCGGCCTCGAACATATCGCGCGACTGGTCGAACACCATGATCGAGCCGCCGGTGGGCACGTCCTCGAAGGCGATGCGGCGGCCGAACTCGCTGACGGCCAGACACGAACCCGCGGCGCCGGCGGTGGTCACGGCCTGGGTGTCGGTGGCGCCGGCTGCCTCCAGCACCTCGGCCACGCTGACGCCGAAGGGGAATTCGTAGATGCCGGGCCGCGCCACATCACCCGACACCGACAGCAGCTTGGTGCCGGTCGAGGCCGGGGTGCCGATGGCGCGGAACCATTCGCCGCCCCTCACCGCAATCAGCGCTGCCAGCGCCAGCGTCTCGACGTTATTGACGGTGGTCGGCTGCCCCAGATAGCCGTGGGTCACCGGGAACGGCGGGCGGATGCGCGGCTTGCCCGGCTTGCCCTCGAGCGACTCGATCAGCGCCGATTCCTCGCCGCAGATGTAGGCGCCGGCGCCAAGGTGGATCTCGATGTCGAAGGTGAAGCCGCGGCCGAGGATATCGCGCCCGAGCAGCCCCGCCTCGCGCCGCTGTGCCAGCCGGGTCTCGAGCCGGTCGAGCAGGTAGCGGTATTCGCCGCGCAGGTAGATGAAGCCCTTGCTCGCGCCGATGGCGAAGCCGGCGATGCACATGCCGTCGACCACCATGTCGAAGTCGCTGCTGAGCAGCACGCGGTCCTTGAAGGTGCCGGGCTCACCCTCGTCGGCGTTGCAGATCACGTAGTGTGCGTCGCCCCAGGCGTCGCGGCACGAACGCCACTTGATGTCGCTGCCGAAGCCCGCGCCACCGCGCCCGCGCAGGGCGGAGCGCTCGATCTCGCCCAGCAGCCCCGTAGGACCGCGATCCAGCGCGGCCGCCAGCGCTTCCCCCGGCGCCAGGCCGTGGTCGAGCAGCACGTCGCGGCGACGGATGTTGTCCTCGACGTGGAACCACTCCGGCGGCCAGTCGCCCACCGGCACGCGGCGGCGGATCAGGTGTGCCATCTCGTCGATGCGCGCCGGTGTGAGCCGGGTGATCGCGCGGTAGTTGGCAAGCAGCGCCGGCCCCTGGTCGCACATGCCGGTGCAGGACGTGGTGTCCACGCTGACCAGGCCGTCCTCGGCGACGCGCCCGGGCTCGAGCCACAGCTTCTCGCACAGGGCCTGCATCAACGCCTGGTTGCCCAGCATGCGGTCGGTGATGTTGTCCGAGAACAGGATGCGGTACTCACCCAGCGGACGGATGTGGAAGAAGCTGTAGAAGTTCGCGGTGCTCTCGACCTGCACACGCGGAATCTGCAGCCGGTGTGCGATGCAGGTCAGCGTCTCCGGCGCCAGCCAGCCCAACGCGTCCTGCGTCTCGCGCAGGATCTGCACCAGGCGGTGCGCCTCATACGCATGCCGCTCCAGGATCGACTCGATGTTCGTGACGGCCACGCCTTCCTCCTGCCTCGAAGGGGTCCACATGCATCGTGCGAGGTCTGCCCGACCATTCTGCACCAGCACCAGACCGGGCGTACCGGCGACGGACGACAATCCGCCTCGATCGTGACGCGGATCAAGACCTCTGCTTCTGCGTCCGCCGCCGGCACAGCCGCCCTCTTCAGGGCGGCGGAGATCCTCAGGCGAGCCCTTCGGCCTTGAGTGCGGCCTGCACCGCCGGGCGGGCGGCAACGCGCGCCTGGAAGGCAGTCAGGTTGGACCAGCGCGACAGGTCGATTTTGACGAAGGGCATCCAGCTCAGCACGGTGAACAGGTAAGCGTCGGCCACGCTGAAATCGTCGCCCAGCAGATACGCCTTGCCGGCCAGTTCGCCGTTCGTGTAATCGAGCCGGCGTTCGAGATTGGCCATCGCCGCCGCCTTCCAGGTGTCACCCGAAGCGGGGTTGAAGAAGGGGGAGCACGATCGATGCAGTTCGGTGCCGATGAAGGTCAGCCACGACTGCAGGCGGTAGCGCTCGACCGTGCCGTTCGGCGGCGCGAGCCTCTTCTCCGGCACGCGGTCCGCAAGGTACTGCACGATCGCCGGCCCTTCGGTCAGCAGTTCGCCGCCGTCGAGCAGCAGCGCCGGCACATAGCCCTTGGGGTTGATCCGCGTGAAGTCGGCGCCGCCGGCCGTCACCTTGGTCTTCAGATCGACCGCTTCGGTCTCGTACGGCAGGCCGCACTCTTCGAGCACGATGTGGGGTGACAGCGAGCAGGCGCCGGGCTTGTAGTAGAGCTTCATGAGGCGAATCTCCGTGTTGTAGGGGAAAGCGCAGTATGCCGCAGCCGCGAGAACTGCGGCCACGCCTCAGGTTGCTGAAGCGTGACCAGGTGACGGGAGCACCGGGAGGCACGCCCGACCAGACTTGCAGGTCTTCGGCGTGCATCCCACCCGTTTATTGCAACTTTGTTGCCTTAGATGCCGCCTCATTCTAGAATGCGGCGATGTCCTGCGCCGCACCCGCAGCCCGACCCCGCGCCGGGCTGCGTGCTTTCATCCTGTCGCTTCCGCACCCCCGCCGACTCGCCCGCCGCATCGGCGACGGACACGTGCTTGCCGGCAGGGCGCTGCTGCTCGTCCTGGCGCTCACGCTGCTCGCCGTGCAGATCGAGGTGCACGCACATGCGCTGTCCCATCTGGCAGAGCCAGACCGGGCCGCCACGAGCACCACGACGAACGGCGCATCGCCGGGCGAGGAAGACGGTCGTCACGCCGGCGCCGTCTGCCTGGAATGCCTGGCGCTCGCCGCGCTCGATCTACCTCCAGCCGCGCCGGCGTCCTTCACCTGCGACGACGACGGCGCCACGCTCCCGGCCATCGCCCTCCCGCCGGACCCGTCGTCCTCCAGTCCGCGGCGGCCACGCTGCCGCGCGCCGCCGTCATCGGTCCTTCGCCCCATCCCCTGCTGAAACCGTCGGGTCAGTGACCCGGCCTGCATGACGCCTCTCCGTCCGGTGCGCTAGCCAGGACGAAGGGCGGCCTTTGCCTTGCGCAAACAGAACACGAAGGAAGAACACCGATGTCCAGGCTTCAAACCGTACCCACCCCGCTCATGCTGAGCCTCGCCCTCGCTTTCGGGTCCGCCGTCGCGTACGCGGACGACACCGCGCTTGCCCCGGTCACGGTCTCTGCCAGCGCGCTCGCACTCGGCAGCGATCAGATGAGCACCCCGGTCAGCGTGCTCGCCGGCGACGAAGTCGTGCGCCGTCGTGCCGCCACGCTCGGCGAGACGCTGGCTGGTGAACCCGGCATCGCCGCCAGCCACTTCGGCGCCGGCGCCAGCCGGCCCATCATCCGTGGCATGGACGGGCCGCGCGTTAAGCTGCTGTCGGACGGCAGCGAGATCATGGACGCGTCCACGATCAGCCCCGACCACGCCGTGGCGCTCGAACCGATGCTTAGCGAACAGATCGAGGTGTTGCGCGGCCCGTCCGCGCTGGCCTATGGCGGCGGCGCACTCGGCGGCGTCGTGAACGTGCTCGACAAGCGCGTCCCCACCGCCGTGCCCGAACGCGGGGTCGAAGGCAGCGTGGAACTGCGTGCCGACAGTGTCGCAAACGGCGTCGCCGGCGCGTTCGAAGTCACGGCGGGCAGCGGCAACCTCGCCTTCCATGCCGAAGGGCTCAAGCGCGACGCGCGCGACTACCGTGTCGGCAGCGGCTGGGACCACAGCCGGGTCGACGGCAGCTACAACCAGACCGAGACCGGCAGCCTAGGCATGTCCTGGGTGGGCGCGCGCGGCTATCTCGGCCTCGCCTATACCCGTCAGCAGAACGAATACGGGCTACCCGGGCACAGCCATGAATACGAAGCCTGCCACCCGCACGGCAACCATCTCCACTGCGGCCACCACGGCGCGGAAGACGAGCACGATCACGACCATGAACACGACGAACACGGCGGCACCCCTTACGTGAAGCTCGACAGCGAACGCTGGGACCTGCGCGGCGAACTGCTGGAGCCCTTCGCCGGCTTCACCCGCGCCCGCCTGCGCGCGTCCTACACCGACTACGGCCACGACGAGATCGAGCGGGCCGAGGGGATCGACAGCGTCGGCACCCGTTTCCGCAGCAAGGCCAGCGATGCCCGCGTCGAACTCGAACATGCGCCGCTCGGCGGCTGGCGCGGCGTGCTGGGCCTGCAGACGGGCCGCCGCGACTTCCGCGCCGACGGCGACGAAGCCTACGTGCCCCCCACCGTGACGACCCGGCACGCGGCCTTCCTGACCGAGGAATACACACTGTCCGACTGGCGTTTCGAAGCCGGCCTGCGTCACGAATGGCAGGACATCGACGTTGACAGCAGCACCCAGCGCGACCGCAGCCACCGCGGCAACTCGGTTTCGCTCGGCGCGGTGTGGAACTTCGCCCCGCAGTACAGCCTGGGCATGACGCTGTCGCGCACCCAGCGCCTGCCGACGGCAGAGGAGCTCTACGCACGCGGCCTGCACATGGCGACCAGCACCTGGGAACGCGGCAACCCCAAGCTGAAGGCGGAGACGGCCAACAACGTCGACCTGACGCTGCGCAAGCTCGCCGGACCGACCACCTTCTCCGTCAGCGTGTTCCACAACCGCATCGACGACTACATCCACGCCCGCACGCTCGACGCCCATGAGGACTTCCAGCTCATCGAGTACGCCCAGCGCGACGCCCGCTTCACCGGCATCGAGGGCGCCATCCGCCAGCAGCTCGACGCCACCTTCGGCCTGACGCTCTTCGGCGACTACGTTCGCGCCAGGCTCGAGGCGGGCGACGGCGACCGCAACCTGCCGCGCATCCCGGCGCATCGTGTCGGCCTGCGGCTGGATGCCAAGTGGAATGCCTGGCGTGCCGAGGCCGAGGTCTATCGCGTCGGTCGCCAGGACGACGTCGCCGAGTTCGAGCGCGAAACGCCGGGCTACAACATGGTCAATGTCGGCCTGAGCTACAGCGGCCGCTACAACACGACGCCCTGGCAGATTTACGTCAAGGGCAACAACCTCGGCAACCAGCTGGCCTACGCGCACACCTCGTTCATCAAGAACGCCGCGCCGCTCGAGGGCCGCAACCTTGCGGTCGGCGTGAGGCTCGAATTCTGAGCTGAAGGGCACGGCGGATAGCGCAGCTCGCGCTATCCGTTCATGCGGCCGCGGCGCCGTCCTCGCCGATCAGCACCAGGCTCGCGGACAGCCACCTGTGCGGCGGAATCTCGAGGTTGGTCGGTGCCGGCTGGCTGAGGAACACGCGCCCGGCCAGATCGAAGATCGAACCGTGGCAGGGGCACAGGAAGCCGCCCGGCCAGTCCTCGCCGATGCCGCTGGCTGCGCCGGGCGCGAACTTCTCCGAGGGCGAGCAGCCGAGGTGGGTGCAGATGCCGATCACCACCAGGTACTCGGGATTGATCGAGCGATGGCGATTGGCGGCGTAATCCGGTTGCTGCGGCTCGACCGACGCGGGGTCGACCAGCCGGGGCTCGTGCCCTTCCAGGCTGGCCAGCATCTCAGCCGTGCGGCGCAGGATCCACACCGGCTTGCCACGCCACTCGACGGTCATCATCTCGCCCGCGGCGAGCTTGCTGACATCGGCCTCGACCGGCGCGCCAGCGGCGCGGGCCCGTTCGGACGGCGTCAGGCTGGCGACGAAGGGCACGGCAGTGGCCGCGGCGCCGACCGCGCCGGCAACGGAAGTGGCGATCAGGAGCCGACGACGATCCTGCTTCAGGGTGTCTGACATGTTCTGCGTCTCCGATTGGGGGGTGCGCAGTGCGCAGAAGAAAAGAGAAGCGGAGCCGGTGGAGTTCATCGGGCCGTCGCCACGGGGGTTATGACCGTAGAGGGGAGGGACGATCTTGGTGTCGACCACGACACGACTCCGCTTCTTCAGATCCAGTCAGCAATGCCCGTGCCAGCTACGGACTCCCAGCATCCACGCCCGTTCATCGCCGGAGCCCACGCTTCCAGCGCTGCCACGACTGCCTCAACGACAGAATTCGCGCCACATGACCGCCACCATGACAGTCCTCATTCTGTCTGTCACCGGCGCAAGCAAGGCACCTGCTGGCGAGATCTCGGAGAGTCGGAGTGCATGGAACGACGAATCCCATGCAACGGAGGGCTGTGTGACCTCGGTCACATAGCCCTGCGACAGGCATGGCCATTTCATCAGGCGCTTATATGATTCAGAAAAAACGGATGAAGCCGGTATCGGCCCCTGAACAGGCGTCAAGCCGGAGAGGAGCGAGACATGACCCACAAGCCACAAGTCCCATTTGCCGCGTCGGTGGTGGACACCACGCGCCGCCGTCTGCTGTTCGGCGCGTCCGCCCTGCCGGTCGTCGCTGGTGCTGGTCTGTCGATCGGCACCCAATCAGCACAGGCTTCATTGAAGACCTCGGCCCGCATCGTCATCGCCGGCAGCGGCCTGGGCGGCCTCGCCATTGCCAGCCGCCTGTCGCGCGAGCTGGACGGCGCAAAGATCACGATCATCGACCGCAAGGAGATCCACAACTACCAGCCCGGCTACACCCTCGTGGCGACCGGCATCTGGCCGGTGAGCAAGGTCAGCGACCGCAACGCCGATCTCGTGCCCGCCGGCGTGGAATGGGTGCGCGAGATGGTGGCGGAGTTCGACCCTGAGGCCAACGCGGTCGTCACTGACAGCGGCAAGCGCATCGAGTACGACTACCTGGTGGTGGCCACCGGCCTGCATCTGGACTTCGCCCAGATCGAAGGCATGGACGTCGCCGCGATCGGCACCCACGGCCTGGGCTGCGTCTATCCCAGCCCGGCGGCGGCCGAAGCGACCTGGCAGGCGATGGACACGCTCCGCCAGAAAGGCGGGCGCGCCCTGATGACGCTGCCCGCGACGCCGTTGAAGTGCGCTGGCGCGCCACTGAAGATGACCTTCATGCTCGCGGACCGCCTGCAGCAAGCCGGCACGCGCAAAGCCTCGACGATCGACTTCCACTCCGCGCTGGGCAACATCTTCAGCGTGCCGCGCATCAACGAGGAGGTCCTGCGCCGCTGGGCCGAACTGGACATCTCGGTCACTTTCAACAGCAAGCTGGTGGCGGTGGACATCGGCGCGCGCCGCGCCACCGTGACCAGCCCGGAAGGCGAACGCAGCGAAATCGACTACGACTTCATCCACGTCGTGCCGCCGATGCGCGCACCCGACTCAGTGAAGAACAGCCCATTGTCGTGGAAGGAAGGCGGCTTTGCCGCCGGCGGCTGGCTGGAGGTCGACCCCAAGACCCTGCGCCACCGCCGCTTCCCCAACGTCTTCGGCATTGGCGACATCAACGGCACCGCCAAGGGCAAGACCGCCGCGACGGTCAAGAAGAGCGCGCCGATCGTGGCACAGCACCTGATCGAGGTGATCGCCGGCCGCGAACCGTCGCTGGTGTTCGACGGCTACACCTCCTGCCCGCTGCTGCTGCGCGAAGGCTCGGCGCTGCTGGTCGAGTTCGACTACGAGAACAACCTGACAACCTCGCTGCCGATGATCGATCCGCTGCAGGACAGCTACTTCGCCTGGGTCATGAAATACCGCCTGCTCAAGCCCGCCTACATGGCCGTGGCCAAGGGCCGGGTCTGAGGGGAGAGACGACATGTACGAGATCTGGCTGACCCTGAACATCCTGTTCGAACTCGGGATGCAGTACCTGCCCGCCGTCGTCGGCACCGTCGTGCTGTGGCTGGCGCTGATGCTCTTCGCCGCCACCCGGCCTGGCGCCAGCTGGACGAAGGCCCTCGCCCCGGCCTTCATCACCGGCCTCATCGCCACGGCGATCACCTTCTTCATCACCCCAGCCATGACCAAGTCGTCCTTCGCCAACATGGGCTACTGGGTGGACTGGATGAACCTGTTCTTCTACGCCGCCGCCTTCGGCGCGGTCGCGGCCGCGCTGGCCTGGCCGATCGCTGCCTACCTGCACCGCAAGGCCTGAACCCAACCCATCACCGGAGAACCCATCAGATGAAGAAGCTCCTGATCGCTGCCGCCATCGGCTTCGCCAGCCTCACCGCCCATGCGACCGACATAGGCCTCTCGGCGGCAGAGACCTATGCCAAGATCCAGAAGGCCGAACCGAACGTGCTGTTCATCGACGTCCGCGACCCGGTCGAGATCATGTTCGTCGGCTTCAGCGATGCGGTGCACGCGAACGTGCCCTTCATGCTGGTCGACCGCACGCAATGGAATGCCGAAAAGGGCGTGTTCCGCCTCTACCGCAATCCGGACTTCGTCAATCAGGTGAAGCTGGAACTCGCCCGGCGCGGTCTGAGTGCCGATGCCGAGATCATCACCATGTGCCGTTCGGGCAGCGAGCGCGGCGAACCGAGCGCCGCCCTGCTGCGCGAGAGCGGCTTCCCCAACGCACGCTACGTCATCAACGGCTTTCAGGGCGACGCGATCAAGGACGGCCCGCAGGCCGGTTTCCGCCTCAAGAACGGCTGGCAGAACAGCGGCCTGCCGTGGTCGCCCAGGATGAACGCGGACAAGATCCACCGCGTCGACTCGCGCTGAACCCGAAGACGACGCCCTTCAGCAAGCCCGGCCAGGTGCCGGGCTTTTTCATACCGGCTCGGCTCTGACGAGACCGCACAGGCACGCGGCGAACCCGCCCGTCGCGAGGTTCCGGGCCGAGAAGCGCCCGCCGTGCAATTGCATGATGCGTGACACGATCGCAAGGCCCAGCCCGCTGCCCTCGGCCAGCGTGTCGCGCCCCCGGACGAAGCGCTCGCCGAGACGTGTGATCAACTCGTCCGGCACGCCCGGACCATCGTCCCGCACACACAGGCAGACGCGACCGCCCTCCTCATCCTCCACGCGGATCACGATGCTGCTCCCGGCAGGCGTGTAGCGGAGCGCATTGTCGATCAGGTTGCGCAAGGCGATGCCCAGCAGGTCGGCGTCGCCATACACGCGCGGAGCCCGTGGCGGCAGTTCGTGCCGAACGGTCTGCGTCAGCGCCGGATTGGCGGCGAGGACGTTGGCCAGCGTGCCTTCGGTCAGCGAAAGCAGGTCGAGCGGCTGCGGGTCGGGCAGCACGTTCAGGGGATCGAGCCGCGCGAGGCGCAGGAGTTGCTCGACCAGGCGGGTCGCGCGGTCCACACCGCACTCGATCTGCCCCAGCGCACGCGCCGTCTGCGCCCTATCGCGACTGAGCCGCGCAACCTGGGTCTGCACCTTGATCGCGGCCAGCGGCGTCCGCAATTCGTGCGCCGCGTCGGCGGTGAAGCGACGCTCGTTGTCCAGCGCCCGTGCCACGCGCAGCAACAATCGGTTGATGGCCGCGACCAGCGGTCCGACCTCGTTGGGCACGTCCTCGCGGGACAGGGCGGCCAGGTTGTCCGCGCTGCGCGCCGCCACGTCTCGCGCGAGCCGGTTGAGCGGGTCCAGCGCCTTCACGACCGACACATAGATCAGCAGCAGCAGCACCGGGGTGATGATCGCCAGCGGCAGAACGGTCTGCCCCGCTACCTCGAGCGCGGCGCGGTCCCTCAGGCCGATCGACTGCGAAACCTGCACCCGATGCCGCCCGTCGCCCGACACCACGTTGAGGACGCGCCACGAGCCGTCCTTGCGCAGGATGTCGCTGTAGCCGGGCACCCCGAGCACAGGCAGAACCGGCGCCCCGATCGAGCGCGCAAGGATGGTGCCATCGCCCAGGCCGAGCTGGAACTCGAGCGGGGGCTCATAGACGTTGTCCGCTGCTCCCCGCACCGTGGCGAGGCGGCTCGCGAGCTTCCCCAGATCGTCGTCGTTGTGCTGGGTGATCGCCAGAAGCAGCCGGCCCGTCTGCGCGAGGCTGCCATCCATCAACTCCTCGGCCTCGTGCTGCGCCTTGGTGTAGCTGAACCAGGCCGTGAGCAACCACAGCAGCAACACCGCGACGGACACCGCCGCCAGCAATCGCCAGCGCAGGGACCGCATTCCGGCCTGCAGGCGCCCTCGCCTCACCCCTCGACCCCAAGCTGATAACCGAAACCCCGGACGGTGCGGATGAAATCGGCGCCAAGCTTCTTGCGTAGGTGGTGAATATAGACCTCGACCGTATTGCTGCCGGTTTCGTCCCCCCATGCGTAGAGGCTCTCCTCGAGCTGCGCCCGGCTGCGGATGTGACCAGGATGGCTGAGCAGGTCCTGGAGCAAGGCATACTCGCGCGCCGAAAGCGTCACCTCACAGCCATCGGCGGTCACGCGCTTGGTCGAGGGGTCGAGCACGACGCCGCGATGCTCGAGCACGGGTCGCGCCGTACCGCTGGCCCGGCGGATCAGCGCGCGGAGTCGCGCCTGCAGTTCGCCGAGGTCGAAGGGCTTGGTGAGGTAGTCGTCCGCACCCGCATCCAGCCCTCCGATCTTGTCCTCGCGGGTATCGCGCGCGGTCAGCACCAGCACCGGTGTCCGGTCGCCCGCGCTGCGCGCTTCCTTCAGCACCGCGATTCCGTCCTTCCCCGGCAGGCCGAGATCGAGAATGCAGGCTTCGTAACTGTGACTGTCCAGGGCATGCAGCGCCTGCTCGCCGTTGCGCACCCAGTCGACGGCATAGGCGTCGAGCTCCAGCCCCGCCCGTATCCCGTCACCCAGCAGGGCGTCGTCTTCGACCAGCAAGATCCTCACATTAGTTCCCTTCCCTGGCGGCACGTGCGAGCAGGGCACGGATCTCGCCCTGGCGCCCCGTATCCGCAAGCGCACGCCCCGGGCGCGGAGGCGCGTTGAGCGCCCGCTCCAGGAACACTCGCCCCTCGGAGATCCGTCCTGTCTCGATCAGATACTCGCCATAGAAGTAGTTCGGGTCAATCCCGTCCGGGTTGATGGCCAGCGACTTCTTGAACAGCGCCTCGGCCTGCGCCTTGTCGCCGAAGCCCAGCGGCCAGCCGGGCACCTTGGCATAGAGCGTCGCCAGGCTGGTGTAGGCGGAGCCGTCCAGCGCGTGCTCGTCGAGCTTGAGGCTTTCCTCCAGCACGGCCTTCGCATCCTTGGCGAGCGACAGGGCCCCGAGCCCGCCGCGCGCCCCGGCCTCGCTCAACAGCACGATCCCTTCCCAGATCAGCACGGCCGCTTCGTTGGGGTGCGCCTCCGACATCTGATGAGCCTGTTCGGCAAGGCTGCGGTACAGCTGCGCCTGCTCCTTGGCAGGCTGCTGGTATTTGATCTCGGCCCAGCGCACCTGGATGGGTGCGACCAGCGCCTCGGGCGCGCCCGCCTGCTGGGCGGCGGCGGGCAGACCGAACGAGAGCGCCGCAGCGAACAGCATTCGGCGCAGAACGACGGTGGATGTCATCGGAGAGCTCCTTCTCATGATTGCGAAAGTCCGGCGGCGGCGATCGTCCGATCGCCGGCATGCCGCTTGATGGTGGACAACTTGCCGCGCAGGCCGCGATCGACCAGCGCGGGTGCACAGCCGTTGAGCCAGGCGAAGAGACGTTCGGGCTGGCCGACAACGCGCTCGGCGCACTCGTCCTCGATGGCGGCGATCACGACGCCGGCGACGGCTTCAGGCGCGTCACTGGCGTTGCCGAGTTCGGCATTGAGCTGCCTGACCGCCCGCGAGTTGAGCGCGGTGTCGATCGCCCGCGGGGCCACATGCACGATACGCACTCCGGTATCGGCCAGCTCGCGCCGCAGCCCCTGGGAGAAGGCGCGCAGCCCCGCCTTGGCGGCCGAGTAGGCCGCGAAACCCGCGAACGGAATGCTGCCGAACGCGGAGCCGATGTTCACAACCACCGCCGCGGGCTGTGCGCGCAGCGAAGGCAGCAGGGCCTGAGTCAGCCTGACCGGCACCGCGAGATTCGTCGTGAGGATGCGTTCGACCTCGCCCCAGCCCTGTTCTTCGAGCAGGCCGAAGCCTCCGATGCCCGCATTGTTGATCAGCACGTTGGCGCCGAATTGGCGGGCGGCGGCGGCGAGCCGATCGACGCCCTCGGCGGCGGAGAGGTCGGCGGCCAGCACGCTGCATGGCCCATTCACAGCGCTGGCAAGCCGTTCGAGGCGCGCGGGGTCGCGGGCGGTAAGCAGCAGCGACGCCCCGGCCATCGCCAGCTGGCGCGCCAGCGCCTCGCCCAGCCCTCCGGTCGCGCCGGTGAGGACGACGCGCGCATCGGTCAGTCGCATGATCCGCCCTCGCCCGGCAGCGCACGGAACACATCGCCGTACAATTTGAAGAACACGCGTGCGGCGTGAACCACGTCGGCCTGATCCTCGGGCTCCATGCGTTCGAGCAGACTCGCCAGGTGCTGCGTGTGCGCCTGGTCGAGCGTGCCGTGCGAGCGCAGGTACGAGAAGGCGGCGTCCGGCAGACCGAGCGCTGCCTGGATGCGATCGGCGGCGGTAAGCGCAAGCGCGACGCTGGTCCCCTCGAGCACGAACACCATGCCGAAGAAGGCTGCCGGATTGCGGCGGCTGATCAGGTCGTAGGCATAGGCCACCATCACCTCTGCCGGGAGATCGGGACGACCGGCGCGAACGGCCTCCGCATCGCCGCCTGCGGCGCGGATATCGTTGAGGATCCATTCCTCGTGGCCGATCTCTTCCTCGATGTACTCGGCCACCGCCTTGCGCATCCAGCCCTGCCGTTCCGGCAGCCGGCCGCCCAGACTCATCAGCAGCGGTGCGGTGTGCCTGACGTGGTGATAGGCCTGGGTGAGGAAGGCGACATACGCCTCGCGGCTGACCCGGCCCGCCAGGCAGTCCACGATGATCGGCGCGGTAACGAGATGCTGGCGCGCCTCGTCGGTCTCCAGGCGAAGCTGGTCATGGAAAGACATCATTGGCTTCCTTGTCGTTGGCGTTCGTTTCATTAGATGAGGCGGCGTAAAGCGCGTCGATCTGCATTGAATGGTGTTCGATGACCCGTGTGCGCACGGGGCGGCCGTTGCCCGTCGCCAGGCCGTTGTCGACCGTGAACGGCTGCACGGCCAACCAGTGCCGGACGCGGGCGTAGTCGGGCAAGGCGGCATTGACGCGGTCGATCAGCGCCGCGAGCGCCGCCGGATCGGCGCCCGGTGACGGAACGATCAGCGCAGCGAGTTGCGGCCGGCCGTCTCCGACAACGACGGCCTGGGCCACGCCGGCATCGGCCAGCAGCAGGGACTCGACCCATTCGGGCGAGACGTTGCGTCCGTAGGAGGTGATCAGTCGGTTTCCGCGCCGGCCGTCGAGATGCAGGTGGCCGCGCTCATCCAGATGTCCGAGGTCGCCGCTCGAAAATGCGCCGGAAGTGGCGCGCACGCCGCCGACGTAGCCGAGGAAGGCACGCGCATGCACCACGACCTCGCCCTCGCGCACAGACAGCCGCACATGCGGCAGGGGCGAACCGGCATCCTCGCCATCGTCACCCGGCAGGTTCAGGCTCACGACGGATCCGGCCTCGGTGAAGCCGTAGCCCTGATAGGCGGGAATGCCCCGCGCCCGCGCAAGCTCGAGCAGCCCGGGGGCAACGCGTGCGCCACCCACCGCGACGAATCGCAGACGCTCGCTCGCCATCAGCCCGCGGGCGGCGAGCCACAGGCTCCAGACCTTCAGCAGTTCCGGAACGAGGATGAGGCTCACCGCGCCACTTTCACGCACGACCGCATCCAGCCGCGCCGGATCGAAGCCTGCGCCGCCTTGCCAGCCCATCGTCCCGAGCGGCGGCAGATGGACGGGAATGCCACGCAGCAACGCGGCATAGACACCCGCCACGTTCTCCAGCAGCAGCCCCAGCGGCAAGGCGGCGAGGTGACACTGCAGCGCCAGCGCCGCCGTCGCCTCGCCGACGGCGCCGGCCGTGTCGAGCAGGCCCTCGCGCGACAGGCAGACGCCTTTCGGGGCGCCCGTGCTGCCGGACGTATAGGAGATCTTCGCGGTGCCCTCGGGCAGGGACACCGCCGGGACGATCCGCCGCATCCAGTAAAGGCCCTGCCAGCGCCCCGTGTGGCAGAAGCCGAGATCGAGCGCGCCGATGCGTTCCGGCATGTCGGTAAGGACCGTGTCCGCCGCGCTGTGCTCGAGCGCATGGCGCAGCTGCGCCGGCGTGAAGAACGCCGGCAGCGGCAGATGCACCTTGCCCGCCAGCTGGGTACCGAGATCGGCCATCACCCACGCCGGCCCGTTGTCGGCCAGCACGGCAACCACCTTCGACGCTGCCAGCCGCGGCTGCAGGGCGCGCAGTTCGTCCGCGATCTCGGTCGCGCGCCAGCGTCGCTGGCCGGAGTCGAGCAGGGGCGCATCCTTGTCGTGGGACGCAAGCACGTCGAGCCAGGAGAATTCAGCCACGCTCGCTCCCCTTCTCCAGCGCCATGCGAATCCTGCCGGCGACGACCACCGGCCGGGTGTCGTAATACCGCCCCCAGGCGAGGGCCTGACCGCCGAGACGCTCGGGGTCGGCCTGGGCCAGGGCCAGCGGCGGCAGGCTGAGGCGGCGGAAGATGCCGATCAACTCGGTCGTCGCGGTGAACACCACCCACTCGAAGCCGAGCAGATCGAGATGCGCCGCGAGCAGCAGGATCAGGTCCACGCTGCTGCCCGGGCGCTCCGCCGCCAGGTTGCCAACCTCGACGATGCGGTCGCGCGGCACGGCCTGCCCGGCCAGTCGTCCGATCTCGCGCTCGATGGGCGCATCGAGGTAGCGCTCCAGGAACAACCCTTCTTCGGCCGCGCTGCGCCAGCCCACCGCAGCGAGCGGACGCGCGTCCTGCTCGAGCAGCATGAGGTTCGGCGCGAACGCCGGCACGTCGGCCGCATAGGCCTGCCTGAAGGTGGCCCGGATGAATGCCTCGGCGACGTGGCGACGGGGATGCCCTGTGACCACGTGCGAGACCGACGGGCCATCGGACAAACGCTTGAAGCGACGTTGTAGTGCGCCAGACATGACGGTCCTTGGAAACGCGTTGCCGCCAAGGTAAGCAGCGCGGATTAATCCACGCTTAAGCGCGCAGCGAACCGCCGATGCGTCGCGGGGTTCATCGCTCTATGATGCAGACTTGAGTCCGAACCCTCACGGAGACCACGCGATGTCGAACACCCCCGGGTATACCCCGCCCAAGGTCTGGACCTGGACCAAGCCGAGCGGCGGCCAGTTCGCCAGCATCAACCGCCCCGTCGCCGGCCCGACGCACGAGCGCACGTTGCCGCGCGGCAGACATCCGCTGCAGCTGTATTCGCTCGCCACGCCCAACGGCGTGAAGGTGACGGTGATGCTGGAGGAACTGCTCGCCGCCGGACACAGCGGCGCCGAGTACGACGCCTGGCTGATCCGCATCAACGAGGGCGACCAGTTCGGCAGCGGCTTCGTCGATGTGAACCCGAACTCCAAGATCCCCGCCCTGCTCGACTGCAGCGGCCCGGCGCCGATCCGGGTGTTCGAATCGGGCGCCATCCTGCTGTACCTGGCCGAGAAGTTCGGTGCCTTCGTGCCGACCGACCCTGCCCGACGCGCCGAGTGCCTGTCCTGGCTGTTCTGGCAGGTGGGCAGCGCGCCCTATGTCGGTGGCGGCCTGGGCCATTTCTACGCCTACGCACCAACCAAGATCGAGTACGCCATCGACCGCTTCGCGATGGAAACGAAGCGCCAGATGGATGTACTCGACCGCCGCCTGGGCGAGAGCCGCTACGTGGCCGGCGACGAATACACCATCGCCGACATGGCGATCTGGCCCTGGTATGGCGGCATGGCCAAGGGCCTGCTGTACGACGCCGGCGAGTTCCTGCAGGTGCAGGACTACCGCAACGTCATCCGCTGGGCCGACGAGATCGGCGCGCGCCCTGCGGTGAAGCGCGGGCGCATGGTCAACCGCGTGATGGGTCCGCTCGACAGCCAGCTGCACGAGCGCCACGACGCCGGCGACTTCGACACCCGCACCCAGGACAAGCTGCAGCCCGAGGCCTGACCGCCGCTGACATTTCACAAGGAGCCGCCCCAATGGACCAGAACAGCATCTGGAGCAAGCGCTACAGCGACGCCGGCCAGGACTACCTGTTCGGCACCGAGCCGAACCGTTTTCTCGCTCGTCGCGAACAACGGCTGCAGGACGGCCGCAACGCCATCTCCATCGCCGACGGCGAAGGCCGCAACTCGGTCTGGCTGGCCGAGCAGGGTCTGGAAGTCACCGGCATCGAGATCTCCGCCGTCGCCATCGAGAAGGCCCGCCACCTCGCCGCGGCGCGCAAGGTCGAGGTGAATTTCGTCCAGGCCGACATGCTCGCGCCTGGCTGGCCGCCGGCCGAGTTGCAGGCCGCCTTCGACTGGGTGATCGGCATCTTCATCCAGTTCGTCGGCCCGGAATGGCGCGATCGCCAGTTCGAGGTGATGAAGCAGCTCGCTCGCCCCGGTGGCCGCATCCTGCTGCAGGGCTATACGCCCAAGCAGCTCGAATACCGCACGGGCGGCCCGTCGGCAGCCGAGAACCTCTACACAGAGGACATCCTGCGCGAGGCGTTCGCCGACTGGGAGATCGAGGAACTGGTCGAGTACGAGGACACCATCGCCGAGGGCAGCGGACACGTGGGACGGTCGGCGCTGATCGGCATGGTGGCGCGCAAGCCCGCCTGAGCGGGCCTGCCTGCGCCAGGGCCTAGAGCAATTCCTTGCGCAGTTCGGCCGCGCTCTTGGGCGACAGCAGCCCCGGCGCGATGTCGAACACGGTCCTGGCGCCGACCTCGCCCTGCTGGCCGAGGCGGAAGGCAGCGCGCGCATAGGCGACGAGCACGCTGGAGGTGAACTCGGGGTTGCTGTCGAGCTTGAGCCCGAACTCCATGATCTGCGAGGACGCCACACCGGTGGTGCCGCTGCGGATCACGAAGCCGCCGTGTGGCATGGCCGCGTGATCGCGCCGCAGCGCTTCCGCACTGATGAAATTCACCTTGGTGTCGTAGTCGGCAAAATAGTCCGGCATCGTCAGGATCGCCTGCTCGACCGCGCTCGGATCGGCGCCGGCTTCGAGCACCACGTGACATTCGCGGGTGTGCTTTTCGCGCGTCGTCAGGCTGGGGCGCGAACCGCTGCGAACCCGCTCGATGGCCGCCTGCGACGGTATCGTGTATTGCACCGCGCCCTGCACGCCCGGCACGCGGCGCAGCGCGTCCGAATGCCCCTGACTGAGCCCCTTGCCCCAGAAGGTGTAGCTCGCCCCGTCGGGCAATACCGCCTCGCCATACAGGCGGTTGATCGAGAACAGACCGGGATCCCAGCCCACCGAAATCACCGCGACCCGCTTGCCGCCACGCGCCGCCGCATCCACCGCGGCAAAATACTCCGGCACTTTGGCGTGGGTATCGAAGCTGTCGACGGTATTGAACAGCGCCGCCAGTGCGGGCCCTTGCTCGGGCAGGTCGGTCTTGGATCCGCCGCACAGGATGAGCACATCGACGGCGTCGACGAAGTCCTCGATGCGCGCCATCGCATGCACCGGCACGCCGCCGCTCTGCAGTACGAGTCCGGCCGGATCGCGCCGCGTGAAGACGGCGACGAGTTCCATGTCGGGGGTGCACGCCAGGGCCGATTCGACCCCTCTGCCCAGGTTGCCATAGCCGGCAATGGCGATTCTGATCTTGCTGCTCATGTAGGAATCCGTGTTGGGGTTACGGGGCAGCCACGCCCCGGAGTTGCGTCAAAGGCCGCAATTATCGTCGAAGCCAGTCCGGGCTGTGAGGGCTGCCCGCTCCAGGCGTCCGCTGGAACGACACGTCAGCCGCCGCGCGCAGCCGCGAGGCACCTTGGCAACTGTGCCTTCGACGCTCGCTGTATCCGGCGCAGCAGGTCGACCGACACCTCGGGCACCCGGTGACGCAGCCGCAACTCCTCTTCGAGCCGAAGCAGCAGGCTCGCGGCCATCTCGGCATCGGCGAGCGCCCGGTGGTAACGACCGGCGACCGGCAGCTTCGCGTACTCGACCAGGGCGCCGAGCTTGTGACTGGGCGCGAGCGGCAGCAAGCGGCGTGACAGGAGCAGAGAGCAGACGAAGTCCTGCTTCCGCTCGCGCTGGATGTGCTCGAGCTCCGCATCCCAGAACCTGGCGTCGAACGAAGCGTTGTGGGCGACGATGGGGATGCCGCCGACAAAGTCCGACACCTCGCGCATGACCGCGTCCGCCGGGGGCGCGCTGCGGATCATCGCGTTGGAGATGCCCGTGAGCGCCTCGATGTAGGCCGGGATGCGCACGCCGGCATTCATCAGGCTCTGGTAGCGGTCCACAACCCGACCGCCCTCCACGATCACCGCCGCGACTTCGGTCGCCCGATCGCCCTGCGCGGGCGACAGGCCAGTGGTCTCGAAGTCGATCACCGCCACCACTTCCATGCTCAACGCCCCCGCTGGGGCTCGGGCCACGACTGCAGCCGGCACTTGTCGCAGTCATCCCACGGCAGGCAGTCGCACACCCGCGGCAGCGCCACGAAACGGCTGCCCACCTGGACCTTGGCCTCGGTCATCGGCTTCGCCGCGGCGCTACGTCGCGGTGCGGGCGCGGACACAGGTGCCGCCACCGAGGGGTCATGCGGTGTCGGTTGCCAGCGCGAGAACGGCGCCAAGTCCAGGCCGCCTTCGACGAACCAGAGCTTGCGCGCGGCATCCCAGCGCGCACCCAGCTTCTTGGCCTGGTCTTTCTCGGCAAACGGGACCTTCAGGTTGTGGCGCATGGCGGCATCGGGATCATCGTGACGGGAGCGCATTATAGGCTCCGCGGCCAAAGGCACCCTGCGGCCTCGCACTGCCTAAATATGAGGCGCTCCCCGGAACCTCACGGAGAACAAGGGGCCGCGCCCCTTATCCACAGACTCGCCCACACCCCTGTCCCCACCGGCTGGGGAAAAGATCCACGCCACGATGAACCCCTCACCGAGACCGGGCAGGCAACCGCGTCACCGAGCCCCCACGGCGCGTCCTCGCCACGGGGTCTCCAGCCCATGGGCGACATGCATTGGCGGAAACGACGCAGAGGACGACGCCATCACCACGCGGATGAAGTGCGGCGGCCGGGGCGCGGGCGTCGAGGACGGACCGTTGCCGGTTGGCGGCGGGTCCGAAACGAAGGCTTCGGCCCCGCCCTTGTCAGCTGCTCACGACAATGCGCAGATGCTGCTTGCGCCCCACCGACAGGCGCCACTCCCGCCCCTCAACAGGCAAGGTGATATCCGCCTCCCCGACCTGCTCACCATTCAGGCGCAGGCCGCCGCCAACGGCCAGGCGCCGCGCTGAACTCCGGGATGAGGTCAGTCCGCCCTGCACCGCCAGCTCTGCAAGCGTCACGCCGTCCCTGACGCGGCCGAGTTCGATGCAAAGCGTCGCCAAGCCCTCGTCACTTTCGCCGCCACCGAATACGCCCGTCGCCGTCCTCGCCGCCGCCTTGGCGGCTGCCTCACCGTGTGCGAGCCGCGTCACTTCGGAAGCGAGAAGGATCTTCGCCTCATTGAGCTCCGCGCCCTGCAGGCTCCCCAGGCGTCGAACCTCATCCATCGGAAGCTCCGTGAATAGCGCCAGGAAACGCGCCACATCCCGGTCATCCACGTTGCGCCAGAACTGCCAGAAGTCGAACGGAGCCAGGCGGTCTGGGTTGAGCCAGACCGCGCCCCCGGCGGACTTTCCCATCTTCCGCCCGTCGGCAGTGACCAACAGCGGCATCGTCAAGCCGTAGAGCTGGCGTCCGCCCTGGCGCCGCGACAACTCCACGCCGTTGATGATGTTCGCCCATTGGTCAGCACCTCCGATCTGCAAGGTGCAATCGTGGCGCTCGGCCAGCTCGGTGAAATCGAAGGCCTGGAGCAAGGTGTAGCCGAACTCCTGAAAGCTGAGCGAGTGCTCGAGGCGTGCTCTCACGGCATCGAAGCTCAACAACCGATTGACGCTGAAATGGCGCCCCACCCGGCCAAGGAACTCGAGGTAGCCCAGCCCGTCGAGCCAGTCCGCGTTATTGACAACGATAGCGCCGTGCGGGCCCTCACTCACATCGAGGTAGCGCGCGAAGGTACTGCTGATACCGCGGATGTTCGCCGCAATGGTCGCCTCATCGAGCATGGGACGACTCGCGTCGCGAAAGCTCGGGTCACCGATCCGGGTCGTGGCACCACCGACGAGCAGTATCGGCCGATGCCCTGCACGCTGCAGCCAGCGCATGAGCATCAGGCCCTGGAGGTGGCCAACGTGCAGGCTGTCGGCGGTGGCATCGAAACCGATGTAGGCGCTTCGCACACCTTCCGCAAGCGTCTTGCGCAGGCCGTCGGGGTCCGTACATTGGTGAATGAATCCGCGCACTTCCAGCGTGTGGAAGATGTCGGAAAGCTCGTGGGGCATTGCAGTCTCCTGGAAAAGAGGGGCCAAAAATGCCCGAGGAGACCGCCAATCAGCTCAACCAGTCCGCCTCGGGCGGACTGGGGCGCGCGCGACCCTACCGCCGTGATGAGCGGTAGGCGTAATAGCTGACGAAAGTGGCTTTTGTGCGGCGCATGGCGCGATGTTAGCAAACAAGTGCTGCGCTGCGGCGATCTAGACTGGATTGCATGAAGCGTCGCGCCGTGTGGGCCGCAGGCCGCCCTGCGACGAGGGTCACTCAAAGAACCCACAGAACTTTAGCGGCTAGAATCTCCCGCAGCGCTCAGCAAGCCCAGCCTCAAGGACACCGACCATGAACCCGATCGTCCGCATCCAACCCCGCAGCGCCGACCTCGGCGACGGCATGCTCGTGCGCCGTACGCTCCCCAATCGCCAGCAGCGGATGATCGGCGCCTGGTGCTTCCTCGACCACGCCGGCCCGGTGGACTTCGACCCTGGCAAAGGCATGCATGTCGGCGCGCACCCGCACATCGGCCTGCAGACCTTCACCTGGCTGATCGAGGGCGAGGTCCTGCACCGCGACAGCCTGGGCAACGAGCAGATCATCCGCCCCGGCCAGGTCAATCTGATGACCGCTGGACATGGCATCGCCCACACCGAGGATTCGCTGCGCGACGGCGATCGGCTGCACGCGGCACAACTGTGGATCGCCCTGCCGCCGGAACACAAGGATTGCCCGCCCGCCTTCGATCACTACGCCGAACTCCCGCGCTGGCGCGAAGGCAGCGCAGAACTGACCCTGCTCGCCGGCCGCTACGGTGAGCGAACCGCAGCGGCGCGCATCCACTCCCCGCTGGTCGGCATCGACATCGCCTGCGACAGCCCGAGCGAACTCACGCTCCAACTGGATCCCGGTTTCGAGTACGGCCTGATGCCCCTCGTGGGCGACGCAACGATCGACGGCGAAACCATCCGCGCCGACGAGCTCGCCTACCTCGGCAAGGGACACAGCGAACTGCAGCTTTCGCTACCCGCAGGCGCTCGGGTGTTGTTCCTGGGAGGCGAGCCGTTCGAGGCGCCAGTGCTGATGTGGTGGAACTTCGTCGGCTTCAGCAAGGCAGACATCGCGCAGGCACAGACGGAGTGGGAACAAGGAGCCGCCCGATTCGGAACGATCGGCGACGGCCAGGCACCGCGATTGGTTGGCCCGCCCCTGCCGTGGCGAAACGGCGACTGACCGCTCTCGGGCTCAGCTGCGACCACGAGACCGCCGATCTCGACGGGCACTCGACCTCTGCCGCCGCTCAAAAATTGGGCAGCGCTCGAATCAGGCTTGGCCTCAACGACTTGACCGAGCTATCCACAAGCACACCCACAACCCTGTCCCCATCGGCTGGGGACAAGCTCGCGTCCACCCTTGTCCTGCTTGATGGTGATGTTGCCGATGGTGATCAGTGCGTCGCTCGACCTCAGAACGAGGGAGCTACGGGGCCGCAAGGACTCGCCGCAGCTTGACCTGACGTGAACCGCTGTGGGAGCCTTGGTGCCGATCGTCGGTCACCCGGCTGTCACCCGTACGTCACCCTGAAACTGAGCAAGGATGACTGATCAGATAGAACGAACCTGAAGCACAAAAGAAAAAAGCCCGACGAATCAGGCTTTTATCTTAGGGTATCTGGTGGCGGACGGTTGACCAAGTGCTGACTAGCCTCCCGAGCTTATGCGCACTTCTGCGGGCGTGAGCGGGGGCAATCAGGTTTGCGCTTCAGCCGCTCGACTTCGGCGTGGAAGGCCGGGGTCAGGTCCGCGATCAAGGATTCGATGTCGCGCACCTGATGTTGAACCGTCAGCACCGCGATGCCGTGCGGCACGAGGTCGTAGATCACGAAGTGCTGCCGCGCTGGAATCATCAAAAACGGCGCCGAACGGTACTGCCGCAAGCGGCCCTTCTCCGGGTTGGCGGCAGCAACGCCCATGACCGCGTAAAGATCGGTGAGGTACTGGTCGGCAACGTCGTCGCCCCATTCACGGCGCGACCGCGTGTGGATGCGGCGCAAATCCAGCGCAGCATTCCGGGTCAGCAGGAACGTGGCGGGTGATGGCACGTCATTTCCAGCCATCGGCTTCCTTGCGGTCGAGCACCGCCATGTCGGCCTTGAAGTCGCCGCTGGACGCAAAGACGCTGCCTGCCGCCAAGTCTCGGTACCCGGCAAGGATGGCCTCCTGCACAAACTGGCCGTCACGCCGTTCCATGTCGCGGCGGATCAGGTCGCGCACGTATTCGCTGGGCGTTTCGTAAAGCCCCGCTTCGCCGACCATTCGATCCACGAATTCAGCCAGGGGTTGCGACAGGCGGGCATTGATGCGTTCAGACATAGGAACCATCCAGGAGCGATCAGATGGCAGCATTGTCGACTATGGCGTCATTTGTCGCAACTATTGCGCACACAGAAGACAAATGCCAGTGCTGGCACGTAATTTCGCTCATTTCGCCCCGAGGAATCACGGGCAAGCCGTTGTCACGGAACAAATTTCGCTGATTTCGCCAAGTTCGCGCTCCTCCTCGATGCGATACCCCATCGCCCGGTAGCCCCGTTGCCGCTTATCCCACATCCGCAGCAAGACCGGATGGCCGGTGTCCACGAAATCAATGATTCGCACATCGGTCTTGCTGGCGTGCTCCCGGTGTAGACGCCCAGCGTACTGTTGCAGCGTGCCCTTCCACGAGACGGGCATCGCAAGCACCAAGGTATCCAAAGGCGGGTGGTCGAAGCCCTCGCCGACCAGCTTGCCGGTGGACAGGAGAACGCGCGGTGCATCGGGCGGCAGCGCATCGAGGTCTGCCACCAGCGCCGCTCGCTGCTTCCTGGACATTCGACCATGCAACACGAAAGGCACCGGTTCCAGCCCATCGAGGGTCGCTTTGATCGCATCCAGGTGTTCCGTGCGTTCGGTCAGCACCAGTACCTTGCGTCCCTGCCCGACGGCACCACGCACCTCGGCGGCGATGGTTTCCGTTCTAACCTGGTCATTGACGAGATGCCGAAACACGTCCTGAATGCCTGCATCGGTGGGCAGGTCGATACGCGTGAAGCGTGAACGCGGCAGCACTTCCAGATCGTGAGGCGCACCAGCCGGCTTTGCAGCCGTGTATCGGATCGGCCCGCACTGCATGAAGATGATCGGCTGCTGCCCGTCGCGGCGGATCGGGGTCGCCGTCAGGCCCAACACGTACTTCGCCTTCGCCCGCTTGAGAATCGCGTCGAACGAGACAGCGCCGACGTGGTGGCATTCGTCGACGATCACGTGGCCGTAGTCCTCGACCAGCGGGTTCACCTCGCCTTGGCGGGATAAGGACTGCATCACGGCGATGTCGATCCTCCCAGTGGGTTTGGCCTTGCCGCCGCCGATGGTGCCGACCACGCCTTTGGCGACCCCCAGAAAGGCTTGCAGGCGCTCCTGCCACTGCTTGAGCAGTTCGGTGCGATGCACCAGCACCAAGGTGTTGACGCCCCGCCGGGCGATCATCGCAGCCGCCGTCACTGTTTTTCCGAAGGCGGTCGGTGCGCACAACACCCCGGCATCGTGGGGAAGCATTCCAGCGATGGCGGCTTCCTGATCGATACGCAGATTGCCGACGAACGAAACATCCAGCGGCTGGCCGGCGAAGCGTTCGTCTTGCAGGTCAGATGTAATCCCGTTCTCTCGCAACAGGGACAGTGCAGCATCCTGGCAGCCGCGCGGCAGGGCGATGTGTTGTGGGTAGCTCTCGGCACAGCCAATGACGCGCGGCTTGTCCCACACCGACATCCTCATCGCCTGCGCCTTGTAGAACTCGGGATTCTGGAACGCTGCCAGTCGGATCAGCCGGTTGGCCAGCGCCTGCGGCAGTTGGGACTTTTCGAAGTAGATCAGGTTGGCCAGGGTCACCGTCAACGAGCGGGGCATGGTCCCCGCCACCTTCTTCGACGCCGTGCCCCCGCTTTTCCACGGCGTGGCCAGATCTTCGTCATCGATGAAGGTGACGTCCAGCGGATGGACGCCACCCGTGGCCCGCAGCATGGTCGGCTCGATGTCGTGTGCGGCCATCGGCTGGATGGACGCCAGGAATGCCCATTGGTCCGGATAGGGGCGCAACTCGGCATCAACGAACACGCTGTAGCCCTTTTCCCTCGGCCCCTTCTGCAACGGCAAGGCGATCAGATTGCCGAATCCTCCCTTGGGCATCGTGTCCTGGTTCGGGAAAAGCCGGTCGTAGGACGTGAGCCGGAGCTGCCGCGTGCGCGCGCAGGTGTGGCTGATGATGGCCGTGCCCAAACGCCGCGCATCACGTGCCGGCACCCGACTGGCGAAGAACACCCAGGCATGGGCACCCTGACCGGAGCGCGAAATCTCCAGAGCGGCGGGCACGCCGAGTTCGCCACAGGACTGCAGGAATGCGCAGGCATCGTCCCGCCAATCGGCTTCATCGAAGTCAACCGCGAGAAAGTAGCAAGTGTCGTCCTCCAGAAGCGGGTACACCCCGACCGTGTGCCCACCGGCCAGATGGTCGTAAACCACGGCGTCAGACAGCGGGATCAGCAGGCGGTTGCTGCAGTCGCCACACTTGATGCGCGGCTTCTCGCAGACACCGGCGCGCCACTCGTTGGCACAGGCCGGGGCGTAACCGGCCTTGCCTGTGGTTTTGCTCTCCCAGCGAATCGGATAGACATCGGTTCGGCCCCGAAAAAGGCGGCGGAACAGTGCGACCTTCTCGGCGGTGGACAGCCGGGAGGATTCTTGCTCCCGGGCCACCCAGGTGATCGGCTGCGGTAACCGCCACTCGATGCCTTGCGCTTCGAGCAGCGCGATCAGGCGGGCGTTCTCGGCACGCAGAGCCGCCAACTCATCGGTCATGCCAAGGCGACATCTTGAGGGGCCACGTCGGCTGCGTCGCACCCATTCGCCAACGACGAATCCCGTCGGACGAACAGCGCATCGAGACTGCCGCACGGCGGCAACAGCAGCCGCTTGTCCTTCAGGCAGAACGGCAGCACCCAAAGCCGCAGTCCAGACGATTTCGGAAACTCGAACACTGGCAGCGCCTTGTTCAAGACATCCGTCTTCGGGTAGATCAACACCACGTCCCCTTGGCCGTCGAGGTAGTTCTGGCCATAGGCGTGGAGTTGGTAGAAGTCGCCCTGATCCAAGCCGTATTTGTCTGAACCCGTGGCCTGCGAGCCATCGATCAGCTTCCACTTGGTGTCCAGCACCAAACGATTCGCCTTCGATGCCTGCACCAACAGATCGGGTTTCAGGCGGAACCAGTTCTGTTCGATGTGCCTGACCAAGGACAGGCTGCGGGCCTGCGTGCGCAGCGTAAAGCCTCCCTCAAGTTGCCGTGCAAGGTGCTTGGCGACAAAGGCCTCGAACACCGCCTCCATCGGAAACAGCAGGGACGGCGCATGGTGCCCTCCCGCCCCGGTGAGCGGCGATTCATCCTCCAGGATCAACCTCGACCAAGCCAACGCCCCCTCGTAATGCGCCATGCCCCGATCCAAGCGTACTCGCTGAAAGTCCGTGGCGGGGTGTTCCGATGCCGGCACGTCGGCAAACACGAAGCACAGCTCGCGTGCCAGTTGCTGGTTGGCCTGCGAGGCTGTCCATGCGAGCACTCGTTTGAGCGCCGCGTGCAGCAAACGGTTCTCCGGTCGGTTGGGCGAGAACTCGTCGAACTCGGCAAAGAATCGGTCGCGCCGACACAGGTTGTGTCGCAGGTGTGCTGCCATTTGCAGCTTACCGCGCAGGGCAAACAGGTTGTCTTGCTGCGCCCTGTAATCGCTGCGCAGGCCGCGTTTGACGAGATGCTCCACGGCGCGCAGGAATTCAGCGATGAACACTTCCAGCAAGGGCATGCGGGTAGCGAACAGCTTGGCGCTGTCGGTCTGGATGTGGCGAAATCCGCCCAGGCAGCGCAGCATTTCGATCAGCAACTGCCGCGCCTCAACGTCGCCACCGCCAATGGCTTTGCCGACTTTTGGCAGCACCTCGATCTGATAGCCATCCGGTGCCCGTATCACTCCTACGAAATTGGTCACCTGTACGGCGCGTCGCCCGCGTCGCTGGGTCAAGCGCAGCCAGGGCGTTTCACCCACCTCGGCCAGGCGCAGCGCCTGCGCTTCCAGCCAGGCAAACACCTGCGGCGGCACCGTGCGCAGCCCCACGCCATCGGTGACACCGGCGGCGGCAGCCACCAGTGCATCGAATTCGTAGATCGGGTTGTGCGCCATTGGCCCCCCTCACGCCAAGGGCTGGTAGATGCCGAGGTAGGCAGCAGGGTTGGCGAACGCCGAGGCCTGGAGTTGATGGCGGCGCTGGGTGGTGTAGCTGTCGAGCCCGTGGTCGTCGCCAAACAGATCATTCAATGCCTGCTCGTGGGAATCGCTCTCGGTGATGAACTGGGCCGCATCGGGCTTTTGGTTGTCGCCCAGCACCAGTCGAATCTTGCGCCAGTCCTCGAAGAAGTATTCCTCCAACAGGGGCATCACGCGATTGCGAAAGGTGTCGGACAAGGCCTCGAACCGCTGCGCGCCATCCGTCGTGCTCCACAGGTGGGTGAAGTAGGCGTGGCCGATGCAGTGATCGCGGTCGTACAGGGCCTCGATACGTTCGTTGATGCGTTTCAGCAACCTGCGCACGTCGATCTCGCCCGCGTCCGTGGTCACCACCAAGCCGGCCAGCGGCGCACTGTGCGGCTCATCGGGCACTTTCACAGCGCGCGTGTCGGGCAGCAGTGGCACAAAATCGAAGCGGCGGCGCAGCGCCGTATCCAGCAAGGCCAGTGAACGATCCGCCGTATTCATCGTGCCGATGATGTCTACGTTGGCAGGTACCGAAAACTTATCGCCCGAGTAGGCCAGGGTCAATTCAATAGGTGGCTTGCTGCCGTCCAGCGGATCGCGCTTGTCAGGTTCAATTAGGGTGATCAGCTCCCCGAAAATCTTGCTGATATTGCCCCGGTTGATTTCGTCGATGACCATCGCAAAGCGCTGATCAGGCGCCTGCCGGGCCTTGCGGCAGAGTTCCTTAAACGCACCGGGACGAATTTCGTACTCCACTTCACCCGCATCAGCGTCGCCATTCAGCACGGGGCGCAAGCCCTCAACGAACTCCTCGTAGCCGTAGGATTGATGGAAGGTCACGAAGCTGTAGCGCTGAACCGTGGCCGCATCCTGCTGGCCTGCTTTGAGCTGATCGACCAAGGTGACCAAATCGGCGCACGCATCCTGCCAGTCCCCAGCGAACTGCCACACCGAGTCAACCGTCTTGTCGAACACGGCAGGGCTTAAACGCTTCTTCATTTTCACCGTGGTGGATTCATCGACGGTGTGGTTCTGCAGGGTGCGCCACAAAGTTTGTCGCACATTGCGGTTTGCACCGTTGGCGGCAGTAATGGCCCGAATGAAACGATGCTCTGCGATGTCCGCCACCTTGGCCTTGCCGCCCAGGTCATACAGCGCGGCAGCTGCACCTTCCCACCACTTCAGCACCGCCACCTTCTCGGCAATGAGCTGGGTGCGCCATTCTTCGGGGGAGATGGACGCGGCCTGCGGCTCGTAATCGCGCTTGAGCAGCTGCATCAGCGTGTAGGTTTTGCCAGTGCCGGGCGGGCCGTAGTAGATGCGGTTGAAGCAGGTCGCGGTGCGCGGATTTCCCTTAGGCAGCGTTGCACCGGGCGGCGGTACCACGCCATCGCCCAGGCTGGCCGCCTCTGTCGGCTCACCGGCCAGCGCGGCCAATTCGGCTAGATCGGTGCCGAAGAACGGCTTGAGCAAGGTGGATTCGAATTCCGGCAGATCGTGTGGCGGAACTGGCTTGAAGGTGGATCGGTAATTAGGTGTCCAACCCTTCTGACTACCCTGGTAACCGCCCTGCTTAATGTTCTGCTTCAGCACCCGATAACGGCGCTGCAGCCAGCCGTCACCCTTGTCGCAGGGCTCTGGCGCAGAGATGAACTGGCCCACCAGTGGCAGGCTGTCGTTGCCATGACACAGATAAAACAGATCGCCCACTGGCACTTCCTGAAAATCCTTGCCCTGTCTCTTGGCGGTCTCACCGTGCATCACGCCTAGATCGGCCTGCAGGTAGTGCTTGCGTTCGTCGGCAGAAAAGTCATTCAGACCATGCGAGAGCTTCCAGATTGCCAGATTTTTCTGGCTCCACGCCTCCCACACCTGCCGCCCAAACTCCAGAATGCCCTGCCCCTCGGGCCGCTTGGCCAGCGTGGCTTGCTGCAAGGTGGCCATACTCTGGCTGGCCGTGCCGCCGACGAATACCGCCAGCGACGCACGCTTGAAGACGTCCACGATCACCGGCATCTGCCGGTTCTGGTAATGGAAGGCAATCTTCCACTTGAAGGCCTCGCCCAGGTGATCGAAGGACTCGATGGCATCCAGATTGCCCTTGGCAGCCCAATCGGCTACCTGCACAACAAAACCGCGTACTTTCTCGAACGCCTCTTCCGCCGTGCTGCCCAGCGATGAATACCAGCCGTGGGTATCCGAATAGGAAAGCTTGGAGTCGGATTTCTTGCCCTCGGTGTCCTTGCGCGAGAACACGCCGAACTTGAACGACGAGCCGCCCCAGATGCTGCCCAACTCGTCCAGGCGCGATTCGATCCAGTAGGTGAAGCTGTCCTTCGACCCCGCCTGGCTGTAGTCGTCGAGGGTCATCGTGGCCAGCCGTGATGCGGGCCAGACCGACAGGAATTCATCCCACAGGGCGTATTGCTTTTGGAAGTCGCTCATCCTGGCCGCTCCTTACAGATACTTCTGCAGGATCGCCTGCTTGCGGGCGGCTGCGCCGTCGATCACCTCCTGGGCGTCTGCAATCTGCTTTTCAAGCGCCTCGATCTTGGCGATGAATTTCTTTTGATCCGCGAGGGATAGCACCGGCACCTTGATGCTTTTCATCTTCGTTGCATTGATGTTGTTGGTGCCGCCTGACTTCACCGCCAAAGAAACCATTCCCTTCCGAAAAACTTCCGAGTTCATGATGCAGCCCAGATATCTCGGCAGCGCCTTGGAAGAGTCAGGAACAATCCTCACCAAATACGAGGCGTAGCAGTATTCCCCATCCAGGTCGAACAGCCCGACCTTGCCAATATGTTCAAGACTTCCGTTGGAGCGAATGAAAAGCAGGTCGCCCTTGTTGAGCTTGTACTTGGCAAACTCTTCGGCGCTGATGTCGGCGCGCTTCATGCTGCCGTTGTCCACCATCCGGCCACGGATGATCTCGTTCATGCGGAAGATCTTGTAACCGACACCGCCCTCGTTCATGGCTTCGTTTAGGCCGTACTGAATGTCGATGGAGATTTTTTCGATTTCTGAATGTGCAGCTGAAGACCCATAAATATTGGCGACTTCCGCGTCAATGCGGGCCAAAGCATTCTCAAGTCCGTCGCGCGAGGATTGGACCTCTTCGTCAATCGACCTGCATTCAGAAACAATTTTCTTCAGTGTGGCTGGGTCAGGCTGTGGAATCTGTAGAGCCTCAAGATCCTTCGGATAAACATGAGGCTGCGCCGCACCACTTGAAGCCGCCTGAATTTCGGCTTGCCGACTTTTTAATACATGGAAGAGGTATTCCGTATGCCCATCATCTGCTCCACGCACCGTGGTGCAATCGGATGCGAAAATTGGTTCCTTCCAGAACGCCACATAGCCTGCACTGGCACCTGAGGCACTGACGGTGATCGTGTTAGCAGGGCGGTTGAAAGCATTGTGCGTGTAAGCGTGAGTCATACCACCCGCAATGACTTTATAAACGCCGGGGATAGCCTTTTTCTGGGTAATTGATGTGCCTTTTCGTATTTCAGCCACGCTACTCAATGGGGAAATTGGCCACTTGGATACGATTTTTGCGCCGCCCTTGTTCGCCAAGTTGATCTGCTTTTCGAATACGGCCCGAGAGAAATCCAGCATCTCCACCAACGGAGCGGTTCGCGCCACGTCCAGCAATGCCGACGGTATGGCCGCCAGCGTGCCGTTGAAATTCGCCGCAATGCTGTAATTCAACTTCGTTGCGTTGTCCCGATTGGTTTCGTCGTACAACGGCGTGAGGTGCCGACCGTGGGCATCCTTGATCAGCTTGATGCCCTCGTCGCCCTTGGCGGAACTCCATTCGTAGCCGAGGAACTGCTTGATGGCCTTGGTCTCTGTCGGGCTGCGAATGATCAGAACCGGGTTGGGCTGGTCGCAGGCCATCACGAAGTGGTAGAGCTTGTCGCGCTCGATGGCCTGGACGAAAGTCAGGTAGCGTTTTTCGACTTCGGCGTCCTGCTCTGCAGGCTTCAACGTCTTGAACCACTTGGCCTTGTAGAGATTGGCGACCTCGGTGCTGCTGTTGAATTTTTCGAGGTAGACCGCCTCCAGGTGCGCGGTCCATGCGCCGTTAGGGTCGCCTTTGAGCAGGGTTTTGTAGTCCTCCAGCGGCACATTGATGTGTGCCGCGTAGCGGGCGATCAGATGCTCGTCCTTGTAGATGACCTGCTTGCGCTTGCTGGCATCGCAGCCCTTGAACCATTCCGCCACGCGCTCGCGGTAGTGCGCGGCGGTGTCCGGCGCGGTCTTCTTGCGGCGCAGGAACAGAGTGACGGTGTTGGTGCCCGTTTTGCCGAAGGTGCCGCTGCCGAATTCGGCAATGGCGACGATGTCGAAATACTGGATCAGGATTTCGCGGGTGCGGATGTAGGCGCTGCCGCCGTTGGACAGGATGCTGGACGGCAGGATGATCGCGGCGACGCCGTCGGCGCGCAGCAGCTGCTTGGCACGCTCGATGAAAAAGGTTTCGATGCTGTTGGAGGTTTCGAGATCGTTGATGGTCTCGGTGAGGGTGTAGGCCTTGCGTTCTTCTTCGGGCAGCGTTTCCAGAAAGCCGCGCACGCTGTAAGGCGGGTTGGCGACCAGCAGGTCAAAACTTCCGTCCTTGATCTCCGGAAATGCCTCGTGTTGGTTGATCAGGCCGTCGCCGTAGCAGATGTTGATCCCCTGCTGGCCGTACATGAAGGCCGACACCTTGGCGACCTTGGAGAGGCGGTACTCCTTCTCGATGCCATACATGGCCTTGTGGTACGCCGCGAGGTCTGCCGCTGGCTGATGCGTTTCTACCAGGGGCTTGAGCTGCAAGGCCAGCTCTGTGAGAAAGTGGCCCGCGCCGCAGGCGTAATCGATGGCTTTGGGCGGTGTGGCGCTGCGCTGGACGAGTGAGGCCAGCGGCAGGCTCATCATGATGAAGCGGCAGATCGGCATGGGCGTGAAGAACTGCCCCTCGCTCTGCTTGACGCCCTGGTCGAGGAAGCCCTCGAACATATCGCCCAGGAACTGGTTGTGGCCATGCGGGTCGGTCAGGCGAATGTCCTGCCACATTTGCAGAATCTTCAGTAGCACCTCGGCGTTCTGGTAGAACAACTTTTCGTTGTGAACATCGATCAGCGAGAAATCGTTGTTGGTGAAAAACTTCTGCTGAATGAACAGATTCCACACCGCCCGCTGCGTGGCATCCGGGTTCTGCTTGATAAATCGAAGTGCGTTGTTGACGTCACCCTGGTTGATGTAGGTGATGTCTTCGCCGAGAAACTTGCCCATACCCGCTTGGTACAACTGCTGCAGGCGGTCCATCAGATCGAAATGGGTGTCGTAGGCCACACCCTTCCAGTAAAACTTCAGGTCGGATGGGTTTTCAATTTCATCCACCAGCTTGCAAAGAAACAGGTTGACCAGCTTGTCGAAGGCGTTTTCACGGCCCGACACGTTGTGCTGGCGCAGGATGGTGGCGAACTCGTGGTACTTCTTCTGCTGGTCGGTTGCAGAGATGGCGTGCAAATCGGCCAACGAATATTTGTCTTTGCCGATGTGATAGGGCTGAATGTTTTCTTCAAATATGCCCTTGGTTGTGTAATCGAGCTTGTAGGTGTCACGCCAGACGGCATGACGTTCTTTCACATCGGTAACTGACTTGAAGCTTTTGAACAGCGGATTGTCAGCCAGGTATTTTTCGTTGTCGCGGTGCGCAATGATGTGGCTGGTGTAGCTGACCGTGCTTGCATCCAGGTCCGAGGTATACAGGCACAGGAACTGGGTTTCGCTGATTTGCTGCGCGTAGCTGAATAATTGATCGCCGTCCTGCAGGGTTTTGTTCCAAGCACGCTTGAACTCGGTCCCGGCTGTCTTGCATTCGATGATCAGCAAGGGGCGACCATCGTTGTCCTTGATAAGGATGTCGGCGCGCCCGCCACTGGCACCGCGCCCGAGTTTCCACTTGGGCTCCAGTTCGATGTGCTCAGGTTTGTAGCCCTTTTCCAGCAGTCGGTGTACACATTCGAGCACAACGAAATTTTCGTTGGCTTCGAAGTTGCAGGTTTGCCGTTCATTGATGACTAGGCCCGCAGCTTCGGGATATGTGATTTCCTTCTTGGTGAAGTTCACCTCGAGGATGGCTGCGCCGAACAGCTTGCGATGTATCGCGCCCTTCTTTTCGAAACCGAGGGCATTGAGCAGATCCGCCAAATTGTCTTGTGTCAGCATTAGTTCTTGTCCTGTGTCTTGTTATGGTTAGCCGATCACGAGGCTGCATTTGGGGGCCCGTTGCCCGTGGTGTCATCCGCGCCGCCCGCGCGCACCCATTCATCCACCTCGGACAACTGGAATTTCCACAACCGCCCCACACGATGCGCGGGCAGGCCCTTGCGGCCGATCCAGCGGTAGATCGAATCGCGCGTGACACCCAGATGCTCGGCGATCTGATCTACGGACACCCATGGTTCAGCGGTCATAGCAGCGCTCCGGCAGCAGGGGTTCGGGTGGCATAAAGTCGGTTTCAATCGTAAAAGCTGCAATTTATCAGGTTGAAGGCCGCCAGACGATCTTTCGATGCCGTGGGCATCATCTTTTCTTGGCTTCCTGATCGTTCAGCGCGTGAATGATGGCGTCATCCACCAATCAAGGAGCCCCGCGATGAACACCAAGCCCACCGCCCTCGACGCCTACCTCGCCCGCACCGCCGCCATTCACGCCAAATTGGACCGGCTGCAGCAGCTGGCCGACGACCACTTCGGCCATGACCATGACGCCATCCACTGGGGCCACGTGGGTGACCTCGGTAGGGTCGATCAGGCGCTGGATGCCCTGCTGGCGATCTTCGACGGCCAGGCCAAGTGACGGAGGCCATCATGGAGACCCTGCTCAAACTCTCCCCGGCTCAAAGCCTGCTGCTCCGCACTGCCGCCCGCCGTCCTGATGGGCGAGTGATCCCGCCAGGCACCCTGCGTGGCGGCGCACGGGTCAAGGTGCTGACCTCACTGCTGCAGCGCGGGTGGGTTGAGCCTGCCGACGGCGGCCACGTTATGACCGACGCAGGCTACGCGGCCATCGGCCAACAGCTTCCCGTGCCGCAGGATGACGTCCAGTCCGTGGACACCATCGGTGATCTCCAGCTCCTGGAGGGCATCCCGGTTCGCCCTGGCACCAAGCTGGCCGCGCTGGTGATGGCGCTGCGCCGCCCGCAGGGGGCGACCAGCCTCCAACTGATGCTTGCCACCGGCTGGCAGCCACACACCGTGCGTGGGGCGATTTCCGGGATGCTGCGCAAGAAGCTCGGCCTGAACGTGGTGCTGGCGCACAACGACAGCGGCGAACGGGTGTACAGGGTGGTGTGATCTGCCGCCAAGGGTGTCCAGTTTCTTGAGGCCCTGCGGATACACCGGCGCGTCTGACGCATCGGACACAGCTCCACGTAACTCTCCATACGCGTGCGCGTGTGCGCGCCTCACGGAAATTTACGACAACCTGTGTCTGATGCGTCAGACGGTGCGCAAAGGCTCGTGGGCCGATTTCTGCAACCCAGCCAGCGAATCGGCTGCAAACCCGCGTCAGCATTGAGTTTTCGACCCTGGCGGTTTTCGTGCGGCCGGGGTGCAAACCTGCAAACCGGGCACGCACCCAGGTTCGCACCTTCTGCGTTGCCGCCATCCCGCACAGACCCGCAATGACTGGGCTTTCGGCCCGCTGGCCCACACAGCCAGGTGCGAACCGCAAACCCTGCAAACCTTGTTTTCTGGTCGGACGGTGGCGAAATGCTGCGCTCGCGCCCCCGCATGGCGATTCGGCCAGGAAGGACCCCTTTTGCCTGGGTGGGGTGGCGGGCGTCGCTCGCCGGCACCTGAAGATCCCTACATCCAGCGCGCAAGGTGGGTTTGGTGGAATAAGTGGGTTTACTTCCCCTTGCTCTATATAAATGCCATCTGCCAAATCGCTCGCGTAAGGATGGAAACACCCCCCTAATCCTACAAACCCACCCTTGAGCCGGGCTGCGAAGGCGAACACGAAAGGGGCTCGCGCTACGCATGCAAGCACCGAGCTCGGGCCCGATCGAGAAATAACGCGTTTTAGCGGAGGTCAGCGGAGAAGGTCGCCCATCAGCACCAATCCATTGAATACGCGACCTTTTCCTCGATTTTCAATCTCCCATACTGTCACTCCATGAGCATCACGACGGATCGCCGAGCCCCATCGAGGGACCGGTCGATCAGTGGTCACCGCCCTCAGGAGGACAGCAATGCATCTCACCCCGCAACAGCTCGCGGCCCGCTGGCAGATCAGCGAGAAGACCCTGGAGCGCTGGCGCCGCCGGGGTACTGGACCGCGCTTCCTGCGCGTCGTCGGCCGCGTGCTGTATCCGCTCGAAGCCGTCCAGGCGTGCGAAGCCCAGGGGCTCGTCGCGCGGACGCATCAGGAGGCCCGTTCGTGAGCGGCCCCGCTTCCCCCTCTCGTCGTCGCGTACGGTACTTCAAGCGCGAGGTACAACGCGCGCTGGCCAACGGGGGTATGCCGCGGTTCCTGGATGCGCTCTTTGGCGTCGGCGCCTGGACCTACGACCCCGTCGAGAAACTCTGGATCGTGCCCGATCGCAACGCATCCGGACCGGGGCGCGAGTATTACTGCATCCAGATTACCGGCGACTGGTTCAAGGCGCGGCTCTCCGACGAGGAGTGCTCATGACCGTCCCGAGCGCACAGCCGATCCGCTTCACCGTGTTTCACGCGCAGCAACCGCGGCGGCTATCGAAGGCCTTTCGCCTCGCCGCTGACGGCACGCTGACCTGTGAGTCGGGTGGCGTGTTGGTCAGCGGACGGGCGCAGCAAGTGGCGGTGACGCGCCTGGCCGAGCTCGCCTCGGTCCTGACTGCACTCACCCCTGCCAACGCCGCAGCCTTCGGCATCACCCGATTCGCAACCGTTCGCATCGTCCCCAAGCGCGAGGCCCATCACCCGAATCTCATCCATCGCCCTTCCGAGCAGCCGATCGTCTCTCGCACCCGCGAACACTTTGACTGGCCTGCCAGCCCGGGCCTGATGATGCTCGATTACGACCCTGCCCCCGGCTGCGAAGCACTCGCCCCGCAGGCGTGGCGCGAGGTCCTGTACGCCGTGTGGCCGCAACTGCAACTCGCGCCCCACCTGTGGCGTCCTTCGGCGTCGTCGTGCATCGAGAACATCGAGACGGGCGAAGTCCTGCGCGGGACCACGGGTCAACGCCTCTACATCGTCGTCGCCGACGCGACCGACATCCCCCGCGCTGGCCAGGTGCTGGTCGATCGACTGTGGCTCGCGGGTCACGGCCGCTTCGATGTCTCGCGCTCGGGCGCCTTGCTCGAACGCACCGTCGTCGATGCAGCCGTGTGGCAACCCGAACGGCTGGACTTCTGCGGCGGTGCGCAGTGCGAACCGCCCCTGGTGCAGCGCCTGTGTGATCCGGTGATCTTCAACGATGACGCATCGCCGATCGATACGGTCGCCACCCTGGCCGAGCTCAGCGCTGCCGAGCAAGCCCAACTCGCAGCGCGCAAGCACGCCCTGCAACAGGAGCCCGATCTTCAGAATGAAGTGAGCCTTGCCCATGCAGCCTGGGTCGAGGAACGTCTAACGAGCTGGCAGAGCCGCCATCCGGAAGCGGATGTCGAGAGCGGTCGCAAGCTTCTACTGCGCGCGGTGCGCGACAAGCGCCTGATGGGCGACTTCGATCTTGTGCTCGATGACGGCGAGCGCGTCAGTGTCGGCGCGATGCTCGACGATCCGGAGCGCTATCACAACCGCCGCTGCGCCGATCCGCTGGAGCCCGACTACCAGCGCGATGCGCGCATCGCGTGGATCAACCTGCGCAATGCCGGTCGCCCCTATATCTATAGTCACGCACACGGCGGCACGCGCTACACCCTACACCGTCCTGCGCGCACCCTGCGCCTGGTCGGCGGCGAGTTGCACCGGTTGGTGCGCAGCGTGCTCGACCTGATGCGGCTCGACGGTACTGTGTTCGATCGTGGCGGCGAGCTCGTGCATGTGAGTGCGCGCGGCGCGGTCTATCCGGTGACCGCCGAATGGCTGACCGTGCATCTGAGCGCGCTGATCAACTTCGAGCGGCTGAGCCAGCGAGCCCGCAACTGGTACGCCGTCGACTGCCCGCTGGATCTGGCCAAGCGCGTGCTGGCGATGCGCGGCAGCTACGGGCTCCCCAAGCTGCGGGCGGTGCTGACCGCGCCGGTCCTGACCCTCGATGCCCGCGTGCTCGATCGCGACGGTCATGACCCACAAACCGGGCTGCTGCTGATCCTGAACGAGCCCGAGCAGCCCGCGATCCCCTTGCACCCGAGCGTCGAGCAACTGCGCGCAGCCATCGACGCGCTCTGGTTTCCGTTCAAGGACTTTCCGTTCGTCGGGCCGATCGATCGCGGGGTGATGCTCGCAGCCCTGCTCACCGCCACGCTGCGTGCGGTGCTGCCGACCGCGCCGGGGTTTCTCTTTACTGCACCGAGCGCGGGCAGCGGCAAGTCGCTGCTGGCGACCTGCCTGTCGATTCTGGCCGGCGCGGATCCGGCCTCGCTGATGCCCCCCACCTTGGAGGAAGAAGAACTGCGCAAGCGGCTGTTGGCCGCGCTACGCGAAGGCAAACCGGCACTCATCTTCGACAACATCGCTGGCCAGCTCGATAGCGCCGCGCTGTGCGCCTACCTGACCGCACGCGAATACGGCGACCGCGTGCTGGGGGCCTCGGTGACGATCTCGGTGCCGGCAACCGGGCTGTTTCTGGCCACGGGCAACAACGTCGCGCTGGTCGGCGACCTCAATCGCCGCCTGCTCGCCTGTCGCATCGATCCGCACAGCGACAAGCCCTACCGCCGCGCCTTTGCCCTCGACCCGGAGCGCTATGTACGCGAGCACCGCCAGACGCTCGTGCGTCACGCGCTGGTCCTCGTGTGCGGCTATCTCAGCACGGGCACACCGATCACACCCGATCGGACTGCCAGCTTCGAGGACTGGTCGGACCTGGTCCGCCAGACGGTGCTCTGGGTGGGCCAGGCGGGACTGCTCGATGTTGCTGATCCGTGCGACGCCATCGACTCCTCCTACGAGGAGGATCCAGAGACGCGCAAGCTCGGCAGCCTGCTGAGTTGCTGGCACGCCCTCTTCGGCGACAAGCCGAAGTCGGTGGCTGAGGCGATCACGCTCGCGACCGACCCGGTGGTCAGCGGCCGCATCCCCGCGGACAGCGACCGGGGGCGGCTGCAGGACGTGCTGATGGAGATCGCCGGCGAACACGGGCGCATCAACTCGCGACGCTTGGGGCGCTGGATCGAGCGCATGGCCGGGCGGATCTGCGAGGGGCTTCGCATCGAGCGGGGTGGACGCGCACACGGCGTCTCGAAGTGGCAAGTGAAGCCGACCGTAGGGGGGTTTGGTGCAGAAGGTGGGTTTGCCACGCCTTACGCGAGCGATTTCGCAGTTGCCAAACATAGAGAGGAAGGGGGAATAACCCCCCCTACGCCACCAAACCCCCCGCTCCATTCATCGGCCCCGACGACCGAGGGTTCTGCGCGGCCGAACGCCCGGCGCGCGGGGGATGCGTGCGCCGGCACGCCTGCCCGGCCCGTTTTCGACTTGACCCCCAACGCCACGCCGCGCGGCGCAGAGCGCGGCATTCGCTACGGAGACCCGCGTGAGTAATCACAACCTCCACCCCGTCTGGAGCAAGGCCCTCGGGCTGAACCCCCAACCTGCGGCCGAGACGCCGCAACCGGCTACCACCGCCGTCGCCCCATCGGCGGCGTCGGACGGTTGGCACGTCATCCGTGCGCTCAATCCACGTCCCGGCGCCCCCGTCACGATCAGGAAGCAGCTCGGGCCGCAGATCTGGGTCAGCACGACCGTTCGCCCCGGTGACCCCCGCTACCCCGCTGACTTGCAAGCCTGAAACCTCACCCCCCTGGAGCCATCATGAATCTGATTTCTCAACTCAAAACCGCCTCCAAGAAGACGGCCAAGCCCGCCGCGCCGGCCACCGAACCGCCCGCGCCGACCGTGCCAGACGTGCCTGCGGTGCCGGCCAGTCCCGCCGACGACATTCGAGATCTGGATGCGCTGGCGGCCATGCTGCAGCAACTGCAAGCGCGCAACCAGCAGTACCAAACCGCGATCAACGCGCTGATTGCCGCCCGTCGCGTCGTCAATGGTTGGGACCCCAAGCCCGAGCCGGAGCTGATCTGGTCGGTACGCCGCGAGGTGCTCGAAGCCATGGGGGACCGTGAGGCCTTGGCGCAGTTCGACCAAGAGCATGCAGAGAAGATCGCTGCTGAGCAGGCAGAGCGCCGGGCCGCTGCCCAACTCGTACTGGAGGCGCCGGCACGCGCGAAGGCCCTGGAGGGGTACATCGTCGACCTTGCCGCCGAGATGGCCCGCGACGTCGATGAGGTCTTCATCCACGAGGAGATGAAGCGCGTATTCCAGCCCAGCGCAGAACGGATGCTGACGGCGGCACGTGCCTTCGTTCAGGCCTGGCAGGAGATGAGGACCGTCGAGTCGACGCTGAAAGGCTCCCTGCGTCTGGCCCATTACAGCATTCAGGGTGACCGCAACACGGGTTACGACATGACCCTGATCGGCAAGCCCAACCAGGGGGATCTGCTGCCCAACCTGATCGAGGGGCTCGCGTTCTCGGATCTGGCCGATCTGAACCGGCAGTACCACGGACTGGACGACGCGTTGGCACGGCAGATCTCGCAGCGCCTGAAGGAATACGGCATTTCACCCGGAGTGCTGTACGTCTATCACCCCGGCGCTGCGAGTGACGAGCGCCCGATCTACGCACCCGATCCGAATCCGCCGAGCAAGCGCCCGCAGGAGATCCCTTTCGCTGCGGCGACCGTGGTCACGATCCACAACTGACGGCGTTCCAAACTCGCCGGGCAGAGCCTGGTTTGACTTGGCTTCTGCTCGGCACAGCGCGTTCATGGAGGTCCGCAAACCACTCTCGGAGAAAGCAATGAGCACCCACCAAGCCCTGCGCGTACAGGTCACCGACACCAACCACCGTCCCCGCGGCGTGATGACCATCCAAGCCGACTTCGATCACATCGGCCCCTATCGCGTGGTGCACGACGGGCGCACGTACTGGTTCACCGGCAAATCCGGCACGCACTGCGCCAGCGGCGTGGCCACGCGCGAGATGGCAACCGCCAACGAGGAGCGCCTGTGGATCACGCTGGGCGGCACCGCCGTGTGGGAGGACTGAGATCATGACGGATCCGCAACACACCATCGCGGCGCAGTTGGCGGCCCTGCCCTCCATGCGGATGACGGAGCTCTGGGCACTGTGGGATCAGCACTTCCCGCGGCGGCCCAGCCACCACAATCGCAACTACGTCGAGTCGCGCCTGGCGTACCGCATCCAGGAACAGGCCTACGGGGCGCTGCCGACCAACGTGCGCAAGATGCTGGTCGAGGCCGGCGCCAAGCACTCCAAGATCAAGACCCACGTCGGGCGCGGCACGCAGACGCTGCTGATGCCCGGCACGACGCTGATCCGCGAATGGGAGGAGCGCGAGTATCGCGTGACGGTCACCCCGGAGGGGCTCTACGCCCTCGATGGTCACCTCTTCAAGAGCCTGTCGGCGGCGGCACGCCACATCACGGGCACGCGTTGGAATGGGCCGAAGTTCTTCGGCCTGCGCGACTGCAAGGGGAGTGAGCAATGAATGCGCCCCTGCAGGTTCCACCGAGACGCTGCGCGGTGTATTGCCGCGTTTCCAGCGACGAACGACTGGACCAGTCCTTCAACTCCATCGATGCGCAGAAGGAAGCGGGCCACGCCTTCATCAAGAGCCAGGGCCATGAGGGCTGGATTGCCGTTACCGACGACTACGACGACGGCGGTTACTCCGGCGGCAACATGGAGCGGCCCGCCCTGCGTCGCCTGATGGCCGATATCCAAGTGGGCAAGATCGACATCATCGTCGTCTACAAGATCGACCGCCTCAGTCGCTCGCTGGCCGATTTCGCGCGGATGGTCGATGTCTTCGATCGCCACCGCGTCAGCTTCAGCGCCGTCACCCAGCAGATCAACTCGGCGACCTCGATGGGCCGCCTGATGCTCAACGTCCTGCTCTCCTTCGCACAGTTCGAGCGCGAGGTCACCAGCGAGCGGATCCGGGACAAGATCGCGGCGAGCAAGGCCAAGGGGATGTGGATGGGCGGACCGCTGCCACTCGGTTACGACGTCCGCGACCGGATGCTGGTGGTGAACGAGACCGAGGCGGCCTTGGTGCGCCGCATCTTCGGGGACTTCGTCGCGATGCGTTCGGCCACGCTGATGGTCAAGGCCTACGCTTCGGAAGGCGTGGTAACCAAGCGTGGGAAGTCCTTCACCAAGCAGACGATCTACAAGATGCTGAACAACCGGGTGTACCTCGGAGAGATCGTTCACAAAGGGCAGAGCTTCACCGGCCAGCACCCAGCCATCATCACGCCGGCACAGTGGGACGCGGTGCATGCGCTGATCGCCACCGACGGCGTCGAGCGGCGGCGCGAGACCAATGCCCGGATGCGCGAGCCAGTGCTGCTGCGCGGACTGCTGTTCACGCCCGATGGCGAACGGCTGGTGCCCAGTTACACGGTCAAGCGGGACAAGACCTATCGCTACTACACCCCGGTCAAGCACCGTCGGTTCGGCTCTTGGGCCAGCCAACATGGCTCCTTGCCCGCTGGACCGATAGAGGCGCTGGTCGTCGAACAGATCGTTGCCGCACTGTCAGCGCCGCACGTGGTGCAGTCGGTGTGGGATCGGATTCGGGAAACCCACCCGGAGATGTCCGAAGCCGAGGTGGTGCTGCCCATGCGCCGGCTGGCCACGATGTGGCCGCAGTTGTTCCCCGCCGAGCAGTGCCGGCTGGCGCAACTGCTCATCGAGCGGGTGGTAATCGCCGACGGCGGCTTGGAGGTCTTCTGGCGGGATCAAGGCTGGCCGGACTTGGCGGCCGAGTTGGCGCCCGGAACCATCGGTGCCGAGTTGCAGGAACTGGAGGCATCCCTATGAAACCCAGGATCACGACGACGGGTGCCCCGATCGCCCGCGAGCGCCGCAACGGTGGGGAGGTCAAGCTGTCGACCTTCATCCCGTTGAAGATTCGCAAGCGTGGCGCCCGCAGGGTGGTGGTGCGGCCAGATGGGGACGTCGCCACACCGGGCACGGCAGACATCCAGCACGACGCGCCCTTGATGGTGGCGCTGACCCGGGCCTTCTACTGGCAGCAGTTACTCGACGACGGCGTGCTCGGCAGCGGCAATGAGATCGCCAAGCGCGAGGGCCTGCACCACTCCACGGTCAACGAACTGCTCCGGCTGACGCTGCTGGAGCCCGCTATCATCCAGCGCATCCTGGCCGGGAAACAGCCCCGGTGCATGAGCCTGCTGTGGTTCCAGCACAACCCGCTGCCGCGTGACTGGATAGCGCAGCGGGAGGTGCTCGCAGGGTTCGATGCTTGAGATCAGGCCATCACGATCCGGGTATGCACCTCGACCTTGAGCGCGCGCTTGATGGCGGCAAATACGGCCGAAATGTTGCTCATGGTCGGGTTGCCCGACCTTGACAACATGCGGTGCAGGCTCTTGGCAGGTTTGTGAATCTCCTCGGCCAGCGCCTCGAAACCCACCGTGGCGTTGACCAGGTCACGCAGGATCAGCTTGGCCGACTCCGGTTCGCCGTTGACGAACAGGGTGATGGCCTCGTCCAGAAGCGCCTGCGCAAAGGCTGGATCGCTTTGCACACGCGCGGCCACGGTCTCTTTGAAGTCACGGGTCAGTGCCATCTCACTTCGCTCCCTTGGAGGTTGATGCTTTGCGGCGCTTGTAGTCTTCCCACAGCGCCACAGCCTGCTCGATGTCCTGCTGCTGGCGCTTCTTGGTGCCGCCACCGATCAGGATGATGATCTTCAGACCGTCCTTGGCCAGGTAGATGCGCAACCCCGGCCCCCAGTCGATCTTGTACTCACCAATGCCACGAAACCACTCGACGTTGGACAGGTTGCCCTGCTCCATCCGGCTTACGGCCACCCGCACCTTGGCAGCAGCAACGGCCTCCAGCGACCCGAACCACTGCGCAAAGGGGCTGTCGCCATCGTCCAGCAGTAGTTCTTTGATCTGGTAGCTCATGGACTTGATGGTAACGTATAGGTTCCCGTCAAGCCAGCATGGCGGTTTGAACGTCCGACCGATAGCCTTGGTTGACGATGAACTGCCGCGCGTAAGTCTCTGATTCTTCGAGGCCGCGCCTTGCGCCTACCCGCAGGACAAACGGAGAAAAGAGACGGCGCTGGCCGAGAAAGTAGCCCGTTGCAGGCGTTTCGGCGCTCGAGCACCCGCAGGACGGGTCGTCGGAACCCCGCGCCACGCGGGGGTCTCACCAAAAGGAAAGGGCCCGGAGAAAATCCGAGCCCTTGCATATGGTGGACCGAAAGGGGATCGAACCCTCGACCTCCGCATTGCGAACGCGGCGCTCTCCCAGCTGAGCTATCGGCCCTGAAAGAGCGCGAATTATAGTGAGCCGGCGCGCGAAAGGGAAGCCCCTTTCCGCTTCGGCGCAGCCATGATCAACCTCAATCGTCCTCCGCGCCGGAGCCCACCGCGGCGCGCCCGAGGCGGTCGGCCACGGCGGCCCAGCCGGGCCCGCCCGGCAGGGCTTCGATGAGGATGAAGTCGGCGTCGAGGGCGTCCGCGGCGCGCAGGTTGGCGTAGAGCTCGTGCGCGTAGGCGGCGGGATCGGCCGGCATCGCCTGCCAGATGAGGCGGGCGTCGTGCGGATTGGGCGTGGCGTGCGCAAGCACGGCGACGCGGCTACCCTCGCCCGCCAGCGTGGCGGCCTCGTCGGCGAGCAGCGCGGGCTCGACCAGGCGCAGCGGCGTGCGCGGGGCGTAATGCGCCGCCAGCGCGCCCGAGACGCGCGGCGCTGGTGCGGCAGCGCCTTCGGTGGCCGCTGCGGGCTCGGTTTCGCCGCGCACGCGCGGACGGCGACCGATGACGCGGGCAATGTCGTCGGGCGTGATCGCGCCGGGGCGCAGGATCTCCGGCACATCGCGCGAGAAGTCGAGGATGGTCGATTCGATGCCGACCGCGCACGCGCCGCCGTCGACGATCATCGCCACGCGCTCGCCCAGTTCCTCCTGGACATGCACGGCGGAGGTCGGGCTGATGCGGCCGAAGCGATTCGCGCTGGGCGCAGCGATGCCGGAATCGAACACCTGCAACATGGCCAGCGCGATGGAATGCGAAGGCACACGCAGGCCGACCGTGTCCTGGCCGCCGGTGACCTCAAGGGGCACCTCGGGCGTGCGCTTCAGGATCAGTGTCAGCGGGCCGGGCCAGAAGGCGCGCGCGAGCGCGATGGCGTCCTTGGGGATGCTGGCCGCCCAGCGTGGCAGGTGGTCGGCCGAGGGCAGATGGACGATGAGCGGATGATCGGCCGGCCGCCCCTTTGCGGCAAAGATCTTGCGGACCGCTTCTGGGTTCAGCGCATCGGCGGCGAGGCCATACACCGTTTCGGTCGGCATGCCGACGATGTCGCCGGCGCGCAGCAGATCGGCCGCCTCGCGGATGGCGACCAGTGTGGGCGGTTCGATGCGGCCGCGCGGCTTGATCCCGGTGTCGCTCATCGCCGTGCGCTCACGCGTCGCGGATGCCGATCGCGGCACGCGCAGCCAGCGCGTGCTCCAGCACCGCGGCAGCATCGTCGCCAGTCACCACGAAGTGGCCCATCTTGCGACCCGGGCGGGCGTGATGCTTGCCGTACAGGTGCAGCCGCAGCCCGGGCACGGCGTGCAGCAGCGACCAGTCCGGCTCGCGGTAGGCGCCGTGACCCTTTCCGTCCTCGTACCACAGTTCGCCGAGCAGATTGACCATGACCGCGGCGGAATGCTGGCGCGGCGTGGGCAGCGGCAGGCCGCACAGCGCCCTCACCTGCTGTTCGTACTGGCTGACGTCGCAGGCGTCGATGGTGTGATGACCGCTGTTGTGCGGACGCGGCGCCATCTCGTTGACGAACAGCTCGCCGCGGCAGACGAAGAACTCCACGCCCAGCGTGCCGACGTAGCCGAGCTTGTCGGCGATGCGCTCGGCAATCTCCTGCGCGTTGTCCCTCAGACAGGCCGAAGCCTGCGCCGGCGCGATGGTGACGTCGAGGATGCCGTTGCGGTGACGGTTCTCGCCGGTCGGGAAACAGCGCACGTTACCCGCCTCGTCGCGCGCCAGCACCACGGACACCTCGTAGTCCAGCGTCAGCATCTTCTCCAGCACGCAGGGCTCGCCCTTGAAGTGCTGGAAGGCGGCCACCGCCTCGTCGCGGTCGGCGACGCGGGCCTGACCCTTGCCGTCGTAGCCGAAGCGCGCCACCTTGAGCACGGCCGGGAACAGGCCGGCGTTGGCGTTGCGCACGTCGTCCTCGCTGCGGATGGCGGCGAAGGGACCGTGCGGCAGGCCGTTGTCGGCGAGGAAGCTCTTCTCCGCGATGCGGTTCTGACATACCGCGACCGCGCTCGCCGCCGGATGCACCGGGATGAACTTGGCGAGGTAGTCGAGCGTGTCTGCAGGGACGTTCTCGAACTCGGTCGTCACTGCGGCACATCCGTTGCCCAGCGTATCGAGCGCGGCGTAGTCGTCGTAGGCAGCAACCAGGTGGCGGTCGGCGATCAGGCCGGCGGGGCTGTGCGGGTCGGGATCGAGCACCCAGACCTTGTAGCCCATCTCGTGTGCGGCCGAAACGAAAAAGCGGCCGAGCTGGCCGCCGCCGAGCATGCCAAGGGTGGCAGGCGGGAGGATCATGATGCGACTCTCAATCCAGGGTCATGTCGAGCACCGCCTGGGTCTGGCGGGCACGGAAGTCGGCGAGCTTTTGCGCCAGCGCAGCATCCTCGGTGGCCAGCAGCGCCACCGCGAACAGGCCGGCATTGGCCGCGCCCGCCTCGCCGATGGCGAAGGTGGCGACCGGAATGCCCTTGGGCATCTGCACGATGGACAGCAGCGAATCCTGCCCCGACAGCGCCTTGGACTGCACCGGCACCCCCAGCACCGGCAGCGTGGTCTTGGCCGCGACCATGCCCGGCAGATGCGCCGCGCCGCCCGCGCCGGCGATGATGGCCTTGAGCCCGCGGCCGCGCGCGGCCTCGGCGTACTCGAACATCAGATCGGGCGTGCGGTGGGCGGAGACGACCTTGGCCTCGAAGGGCACGCCGAAGTCTTCCAGCATCTTCGCGGCCGCCTTCATCGTGGGCCAGTCGGAGTTGGAGCCCATGATGATGCCGACGACGGGTTTGGTTTCGCTCATCTCGCTGTCCTTACTTGCCGCAGGCGCGCGCCGCGCGCTCGGCGGAAATCACGGTGTTCTCGAGCAGCATGGTGATGGTCATCGGCCCCACGCCACCCGGCACCGGGGTGATGGCGCCGGCCACGGCCTTGGCCGATTCGAAATCCACGTCACCGCACAGCTTGCCGGCGTCGGGGCCATCCTGCAGCCGGTTGATGCCCACGTCGATGACGGTGGCGCCCGGCTTGACCATGTCACCGGTGACGAAGCGCGGCTTGCCGATGGCCGCCACCAGGATGTCGGCGCGGCGGGTATGGAAGGCCAGGTCCTTCGTCTTCGAATGGCACACGGTGACGGTGGCACCGGCGTTCGTCAGCAGCATCGCCATCGGCTTGCCGACGATGTTCGAGCGGCCGATCACCACGGCCTCGGCGCCCTGCACCGGCGTGCCGGTGCTCTCGAGCATCTTCATGACGCCATGCGGCGTGCAGGGAATGAAGGCTTCACGGCCCTGCGACAGGCGACCGACGTTCTCGGCGTGGAAGCCGTCGACGTCCTTCTTGATGTCGATGGCCTCGAGCACCGCGGTTTCGTCGAGGTGCTTCGGCAGCGGCAACTGCACCAGAATGCCGTGCACCGCGGGGTCGGCGTTGAGCTCGGCGAGCCTAGCCATCACCTCGTCCTGGGTGGCGCTTTCCGGATAGTCGAAGCGCAGCGAGCGGATGCCCGCCTTCTCGCAACCGGCGACCTTGTTGCGCACGTAGACCGCCGACGCCGGATCCCCACCGACCAGGATGACCGCCAGGCAGGGTTGCACTCCACGCGCCGTCAATGCTGCGGCGCGCCCAGCGATTTCGCCACGGACCTGCGCGGAAAGCGCGTTGCCGTCGATGATGCGAGCGGTCATCGGTAGAGCCTCGAAAAAGCGCACGATTTTACAGCAAGGCGCCCCGGCAGCGTACTGCCCTGATTCATCGCCCCGGCTCGCGGGAGCGCGCCCTCGTCGCGGGCACGTGACCTAGTCGCGCCTGGGTGCGGCCAGCGACGGGCACTTCAGGCCGACGGCAGCGATCACGCCACCCGGTCCCATCTCGCGCACGGTCAACACGAAAGCGCCCGCCACCAGGCGATCACCGACCACTGCCGGACGCCCCAGCCTGCGCCGCATCATGTCGCGTACCGACATGCGAAGCTCGTCGTCCTCCAGGCTCAGGCCGTAGGTCAGCGCCAGATCACCTGCGAGCGCCGACGGATCGACCACGAACTCGCCGAAGAAGCTGGCATTGGCCGTCAGTTCGTCGCCGCTGCTGGTGAAGAGGCGCGCGATCTCCCCCGACACCTCGTCCGGCGCCACCAGCCACAGCGAATCCCCCGGCAGCATGCGCGTGTTGAGCCCCATTCGCTGCAGCTTGCCACGACGCACCAGGGCCACGCAGCGCACGCTGATGCCGCCCGCTTCGGCGGCGACATCGTCGGGGTGGCGACCTTCCGCGCGCGAACCCGCCTCGACGCGATACTCCAGCAGATCGAGCGCGGCCTTGTCCCCCACCCACACTTCGCGCATATCGACGGGTTCGGGCCGCGGCGGCACATCGACCTTGAGCCAGCGCGCCGCCACCGGCACCGTCGCGCCCTGCACCAGCAGCGACAGCAACACGACCGCGAAGGCCACGTTGAACAGCAGGTCCGAGTCGGGCACCCCCATCATCACCGGAAAGATCGCCAGCGTGACCGGCACCGCACCCCGCAGCCCCACCCAGCTGACGTAGGCCAGCTCGTTGCGCTTGTAGTTGAACGGCCACAGGCCGATGGCCACCGCGATCGGGCGGGCCACCAGCGTCAGGAAGACCGCCATTGCCATCGCCTCCCACGCATGGGCCAGCATGTTGGTCGGCGACACCAGCAGGCCCAGTACGACGAACATCACCGCCTGCGACAGCCAGGCCAGTCCATCCATCACGCGCAACACATGCTCGGTGGCATGGCTGCGGCGGTTGCCGACCACGACGCCGGCCAGGTAGACCGCGAGGAAGCCACTGCCATTCAGGAGGTTGGTTGCAGCGAAGATGAGCAGCCCGCCCGACAGGATCAGCAGCGCATACAGGCCTTCGGCCAGGCTCAGCCTGGCCATCAGGCGCGACAGCACCCATCCGGCGATGAGACCGATCAGCGCCCCCAGCCCCATCTGGCTCACCAGCATCCAGGCAACGCCGGCCGCGCTCGCCTTCTCGGGGTGCAGCAGCATCTCGACCAGCGCAACCACCAGCAGGATCGCCATCGGGTCGTTGGCGCCCGACTCGATCTCCAGCGTCGCCTGCACGCGCTCGTTGAGCTTCACCCCGCTGTTGCGCAGCAGCGCGAACACCGCCGCGGCGTCGGTCGAGCCGACGATGGCCGCCAGCAGCATGCCCAGCCGCCAGTCAACGTCCAGCAGCCAGGTCGCGAAGATGCCGAGCAGGCCGGCCGTACCGATCACGCCCCAGGTTGCCAGCACCGCCGCGGGTTTCAGCGCCACGCGAAAGCTCGCCACCCGCGTGCGCAGACCACCGTCGAGCAGGATCACCGCCAGCGCCAGCTGGCTGATCAGGGTCGCGATGAAATAGTCGTTGAAGACGATGCCGCCCGGCCCGTCCTCGCCCGCCAGCATGCCGACGCCGAGAAAGAGCAGCAGCAGCGGCAGGCCAAGCCGGGCCGAGATGGTGCTGGCCAGCACGCTGATGAACAGCAGCAGGCCCACAAGGAGAAAGAGTGCGTTGATTCCGGTCATTGCCGGAAATTATCACACTGCACGATTCCCGGAATCGATCCAATCAAGCGAACCCATTCCGGGAAAAACGGCATCGGAATCGGCAGGGCACGGACGCCCGAGGGGGGCTACCTGAGCAGCGCGCCCGGCTCCACGGTCACCACGTGCTGCACCAGTTCGGCCAGCGAATTGGCGCCCATCTTCTCCATGACGCGCGCGCGATGCACCTCGACGGTCTTGATGCTGATGCCAAGCACGTCGGCGATCTGCTTGTTGAGCTTGCCGACGATGATGAGATCGAGCACCTCGCGCTCGCGCTGGGTGAGATGCTCCAGCCGGCGTGCGGTATCGGCCTCCAGCCGCCGCTTGTCGCGATTCTCGCGCTCGAGCTGCAGGCACTGCTCGATCAGGCGCAGCATGTCGCGCTCGCTGAACGGTTTCTCGATGAAATCCACCGCCCCCTTCTTCAGCGCCGACACGGCCATCGGCACGTCGCCATGGCCGGTGATGAAGACCACCGGCAGGCTGCAGCGGCGGCGCCCCAGCTCCTCGAACAGTTCCAGCCCGCTCATGCCCGGCATGCGCACATCCAGCACCACGCACCCCGCCATGTCGGGGCGGCACACGGCCAGAAAGGCCTCGGCGGAGTCGTATGCGGCCACGTGGTAGCCATTGCCCTCGAGCATCCAGGTCATGGAGTCGCGCAGGGCTTCGTCGTCATCGACGACATGGATGGTCTGATCAGGCGCTGCGGGCAACTCGCTCACTGGCAAACTCCGTCGGCAAGGTAAACGAGAATATGGTACCCCCTTCGGGGTTCTCGTCGACGATCAGTCGCCCATCGTGGAACTCGATGATCGAGCGGCAGATGTTGAGCCCCATGCCCATGCCTTCGGTCTTGGTCGTGTAGAAGGGCGTGAACAGGCGCTGGCGCCCCTCCTCGCTGATGCCATGGCCGCGGTCGATCACCGCCACTTCCACCGCATCGTCGCCGAAGCTGCGTGCGCGCACGACCAGCAGCCGCTGCTCGGGCAGCGTCTCGGCCATGGCGTCGAGGCCGTTGCGGATCAGGTTCAGCAAGACCTGCTCGATCATGATGCGATCGGCGAACACCGGCGGCAGCTCGGGCTCGACGTCGGCCACCAGCTTGATGCCGGTGCGGCGGGCGTCGATGTCGGCGAAGCCCAGCGCGTCGTCGAGGATGTCGGTGAGCCTGACGGCACTGCGGCGCGGCTCGCTCTTCTTCACGAACTCCCGCACGCGGCGGATGATCTTGCCGGCACGATCAGCCTGGAAGCTGGCTTTCTGCATCGCCGCCAGGACGTCCTCGGGTTTCCACTTGCCGCTCTGCATGCGCGTCACGCACCCCGCGCAGTAGTTGGCGATGGCCGACAGCGGCTGGTTGAGTTCATGTGCCAGGGTGGAGGCCATCTCGCCCATCGTGATCAGGCGCGAGGTGCGCTGCAGGCGCTCTTCCTGCTGACGCGACACCTCGGCCGTCTGCTTGCGGTCGGTGATGTCGGTGGCGATGCCCATGCGCACCACGCGCCCATCGACCCAGCGCGTAGCCTGCTCGCGCACGTGGTACCAGCGGCCCGACAGCGGGTGCTGCAGTTCGCCGTCGAAGAGTTCGCGCGGCAGGTCGGCCGGCGCCAGACCGCGCGGGTCGACACGGTAGTCGCCGCGTTCGGGCTGGGGCACGGCCACACCCCGCACCGTTCGTCCGACGGCATCGAAACCGTGGATGCGCTTGAAGGCGCGGTTGGCGAACAGGATCTCGTCGGTCCGCGCATCGGCCACGAACACCGCGGCGTCCAGCCCGTCCAGCACGGCCTCGAAGCGCTCGTGCGCCGCCTCCAGCGCCGCGCGCACGCGCTTGGGTTCGGTGATGTCGGTGATGGACGCCATCCAGCCGGTCTGGCGACCGCTGGTGTCGATCAGCGGCGACAGGTAGAAGCGTGCATCGAAGCACTCGCCGTTCTTGCGCTGGATGCGCATCTCGAAACCGCTCGCCGGCGCCTGCCCGGTCAGCGTGAGATGCAGGTTGCGCTCGCACACCGCCCGCGTCTCCTGCGGCCAGTAGGGGAAGGGCGCGGTCATGCCGACCAGCTCGTCCTCGCTCCAGCCCACCATGCGGCAGAACGCGGAGTTCACATAGACGATGCGGCCAGTCAGGTCGATGACGCGCAGGCCGGTGAGCACCGAATCCTCCATCGCCTTGCGGAAGGCGGACTCGGCGCGCAGCGCCTCCTCGGCGGCCTTGCGTCCGGTGATGTCGTGGGCGACCGCATACACGAGACGCTCCTCGCGCACCGGGTTGATGCTCCACACCAGCCACTTGTAGCTGCCGTCGACACAGCGGCAGCGGTTCTCGAACTTCACCGGCTCACCGCCCGCCAGGCGGCGCAGCTCCTCGAGCGTCGCCCCCACGTCCTCGGCATGCACGAAATCGATCAGTGACTGGCCGGGCAGGCTGTCGGGGGCATGACCCAGGATGCGCTCGAAGGCCGGATTGCAGCGGCGGAACGTGCCGTCGATGCCGACCACGCACAGCATGTCGAGCGACAGGTTGAACAGCCGGTCGCGCTCCTTCTCCACCTGCACGCGCCGCATCACGTGGATGCGCAGCGACCACAGGCTCCACAGCACCAGTACCGACAGGCCAAGGATCAGTACCGCCGGCAGCGCCTTGGGCAGGTCGCCGCCAGTGCGCAGCGCGGTAGCGCGCAGGGCGAGTCCGTTGCCGGGCGGATCGAGCGCGAGCTCGAAGGACAGCGACTCGTCGATGGCCTGCAGCGTCGAGCTGACCGCCAGCACCTCGCCGCGTGCGCTGCGCAGCGCCAGGCGGTACTTGTCCGCGAACCAGGCCGGCACCAGGTGGCGCACCATGCGTTCGACCGAATAGGCGCCCACCACCGCGCCGCGGAACTCGCCGCCGCGCAGCACCGGGGTGTAGACCTCCAGCACCGTGTCGCCGCGCGCCGTGCGGTAGGCGTCGCCATAGGCAAGCCGGCCGGAAGTGCGCGCCCGTTCGATGAGGCGGATCTGCTCGCCGGCCAGCGCTTCGCCGCTGAGCCAGTCGGTGGTGTCGAACGGCGCGGTCCAGCGCACGATCTGGTCCGCCCCCACCCAGGCGATGTTCGCCAGTTCGCTGTTGTTGGCGATGTGCTGGTTGGCCCGCAGCTGAAAGCCGTCGTGATCCAGCGCGTCGGCAGCGACATCGCGCGCGAGCTGGCCAAGGAACTCCTCCGTGCCCAGCATCTGCCGGCGCATGGTCTGCTCGGCCCATTGCAGGTCGCGCACGATGGCGCCGCGCTCGGTCTCGAGTTCGCGCTGCTGCAGCAGCCAGACCAGGGCCAGCATGCTCAGGGCGAAGAACACCACCGCCACATAAGGGGCGGCCCAATACCAGCGCGGCGGACTGCCGCGCGCGGACGCAGGTTCGGACATGGGAAAATGACGGCCAGTCAGGTCGCTGATGTGGATTGATGACGCGGCGCAATATCGGGCCACCGATTGTCGGCGAGCCCCTGTCCGCCCGTCATCCGGTTTAACCCGTACGCCGCCAGTCGGGTTTTCGCCAATATTTCAGCGCCCTTGCCAACCCCTACAGTCGAACCATGATGCCTTCCGCCACCCGGCGCCGCGTGCTTGCCGCCCTTCCCCTTCTCGCCGCCTGCGCACTCGGCGGACGCGCGGTTTCGGTCCGCGCCGCCGACATCGAGCCCATCCGCATCGGCGTCTGCGGCCCCTTCACCGGCGGCTCGAGCCCGATGGGGATCTCGATGCGCGAAGGCATCCGCATTGCAGCCAGCCAGATCAACGCCGCCGGTGGGCTGCTCGACCGCCCGATACAGTTGATCGAACGCGACGACGAGGCGCGCAACGAGCGCGGGGCGCAGATCGCACAGGAGCTGATCCAGCGCGAGGGCATCGTCGCCGCGCTCGGCATCGTCAACACCGGCGTCGCGCTGGCCAGCCAGCGCCACTATCAACTGGCGCGCATCCCGATGATCACTTCGGTGGCCACCGGCACCCTGATCACGCGCCAGTTCCTGCCCCCCGAGTTCGCCGACAACTACATCTTCCGCGTGTCCGCCAACGACAGCGTGCAGGCCCAGGTGATCGTGGACGAGGCGGTGACGCGCCGCGGCCTGCAACGGCTCGCCATTTTTCACGACGCCACCAACTACGGCGTGCTGGGCAGCGAGGATCTCATCGAGGCCTTGCGGCGGAGCCGGATCTCGCCCGTAGCGGTCGAGCGCTTCCAGCTGCGTCAGGCCGACATGACCGCGCCGCTGCAACACGCGCGCGATGCCGGCGCCGAGGCCGTGCTCACCTACGGCATCGGCCCGGAGCTCGCGCAGATCGCCAACACGCTGGCACGACTCAACTGGCGCGTGCCGATCATCGGCAGCTGGACCCTGGCGATGTCCAACTTCATCGACAACGCCGGCCCCAATGCAGAAGGCGCACGCATGCCGCAGACCTTCATCCCCGACCCGGCCACCCCCGCCGCGCGCAATTTCCTCGACGCCTGGCAGCGTGCGACCGGCACCCAGCGCATTCCCGTCCCCCCTGCCGCCGCACAGGGGTATGATTCTGCGCTTCTGCTCGCGGCGGCCATCCGCCAGGCGAACAGCCTCGAGGGTGACCGCATTCGCGCAGCGCTCGAGGATCTGCGCGAACCGGTGAGAGGCGTCATCATGACCTATGCGCGTCCCTACTTGCGCGACCAGCACGAGACGCTCACTTCGCCTCATCAGATCCACGTCGGCGAAGTGCGCAACGGCCAGGTCGTGTTTGCCTACGAGGCCGACCGCCAGCGCGCGATGTGGCCATGAACGGCCCTGGTTTCCACGTTTGCCTGATCGGCCGGGGGACTCTCCCTCCCTCCCTCGCCCCCGGCCGATCCTTTTCCCAAGTCCTGACCCTGCCCAAACGACGGCGCCCTCATCCATGTGAGCGCGCCGTTTCTGTTCCATTCCACGGCGCCGCCGCGAACGCCCCGTTGCGCCGTCCGCGTGCACCTCCCTGATTTAGATATTGCACATAGCGAAAAGGCGTTTTATAGTTCGAAAAATCAGCCATCCGGTTGTCGGGAGGGCTGCGTCCGTACCAAACAGTGTCCTGCCCACCAGGCAGGGTTCGCCAACCGAACGTCATGAGGAGACAAACCATGACCGGAATCAGCAACGTTCTCCCGCAAACCGACACGGATGCGCAGGAAACGAAGGAATGGATCGAAGCACTCGCGGCCGTCGTCGAACACGAAGGCCCGCAGCGTGCCCACTACCTGATCGAGACCCTGATCGCGACCGCCCGCCAGGAAGGGGTGAACATCCCCTACTCGGCCACCACCGAGTACATCAACACGATTCCGGCCGAACAGCAGCCGCCCTACCCCGGCGACGCTGACATGGAAATCAAGCTGCACTCCTACATCCGCTGGAACGCGATGGCGATGGTGGTGCGCGCGAACAAGAACACCAACGTCGGCGGCCACATCGCCTCGTTCGCCTCGGCGGCTGCCCTGTACGACGTCGGCTTCTCGCACTTCTGGCACGCGCCCTCCGAGCAGCACGACGGCGACATGATCTATTTCCAGGGCCACTCGGTGCCTGGCGTCTATGCCCGCGCCTTCATGCTGGGCCGCCTGACCGAAGCGCAGATGGACAACTTCCGCCAGGAAGTGGGCGGCAAGGGCATCTCGTCCTACCCGCACCCCTGGCTGATGCCCGACTTCTGGCAGTTCCCCACCGTGTCGATGGGCCTGGGCCCGCTGTGCGCCATCTACCAGGCGCGCTTCATGAAGTACATGGCCAGCCGCGGCATGATCGACGCCGCCCGCGCCGAGAAGCGCAAGGTGTGGGCCTTCCTCGGTGACGGCGAGACCGACGAGGTCGAATCGCTGGGCGCCATCGGCATGGCCGCGCGCGAAAAGCTCGACAACCTGGTCTTCGTCATCAACTGCAACCTGCAGCGCCTGGACGGCCCGGTGCGCGGCAACGGCAAGATCATCCAGGAGCTCGAGTCCGAGTTCCGCGGCGCGGGCTGGAACGTCATCAAGGTCATCTGGGGTACGGCCTGGGACGCGCTGTTCGCTCGCGACAAGAAGGGCATCCTCAAGCGCCGCATGATGGAAGCCTGCGACGGCGAGTACCAGACCTTCAAGGCCAAGGACGGCGCCTATGTGCGCGAGCACTTCTTCAACACGCCCGAACTCAAGGCGCTGGTGGCCGACTGGACCGACGACCAGGTGTGGCAGCTCAACCGCGGCGGCCACGACCTGTTCAAGATCTTCGCCGCCTACAAGGCCGCCTCCGAGCACAAGGGCCAGCCCACGCTGATCCTCGCCAAGACGATCAAGGGCTTCGGCATGGGTCAGGCCGGCGAGGCGATGAACATCTCGCACCAGCAGAAGAAGATGGATGTCGACGCGATCCGCCGCTTCCGCGACCGCTTCGGCCTGCCGGTGCCGGACGACAAGCTGGAGGATCTGCCCTACCTGAAGTTCGAGGAAGGCTCGGCCGAATACAAGTACATGATGCAGCGCCGCATGGACCTGGGCGGCTTCCTGCCGCAGCGCCGCACCAAGGCCGAGCCGCTGGCCGTGCCCGCGCTGGACGCCTTTGCCGCGCTGCTCAAGGCCTCGGGCGAGGGTCGCGAGCTGTCGACGACGATGGCCATCGTGCGCATCATGAACACGCTGCTGAAGGACAAGCAGATCGGCAAGCACATCGTGCCGATCGTGCCGGACGAGAGCCGCACCTTCGGCATGGAAGGCATGTTCCGCCAGTACGGCATCTGGAACCAGGAAGGCCAGAAGTACGTACCGGAAGACCATGACCAGCTCATGTTCTACAAGGAAAGCCAGACCGGCCAGGTGCTGCAGGAAGGCATCAACGAAGCCGGCGCGATGGCCGACTGGATCGCCGCCGGCACGGCCTACAGCGTGCATGGCGTGCAGATGGTGCCGTTCTACATCTTCTATTCGATGTTCGGCCTGCAGCGCACCATGGACCTGTGCTGGGCGGCAGCCGACCAGCGCACCCGTGGCTTCATGATCGGCGGCACCGCCGGCCGCACCACGCTGAACGGCGAAGGCCTGCAGCACGAGGACGGCCACAGCCTGCTGATGGCCAACATGATCCCGAACTGCGTCAGCTACGACCCGACCTTCCAGTACGAAGTCGCGGTGATCGTGCAGGACGGCATGCGCCGGATGTTCGCCGAGCAGGAGGACATCTACTACTACATCACGGTGATGAACGAGAACTACGAACATCCCGAGATGCCGGCCGGGGCCGAGAGCGACATCCTCAAGGGCCTGTACCTGTTCCGCAAGGGCGCCGAGGCCAAGGCCCCGCGCGTGCAGCTGATGGGCTCGGGCACGATCTTCCGCGAAGTGATCGCCGCCGCCGAACTGCTGAAGGCCGACTGGGGCGTCGAGGCCGACATCTGGGGCGCGCCCAGCTTCAACGAACTGGCCCGCAACGGCCACGACATCGAGCGCTGGAACCTGCTGCACCCGATGGAAGAGCCGAAGAAGACCCACGTGCAGCAGAAGCTGGCCGGCTTCGAAGGTCCGATCGTTGCCGCCACCGACTACATCCGCATGTTCCCCGAGCAGATCCGCTCGCAGCTCGACCGCACTTACGTCACGCTGGGCACCGACGGTTTCGGCCGCTCCGACACCCGCGAGCAGCTGCGCCACTTCTTCGAGGTGGATCGCCAATGGGTCACGCTGGCCGCACTGAAGGCGCTGGCCGATGACGGCGTGATCGGCCGCGACAAGGTCGCCGCGGCGATGGTCAAGTACAACCTCGACCCGGCCAAGCCGAACCCGATGTCGGTCTGAGCAGGCAAGGAGACAAGAACATGAGCCAACTCATTGAAGTGAAGGTTCCGGACATCGGCGACTTCGACGCCGTGCCGGTGATCGAGCTGTTCGTGAAGGTCGGCGACACCATCGCCGTCGATGACGCGATCGCGACGCTGGAATCGGACAAGGCGACGATGGACGTGCCCTCGTCCGCCGCCGGCGTGGTCAAGGAGATCCTGGTCGGCATCGGCGACAAGGTTGCCGAAGGCACCGTGCTGATCAAGGTCGAGGCGTCGGGTGCTGCCGCCGCAGCCCCGGCACCGGTCGCGGCCGCGCCTGCGCCAGCCACGGCGCCTGCGGTTGCCGCCGCAGCTGCCCCAGCGCCTGCCCCTGCGGCCCCGGCCGCCGCCGGTGGCGTGGTCGACGTGAAGGTGCCGGACATCGGCGACTTCGACGCCGTACCCGTCATCGAACTGTTCGTGAAGGTCGGCGACACCATCAAGGTGGATGACGCCATCGCCACGCTGGAATCGGACAAGGCCACGATGGACGTGCCCTCGTCGGCTGCTGGTGTGGTCAAGGAAGTGCTGGTCAAGGTCGGCGACAAGGTCGGCGAAGGCAGCGTGCTGCTGAAGGTCGAGACCGCAGGCGCCGCCGTTGCCGCCGTTCCGGTCGCCCCTGTTGCCGCCGCAGCAGCCCCGGCTGCCGCACCCTCGCCCGCCCCACTGGCCGACGGCAGCCCCGCTGCCAGCGCCCCGGCGGCGATGCCGGCTGCCGCGCCGTCCGCCGTCAAGGTCGGCGGCAAGGTGCACGCCAGCCCCTCGGTGCGCGCCTTCGCCCGCGAGCTGGGCGTCGATCTCGGTCAGGTCAGGGCCACCGGTCCGAAGGGTCGCATCCTCAAGGAAGACGTCGCCGCCTTCATCAAGGGCGCGATGACGACCGGCGTGGTCCCGGGCAAGACCCCGGCTGCGGCCGCCGGCGCAAGCCTGGGCGGAGGCCTTGATCTGTTGCCGTGGCCCAAGGTCGATTTCGCCAAGTTCGGCGAGGTCGAGGTCAAGCCGCTGTCGCGCATCAAGAAGATCTCCGGCCAGAACCTCGCCCGCAACTGGGTGATGATCCCGGCGGTGACCTACCACGAGGATGCCGACATCACCGACCTGGAAGCCTTCCGGGTGCAGATGAACAAGGAGTACGAGAAGTCGGGCAAGAAGCTCACCATGCTCGCCTTCATCATCAAGGCCTCGGTGCGTGCGCTGCAGGAGTTCCCCGAGTTCAACACCTCGCTCGACGGCGACAATCTGGTCTACAAGAAGTACTTCAACATCGCCTTCGCGGCCGACACCCCGAACGGCCTGGTCGTGCCGGTGGTGAAGGACGCCGACAAGAAGAGCGTGTTCGAGATCGCTTCTGAGACCGGCGCGCTGGCCAAAAAGGCGCGCGACGGCAAGCTCGGCCCGGCCGACATGTCCGGCGCCTGCTTCACGATCAGCTCGCTGGGCGGCATCGGTGGCACCTACTTCGCCCCGATCGTCAATGCGCCGGAAGTCGCCATCCTGGGCGTCAACAAGTCGGTGATGAAGCCGGTGTGGGACGGCAAGCAATTCGTGCCGCGCCTGACGCTGCCGATGTCGCTGACGGCGGACCACCGCGTCATCGACGGCGCGCTGGCCACCCGCTTCAACGTGTACCTCGCGCAACTGCTGGCGGATTTCCGCCGCGTGATGCTGTAAGGAGATCGCCATGAGCCTAGTTGAAGTGAAGGTTCCGGACATCGGCGATTTCGATTCCGTGCCGGTCATCGAGCTGTTCGTAAAGGTCGGCGACAGCATCAATGTAGACGACGCGATCTGCACGCTCGAATCCGACAAGGCGACGATGGACGTGCCGTCCTCGGCCGCCGGCGTGGTCAAGGAAGTGCTGGTCGCGGTCGGCGACAAGGTCGCCGAGGGCGCGGTGCTGCTGAAGGTCGAGTCAACGACTGCCTCGGCAGCGACCTCGGCAGAGGCGCCCGCCCCGACCACCGCGCCCGCGACTGCACCCGCCGCCGCTGCGCACGGCGGTAGCGCCGATGTCGAATACGACCTGGTCGTGCTCGGCGCCGGCCCCGGCGGCTACTCGGCGGCCTTCCGCGCCGCCGACCTCGGCCTCAAGACCGCGATCATCGAGCGTTATGCCAGCCTCGGCGGCGTGTGCCTGAACGTGGGCTGCATTCCGTCCAAGGCGCTGCTGCACGTCGCCGCGGTCATCGAGGAAGCCGAGCACGTCGACACCGCCGGCATCAAGTTCGCCAAGCCCACGGTGGACGTCGACGCGCTGCGCAAGCACAAGGACGGCGTCATCGGCAAGCTCACCGGCGGCCTGGCCGGCATGGCCAAGGCACGCAAGGTCGACGTCATCCGCGGCTACGGCCACTTCCTCGACCCGCATCATCTCGAGGTCGAGGAAACCACCGGCACCAGCCAGGACAAGACCGGCGCCAAGAAGGTGGTGAAGTTCAAGCAGTGCATCATCGCCGCGGGCTCCGCTGCGGTGCACCTGCCCTTCATTCCGAAGGACCCGCGCATCGTCGATTCCACCGGCGCGCTGGAGCTGCGTCAGGTGCCGGGCAAGATGCTGGTCATCGGCGGCGGCATCATCGGCCTGGAAATGGCCACGGTGTATTCCACGCTGGGCGCGCGCATCGACGTCGTCGAGATGATGGACGGCCTGATGCAGGGGCCGGACCGCGACGCGGTCAAGGTGTGGGAGAAGCAGAACGCCCACCGCTTCGACAACATCATGCTGAAGACAAAGACCGTCGCGGTCGAGGCCAAGGAAGACGGCCTGTGGGTGAAGTTCGAGGGCGACAAGGCGCCTGCCGAGCCCGTGCGCTACGACATGATCCTGCAGTCGGCCGGCCGCGCGCCCAACGGCAAGAAGATCGGCGCAGACAAGGCGGGCGTCATCGTCGGCGAGCGCGGCTTCATCCCGGTGGATGCGCAGATGCGCACCAACGTGCCGCACATCTTCGCCATCGGCGACATCGTCGGCCAGCCCATGCTCGCCCACAAGGCGGTACATGAGGCGCACGTCGCGGCCGAAGTCGCTGCGGGCCATAAGGCCGCTTTCGACGCCACCGTGATCCCGGGCGTGGCCTACACCCACCCCGAAGTGGCCTGGGTCGGCTACACCGAGGCGCAGGCCAAGGCCGAAGGCAAGAAGGTCGAGACCGCCAAGTTCCCGTGGGCGGCATCCGGCCGCGCCATCGCCAACGGCGCCGACTACGGCTTCACCAAGCTGATCTTCGACGCCGAAACGCACCGCGTCATCGGCGGCACCATCGTCGGCCCGTCGGCCGGCGACATGATCGGCGAGGTCTGCCTGGCGATCGAGATGGGCGCCGACGCGGTCGACATCGGCAAGACCATCCACCCGCACCCGACCCTGGGCGAGACGGTGGGCATGGCGGCCGAAGTGGCCCACGGCAGCTGCACCGACCTGCCGCCGATGCGCAAGAAGTAAACGCGAAGGCGGCAAGACATCGTCAGAAGAAACCCGCCGAAAGGCGGGTTTCCCTTTTTCAGCGGGTGGATTCCCGCCGCACGGCATCCATCACACGCCGGACGAAACCCGTCTTCGCCTTCGAATAAGCCACCCGGTCATCCGGATGCTTCTCGGCAATACGACGCTTCAGCGCGTCGTACTCGCGCGCTGTCTCGGGATGCGCGCGGAGGTAGTCGCGGAACAGCAGACGCTCCCATTCCGACGAGCGCGCTTCAAGACAATGGATATGGTGCGTGCGATGCCCCTCGGCGTCGCGCTTGATGAACCAGGCGTAGGCGATGCCCGGCAGGCCGCGCTCGGCATCGCGCCAGAAGAACTCGTAGCCAAGCGGGGTCAGGATCGGTGCGATGCGCTGCGCCACCACGGCCAGCGACGGAACCTCGGCCATCATGTCGATGATGGGCTTCGCCGCCAGCCCCGGCACCGCCGTGCTGCCGAAGTGCTCGATGCGACCGACCAGCTCCGACGGCAGCAGGCGGCGCAGTTCGGCCGCCTCGGCCTCGAAACTCGCTGGCCAGGCGGCGTCGTAGGGGACGATGTCGATGCGCTCACCCAAAGCTCGGGTCACGTGCGGCGCCTTGGCTCTCATGGCCCTGAATATATCAGCGGCTGGGGATGAGACTCCACGCCGGAATCGTCTCCGGCAATCCTTGTGCGTCGCGCAGTGCTGCACGACGCCACCGGCAATCCGCCCATCCACAACACGGCAAGACCGGCAAGGTTTGCCGAATTGGCGCCTGTAAACCGGCATTTTCCGGCCTTTGCGCGCCTCCCCACCCCCATAGAATCGGATTTGTCTGCTTGGCACGGTATTCGCTAAGAGCCTGTCAAGCACGACCACGTTCTACCCCCGGACCTGGCATTCCGACAACGCTGGCCGTACTGCAAACGCAACGGACACCCTCGGAGATCAATCATGGCTCAAGTCATCAACACCAACATCGCTTCGCTCAACGCGCAGCGCAACCTGAACACCTCGCAGGGCTCGCTCGCGACCTCGCTGCAGCGCCTGTCCTCGGGTCTGCGCATCAACAGCGCCAAGGACGACGCGGCGGGCCTGGCGATTTCCGAGCGGATGACGTCCCAGATCCGCGGTCAGGATCAGGCGCGGCGCAACGCCAACGACGGCATCTCGCTGGCACAAACGGCCGAGGGCGCCTTGCAGTCCGCCGGGGACATCCTGCAGCGCGTCCGCGAACTCGCCGTGCAGTCGGCCAATGCCACCAACTCCGCCTCCGACCGGCAAGCCCTGAACGCGGAAGTGAACCAGCTGACCGCGGAACTCGACCGGATCGCCAAGTCCACGGAGTTCAACGGTCGCAAGCTGCTCGACGGCACGTTCGCAACCGCGACCTTCCAGATCGGTGCAAATGCCGGCCAGACCATCCAGGCCACCACAGCAAACTTCAGCACAAGCCAATATGGTGGCTATCGGATTGGGGCGCAAGCGGCTGCCAACTCTGGCGCCGAAGGTGATCTGACACCCGGCAGCACCGAGTTTGCCCTGCCATCCTCTGCCGCCGCGGCCAATCGTGTTGCAGGCGGAACAATCACGATCAGCGGCGCAGCGGGCACGGCGAGCGTGTTAACCGCCCCTGGCGCTTCAGCCAAGAACGTAGCTGGACTGATCAACGGGGAAAGCGGGACGACTGGCGTGACCGCGACCGCACGGACCGAGTTCGACATCGACTTCAGCACGCCGAACACAAGCTACAAGTTCGACGTCACCTCCGATAACAGCACGGCTGTCACGATCTCATTCACGATCGGTACCGAAGACAACGATGGACTTGCCTCCGCGATCAATGCGTTCAACGACGTGTCGGCCAAAACGGGTGTCACCGCGCGGGTCAACGATTCGGGCGACGGCATCACCCTGCTAAACGCCTCGGGCGAGAACATCACGATCGCCAACTCGGCCTCCGGCTCTGCAACCGCCACCATCGGCGGGACCTCGACGGCGGCCGGAGCCACGGCGATCGGCACGGGCCAGCTGATCATCGACTCCGATCGCTCTTTCAGCATTCAGGCGCCGAACACGACGGACTTCTTCAACAACACGTCGGCTGCGTCGCAATTGCAGGCCGTCAGCAATCTGGACGTCAGCTCCGTCGAATCGTCACAGCGGACGCTGGCGATGGTCGACGCGGCGCTGTCCGCAATCAATGGCCAGCGCGCCAAGTTCGGCGCCCTGCAGTCGCGCTTCGAAACCACGATCGCCAACCTGCAGATTTCGTCCGAGAACCTGTCTGCGTCCCGTTCCCGGATTCGGGATACAGACTTCGCGGCGGAGACGGCCAACCTGACCCGCGCTCAGATCCTCCAGCAGGCCGGTACGGCAATGCTATCCCAGGCCAACGCGCTGCCGCAGCAGGTGTTGTCGTTGCTGCAGGGGTAAGGCACCAAGAACGCGCTCCAGGAGAGTCCCCACAAGGGACTCTCTTTTTTTTGCGCGAAGCGAGGACACGATGACGGCTGTATCGATACAGCCGACACTAGGCGGACATTTTCGATAAGTAGGCGGATTCCGTGCCTATTCGACTCAATTAGCCGTCAACGGATGCAGTACTCTAAACCCCATCGCAACGTGGAGGCGTGCAGCTCGCTGTGTCCTAAGCCGTGATGTACGCTCTGTTCCCGATCGACGCGCGCAAGGATACAGACCTGCCTGCTCCTCGAAGGACTGGCGTCGCGAGAGACAGACCACCTGACACTACAAAGCCCATGTCGACATCACTTGCAGAAGACAGCTCGCTTCCCGAGCGTACACGCTGTGTTCTCCACATCGGCGCGCCCAAAACAGGATCGACGGCCCTTCAGCACTTCCTGACGCAGCGTCGCGAACACCTTGCAAACGCAGGCTTTGTGTATCCGAGTTCCATCGAACGCGGCTTCGGTCAACATGACCTTGCGTTTCTCACGGGCGGAGGTTATCCGGAATGGGCGACCCCCCAAACCGAATCCATCGGGGCGCTGCTCGAGCGCCTTCGACAATTACTCGACATTCGCCCGGGCGCCCACCTGATCCTGAGTAGCGAGAATTTCTACTGGCTGTCGAACCCCACGAGCGTCAGGGACATGCTCGACACGCTCGGCTACACGCCCGACTCGGTTGCCGTCGTCGTTTACATCCGGCGCCAGGAGGATGCAATCGAATCCTGGTACAACCAGTTGGTGAAGGCCCTCGGCTACAGTGCGAGTTTCGAGCAGAGCATAGACGACTATGACGACCTATGGGACTACGAAGACAGATTGGCCCAATGGGCGAAGGTGTTCGGTCGGCAACGTGTCGTCGTGCGCCTTTACGCGGACGAGCCCGATTTCGATGTTTGCCGCGACTTCACCGCGTTGCTCGGCATTTCCACTGTGGAGCTGGAATCCGCTGATTGCAAAGCAAATCCGCGTCTGGTAAGAGACCTGCTCGAGTTCCAACGCGTCATCAATCGCCTGCCCTTACCAACGCCCGAAAAACGCCGCTATCACAAACAATTGATCCGTCTTTCAGCGGAGGCCGCCACCTTGGGTCTCGACGACACGCCACTACATACCAAGGCGAGCCGTTGCGTCATCCGCAAACGTTACGCGGCGGGCAACCGATTCGTGGCCAACACCTATTTCGGCAGAGAGGAACTATTCCCTCTGGACCCCGCTGGGCATGACGATGCAGCGCCCCCCCCCCCACTCAGCCCAGAGAAACTGGCGGCAATATTCGCTTGGCTGCTGATGACCCAGCCGACCGATACGGAAACCCGCAATGAAGCCTTCCACGCCCGAAAACGATAGCTATGATGCCCATGCACGAACCTGCGACCCCAATGATCTCTGGGGACAGGTAAAGCGTACCGTCCAGGGCACGCCCTTGCCCGAAGAACAGATCCAGCTGATTCTGAGCAACACCTCGGCCGCACTGGCCCTGTCTGAAAGTGACGTTCTGCTTGATCTGTGCTGCGGAAATGGCGCGCTATCGACACACTGGTTCGCGGCGTGTGCAGACGGTGTCGGCGTGGACGCTTCACCCTACCTGATCGAAGTGGCACGCAGCCGCTTCGCACCCGATAGACCCGAACGTTTTCTCCTGTCGGAAGTCCTGGACTACCTCCAGTCAGCGGATCTACGGAGCGATTTCACCAAAGCCGTGTGTTACGGTTCGCTGCAGTACTTGTCCCCCGAGCGGGCAGGCGCCGTTCTGGCCCTGCTGCGCACCAAATGTCCGAGAATCTCTCGGATCGTGATCGGAAACATTCCCGATCGCGACCGGGCGACCGAATTCTTCGGCAGGGACATGCCTGGCACCCCCGAACTCGATACGCCCCGGTCAGCAATCGGCGTCTGGCATACTCAACAGGGCTTCATTGCCTTGGCACAGCGAAGCGGCTGGCACTGCCAAACGCGGCTCATGCCCGCTGACTTCTACGCTGCCCATTATCGTTTTGACGCGATTCTCACCCCGCTTGTTTGAGGCGCTCAATGCAGAAAATCGTATGGATCGCGGGCATGCCCCGTTCAGGTACGAACTGGATCGGCCAGATCTTCGCCTCGCACCCCTCCGTGCGCTACAAGCTCTGCCCGCTGTTCTCGTACGAGTTCAAGAACGCCTTGAACGAGCACAGTACCGCCGATGAATGGTCGGCATTGCTGCAGGACACTTATGACACGCGTAGCGAGTACCTCGACCAAGACTATCTGCGCCGCGATGCGCTGGTGCCGCACTTCCCCGAGCGTGACGCGACACCGTCCATTCTTGCAATCAAATCAACGCGATATCACCATCTTCTGCCCCACCTGCTCGATCTCGTCCCTAACGCCCACGTCATCGGCATCGTACGGGATCCGCGTGCTGCGATTCACTCATGGCTGAGCAATCCGCTCGAATTCCCTGCCGGTGCAGACCCAAGCACCGAATGGCGAAGCGGGCGCTGCCGCAAGACGGCGCCTGGGGAGTATTGGGGATTCGAGGACTGGAAGGCGGTCGCCCTGCTGTACCTGAATCTCGCTCAGCGCTACCCCAACCGGTTCCACCTGGCTCACTATGAAAAGTGGGTTTGCACGCCGATCGCGTGCACTACCAGCGTGCTCGACACGCTTGGATTGACACTCCATTCGCAGACCGAGACGTTCCTGCGCGAGTCGCAAGTCGAGCACAAGGACCATCCGCGCGCGGTATTCAAGCACCCAAGTGTTACCTCCCGCTGGACAGCCTCTCTCGATCCGGCGATCAGCACAGCCATCGTCGCCGAGCTCGAAGGCACGCCGCTTGCGTCCTTCTTGTCTTGAGGCAACCGCCATGACCGACAAACACGCTGTTGCCGATCTTGCCCTGTTTGGTGGACGGCCCCTGTTCGATCGCCCCCGGCCAATCGGTCAGCTCGCGAAACCCGACACCGAACGCTTCTTCTCACTAATGAAGAGTGCTTTCGATTCCCGCCGCCTGTCGAACAACGGCCCTCTGGTGCAGGAACTGGAAGCACGGCTGGCCGATTACCACGCAGTCAGGCATTGCATTGCCTACGCGAACGCAGGGCTGGCGCTCATCACCCTCATCGAGACCATTGCCGACGGTCGCAAGGGCAGCGTCGTAATCCCCACATTCACGTACACCGGACTGCCTCATATCGTCCGCTGGGCAGGGCTGACGCCCGTCTTCTGCGATGTCGCCCCTGACACCCATACCCTTACGGCAACCAGCGTTGCCGACGCACTGCGTGATGACACGATCATGATGCTAGGCGTACATCAGGCCAACAGCCCCTGCCCGATCGACGAGCTCTCGGCAATGTGCGAGCAGTTCGGGCTGCCACTGCTGTTTGACGCAGTTCACGGTCTGGGTGCCACCTTCCGCGGGAAACCGATCGGCGGCTTCGGTATCGCGGAGGTATTCAGTCTTCACGCAACCAAGTTGCTCAACGGATTCGAAGGGGGGTACATCACGACGAACGACGACGAGCTCGCTGCCTTGATGCGCCGCAAACGCAATTTCGGCTACTCGGGCGAATCATCAATCGACACACTTGGGCTGAATGGCAAGCTCAATGAAGTCCATGCGGCCAGCGCGCTTGCCTCATTGGACAAGTTGCCGGTCGTCATCTCACGCAACCATGCCCGGCTCGACGCCTACCAGCAAGCGTTTCGAGGCATTCCGGGCATCTCCTGGATACCTTATCCAGGAGATGAAGCCACCAATGCCGAGTTCCCCCTTCTCAAACTGGCAACAGACTGGCCGATCCCGCGTGATGCGCTCGTCTCCATCCTTCGCGCCGAGGGGGCATTGGCCCGCGCGTACTACGCCCCCGCACTGCATCTGCAAGACGATTCGCGGCATCGTTCCTTGCCGGTCGCCGAGGCGTTGGCCCAATGCATCGTTCAGATGCCAACGGGGGAAATGGTGAACACGACGGATATCGCACGGCTTGCATCGCTGGTCCAGTTCGTTTCGTCCAACGCCGCCGCCATACGTGCCGCACTCGCCGCGCATCAGGATGCGAAATGAAGAAGAGCTCGCTGGAACAACTGGCCCTTTTCGGAGGCCCTCCAAGCTTCGCCGAGGAAATTTCGGTCGGACAGGTCAACCTCCCGCCCTGGTCCGAGTTCGAGGATATGTTCACCGACATCTTCGAGCGCGGCTACTACACGAATCACGGACCACGCGTTGCCGAATTGGAGGCGGCCGTCGAACGCCAACTCGGCGTTCAACATGCAATCTGCGTCACGAATGGCACGATCGCGCTGATGATCGCTGCGCGTGCATTGCGCCTTGATGGTGAAGTCATCGTGCCGGCGTTCACGTTTCCAGGTACCGTACAGGCGCTTACATGGGCAGGCCTGGAACCGGTGTTCGCCGACGTGGATCCTGACACGCATGGTTTGACCGCTGCGACGGTGGCACCCCGGATTGGCCCAAGGACCTGCGCGGTCCTCGGCGTTCACCTTTGGGGAAGGCCATGCGACCCCGTCGGTCTTCAGACACTCTGCGACCTGCACGGCATCCAACTCTTCTACGATGCCGCACACGCCTTCGGATGCACCCATGCCGGCAAGCCGATCGGCGGTCTCGGCCGCATAGAGGCCTTCTCGTTTCATGCCACCAAGATCGTCAGCGGCGCGGAAGGCGGCTGCCTGACCACTAATGATGACGAGATCGCCGCTCGCGCGCGGACCATTCGCAACTTTCATCAAAGCGGCACCTTCGCCGATGTCGGCCTGCGCATCAACGGCAAGATGAGCGAAGCGCAAGCCGCAATGGCATTGCTATCTCTGCGGCACTTCGAGATGCACCGCGACCACAATCGCCGCATATTCACTCGGTATCGCGAGCGCTCGCCCGCCTGGTGCGGAGTCCGGCTCTACGATTACCCGGACGGCGAGGCACACAATTACCAGTATGCGGTACTCGAGCTGGACGATGAAGCGAGACTGACACGCGACGAATTGCTGGAGTTGCTCCGCGCCGAGAACATCCAGGCACGGCGCTACTTCCATCCCGGCGTCAATCGCCTTTATCCCTATGTCGAACAGCACGGTGACGTCACCCTGCCCTGCACCGAAACGCTCTGTCGTCGAACCCTGCAGATTCCGCTCGGCCCCACCATCACATACGACGTCGCCGAACGGATCTGCGACCTGATCGATCTCGCCAGTGCAGAATCGGACGCAATTGCCCGCCACTTGCGAAAGCGCCCCGACGGAATTCCGACCGCATGAAACTCGGCATCATGCAACCCTATCCCTTTCCCTACATCGGTTATTTCGAACTCATGGCGCAGGTCGACCAATGGGTTGCGTTCGATATCGTGCAGTACAACCGGCGCAGTTGGATGAATCGCAACCGAATCCTGCACCCTACGTGTGGCTGGCAGTATTTCTGTATCCCAGTGCAGAAAATGCCGCACGGGACGGCACTGTCTGCGATCCGACTGGTTGCGCGCGGCGAGGCTGAACGCAGGCTGCTGGCCCAGTTCCAGCACTACCGCCGTCACGCCCCGCATTTCCATGGCGTAATCGATCTTGTGCGTGACACCTTCTCTCGCCCGGATACCGATACGCTGGTCGGCCTCAACCTTGCGAGCCTCGCCGCGGTCGCAGAACGGCTCGGCATATCCTTCGCGCCCCAGCGCTGCTCGCAACTCGGTTTCACCATCGACGACGTCGAGCACGCCGGTCAGTGGGCGCTACGCATTGCAGCCCGCTTGGGAGCGAAGGCCTACCTCAACCCTCCCGGAGGACGCGATATCTTTCACCCCGAAGAGTGGGCCGCGAAAGAGATCGCACTTGAGTTCACCGAAATGAACGACCTGCGCTATGACTGCAGCCCCTATGCCTTCGAGCCCAATCTTTCGATCCTCGACGTGCTGATGTGGTGCAGCCCGAACGACATTGGAACCTACCTCCGCCATCTTCGATCCGAAGCCCCTCGCCATGAATCAGACTGAAATCGTCAATCCTCCGCATCCTGGCAAGCTCGAGTTGATCGAGCAGGTGGCCAGCCGCATCGCGGGCCCGTGGCGCTTCATCGACCTTGGCGGCCTCTGGGCGGTGCATGGCGTGTACGCGTTCCATGCGCTCGCTCAACGGGGCTGCCTGGGGGGCACGGAGGTCGACACACATCCGACAGCGAACTTCCTCAGCGCGCTCGCGAACGAGCCTCGCCTGACCTATGTACAGGGGAACTTCGGCGATGCAGAAGTCTTCGCCCAATTGCCCCCTTTCGATGTTGTGTTCCTGTTCGACACACTGCTTCACCAAGTACGACCGGATTGGCACGAGATACTGAGCATGTATGCCGCACGCGCGTCACACATCCTGATCTTCAACCAGCAGTACACCGGCGAGCACACCGTCAGGTTGCTCGATCTGGGCGAGGATGCGTACTTCAGCAACGTACCTCACGATCGCGCCCATCCGACCTATGCAGATTTGTTCCGCAAGCTAGACCAGAAACACCCCGCACACGATCGCAACTGGCGTGACGTCCATCACATCTGGCAATGGGGCATCACCGACGACGACCTGATCGCGACGATGGCCACACTCGGCTTCGAACCGGTGTTCTCGCACAATTGGGGACAGGTGCTCGACTTGGCACGCTTCGAGAACCACGCGTTCATCTTCTCCCGTGTCGCCCCTCAAGCGATCGCGCCCGCCGAAACGGCAAGCAGCGCAGCCGCCTCCTCGACTAACGCCACGCTGCAAACGGACGCCAGCATTCTTCTGCCCGACCCTTTTTCGACGCTGGCAGCCATCGACGATGACGGCACCTTGACAGCCAAGTCCGCTGGCGAACAGCTTCGCCGTCTGCGCGGCTATCGACGCATGCTGCGCCCTGGCGGCACGCTTCGCGTCGAGGCCGTCGATGACGAGACTCGCGCCCAACTCGTCGACCGCGCTCGCTACGCAGGCTTCGTCGATGCTGCCCCTCGCAGCGGCGCACTGACACTGCGCACCCCGGACCACCGCCTGGGGGCAGGCGAGGTGCCGCTGGTGACAGTTGCAATCCCAGCCTTCAAACCGGCACATTTTTCCGCCTGCCTCGAGAGTGCGCTGGCGCAGACCTATCCTCGGCTGCATATCCTCGTCTGTGACGACAGTGGTGGCGATCTGCTGCGGCGGATCGCCGACTGCCACCGCGCGGACGACCGCATCGAGTGGGTCACGAACCCGGTCAATATCGGCGGTCGCGCAAACTTCATACAGTGCCTCGAACGAGCGCGCGGCGATTTCATCAAGTTCCTGTGCGACGACGATCTCCTCGAACCCGACTGCGTCGAGCATATGGTGGCAGCCTTCCGCCGCGCCCCAGAGGCCGCGCTGGTGTTCTCGCGTCGTCAGCGCATCGACGGCGATGGCGCGCCTCTGCCCGACGACCACCACACCGAGGCGCTCGCAGAGCACGACTGCGTGTTCCGTGGTGAAGCGCTGGCCGGCGCAGTGATCGCGCTGCAGTCGAACTTCATTGGCGAGCCGACGACGGTGATGTTCCGCCGCACCGATCTAGCATGGATACGACCGCACTACGCCTCGTTCGACGGCCATGACGACATCCGGGTCGTCGGCGACATTGCGACATGGCACAACCTGCTATCGCAGGGAGAGGCGGTGTATCTCACTCGCCCCCTCAGCCGGTTCCGCATCCACCCCGGACAGAATCAGGCGCGCCCCGAAATCCGCGAACTCATTGCAGAATCCTGGGCCAAGGTGGAGCGCGGCTCGCGCTCACTCGGTTTCGTGCAAGACCCGCATCCGCCTGTTCCTCACCGCGAGCCCGGGAAACGGGAATGGCGGATTGATCCGACACTGCCGCTCAACCGCCGTCTCGCGGCCCGCTCAAACGACGTCAGGACGACGGCCCCCGTCGAACCGCTTGCCGCAGCGGTGATCCGACTCGCCGACGCCGCATTGGCAGCGGAGCCCGCAGCGCTGAAAGACCCGGCCCCACAGACCGATCGCCAGCGCTACGACGCGGCTGCAGCGTTGATGGCCGCGGGCCATGTAGCGGAGGCGGCCGAAGCACTGATCGCGCTCGCGACAGAGGAGTCGGCCGTGTGGGAGGTCTATGCCGATCTGGCCGAGATTGCGCTCAAACAGGATGACCAGGACGCAGCCCTCGAGCTGATGCGCGCTGCGGCGACCCTTGCACCCGATTGCGCCCGCGCGGCATTCGGCGCATCGATGCTGCAGGCCGGACGCGGCGATTTCGAGGGCGGTCTCGCCACACTCGGCCCCTTCTTGCGACTGCACCCGAACGATGCCGAGGCACTCACCTTGGTGCGCCGTATCCTCGGCGCGGCACCCGAGTTGTCCGCGGTCGCCTGGGCGCGGCTGCTCACCGATCTGCGCCACGAGGCTGTGACACTGCGCACAACCCTCTCCCGCCACGAGGAAGCCCTGCAGACGCTACGCAACTTCGCCGCAGCCATGGTTGTGCCAACACCGGTCTCCCCTCCTACGGTCGTACCGTCCCACTCCAGCCCCCCCTTATCGGCCTCGCACGACACTGTGCCAACCCACGCCGCAACCACCCAAGACGCACCGGACAACCCCATCGGAACGCCTGCCATGCAGATCATCGACATCGATCACGATCGCCAGCAACTTGAGACTGCCCGTAGCCTCATCGCCAAGGACCAGCTTGCCGACGCCGCCGACATTCTGACGGCCATGGTGCAGGCGGAAACACAGTTGTCAGGCGCTTACCATGACCTCGGCTGTCTCGCAGTACGGCAGGGCGACGTTGAAACCGCGATCTCTTTGTTCAGCATGGCACTGGAGCGCGACCCGGAATCCGTCACCGCCCGGCGCAACCTTGCACTCGTGCAAGGCATCGAACAGCAGTACGAGGAAGCACTCGCCACACTCAGTCCCATCCTGCGCTCAGGTTTCGCTGGCAACGACGATTACGGCCTGGTGCGCGACATTCTCGGCAAGGTACCGGCACTCGGACCGATCGCCTGGGCGAGACTGCTTTCCGACCTGCGCACGCCATCGCCCGAGCAGCGGAAGGCGCTCGACGAACACGAGTCACTGGTGAGCCAACTTGCGGCGACCCGTGCGGAGAACGACCGCCTCCAGGCCGAGGTCGCGGAGCTCCGGGCCGAGCTACGCAGCCTCGCCGGGAACCCGAGCACCGGAGCACGCAACATCGCCTGGGCACGAATCCATGCACTCTCCGACGAGGACTGGCTCAAGGTCCTCATCCGCAGCGTGGACACGCCCGCCTACCAGGGCTTTCCACTTCCCGGGTTTCCCGCCGAAGGTCTTCAGACAGGCATTGTCGGATCAAGCAACGAATCGGCGCTGCGCGAGGGGTTCAACTTCTACCGCACGGTGAAGACGCTGTGCGCCGATCAAGATCATCCGCTCACGGCTACCACCCGGCTCCTCGACTTCGGTACTGGCTGGGGACGCTATGCGCGCATCTTCATGAAGGAGATCTCACCCGACAACATTGTTGGCGTCGATGTCGATCCCAGCCTGATCGACGTTTGCCGCAACACCTTTCCCTGTTGCAGCTTCGAGGTGGTGCCACCCACCCCGCCCACGCAGCTTCAGGCCGGCGGTTTCGATCTGGTCATTGCCTACTCGGTCTTTTCGCATCTGTCGGAAGCGGCTGCCACCGCATGGATCGAGGAGTTCGCTCGCATCCTTGCTCCCGGCGGCATGATCGCGATCACCACGCAGGGCCGAGGCTTCATCGAGTACTGCGAGCAGATTCGACGGACGGGCGAGATCACGCACCCTTGGCATCTCAAGCTCGCACAGTCCTTCACCGACGTCGCGGCCTGCCATGCTGCCTATGACCGGGGCGAGTTCCTCTACTCCGCGACTGGGGGTGGCGATGCGCGCCCCTCCAGCTTCTACGGCGAAGCCCTGGTGCCACCCGGATTCGTCGACCGCGTCTGGTCGCGCTATCTGGAACCCGTCGCATTCATCGACGAGGGAAAGCTCCCGCAGGCACTGATCGTGATGCGAAAGCCGCGCTGAGAGTCCTTCATGCACCCCAAACTCATTGCGTTCCACCTCCCCCAGTTCCACCCCATTCCGGAAAACGACGCGTGGTGGGGCAAAGGCTTCACCGAGTGGACGAACGTTACCAAGGCTGCGCCCCGCTTCCCCGGCCATCACCAGCCTCAATTGCCGGCCGACCTGGGCTTCTACGACCTGCGCCTGCCCGAAGCGCGCGCCGCACAAGCCGAGCTCGCACGTGAGTACGGCATCCACGGCTTCTGCTACTACCACTACTGGTTCAATGGCAAACGGCTGCTCGAGCGCCCGGTCGAGGAGATCCTCGCCTCGGGCGAGCCGGATTTCCCATTCTGTCTGTGCTGGGCGAACGAGAACTGGACACGGCGCTGGGATGGCGCAGAGCAGGAAGTCCTGATCGGGCAGAACTACAACGACGACGACGACCGCGAACACATCCATTACCTGATCGAGTTCTTCCGGGACCCACGCTACATCAGGGTCGACGACAAGCCGCTGGTCCTCATCTACCGTGCGCGGCATCTTCCAGATCCGAAGCGCACGCTCGCGATCTGGCGCACCGAGGCCCGCAAGGCGGGCATCGGCGAGCTCTTCATCTGCCGGGTGGAGAACTTTTTCAACGAGCGCGACGACCCGCACGCGCTGGGCTTCGACGCATCGGTGGATTTCCAGCCAGACTGGATGGCGATCGACGACGACAATCCGAGCGTCGTGCTGCCAGACGGTCACTTCGTCGTCGATTACCGCGACCTGGTTGAAACCGAACTCGCCCGTCCAGATGTACCCCATCTGCGTTTCCCCGGCGTCACGCCCGCATGGGACAACTCGGCGCGCCGGAAGAAGAACGCCTTCATCATCGCCGACAGTTCGCCCGAGGCCTATGAACACTGGCTGACCGAGACGCTGCGCGGTGTCGCCGCGCGCCCCGAGAGCCAGCAGCTCGTCTTCATCAACGCCTGGAACGAATGGGCCGAGGGCAACCACCTCGAACCCGACCAGCGATTCGGCCGCGGCTACCTCGAGGCAACGCGGCGCGCACTCGAGACTGCAGCCAATCCGGATCGCCTCAAGGCGCCGCCCCTGATCGACGGACTCAAGCACGACGGTTTCGTATTACGCGATGCCTATGCGAAATGGAAGACTGGCCTGAAGATCGGCAAGCCCGCTGCGCGTCTGCACGACCGTCGGCTGGGCTCGGTCACCCCACCGCGAATCAGGGTCGTACTCGACGCAACGCGTTGCAGCGACGAGGCATTGCAGCAATCGCTCAACGCGGTCGCCGCCCAACTGTACGAGCACTGGCACCTGGATGTGCTCTCCCGCCACCCCGCGCCCCAGATCGCATCGAACCGCCTCACCTGGCACACGATCGACCCGGAGGCTGCATCAGCGAAGACACGGCATGTCGTCGACGGCGCAGACGAGGACTGGATCACGGTCCTGAATGGGGGCGACACGCTAGTCGAGGATGCCCTCTTGTTCGTCGCCCAGGACCTCCTCGACGCACCGCCGGAAACGACCCTGGTCATTACGGACGGTGACAGTCGAACCTCAGCCGAGGAGACCGTGCAGACGTGGTTGGCCCCCGGCTGCAATCCCGACTGGCTTCGCTCGACGCTGACGATCGGCGGCGCCGTCATCGCCCGCCGTTCAGTGTTCAGCCTGGCGCTGGACGACATCGGCGACTCGCCGACCGACGCGCTCACGCTCGCTGCCGTTCTGCGCGCTCTCGAGCAGGACGATGCGAAGGGGGTCCGGCACCTCGCCAGCATCGCAATCGAGCGAATCCGACCCGAACATCCGATTCCGCTCGGGTTCCGGGTGGAATTGCTGCAGCAGCACCTCAACCGGATCGGCCGGCCGGCACGCATCGAACACGGCCTGTCGGAGGACAGCGTTCGTCTCCGCTACGAACACGCCCCCTATCCGGAACGCATCGCCATCGCGATTCCCCACGTATCCGACCGTGCAGCCCTGCTGCGCTCGGTGGAGGGCATCCTGAACCACGCTGCGCAGTCGCCCGCCAGCATCCTTCTGCCGCTGACGCCCTCGGCCTCTGCCGATATCGGCGAATGCCTGCGAGAACTGGCTGCGCTGGCCTCCACCCTCATCCGGGTCGTTGAAGTGAATGCGGAATCCCCCGCAGCTGTAGCGAACGAACTGTGGGCTGCATCGGACGCAGACCTGATCCTCTTTCTCGGCGAAGGACTGGTCCCACTGGACGCGGATTGGCTGGATGGCCTGGTCCGCCACGCCCTGCGCCCGGGGATCGGTGCAGTCGGCGGTCGCGTCATCGCGACAGACGGATCGCTTTGCGAAGGGCCGATCCGACTCGGACAGATGGGCGTGGCGGGTTCGCCCTTCCGCGGAATATCCGCGACCTACACCGGCAACGGCAACGAGTTGCAACTGGAGCAGAACTGCACGGCCGTCTCGATGCACTGTCTAATGGTGCGCCGCGCGCTGCTTGCCGCCATGAACGGCTTCTCGGCAGACCGTTACCCCGACACCCATGCCGACATCGACTTGTGCCTCAGGCTGGCAGAGACCGGCCGACGCAGCGTATGGACGCCGTTTTCAACTGTCGTCTCGGTCGTCGCACCTTCAGCGCCTTCGTTTCATCCGCCGCGGGCGGCGGATGTCTCGCTGCTGGACGATTGGCTTGGCAAGGTGAGGATCGACCCCTACTTCAACCGGCAACTCACCCGCCACCTCAATCAGCCGGGCTTGCAGGGCGACCCCGCCCTGGCGCGGGAATCGCTCCCCTGGCATCCGGTACCTCACATCTACGCCCAGCCTGCCGACACCTCAGGGTGCGGAGAGATCCGTATCCTCACGCCACTACGCGCGCTTTCCCGCGCCACACTGGCTCAGGGAGCCGGAGGAACGCGCTTCCTCGGCCCGTGGGAAGTGGCCGCGCTCGCCCCGGACACACTGGTCACCCAGCGGATCTTCAGTGATCTCGGCCTGGAATGGCTGCAGTCGTACCGGCGCCATTCAAAGAGCCTGATCGTCTACGAACTCGACGACTTGCTGACCCGGATTCCGCGCGAGAACGAGAATGCGAGGGACTTCCCCACCGACATCGAGGATCGCCTCGCGCGCGGCATGCGTCTATGCGACCGCTTGGTCGTGTCCACGGAACCGCTCGCGGCGGCCTTCAGCCGCTTCGCACCGGAAACGGTCGTCATGCCGAACCTGCTCGACAACGCGGTGTGGGGCACTCTGCAGGCCAAGCGCCATGAGGGGAAGCGTCTGAGGGTCGGATGGGCGGGCAGCAATAGCCACGGCGGCGATCTCGCAATGATCGAGGACGTCGTCAAGACCCTCGCCCACGAGGTCGACTGGGTATTCCTGGGTTACTGCCCGGCGCGGCTCCGGCCCTACGTCCGGGAACTGCGTGAATCGGTGGCGATCAAGCATTACCCCGAGGCACTGGCCTCCCTTGGCCTGGACATTGCGATCGCGCCACTGGTGGCCAATGCCTTCAACGAAGCCAAGAGCAACCTCAAACTGCTCGAGTATGGCGCGCTCGGCTACCCGGTCGTGTGCAGCAACGTCCTGCCCTACCAGGGTGGGCTACCTGTCATCCGCGTCGCCAACACGACCCAGCAGTGGATCTCCGCGATCCGTCGTCTTGTGGCCGATCGCGCCGAGCGAGAAGCACTTGGGGGCGCACTGCAGGCCGAAGTACGAAGGAACTGGATGATCGACAAGCACCTGCAGTCCTGGCTGGCTGCCTGGACGCATTGATCATTCCGGCACGAGGACATGGGCAGGCGGCTGCCCATTCCTCGCCCTTGCCCATGCGATCTCCAGACCACGTACAAGTCGCTCGGCAAACAGCGGCGTGTCGAACAGGGCACATCGGTCACGCTGCGCCAAGAGTTCCTGGCGCAGCCGCGTCAGTTTCTGCCGGTCCGCCAGGAGGTCGAGCACCACTGCTTCATAGTGCGCTTCAGTGTCCGCAACGAGTTCAGGCATTCCTGCCGCCTTGACGATACTTGCGGATACGCGGGACGCGAACGACTCGCCACAGTGCGCCACTTGTGGAACCCCCGCCCACAAGGCATCGCTTGCGGTCGTGTGTGCGCCGACCGGGAAGGTATCGAGTGCGAGGTCGGCCGCTGCCAGACGGCCAAGATGTTCGCCAATCGGCAGGCGCGGAGCCCAGATCAGCCGGCCAGGATCGACCTCCGCCGCACGTGCCGCATCGATGAGGCGCAACCGAACCTGCCCGGGGGCATCCAGAAGCCACAGTACCGTGTCGGGCACACTTTTCAGCAGGCGCATCCACAGGTCGAACACCCTGCGCGTGATCTTGTAGGGCTGATGCATTGCCGCCAGCACCAACGCATCCTCCGGCAGGCCCAGTGCTGCCCGCGCAGGCGTCGGCGCCACTGCGCGCAACCGGTCGTTGGGCTGATAGCAGTCCGGCAGGCGCATGATCGACTCGCTGTATGCCTCCTCGGCGCCCTCCGGCACCGTCACGGAGTCGGCAATGATGTAATCGATCCACGACGCGCCCATCGTTCCAGGAAAGCCAAGCCATTGCATCTGCAACAAAGCCGGTCTGTGGGCGAGAATCCCGGCCCTGTAGCCTTGGGTCCACCCCTTCAGGTCAATCGCGATATCGATCCCGTCTTGCGCGATACGCCGCGCCGCCTCGAGGTCGGACATCTCCCGCAGCGAGACCCAGTTCGGAACGGCTCGCCGCAGGCGGCTGCTATACGCATCTTCGGCAGTTGGTCCATAGTCATATGCGAACACCGTGACGCTTTCAGGGCAAAGGCTCTCAAGCAGCCCGACCAGCAGATGCGCGGTCGCGTGATCCCTGAAGTCCGCCGACAGCAGGCCGAGCTTCAATGGCAACGCACGCTCGGGCCGGCTTGCGCGGGCCAGCCTCTCCCTCGAGGCGTACTGCGCTGCGAAGTGCGCTGCGAGCGGGCGCAAATCCTTCAGCCCCATGTCCGGCGTCGCGAGGCAGGCGAACGGCGAAGGCAAGACATGCAGTTCGCTCGGTACGCCGGCCTCGAGTTGTCGGAAAAACTCGGCCTCCAGCAACTCGGCCCCATCCCAATCGGCGACCTGACGGCATGCATGCGCAGCCTGCACGATCCAGTCCATCCTGGGCTGGCGTTTCACCGCTTCGATGAGGGCCTCGCGTGCTGTCCCGGAATCACCGAGATCGGTACACGCACAACCCAGGTTGTAATAGGGATCGGCAACATCAGGATCACACCTGATCGCCCGCAACAGCATGTCTTTCGCTAGCGGCAACTGTCCGGCGTCCCGCAGGGCCACCGCGAAGTTGTTGCAGGCCTGAGACCAGTCCGGCGCCAGGTCGACCGCGCGCCGACCCGCTGCCACTGCTTCCTGAAACCGCCCCGCACCTCGCAAGGCAACCGACAAGTTCGACCACGCAACGGCATCATCGGGTTCGCGCTCCAGCGCCACTCGCAAGAAGCGCTCAGCCTCGTCGATAAGACCACGCTGCAGCAGGATGCCGCCCAGCATTCCGGCCGCGCCGGCATCATTCGGCACCCGCTCCAGGTTGCTCCGGCAGAAGCGCTCCGCAAGCGTCCAGTCTTCCAACTCGGCAAGCAATTCGCGACACAGCTGGGCGAGTTCGGCATCGTCCGGTGCGCGTTCATAAGCCAGCAGGAACTGCTCCAGCGCTTCGTCCTTACTCCCGGTCGCAAGGAAGACGCAGCCGAGGTTGTGATGAAGCGTCGGATTGTCGGGCTGCAGTTCAATTGCCCGCCGGTGAGCGTCCGCGGCGGCCTCATTCATCCCGGTTGCCGCGAGCGCATTACCGAGGTTGCTCCAGGCCTGTGCATCGTCGGGTCCAAGTAAGGTCGCTCGCGTGAGGGCTGGGACGGCCTCCTCACTGCGTCCGGCAACATGCAACGCACTACCTTGCAGCTTGAAGGCGACCTGCAAGCGCGGGTGCTTGCGACATAGCTCGCCCGCCACAGCCACCGCCTGCTCGTAGCGACCTGCAGAAAAATCTTCCGCAGCCCGCCTTAATGACTCCTGATCGCGTGCCGATAGCGAGGTTTGGACTGACATTGGTGCACCTTCCCGTATAGAACCCAGCGGGCAAGAATAGTAACCGCCGGCCTAAACGCAAGCGGACATGTTGCCGCGCAGCCCCATCCCCCCTCCTGCGAATTCTCCTAAAGTTTGGCGAGAACGCTCCGTTAAAGGTTCCAAGAGTGCAGCTGGCAGGTTCAGAAAGCTGGCTCGCATGGAACAGCCCGGCCACCGCCGGACCATTTTTGATACTTCTCTAGCGGAGAAAAATCATGGCACAAGTGATCAACACCAACGTTCAGTCGCTCAACGCACAACGTAACCTGAACCAGTCAGCAAACTCGCTGAACACCTCCCTGCAGCGTCTGTCCTCGGGTCTTCGCATCAACAGTGCCAAGGATGACGCCGCCGGCCTCGCGATCTCCGAGCGCTTCAGCGCCCAGATCCGCGGCCTTGACCAAGCCCGCCGCAACGCCAACGACGGCATCTCGCTCGCGCAGACCGCCGAAGGCGCACTGCAGTCCTCGGGCGACATCCTGCAGCGCATCCGCGAACTGGCCGTGCAGTCGTCCAACGCGACCAACTCCGCCTCGGACCGCCAGGCCCTGAACGCCGAAGTCAACCAGCTCACCGCCGAACTCGACCGCATCGCCAAGACGACCGAGTTCAACGGTTCCAAGCTGCTCGACGGCTCCTTCGGCACCGCCACTTTCCAGGTCGGCGCCAACGCCGGTCAGTCGATCTCGGCCAGCACCGCCAACTTCTCCACCAACCAGTACGGCAACTACCGGATCGGCTCGAAGGCTGCTACGGATGCCGGCGCGAAGGGCGACTTGACCAAGGGCAGCACCGCGAACGCAATCGCTTCCAACGCGGCGGCGACCAGCCGTGTCGCCGGCGGCGCCATCACGATCAGCGGTGCCACCGGTTCGGCCACGGTCACGATCGCGGCCGGCGCCTCGGCCAAGAAGGCGGCCGAGCAGATCAACGGCGAAACCGGCAAGACCGGCGTGACTGCTTCGGCCAAGACCGAGATCGACGTGACCGCGATGGCGGCCAATACGTCCTACAAGTTCGACGTCACCTCGGACAACTCGACGGCGGTCACCATCTCCTTCACACTGGGAGCCTCGGTAGACAAGGACGGTCTGGCCTCTGCCGTGAATGCTTTCAACGACGTCGCCGCCAAGACCGGCGTGACCGCCCGCGTCAATGACGGCGGTAACGGCATCACGCTGCTGAATGCGAACGGCGAGAACATCACCGTCGCGAACGCGGCGAGTGGCTCGGCCACCGCAACGGTCGGCGGCACCTCGACGGCAGCAGGCGCTACCGCAGTGGCAACTGGTCAACTTGTGCTCGATTCGGAGAAGTCGTTCAGCCTCGCAGCTGCGAACACGACCGACTTTTTCTCCGCGACAGCCGCAGCGGGTCAGTTGCAGAAGGTCAGTGATCTGGACGTGAGTTCGGTGGACTCGGCACAGCGCACGCTCGCAATGGTCGACTCCGCCCTTGCGGCAGTGAATGGCCAACGCGCCAAGTTCGGCGCTCTGCAGTCGCGCTTCGAAACCACCATCGCCAACCTGCAGACCACGTCGGAGAACATGGCCGCCTCCCGCAGCCGTATCCGCGACACCGACTTCGCATCGGAAACCGCCAACCTGACCCGCGCGCAGATCCTGCAGCAGGCCGGCACAGCGATGCTCTCGCAGGCCAACGCCCTGCCGCAGAACGTGCTTTCGCTGCTCGGTTAAGCGGAGTAGCCTAAGTCGCTAGGCACGGCGCGGGGTTCGCAAGGGCCCCGCGCCGTTACACCATAAGGGTGACCACAATGAACATCCCATCGATCAACACGTCGATGCCAACTGACAGCATGGCGTCGACTGCGTCAGGCCCACGCGGCCAGACGCTCGGGAAGCCTTCCGCGAGCGAGCAGTCATCAGTTCCGATGGATGCTTCGATAGCGGCAGCCGCCGCCGGCATCAGGCCCGGGCTTGCAGTCTTGACAGACGAAGCCAAGGCTCCGGCCAAACCCGTAGCGCTCGAGCAGGTCCAACAGGCCATGGAAGAGGTGCGCAACGCGATTGCGCCGGTGGCACAGGATTTGCTTTTCTCCATCGACGAAGACACCGGCAAAACGATCGTCAAGGTCGTTGATGCCAGCACGGACGAAGTGATCCGCCAGATTCCTTCGGAAGAGATCATTTCCATCGCGAAGGCGCTGGACAAGTTGCAAGGCCTGCTGGTCGAACAGAAGGCCTGACCCGCATAGCAGAAAGGAGGACCCGACATGGCAACGATCACGAGCGGTGGTTCGATCATCGACGTAAACGCGATCGTCAGCGGACTGATGTCGGTCGAAAGCCGGCCATTGACCCTTTTGGCGCAGAAGGAAGCCAGCTACCAGGCAAAACTTTCCGCTTTCGGCCAGATCAAGAGCGCGCTGTCCTCCCTGCAGACAGCCACCGACGGGCTCAAGACCGCCACCAAGTTTTCCGCAACCAAGGCCAGCGTGGCGGGCGATGCGGGATTCACCGCCAGTTCCGGCGCGGGTGCGGCGGTTGGGAGCTTTGCGGTCGACGTGTTGCAGATGGCCAAGATCCAGCGTGTTTCGACGCCGACGACCGGCACCTTCACGCCGGCAGCCGGCAAGCTGAGCATCGAGTTCGGCACGGTGAAGGATGACGGCTCGGGCAAGACTTTCGAGAGCGACAGCCCGCCCCGCACGGCCAGCCTCGAGTTCGAAGGCAGCACCCTCGAGGAGTTGCGCGATGCCATCAACGGCGACGCGTCACTCGGCGTCAAGGCCAACATCATCAACAACGGTACGACGAAGCAGCTGGTGCTGAGTGGCACGGCCACAGGCGCCAACATGGCCTTCAAGCTGACAGGTGAAGATGGCCTTGCGGGCCTGAGCTTCGACCCCGCGGCGACAGCGGCACCAACCGACCCGATGTACTCGGTACAGGCGGCACAGGATGCCCGCATCCGCGTCGACGGCATCGAGGTCACGCGCGGCAAGAACACCATCACCGACGTCATCGATGATGTGACGATCACGCTGACGAAGGAACCCGTCGCTCCCGCGACCAGCCTGACCGGCACGCTCTCCGTCAGCGAAGACCAGAGTGCGGCAAAAACTGCCGTCGAGGCGTTCGTGAAGGCCTACAACGAGGTCGCCAGCACATTGTCCAGCTTGACGTCGTACAACGCCGAGACCAAGGCCGGCGCCGCGCTGACGGGCGACTCCACGGCGCGCAACATCCAGAGCCAGTTGCGCAACGCGCTGGGCGCATCCATCGCTGGTCTCACGGGTGCAAGCTCGTTGTCGCAGGTTGGCGTCAGCTTCGGCAAAGACGGGAAGCTTTCGCTCGACGGCGGCAAATTCACCGCAGCCCTGAACGACACGAGCAAAGACGTTGCTTCGTTCTTCGCCGGCAAGGATGGGGTGCAGGGCTTCGCAGCGACTTTCGGCGCACGCCTGGAAGGATTCATTGCCAGCGATGGCCTGCTCAACAGCCGCACAGAAGGCATCAACTCAACCATCAAGTCGCTAACCAAGCAGTACGACACCATGGAAGCTCGGCTGGCGAAAATGGAAGAGCGTTATCGCCTGCAGTACTCCAATCTCGACACCTTGCTCAACGGTCTGACGCAGACCAGCACCTATCTTTCGCAACAACTGGCCAACCTGCCCTCCATCAGCAAGTCCAAGTAATCCGGAGACAGATCTCCATGTTCGGAACCTCCTTCGCCAATCGTGCCGCGGCCTATGCCCGCGTCGGCAACCAGACGAGCGTCGAATCGGCCTCGCCGCACAAGCTGATCCTGATGCTGTACGACGGCGCCCTGGTCGCCCTGCGCACCGCAAGTGTCGCGATGCAGGGCAAGGACATCCCGACCAAGGGCAAGTCCATCTCCAAGGCCATCGACATCGTCATGAACGGCCTCAAGGTCAGCCTGGACCTCAAGGCTGGCGGGGAACTCGCGGAACGACTCGACGCGCTGTACGAATACATGGCCGACCGCCTGCTGCATGCAAATCTGCATAACAACCAGGCTGCGCTCGACGAGGTCATCGGCCTGCTCGAGAGTCTGCGCGAGGCCTGGGCCGCCATTGCCGATCAGGTCTCAGGCTGAGCCATTGGAATCGAGATGCTGACCCCGATCGTCGCCCGCGAACTGCTCGTCCTCTACCAGCAGATGAATGCCGCTGCGGAAGCCGGCGACTGGGATTCGCTCGCCGACTTCGAGCGGGAGGCCGCGTCGGTGCGCCGCACTGCAGAGGAGAGTTTACAACCTGTGGCGCTTTCGCCGGATGACGCGGTCGCGCTGCAGCAGCTCGTCACCGAAATCCTGGATCTCGACCGCGCAATCCGCCTCCATGCCGAGCCCGCACTTGAAAGCACCCGCAAGCTGCTCTCCGGCTCTGTCAAGGGTCGGGCGATGCGCAACGCCTACGGTGGCTGAGACACGCTGACCGTCTGAAGGACAGGACAGTCTCGCCATGATCCCCGCCGACCTCGCTGCGCGCCTGCGCCTCATCAACGAGGCGAGCTTCTTCAACACCGAGCCGCCGGTCGCCGGACTGCAGCGCGCGCGGGAGATCCAGGCCCAGCTGCCCGAGCTGGTGCCGGGCCAGCGCTTTTTCGCTACCTTGCAGCGTACGCTGCCCGATGGCACCTTCCGCGCGATCGTGGCCGGGCAGCAGATGACGCTGTCGCTGAACACCGCCGCCAAGTCCGGCGACACCCTGGAACTGGAGGTCGCGCAGGTCACGCCGCGCGCCGTTTTCGCACGCATCGTCGGCACCGAAACGGCGGCGAACGCGAACGCTTCGGCCCAGCCGGCGCTGAGCCAGACCGGGCGGCTGATCAGCTTCCTGCTCACCGGGCAGCCTACGCCGCAGCCGGCAAGCCTTGCCGCCAACCAGCCCCTGCTCGCCTCCCCGCCCACCAGTGGCGCCCAGCTCGCGCCGCTGCTGCGTCAGGCGCTGGGACAGAGCGGTCTGTTCTACGAGTCCCATCAGGCTCAGTGGGTGATGGGCGCACGGGACACCGCCAGCCTGATGCGCGAGCCGCAGGCACAGGCTGCCGCCGCACAGACGGCGACTGGCCGGCCCGCCGGCACGTCCGCCCCTGCGACGTCGACGCCACAGACTGCGGCGCCCAACGCCCAGGCCGCCGCAGCCGAAGGCAGCGAACACGCCGGCGCCGCCGCGCGTGCCGCGACGGATGAAGCTGCGCCGGTGCGCGCCAACCCGATCCCGGAACGTCTGCTGCCGCTGGTCCACCAGCAACTCGACGCGCTGGCCACGAACCAGTACGTGTGGCAGGGCCAAGCCTGGCCGGGGCAGCAGATGGAATGGGTCATCGAAGATCCCGAGCGCGACGGCCGCGAGGGCGAAGCATCGGACCCCGGCTGGAACACCACGCTGCGCCTGACGCTGCCCCGGCTGGGCAACATCGAGGCCCAGATGCACCTGACCGCCGCGGGTGTTGCGCTGCGCCTGCGTACCGACGACGAGACCACGATCGCCGCACTTGACGCCAACGCCGCCGCCCTGGCCTCCGCGCTCGAAGCCGCCAACGTCAAGCTGACCGGCCTGGTCGTGGAGCGCCAGCATGAGTGACGCCAAGTCCGGCCGCAGCGAAGCCGTCGCCCTCGCCTACACGGCCGGCGAGGCCGCGCCACGCGTCGTCGCCAAGGGCAAGGGGGTGGTGGCGCGCGAGATCCTCGAACGCGCACGCGAGGCCGGCGTGTATGTGCATGAGTCGCCCGAACTGGTGAGCCTGCTGATGCAGGTCGACCTCGACGCCCGCATCCCGCCCCAGCTCTACATCGCCGTGGCCGAGCTGCTGGCCTGGCTGTACCGCGTCGAGCAGGGCGGCGAGGCCGGCCCGGCGCCGGCAGCGCACGATCTGCCGGAATCCCTGCGCCCCGGAGGGGCGAATGCACCACAGTGAGGCACGCGCGCGGCGAGTCGTGCTATAAGCACCGTCGAACTCAATGATGCACGGCGCGATGCGCCGCAACGCCACCCCACCCTTCATGGCGATCGAACAAGAGCTGACCCGCGTCGAACTGCTGCAGGCCGACGACGTCTCGAAATACGTACTGAAGAACGAACGCGAGATCCTGTCCATCATGCGGCAGCTCGTCGACGCCCGTTCGCTGCTCAGCGCGCGGCTCGTGCCCGGAACCGATGCCTTCCTCAGCGCCATCCTGCGCGTCGCCGACGACGGGCGTTCGCTGATTCTCGACGGCAGTCCCGACGTGTTGATGAACGACCGCATCGAGCAGGCCGCCCAGCTCGACTGCGTGACCCAACTCGACAAGGTGCGGATCCAGTTCCGTCTCGAGCGGCCCGTGCTGGAAGCCTTCGGCAGCACGCCGGCATTCCGCGCCCCGCTGCCGGCCGAGTTGCTGCGTCTGCAGCGGCGGGAGTTCTATCGCCTGCAGGCGCCCGTCACGCAGTCGCTCACCTGTACCGTGCCGCTGCCCGAAGACGACGGCAACGGACGCGAATTGACACTGCGCATCATCGACATCAGCGGCGGCGGCGTGGCCATTGCCGTTCCGCCCGAAGGCGTGACCTTCGCGCCGGGAAGCGAATTCACCGGTTGCCAGATCCGGCTGCCCGACAGCGCGCCGATTCCCGCGCGCCTTGTCGTGCGCAACCTCTTCCGCCTGACAACCCGTAACGGCGTCGAGATGCTGCGTGCAGGCTGCCAGTTCTCGGGCATGCCACGCGGCGCCGACGAGGTGATCCAGCGCTACATCCTCAAGATCGAACGCGAACGCAGTGCGCGCCAGCGCGCCCTGGGCTGATCCGACACACCATGACCATGAACGCCGAGAACACACCGGCCCCCATCGACGCCGAAATCCACGACGACACGATCGCGAAGTTCGTCCTCAGCGGTCGCCGCCAGGTCCGCCAGCTGCTGCAGGAGATCGTCGACCACCACGCGCTCATCGGTGGCCATTTCGGCAATGGCGGCTCCTTCCTGACCGCGCTGCTCGAACTGTCGGACGACGAGGACACCCTCACCCTCGACGCCAGTCCCGACGCGGCCACCCACCGCCGAGTCCTCAGCGCGCCCAAGCTCGTGTGCGTGACGCAACTCGACCGCATCCGTATCCAGTTCGTGCTGCGCGACCTGGAAGAAGGTCGCGAGGACGGGCGCACGGTGATCTACGCGCCGGTTCCGGACGAAATACTCCGCCTGCAGCGTCGCGACGCCTTCCGTCTGTCGGTGCCGCTGAGCCATGCCGCCACCTGTGTGATTCGGACCAAGGGCGTCGCCGAGCCGACCGTAGAGGTGGTCGGCCGGCTACTCGACATCAGCGTGGGCGGCATCGCCCTGCAGGCGCCAACCGACATCGTCGAGTTCGTGATCGGCAGCCAGCTGGAAACGTGTCAGCTGCGACTGCCCAACCTCGACCCCATCCCGCTCCAGCTGCGCGTGTGCAATATCAGCCGCCAGGAACAACGCAGCGGTGCGCAGATGCTGCGTATCGGCCTGTCCTTCGCCGACCTGCCCCGCAGCGCCGAAAACGCCATCCAGCGCTACATCTTCAACACCGAACGCGAGCGCAACGCACGGGAACGCGGTGGGCTGTAAACACTCTGGTACTCTATGCAGAAATCTGCATCAGGAGTTCAGCCATGAGAACCACGCTCGACATTGACGACAACCTGCTCAAGCAGGCCAAGCAACTGGCAGCGCGCGAACACACCAGCCTGACTCGCTTGATCGAGGAAGGCCTGGCTGCCCGTCTGCGCAGTACTGAACGCCCGCCCGCCGAACCGGCCCGCATCCGCTTGCCGGTGTTTGCCGGACAGGGCGGGCTCCAACCGCACATCCGGGACGCCAAGCGTCACGAGGCCATGCTCGACGCGCTCGACGACGTGGACGACGTGCGGTGACGCCCGACGTCAACATCCTCGTCTCCGCCTCGCGGCAGGACCACCCGCATCACACGTCTGCCCTCGCCTGGCTCGAGCAGGCGATCGCGAACAGTGAAAGCGGCCCAGCCCTCGCGCTGCTCCCCATGGTCGCGACCGGCTTCCTGCGGCTGGTGACCCATCCGCGGGTCTTCGTAACCCCCACGCCGCTTGAAGACGCCCAGGCATTTCTTGATGCCGTCCTCGCGGCGCCAGGCGTCAGCATGGTCTCACTCGGTGGCGAGTGGGCACACTTCACTGCGCTGTGTGCCCGTCACAGTCTGTCGGGTAACGCCATCCCGGACGCCTGGATCGCGGCGGCGGCACAGCACCATCACCTGCATGTGGTGACTTTCGACAAGGGCTTTCGCAAGTTCCTCAAGCCCAGCATGGTCACTGTGCTCAAGGGCTGACCCACGCACTGATCGGCGGGCGGCCTGCAAGAAAACGAAGGGCGCAAAAAGCGCCCTTGATGATCAGATACCTACATCGAAAACCACGTGAATCTCAGACCGGCATATTCATAATATCTTGATATGCCGTGACCAATCGATTCCGCACCTGCACCATCTGCTGGAAGGACAGGCTTGCTTTTTGCAGGTTGACCATCACGTCCTGCAGATTGACGTTGGGGTCGCCGGCGGAGAAGTCCTGCGCCATCTGGCGCGCTTCGGACTGCGCGGCGCTGACATCCTTCAGCGCATCGTTGAGCACATCCGCAAAGTTGACGCCGCCCGCCGCCTGTCCGGCCGCATCCGCAGGCTTGCCTTGGGCAGTCTGGGATACCGAGCGCAGTTCGCTCAACATCTGGTCGATTCCACGGGTGTCCATGCTCATTCCCCGGCCTTTGCGTTTCTGTTGACGTCAGTCTAGCAGAGCAAAGCCCATGCCACCTCCCCGTGTGCGCCTTGCCCGTCACACGTCGTAGCCTTCGTCGCGGTACTGCTGCAGCTTGTAGCGCAGTGTTCTCTCCGAAATTCCCAGCTTTTCGACGGTCTTCTTGCGTGATCCACCCATTTCACGCAGCGTGGAGAGGATGTGTTCGCGCTCGAGGTCCTTCATGTTGGCTGGCCGTGCGGCCAGTTGATCCTGCGCCGGAGGGCTTGCCGGAGGGGGCGGCACCGCCGGCGAAGCGGCAAAGCTTGCCGCGAAGGCGGCAGGATTTGCCGGCTGGACGACCGCTGCCGCAGGCGGGGTCGCCGCAAATGCGGGAACCACCGGCGGCGGGGGCGCAACGGCCGATTCGGTCTGCGCCGCCGATGCGCCGCTCCAGTGCGGCAGGCACAACCGGATCGTTTCCGGACCGACGCTGTCTCCCGGCGTCAGGATCAGCACGCGGTGCAGCGTGTTCTCCAGTTCGCGCACGTTGCCAGGCCACGGGTAGCACGCCAGCAGCGCCTCGGCCTCGGGCGACAGCCGCGCCGGGCGCTTGAGCCGCGCGGCATGCTGGGCGAGGAAGTGTCGGGCCAGCGGCACGATGTCGCCCGGACGCTCGCGCAGCGCAGGAATGGCAATGGGAAACACGTTGAGGCGGTAGTACAAGTCCTCGCGGAAGCGTCCGGCCGCCACCTCCTTCTGCATGTCGCGGTTGCTGGTGGCCAGCACGCGGATGTCGAGCGCCACCGGCTTCTTGCCGCCGACACGCTCGACCTCGCGCTCCTGCAGCACCCGCAGCAACTTGGCCTGCAGCCCGAGCGGCATCTCGGAGATTTCGTCGAGCAGGATGGTGCCGCCCTGTGCCTGCTCGAACTTGCCGGGCTGCGAGGCCTGGGCACCGGTGAAGGCGCCCTTCTCGTAGCCGAACAGCGTGGCTTCCAGCAGGTTCTCGGGAATCGCCGCACAGTTGATGGCGATGAACGGGCCTGCGCTGCGCGGCGAGTGGCTGTGGATGTAGCGAGCGAAAACTTCCTTGCCAGTGCCGGATTCGCCCGACAGCAGCACGGTGGCGTCGGTCTCTGCCACACGCGCCGCCAGCCCCAGCAGGTTGCGGGTGTGCGGATCTTCGGCCACCGTGTCCTCGGCCGCGGGTGGCAGCGCGGCATAGCGACGCACGTTCTCGAGCAGCACCTCGGGCTCGAAGGGTTTCATCAGGAAGTCGCAGGCGCCACCGCGCATCGCCGCCACCGCCTTGTCCACGTCGCCGTAGGCCGTCATCAGCAGCACCGGCAACTGGGGCTGGCGCAGGCGGATTTCGTGCAGCAGCTCGAGGCCATCCATCGGCTGCATGCGCAAGTCGGTGACGACGAGGTTGAAGCGCTGGCGCTCGAGCTCGGCCAGCGCGGCCGGTCCCCCATCGACACCGGTCACGGCATGGTGGGCCATCTCCAGCGTGAAGCACACGGCATCGCGCAGCGCGGCGTCGTCCTCGACGACGAGGATGTTGAGTTGTTCGATCATGACAGCGGTGGTGAGGTCGGTTCGGTCGAAGGACTGCCTGCCGGCGCATTGAGCGACAGCGGCAGGCCCAGCGTGAAGGTGGAGCCCTGCCCCGGCGCGGAGCGCAGCAGGATGTCGCCGCCATGGGCACGCGCGACGCCACGGGCGATCGCGAGGCCGAGACCCGTGCCTTCGGCGCGGGTGGTGAAGAAGGGTTCGAACAGGCGTTCCTGCAGCTCGGGGGCAATGCCACGCCCCTCGTCGCTGACCTCGAAGCGCACCGCGGCCACACCCAGGCCGCTTGCGGTCGCCGGCAGCAAGGCAACGTCGAAGCGGACACGGCCGCCGGCCTCACTGGCCTGGATGGCATTCTCGAGCAGGTTGGTCAGCGCGCCGCCGAGTGCCTTGCGGTCGCCGACGAGTTCGGTGTCGCGGCAACCGCAGTGCGCCTCGAAGACGATCTGCCGCGCCTTCGCCAGCGGCTCGAGGGTATGCACCAGTTCCGCCGCCAGGTCGCACACGCCGAAGCGCTGCCGGCCCAGGCTGTCGCCACGGGCGAAGAGCAGCATGTCGCGGATCAGGCGCTCGAGGTAACGCAGGCGTTCCAGGGCGCGGTCGGCGACGCTGGCGCGCTGAGCGGGGTCGAGCTCGGGCTGACGCAGGTTGCCGGTATAGAGCAGCGCAGCCGCCAGCGGGGTGCGCAACTGGTGCGCGAGTCCGGCCACCATCTCGCCCATCGCGGCGAGGCGCTCGTTGCGCTCGGAGGCGAGGCGCATGCGGTGGGTGTCGGTGATGTCGTGCAGCAGCACGATGCGCTCGTCGCCCGACTCCAGCGCCGATTCGGACACCGACAGGCGCCGCGGCTCTTCGCCCCCTGCCACGGCCTCCGGCACCAGCGTCAGTTCGCCCGGCGTCTCGGTGGGCTGCAGGCGCGCCCAGGCCGCCTGCCACGCCCTGCCCACCAGCGCGCCGCCGAACAGCGCCTCGGCCGCCCGATTGACCTGGACGACATCGCCCGCACGATCGACCACCACCACGGCCGCAGGCAGCGCCCCCATCAGCACCGTCAGCCGCTCGGTGAGCTGGCCGACCTGCGCCTGCAGCGCGTTGTAGGCGGTCGACAGCTCCTCCGAGGCGCGGCTGAACAGCGCGAAGGCTTCGGCCAGTTGCGCGGCATCGAGCGGCGCGGCTGGCGATCCGGCAGGAGATTGGCTGAGATCCGTATTCACGCCCTGCACTCTAGTCGTCGTTCGCGCTATGTTAGCCGGCAAACAGGCGGCAAAAAATGCCGCTATTCACATGACCATACTTGCGCGCGCCGCGTGACAATGCGTCCATCCGTAAAAGTGGACCCCAAGGACCCGCTGTCATGGCCACTGCCGAAAACACCGCCGAGATGCCCATCGGGGGCCAGCCCCCCGCGGAGCCGACTCGCCTGCAGCAGGCGCTGCAGAACATCACCGCCCTGTCGCAGCGCCAGAAGCTGGCTGCGGCCGGCGCCATCGCGCTGGCCATCGCCCTGATCGCCGCCGTGCTGCTGTGGAACCGCCCGCCCGAGTACGCCGTGCTGTTCTCCAACCTGGACGAACGCGACGGCGGCCAGATCATCAACGCGCTGCAGCAGCAGAACGTGCCCTATCGCATGTCGCCGAACGGCAACGCGATCATGGTGCCGACCGCACAGGTCCACGAAACGCGCCTGCGCCTGGCGGCCGAAGGCCTGCCCAAGGGCGGGCTGGCGGGCTTCGAACTGATGGACGGGCAAAAGCTCGGCATCTCGCAGTTCAACGAGCAGATCAACTACCAGCGTGCGCTCGAAGGCGAGCTGTCGCGCACCGTGCAGGCCATCGCCGCCGTGGCCAGCGCGCGCGTGCATCTGGCCATGCCCAAGCAGACGGCCTTCCTGCGCGACGACCAGCGCCCCACCGCATCGGTGATGGTGAACCTGCGTCCGGGCCGCGTGCTGGACGAGAACCAGGTCGCCGGCATCGTGCATCTGGTGTCGTCGAGCGTGCCGCGCATGACGGCCGAAGGCGTCAAGATCATCGACCAGAACGGCAAGCTGCTGACCGTGCAGGGCGACCCGCTGATGCGCGCCGGGCTCAACGCCTCGCAACTGCAATACGTGCGCATGATGGAAGAAGGCTTCATCGAGCGCATCAACAACATCCTGATTCCGATCTTCGGCAAGGACAACTTCCGCGCCCAGGTCACGGCGGACGTCGATTTCAACCAGGTCGAGCAGACCGCCGAGACCTACAAGCCCAACCCCTCGCCCGACCAGGCGATCCGCAGCCAGCAGACCTCCGAGATCATCAACCCGCTGCAGGGCCCGCAGGGCGTGCCGGGCGCGCTGACCAACCAGCCACCGGTGCCGGCCACCGCGCCGCTCACCGCGCCGGCCGTCGGCCCGGGCCAGGCGGGGGCGCAAGGCGTCAACAGCAGCAACCGCAGCGCGGTGCTCAACTACGAGCTCGACCGCAACATCCAGCACATCAAGCAGGCGGTTGGCCAGCTCAAGCGCCTGTCGGTTGCGGTGGTGGTGAACAACCGCACCATCCCCAGCCCAGAAGGCGCGCCGACCAACGTGCCGCTGACCGACGACGAGATCGCGCGCATCACCAATGTCGTGCGCGAGGCGGTGGGCTACAACGCCGACCGCGGCGACACCATCAACGTCGCCAACAACGCCTTTGCCGGCGGCGATGGCGAAGCCGTGGTGCCGCCGTGGAAGGATCCCGAGATGGTCGAGCTCGGTCGCGAGGCCCTGAACTGGCTGCTCGTCCTGATCGCGATGCTGCTGGTCTACTTCGGCGTGCTGCGTCCGCTGCTGCGCACCGTCGTGCCACCGAAGGAGAAGAAGACGAAGGAAGCATCGCTCGAACCGGGCCTCGCCGGCATCGAGGGCGAGGAAGGCGAAGAAGGCGTGGTCGTATCGTTGTCGCCGGAAGCCGAAGGCGACACCTACGAGACCCGCCTGGCCCGCGCCCGCGGGCTGGCACGCACCGATCCGAAGACGGTCGCCAACCTGATCAAGGAATGGATGGGCGTGACCGAGGAGAGCCGTAAGTGACGACCCCCGAAGAAGGCCTTGAGAAGGCTGCCCTGTTGCTGATGACCCTCGGCCCGGACGAGGCGGCCGAGGTTCTGAAGCACCTCGGCCCGCGCGAGGTGCAGCGCATCGGCATGAAGATGGCGAACATGCCGCCGCAGACCCGCAGCAAGGTCGATCCCCTGCTGATGGAGATGATCGACCACTTCGGCAAGGGCGCACTGATCGAGTCGGACGAGGAACAGCTGCGCCTGATGCTAACCAAGGCACTGGGCGATGAGCGCGCCAGCCATCTGCTGGCGCGCATGATCCAGGGTTCGGACACGGCCGGCATCGAGAGCCTGAAGTGGATGGACGCCGGCACCGCTGCCGACCTCATCAAGAACGAGCACCCGCAGATCATCGCCACCATCCTGGTTCACCTCGAGTTCGACCAGGCCGGCGAGATCCTGAAGCACTTCAACGACCGCCTGCGCAACGACGTCGTGCTGCGCATCGCCACGCTCGACGGCGTGCAGCCCACTGCCCTGCGCGAGCTCAACGACGCGCTGACGCGCATGCTGGCCGGCGCATCGACGGTCAAGAAGGCCGCGATGGGCGGCGTGCGCCACGCCGCGGAGATCCTCAACTTCGTCGGCTCCGCACACGAGACGGCCGTCATCGACAACGTGCGCGACTACGATCCGGATCTGGCGCAGAAGATTCTCGACGAGATGTTCGTGTTCGAGAACCTCATGGACATCGACGACCGCGGCATCCAGACCATCCTGCGCGAGGTGCAGTCCGACTCGCTCATCGTCGCGCTCAAGGGCGCGCAGCCCGAACTGCGCGAGAAGATCTTCAAGAACATGTCGAGCCGCGCGGCCGAGATGCTGCGCGAGGACCTGGAGTCGCGCGGCCCGGTGCGCCTGTCCGAAGTCGAGGCCGAGCAGAAGGAAATCCTCAAGATCGTCCGCCGCCTGGCGGAAGAGGGGCAGGTCATGATGGCGAGCAAGGGAGGCGACGATGGCTTCGTCTAAGGCCGCTGCGCGCAGGCGGAGCCGCGCGTGAGCATTTCTCGCCACCAGGCCGTCGGTGCCTACCAACGCTGGAAGCCGCAGGACTTCGATGCCCCGGAGGGCACGCTCGAGCTCGAAGCGGAGGCCGCGCCGGACCTTCGCGAGCCGCCTCCGGCGCCCGAACCCGAGCCCGAACTGCCGGCCTACGATCCGCTCATCGAACTCAAGCTGCCTACCGCCGAAGAGATCGAGCGCATGCATGAGGAAATCCGCGCCGCGGGTTTCGAGGAGGGCAAGCGCGAAGGCCATGCCGAAGGGCTGGCCGCGGGCGAGCGCAAGGGCTACGCGGAAGGCAAGGCCAGGGCCGAGGCCGAAGCCGCGCGGCTGGCGGCGCTGGCCGACCGGCTCGATCAGTCGCTGAGCGGCATCGACCACGAAGTCGCCGAGGAGTTGATGGCACTGGCCATTGAACTGGCACGGCAGGTGGTCCATCGCACGCTGGACGAGCACCCGGAGGCCATCCTCGACACCCTCCGCGCTGCCCTCCAGCAACTGCCACAAGGCCACGCCCAGATCCGGCTGCACCCCGAGGACCTCGCGCTGGTCCGCGAGCACATGGGCGAGCAGATATCGCACGGAGGCCATCGCCTGCAGGAAGACTTTGCCCTGCAACGCGGCGACTGCCGCATCGATACCCAGGGCGCGCAGCTCGACGCCACGCTCGAAACACGCTGGCGACGGGTGCTGGAGTCGCTGGGACGCGAGCACGCGCAGTTCGCGCCGCAGGATGCGGTCGCCCCCGACGGGATCGACGACAACGATGCCCGGGAAGACGAGCGCTCGGCCGGCGGCGACGGAGCCTCCGCATGAAGCACGGTGGCGAGCTGTGGCGCGACTTCCTGTCCGATGGCCGGCGACTGGTGGAGAACGCCAGCGCCTTCGAGGTCTCGGGCCGGCTCACGCGCATCAACGGCCTCGTCATGGAGGCGGCCGGCCTGAAGCTGCCCCTGGGTTCGGGCTGCCGCGTGCTCGTGCCGGGCGGCGGCGCGGTCGAGGCCGAGGTGGTGGGTTTCAACGGCGACAAGTTGTTCATGATGCCCACCGACGATGTCTTCGGCCTCGCGCCCGGCGCGCGCGTGCTGCCGATGGAGGTGGGCGTGCCACGGCTCGTGCCGGGCAAGCGCATCGGCCCGCGCCGGCGCGCTGCAGACCGCGCCAAGCACCTGCCCGTGGGCGAGGCCCTGCTCGGTCGCGTGGTCGATGGTGCCGGCCGCCCGCTCGACGGCGCCGGGCCGCTCGGCACGCAGGAAACGCGCTCGCTGCAGGGGCGCCCGATCAACCCGCTGGCCCGCGCACCGATCAGCCAGCCGCTCGACGTCGGCATCCGCGCCATCAACGCGCTGCTCACCGTCGGTCGCGGCCAGCGCCTCGGCTTGTTCGCCGGGTCGGGCGTGGGCAAGTCGGTGCTCATCGGCATGATGGCGCGCTACACCTCCGCCGACGTCATCGTTGTCGGCCTGATCGGCGAGCGCGGTCGCGAGGTCAAGGAATTCATCGACCATAGCCTGGGGCCGGAAGGCCTCGCGCGCTCGGCGGTCGTCGCCGCACCGGCCGACACCAGCCCGCTGATGCGCATGCAGGGCGCGGCCTACGCCACAACAATCGCCGAATACTTCCGCGATCAGGGCAAGCAGGTGCTGCTGATCATGGATTCGCTGACGCGCTATGCGATGGCGCAGCGCGAAATCGCGCTGGCCATCGGCGAGCCGCCGGTCACGCGCGGCTATCCGCCAAGCGTGTTCGCCCGCCTGCCGGCGCTGGTCGAGCGCGCCGGCAACGGCCCCGAAGGCGGCGGCTCGATCACCGCCTTCTACACCGTGCTTGCCGAAGGCGACGATCAGCAGGACCCGATCGCCGACTCGGCACGCGCCATCCTCGACGGTCACTTCGTGCTGTCGCGCAGCCTGGCCGACCAGGGCCACTACCCTGCCCTGGACATCGAGCAGTCCATCTCGCGTGCGATGCACAACCTGGTCGGCGACGACCACTTCGCCGTCGTGCGCCAGTTCAAGCAGTTCTTCTCGCGCTATCAGCGCTCGCGCGACCTGATCGCGGTCGGCGCCTACCAGGCGGGCGGCGACCCGGTGCTGGACACGGCGGTGCGCCTGTACCCGCGCCTCGAGGCCTTCCTCCAGCAGGGCATCAACGAATGCGAGCCCTACGACAGCGCCCTGCAGAAACTTGCGCAGGTGTTCTCGGGCGGCGCGTGACAGGGTCCGCACCGGTCCGACGCCGGGGGAAGACCCTGCGCGCGCCAGGGGCTAGAATGCATGAACCCCCTGCCGACCCACGATTTCCGACACTTCGCCGCAGCCCCAGATGAGCAATCAGTTCCACCTGCAGCCCCTTCTCGACCTCGCCCAGACCCGCACCGATGACGCCGCGCGCCGCCTGGGCGAACTGGTTGCGGCGGAACGGGACGTCGCGCAGAAGCTGCAGATGCTCGAGGACTATCGCCACGAGTACAACGAGCGCTTCATCGAAGCCGCGCGCGGCGGGCTCAGTCCGGACGCATGGCGCAACTACGGCGCCTTCATCGCCAAGCTGGACGAGGCAATTCTCGCACAGCGCAGGGTGCTCGAGCAGTCGCGTACCCAGACCACGCTAGGCCAGCAGCAATGGCTTGCGCAGCGCAACAAGCTCAAGGCGTTCGACACGCTGTCGCAGCGCCATCAGGCCGGGATCGCCCGCAGCGAGGCGCGCCAGGAACAGAAGATGGCCGACGAGCACGCCGCCCGCAGGGGCCTGGCGAGCTTCGACGGCGACGGAACAGCGAACGACTGAAGCGCCGGAGCGTGCCGCGCAAGGCGGCAAACGAATCAATGGCACGTATCTTGCTTTAAGAGCCTTGCTCATTCGCACAAGAGGCGCCCAGACCATGTCCGCAACCGTTTCCGCCACCAGCCTGACTCAGGACTTGCAAGGCAAGCTCGGTCGAAACCTGTCCGACCGAGCCATGCTCGTCGGCCTTGGCGGCCCACGCAGTCAACCGGATTCCTTCTCGCGCACGCTGCAAAGTCAGTTGCGCAACCAGCAGTCGGCGCGCGCCGAGACAACGTCATCGCGTGCCGAATCCGCCGCCACGCGCACGCGGGACACCGAACGCAGCCCTCAACGCGAGGCCGTGCGCGAACCCGAACGCACGCCGTCGCGCACCTCCACGGCCTCGGGCGAACGCGCCGAGGGCGACGCGCAGGCCAACCCGAACAGCGCCAGCCCCGAAGCGGCAACAAACCCGAGCAGCGCCAGCCCCGAAGCGCCCGCCGGCAAGCAGGGCGATGGAAATTCGGCCCAGCAGGATGCCGACCGGCGCCCGGAGACCGAATCCGACACGGCAAGCGCAGCACGGACCGACAATCCTGACGCGGCGGCGGTTGCCGGTCTGCCGGCAGCGATTGCCGCCCTGCGCGCGGAAACGACGACGGACAGCGGTGAAGCCGACCTGCTTGCGGGTGACAGCGCCGGCAAATCGCTTCAGAATGCCGGCCTGCTGACGAAAGGCGATGCAGGGTCGTCTAACGCCGGACAGTTGCCCGACGCTGCGCTGCAGGGGCGCCTGCCGATCGCCGCACTGGCTGCCGACAAGACGGCCAGCGCCTTGCAGGCGCCCACGACCGAGGGCGGCGACGATGCAATCCAGCAGCCGGGCCAGGCATCGGGAGGGCATCACGGCACGAACCTGTTCAGTGTCCTGCGTCACTCAGCGGCCACGACACCGGCCACGCCACAACTGCCGGTCCAGACGCCGGCGGGCCAGCAGGCATGGGCCGAGGATGTCGGCAATCAGGTTCGATGGATGCTCGGCCGCGCGGAGAGCAAGGCCGAGCTGGTCCTGACGCCACCGAACCTGGGCAAGCTGGAGGTCTCGATCGCACTCAACGGCGACCAGACGACGGCGCAGTTCGTTGCCTCGAGCCAAGCCGCCCGCGACGCGCTCGAACAGGCGCTTCCGCGCCTGCGCGAGATCCTCGAGCAGGCCGGCATCAGCCTGGGGCAGGCCAACGTGAGCACCTCGGAAGATCAGGGGGCGGGCGCCGAAGGCGGCGGACAAGGCCAGCGTGGCGGCAGCAGCGAGACAACAGCGGACACGACCGACGGTGCAAGCCGGACGACGTGGCTGCGACAACACGACGGACTGGTCGACACCTTCGTCTGAAGCGCTTGAATTGGGGCTGCTCTGCCCCACTTTTCCACGCTTCGCGGCGTGCGATCTTCCGGGATAATTCTTGCAAGGTATCAGGAGGATCGCATGGCCAAGGCGCCAACCAAACCGGAAGCAGGCGAGGACGCTGCCCCCAAGAAGAAGGGCAAGCTGCTCATCATCATCGTCATCGTGCTGCTCGTGCTGCTGATCATCGTCGCAGGTGGCGTTGGCGCACTGCTGCTGCTCAAGAATAAGGACAAGGGGAACGAAGAGGCCACCGCAGACGCAGTCGTCGTGCCGCAGGCAGCCCCGGTCGTCGATCTGTCCAAGCCGCCCACCTTCGTGCCACTCGATCCGTTCACCGTAAACCTGCGCCGTGACGAGGGCGACCACTACCTGCAGGCGGTCATCGTGCTGCGGGTCTCGGACCCCAAGCTCGGCGAAAGCCTCAAGGGCTTCATGCCCGAGATCCGGCATCGCATCAACCTGCTGCTCTCGAGCAAGCTGCCGTCCGAACTGTCGACGACGGAAGGTCGCGAATACCTGGCCGCCAGCATCGTCGACGAGGCCAATACCGCGCTCGGCTTCCCGGTCCAGACCGACGCCCGCGGCCGCACGACCTCGAACGGCCCGATCCAGGCCGTGCTGTTCAACTCCTTCATCATCCAGTAGCGGACAACCACCATGTCCTCGGATTTTCTCTCTCAGGAAGAGGTTGACGCCCTGCTCAGGGGCGTCACCGGGGAATCCGACGAGCCCGAAGTAGAGGAGGAGTCGAGCGAGGGCGTGCGCCCCTACAACCTGGGCACACAGGAACGGATCGTGCGTGGGCGCATGCCCACGATGGAGCTGATCAACGAACGCTTCGCGCGCTACCTGCGCATCGGCTTGTTCAACTACATGCACCGCAACACGGAGGTGTCGGTCGGACCGATCAGGGTGCAGAAGTACGCCGAGTTCGTCCGCAACCTCGTCGTGCCCACCAACCTCAACCTGGTGACAGCCAAGCCCATGCGCGGCACCGGGCTGGTGGTGTTCGACCCCAACCTCGTCTTTCTGGTCGTGGACAACATGTTCGGCGGCGACGGGCGCTTCCACACGCGCGTCGAGGGCCGCGACTTCACGCCGACCGAGCAGCGCATCATCCAGGGCATGCTCAATGTGGTGTTCACCGAGTACGCCAAGGCATGGGCGCCGGTGTTCAAGCTCGAGTTCGAGTACGTGCGCTCGGAGATGAACTCGCAGTTCGCCAACATTGCCACGCCGTCCGAGATCGTCATCGCAACCACCTTCTCGCTCGAGATGGGCGGCGCCCAGGCCGAGATGCACGTGTGCTTCCCGTACTCGATGCTCGAGCCGATCCGTGACTTGCTCTACTCGACGATGCAGAGCGACCACATCACGTCCGACCGACGCTGGATCAAGTTGCTGTCGCGCCAGTTGCAGACCGCGGAAGTCGAGCTGCGCTGCAACCTGGGAACCGCGCGCGTCACCCTGCGCGACATCGTCGACATGCGGGTGGGCGACGTGATTCCGCTCAACGTGCCCGAGGTCCTGCAAGCCGAGGTCGATGGCGTGCCGGTATTCGAGTGCCGCCAAGGAACCAAGAACGGGCAATACGCCATCCGGGTGGAGCGTTTCCTCGCGCAGGAAGAGGAGCCCTCGCCCTTGTTAGCTGGAGGCCAGAATGGCTGACGACGACCAGATTTCCGACGACGATTGGGCAGCCGCGATGCAGGAGCAGGCGGCCAGCGAAGCCGGCACCGCCACCGACGACGAAGCCAGCCGTGTTGCCGCAGAGCTGGCGGCCGCGGCGATGGGCGACTCGCCCTATCAGGCCCGCCCTGCGAGCCAGATCTTCGAGGACTTCGGCGCGGGTGCCGGCAACAAGGGCACGCTGAACGACTTCGACATGATCCTCGACATCCCGGTGCAGATCACCGTGGAGCTGGGGCGCACCAAGCTGTCGATCCGCAACCTGCTGCAGCTGGCCCATGGTTCGGTCGTCGAGCTCGAGGGCCTGGCCGGCGAACCGATGGACGTGCTCGTCAATGGCACGCTGATCGCCCAGGGCGAGGTCGTGGTGGTGAATGACAAGTTCGGCATCCGCCTGACGGACATCATCAGTCCAGCCGAACGCATGCGAAAGATCCGCAACTGAGCACCGGACTGCCGTGCATCGCCTGACGTTTCCGCACCTGACTCTGGCCCCGACCCTGGCCCTGACTCTGGCCCTGCTGCTGACCGCACCCGCCGTCATGGCGCAGGCGGCCGATGCACCGGCCGCCATGGGCAGCCCCTCCAACGACCTGACCGGCAGCCTGATGCAGATGCTGTTCGGCCTCGCCGTGGTCATCGCCCTGCTGCTCGCCTGCCTGTGGGTGATCCGCCGACTGGCCACCCCGCGCGGCAGCGCCGCGGCGATCAAGGTGCTGGGCGCCGCGGCCGTGGGGCCGCGCGAACGCGTGGTGCTGGTGCGCCTGGGCGAACAAGTGCTGGTGCTGGGCGTCGCACCCGGCAGCGTCACCAAGCTGCACGAGATGAAACCCGAAGACCTGCCCCTGCCGACCGAGGGCAACACAACCCCATTCCCGCCCAACCGGGCCTTTTCGGCCTGGTTGAAGCAGGCCATGGAGCGACGCGATGCACGCTGATCGCGCCATCCGGCTGACGACGATGCTGCGCATCGGCCTGGCGCTGGCGCTCGCCGGCCTGCCCGTGCTCGCCCAGGCGCAGGCCCTGCCCGCCATCACCACCACGACCACACCGGCCGGCGGCACCACCTACAGCCTGACCATCCAGACGCTGTTGCTGATGACGCTGCTGAGCTTCATCCCGGCAATGGTGCTGATGATGACGAGCTTCACCCGCATCATCATCGTGTTCTCGCTGCTGCGCCAGGCGATGGGCACGCAGACCTCGCCGCCCAACCAGGTGCTGCTGGGGCTCGCGCTGTTCCTCACATTCTTCATCATGGCGCCGGTCGCCGAGCGTGTTTATACCGACGCCTACCTGCCGATGTCCGAAGGTCAGATCCAGTTCGACGAGGCACTGCAGCGCGCCTCGGTGCCGGTGAAGACCTTCATGCTCGCCCAGGTGCGCGAGCCGGACCTCGAACTCTTCGCCGGCCTGGCCAAGGTGCCGCCGGTGGAAAAGGCCGAGGACCTGCCGATGCGGGTCGTGATCCCCGCCTTCGTCACCTCCGAACTCAAGACTGCCTTCCAGATCGGCTTCATCGTCTTCATTCCCTTCATCATTATCGACATGGTGGTCGCCTCGGTGCTGATGTCGATGGGCATGATGATGATGTCGCCGGTCATCGTTTCGCTGCCGTTCAAGATCATGCTGTTCGTGCTGGTCGACGGCTGGACGCTGCTGATCGGCTCCCTGGTCAACAGCTTCGCGGTCTAGCGCAGGAGAAGCCGCCATGACGCCCACCGCTGTCATCGAACTCGGCCGCCAGGCCGTCGAAGTCACCCTGATGGTGTCCGCGCCGCTGTTCCTGGCGGCGCTCGTCACCGGCCTGATCATCAGCATCTTCCAGGCCGCCACCCAGATCAACGAAATGACGCTGACCTTCGTGCCCAAGCTCGTCGCCATCTTCGTGACCCTGGTGCTGGCCGGCCCCTGGATGATCACGATGCTCACCGACTTCATGCGGCGGCTGTTCGAGTCCATCCCGTCGATGATCGGCTGACGCCGGCCCGTCGCCCAGGAAGATGCTCAGCGTCACCGCCGCCCAGCTCGACGCCTGGCTTGCCGCGCTGATGTTCCCGCTGGCGCGCATCCTCGGGCTGTTCGCCTCGGCGCCGATCTTTTCCAACCGGGGCGTGCCGGCGCGCGTGCGCCTGGCAATCGGCCTGGGTGTGGCGATCGCGCTGCTGCCGGTGATGCCGCCCATGCCCGACGTGCCGCCCAGCTCCGGCGTCGGGCTCGCGATCTTCGGCCAGCAGATCTTCATCGGCATTGCCGTCGGCTTCATGATCCGCATCGTGTTCGCCGCGGTGGACATGGCGGGCGCGCTGATCGGCATGCAGATGGGCCTGTCCTTCGCCATCTTCTTCGACCCCGACGCCGGCGGACAGACCGCGGTGCTGTCCGACTTCCTCAACCTGATTGCCACCCTGCTCTTCCTCGCCATCAACGGCCACCTGCTGATGATCGAGGTGCTGGTGCGCAGCTTCGAGTGGCTGCCGGTGGGCACCGACATCGTGCGCGCCGAAGGCTGGGGCTACATTGCCCGCGCCGGCCTCACCGTCTTCGCCGCCGGCCTGCTGCTGTCGCTACCGGTGATCGGCGTGCTGCTGGTGGCGAACATCGCGCTCGGCGTGCTGACCCGCGCCGCGCCCCAACTCAACCTGTTCGCGGTGGGCTTTCCGGTCACGCTCACGGCCGGCTTCATCGGCGTGCTGCTGATCATGACCAACTTCGCGCCGGTGCTGCAGACCCTGTTCGAACGCGGCTTCGACGAGATCGGCCGCATGCTCGAAGCGCTGGCGCCGCTGCCGCGGCGCTGAGGGCCCTTCCACGGCTTACAGCGCCGGGAAGATGTGCGAGCGTACGAGCTGGATCTCGGCGTTGGCGTAGCGGTGCGCGAACGGGCGCGTCGACTCGATGCCCTCTTCGTAGCGCACGATCTCGTAGCCCGCGAAGCCGCCTGCCTCCACCAGCTGGCGCGCATTGCGCAGGAAGACCTGACGGGCCTCGCCGTCGCCGCCGGTGAAGAGCGACTTCATGCGCAGGGCCATGCGCACGCGGTCCTTGCCCGCCTCGCGCACGTCGATGCGCCATGTCGGGGCGAAGGGGTCGTAGATGGCGAATGCAATCAGTCCCCCGGCGATATATTCGGGCTCGAGCATCTTCAGGTCGCTCAGCATCATCAGCCCACCGGCAATCGCCGCCACCGGCCCGCCATAGTCGCCCGCCACCTGCTCGGCCTGCTGCAGCGCGCGGGACATTGACGAGGACTTTCCCTCCTCGGGCGCAGTCGCGCATCCGGCAGCAAGGAGGGCGGCAGTCAGGGCAAGCAGGACGCGCATGACGATACTCAGCTGAGGTAGTTGAAAAGCGAAAGGCCGGACACCCGCATGAAGGACTGCTGCGCAGCCTGCAGATAGGTCTGCTGCTGTGTCAGGCGCGAAATCGCTTCGGCGTAATCCACGTCCTGCAGGCCGGACAAGGTGGACGCGTACTGCAGGTCGAGATCGCTGCCGAGACTGGCGAGCGCTTCGGTTTCGGTAAGCTGCGAGCCGATCTGGGCGCGGGTCTTGAGGATGTTCTCCTGCCCGGCGTCGAAGGTCTCGAGGGCAAAGGCGACGGCGCCCGTCATGCCTGAAGCGCCGGGCTTCTCGAGTGCGGAGGCGAACATCGCCATGTTGTTGAGCAGGTTGGTCGAGGGGACGAAGATCTCGAACGCGTCGCCGCTTTCCACGGTGGACGCCGAAAGATCGAATGTGATGCCTTCAATCGTTACGGAGCCACCCGCGGGGAAGGTGCTCGGCGCCATTGCCACTTCCGTTCCGTCCTGCCCGAGCTTGGTCACCTCGTAGGAGCCTGGGGTGCCGTCGGTGTAGACGAACTGATAACGTGTTGCCGGATTCGCCAGCGCCGGATCGACGGCGCTGATGGTCGGCCCCCCCTGCCCGGCGTTGTCCGGCTTTGCATAAAGCTTGACCGTATCCGGATTCAGCGCCAGCGTCCGGTCGAAGACATCGGACCCCGGCAGGCTGACCGGCATGTAGCGCGAGGCCGAGACCTGGATCGTGCGTTCGCCCTGGTCGCCGTTGTAGGACACGCCGGACAGGCCGCCGTCGTAGGGCTGCTGCTGCGACCGGTGGCCACCGAAGATGTAGTCACCGGTACCGTCCTGGCTGTTCGCGAGCGCCAGCATCGCTTCGAACTGGGCCTTCATGTCGGTCGCCATGTAGCGCAGATCCTCGGGAGCCATGGCGCCGTTGCCCGCCTGCACCGCACGCTCACGCACGTAATGCAGCACATCGCCCGCGCTCTGCAGGCGCGATTCGAGCAGCTTCATCGCGTCGTCGGCGTAGCCGATGTTCACCGCGAACTGGCTGTTGACCGCCTTGGTCTGGCCGATCTCGAGCGCTCGCGCAGAGGCGATCGGATCGTCGGCAGGCGTGAGCACCCGCCGGCCGGTGGAGACCTGCTGCTGCGTGTGCAGGATGTTCTTCCATTGGTTCTGGATCGCACCGACGCCGCGGTCGTAGATCATGGAGGTCGAGATACGCATGATGATCTCCGGAATGTGCCGGCTCAGCGGCCGATGCTGATGAGTTCGTCGAACAGCCGCTGCGCCACCGTCATGACGCGCGCCGAGGCCTGGTAGGCGAGTTGATAGCGGACCAGGTTGGCCGCCTCCTCATCCAGGTTGACGCCCGAGACGCTGTCGCGCGCGCTCGTGGCCTGATCGAGCAAGGATTCCTGAGCGGCTTCGTTGACCTGGACCTCGCGCGTCTTGTTGCCGACCGTGGTTACCGTCTGGGCGTAGAGCGACTGGAAGGTGGCGGTGGGCCGGCCGCTGGCGTCGGCGCCCAGGACCTTGGTCGTCTGCAGCGCGCCGAGCGCAACCGCATTGCGATTGTCGGCTACACCGGCGACGCTCGGGCCAAAACTGAATGCGTCACCCGACTCGGGCGTGCCGCTGAAGCGGAAATCGAAGGTGTAGCCACCGGGCCCCGTGACACGGAACTGGACACCGGACGAATCCGCGGAAGGCGTGTAGGTCGTGCTGCTGCCACCAGACGGGTAGCTGCCGTCGGTCACCCACTCGCCGGTCGCGGCATCCATCTTGAGCCGCTCGATCGTGAAGCCCGCGGGCACCGTCAATGCCGGACCGGTTCCGTCGAAACCCAGCGCAAACGCGGAGAAGTCCGGCACCCCGTCACCCGAACCGTCCATGCCGGCGATGTCGCGGATATCGATGTTGGCGACCTTGCCGGTCCCCTGATTCGTCAGCGGCGACGTCACCGAGACCGGACCGCCGGCCGCGATCTCACGCGGGTCGGAGATGCCCACGGCGATGTTGCGGGCGGCGTTGCGCGTAGGCTGGATCAGCAGGCCGTCGGCAGGAATGCTCGCTGCACCCGGCAGGGAAACGGCAATCCCGCCCCCCGTGAGCGTCGCCGGCCAGGCGGGAGCCGGTGCAAGCGCAAGCGAAGCCAGCTCCTCATCCCCCGCAAAGAGCCTGACGGATCCCCCGCTCACGAGCACGCGGTAATCCTTGGCACGAACCTCGCTCACATCGGTGATGCTCGTACTGACGCCCGCCACCGCCGGCACCACGGTCGGGGCGATCGGCTTGAAGAAATCCTTCCCGAGAACGCCCTCGAGATCGACCCCGAGCTTGTGCTGTGCGTTGAACGTCTCCGTGATCCCGAGCGCGATGAGGCCCAGTTCGTTCTGCGCAGCGTCGAGCGAGACCAGGCGGAACTCCAGCAGCCCACCCAACTCGCCGCCGCTCAGCAAGGACTCGGCGATCTCGATCGTATTGCCACCGGGTGCCGTCAGCGAGATCGCGCCGCGCTGCGGGTCGGCAGCGCTCGGGATCACCTGGAACTGGGAAACCGTGCCGCGCAGCACCAGAGGCTGCCCGGAGCCGATGAACACGGAGACCGCACCATTGGCCTTGCCGCTGTCCGTTTCGTCGACGACGGTGATCTGCACCAGCTTGTTCAGCTCGGCCAGCAGCTGGTCGCGCTGGTCGAGCAGGTCGTTGGCCGGCGCGCCGGCGCCGCCCGCCTGGGCGACGACGATGCGCTGGTTCATCTCGGCGATCGCCTTGGCATAGGTGTTGATCGACTCGACCGTCTGGACGATGCCACCCTCGACCCCCTGGCGGACCTCTTCGAGGCGGGTGTTCAGCGACTGGAAGCGCGACGCGAGCGCCTGACCATTGGAAATCAGGGACTGGCGCGCCGCCACGCTGGTGGGGTTGGAGGCCACTTCCTGCACGCCAGCAAAGAAGTTCGCCAGTGCGGGCGACAGGCCGGTCGTGCTGTCGGCAAGCAGGTTGTTGATCTGGCCGATCTGGGCGCTGTAGGCACCGTACTGCGCACGCCGGTTATCGGCCTGCAGGACCTGGTTCTCGAGAAACTGGTTGTACGAGCGGGTGACGGAAGTGACGTCGGTACCCTGCCCGAAGAAGCCCGCGCCGGTGAACAAGGGCGGGCGCGCGGCCTGGCCAACCGTCTGGCGGTGGTAGCCGACGGTCCCTGCGTTGGTGATGTTGTGACTGGTCGTATTGAGCTGGGCCTGTGCCGCGTTGAGGCCCGAGACTCCGATGTTGAGCATGCCAGCCATGATGGTCTTCCTGATCTGCGATTACCTGACAGGAGAACAGCAAGAAGCTTGCCACCCCTGAAGCGGCAATATCAGCCGATGGAGGCCAGGGCGTTGCGCAGCGTGGCGCCACCGATGATGCGGGTCAGCTTGTCGGCGTACTGCGGATCGGTGGCATAGCCAGCGTCCTGAAGGCCGCGGGCAAAGCCGCTGACCTCCGTCTGGCCGAGCACGCCGGCGTAGCGCGGGCTGCGCGCCATCAGCTCGGCATAGTCGCGGAAGGACTCGGCGTAAGACGCGTAGGAACGGAAACGGGAAGGCTCGGTGTAAGCCCGACCGCCGGCATACTCGGTGACGGCCCGGTCGACCGTCTTGCCGGTCCAGGCCGAGCCGGCCTTGATGTTGAAGAGGTTGTAGCTCGGACTGCCGTCGGCATGGCGCAACTGCTTCTCGCCCCAGCCGGTCTCGAGTGCGGCCTGCGCCACCATGAAGGCGGGCGGGATACCGGTGCGCTTGCTCGCCTCGACGGCATGCGGCCACACCTCCGTCACGAAGTTACGGGCCTGCGCGGACACCGCTCCGGTGGCATCGCGCGCACTCTGGATCGCTTCACGGAAGCGTGCCTCGAGCAAGGCATTGTCGACCGTGGAGCCGACGTCGAAAGCGGGCGTATCCTTGGCACCGGACAAGACATCCGGGCTGGCGGCAAGCGCAGCGCGTTGCATCGCGGCAGAAATTGCCGGCCGGCGGGTGACGCCGGCAAGATCGAAGCCGCCACCGCCCTGCCCCGGCGGAGCCAGCGCATCGATCGCGCTGGCCTTGTCGTCCTTGCCGCCGAGCTGGCGGTAGATGGTCTCGGACAGCCCGGTGCCGCGCCCCTGGGACAGGTTCAATGCGAGCTGCTGGTCGAGCAGGCTCTGGTATGTGCGCGTCTGGTCACTGTCGAGCATGCTGTTCGACGGCGTCGCCTCGCGCATCGACTTCATCACCATCTGCATGAACAGCGCCTCGAACTGCTTCGCGGCGGCACGCAGGGTGTCGTTCGACTGGCCGTCGGTGCGCGCCAGCCGTTGCAGGTCACGCAGCGAGTTGGGATCGAAAGCGTTGAGCTGGACACCGGCGTTCATGTCGCTGACCTCAGATGACCTCGAGCTCGGCGCGCAGGGCGCCGGCCGCCTTCATCGCCTGCAGGATGCTGACCAGGTCCATCGGCTTGGCGCCAAGCGCATTGAGCGCCTTGACCACGTCGGCGAGGTTGCCGCCGGCGCGCACGTTGTGGATGCTGCCACCGTCCTGGCGAATGTCGACCTGGCCCTGGTTCTGCGCCGCCACGGTCACGCCCTGCGAGAACGGCGCGGGCTGGCTCACCTGGGTCTCGCTATTCACGGTGACGGTGAGATTGCCATGCGACACCGCGACGTTCTGCAACGTCACGCGCTGGTTCATGACCACCGAACCGGTGCGCGAATTGACGATGACCTTGGCCACCTGCTCGCCCGGGGTCACCTTCAGGTTCTCGAGCTGGCCGAGGAAGCTCACGCGCTGCGAGACGTCGACCGGCGCCAGCACCTGGATGCTGCGCGCATCCAGCGCGCGCGCCGCGCCCGGTGCGACGCCGTTGATCGCGTCCACCACGCGACGCGCGGTGTTGAAGTCGGCGTCGTTGAGTTCGACCATCACGAAGTCGCCCTGCCCCACCGACGCGGCAACGCCGCGCTCGATCGTCGCACCGCCCGGAATCCGCCCTGCCGCCAGATGGTTGATGGTCTGCGCCGCACCGCCCGCGGCCCCACCGGCCCCACCGACCACCAGATTGCCTTGCGCCACCGCATACACCTGGCCGTCCGCGCCCTTCAGCGGTGTCATCACCAGCGTGCCGCCACGCAGGCTCTTGGCATTGCCGATCGAGGACACGGTGACGTCGATCGGCTGGCCGGGCCGCGCAAACGGCGGCAGGCTCGCGGTGACCATCACCGCGGCGACGTTCTTCAGCTGCATGTTGGTGCCCTGCGGCACGGTCACGCCCATGTTGCCGAGCATGTTGACGATGCTCTGCTTGGTGAAAGGCGTCTGCGTGGTCTGGTCGCCGCTGCCATCCAGGCCGACGACGAGGCCATAGCCGACGAGCTGGTTCTCGCGCACGCCGGCAATGGTGGCAAGGTCCTTGATGCGCTCTGCAGCGGCTTCCGCCGCCGCGGAGTAGAAGATGCCGGCAGCGACCGCCGCCACCAGGCCTCGCATCAGCAGGGATTGGAATCGGTTCATGGCTAGGCTCGGTCAGAAAGGCAGGATGGCGAGGAAGAAGCGCTGCAGCCACCCCATGGTGTTGGACTGGTCGATGAAGCCGCTGCCGCGGTACTCGATGCGTGCATCCGCCACCTGCGTCGACTGCACGGTGTTGGTCGACGTGACCGTATTGGGATCGATCACACCCGAGAAACGGATGAACTCGCTGCCCTGGTTGATGGCGAGCATCTTCTCGCCGGACACCAGCAGATTGCCGTTGGGATAGACGTCGATGACCGTGACCGTGATCGTGCCGTTGAAGGCGTTGTTTGCACGGGCCGAGCCGGTGCCGGTGAACTCCGAATCGGCTCCGGCTTCGATGTTGAGGCCATTGAGCCCGCCCAGCGGCAGGCGCGAGCTCGCGGTGATGCCGCCGGTCATCTCCGAGCCGCGCGAAGCGCTGGCATTCGCGCTCTTGGTCGCGGTGTTGCGCTCGACGAGGTTGATCGTGATGATGTCGCCGACATGGCGCGCGCGGCGATCCTCGAACAGCGGCCGCGCGAGTGCGGCCTGGTAGATGGCGCCATTCGCGGAAGGCGCCGGCAGGCGGCTGTCGGGACGCACGCTCATCGGCTGATGCACGGCCGTTGGCGGCACGGTGTCGATCGAGGCACAGCCCGCCAGCAGCGCGACGCCGACAAGCAGGAAGGAGGCGAACAGGGGCTTCATGAACGGCCTCACAGCTGGGTCAGGCGCCCGAGCATCTGGTCGGACGTGGAGATGGCGCGCGAGTTGAGCTCGTAGGCGCGCTGCGTGACGATCATGCTGACCAGTTCCTCGGCCACGTTCACGTTAGAGGTCTCGACATAGCCCTGGTTGATGACGCCGGCACCGTTGGTGCCTGCTTCGGTGGGCGTGGCCTCGCCGCTCGACGCGGTTTCGTAGAACAGGTTCTCACCCGCGCTCTGCAGGCCACCGGGGTTGATGAAGGTCGCCACCTGGATCTGGCCGACCGGCTGGGGCTCGACCTGATTGGGCAGCGTGACCGTCACGGTGCCGTCCTTGCCGATGGTGATCGACTTGGCGTCGGCCGGGATCTGGATGGCATCGAGCAGCGGATAGCCGCTCGGGGTGACGACGTTGCCCTGGTTGTCGAGCTGCAGCGCGCCGTCGCGGGTGTAGGCGGTGGTGCCGTCGGGCATCGCGATCTGCAGGAAGCCGTTGCCCTGGATGGCGACGTCGAGCGCACCGCCGGTCTGCTGCAGGCTGCCCTGCGTGAAGATGCGCTCGGTGGCCACCGGACGCACACCGGTACCGATCTGCAGGCCGCTGGAGACCTGGGTCTGCTGCGTGGTCTGCGCCCCCGGCTGGCGGATCGTCTGGTACAGCAGATCCTCGAACACCGCCCGCTGGCGCTTGTAGCCGTTGGTGGAGACGTTGGCCAGGTTGTTGGAGATCACGTCCAGCGAGGTCTGCTGGGCATCCAGCCCGGTGCGGGCGGTCCACAGGGAGCGGATCATGATGAAGTCCTCTGTTCTGCGTTGCCGTGACGGCAGGCTTTGCCGTCACGCGGCGGCGATTGCCGCTTTTCCATGGAATCAGTCTAGGCCCTTGCCGGTCTCGACCATCCCGAGATAAACAACGCAAAAACCGTGCTAATCGTGCGGAGGACGATCGCGGCCGTTCAGTTCGACGACAGCACCTGGGTCGCAGCGCGGTCATTGGCCTCCGCGGTCTGCATCATGCGCACCTGCATCTCGAACTGGCGGGCGAGCGAGATCATCTGCACCATCTGGTCGGCGACATTGACGTTGCTGCCCTCGAGGTAGCCACCGGCGACCTGCACGTTGGGGTCTGCCGGGGCCGGCGCGCCGTTGGCGAGGCGGAACAGGCCGTCGTCACCGCGCACCAGATCGGTCTCGGGCGGGTTCACCAGCTTCAACTGGGCGACGAGGTTGACCACGCCGGTGCCCGGGTCGATGGACGACACCGAGCCATCGCGGCCGATGACGATCTCGGTGTCGGGCGGAATCGCGATCGGCCCGCCGTCGCCGACCACCGGCTGCCCCTCGCGGGTCTGCAGGATGCCGGCCGGGCTCAGCATCAGGCTGCCGTTGCGGGTGTAGGCCTCACTGCCGTCCGGCCGCTGCACCGCGAGCCAGCCCTTGCCTTCCAGCGCGACGTCGTAGGGCCGACCGGTGTACTGGATCGGCCCCGGTGTGAAGTCGTTGGCGACGCTGGCATCGACGGCGAACGAGCGCGTGCGCAGGGCTTCGGTCTGGATTTCCACCGCGCGCAGCTTGTGCAGTTGCGAGCGGAAACCGGTCGAGGCGGCGTTGGCGATGTTGTTCGACACCGCCGCCTGCTGGTCCATCGTGCCCTTGGCACCGGTCATCGCGGTGTAGATCAGGCGATCCATGTTCGACTCCCCTCTTCCTGTCGGCCCGCAGCCCGTTCAGTCATCAGCGCAGGTTGACCAGCGTCTGCAGGATCTGGTCCTGCGTGCGGATCGATTGCGCGTTGGCCTGGTAGTTGCGCTGCTGGATGATCATCTGCACCAGCTCCTGGGTCAGGTCGACGTTGGATTCCTCGACCTGGCCTGCGGAGATGACGCCGTTGAGCCCGTTACCCGGTTCGCCGCGGGCGAAACCGCCCGATTCCGGCGTCTCGACCCAGTAGTTGTTGCCGATGGGCGACAGGCCGTTGTTGTTGCGCACGGTCGTCAGGTTGACGATGCCGATGTCCTTGGTGATGCCGTTGGTGTAGCGCGCCTGGATGGTGCCGTTGCGGCTGATCGACAGGCCGGCGATCTCACCCGGGGCGGAGCCGTTCTGGGTCAGTTCGCGCGGCGTGGACTTGCCGCCGAACTGGGTGATCATCGACATGTCGACATTGATCACGCTCGGATCGGCGTCCGGCCCGAGATTGGAGGTCAGCACGAAGTCACTCGGCGGCACGAGCTTTCCAAGACCGTCGAAGTTCAGCGTCGCGTTCGGCGTGGCCGGTAGCGTCGCCGTGTCGTTGTCCAGAACGGTGTAGACGTCCCAGGTGCTGTTTACGACATCGGTGCGACGGACGAAGTACAGGGACAGCGAGTGCTCCTTGCCAAGGGAGTCGAAGATCTTCAGCGCGGTCGAGTAGGAATAGGTCTCCGGATCATTCGGGTCGAGCGGCGTCGTGGCCCCGTCGATCGTCTCCACATCCGCGCTGAGGTTCAGGCTCAAACCGACTTCGGTGGTGGCCGCCGCGCCGACACCGGTGGACGGAATCACCATCGTGCGGAACGAATCCGCCGTGACGGTGGCAGGCGCACGGACGTCACCCGAAATCGGATCCTCGACCTGATAGCCCATCAGGCGGTCGCCGAGCGGGGTGACGATGTAGCCCTGCTTGTCGATGTTGAACTGGCCGTTGCGCGTCAGTGCGAAACCACCGCTCTGGAGCTCCACCTCGAAGAAGCCGTTACCGTTGATCGCCATGTCCAGCGGATTGCTGGTGGTGGTGATGTTGCCCTGGGTGAAGGACTGGCGCACGGCCTGCACCGCGCTGCCGATGCCGATCTGCACCTTGGACACCGCGCCGGTGAGCGAAGACGCGTAGGCGTCGGCGAACACCGTGCCGGAGTTCTTGAAACCCACGGTGCTGGCGTTGGCGACGTTGTTGGAGATGACGTCGAGCGCCTTGGAGGAAGAGTTCAGGCCGCTGAGGCCCTGCTGGAATGCCATGATCGGGGCTCCGGATCAGAGAATCTGCTTGACGTCGTCGACCTTGAACACGCCGAGGTCGCCCACCTGGAGATCGGTGCCGCTGGCACCACGGACGATGCTGGTGACCGGACCGAACTGCAGCGTCCGTCCGCCCACCGCCTCTTCGCCAAGCGTCGCCGACAGGGACAGGGTGTAGATGCCGTCGGCCGCACGCGAGCCATCCTCGGCGGTGCCGTCCCATACGAAGTTGTGGCTGCCCGCATCGACGTCGTTGAACACCATCTGCTTCACGACCAGACCCGAGCTGTCGCGCACCGACAGCGTCACGCTGTCGGCCGGGGTATCGATCTCGAAACCGCCGATGGCACCCGCTTCGGTCAGCGCCAGGCGCGAGCCTTCCACCAGCACACCGCGCCCGAGCAGCGCCGCCGCATTCAGCCCCTCGGCCGACGCCTGGGAGTCGAAGAAGGACTGGACCATCTTGTTGAGACGCTCGATGCCATCCACCGTGCTCATCTGCGCGAGCTGGGAGGTCATCTCCGCGTTCTCCATCGGGTTCATGGGGTCCTGGTTCTGGAGCTGCGTGGTCAGCAGCTTCAGGAACCGGCCCTGCATGTCCTCTTCTGCCTTCTGGACAGGTTCGCTGCGGGCCAGGCTGGCCAGCACGCTGTTCGCTGTCTGATTGTTCGACACGGTGGTCATGGATCTCTCCTGCTAGCGGCATCGTTTGCCGGACGGCGCTTACTGTCCGATCTGCAATGTCCTTTGTAGCAAGGTCCGTGCCGTGTTCATGATCTCGGCGTTGTTCTGGTAGGAGCGCGACGCGGAGATCATGTTCACCATCTCTTCGGCAACGTTGACGTTGGGCATCTCGACGTAGCCCTCGGCATTGGCCGCGGGATTGTTCGGCTCATAGACGAGACGCATCGGCGCAGCGCTCTCGACGACCTGCGTCACCTGCACGCCCACGGCCGCGGGCCCGGCCACCTGGCGGGCGGCGAACACGACCTGCTTGGCGCGGTAAGGCTCGCCCGTTTCCGTGGTCACGCTGTCGGCGTTGGCGAGGTTGGAGGCCGTGGTGTTGAGTCGCAGCGACTGCGCGTTGAGCGCGGAGCCAGCGATCTGGAAGACGTTGAGCATGCTCATGATGGAACCCCTTACTGACCGGTGAGCGCCGTGTTCATCGAGCGGATCATGCCGCTGATGAAAGTGACGCTCGCCTCGTAGCGCAGCGCATTCTCGGCGAAGGCCGCACGCTCGACGTCCATGTTGACCGTGTTGCCGTCGACCGCGGACTGGTATTCGTTGCGGTACTTGACGAAGCTGCCGGCGCCCGCGCTGCCGCCGGCGGCGATGTGCGCCTGGTGCGTGGTGTCGAGCGCGACACCCGACTGCCCCCCCTTCCCGATCGCGTTCTGCAGCGCGCTGCGAAAGTCGATGTCGCGCGCCTTGAAATGCGGCGTGTCGGCGTTGGCGATGTTCGAGGCGAGCAGTTCCTGGCGGTAGGCCTGGAGATTGAACGCGGCCTGGTGGAAACGCATCTGGTTGTCTAGCAGGGTCTTCATCGCCTTACCTCGCGGATGAACGCCGCTTCCGCAAACGGGAAACGGTCTCGATGGCAGTGGAAGGTGCAGCTTTCATGCCAGCGATGGTAAGGCTGGACCCGCCTCGCTCCTCTGCCGATAAGGCGGCGGAAAACCGCCCATATCTGCCGCTTGTCGGCGCGGGCGGCAAAAGCTGCCGGCAACTTGCCTCCCCGGGTGAGGCATGCTGCAATCGGGACCATGAAGCGTCTCGCCACCCCCCTTGCTGTCCTCACCGTCGGCCTCAGCCCCCTCTCACCCGCCATCGGCCAGCAGCCCCCGCAGGCCGTGGAAAGCACCGTGCGCACCTTCCTCGAACGCCAGATGCAGGGGATGCCCGGCGAGCCACGGATCAGCGTCCGCGCCTTCGATCCCGCCAATCAGTTGCCACCCTGCGCCGCGCTGGAACCCTTCCTGCCACCGGGCACGCGTCCCTGGGGCCAGCTCACGGTGGGCGTGCGCTGCGACTCTCCGGTCACCTGGACCGCTTACGTGCAGGCGCAGGTGCAGATCTTCGGTCCCTACCTGGTCACGACCCGCGCACTGCGTTCGGCAGAGGTGATCCGCGAGGGCGACATCGAGGTGCGCGAGGGCGAACTCACCGCGCTGCCGGACAACGTGCTGTCCTCGCCCGAGCAGGCACTGGGCCACCTCACGCGCTTTGCCCAGGCTGCCGGCGCGCCGCTGCGGGCGGGCAGCGTGCGCCTGCCGGATGCGGTGAGACGCGGACAGACCGTGCCGATCTTCACCCGCGGCCCGGGCTTCACGGTCTCGGGCGAAGGCCAGGCGCTGAGCGCCGCCGCGCCCGGCGAAAGGGTCAGGATCCGGCTCGGCAACGGCCAGATCGTGCAGGGCCTGGTCCAGCCGGACGGCAGCGTCAGCGTCGACTTCTGAGGGGCGTCATGCAAATTCTCCACGGACGTGAAATAAATCACTAAAGTTTCACGGAGCGCGGTCGTGAACACACACGAGTCAATGCGTTCCTGGAGACCATCATGAAAATCGAGAACACGGGCAAGGCCTATGTTCCCACGCCCGTGCAGGATGCCCGTGCGCCGGCCGCGCGCGGGAAGACCGAAGCGCAGTCCGGCAGCGACAGCGTGCAACTGTCCCCGCTGGCCACGCTGATGAAGAAGGCGGAAAGCGCGATCTCGAGTTCGCCCGAGATCGACCAGAAGCGCGTGGACGAGATTCGCCAGGCCATCGCCGAGGGCCGCTTCAAGATCGACTCCAGCCGCATCGCCGACGGGCTGATTAACAGCGTCCGCGACATGCTCGAGTCGCGCGGCTGAGGCATCGCGGAGTAGTATTCGGCTTCTCGCGCACTGACCGTCATCCGCCCGACCGGACGACCCGACCCGATGAAGCAACCCGCCCCGACGCCCACGGCTGCCGACCAGCAGCGACTCGCGCTCCTCATCGAGGCGGAGTCGATGCAGCTCGGCGAGTTCCTCTCCCTCCTCGACCGCGAGGAAGGCCTGCTCGTCAAAGGCGAGACCGACGCCCTGGTGGCGATCGCCAACCAGAAGAACGAGCGCTACCGCGAACTCCAGCGCCTGCACGACGAGCGCTCGCGCCTGCTCGGCCGGCTCGGCTACAGCGTCTCGGACGCCTCCATCCGCAGCATCTGCGCCGGCCTGCCGCGCGTGCTCGCGCGCTGGGACGAGGTCGTATCGCGCGCGCGCCAGGCACGCGACCGCAACGCCCTGAATGGCCAGCTCATCCTCGAACGCATGGCCGGCAACCAGGCAGCGCTGACGGTGCTGCTGTCCGCCGCCAATCATCCGCAGCTCTACGACGCCGATGGCCTGGCCAAGCCCACCGGCGGCGGTCGCATCCTCGGCAGCGCCTGAATATTCATTCAGTAGCCTCCTCTGCTATCCTTGCGCCCTTCGTGACATCGAACGGGCCCGCAGCATGGCAGGCAAACAGTACGACGAATCCTCCTTCCGCGTCCTGAAAGGACTTGAGCCGGTGCGCGAGCGCCCCGGCATGTACACCCGCACCGACAGTCCGGCGCACATCATCCAGGAAGTGATCGACAACGCCGCCGATGAAGCGCTCGGCGGCTTTGCAAAGAAGATTCACGTCACCCTGCACCTGGACGGCTCGGTCACCGTGGCCGACGACGGCCGCGGCATTCCGGTCGGCCTGCATCCCGAGGAAGGCGTGCCGGTGGTGGTGCTGGCCTATACCCGGCTGCATGCTGGCGGCAAATTCGACAAGCGCGAGGGCAATTCGGCCTACGCCTTCTCGGGCGGCCTGCACGGCGTCGGTGTGTCGGTCACGAACGCCCTGTCCACCCGCATCGAAGTCGAGATCCGGCGTGAGGGCAAGATCCATCGCATCGATTTTTCCGAGGGTGGCGAAACGATCAGCCCGGTGCGCATCGAGGGCGATTGTGGCCGCCAGACCGGCACCCGGGTGCGGGTGTGGCCGGACGGCAAGTATTTCGAGTCGCCGCGCGTGCCCATGAACGAGCTCGAGCGCCTGTTGCGCTCGAAAGCGGTGCTGCTGTCCGGCGTCGCGGTGCGGCTCGACATCGAGCAGGCCAGCGGTCCGGCGCTGAGCAAGACCTGGTCCTACCCCGAAGGCCTGGCCGGCTACCTGAAGGAACTCGCCGGCGACGTCGAGCCGGTGGCGCCGATCTTCACCGCCGAGAAGTACGCCGGCAAGGACGACCCGACTTTCGCCACCGGCGAAGGCGCGGCGTGGGCGCTGGCATGGTTCGAGTCGGCCGTGCCGAGCGAGTCCTACGTCAACCTGATCCCGACGGTGAATGGCGGCACGCACGAATCCGGCCTGCGCGCTGGCGTGTTCGAGGCGATGAAGTCCTTCATCGATCATCACACCTTGCTGCCACGCGGCGTCAAGCTGCAGCAGGAGGACGTGTGCGGGCGCATGAGCTTCGTGCTGTCGGCACGCCTCCTGGACCCCCAGTTCCAGGGCCAGGTGAAGGAGAAGCTCAACTCGCGTGAAGCGGTGAAGCTGGTCTCCTCGCAACTGCGCGACCCTTTCGAGATCTGGCTCAACAACCACGTCGAGGCAGGCAAGGCCATCGCCGAGCTGTCGATCAAGCAGGCGCTGGCGCGGCAGAAGAGCGCGCAGAAGGTCGAGAAGAAGAAGACCTCGGGGGTCGCCGTGCTGCCCGGCAAGCTGTCGGACTGCGAGTCCGAAGACCTCGCCGACAACGAGCTCTTCCTCGTCGAAGGGGACTCCGCCGGCGGCTCGGCCAAGATGGCGCGCAACAAGGAAACCCAGGCCATCCTCCCGCTGCGCGGCAAGGTGCAGAACGCCTGGGAGATCGACCCTGACCGCCTGTTCGCCAACGCCGAGATCCACGACATCGCGGTGGCGCTCGGCGTGGACGCGCACAAGGCCGACAGCGAGGTGGACCTCTCCGGCCTGCGCTACGGCAAGGTCGTCATCATGTCCGACGCCGACGTGGATGGCGCCCACATCCAGACCCTGCTGCTCACCTTGTTCTTCCGCCACTTTCCCAAGCTGATCGAGCGTGGCCACGTGTATGTGGCGCAGCCGCCGCTCTACCGCGTGGACGTGCCGGCCCAGGGCAAGAAACGCCCCCCGCGCCGCCTTTACGCGCTCGACGAGGGCGAACTCGCCGCCATTCGCGACCGCCTGGAGAAGGAAGGCTTCAGGCCCGACGCGATCGAGATCGGCCGCTTCAAGGGCCTGGGCGAGATGAACCCCGACCAGCTGCGCGAAACGACCATGGATCCCGCCACCCGCCGCGTGCTGCCCGTCAAGGTGCGCAGCGGCGCGCTGCAGGACACGCTGAAGATGTTCACCCTGCTGATGGGCAAGGGCGAAGCCTCGAGCCGGCGTGCGTGGATGGAAGAGAAGGGCGACAGCGTCGAAGCCGACGTCTGAGATGTCTCACAGAATCAAACCAAGCAGTGCAATGACGACCGATACCCCAGACCTGTTTGGCGCGCCCGAACCCACCGACGCCGCGCCGAAGCCCAGCCAGACCGTGCCAGCCATTGCGGGCGCAGCGATGACCGCCGGCCCGACGCCGCCGATGCACGAGGACGGGAGTCCGCCCCCGCCTCCCGCCCCGCCCGCCGACCCGGAACCCGAGCCCGAGGACGACGGCACGCTGGCCCTGGACCGCTACGCCGAGCGCGCCTACCTCGCCTACGCGATGAGCGTGGTGAAGTCGCGCGCGCTGCCGCAGGTGGAAGACGGCCTCAAGCCTGTGCAGCGCCGCATCCTGTATGCGATGAACGAGATGCGCTTGTCGTCCACCTCCAAGCACGTGAAATCCGCGCGCGTGGTCGGCGACGTGATCGGCAAGTACCACCCGCACGGCGACACCAGCGTCTACTACGCGATGGTGCGGGTGGCGCAGGACTTCTCGCTGCGCTATCCGCTCGTCGACGGCCAGGGCAACTTCGGCTCGCGCGACGGCGACTCGGCGGCGGCAATGCGTTACACCGAATGCCGCCTGACGCCGATCGCCGAGCTGCTGCTGTCCGAGATCGACCGCGGCACGGTGGACTTCATCCCCAACTACGACGGCGCCTTCGAGGAGCCGCAGCTGCTGCCCGCGCGCCTCCCGTTCGTGCTGCTCAACGGCGCCTCGGGCATCGCCGTGGGCATGGCGACCGAGATCCCGCCGCACAACCTGCGCGAAGTGGCCGAGGCGGCCTGCCACCTGATCCGTCATCCCGAGGCCACCCTCGATGACGTGCTCGGCATCATCCCCGGCCCCGATTTCCCCGGCGGCGGGCAGCTCATCTCGCCGCCCGAGAGCATCCGCGAAGCCTACGCGTCGGGTCGTGGCAGCCTGCGCCTGCGCGCGCGCTGGAAGATCGAGGAACTGGCGCGCGGCCAGTGGCGGGCGATCGTCGAAGAGCTGCCGCACGGCGTGTCCGCCGCGCAGGTGCTGTCCGAGATCGAGACCCTGACCAACCCGCAGCCGCGCGCCGGCAAGAAGGAAGTCTCGCAGGAGCAGAAGAACCTCAAGCAGCTCGTGCTCGGCGTGCTCGACACGGTACGCGACGAATCCAGCGACAAGGCGCCGGTGCGCATCGTGCTGGAGCCCAAGTCGAGCCGCCAGAACCGTGACGAGTTCATGGCGGTGCTGCTCGCCCATACCAGCCTCGAGACCTCGGCCTCGGTCAACATGACCATGATCGGGCGTGACGGCCGGCCGCAGCAGAAGAACCTGGTGCAGGTCCTGCGCGAGTGGATCGACTTCCGCTACGTCACGGTCGAGCGCCGCACCCGCCATCGGCTGGACGAAGTCGATCGCCGCATCCACATCCTCGAAGGCCGCATGATCGCCTTCCTGCACATCGAGGAAGTGATCCGCGTGATCCGCGAGTCGGACGAGCCCAAGCCGGCGCTGATCGCAGCCTTCGGCCTCTCCGAGATCCAGGCCGAGGACATTCTCGAGATCCGTCTGCGCCAGCTGGCACGGCTGGAAGGCTTCAAGATCGAGAAGGAGCTGGCCGAGCTCAAGGACGAGCGCGACGGCCTGCAGCACCTCCTCGACAGCCGCGCGGCGATGACCAGGCTGATCCTGAAGGAGATCCAGGACGACGCGAAGAAGTACGGCGACGACCGCCGCACGCTGGTCGAGGCGGTCGCTGCGGTGGCGCCGGCCGAAATCTCCGTGCCCGACGAACCGGTCACCGTGATCGTGTCGAAGAACGGCTGGGTGCGCTCACGCCAGGGCCACGGTATCGACCCGGCCGGCATCGCCTACAAGGCCGGCGACTTCGGCTTCGCGGTGGTCGAGACGCGCACCACCTGGCCGCTGATCGTCATCGACAGCAATGGCCGCGCCTACACGGTGAAGGTGTCCGACCTGCCCGGCGGCCGCGGCGACGGCGCGCCGATCACCACGCTGGTGGAGTTCCAGGACGGCGGCAAGCTGGCGCAGGTCGTCACCGACACGCCGGAAGCGGTCTACTTCTTCGCCAACAGCGGCGGCTACGGCTTCCTGTGCAGCGTCGCGGACGCGACCAGCCGCCAGCGCGCCGGCAAGGCTTTCATGAGCCTGGAGAAGGGCGAGAAGGTGTTGCCGCCGGCCAGGGTCTTCGGCGACTGGATCGCGGCGGCGTCCGAGAACGGCCGCCTGCTGGTCTTCCCCCGCCCGGAAATGAAGACGCAGAGCGGTGGCCGCGGCGTGATCGTGATGGCGCTCGACGAAGGCGAGGCGCTGGCCGCGGTAGCCGTGCCCGCCGACGATGCCGTGCTCACGATCGAGGGGACGGGACGGGGCGGCAAGACCGTGAGCATCGAGCTCAAGCCCTCGCAGCGCGAACCGCTGCGCCACCGCCGCGCACGCAAGGGCGCGCCGCTGGCACCGAAGGTGAAGCCCGAACGCATGGGCTAGCGGACCGGGGCGCCGCTCCTCGGCGGCGCCCCGGCATTCACTGGCCGTCGGCGGGGGGTGTCGCGGTCTCGGCGGGCGGCAGGATGGAACGGATCGGATCGTTGGGCGGGATGATCGCCGGACCGGTCGGCGCCGGCTCGGCATTGCGCGACTCGATCAGGATCGCGACGCGGCGGTTGCGTCCCCTGCCCTCGTCGGTGGCGTTGTCCGCTACGGGGCGCTGGTCGGCGTAGCCCGCGGCCGTGAGGCGATCCGGCGCCACCCCGCTGTCGATGAACAGGCGCGTCACCGTCGAGGCACGCACTGCCGAAAGCTCCCAGTTCGACGGGAAGCGGTAGGTGCTGATCGGCAGGTTGTCGGTGTGGCCTTCGACCGTGATCGGGAAAGGCGTGGCCGCCAGCACCTGCGCGACCGCCCGCAGTGCCTCGACCGCCGGGGTGGACAACATGGCCTCGCCGGGCGCGAACAGCAGGCTGGCATTGATCTCGATGCTGATGCCGAAAGCCCCTTCCGATACGCTGACCTGGCCCGAGCGGGTCAGCGGCGCCAGAACGCGGCGGATGTCCTCGGCCATGCTGCGCATCTGTTGCGCGGTCTGCCGCCGCACCGCCTCGGCGGACTCCTCGAGCTGCGAGGGTGCCGGCGGCTGCGGGCGCACGACCGGAGCGACCGCCACCGGCGGCAGGATGATCTGCTGGCCGCTCTCGTTGATGTTGAGGCTGCGAAAAGCCTGCACGATCGAATCGGACAGCACGCGGTACTTGCCCTCGTTGATCGAGGACAGCGAGTACATCACGACGAAGAAGGCGAACAGCAGCGTGATGAAGTCGGCGTAGGAGACCAGCCAGCGCTCGTGGTTCTCGTGCTCTTCCTCGTGCCTGCGTCGGCGTGCCATGGTTCAGTCCCGGCCGTTGTGGCTCACACCACGTAGCCCTGCATGCGGCTGGCGATGATGCGCGGGTTGTCGCCGTTGGCGATGCCCACCAGACCGTCGACGAACATCTCGCGCTGCATCGTCAGCGCGGCGATCTGCGCACCCAGCTTCTTGGCGATCGGCAGGAAGACGAGGTTGGCGAAACCGACACCGTAGATGGTGGCGACGAAGGCCACGGCGATGCCCGCGCCCAGCTTGGACGGATCGGACAGGTTCTCCATGACATGGATCAGGCCCATCACCGCCCCCAGGATACCGATCGTCGGCGCATAGCCCCCCGCCGCTTCCCAGATCTTGGCGGACTGCCGCATCTGCGCCTCCCACGCTCCGATCTCGACCTCGAGCACGTCACGCAGGCGCGTCGGGTCGACGCCGTCGACCAGCAGCTGCAGTCCCTTGCGCATGAAGGGATCGGGCAGGCCGTCGATCTGGTTCTCCAGCACCAGCAAGCCTTCCTTGCGCGCGATCTGGCTCCAGTTGGCTGCCTGCTCGATCATGCGCTCGGGATTGGTCACCGGCGGCACGAACACCCAGCGCACCATGCGCATGCCATCGACGAAGGTCCGCAGCGGGCTTTGCAGCATCACCGCGCCGAGGGTGCCACCGATGACGATCAGGAAGGCGGTCGGCTGTACCAGCGAGGACACGTGCCCGCCTTCGAGCACCTGACCGCCCAGGATCGCAGCCAGGCCGAGCGCGAGACCGAAGACGCTGATCCTATCCATGGCGGCGAAATCCGGAAGCGTTCATGACGACTCAGTCCTGCGCCGGCTTCTTGGGGGGTCTGCCGCGTCGTGCGGGGGGCCTTGCCGCCCCCTCGCCCGCGAACACCGAGGAACGCAGCCGCGCCACCGCCTGGCTGTGAAGCTGGCACACGCGCGACTCGGTGACGCCAAGCACGGCGCCGATCTCGCGCAGGTTCAGCTCCTCGTCGTAGTAGAGCGCCATGACCATCTGCTCGCGCTCGGGCAGGACCCCGATGGCCGACACCAGGCGCCGCCGCATGTCCGCGTCGGCCAGCAGGTCCAGCGGGTTGGAATCCTGCTGCACCAGGTGGCGCTCGAGGAAGTTGTCGTCCTGATCGTGGCTGAAGTCCTCGATGTAGACGAGCTGATGGCCGCGCGCCTCCTGCAGCATGTGCTGGTATTCGGCCAGCGACACGCCGAGCGAATCGGCCAGTTCGCCCTCGGACGGGGGGCGACCGTATTCCTGCTCCAGCATGTGGATGGCCGACTCGATGCGGCGCATGTCGCGGCGCAAGCTGCGCGGCAGCCAGTCGTTGTCGCGCAGGCCATCGAGCATGGCACCGCGGATCCGTTGCACGGCATAGGTTTCGAATTGCGCGCCCAGTCCGTCCTCGTAGCGGCCGATGGCATCGAGCAACCCCATCATGCCGTTCTGGATGAGGTCGTCGACCTCGACACTGGCCGGCAATCTGGACATGAGCTGGTAGGCGATCCGCTTGACCAGCGGCGCATAGGCTTCGACCAAGTGGGCCTTGTCGAGATTACCTTTGGCGTCGTACATCCATTGAGCCTGTATCTTTTTGCGGCGCGATGCAGTCCGCATACCTGACGGAGAAGTGGGTTGCCGGCATTCTCCCGCACTGTCGTAAGCATTACCAGCGGGATACATCACACCGCCACGCATGGTCAGGCACTCAGAGGACGATTGATCCGGCTCATCGCCTCGATCCGGCGCATGAAGGCCACACCGGCCGCGTGCGTCGAGGCGGCGGTGTCCGGGCGCGCCAGGGCCGCAACAAGGTCGTCGCGCTCCGCCTCGCCGACCCACACCAGCGGCAGGCCGACATGGCGCCGCACGAGCGCATCCAGGCTCGAGAAGAAGCGCGCCGCGTCGTCGCGGCTGCGAGCGCGGCACACGGCGACATGCACCGAACCCGCACCGGCGGCAGCCAGCGCCTTGATCGTACGATAGGCCTCGGTGGCACCGCTGGCGCTGGCTTCGGCAACGAGCAGGCGGCAGGGGGCAGCGCCGACGAAGGGCGACGGCTCGGCGGCCGTCTCGCTATCGGCATGGACCAGCACGAAGCTGGCATGGCGATGCAGGATGCGCAAGGCCTCGACCAGGCAGGCGCGACGGGCGTCGTCCAGCAGAGGCAGCGTCAGCGCAGCGGCGACCGCGGACACCCGGCCCATCAGGCCCGGCGCAGGTTGCAGCACATCAGCCAGCGTGGTGCGGCCATCGAGCAATTGCAGCAGGTCGGGACCGGGCGCTTGCTGCAGGGCCGTCGCCAGCCCGGCCTCGCCTTCGGCCTCGTCCAGGATCAGCACCCGTTCGGCGTGGCCGGCGATGCGATGCGCAACCAGCACGGCGTTGTGCGAACGGTGGCGGCCACAGGCGTACAGCGCCACGACTTGAGGCGGCGCGCGGCGGAACAGGCGTCTCAGCCCGGCGGCCTGGTCTTCGCGTCTTTCCAGCATGTCAGGCTCCTCCGCTGGCTGCGGCCAGCATCATGCCAGCCTCGTCGTCGTTCAGGTGCCAGGGCGACTCGGCGCCCTGCTCGCGCAAGGCACGGTGCAGCAGGTAAGCCCGGTTGGGCAGGTGCAGGTCCTCGGGCACGCGCTGGCCGTTGGTCAGGTAGCGGATTTCCAGTCCGTGGCGCACCGCGACGTCGAGCGCCGGCGCCAGCGAAGCCGCTTCATCCACCTTGGTGAAGATGCAGCCGGCAAGATCCTGCCCGGCGTAGGCGCGCACGACGTCGTCCAGCGTATCGCCGCGGGCGGTGGCGTTGAGCAGTAGCAGGCGGCGAACCTCGCCCGCACCGCTCAGCATGGACGCCTGCTCGGCCACCATGCGGTCGCGCTGGCTCATGCCCATCGTGTCGATCAGCACCATGTGCTTGTTGCGCAGGCCGGCGAGCGTCTGGCGCAGGTCTGCTGCGTCTCGCACGGAGAACACCGGTACGCCCAGGATTCGGCCGTAGATGCGCAACTGTTCCTGCGCGCCGATGCGGTAGCCGTCGGTCGTGATCAGTGCGAGCCGGCTGGCCCCGTGGCGCACGACGCAGCGCGCGGCGAGCTTGGCGGTGGTGGTGGTCTTGCCCACGCCGGTAGGGCCGACCAGCGCATAGACCCCACCGCGGTCGATCACGTCGTCGTCCGAAGCATGGGCCCGCATCATGCGGTCGAGCGCGGCACCCGCGGCCTCGCGCGCCTCGATCCGGCTCGCGTCTTCCGGCACCACCTCCGCCAGCTTGCGCGCGGTGGCAGTCGAGAAGCCCGCCTCGAGCAGTTCACCCATCAGCGCGGCACGTGCCGGCGCCTGGCGACGGGTCTCACCCCAGGCAAAACCCGCGAGCTGGCGCTCGATCATGCCGCGAATGCCCGACAGCTCGTCCATCAGACGCGCGTTGGTTTCCTGCAGTTCGCGCATGCGGGCGCTGCCGAAATCGTCCGCGGCCGCCGCCGGCGCAGCGGCAGGACGGCTGCGCAACGCGAAGTCGGCGGTCTCGATGCGCGGCGGCGAGAACGGCCGCACCACGGCCGGTCGTGCAGGCGCAGCCGGTGCCGGACGTGCCGCGTTGCGCGCGGCACTCGCCGCCAGCGCCGAAAGGCTGACGCGGAAGTCACCGTCAAGCGGCTCACGCTCGATCGCCGCGGCCGGCTTCGGAATCGATGCTGCGGCTGGCTCGGCGGCCGGTGCCCTGGACTTTGCCGCGACGGCGGCGCGATTGGCCGCCTGCAGCGCGCTCACCGCTTCGCCCGGCAGGGCCAGGATCTCCACCCCGCCATCGACGGCGCGATTGGACAGCACGATCGCATCGGGACCGAGCGCCTCCTTCAGCGCACGGAGCGCCTCGCGGGCAGTGGGGGCAAAGTAGCGTTTGACGTTCATGGCGTTTCTCCGGGCGGCCTGACTTTTGCCGCAGCTTGAGAAGGATTATCGCGGCTGCGGGTGGCGTCCCTTGTGCCGAATAAACCGCCTTTACCCCGCTTATTCGATGCTCGATCGCACCGCGGCGGGGCCGCTTCAGCCCTGCTGCGCGCCAATCATGGCGGTAACGCGGATGGTGCGGGACTCGGGCACTTCGCTGTTGGAGATGACCTTGAGCGAGGGCACGGCGCGACGCAGGAAGCGCGACAGCAGCATGCGCAACTGCGAAGGCACCAGCAGCACCGGCGGCAGGCCGATGTCTTCCTGGCGCTGGGCGATCTGCGCCGTCTGGCGCAGCAGCGTATCGGCCAGCCCCGGCTCGATCGCGCCGCCCTCGCCGCCCGCACTCATCGCCTGCATCAGAATGCGTTCCAGGCCGGGCTCGAGTGCCATGACATTGACATCCACATTGCCCGGGAACAGGCCCTGGATGATCGCGCGCCCCAGTGCCTCGCGCACCTTGACGGTGAGTTGCATCGGGTCCTGGGTGCGTGGTGCGTGCTCGGCCAGCACCTCGATGATGCTGCGCATGTCGCGGATGTTGACGCCTTCTTCCAGCAGGTTCTGCAGCACGCGCTGCACGGTACCGATCGGCAGCAGCTTGGGCACGAGATCCTCGATGAGCTTGGGCGAATCCTTGCCGACGTGGTCGAGCAGCGCCTGCGTCTCCTGGCGGCCGAGCAGTTCGGCGGCATGGTTGAGGATGACATGGTTCAGATGGGTCGCGACCACGGTGCTGGCATCGACCACCGTGTAGCCCAGCGCATGCGCCTGCTCGCGCATGCCGGTGTCGATCCAGAAGGCCGGCAGGCCGAATGCGGGGTCGGTCGTCTCGCGCCCCTGCAGCGGCCCGGACACGTGGCCCGGGTTGATCGCCATCAGCTGGCCCGGATAGGCCTCGCCCGAGCCGACCTCGACGCCCTTGAGCGCGATGCGGTAGGTGTTGGGCTTGAGCTCCAGGTTGTCGCGGATGTGCACCGGCGAGGACAGGAAGCCGACTTCCTGCGCGAACTTCTTGCGCAATCCGCGGATGCGCTTGAGCAGCTCGCCATCCTGGCCCTTGTCGACCATCGGGATCAGGCGGTAGCCCACTTCCAGGCCGAGCACGTCGACCTGCGAGACGTCGTTCCAGCTCGCCTCCTGCGCTTCGGCCGGCGGGGCCGCCGCCTGCTTCGCCGCGGCGGGCGCGACGGCCTCGGCCTGCGCCTCCTGCATCTGCTTGTGTCGTATCCACGCCAGGCTGCCGAGCACGGCGGCGAGCAGCAGGAAGACGAGGTTGGGCATGCCGGGGATCAGGCCCAGCACCCCGATGATGACCGCGGTCAGGCTCATCACCGCCGGATTGGCGAAGAGCTGGCCGATGACCAGACCGCCGATGTCGCCGTCATCGCCGACGCGCGACACGACGAGGCCGGCCGCCACCGAGATGATCAGCGCCGGGATCTGCGCCACCAGGCCGTCACCGATGGTCAGCAGCGTGTAGGTGTGGGCCGCGTCGCCCACCGCCATGTCGTGCTGCATGACGCCGACGAACAGCCCGCCGATGATGTTGATGACGAGGATGATGATGCCCGCCACCGCATCGCCGCGCACGAACTTGGACGCACCATCCATTGCGCCGTAGAAGTCGGCTTCCTGCGCGATCTCCTTGCGCCGGCGCTTGGCCTCGTTCTCGTCGATGAGGCCGGCATTGAGGTCGGCGTCGATGGCCATCTGCTTGCCGGGCATCGCATCCAGGGTGAAGCGCGCCGACACTTCGGCGATACGGCCCGCACCCTTGGTGATGACGACGAAGTTGATCACGGTGAGGATCACGAACACCACGATGCCCACTGCGGTGTTGCCGCCGACCAGGAAGTTGCCGAAGGCCTCGATCACCTTGCCCGCGGCATCCGGACCGCCATGGCCCTCCAGCAGCACGATCCGGGTCGAGGCGACGTTGAGCGACAGGCGCAGCAGGGTCGTCATCAGCAGCACGGTGGGGAACACCGAGAAGTCCAGCGGCTTCTTCGAGTACATCGCCACCAGCATCACCATCACCGACACCGCGATGTTGAAGGTGAAGAACACGTCGAGCAGGAACACCGGCAGCGGCAGCACCATCATGGCGAGAATCATGATGATGAGGATCGGCGCGGCAAGCTGGCGCAGGTTGGCCGGGGTCAGCAGCTGACGCAGGTTCAGGGTGTCGTTCAGGGCCATCGTTCAGGCACTCACTCGTCGGGCGAGCCGGGGTCCATGCCTTCGGGCACCGGCAGGTTGGTGGGGGTCTGCGGCGGCAGCCCGCCCTGTTTCATCCAGTTGTCGAGCTGGTAGACGTAGGCCATGACCTCGGCCACCGCCGTGTAGAGCGCGGCCGGAATCGCCTGCTCCAGCTCGCAGTGCTTGTACAGCGCGCGCGCCAGCGGCGGCGCCTCGAGCAGCGGCACGTCGTTCTCGCGCGCGATCTCGCGGATCTTCAGCGCCGTCTCGCCCCGTCCCTTGGCGATCACCACGGGCGCCCCCATGCGCTCGGCGTCGTACTTGAGCGCCACCGAGAAGTGCGTCGGGTTGGTCACCACCACGTCGGCCTTGGGCACCTCGGCCATCATGCGCCGGCGCGCCATCTCGCGCTGCATGGCGCGGATGCGGCCCTTGACCTGCGGATCGCCCTCCTGCTCCTTGCCCTCGCGCTTGACCTCTTCCTTCGTCATGCGCAGCTTCTTGTGGTACTGCCAGAGCTGGAAGGGCACATCCATCAGCGCGAGCAGGCCGAGACTGGCGGCGATCAGCACCGAGGCCAGCACCACCGTGCCGGAGAATTCGCTCATGCCGATCTCGAGCGGCGACACCATCAGGCCGAACAGGTGCTCCTTGTTCGCCCACAACACCATCGAGGCGACGCCACCGATAAGCGCCGACTTGAGGATCGCCTTCAGCATCTCGGCCAGGCCGTGCATCGAGAACATCCGGCCCAGCCCCTGGATGGGGTTCATGCGGCCGAAATTCGGCCCCAGCACCTTGCTCGAGAAAAGGAACCCACCCAGCGCGAGCGGCGCGGCCACGGCCGCCACCAGCAAGGCGCCGAACAGCGGCACCAGCATCAGCAAGGCCCCGCTGAGCTGGCCGCGGAACACCTCGAGCATCAGCGTCACGTCGAAAACCGTGGCGCGCTCGAAGGCAAAGCCCGTACGCACCACGGCCAGCATGCGCTCGGCCATCCAGCCGCCGAGCAGCCACAGCGTCAGCACGCCGGTGATGGTGACGAGAAAGGTCGACAGCTCCCGCGACTGCGGGACCTGGCCTTCCTCGCGCGCCTGCTCAAGCCGTCGCGATGATGGGGCTTCTGTTTTCTCGAGATCGCTATCTTCGGCCACGGCCGACTCCATTGCCGCCCCGTCGCGCGGCAAGCGGCGCGGACGCGAAACGACGTGTGCGGATTATCGACCACGACCGGCAATATCTGCCGGTCGATAAAAGGCGGGAAACGACCGCTATTCGACCCTTGTCGTGTGCCCGTTCAACGCGCCGCGGGCAGGCGCTCGACGCCGCGCAGCGCGTCGCCCGGCTTGATCCCGCGCTCGCGGAACCACCCGAGGTTCATCTCCAGCGCAAAGCGGGCCGGAGCGGCGGCACAGTGGTTGTCCTCGGTCTGGGGTTGCATGTCCTCGATGTTGATCACCTTGCCGTGCGCATCGAGGAAGGCGACCGACAGCGGCAGGTAGGTGTTCTTCATCCACATGCAGTGGCGGGCGTCTTCGGGGAACACGAACACCATGCCTTGATGCTGCGGCATCGTCCGGCGGTTCATCAGCCCGATCTGGCGGTTCTGGAAGGTATGGGCCACTTCGGCCTCGATGCGGAACATGCCGGCACCGAGTTCGGCCCGCGGCATGGCCTGCTGCGCCGCCGCGATTCCGGCCGCCAGTACGCCTGCAAACCCGAGTCCCCACGCAAGCGCCCGGCGCGACATCCACGACTGAAGCTTCATCCCTTCGACCCCGAACCTGTTCTGACGCGGCGCATCTTACCCGCCCCGCCGGCGCCGTGGCGAGCCGATGAGGACGCCGGCCCCCGCGGTCCCGGCTGGCGAGCCGACGCCGGACCTGCGGCACGCGGCAAGGGCCCCGCGCGCGTGCCCCGAGGCGCAGGCACGGCCGGCGGCACGACCTCGCGCCACTCACCCGGCTGCAGGCCGTCCAGCTTCCAGGGGCCGATCGCCACGCGCACGAGCCGCAGGGTCGGGAAGCCGATCTTCGCGGTCATGCGTCGCACCTGCCGGTTCTTGCCCTCGCGCAGCACGATCTCCAGCCACGCGGTCGGCACCGTCTTGCGAAAGCGCACCGGCGGATCGCGCGGCCACAGCCAGTCGGGCGCATCGACGCATCGAGCCGCGCAAGGCTGAGTGTGGAAGTCACCCAGATCCAGCCCGGCCCGCAACTGCGCCAGCGCCCCCTCGTCCGGCTCGCCCTCGACCTGCACCAGATACGTCTTCGGTTGCTTGTGACGCGGATCGGCGATGTGGTGCTGCAAGGCCCCGTCATCGGTCAGCAGCAGCAGGCCCTCGCTGTCGGTATCGAGTCGGCCCGCGGCATACACGCCGGGCACAGGCACATGGTCCTTGAGCGTAGCGCGGCCGGCCTCGTCGGTGAACTGGCACAGCACGCCGAAGGGCTTGTTGAGGAGGATGAGACGGGACATGGAGCGGGATGATAGTCCTGCGGCATCGCAAGCGCGGACCGGCAGGCCCAGGATCGGCATCCGGAATGAGAAAAGCCCTGAGCGATCAGGGCTTCCCGGAAATATCTGGCGGAGGCGGTGAGATTCGAACTCACGAGGGGCGTTAACCCCTGACGGTTTTCAAGACCGTTGCATTCAACCGCTCTGCCACGCCTCCGTAAGGGCGCGGATTATAGCATCGACTCGGCGCGCATCGCCCCGCTGCAATCTCAGCCCCGTTCGAACAGGGCCACCGACTCGACATGAGAGGTCTGCGGGAACATGTTGGCGATGCCCGCGCCGCGCAGCACGTAGCCCTTCTCGTGCACCAGCACGGCAGCGTCGCGCGCGAGCGTGGCCGGATTGCACGACACATAGACGATGCGCGGAGGCTGCTGCTGCGCGCTGATCGCCTTCACCACGGCGATCGCACCCTCGCGCGGCGGGTCGATGAGCAGTTTGTCCAGCGGGCCGAGCGCGGCGAGGCTGTCCTCTGTCGTCTCGAACAGGTTGGCGGCATGGAACTCGCAGCGACCGGCGAGCCCGTTGCTGTCGGCGTTCGCCAAGGCGCGCGCGACCAGGGCCTCGCTGCCTTCGACGCCGACCATGGTCGCCCCTCGCCGTGCGATCGGCAGGCTGAAGTTGCCGAGTCCGCAGAACAGGTCGGCGATGCGCTCGCCGGGTTGCGGATCGAGGAGTTGCATCGCGCGGCGAATCAACAGGCGGTTGATGTGGACGTTGACCTGCGTGAAGTCGGTCGGGCGGAAGTCCATCGCGACGTCGAACTCCGGCAGCGTGTACGCCAGCCCGGGACCCTCCGCAGGATGGAGCAGCGCGGCCGTCTCCGGGCCGCCGGGCTGGGCCCAGGCCTGGATGTCATGACGCTCGGCGAAGGCCGCGAGCATCTGCCGGTCCTTGCCGCTGAAGGGCAGCAGGTGGCGGAAGACGAAGGCGGTCGCCGTGTCACTCACCGCGATCTCGATCTGCGGCACACGGTCGGCAATCGACAAACCGGCGATCAGCGCATGGAGTTCCGGCACCATGGTCGAGATCTGCGGCGGCAAGACCGGACACACCTGCATGTCGGCGATGTAGCTGGAACGCTTCTGATGGAAGCCGATCAGCACCCCGCCCTTGCTCGGCACCACGCGCACGCTCAGGCGCGCGCGATAGCGATACCCCCAGGACGGCCCGTGGATGGCCGGGTAGATGACCTGCGGCTCGACCTTGCCGATGTGCCACAGCGCATCTTCCAGGATGCGCTGCTTGGCGGCCGCCTGCGCCACCGGATCGAGATGCTGCATCGAACAGCCGCCGCAGGTGCCGAAATGCGGGCAGCGTGGCGCCACACGCTGTGCGCTCGCCTTGAGCACGCGCGCGACCTCGGCCTGTGCGTAGCGCGGACGATCGCGCAGCACCGTGTATTCCACCCTCTCGCCGGGCAGTGCCCCCTCGATGAGAACGGCCTTGCCGTCGACGTGGCTGATGCCGCGACCTTCGTGGTCCAGCGATTCGATGACTGCTACGGACATGGAAATCCCGGTGGAAAAAGTCGCGCGATTCTACCGCGTTCGCTAAGCCGCCCGCGCCAGCGCCTATAATCCGCGCCATGAATCTACCCACGCTCGAAACCCTGCTCGGCGGCCTGTCGGCACGCGAGTTCCTTGCCGAATACTGGCAAAAGAAACCCCTGCTGATCCGTCAGGCCGTACCCGGCTTCACCGGCGTCCTCAGCAAGGACGAACTGTTCGACCTCGCCTGCGATCCCGACGTCGAGTCGCGCTACATCCGCCTGCCCGCCGACGGACTGGAGGGTGACTGGACGCTGGAGCACGGCCCGCAGAGCCGCGGTCGCCTGCGCGGCAAGAAGCAACCCTGGACCGTGCTGGTGCAGGGCTTGAACCTGTGGGTTCCCGATGGCGACCGCCTGCTGCACCGCTTCGACTTCATTCCGCAGGCAAGGCTCGACGACCTGATGGTGAGTTACGCGGTCGACGGCGGCGGCGTCGGCCCCCACTTCGACAATTACGACGTCTTCCTGTTGCAGGGCATGGGCAAGCGTCGCTGGCAGATCTCCGACCAGGCCGACCGCAGCCTGATCGAAGGGGCGCCGTTGCGCATCCTGAAGAACTTCCGGCCGGCAGAGGACTGGGTGCTGGAGCCGGGCGACATGCTCTACCTGCCGCCGCACTGGGCGCACAACGGCGTTGCGATCGGCGAGTGCACCACCTACTCCATCGGTTTTCGCTCGCCCACCGCCCAGGAGATCGGCTCCGAGTTCCTCGGCTGGCTGCAGGAAAGGATCTGTCTCGAAGGGCTGTATGCCGACCCCGATCTTGCATTGCAGCAAAACTCGGCCGAGATCAGCAGCCGAATGGTCGACCAGATCGAGCGCATGCTCGCCGGTATCCGCTGGAGCCGCACGGACGTCGAGGCCTTCGTCGGCGCCTATCTCACGGAACCGAAGTCGCACGTCTTCTTCGATCCCCCCGAAGAGCCGCTCGGCCGCAAGCGCTTCGACACGGCCCTGCGCGCCCGCGGCTTCGCACTCGACCCGCGCAGCCTGCTGCTGTTCTCCGCTGCAGGCTTCCACCTGAACGGGGAGCCCCTCGAGATCGATGCCGCGCTCCGCGACGCCCTCGCCACCCTCGCGCATCGCCGCGCCCTGCCGGCCGACGCCTTCGCTGACGCGCCCGACGGACTCACCGCGCTGCTCTACGACTGGTACGAGAACGGCTTCGGCGCCCCTGCTGCCGCCTGACCCGGAAAGAAACGCTAACATTTTGCAGCGCACCATCCACCTGGAAGTGCGACGGCCTGCTGCTAGACTTTGATGGCTTCAAGGTCGCATTGCAGTCCCCTGCCGACGATCGCTCGACGCATCGCGGCATGTCATCTCGAATAAGGAATAAACACATGAAACACTCCCTTCTCGTCGCCGCCCTCGTTGCCATCGCCGTGTCCGCCTGCGGCAAGCAGGAACAACCCGCGCCGACCGCCGCGCCCGCACCGACCGTGCAGGAGCAGGCCAAGGAAGCTGCACAGCAGGCCGTCGAAGCTGCGAAGGAAGGCGCTGAAGCCGCCAAGGAAGGCACCGCTGCCGCAGTCGAGGCCACCAAGGAAGGTGCGGCGGAAGCCGTCGAGGCCGCCAAGGACACCACTGCTGCCGTGGTCGAAGCCGCCAAGGAAGGCGCCGAGGCCGTCAAGGAGGGTGCAGCGGACGCAGTCGATGCAGCCAAGGCTGCCGCCGACGCCGCCGTTGGCGCTGCCAAGGAAGAGTCGAAAAAGTAAGACGGCGTATCAGGCACAAGAAAGCCGGCTCCAAGCCGGCTTTTTTTTGTTCGCTCAAGGGTGCCGCCCTTGGGGCGGCACACGAGGCAAGTTGTTTCAGCGCAATTCGTTCTGCAGCAGGCCCAGCATGCGCTTGGCCGTCTCGGAGTTGTCCGCACCGCCCTCCCGGGTCATCACGGTTACGCGCGAACTGTCGCCCTGCCCCTGCACGCGCAGGCGGTATTCGCTGCCACCGAGTGCAGGCTTGTCATCGCTGCGCCAGAAGGCGAGGCCCGACAGGAAGCCCTTCTTGGGGCTCTTGTTGTCGGCGTCCGGATCGACGTAGCGCACGTAGTACAGGCCCTGTGCGCGGTCGCGGTCCTCGACCGTGAAACCGATCCGGTCGAGCGCCAAGCCGACGCGGCGCCAGGCGCGATCGAACGGCTCTTCCATGTTCAGGCTCACCAGACCATCGCTGCCGGCGGCAATGCGCGCACGCTCCTCGGTGGGCGCCTGCGTCAGCGCCGCTTCGGCACGCGCTTCCTCGGCTCCCAGGCGGACCATCAGGCGACGCAGCATTTCGGCTTCGAGTTCAGGATCGGCCGGACGCGGCTGCCAGATCGTAGAATCCTTGGCTTCGGTGGGGTAGATCTCCATCATGCCGCGGTGGCTGATGTAGATCTCGACCGTGCCGGCGTCCTTGCCCTGCTCGAGGCGAGTACGGAACTTGTCACGCTCGGGCGTCGAGAACAGGCCGTCGAGCACCTTGCCGAGCGTCGCGCGAACAAAGTCCTGCGGGATCTTTGCGCGATCCTCGGCCCAGTCGGTTTCCATGACGCCGATTTCGGGGCTCTCGATGTTGAGGATGAAGCCCAGTTCAAGCCAGAAGTCCTTGATCTGCGGCCAGAGTTCCTCGGGCGTTCCGCCAACGACCAGCCACCGCTGGGTGCCAGCGCGTTCGATGCGCATCTTGTCCGGCGTTGCCAGAACGTCCGGGCCGCTGGACGCCGCAGGCTGGGCGGCACGATCGGCCGAGTACGCCGAATAGGTCGCCACGCCGCGCGGCGAGACGTCGGGCACTGCAAAGCGGTCGTCGCGCGTGGGCGCCGTCAGGTCGGGCGGAATCTCGAGCGGCTGCTGCATCTGGCGCGCGCTCTTGTAGTCGATGCGCTTGGATTCGAGCAGCGAGCTCGAGCAACCGGCGAGCATCACCGACAGTGCGATAAGGGAAACGGAAGTGCGCATGGAGCGATTCATGAAGTTCCTGCAATCAGAGATTCGGATCAGACCTTGATGCCGGCCTTGCGCATGGCCTTCAGCACACGCTCGTGGCAGGAATCGGAGAGTTGCGTCAGCGGCAGGCGGATGCCGTCGCCGATGAGGCCCATGCGGGCCACGGCCCACTTGACCGGGATGGGGTTGGCTTCGCAGAAGAGATCGCGGTGCAGGCCTGTCAGTGCGGCGTTGGTCTCGCGCAGCCTGCGCATGTCGCCTGCGGCGGCTGCGGCGCACAGCTCGCGCATCGCACGCGGCGCGACGTTGGCCGTCACCGAGATCACGCCATGGCCGCCCAGCATCAGGAACGCGGCCGATGACATGTCGTCGCCGCTGTACAGCACAAAGCCCGCGGGCGCACGCTCGATCAGGTCGCATGCGCGATCCAGGTTGCCGGTGGCGTCCTTGAGGCCGACGATGTTCGGCACGTCGGCCAGGCGCAGCACGGTGTCGTTGGACAGGTCGGCGACGGTGCGGCCCGGCACGTTGTAGAGGATCAGCGGCAGTTCGACCGACTCGGCGATGGTGCGGTAGTGCCGGTACAGCCCTTCCTGGGTCGGACGGTTGTAGTAAGGCACGACCGACAGGTGCGCCGCCGCGCCGGCCTGCTTCGCGAAGCGTGCGAGCTCGACAGCCTCGGCCGTCGAGTTGGCACCCGTGCCCGCGATCACGGGCACACGACCCGCAGCATGCTCGACCGTGGCGCGAATGAGTTCGCAGTGCTCATCGACATCGACCGTTGGCGACTCGCCCGTGGTGCCGACGATGACGATGCCATCGGTGCCCTCGGCGATGTGCCAGTCGATGAGATTGCGCAGACGGGGAAAGTCGAGACTCCCGTCGTCGAGCATTGGCGTGACGATTGCGACAAGCGATCCGGTAATCATGGCGTTGGGCAGGACAATAAAAATCGGATTCTAACCGATCGCCACCGCACGGCTAGCGCGGCACGCAATTTCACGCGCGCACGCCGGCCATGAGGCTGTATCCGGATGCGACAAGGTCAGAGGTCGGCCAGCGCCTTGATGTGCGCAACCACCGAACGGGCGAGCGAGGACAGCGAATACCCGCCCTCGAGTACCGAAACGATGCGCTTGTGACCACAGTCAGCCGCAACCGCCTTGATCTGGTTCGTGGCCCACACGTAGTCCGCCTCGAGCAGCCCGAGCGAACCCATGTCGTCTTCGTAATGGGCGTCGAAACCGGCCGAGATGAAGATCATCTGCGGGTTGTGGCTGCGTAGCGCCGGCACCACGACGTCGCCGAACACCTGGCGGAAGCCCTCGCCGCGCGTTCCCGCGGGCAGGGGCACGTTGCACATGTGGGCAGGCGGATTGTCGGCACCGCTGTAAGGGTAGAACGGGTGCTGGAAGATGCCGACCATCGTCACGCGCGGGTCGTTGCGGAAGATGTCCTCAGTGCCATTTCCATGGTGGACGTCGAAGTCCACGATGGCGACGCGCTCGAGTCCATGCACGTCGACAGCGTGGCGCGCCGCGATGGCGACGTTGTTCATGAAGCAAAAACCCATCGCCTTCGCCGTCTCGGCATGATGACCAGGCGGACGCACCGCGCAGAACGCGTTCTCGATCTCGCCCGACATCACCAGGTCCGTTGCCATCACGCCCGCACCGGCCGACCGCAGGGCCGCTTTCATGGTGCCGGGACTCATCGCCGTGTCGGGATCGAGGTGGCGGATGCCGTGCTCGGGCACGCTGCTGAGCAGTTCGTCGAAATACGAATCCGGATGGACGCGGGTGATCTGTTCGCGCGTCGCGACAGGTGCATCGTAGAAGGAGATGTACATGTCGAGCCCGGCGGCGATCAGGCGGTCATTGATCGCGGCGAGACGATCAGGGCATTCGGGGTGCATCGACCCCATGTCATGCAGCCAGCACTCGCGATGCGTAATGAATGCCGTAGTCGTCATACTCCTCCCTCTCCTGTATGGAACATTCGAAGCGACCACCCCTCTATCGGGAGCAGACGTTTTCTTTGCCACAGGGCACCAAACCCACGCGGCGACAGCGTCTTTGTCACCTATTATCACCGCTTCCCGCTCAATTTCACAGTACGCCCGACGATGCCAAATCACCACGCAATCCGCCTGCTCGAGGCCGCCAGCCAGCTCATTCTGGGCAAGGAACGCGAGCTGCGCCTTGCGGTCGCCTGCCTCGTCGCGCGCGGCCATCTGCTGATCGAGGACGTGCCCGGCGTGGGCAAGACGACCCTTGCCCACACGCTTGCGCGGCTGACGGGGCTGCAGTTCCAGCGCATCCAGTTCACCAGCGACCTCCTGCCAGCCGACATCGTCGGCGTGTCGGTCTTCGACCGCGAGACCAGCGCGTTCCGCTTCCATCCGGGACCGGTCTTCTCGCAGCTCATCCTCGCCGACGAGATCAACCGCGCAACGCCGAAAACCCAGAGCGCCCTGCTCGAGGCGATGGAAGAGCGGCAGGTCACCGCAGACGGGCGCACGTTTCCGCTGCACGACCCGTTCTTTGTGATCGCCACCCAGAACCCGGCGAACCAGATCGGCACCTTCCCGCTCCCCGAGAGCCAGCTCGACCGTTTCCTGCTGCGCATCCGGCTCGGCTACCCCGACGCGCTCGCCGAACGCGCCCTGCTGATGGGCGCGGACCGACGCGAACTGCTCGAGGCCCGTCCGCCGGTCATCACCCCCGCCGATCTGCTCGACATGCAGCGCACCGCCCAGCGTCTTCACGTCGCCGACCCCCTGATCGACTACGTGCAGGCATTGCTCAGCGCGACCCGGCACCACCCCGAGATCGAAACCGGACTCAGCCCGCGCGCGGGGCTGGGCCTGCTCTCGGCCGCCCGCGCCTGGGCCCTTATCGATGGACGCGACCACGTGATCCCGGAGGATGTGCAGACCCTGTTCCCGCACGTCGCCGCCCACAGGCTGCACCTTGCGGGCGACGGCCGCCCCGTGCCGGCCGCGACGCTGGCCAGCCTGATGCAATCGGTTCCGGTACGTTGAAGGCGACGGGCTTCCCGATGGCCACGTCCGCTTCGACGGCCCCGTTCGACGCGCCCCGATCCGGAATGCGCGGGCAGCTGGACCGCTGGCTGTTCCGCCTGGGCGCTCCCGAGCGCGGCCCGATCGAGCTCGTCCAGCGCCGCATCTACGTGCTCCCGTCGCGCGCGGGCCTCGTCTTCGCGGTGGCGCTGGTCGTGATGCTGCTGGCCTCGATCAACTATGGCCTCAGCCTCGGCTACGGCCTGGTGTTCCTGCTGTCCGGAGCGGGGATCGCAAGCATCCTCCACGCCTATCGCAACCTGCTCGGCCTGCGCTTGCGGCCAGGTCGCTGCGAGCCGGTGTTCTGCGGCGAGACGGCGAGCTTCCTGCTCGTGGTTGAAAACGCGCGTGCGACGCGGCGCCCGGCCTTGTGTCTGCGTCTCGGCAAGCAGCGCACCGCGTTCGAACTCGCGCCGGGGGAAACGCGCGAAGTGCCCGTGCTCGCCCCGACCCACCGCCGCGGGCTGACACAACCGGGGAGGATGGTGCTGGAGACATGCTGGCCACTCGGCCTCATCCGCGCCTGGACAGTGTTCGTGCCGGACATGCCCTGTGTCGTCTATCCGGCCCCCGAGGGCGCACCACCACCCTTGCCACCGGAAGGCGAGGCGGAGGGCCGTGAGCGAGCCGCCAGCCGTCCCGGCGACGATGACTTTGCAGGCCTGCGTGCGCACCAGCGCGCAGACTCCCCACGCCACGTCGCCTGGAAGGTCCTCGCGCGCGGCGGTCCCCTGCTGACGAAGCAGTTCTCGGGTGAAGCCGGCGGTGACCTGAGTCTCGACTGGGCACAGCTGCCCGCACATCTCGATATCGAAGCGCGCCTGTCACGCCTGACGGCCTGGCTGCTGGCCGCCGAGCGGTCGGGACGGCGATATGCACTGCGTCTGCCAAGGGTGGCGTGTGCCGCGGGGCACGGCCACGAGCACCTGCATCGCTGCCTGCGCGAACTCGCACTGCATGGGACCGGGCAACCGGAGAACGCCCGATGAGAGGCTTGTCATGGCCGGTCCGCCAGCGCCGGGCGACACCCTCGGTGACGACCCTGACGCGCCAGCAGTGCGCCTGGCTGCTGGCCGCCGCGGCACTGAGTCTCGCACCGCACGTGAGCTGGCTGCCGGCCTGGATCATGGGGTTCGGCTTCGCACTGCTCGGCTGGCGCAGCCTGCTGCTGTGGCGCGGGAGCGCACCGCCACCGCGCCTGGTGCTGCTCGCTCTGGCGATCGCGGCTGCGATCAGCGTACGCGCCGAGTTCGACCACTTCTTCGGCAAGGACCCGGGCGTCGCACTGCTGGCGCTGCTGCTCGGACTGAAGCTGCTCGAGGTACGCGTGACCCGCGACGCACTCGCAGTGGTGTTGCTGTGCTTCTTCCTGCAACTGTCGCTGTTCTTCGAGGACCAGTCGATCCCGGTCGCCGGGCTCGCCCTGGCCGCCACGCTGAGCGGCCTCGCTGCGATGGCGTCGCTGTCCGACGCAAACGGGCGCGCTCGCGAACAGTTGCGCACCGGAACCCTGCTCGTGGCTCAGGGTGCGCCGTTCATGGTGCTGCTGTTCATGCTGTTCCCGCGCGCCGACGGACCGCTGTGGGGTCTTCCGGCCGACGCCTTCAGCGGCCGCACCGGATTGTCGGACACGATGAGCCCGGGTTCGATCAGCGCGCTGGGCGAATCCAGCGAGATCGTGTTCCGCGCCGACTTCGACGGCCCGCCGCCACGCCCGGACCAGCGCTACTGGCGCGGGCCGGTGCTGACCGACTTCGACGGCCGGACCTGGCGACCACGCGCATTTGCCGAGGGTGCAGCCCCGTTCTACACGGTCTACGGTCCGCGCCTGAACTACACGCTGACGCTGGAGCCGCACAACCGCCGCTGGCTGCTCGCGCTCGACGTCCCGGCGGCGGGGGCGGATGCGCGACTGTTCACCAGCGACTTTCAGCTTCTCGCGCGCCAGCCCGTGCAGTCGCGCATCCGCGTGGAACTCGCCTCCCACCCCGAGAGCCTCATCGGCCTGACCGAAAGCGACGCGGTGCTTGCCGCCGCACGCCGCCTGCCGGCCGCGTTCAATCCCCGCACGCTGGCACTCGCGGACGAACTCGCCGCTGGCGCGGAATCGCATGAGGCGATCCTTCGGCGCGTCATCACCCATCTCCGCCAGTCCGAGCTGATCTACACGCTGCGCCCGCCCCTGCTCGGCAGCGACAGCGTCGACGAGTTCCTGTTCGACACCCGTCGTGGCTTCTGCGAACACTTTGCCGGCGCTTTCACCGTGCTGATGCGGGCCGCGGGCGTACCCGCACGGGTCGTGACCGGCTACCAGGGCGGTGAGATCAATCCGATCGATGGCAACCTGGTCGTGCGCCAGTCCCATGCCCACGCCTGGAGCGAGGTCTGGCTTGAAGGGCGCGGCTGGGTGCGTGTCGACCCCACGGCGCTGTCCGCGCCCCGCCGCATCGACGACGGTCTTGCTGCCGCCCTGCCCGAAGGCGAAGCCCTGCCGATCATGATGCATCCGCGGATGGAATGGCTGCGCGGCCTTCGCCTGCGCTGGGAGGCCGTATCGAACGCATGGAACCAGCGCGTTCTTGGCTACAATCCGCAGAGACAGAAGGAACTCCTCGCACGCCTCGGACTCGACCAGGGGTCATCGTGGATGCTCGGCGGTGCGATTGCCGGCGCTGGCGCCCTCCTCTTCGGGCTGCTCCTGTGGTGGGCCACCCGCAAGCGCCGGCCAGCCGATCCGCTCGAACGCGTGTGGATGCGTTTTTGCACCACTCTCGCCCGGCACGGCATTGCCCGCCAAGCTTGGGAAGGGCCGCATCAGTTCGGCACGCGCATCGCCTCGGAAGCCTCGATGCCATCCGCAACGCGTGAGGCCATCCGTGCCGTCTGCGAGGACTATGCCCGGCTGCGCTATGGGCCGAAATGCAGCGCCGACGACATGCGCGCACTGCGCACCCGAATCAACGCCATCAGATTGCCATGAACCCGTTTCGACACCTCTCCCGCCTCTCCGTCCCGCCACTCCGCTGGCGGCACCTATTCGCCGGGGCCGGCCTTGCCGTGCTGATGCACGTGCCTCCGGCTGCGGCCTCCTTCGCCGAGCGCGAAGACACGCAAGCCTTCATCCAGGATGTCGCGTCACGTCACGGCTTCGATCCGGCGGAACTGCAGAGCGCACTGGCACGCGCCACGCACGAGCCTGCGGTGATCCGGCTGATCACACCGCCCAGCCGCAAGGGCGCGCGCTCGTGGCAGAACTACCGTGCGCGCTTCCTCGACCGTACCCGCATCGAAGGTGGCCTGGCCTTCTGGCAGGAGCACGCGGTCGACCTCGAGCGAGCGGAGCGCCAGTTCGGCGTACCCGCCGAAGTCATCGTCGCGATCATCGGCGTCGAAACGGTCTATGGGCGCCACACCGGCAACTTCGAGACGCTGTCCGCGCTGGCCACGCTCGCGTTCGACTATCCGCCGCGTGCCGACCTGTTCCGCCGCGAACTCGAATCGCTGTTCCTGCTTGCGCGCGAACAGGGGCGCGACCCCGCAAGCTACAGCGGCTCCTTTGCCGGCGCGGTCGGCTTCCCTCAGTTCCTGCCCAGCAGCATCCGCGCCTATGCGGTGGACTTCGACGGCAACGGCCAAATCGATTTCGAGAGCGATGCGATCGACGCGATCGGCAGCGTCGCGAACTACCTCCATGTCCACGGCTGGCAGCCGGACGCGCCGGTTGCCGAACGCGCACGGATGTCGCCCGCATCGGATGCGGCCGGCCTCGTCGCCGCAGGCATCGAGCCCTCGCTCGACCCCGAGCCACTGGCATCTGCCGGCGTCACGACACTGGGCGGAACCCCGGCTGCGCAACGAGCTACCTTGGTCGACCTCGAGACGCCGGGCGCCGAGACCGAGTACTGGCTCGGCTACCGCAACTTCTATGTCATCACCCGCTACAACCGCAGCAGCTTCTACGCAATGTCGGTCTTCGAGCTGGCCGAAACGCTGCGCCAGCGCCGTCTGGTCGCCAGCCTCCGAACCCCGGCAGCGCAGAGCGCGACCACCGATTGAGGCTGCGGCAGGGCACGGCACACTCATCGCACCCCCGTCAGGACACCGCAACGATGATCGACTCGAGCCCACCCGCCGCTTCTCGCCTCCAGCCTGCCGTACTCTCGCTCGCCGACATCGGCCACGCGCTCGCCTCGGGGTGGCGCCAGTTCGCCGCGGCGCCGCTGCTCAGCATGGGCTTTGCCAGCGTTTTCGTCGCGCTCGGCGCCATCCTCTTCGCCCTTGTCGAGACCTTGGCGATCGCGCCGATCAGCCTGTCCTTCTCCGCCGGCTTCATGCTGGTCGGCCCGGCGCTGCTCGCCGGTTTCTTCGCCGTGTCCGACCGGGTGCGGGATGGGCAGAAACCAGCGATCGCGGACATCGGCCAAGGGTTCCGGAAGCTGCCGCGCGGCGGATGGGTGGTGTCTTTCGTCTGCGCCCTGCTGTTCCTGATCTGGATCACCGATGCCGGAACGCTCTACGGGTTCATGATCGGCCGCGAGCCGACCGCCTTCGCCCGCCTGCTGCAGGCCGAGGAGTCGGTCCAGCGCTTCTTGTTCTACAGTTCGTTGATGGGCGCGGTGCTGGCCTTCATCATCTTCACCGTGTCGGCATTCTCGATTCCGCTCATCTACGACGGTCGCGCCGACCTGGTGTCGGGTGTCGTCGCCAGCGTACGGGCGGTTTTCGGACGCTTTCCGGTCGTCATGGCATGGGCCTGCCTGCTGGCGTTCGTGATCATCCTCAGCGCGGTACTGCTGCCGCTGATGGTGGTCTCCCTGCCAGTGATGGCCTACGCCAGTCGAGCGCTCTACTTCCGCGTCTTCCCGCCCCACTGAGCGGGCCGGGACTCAGAGCAGCGCGTCGCGCGGTATGCCGTTGCGCTTCAGGATGCGGCGCAGTTGCCCCAGCGCCTCCAGCTGAATCTGCCGCACACGCTCACGGGTAAGCTCGAGCCGCAAGGCCAGCTCCTCGAGCGTCAGCAGTTCGCACTCATCGATGCCGTAGCGGTGCCGGATCACGAGGCGCTGCTTGTCATTGAGCATCTTGATCCATTCACGCACCAGCCCTTCGACTTCGGAGGAATGAATCTGCAGCTCGGGCGTCTCCGCGCGATCATCGGCCAACGACTCCCCGATCGACAGGCTGGGGTCGATGTCGAGCGGCGCATCGAGCGAGGCCGTGTGCTCGCTCAACATCAGGATGTCGCGAACTTCGTCGACCGTCTTGTCCAGCCGCTGCGCGATGGCTTCCAGCGAGGACTCGCCGTTCGAAGCCGCTTCGATGTTGCGCTGGGCGCGCAGCACCTGATTGAGCTCCTTCACCACATGCACCGGCAGGCGGATCGTGCGCGACTGGTTCATGATCGCGCGTTCGATGTTCTGGCGTATCCACCAGGTCGCATAGGTCGAGAAGCGGAATCCCCGTTCGGGATCGAACTTCTCCAGTGCATGCATGAGGCCGAGATTGCCCTCCTCGACGAGGTCGAGCAGGGGGATACCGCGATTCAGGTAATGCTTGGCGATGTTGACGACGAGGCGCAGGTTGCGCTCGATCATGGTCTGTCGGGCAGTGAAATCGCCCTCGCGGACGAGCCTCGACAGCCTGAGTTCCTCGTCAGCAGTCAGGAGGGGATTGGCCCCGATCTCGTTGAGATAGAGCTGCGTGACGTCACTGAAGAAGTCGTTCTCGACGGCCGGCACCGGCACCGACGCGAACACCTCCACTTCGGGGGGAAGATCCGGCTCATGACTTTCCAGTTCATCAAGGCTCACCGGCTCTTCCATGCGTCCCCCTTCAGCGTGCTGGCAGGTACTTCATCGGATCGACTGCCTTGCCCTGTTTGCGGATCTCGAAGTGCAGCTTCGGGCGGTCGGCTTCCGAACTGCCCAGTTCGGCGATCTTCTGCCCCTGGGTCACCTGATCGTCTTCTTTTACCAGAAGTTTGTCGTTGTGCGCGTAGACCGAGTTGTACTCCTGGTTGTGCTTGATGACAACCAGCTTGCCGTAACCCCGCAGTCCGCTGCCAGCATAAACCACCTTGCCAGCCGCAGCAGCCAGTACCGGATCTCCCACGTTGCCGGCAATATCGACGCCCTTGTTCGACGCCTCATTGTATCCCGCGATCAGACGTCCCCCGGCAGGCCACTGCCATTCGCCCGAACCGGTCGCCTTGGGCACATCAGGCGTTGCGACCGCAGCCGGCGGTGCCGTGGGCTGTGGCGCCGCGCTCGGCGACGCCTTCGACCAAGCCTCATCCGAATACGGCTGACGGCCACCGACAGGCCCCTGCTTCAGCGGCGCTGCCGCAGGCGCCTCAGCGCCTGGCGCAGGAACCGGCGTCGCCACGGCCCCGTCCCCAATGGGGATTGCCGTCGCAACGGCTGTGCCATCGGCGCCCGGCGGCGCAACGCGCAAGGCCTGTCCCACCGTGATCTGGTTCGGGTCGGAAATGTTGTTCCACCCCACCAGGTCGGGCAGCGTCACGCCATACTGACGTGCGATGCCGAGCAAGGTCTCGCCCGGGCGCACCGTATGGACGCCAGGCTGCTCCGCCGGCACGGCGGAGGCTGCAGGCGGCACGCCGCTGCCGTCACGCACCGGCGCGGAAACCGTGGACGCGCAACCAGCAAGAAGGGTAATCACCAGCGCCGCCGGGATCGAGAAGATACGAGTCTGCATCCGAATTGGGTATCTCATTCAGTACCTGCGAGAAGCGGAACGAAACGTACGGTCTCGCACCAGCTTTCCCGGAAAACATTGCCTTGTCGTTCGACCAGCAGAAGTCGCTGGTCCGCCCCGCCGACCGGCACGATCAACCTGCCGCCCGGAGCAAGTTGAGCCTTCAGCGCGGGCGGGAGTCCGATCGCCGCCGCGGCGACGATGATACTGTCAAATGGTGCTGCCTCTGGAAGACCCAGACTACCGTCCGCAAGTTTCAACCTGACGTTCGGCAGGCGCAGCGGTCTAAGGTTCGCTCGCGCACGATCCAGCAGGGGGCGGATCCTCTCCACCGCATAGACCTCCGTCGCAAGCTGACTGAGCACGGCCGCCTGGTATCCGCAGCCCGCGCCCACTTCGAGCGTACGCCCCAATTCCCGTCCCGCGCGCAGCAGTTCGATCATGCGCGCGACCACGAAGGGCTGCGAGATGGTCTGCTGGAAACCGATCGGCAAGGGCGTGTCGTCGTAGGCGCTGTAAGCCAGCCCTTCTTCGACGAACAGGTGCCGGGGCACGCCCTGCATTGCGGCAAGCACACGCTCGTCGCGAATTCCCTGGGTGCGCAGGCGCTCGACCATGCGTGCCCTGGCGCGCATCGCCTGCCCGGCATCGGTACTGCGCATGTTCACCGCTTCAGCCAGTCGAAGACCGGAGAGATCAGTCCGGTGTGGGTCAGGTCGAGCTGCAGGGGCGTGACCGACACGTAGCCATTGGCCACCGCATGGAAGTCCGTGCCCTCGCCCGCATCTGCCGCCCCACCGGCCGCACCGACCCAATACACGGTCTCGTTGCGCGGCGTCACGCTGCGCACCACGGGTTCGGCCTTGTGCCGCTTGCCAAGCCGCGTCACCTTGATCCCTTGCAGGCGGTCGTAGGCGACATCCGGCACGTTGACGTTCAACAACACGGGCTGCGGGAAAGGCTCGCGCATGAATCGCTCGGCCAAGTCGCGCGCGACTCGCGCGGCTGCCGTGAAATCGGTTGCCGACTTGCTGACGAGCGACACCGCGATGGACGGCACGCCGAGCAGGAAGCCTTCGGTCGCCGCCGCAACCGTGCCCGAATAGACGGTGTCGTCACCCATGTTGGCGCCGTGGTTCACCCCGGACACGACCATGTCGGGCAGATGATCGAGCATGCCGGTCACCGCAAGGTGGACGCAGTCGGTCGGCGTGCCATTCACGTAGTAGAAGCCGTTCGCCGTCCGACGCAGCGAAAGCGGTCGATCGAGCGTCAGCGAGTTGCTCGCACCGCTGCGATCGCGCTCCGGGGCCACGACCGTGACGTCGCCGAGCGTACCCAGTGCTTCGGCGAGCGCTGCAATTCCGGGGGCGAAATAACCGTCGTCGTTACTGACCAGAATGCGCATTTGAGACCCATGGGAAGAGCCGCGGCAGCCGCCGGGAGACGCGAAATGTTAGCACAGCGCTCCGGACACCCGCCTGCGGGGCCTGGAAAACAAAAAACCGGCCTGGGCCGGTTTGTTTGATTGGTCGGGGCGGCGGGATTCGAACTCGCGACCCCTTGCACCCCATGCAAGTGCGCTACCAGGCTGCGCTACGCCCCGACACAAGCCGCCATTATAGCAGCGGTTTTTGGATTTACCAGCCTTTCTGTGTGAAACCTGAAAACCCTGATGGCCACTCAGGCACGCAACTCCTGCAGCAGCGCACGGAGTTCATCGCGAAGCTCCGCCATCACGACACGTTGGCGCTCGACCTCGACCTGGCTTTCCTGCTCCTGAATGGCGCTTTCGCCCAGCCGGTTGCGTGCACCGGATATGGTGAAGCCCTCCTGGTACAGCAGCTCCCGGATGCGCCGGATCAGCAGCACCTCGTGGTGCTGGTAATAGCGCCGGTTGCCGCGCCGCTTGACCGGCTTGAGCTGGGTAAACTCCTGCTCCCAATAGCGCAGGACATGCGGTTTGACGGCACACAGCTCGCTGACCTCACCGATCGTGAAATAGCGCTTTGCCGGAATCGGCGGCAGGGGTCCCGTGCCGATATCAGGGTTGCTTGCTTGCATCGCTGAGTTGCTCCACCGCGGCCTTGAGTTTCTGGCTGGCGTGGAAAGTCACCACACGCCGTGCAGTGATCGGAATCTCCTCGCCGGTCTTCGGGTTGCGCCCGGGGCGCTGGGGCTTGTCACGCAACTGGAAGTTGCCGAAGCCCGACAGCTTTACACTGTCGCCGCGCTCGAGTGCAGTCCGGATTTCCTCGAAGAAGCCTTCGACCATGTCCTTGGCCTCGCGCTTGTTGAGCCCGACCTGCTCGAACAGCAGGTCGGCCAGTTCCGCCTTGGTCAATGTGGTCACGTCAATCCCCCGCACCACGCAGACGTGCACCCAGCGCCGTCTCGGCCTGCTGCACCAGGACTGCCACTGCGGCATCGACCTCGGCATCTTCGAGCGTGCGCTGAGTATCTTGCATCAATACCCTGAAGGCAAGGCTCTTCTTGTCGGGGTCGATGCCCTTGCCATGATAGACGTCGAACAAGGCAATGTCCTTGACCACCTCAGGCGCCACCTCACGCAGGGCATCGATCACGCGCGCAACGGTCACGTCGACGCCAACGACAAGCGCAAGGTCACGGAATACCGCCGGCATGCGCGAGATCTCGCGGTACGCGGGCATGCGCGCCTGTAGTGCGGCATCCAACTCCAGTTCGAACACGACCGGCGCGCTGCCCAGGTCGTAGCGCTGCACCCAGACCGGATGCAACTCCCCGACAACCCCCACCGAGTGCCCGTCAAGCAGCACGTTCGCTGCGCGGCCCGGATGCAGAGCCGGATGCGACAAGGTTTCGAAGCTGAGCTGGCGTGGCGCGAACAGCGCCTCGACATCCGCCTTCACATCGAAGAAGTCGACCGCGCGACTGCGCTCACCCCACTGCTCCGGCAGCGCCGTTCCAGCAGCCAGGCCGGCGACCCGCATGCTTTGATGGAAGCCCGCGACCGGCTCGCCGTCGGCCTTGCGCTGGAACACACGCGCCACCTCGAACACACGCACACGATCGATCTGGCGCTTGCGGTTCGTCGACAAATTGCCGACCAGACCCGCAATCAGGCTCGAGCGCATGACGCTGAGCTGGCTCGCAATCGGGTTCGCCAGTCGGATCGGATCCTCGTTGGCGCAGAAGTCGCGCTCCCAGGCCTCCTCGACGAAGGCGAAGTTGACCACTTCCTGATAGCCGCGCCCAGCCAGCAGATGACGCACATCCCACACCGGACGGCGATGCTCCGAACTCGGCGCCATCATCAGGCTGCCCTGCGGCGCCACCGCCGGAATGTTGTCGTAGCCGTGCAGACGTGCGAGTTCCTCGACCAGATCGACCTCGATCTCGATATCGAAGCGCCAGGACGGCGGCGTAACGACGAAATCCTCGCCGTCGCGCTCGACCTTCAGATGCACGCGCTCGAGCAGGGACTGGATCGCCGCGTCATCAAGCGTGATGCCGAGCACTTTGCGCGCGCGCGCGGTGCGCAGGCGCACTGGTTCGCGCGGAGGCAATGCCTCGAGCGCCACGGCCTCCTCGACCGGGCCGGCCTCGCCGCCACAGATATTGAGGACGAGCCGGGTGGCACGCTCCAGAGCCCGTCGCGCCAGGTCAAAATCGACGCCGCGTTCGAAGCGGTGCGACGCATCGGACGAAAAGCCGTAGCTGCGCGCGCGTCCGGCAATCGTATCGGGCGCAAAGAAGGCACTCTCGAGGAAGATCTCGGTCGTTTCGAGCGTGACGCCACTCTCCTCTCCGCCCATGATGCCGGCAAGCGCGAGCGCACGCTGTTCATCTGCAATCAGCAGCGTATCGGCCGCCGGCGCAACGGTCTGCTCGTTGAGCAGCAACACCTGCTCGCCCTCGGCAGGGAAGCGGACGTGGATGGCGCCCTGCAGCCGGGCATTGTCGAACGCATGCAGCGGCTGACCGAGTTCGAGCATGACGTAGTTGGTCACGTCGACCAGGGCACTGATCGAGCGGATGCCGCTGCGCGCGAGGCGGCGCACCATCCAGTCGGGGGTAGGCGCCTTGGCGTCCACGCCACGCAGGATGCGTCCGCAATAGCGCGGGCAAGCCTGCGGTGCGTCGAGCACGATCGCGCGCCGCGCATCGATGGTCGGCGCAACCGGACTCACCTCCGTCGGGCGAAAGGCGGCGCCCGTGACGGCCGCCACTTCGCGCGCGACGCCCTCGAGGCTCAGGCAGTCTGCCCGGTTAGGCGTCAGCTTGATGGTGAACAGCGTGTCGTCGAGCCCGAGGTACTCGCGAATGTCCGTACCGATCGGCGCATCCTCGGGCAGCGCATAAAGACCGCCATGATCCTCGGACAGGCCCAGCTCGCGCGCCGAGCACAGCATGCCGAAGGACTCGACACCGCGCAGCTTGGCTGCCTTGATGGCGAAGTCACCCGGCAGCACGGCACCGACCGTCGCGCACGGCACCTTCATGCCGGCGGCTGCGTTCGGCGCGCCACACACGATCTGCAGCAGATCGCCGCGCCCTGCGTCGACCTTGCACAGCTTGAGCTTGTCGGCGTTGGGATGCTTCTCGGCTTCGACGATCTGCGCCACGACCACGCCGGAGAACGCCGGCGCAGCCGGATCGGCCTCTTCCACCTCGAGGCCGGCCATCGTCAGCAGGTGGCCGAGTGCGTCGCTATCGAGTTGCGGATCGACGAAGGTCCGCAGCCACTGTTCAGAGAATTGCATGATTCGATTACCCGGATGAATTCGATGGGTCGGACACCCGCGGATGCCCGGCCGGTGCAGCTCAGCGGAACTGGCTCAGGAAGCGCAGGTCGCCTTCGAAGAACAGGCGCAGGTCATTGACGCCATAGCGCAACATCGTCAGGCGGTCCGGCCCCATGCCGAAGGCGAAGCCGGTGTAGCGTTCGGGGTCGATGCCGCCAAACCGTAGCACGTTGGGATGCACCATGCCGCAACCGGCGATCTCGAGCCAGCGCCCCTCGAGCGCACCGCTCATGAAGGCGACGTCGATCTCGGCGCTCGGCTCGGTGAACGGGAAGAAGGACGGACGGAAGCGCACCTGCAGGTCGTCGGTCTCGAAGAACTTGCGCAGGAAATCCGCCACCACGCCCTTGAGGTCGGCGAAGCTGACGTTCTCACCGACCCACAAGCCCTCGACCTGATGGAACATCGGCGAGTGGGTGGCGTCCGAATCGACCCGGAACACCCGGCCAGGCGCGATCAGGCGCAGCTCGGGCATGGTGCCGGCGTCCTTGTAGCGCTCGACGTGCGCCTGCATGGCACGGATCTGCACCGGACTGGTGTGCGTGCGCAGCAGGACGTCGTCGTGCCCTTCGAGATAGAAGGTGTCGTGCATCGAACGCGCCGGATGGTTTTCGGGCGTATTGAGCGCGGTGAAGTTGTGCCAGTCGGTCTCGATCTCGGGGCCGTCGGCGACGACGAAGCCGATCGATCCGAACAGCTGCTCGATGCGCTCGAGCGTGCGGCTCACCGGGTGCAGACCACCGGGAGCGGCGCCGCGTCCGGGCAGCGTCACATCGAGCGCCTCGGCGGCAAGTTGTGCCAGCAGCGCGGCTTCACGCAATGCGGTGCGGCGCGCCTCCAGTTCGGCCTCGATGGCGGTCTTGGCGGCATTGATCGAGACCCCCGCCTCGCGCCGGGCCTCCGGATCGAGCTTGCCGAGCGACTTCAGCCGCTCCGTCAGCGAACCGCTCTTGCCGAGATAGCGCGCCTTGGCCTGCTCGAGCTGCGCGCCGTCTGCCGCGGCGGCGAAATCGGTGATCGCCTTTTGAACCAGTTGATCCAGGTGTTCCATGTCCGTGCCCTGCGGGTTGCAATGAAGCGAGATGCTTTTGGGTGCTGCGGGTCCAGCCGAATTCAGAAGAAAAAAAAGGAGGCCAGGCCTCCTTTTTTCGGGCTGCGTTGAATTACGCAGCGAGTTTGGCCCGGGCTTGCTCGGCGATCGCCGCAAAAGCGGGCTTGTCGAACACTGCCAGGTCGGCCAGAACCTTGCGGTCCACCTCGATCGCAGCCTTCTTCAGGCCGTTCATGAAGGTGCTGTAGGTCAGACCCAGTTCACGCGCGGCGGCGTTGATACGGGCGATCCACAGGGTACGGAACTGACGCTTGCGCTGACGACGGTCGCGATAGGCGTACTGGCCAGCCTTCATCACCGCCTGCTTGGCGATGCGATAGACGTTTTTGCGACGGCCGCGATAACCCTTGGCCTGAACGAGAACTTTCTTGTGACGGGCGCGGGCGGTTACACCACGTTTAACGCGAGGCATTGCGGTCTCCTATCAAGCGTACGGAAGCATGGCGCGGATCAGCTTTTCATCGGCAGCATGAACTTCGGTCATGCCGCGCAGCTGACGCTTCGCCTTGGTCGTTTTCTTGGTCAGGATGTGGCGCTTGAACGCCTGGGACCGCTTGATCCCGCCACTCGAGCGGACCTTGAAGCGCTTCTTGGCGCCGCTCTTCGTCTTCATCTTGGGCATTGCTGAGACTCCATGTTTTTGGATGACACCAGGTAGCGCCGATAAGCCCCGACGCATTTCATTACCCGGCACCACTTGTTTTCCGCCGGGCGGCATCTGCCACCCCACGGCTTTGCCCCTGTGGGGCAAATTCCTTGAGCCTTAACGGCTCTTCTTCGGCGCGATGACCATGATCATCTGGCGCCCTTCCATCTTGGGCATCTGCTCGACCTGACCCAATTCCTCAAGGTCGGCCTTGACGCGCTCGAGCTGGCGCAAGCCAAACTCCTGATGCGCCATTTCACGGCCACGGAAGCGCAGGGTCACCTTGCACTTGTCGCCTTCTTCCAGGAAGCGCTTGAGGTTGCGCAGCTTGATCTGGTAGTCGTTCTCGTCGGTGCCCGGACGGAGCTTGACCTCCTTCACCTGCACCTGTTTCTGCTTGAGTCGGGCTTCGTGGGCCTTCTTCTGTTCCTGATACTTGAACTTGCCGAAATCCATCAGCTTGCAAACCGGCGGCGCAGCCATCGGTGCGATTTCGACCAAGTCCAGCCCGGCGTCTTCCGCCATGTTGAGGGCCGTATTCAGGGACACGATTCCGAGCTGTTCGCCTTCTTCGCCAACCAGCCGGACCTCGGGCGCGTTGATCTCCCTATTTACGCGCTGCTTCTTATCTTGAGCGATGGTTCAACTCTCCACGAAAACCAAAAATCAGACCGACCCGGCTTTCGCTTCAACTTCGCGACGCCAGCGTTCGATCAGCGAATCGAGGGACATTTGACCAAGATCCTGGCCACCCCGGGCACGCACGGCCACCAGGCCAGCCGCCTTTTCTTTGTCGCCGATGACGATCTGGTAGGGCAGCTTCTGTACGCTATGTTCGCGAATTTTATAGTTAATCTTCTCGTTGCGCAAATCCGCTTCGACGCGGAAGCCCGCCTGCCTGAGCTTGGCTGCAGCCTCTAACGCGTATTCCGACTGCCCTTCCGAGATGTTCATCACCACGGCCTGCACCGGCGCCAGCCACAGCGGCATCGCGCCGGCATGGTTCTCGATCAGGATGCCGATGAAGCGCTCGAGCGAGCCGAGCACCGCGCGGTGCAGCATCACCGGCACCTTCTTGCTGTTGTCCTCATCGACGTACTCGGCGCCGAGACGCACCGGCAGGTTGAAGTCGAGCTGCAGGGTGCCGCACTGCCACACCCGGCCAAGACTGTCCTTCAGCGAGAACTCGATCTTGGGCCCGTAGAACGCGCCCTCGCCCGGCTGCAACTCGTACGCCAGCCCCTGCGCATCGAGCGCGGCTGCAAGCGCCGCCTCGGCTGCATCCCACTGTTCGTCCGTTCCGACGCGCTTCTCCGGTCGCGTCGAGAGCTTCACCAGCACGTCGGTGAAGCCGAAATCCGCATACACCTTCTGCAGCAGGCGGATGAAGCCGGCCGACTCCGCCTGTACCTGACTCTCGGCACAGAAGATGTGGGCGTCGTCCTGCACGAAGTTGCGCACCCGCATGATGCCGTGCAGCGAGCCGGACGGCTCGTTGCGGTGGCAGGACCCGAACTCGGCCATGCGCAGCGGCAGGTCGCGGTAGCTCTTCAGGCCCTGGTTGAAAATCTGGATGTGACAAGGGCAGTTCATCGGCTTCACCGCATAGTCCCGCTTCTCGGACTGCGTGGTGAACATCAGGTCGGAGTACATACCCCAGTGGCCGGACTTCTCCCACAGCGAGCGATCGACGATCTGCGGCGTCTTCACTTCCTGGTAGCCGTGCTCGCCCAGCGCCTTGCGCAGGTATTGCTCGATCTGCTGCCACAGCGTCCAGCCCTTGGCGTGCCAGAACACCATGCCTGGCGCCTCGTCCTGAAGATGAAAGAGATCCAGCTGGCGACCCAGCTTGCGGTGGTCGCGTTTTTCCGCCTCCTCGATCATGTGCAGGTAGGCATCGAGATCATCCTTCTTGACCCAAGCCGTGCCGTACACGCGCTGCAGCATCTCGTTCTTGGAGTCGCCGCGCCAGTAGGCACCAGCCAGCTTCATCAGCTTGAAGACCTTGAGCTTGCCGGTGGACGGCACGTGCGGGCCGCGGCACAGGTCGATGAAATCGCCCTGGCGGTACAGCGACACATCCTCGCCCGCCGGAATCGAGGCGATGATCTCGGCCTTGTAGTGCTCGCCGATACCCTTGAAGAACTCGACCGCCTTGTCGCGCGACCAGACTTCCCGATGCACCGGCATCTCGCGCTTGGCGATCTCGACCATGCGCACTTCGATCGCTGCCAGATCCTCGGGCGTAAACGGGCGCTTGTAGGAAAAGTCGTAGTAGAAGCCGTTGTCGATGACCGGTCCGATCGTCACCTGCGCATCGGGGAACAACTCCTTCACCGCATGCGCCAGCAGATGGGCCGTCGAGTGGCGGATGATCTCCAGCCCCTCGGGCATCTTGTCGGTAACGATCGCCAGATCGGCATCGCTCTCGAGCTGATGCGAGAGATCCACAAGCTTTCCGCCAACCCGGCCGGCGAGTGCCGCCTTGGCAAGACCGGCACCGATCGATGCGGCAACCTCGGCCACCGTCACCGGATGATCAAAGCTGCGCACGGAACCGTCAGGAAGGGTGATATTGGGCATGACCTGAGCCTCAGTCTGGGTGCGGTCCCGTCATTTTGAGCGACCGGGAAGCGATTCGAAAAACGTGGACGAAAAAAAAGCGCGGTCTAGGCGCGCTTTTTTCTCTAGCAGACAAGCGGAGCCGACCTGTTCAGTTTCCGGCCTCGGTGGTAGTTCGGAACATGTCGATCAACTCCAGAATCTTGGTAGGCGCGATTGGATTCGAACCAACGACCCCCACCATGTCAAGGTGGTGCTCTAACCAACTGAGCTACGCGCCTGCTGAAGACCCGCATTATAGGCACTCTCAAAAACTTGTCAAAGTTTTTTGCAGTGCAGCTCGAAATACCTACTTCTTCAGCCGCGTCACGACGAACAGGATCACGATGGCGCCAATCACCGCACCGATGAAGCCGGCTGCTTCACCCGCCCGATAGATACCAAGGAACTGTCCGCCATAGGTGGCCAGCATGGAACCCGCGATACCCAGCAGGGCCGTCATGATGAGGCCAAGCCCGTCCTTGCCCGGATGCAGCAGGCGCGCGATGAGCCCGACGATAAGACCGATGAAGATGGTGGCGATGATACCCATGAGCCTCTCCCTGTTGCCTCGGATGCCAGGCGGTCGGTCGACCGCCCTGCCTCAAGCCTGCGGCCAGGCCGCAAGAAACTGCTGCCAGTGCGGCGCCTCGAGCCGCCCCAGCGAATCACGCACGACAGCCACCTCGTCCGCCCAGGCCTTCGCGTCGAGATGGCCACGCATGCGCTCGAAGCGCAGATACACAAGATAGGTGTTGACCACGTCCGTCTCGCAGTAGTCACGAATCTCGGCGATTCGCCCGTCTTGCCAGGCCTGCCACACCGCAGACCCATCCATGCCCAGCTTGCCCGGATACCCCATCAGCTTGGCGAGGTCGTCGAGCGGCGCATTGGCGCGCGGCTGATACAGCGCCAGCAGGTCCATCAGGTCGAGATGACGACTGTGATAGCGACTGATGTAGTTGTTCCACTTGAAGTCGCGCGAATCGTGGTAGTCACCCTCGCCCTGATCCCAGTAACGCGGCGCCGACACGCCATGGAGCATGCCGCGGTAGTGCAGCACGGGCAAGTCGAAGCCGCCGCCGTTCCACGACACGATCTGCGGCGTATAGCGTTCGACGCCGTCGAAGAAGCGCTGGATGATCTCGCCCTCGCCCGAATCCGGCTCGGACAGGGAGAACACCCGGAACTGCTGCGCGTCGCGCAGCACGCACGAGATCGTCACCACGCGTTGCAGGTGATGCGGGAGGAAATCGTTGCCATGGCTGGCGCGACGCTGCTGGAAGGCCCACTCCGCCGCTTCCGCATCCGACAGGTCCGCCGGCAGTTCGTAGAGATTACGGATGCCGGCAACGTCGGGGATGGTCTCGATATCGAAGACGAGGACCGGCATTATTTCTTCACCCAGGCACCACCGCGCTGCACCCACCATCCGGCCTGCGCACGATCGATCCAGCGCTGCGCGAAGGTGCGACGCACGTCGGCCTCCCACTCCGGATGCTGGTTCGCGCGCGCGATCTCGCGGTAGAGGGCCGCGCGGTCGGCATTCTCGGCCGCGACCAGCGCGTTGAGCCCACCCCGCTGCGCCAGCGGCACGACCGATGCATCGCGCAACGCAACCGTACCGTCCGCGCCAAGACCGATCGCCCCGGACGCATACATCGGCGCCAGCTGAGCGTGGCGCTGCTGCATGGACGCCTTCAGCGCCGCGATGGCGGGGGTGTCGATCTCGAGGCTGCCCTGCGCATGGACAGCAAAGGCAAGCACCCCGCCGAGCAACAACCCCGAAAGCCAGCGCGTGCCGCGGGTCAGTGCCTTCATTGCTTCGCTCCTTCGTCAGTCGGCGCTGCAGGCTGGGTCTGCGCCTCGCGGATCTGCCAGACCTCGTCGATGATGCGGTCGGCGGCCTTCTCGGCTGCCGCAGCCGGGAAATAGATGTTGATCGTGACGCACGCGGTCGCGATCAGTGAAAGTGCTGCCGCCAGGACAAACGGCCGCAAGGACGTGAATGACATGGATGCCTCCTGCTGACCCGACGCACGCCGGGCGTCAGCGCAACTCGGGCGTGACGTTGTCCTCGATAACACGCTGGATTCGACCAACCAGTTCAGGCCAGTCGACGCGACGATTGTAGCCGATGACATCCAGCGCCGGGATGCCGCCACCCCGCACGATGCGGAACCCGCCATCGGCGCGGTCGCCGCCTGGAATGCCTGCCATATCGCATACGCCGTTCGCAAGCACGCAACGCAGGCCAAGCTCCCGATAGCCGAAGGTCTCGAACATGCCCAGGAGTCCGCGCTGCAGGGCTGCCACTGCGCCGGCACCACCCAAGGCGCTGATGTTCTGCACCGCACGCTGGCTGATCCGGCGACGGTAATCCCCCGGACTGCTGGCAAGACGCGCCTCGAAGCGCGTCGGGCGCCAGCGCACCAGTTCGAGCCCCTTCAGGTCGAGATCGGCGAAACCGGTGATGCTGCCGAAGCTGAAGGCATCGGTCAGCTGCCCGAGATCGATGTGTCGCGCCTCCACATCCGCCTGCAGGTGAGACGCCAGGCCGAAGGGCTCGCTCACCCTCAGGCCGGTCACGTGCAGGTAGCCATCGAACACCGAAACGACGAGTGCCCCATCGAGCGTCAGCTCGCCCGATCCGAAGCGAACACCCGGCAGGGCGGCGGAAACCACCCCGGCCATCGGTGGCAAGCCGAGCGCCTCGGTCAGCGCCAGCATCGACACAGGCTCGAGCACGACACCGGCGTGCCCCTGCCAGCCCTCCGCGAGCCGCCTCAGCTCGAGTCCCTCGAACGCCAGCACGCCATCGAGCACCGGGACCCGCATCGGCGAGAAACGCGCACGCTCGCCCTCGAGGTGCGCACTGACGTCGAAGGCGCCCAGGGACAGCGCCTCCCAGTGCCCGCCTTCGATCCGCAGATCGGCCTGCGTCGGGGCGTTCGCCTGCCACGGAACGTGTCCCGACACCGGCCCAAACGCCAGCCCCCGGTCACCCACTGCGCCCGCGAGGCTGACCCCGGCCTGATCGAAGACCACGTCCACACCGGTCAGCACACCCGCCTTCATCGTCAGGCCGGCACTCATGCTGCCCGCGAAGCGCAGACGCTCCACCAGCGCCGGCGCCAGCAGCGGCGCGAACCAGCGCGGCCCGAGAACGGCCAGGTCTCCGCCTGCCAGCGATACCGCCAGCGTGTCCAGGGTGAATCCGTTGCGCGACGCGCTCGCGGACAGTGCAAGCTGCTGCACCCCCTCCATCGCCAGCGACGCGGTCTCGACGTGGATCTGCTCGGCGCCGACCTGCCCCCGCGCATGCAGCACGGGACCGGCCTGCAGGTACAGGGGATGGAGATAGGCCTCGCCCTGCTCCCACGCGGCCTGCAGTTGCCAGTCCCAGCCCGATGCCGTTGCGGTGGCGGCGCCATCGAAGGACAACGCGAGTTGCTCAGCCGCGTGGAGGCCATCCTCGCTGCCGAAGCCGGCCTCACTCAGGCGCCCGTCGACACGCACGATATCGCGCCCACCTTGCGGCGAAGGTGTCCAGACCAGCCGCGCATCGAGCCTGCCGCTCGCAGCGTAGCGCCGTCGCACCTCGGCCGCCCCGTCATCGAAAACGGCCGCCAGCATCGCGAGTTCGTCGATGGCAACCTGGCTCAGGCGCACCTCGAAACGCCGCTCGCCATCGTGGATCAGGGAGAGCTTCGCACCGGAAGGCCAACGCAGGTCGACGCGCAGGTTCCTCTGGACCGGATCGAACTTGAAATCCACCTGAAGTGGCATGCGCCGCGTGCCGGCATGCAGCGCCCCCGCCAGGCATGCAACGCCGTCCCTGGCAAGACTGGATTGCGGGCAGACAAGCTGGATGCCCTGCCATTGAGTCGAGCCGACCCTCAGGCGTCCGATTCGCAATGTCGGGGGCGATCCGCCAGCGGCAAAGCCGAGCTCGACATCATGCAACTCGAAGGCAGGATGAGCCAGCGCCCCGACCGACAGCTGCAGCCGGTCGATCGCGCGCGCAGATCGCGCGCAGCCCAGCAGCAACGCCAGGCCGAGCAGGACGAGTACGAGGCATCGCCCCGGGCCCGCCTGCCCGCGTGACGCCTCAGGCCGGGAACACACCCGTCGACAGATAACGATCGCCGCGATCACAGACGATCGACACGATCACCGCGTTCTCGAGTTCAGCGGCAAGACGCAACGCAACATGCATCGATCCGCCGGACGAGATGCCGGCAAAGATGCCCTCTTCCCGCGCCAGGCGTCGGGTCATTTCCTCGGCCTCGGCCTGACTGACGCGCTCGACCCGATCCACGCGCGGACGCTCGAAGATCTTCGGCAGGTAGGCCTCGGGCCATTTGCGGATGCCAGGGATCTGCGAGCCTTCGGCCGGCTCGCAGCCGACGATCTGGATCGCCGCGCTCTTTTCCTTGAGGAAGCGCGAGGTCCCCATGATGGTGCCGGTCGTCCCCATCGAGCTGACGAAGTGAGTGACGCGCCCGCCCGTCTGTTCCCAGATCTCGGGGCCGGTACCCTCGTAGTGCGCCAGCGGATTGTCCGGGTTCGCGAACTGGTCGAGGATGATGCCTCTGCCCTCGTCGCGCATCTTCTCGGCGATGTCGCGCGCCATCTCCATGCCACCGGATGTCGGCGTCAGCACCAGTTCGGCGCCGAATGCACGCATCGTCTGCCGTCGCTCGACACTCTGGTTCTCGGGCATCACCAGGATCATGCGATAGCCACGCATCGCCGCCGCCATGGCGAGCGCAATCCCCGTGTTGCCACTCGTCGCCTCGATCAGCGTATCGCCCGGCCTGATCTCGCCGCGCGCCTCGGCACGCATCACCATCGACAGCGCCGGGCGATCCTTCACCGAACCCGCAGGGTTGTTGCCCTCGAGCTTGGCAAGGATGACGTTGTTGCGTCCAGCGTTGATGCGCTTGAGGCGCACCAGCGGCGTGTGTCCGACGTAGTCTTCCAGCGTCTTGAATTCCATGGGTCTCGCTCTAGAAAACGGGGATGGCGACCGTGCTCGGGCGCCTCGCATCAGGGGGTGAGATCGAACTCTTCGGTCCGTCGCGGTGGATAGGTTTCCCACCCGCCGCACGCCGGGCAGCGCCAATGGAACTGGCGCGCCTTGAAGCCGCAGGCGTCGCAACGATAGCGTGCCACCTTGCGGGTGTGGCCGTGGATCAACTGCTTGACCAGTTCCACATCGCCACGGTGCTCGGTCGGCACGGTCAGCAATGCGGCCTCGAGCAACTTGTCCAACCCGAGCAGGGTCGGGTTGCGGCGCAACTCCTCGCGCACCAGATCATAGGCTGCCCGGGGCCCCTGCTTCTCCATCTCCCAATGGAACAGCTCGTCGAGCAGATCCAGCGAGGCGTGCCCGTCCAGCCACGCACGCAAGAGTTGATGGCCCTCCTCGAGCCGTCCGATACGACCATAGGCGTCCATGATCCGCTCGGCCGCCAGCGCAAGATACACCGGGTCCTGGTTCTCGATGCGCTTCCACGCCGCCAGCGCGTCTTCGTCGTGCCCGCGCGCCATGCAGATATCTCCGCGCAGCAGGCTCGCGCGCACACAGCGCGGATTCACCTTCAGCGCATCGGCGACATGCGCCTCCGCCTCGTCGAGGCGCGAATTGGCAAGCGCACCGGCTGCAAGCTCGCAGTGGAAGTTGGCGACTTCCGTGCGCCACATCACGCTTTCGTGATCGGGCAAGGCCGCCGCCACCTCGATCGCCTTCGCCCAATCCTTCTCCTGCTGGTAGATCTCGAGCAGATAGCGCAGCGCCACGTCATCTGCCCGCGTACCGCGCAGACGCACGAAGACAGCCTCGGCGCGATCCAGCAGGCCGGCCTTCAGGAAATCCTGCCCCAGCTCGCCGAGGGCCTGCAGGCGCTGGTCCTCGGTCACGTCTTCGCGATCGACCAGCAGTTGATGGATGCGGATCGCACGATCCGTTTCACCCCGACGACGGAACAGGCTCCCGAGGGCAAAATGCAGCTCGATCGTCTGCGGATCGATACGGACCGCCTCGACGAAGGAGTCGATCGCCTTGTCGGGCTGCTCGTTGAGGAGAAAATTGAGGCCGCTGAGATACGAGCGCGGCAGCGAGCGTGATTCCTGCACCACCTGGCGAATGTCGATGCGCGCGGCGAGCCAGCCCAGCGCAAAGAACAACGGAAGGGCCAGCAGCCACCAGAGTTCGATTTCCATCAGCTGTCAGGCGCTCAGGGCAGACCGGGAACCTGCAGCTCGGGCGCGGGCTCGACCGGCGCCGGAGCTGCCTTCTCGCGCTCTGCACGCTCGAGTTGGCGGCGCAGATGCGAGATCTCCCTGCGCTGGCGCAGCAGCGAGGCGAAGGTCGCGGTAACGCCGAGCAAGGCTCCTGCAGCGAAGCTGACAAGGATCACGAACACCAGCGGAAGCTGCCATTGCCCGCCGAAATAGAAGTTCAGGGTCGCCAGATGATCATTCTTGATCGCGAACCCGAACAGCAGGATGAACAGCAGGATACGGATGAACCACATGATTGCGCGCATGGGCGCCATTATCGCCGAGCGCACACAAAAAAAGAAAGGCGGCCGAAGCCGCCTTTCATAACTGCAAGTACTAAACGTGCAACCGATCGCCGCGCGGTCAATTGCTGAAATCCGTCCCCGCGGTCAACCGCTGAGATCGACCCGTTCGCGCAACTCCTTGCCGGCCTTGAAATGGGGCACGTACTTCTCCGGCACGTGCACCTTCTCGCCCGACTTGGGGTTGCGTCCGACGCGAGGCGGACGGTAGTTCAGCGCAAAACTGCCAAACCCGCGGATCTCGATGCGATCCCCACGCGCCAGGGCGTCGGTCATCGCATCGAGGATCATCTTGACCGCGTAATCGGCGTCCTTTGCGACCAGCTGCGGGAAACGCTCCGCGAGCTGCGCAATCAGCTCCGATTTGGTCATGATCGGCCAGATTACTGCTTCTGCTCGTTCAGCTTGGCCTTCAGCAGCGCGCCGAGGTTGGTCGTACCCGAGGCAGCAGAGCTGTCGGAAGCGAACTTGCTCATGGCTTCGGTCTGCTCGGCCTGATCCTTGGCACGGATCGACAGGTTGATCGAACGGGTCTTGCGATCGACGTTGATGACCATCGCTTCGACTTCGTCGCCTTCCTTCAGCATCGTGGTCAGGTCATCGACGCGATGGGCAGCGGCTTCGGACGCGCGCAGGTAGGCTTCGACGTCGTCACCCAGCGAGATCACGGCGCCACGGGCATCGACCGACTTCACGGTGCCGCGCACGAGGGTGTTCTTCTCGTGGGTGGCGATGAAGTTGGTGTAGGGGTCGCCCTCGAGCTGCTTGATGCCCAGCGAGATGCGCTCGCGCTCGACGTCGATCGCCAGCACCACGGCCTCGACTTCGTCGCCCTTCTTGAAGCGGCGCACGGCGTCGTCGCCCTGCTCGCTCCACGACAGGTCGGACAGGTGCACCAGACCGTCGATGCCGCCTTCCAGGCCGATGAACACGCCAAAGTCGGTGATCGACTTGATCTGGCCGCGGACCTTGTCGCCCTTCTTGTGGTTGATGGCGAAATCGTCCCACGGGTTGGACATGCACTGCTTCATGCCCAGCGAGATGCGGCGACGGTCTTCGTCGATCTCGAGGATCATCACTTCGACCTCGTCGCCCAGCTGGACAACCTTGGTCGGATGGATGTTCTTGTTGGTCCAGTCCATTTCGGACACGTGGACCAGACCCTCGATACCCTGCTCGACCTCGACGAACGCGCCGTAGTCGGTGATGTTGGTCACCTTGCCGAACAGGCGGGTGCCCTGCGGGTAACGACGCGAGATGCCCACCCACGGGTCTTCGCCCAGCTGCTTGAGGCCCAGCGAGACGCGGTTCTTTTCCTGGTCGAACTTGAGCACCTTGGCTTCGATCTCGTCACCGACGTTGAGCACTTCGCTCGGGTGACGGACACGGCGCCAGGCCAGGTCGGTGATGTGCAGCAGGCCATCGATGCCACCCAGGTCGACGAACGCACCGTAGTCGGTGATGTTCTTGACGATACCCTTGATGACGGTGCCTTCCTTGAGGTTGGAGAGCAGCTTCTCGCGCTCTTCACCCATCGACTCTTCCAGCACGGCGCGGCGCGACACCACGACGTTGTTGCGCTTGCGGTCGAGCTTGATGACCTTGAATTCGTATTCCTTGCCTTCGTACGGCGTGGTGTCCTTGACCGGACGCATGTCGACCAGCGAACCCGGCAGGAAGGCGCGGATGCTGTTGGTCATGACGGTCAGACCACCCTTGACGCGGCCGGTGATGACACCCTTGACCAGCGAACCTTCGTTGAGGGCCTTCTCGAGGTCGTTCCAGGCCGAGATGCGCTTGGCCTTGTCACGCGACAGGCGCGTTTCGCCGAAGCCGTCTTCAAGCGCGTCGATCGCGACGTGCACGAAGTCGCCGACGTTGACTTCGAGTTCACCGCGGTCGTTGCGGAACTCGTCGACGGGGACATAGCTTTCGGACTTCAGGCCGGCGTTGACGACGACGAAGTTCTGATCGATGCGCACGACTTCGGCGGTGATGACTTCACCGGTGCGCATTTCCTGCAGGGCAAGGCTTTCCTCGAAGAGGGCGGCAAAGCTATCTTCGAAGGAGGGGGTGGCGTTGGACATGAGGGATAAATCCGGGACCGCCGTGCGACGGCAAAAAAGTTGAATTAAGAAAAAACGCGCCCGGGTTCGCACCCTTGCGCGCAGCACTTCAACCGGCGGCCAGTCCTCGACCCCGCACGAGATCGAGCACGAAAGCCACGGCACCCTCGACGTCCAGTTCGGTCGTATCGAGCAGCGCCGCATCCGGCAACTTCATGAGCGGCGCCACCGGCCGTGCCGCGTCGCGCGCGTCACGTTCCCGCAGGTCGTCCAGAAGACTTTGCATGTTAGCAGCCAAACCCTTATCCATCAACTGCTTATAGCGACGTTCGGCGCGAGCCTCGGCCGATGCCGTGAGGAAGATCTTGAGCGCAGCATCGGGAAAGACGACCGAGCCCATGTCGCGGCCGTCGGCGACCAGCCCGGGCGCCAGCCGGTAGTCACGCTGCCAACCCAGCAGGGCCTCGCGCACCGCGGGCAGCACCGCCACCTTGGAGGCGCCCACCGAGCAGGCCTCGGTGCGTATCTCGGTCGTTACGTCATCCGCGGCCAGCAGCACGCGCCCCGCCTCGAAGCGTGCCGGCAACGTCGCGGCGATCGCGGCCACGCCGGCCTCGTCGTCGAGCGCCACGCCGGCACGCATCGCCGCCAGCGCGACGATGCGATACAGCGAGCCGCTGTCCAGCACCTGCCAGCCGAGCGCAGCTGCGACACGCTCGGCGACTGTCCCCTTGCCCGAGGCCGAGGGTCCGTCGATCGCAATCACCGGCACGGGTTGCGTAACCTGGGCGAAGGCATCGAAATAGCCGGGAAAGGTCTTGTTCACGCACTTCGGGTCGTTGATGCGGACCCGGCAGCCTCCGAGGCTCACGAGCGAGAAACACATCGCCATGCGGTGGTCGTCGTAGGTATCGATCGCCGCCGGCTGCAGGCGGGCGGGGGGCGTCACGCACAGGTAGTCGGCCCCCTCCTCCACGTCCGCACCGACCTTGCGCAGCTCGATCGCCATCGCTGCGATGCGGTCGGTTTCCTTGACACGCCAGCTCGCGATGTTGCGCAGGCGACAGGGGCCATCCGCGAACAGCGCGGCCACCGCCAGCGTCATCGCCGCATCCGGGATGTGGTTCAGGTCGAGATCGAAGGCCTTGAGGCGGCCCGAAGCGGGGGCTGCAGCCTCGATCCAGTTGTCGCCCATCGTGATGCGCGCGCCAAGCTGCTCCAGCGCCTCGGCGAAGCGCACGTCGCCCTGGATGCTGGTCCGGCCGACGCCCTCCACCCGCAGCGGACCGCCGCCGATCGCGCCGGCCGCCAGGAAGTACGACGCAGAAGAGGCATCGCCCTCGACGAACACGGTACCCGGGCTGCGGTAGCGCGCGCCGCCTGGCACGACGAAGCGTTCCCAGCCCTGCTGCTCGACCTTGACTCCGAAGCGCGCCATCATCTCGAGCGTGATCGCGATGTAGGGCTTGGAGATCAGCTCGCCGACCACCTCCACCGTGGTCTCCACCCCGGTCAGGGGCAGCGCCATCAGCAGCGCGGTGAGGAACTGGCTGGACACGTCGCCGCGCACGCGGACCACGCCACCCGAGCGGATCGTCGCCGGCTTGAGCAGCAGCGGCGGATAGCCTTCGTTGGCCGTGCAGCTGATGTCTGCGCCCAACTGACGCAGCGCCTCGACCAGATCGCCGATCGGGCGCTCGTGCATGCGCGGCACGCCGGACAGGCGGTACTCGCCGCCGGACAGTGCAAGCGCCGCGGTGAGCGGCCGGAAGGCCGTGCCGGCGTTGCCGAGGAAGAGGTCCGCCCGCTTTACCGCAAACGGGCCGCCGACGCCCTGTACCACGTAATCGAGCGAGTCGTCCCGGCGCGCCCAGCGCACACCCAGGGCCTGCAAGGCTTCGAGCATGCGCTCGACGTCATCCGACAACAGCAGGTCGCGGATTTCGGTCTCGCCTTCCGCCAGTGCGGCGAGCAGCAGGACGCGGTTGGAGATGCTCTTGGAACCGGGCAGACGCACGCTGCCGGCAGCGCCCAGCATCGGGGGCAGGTCGAGAAATTCCATCTTCGCCTCTAGAAGCGGGTCCCGCACGAGCGGGACGAATCAAAGGGACGAGCCGCAGGCCGGCCCGTTCAATCCATCATTCGGCCGTCTGCACCGGCAGCCCTTCGGCCCAGGCGTTACGCGCGCGACGCGCGCGCTCGAACACCGCCTCCAGCGCCGGACCGTCACCGGCCACCAGCATGGCGCGCAGGCGCGCCATCTCGTCGAGATAGGCATCGAGTTCGGCCAGCAGCGCCACCCGGTTGGCGACGCAGATATCGCGCCACATCTCGGGATGGCTGCCGGCAATGCGGGTGAAATCGCGGAACCCGCTGGCCGCATGCGAGAACAGCAGTTCGGCGTTGTCGCGCTGCGCCAGGTCGTCGACAAGCCCAAACGCCAGCAGATGGGGCAGATGGCTGACGGCCGCGAAGACCTGGTCGTGTTCCTGCGGACTCATGTCGACCACGGTCGCGCCACACGCCTGCCACGCGGCACGGACGAACTCGACGGCTTCGCCGCGGCTCTCGGCCAATGGCGTCAGCACCACCTTGCGCTTGACGTAGAGATCGGCGAAGGCCGCCTCGACCCCGCTCTTCTCGGCCCCCGCAATCGGATGGGCCGGCACGACCTGGGCCAGGCAATGACCGAAGTGGCGCCGGATCGCGGCAACCACGTCGCGCTTGGTGCTGCCGGCGTCGGTGACGACCGTACCGTCCCGCAGATGCGGCGCCATGGCCGCCATGATCGTGTCCATCTGACCCACCGGTGCCGCCAGCAACACGAGGTCCGCATCACGCAGGGCCTCGGCCCAGTCCGTCGCGATCTCGTCGATCACACCGAGCGCCAGGGCGCGCTCGAGCGGCTCGCGCCGGCGACCGATGCCGACGACATGTCCAACCGCCTGCGCACGCTTCAGCCCGAGGGCAAAGGAGCCGCCGATGAGTCCGACTCCGCAGATGACGAGCTTTTCGACCAGGGGCATCGTCCCGGCCCCGCCTCAGCCCAGCGCGCGCCGGAGGGCGGCGATGAAGCGCTCGTTCTCCTCGGGCAGGCCGATCGACACCCGTAGCCAGTGCGGCATGCCGTAGCCGGCAATCGGCCGCACGATCACGCCCTGCTGCAGCAGCGCGCGATTCACGCCCGCGGCGTCGCCGACCTTGAAGGTGACGAAGTTGCCTGCCGACGGAATCCACTCGAGCCCCAATGCGCCGAAGGCCTCGGTGAGCTGGACCATGCCACGACGGTTGAGCCCGGCCGACTGGGCGAGGAACTCGTCGTCGGCCAGCGCAGCCTCGGCGGCGGCCAGCGCAACACTGGACACGTTGAAGGGCTGGCGCACGCGGTTCATCAGGTCGGCGACTTCGGGGTGCGCGATCGCGTATCCCACGCGCAGCCCGGCCAGGCCGTATGCCTTGGAGAAGGTGCGCGACACCAGCAGATTGGGAAAGCGCTCGACCCAGGCGATGGCGTCGTAACGCTGCTCGGCCGACAGGTACTCGGTATAGGCTTCGTCGAGCACGACCAGGACGTCCTGCGGCACCTTGGCGAGGAACGCCTCGATCTCGCTGCCGGGAATGAAGGTCCCGGTCGGATTGTTGGGGTTGGCGATGAAGACGATGCGCGTATCCGGCGCGATCGCCGCCGCCATGGCGTCGAGGTCATGGCCGAAATGCTTCGCCGGCACCTCGATGCCGCGCGCGCCGCGCGCCTGCGTCGCCAGCGGATACACGGCGAAGGCATGCTGCGCATAGACGGCGGAGCGCCCCGCCCCAAGAAAGGCCAGGGAAGCGATCTCGAGGATGTCGTTGGAGCCGTTACCGATGACGAGCTGCTCGGCCTTCACGCCGAAGCGGGCGCACAGCGCCGCTTTCAGCGAGAACGCACCGCCATCCGGATAGCGAGCCAGATCAGCGAGCGCGATCCGTACGGCGTCGCGCGCACGGGCACTCATGCCCAACGGGTTCTCGTTGGAGGCGAGCTTGACAATGCTGGCCTCGGCAATGCCCATCTCGCGCGCCAGTTCGGAAATCGGCTTGCCCGGCTGGTAGGGCGTGATGGCGCGAATGTGATCGGGGGCATGGCTCGCAACGCTCATGGCAATCTCCTCGTGGCACGCGGCCGTGTTCGTTCGTCAGGGTGGGCGGGCGGCGGCGGGCCGCCCGCAGGGTCAAATTGCTGCGACGGGATAGGAGCCCAGCACCTTCAGGAAGGCGGCGCGCTCGCCCAACGCCTTCAAGGCAGCCGCCACCGCCGGGTCGCACTGGTGACCCTGGATGTCGGCGTAGAAAACGTATTCCCACAATCCGGACTGCGCCGGCCGCGACTGCAGCTTGGTCATGTCCACGCCATGCTGCGCCAGCGGCTCGAGCAGCGTGTGGATCGCGCCGGGGCGGTTGGGTGCCGAAAACACCAGCGAGGTGCGATCCTTGCCGGACGGGCCGGCGTCATGATCGGCGATGACCAGGAATCGCGTCGTGTTGTTCGGATCGTCCTCGATGTTCGGCGCCAGGATGTTCAGGCCGTAAAGCTGCGCGGCAGCCTCGCCGGCGATCGCGCAGGATTCCGGATCCTCGCCCGCCAGCCGCGCGGCCTCGGCATTGCTCGCCACCGGGATGCGCGGCAGGTGCGGCAGGTTGCGGTTGAGCCATTCGTGGCACTGCGCCAGCGACTGCGCATGCGAGTAGATGCGCTTGGCGGCGCCGATGCCGTCGGCGCGCGACATCAGCTGCTGGTGAATGCGCAGATTGACCTCGCCGCAGACCTTCACCGGACTGGCCAGCAGCAGGTCGAGCGTGATGCTGACCGCGCCCTCGGTGGAGTTCTCGACCGGGACGACGCCGTAGTCGGTGTTGCCTGCCTCGACCGCGCGGAACACGTCCTCGATCGTCGCCATCGGCATGAAGCTGGGCGCCGAGCCGAACTGCTTGCGGCTCGCGCTTTCCGAGAACGTACCCGCCGGCCCGAGATAGGCCACGCGCTGCGGATGCTCGAGTCCGAGGCAGACCGACATGATCTCGCGGAACACGCTCTTGACCGCATCGGCCGGCAGCGGACCGGGGTTCAGCTCGGCCAGGCGGCGCAACACCTGCGCCTCGCGCTCCGGCCGGTAAAAGGGCGCATTGCCCTTCTTCACCTCGCCCACGCGCTGCGCGCAGCGTGCGCGCTCGGACAGGCGGGCGAGGATTTCCTCGTCGAGGCGGTCGATTTCGTTGCGCAGTTTCAGCAGTTCGTCGCTCATGCTCTCGGTCCGTTCGATCAAGCCTTGCGCGCGGCGAAGTCGCGCATGAAATCCACCAGGGCCTGCACGCCGGCAAGCGGCATGGCGTTGTAGATCGACGCACGCATGCCGCCGACCGACTTGTGGCCCCTCAATTGCACGAGCCCCGCCGCCTTGGCCGCCGCCAGGAAGGCCTCGTTGAGCGCCTCATCCTTCAGGAAGAACGGCACGTTCATGCGCGAGCGGCAGGCCGGATCGACCCGGTTCTCGTAGAAGTCACTGCTGTCGAGGAAGTCGTACAGCAGCTTCGCCTTGGCGATGTTCTGCGCTTCGATCGCCGCGACGCCCCCCTGCCGCTTGAGCCACTGGAACACCAGGCCTGCGATATAGATCGCGTAGGTCGGGGGCGTGTTGTACATCGAGCCGTTGTCGGCCACGGTCTTGTAGTCGAAGGCGCTCGGGCAGTGCGGCATGGCGCGACCCAGCAGGTCCTCGCGCACGATGACGATGGTCAGGCCCGCCGGACCGATGTTCTTCTGCGCGCCACCGAAGATCAGGCCGTACTTCGACACGTCGATCACGCGCGAAAGGATGTGCGAGGACATGTCGGCCACCACCGGCACCTCGCCGCGACCGATCTGCGCCAGATCCGGCTCGAACGGATACTCCACGCCATCGATGGTTTCGTTGGTGCAGGTGAAGACGTAGGCCGGATCGGCCGACAGCTTCCAGTCCGTCACCGGCGGCACGGTGGTGAAGCCGCTCGCCTCGGACGTGGCGGCGATGTTCACTTCGGCGTACTTGCGCGCCTCTTTCTGCGATTTCTGCGTCCACGACCCCGTGACCACATAGTCGGCCACGCGCTTGTCGCCCATCAGGTTCATCGGGATGATCGCATTCTCGGCAATCGCCCCGCCCTGCATGAACAGGATGCGGTAATCGTCCGGCACCGCCAGCAGCGTCCGCAGGTCGACCTCGGCCTGCGCCGCGATGGCGGTGAATTCCTTGCCGCGATGGCTCATCTCCATCACGCCCATGCCCGAGCCGTGCCAGTCGAGCATTTCCTCGGCGGCCTGGCGCAGCACTTCTTCGGGCAGCGCCGCAGGACCGGCGCTGAAATTCCACACGCGACTCATCAAGCGTCCCCTTCTTCGCCGGTGGCCGGGGCCTCGCCCTCGGGCGCATCGGCCTGCACATCGGCACCACCGTCGTCCGCATCCTCCGCGGACTCGCCGTTCAGGCGCATGCTTTCGTCCGACTCGGACTCGGCCACCTTCTCGATGCTTGCGAGGAAGGTACCGTCGTCGAGGTTGATCAGGGTCACGCCCTGGGTGGAGCGTCCCATCTCGCGGATGCTCTCGACGCTGGTGCGGATCAGCACGCCGCCGGTGGAAATCAGCATGACCTCGTCGGCCGGCTCGACCAGCACGGCGCCGACCAGCTTGCCGTTGCGGTCGCTGGTCTGGATCGCGATCATGCCCTTGGTGCCGCGGCCGTGGCGGGTGTATTCCGCCACCGGCGTGCGCTTGCCGTAGCCGTTCTCGGTCGCCGTCAGCACCGACTGCGACTCGTCCTTGGCCACCAGCATGGCGATCACGGCCTGACCATCTTCCAGCATCATGCCGCGCACGCCGCGTGCCTCGCGCCCCATCGGGCGTACGTCGGTTTCGGCAAAGCGCACCGCCTTGCCGGCATCGGAGAACAGCATCACGTCGCACTGGCCGTCGGTGATCGCCACGCCGATCAGGTGGTCGCCGTCGTCGAGATTGACCGCGATGATGCCGGCCTTGCGCGGGTTCGAGAACGCGGTGAGCGCGGTCTTCTTGACCGTACCTTCAGAGGTCGCCATGAACACGAAGTGTTCCTCGTCGAACTCCTTGATCGGCAAGACGGCGGTGATCTTCTCGCCTTCGACCAACGGGAAGAGATTGACGATCGGCTTGCCACGCGAGTTGCGCGTGCCTTCGGGCACCTCGTACACCTTGAGCCAGTAGCAGCGCCCGCGGCTGGAGAAGCACAGCACGGTGTCGTGGGTGTTGGCAACGAAGAGATGGTCGATGAAGTCCTCGTCCTTCATCGAAGTCGCCTGCTTGCCGCGGCCGCCACGGCGCTGGGCGCGGTAGTCGGCAAGCGGCTGGCGCTTGAAGTAGCCGGTGTGCGACAGGGTCACGACCATGTCCTCCGGCGTGATCAGATCCTCGATGTTGATCTCGGCGGTGTTCATCACCAGCTCGGAACGACGCGGGTCGCCGAACTGGTTGCGGATCGCGCCGAGCTCCTCGACGATGATCGCGGTGATGCGTTCCGGGCGCGCCAGGATGTCGAGCAGGTCGGTGATGATGTCCATCACCTCGCGATACTCGCCGACGATCTTGTCCTGCTCGAGGCCGGTCAGGCGCTGCAGGCGCAGCTCGAGGATGGCCTGGGCCTGCGTTTCGGACAGGCGGTAGCCCTGGGCCTGCAGGCCGTATTGCGGGTCCAGCCCTTCCGGCCTGTAGCTGTCGGCGAGCGCACGCGACAGCATTTCCTCCACCAGCGCCGAGCGCCACTCGCGCGCCATCAGCTCGCGCTTGGCGTCGGACGGCGTGGGCGCCGCCTTGATCAGCGCGATGATCTCGTCCACGTTGGACAGCGCCACCGCCAGGCCTTCGAGCACATGGCCGCGGTCGCGCGCCTTGCGCAGTTCGAAGATGGTGCGGCGGGTGACGACCTCGCGGCGGTGCTCGAGGAAGCACACCAGCATCTGCTTGAGGTTCAGCAGGCGCGGCTTGCCGTCGACCAGCGCCACCATGTTCATGCCGAAGCTGTCCTGCAACTGGGTGTGCTTGAACAGCTTGTTGAGCACGACCTCGGGCATCTCGCCACGCTTCAACTCGATCACCAGGCGCATGCCCGACTTGTCGGACTCGTCGCGAATCTCGCTGATGCCCTCAATCTTCTTCTCGTTGACCAGCTCGGCCATGCGCTCCTGCAAGGTGCGCTTGTTCACCTGGTAAGGCAGCTCGTCGACGATGATCGCCTGGCGGTCGGTCTTGCCGATGGGCTCGAAATGGGTGCGCGCACGCATGATCACGCGGCCGCGGCCGGTGCGGTAGCCCTCGTGCACGCCATGCAGGCCGTAGATCAGGCCGGCGGTCGGGAAGTCCGGCGCCTTGACGATCTCGATGAGGGTCTCGATGTCGGTGTCGGGATCTTCGAGCAGCTTCAGACAGGCGTCGACCACCTCGCCCAGGTTGTGCGGCGGGATGTTGGTCGCCATGCCGACCGCAATGCCGCTCGAACCGTTGATCAACAGGTTCGGGATGCGCGCCGGCATGACGAGCGGCTCTTTCTCCGAGCCGTCGTAGTTCGGTCCGAAGTCGACTGTCTCCTTGTCGATGTCGGCCAGCAGCTCGTGGCCGATGCGCGCCATGCGGATTTCGGTGTAACGCATCGCCGCAGCGTTGTCGCCGTCGACCGAGCCGAAGTTGCCCTGGCCATCGACCAGCATGTAGCGCAGCGAGAAGTCCTGTGCCATGCGCACGATGGTGTCGTACACCGCGATATCGCCATGCGGGTGGTACTTACCGATGACGTCGCCGACGATACGCGCCGATTTCTTGTAAGCGCGGTTCCAGTCGTTGGACAGCTCGTGCATTGCGAACAGCACCCGCCGGTGCACGGGCTTGAGGCCATCGCGCGCATCCGGGAGTGCCCGACCCACGATCACGCTCATCGCGTAATCGAGGTAGGAGTGCCGCATCTCCTCTTCAAGGCTGATCGGCAGGGTTTCCTTGGCGAACTGAGTCATGCTGGGAGCGGACGTGCCGCGTTTACCAAAACGCGAAATATTAACACGCGCGCCCCCTGCCCGCCCCGCCTCGGGCATCGGCGCACGTCCGACCCGCTATCGGGCCAGCAGCGCGATGGCATCCTCGCGCCAGAAACGCAATGCTGCGTAATACCCCTCCCACACGCAGCCATTGCAGCCGCGTCCGCAGCAACTGTCCGGCACCGGCGGAGGCGCCCGCAGGGCGACACCACGATCCGTCAACGCCAGCTGCACCCGGCACACCAGGGCCTCGGCCTCCGCGCGATTGCGCATCGGCAAGGCAGCCAAATCACTCGTTTGCATCCATCGAACCCCTGGCTGAAAAAACACGCCTTTCGACCCTTGAAATCTCCTTGCCGACCCCAATGTAGCAGCGTCAGGAATTTACGGGAGCCCCATCCATGCAGGAACAGAACCCTTCGACGCCGCCCGCCGACGAACTGCAAGCCCAGGCCGCTACCGCCGCGCAGACCGTTGCCGACGCCGATCCGACGATAGACACCATGCCCAGCCTGGAAGAGAGCCTGCGCCAGGCCGAGCTCAAGGCCGCGGAGCATCACGACGCCTGGCTGCGCGCCAAGGCCGAGACCGAGAACGTGCGCCGCCGTGCGCAGGACGACATCGCCAAGGCATCCAAGTTCGCCGCCGAGAAGTTCGCGACCGCGATGCTGCCGGTGAAGGACAGCCTGGAAGCCGCCCTCGCGGTGGAGAACCAGACGGTGGAGAAACTGCGCGAGGGCGTCGAGCTGACGCTGAAGCAACTCGTCTCCGCCTTCGAGGGCGCCAACCTCGCCGAAGAGAACCCGCTCAACCAGAAATTCGACCCGAACAAGCACCAGGCGATCAGCGCGGTCGAATCCGACGCCGAGCCCAACACCGTGGTCACGGTGCTGCAGAAGGGCTACCTGCTCAACGAGCGCGTCATCCGCCCGGCGCTGGTGATGGTGGCGAAGGCCAAGGGCCAGTAAGGAATCTGCGCGCGGACGCTTGAAACCGGTCCGCGCCACCCCATATTCGAACCAGACCGGCGCACCTCCGCTGCGCCCCCGAATACAGACTGAAAAGGAACACTCATGGGCAAGATCATCGGCATCGACCTCGGCACCACCAACAGCTGCGTTTCCGTGATGGAAGGCGGCAAGCCGAAGGTCATCGAAAACTCCGAAGGCGCGCGCACGACCCCCTCGGTGGTCGCCTACGCCGAAGACGGCGAGATCCTGTGCGGTGCGCCGGCCAAGCGCCAGGCGGTCACCAACGCCAAGAACACCCTGTTCGCGATCAAGCGCCTGATCGGCCGTCGCTTCGAAGAGAAGGAAGTGCAGAAGGACATCGACCTGATGCCCTTCACCATCGCCAAGGCCGACAACGGCGACGCCTGGGTGGAAGTGCGCGGCAAGAAGATCGCGCCGCCGCAGGTCTCCGCCGAAGTGCTGCGCAAGATGAAGAAGACTGCCGAGGACTACCTCGGCGAGGAAGTGACCGAGGCGGTCATCACCGTGCCGGCCTACTTCAACGACAGCCAGCGCCAGGCCACCAAGGACGCCGGTCGCATCGCCGGCCTCGAAGTCAAGCGCATCATCAACGAGCCGACCGCGGCCGCGCTCGCCTTCGGCATGGACAAGAAGCCGGGCGACTCCAAGATCGCGGTGTATGACCTCGGCGGCGGCACCTTCGACATCTCGATCATCGAGATCGCGGACCTCGACGGCGAGCACCAGTTCGAAGTACTGGCGACCAACGGCGACACCTTCCTGGGTGGCGAGGACTTCGACCAGCGCATCATCGACTACATCGTCACCGAATTCAAAAAGGAACAGGGCGTCGACCTCAAGAACGACGTGCTCGCACTGCAGCGCCTGAAGGAAGCGGCCGAGAAGGCCAAGATCGAGCTGTCCTCCGGCCAGCAGACCGAGATCAACCTGCCCTACATCACCGCCGACGCCTCGGGCCCGAAGCACCTGGCGATCAAGATCACCCGCGCCAAGTTCGAAGCGCTGGTCGAGGACCTGATCGAGCGCTCGATCGAGCCCTGCCGCATCGCGCTGAAGGACGCGGGCCTCAAGGTCTCGGACATCGACGACGTGATCCTGGTCGGCGGCCAGACCCGCATGCCCAAGGTCATCGACAAGGTGAAGGAGTTCTTCGGCAAGGAGCCGCGCCGTGACGTGAACCCGGACGAGGCCGTGGCCGTCGGCGCCTCCATCCAGGGTGGCGTGCTGCAGGGCGAGGTCAAGGACGTGCTGCTGCTCGACGTGACCCCGCTGTCGCTGGGCATCGAGACCCTGGGCGGCGTAATGACCAAGCTGATCCAGAAGAACACCACGATCCCGACCAAAGCCTCGCAGGTGTTCTCGACCGCCGATGACAACCAGTCGGCCGTGACCATCCACGTGCTGCAGGGCGAGCGCGAGATGGCCTCGGGCAACAAGAGCCTGGGCCAGTTCAACCTCTCCGACATCCCGCCGGCGCCGCGAGGCATGCCGCAGATCGAAGTCACCTTCGACATCGACGCCAACGGCATCCTGCACGTGTCGGCCAAGGACAAGGCCACCGGCAAGGAGAACAAGATCAAGATCCAGGCCAACTCCGGCCTGTCGGACGAGGAAGTCGAGCGCATGGTGCGCGACGCCGAGGCGCACGCCGAGGAAGACAAGAAGGCGCACGAGCTGGTCGACGCACGCAACCAGTGCGACGCGCTGATCCACTCGACCAAGAAGGCCCTGGGCGAGTACGGCGACAAGCTGTCGGACGACGAGAAGTCCAAGATCGAAGCCGCGATCAAGGACGCCGAAGAGGCGATCAAGAGCGGCGACAAGGACAGCATCGAAGCCAAGAGCCAGGCACTGGCGACGGCTGCGCAGAAGCTCGGCGAGCAGATGTACGCCCAGGCCCAGGCCGAAGGCGGCGCCCAGGGTGCCGCGGGCGGTCAGCAGACCGGTGGCAAGGCCGACGACGCCGACGTGGTGGATGCCGAATTCACCGAAGTGAAGGACAAGAAGTAATCGTCACTCTGGCGAATCCTTCGCGGCCGAGCCCCGCCGGAGCCCTGCTCCGGTGCCGGCTCGGCCTTTGCTTGATACCAGACTGAGCGACGCACCATGTCCAAAAGGGATTACTACGAAGTCCTCGGCGTCAACCGCGACGCCGGCGACGACGAGATCAAGAAGGCCTACCGCAAGCTGGCCATGAAGTTCCACCCGGACCGCAATCCGGACAACAAGGAAGCCGAGGAGAAGTTCAAGGAGGCCAAGGAGGCCTACGAGATGCTCTCAGACCCGCAGAAGAAGGCGGCCTACGACCGCTACGGCCACGCCGGCGTCGACCCGTCGATGGGCGGCGGCGGTCAGGGTTTCGAGGGCGGCTTCGCCGATGCCTTCGGCGACATCTTCGGCGATCTGTTCGGCGGCGGCCGCGGCGGGCGTTCGAACGTCTATCGCGGCGCCGACCTGCGCTACAACCTCGAGATCACGCTCGAGGAAGCCGCGCGCGGCGCCGAAAAGACCATCCGCATCCCCACCGTCGAGGAATGCGGCACCTGCCACGGCAGCGGCGCCAAGCCCGGCACCCAGCCCAAGACCTGCCCCACCTGTAACGGCCACGGCCAGGTGCGGGTGCAGCAGGGCTTCTTCTCGATTCAGCAGACCTGCCCGAAGTGCCACGGCAGCGGCAAGATCATCCCCGACCCCTGCCGCGACTGCGGCGGCGCCGGACGGGTGAAGAAGCACAAGACGCTGGAAGTGAAGATTCCTGCGGGTATCGACGAAGGCATGCGCCTGCGCCACGCCGGCCACGGCGAACCGGGCGTCAATGGCGGCCCGCCGGGCGACCTCTACGTCGAGATCCACATCCGCAAGCACGCGGTGTTCGAGCGCGACCACGACGATCTGCACTGCGAGATGCCGATCAGCATCACCACCGCGGCGCTGGGCGGCGAGATCGAGATTCCGACGCTGGAAGGCATGGCGCGCCTGAAGATTCCCGCCGAAACGCAGAGCGGCAAGGTCTTCCGCCTGCGCGGCAAGGGCATCAAGAACGTTCGCAGCCACGTGCATGGCGACCTGCTGTGCCATGTGGTGATCGAAACGCCGGTGAACCTGACCGAGCGCCAGAAGGAACTGCTGCGCGAGTTCGAGGAGATTTCCAGCGGCAACGCCGACCGCCACAACCCCAAGGCCAAGGGCTGGATGGACAAGGTGCGCGATTTCTTCGGGAATTGAGGGCCAGCAGAGGGCCTTCGACAGCCGAAGCCTGAGCACCTCCACCTGACAAAACGCCCGCTCCTGCGTCACCGCAGGGCGGGCGTTCTGCTATCCAGCCGGGTCAGCCCGGGTCCGCCGGCAAGGCCCAACCGCCATCGGGGCAGCGTGCGCCGCCGTCGTCGTTCAGGCGCGGCGCCAGGTCGTGCCGCCGGGACCATCCTCGAGGATCACGCCGGCCTCGGTCAGCTCGGCGCGGATGCGGTCGGCCTCGGCGTAATCCCTCGCCTTCTTCGCGGCAGCGCGGGCGGCGATGCGGGATTCGATGGTTGCGGCATCGAGTCCGCCGGCATCCGGCGTGCCAGCCTGCAGGAAGGCGACGGGGTCGCGCTCGAGCAGGCCGAGCACACCGCCCAGCGCCTTCAGCTGGCGCGCAAGCCCGGGGGAGATGCTGCGATTGACCTCGTTCGCCAGCTCGAACAGCACGGCGACCGCCTCGGCGGTATTGAAGTCATCGTCCATCGCGACGCGGAAGCGCTTCGCGTGTGCCTCGTTCCAGTCGACCTCGACCGCCCCCTCGACCGGCACGTTCTTCAATGCGGTATAGAGACGGGTCAGCGAACTGCGTGCGTCCTCGAGGTGGGCATCCGAGTAGTTCAGCGCGCTGCGGTACTGCGCGCGCAGGATGAAGAAGCGCACCACCTCGGGGTCGTACTTCTGCAACACCTCGCGGATGGTGAAGAAGTTGCCGAGCGACTTCGACATCTTCTCGTCGTCGACGCGCACGAAGCCGTTGTGCATCCAGTAGTTCACGAAGGTGTGGCCATGCGCGCCCTCGGACTGGGCGATCTCGTTCTCGTGGTGCGGGAACTGCAGGTCCATGCCGCCGCCATGGATGTCGAAATGGTCGCCGAGCAGGTCCGAGCTCATCGCTGAGCACTCGATGTGCCAGCCGGGGCGGCCCTCGCCCCACGGCGACGCCCACTTCACCTCGCCCGGTTCCTCGGTCTTGGCGTGCTTCCACAACACGAAGTCGAGCGGGTCGTTCTTGTCCTGCGCCACGTCGACGCGCTCGCCGGCGCGCAACTCGTCCAGCGACTTGCCCGACAGCTTGCCGTAGCCGTCGAACTTGCGCACCGCATAGCACACGTCACGGTTGGCGGCAACGTAGGCCAGGCCCTTCTGCTCGAGGCGCGAGATCAGGCTCTGCATCTGCGCGACGTAGTCGGTCGCGCGCGGCTCGTGGTCCGGCCGCAGCACGCCGAGCGCGTCGGCGTCCTCGTGCATCGCGGCGATGAAGCGGTCGGTGAGCTGGCGGATGGTCTCGCCATTCTCCTGCGCGCGACGGATGATCTTGTCGTCGATGTCGGTGATGTTGCGCACGTAGGTCACGTCCAGCCCGCTCGCCCGCAGCCAGCGCGCCACCATGTCGAACACGACCATCACACGTGCATGCCCGAGATGGCAGAAGTCATACACCGTCATGCCGCAGACGTACATGCGGACCTTGCCGGGTTCGATCGGGGTGAAGACTTCCTTGTTGCGCGACAGGGTGTTGTAGATCGTGAGCATCGGGAGAACTGGGAAACGGGTCGGAAAACCACGCTGGCAGCGCGATTGTGGGGGGTGGGCCTTGTTGCTAGAATCTTGCGTCGTTCTGCAGCCTTGGGCCCGCAACGGCAGGCCGCAAATATACCACGGCCGCCTTGCCCGCCATTTCGTCCGCCCGTCCTGCCGGACAAGGGCCGCACGGCTCGCGACATCCTCCCATTCAGCCCAGGGCCAGACGGCCAAGCACCGGAGATTCCATGAGAAAGCACCTGATCGCCTTTGCCGCGCTCGCCACGACCGCACTGAGCGCGCTGGCCGCCAATCCGATGGTCGAACTGAAGACCAACCAGGGCGAGATCGTGGTCGAAGTCTTCGCCGACAAGGCACCGAAGTCGGCAGAAAACTTCGTGCAGTACGTCAAGGACGGCCACTACAACGGCACCGTGTTCCACCGTGTCATCGACGGCTTCATGATCCAGGGCGGCGGCTTCGACGCCGACATGAAGCAAAAGAGCACCCGCGCGCCGATCGAGAACGAGGCCAAGAACGGCCTCAAGAACGAGCGCGGCACGCTGGCCATGGCCCGCACCGCCGATCCGCACTCGGCGAGCTCGCAGTTCTTCATCAACCTCGTGCCCAACACCTTCCTCGACTACCCGTCGCGCGACGGCTGGGGCTATGCCGTATTCGGCAAGGTCGTGAAGGGCATGGACGTGGTCGACAAGATCGGCAAGGTCGCCACCGGCAACCGCGGCTTCCACCAGAACGTGCCGGTCGAAGCCGTCGTCGTCGAGAGCGCCCGCGTGCTCGAGGCCGCGGCGAAGAAGCCGGCCAAGTAAGAACACGCTACAAGACGCCCGCCGCGCCCGAGCGCGGTGGAGACACAATCACCCAGGAGAACGACACATGGCAGTCAAACTGCACACCAACCACGGCGTCATCACCCTCGAACTCGACGCGGAGAAAGCGCCCGTCACCGTCGCCAACTTCCTCGCATACGTCGAGGCGGGCCACTACAACAACACCATCTTCCACCGTGTCATCGACGGTTTCATGATCCAGGGCGGCGGCTTCGAGCCGGGCATGAACCAGAAGCCGACCGGCGAGCAGATCAAGAACGAAGCCGACAACGGCCTCAAGAACGAACGCGGCACCATCGCCATGGCCCGCACCCAGGCACCGCACTCGGCCACCGCGCAGTTCTTCATCAACGTCGCCGACAACGACTTCCTCAACCACACCAAGCCTGACCTGCAGGGCTGGGGCTACTGCGTGTTCGGCCGCGTCACCGAGGGCATGGACGTCGTCGACGCCATCCGCAAGGTCAAGACCGGTTCCAGCGGTTTCCACCAGGACGTGCCGAAGGAAGACGTGGTCATCGAGCGCGCCGAAGTTGTCTGATTCCTCGCACGACGGCAACGCGACACCCGCCCCGGGCGGGTGTCCGCAGCCCATGCCGGAAGCCGTCCATGCGGCGCTTCCGGCATTGTTCATTTCGGACCTGCATCTCAACGAGGACGAGCCGGCCAACGTCGACGCCTTTCTCGGCTTCCTGGCAGGCCCCGCGCGCCGGGCGGCGAGCCTCTTCATCCTCGGCGACCTGTTCGAGTACTGGGCGGGCGACGACGACCTCGCCACGCCCTTCAATGCACGCATCGCTGCCGCGATCCGCGCGCTGGCCGATGGCGGCACGGCGGTCTTCTTCATGACCGGCAACCGCGACCTGCTCGCCGGTCGCGGATTCGCAGAAACCATCGGCGCCACCCTGCTCGACGACCCTACGCTGGTGCGCTTCGGCAACGCCGGCACCTCGGCGCTGCTACTCGCGCATGGCGACGCGCTATGTACGGACGACCACGCCTACCAGGCCTTCCGCCGACAGGTGCGCGACCCTGCATGGCAGGCAGGCTTCCTCGGCCAAGCGCTCGCCACGCGCAAGGCCTTCATCGCCTCGCTGCGCCAGCAGAGCGAGACGGCCAAGGCCGAGAAGACGATGGAGATCATGGACGTCAACGCCGACGCGGTCGCCACCCTGCTGCGCACGCACGGCTACCCGACGCTGGTACACGGCCACACCCATCGGCCGGCTTGCCATCGCTTCGAGGTGGATGGCCACGCCTGTGTCCGGCATGTGCTGCCGGACTGGCACGGGCAGGCCTGCGGGCTGGCGTTCGACGGGCGGGATTTCACGCCCTTCTCTAGGTAGGCCGCACCAAGGCCCACGACCCGCCGGGCCTGCACGGGGAATTCCTTCTGCAGGCTGCGGAACTCGCCCTTCGGGCTCGGACAGTCCTCGCCTGCGCCAGGAATACCCCGCGCATTCCCGGCTACCGCGGTGACGGCTCCATCTTCCCAGGGGTTGGGATGTGGCCTAGCGCGCCAGTCCGCGCGCCAGATCTGCCTTCAGGTCCTCGACCGACTCCAGCCCCACCGCCACGCGCAGCAGGCCTTCGCCGATGCCGGCCGCGGCCCGAGCCTCGGGCGAGATGCGACCGTGCGTCGTGGTCGCGGGGTGGGTGATCGTAGTCTTGGTGTCGCCCAGGTTGGCGGTGATCGACATTAGACGGGTCGAGTCAACCACCTTCCACGCGGCATCGCGTCCGCCTTCGACGTCGAAGCTGACGATGGCGCCGCCGGTCTTCTGCTGCCGCATCGCCAGTTCATGCTGCGGATGCGAAGGCAGGCCGGGGTAGTAGACGCGGGCGACGCCCGGCTGCGCCTCGAGCCAGCGCGCCAGATCCAACGCAGACGCCGACTGCGCCTCCATGCGCAGGCGCAGCGTCTCGAGCCCCTTCAGGATGACCCAGGCATTGAACGGAGAGAGCGTCGGTCCGGCCGTACGGAGGAACTTGAACACCTCATCGGTGACCGCCTTCCGGCCCGCGACGGCACCGCCCAGCACCCTGCCCTGCCCGTCCAGATACTTGGTCGCCGAGTGCACGACGACGTCGGCGCCGAACTCCAGCGGACGCTGCAATGCGGGCGAACAGAAACAGTTGTCGACCGCCAGCAGCGCGCCCGCCTCGTGGGCGATGGCCGCGACGCCGGCGATGTCGACGACCTCGGTCAGCGGGTTGGATGGCGTCTCGATGAAGAACAGCCGGGTGCGCGGGCGGACGGCATCACGATAGGCATTGAGGTCGGTCGCCGGCACGAAGCTGGTCTCGATGCCGAACTTCGACAGGATGTTGCCGAACAACTGCTGGGTCGCGCCGAACAGGCCGTTCGATGCCACGACGTGGTCCCCCGCCTGCAGCACCGCCATGGCCAGCGACAGGATCGCCGACATGCCGGAGGCCGTGGCCACGCACGCTTCGGCCCCCTCGAGTGCAGCCAGCCGGGTCTGCATGGCGGTGACGGTCGGGTTGGAGAAGCGGGCGTAGACGTTCCCCTCCTCCGCCCCAGAGAAGCGGGCTGCGGCCTGCGCCGCGCTCTCGAACACGAAGCTCGAGGTCAGGTACATCGCCTCGCTGTGCTCGCCGAACTGGCTGCGGTTGATGCCGGCACGAATCGCCAGGGTGTCGGGATGAAGGCTAAGGTCGTCGGGAAACGTCATCGGGGTCGGTCAGGCTGGTGGCGGCCGCCTGACGGCCGCCCGATTGTCGGTTGAGCGATCGGCTCAGTGGTCGGGGTTCGATGCGAGGTTGAGATCCAGCTGACCTCCGTCGTCGTCGTGACCATCGTTCTTCGACGGCTTGGCCTGCCCGCGCTGGTTCTCGACACCGCTCAGGTATTCCGCGGTGATGTCGCCGGTCACGTAGCAGCCATCGAAGCACGAGGTCTCGAAGAAGTTGATCGACGGGTTGAGTGCCCGCACCGCGGCCTTCAGGTCGTCGAGATCCTGATAGATCAGGCCATCGGCCCCGATCTCGCGGCAGATCTCGTCTTCGCTGCGGCCCGATGCGATCAGCTCGCCCCTTGTCGGCATGTCGATACCGTAGACGTTCGCGTAACGAACCGGCGGCGCGGCCGAGGCCAGGTACACCTTGGTGGCGCCGGCCTCGCGCGCCATGTTGACGATCTCCTTGCTCGTCGTGCCGCGCACGATGGAGTCGTCGACCAGCAGCACGCTCTTGCCCTTGAACTCCTGGTGGATCGTGTTCAGCTTCTGGCGCACCGACTTCTTGCGCGTGGACTGGCCCGGCATGATGAAGGTGCGGCCGATGTAGCGGTTCTTGACGAAGCCCTCACGGAACGGCAGGTCGAGGCACTCGGCCATCTGCATCGCCGAAGGACGGCTGGAATCAGGAATCGGGATCACGACGTCGATGTGGACGTTCGGCATCGTGCGTCTCATCTTGTCGGCAAGATACTCGCCCATCTTCATGCGCGACTCGTACACCGACACGCCGTCGATGATCGAATCGGGGCGCGCGAGATAGACGAACTCGAACATGCAGGGGGCCTGCACGGTCTTGCTTGCGCACTGGCGACTGTGGAAATTGCCCTGGGTGTCGATCAGCACCGCCTCGCCCGGGGCGATGTCGCGCAAGAGCTTGAAGCCAAGCACGTCCAGCGCCACCGACTCGGACGCCACCAGCCACTCGGTGCCCGCTTCGGTGTCGTTGCGACCGATCACCAGCGGACGGATGCCGTAGGGGTCGCGGAAGGCCAGCAGGCCGTAGCCGGCGATCATCGCCACCACACCGTAGGCGCCACGACAGCGGCGATGCACACCCGCCACGGCGCGGAACACCGCGTCCTCGTCGAGCTTGAGACCGTTGCAGGCCGCCTGCAGCTCGTGGGCCAGCACGTTCAGCAGCACTTCGGAGTCGCTGCTGGTGTTGATGTGGCGCAGGTCCGACAGGAACATCTCGCGCTTGAGCGCCTCGGAGTTCGTGAGGTTGCCGTTGTGCGCCAGCAGCAGGCCGAAGGGCGAATTGACGTAGAACGGCTGCGCCTCGGCGGCGTTGTATGCCGAACCTGCGGTGGGATAGCGGACGTGTCCGATGCCCCAGTTGCCCTCGAGATTGCGCATGTTGCGCGTGCGGAACACGTCACGCACCAGGCCCGACCCCTTGTGCATGTGAAAGCGCCCGCCTTCGGATGTGGCGATACCCGCCGCATCCTGGCCCCGGTGCTGCAAGACCTGCAGCCCGTCATACAGCAACTGGTTGACCGGAGAGGTGGCAACGACCCCGAGAATTCCGCACATGGAGATTTACGCCTATCTGAATCGAATCTTGTCGGCCACCACACCGGGCAGCCAGGGTTTGGCAGCAAGTACTGCCGTTTCCATCGGTGGCGAGAACAACGCCTGCGTCCACCAGGGTTCACGTGACACACCAGCCAGGCCGCCGATCAGCACGACGACGAAGGCCACCAGAAGCCCTCGGGCAATGCCGAAGATCGCGCCGAAGAAGCGGTCCGTGGCACCGAGCCCGGCCGCCTTCAACAACTGGCGCAGAAGAAAGCGCAACAAAGCCGCCAGAATCAGGACACCGATCACCACCAGCGCACCGCCGGCGACCTGTCGCCACATCGGCTCGACAATCAGCCCGACAAAGACCTGCGCTGCCTGTTCGTTATAGCGCCACGCCGCATACAGTGCGACCACCCACGCGACCACCGCCATGATCTCGCTGACCAGGCCGCGCCACATGCCGATCGCCGCCGACAGTGCGAGGATGGAGAGGAAAGCGTAGTCGAAGACCGTCATGCTCGTTCTTCAGCGCGGAGTCACAACCGTGCTGAAGCCCAGGGTCTTCAACTGTGCAGCCGTCTTGTCTGCCGCCGCGCGTCCGGCCACGGGGCCGACGCGGACACGCGTGACATTGCCTGCCTGCTCGGTGTAGGCCGGAAAACCCTGCTTCTTGAGGTCGGCGGTGATGCGCGCGGCCTTCGACGCGTCGCTGAAAGCACCGATCTGCAGCACGAAGGCGTCGCCGCGCGCCGGGACTTCGCGCCCTTCAAGCGCCGCGCGCGCGCGCGCAGCCTCTGCGCTTTCGGCCGCGGGCTTCGTCGTGGCCGGCGGTGTCCCGGATTGGGGCGTGGGCTCCGCCCGCTTGGGTTCAGGCTTCGGCGGCTCGGATTTTGCCGGAGCCGGCGCGACGGCCGGTTCTTTGGGCGGCTCGGCCTCACGCGGCGCGGGCGCCGCCGTGGATTCCTCTTCCTCAGGCGGCGGCGGGACGACCGGCGCCACCGCAGCCTCAGGCGCCACTGCGATCGGCCGGGCCTGCGCCGGATCGCGATCGGGGATCGTGATCTGGATATCGCCGCTGGCCGGGCGCGGCTCCTGGTCCATCATCATCGGCAGCACGACCGCAGCCAGCAACGCGAGCGCGACCGCCCCCACCAGGCGTCGCCTTGCGCGTTTCTTGATCTCGAGGTTCTCAGCGTCGCTCACGGAAAGTTCTCGTCAGTGCCGCGCGGCCTTCACCGCCGCCAGGACATCAGCCACCGTCAGGAAGGAGCCGAAGGCAAGGATTCTATCACCCTCGCCAGCCGCCTGCTGCGCCGCAGCAAACGCATCCGCAGGCGCGTCGAAACACCGGATGTCGGCCTCGACACCCGCGGCACGCAAGCGCTCGGCAAGCGCCTCGGCCTTGAGTCCGCGCGGCCCGGGCAGACCGGCAAGCAGCCAATGATCTACCCGCCCCTTGATCAGGTCGACGACACCCTCGACATCCTTGTCATTGAGCATGCCGAAAACCGCCCACGTCTCGGGATAGAAACCCATGCTCCCCAGGTTCTCGGCAAGCACGCCGGCCGCCTGAGGATTGTGCGCGACGTCGAGCACCACCGCGGGACGCCCCGGCAGCACCTGGAACCGGCCGGGCACATCGACCAGCATCAGCCCCTGGCGGATCGCCTGCATGGACACGGGAACGCGATCGCGCAGCGTCTCGAGCACCGTCATGACCGCCGCCGCATTGAGCAACTGGTTCACGCCGCGCAGCGCCGGATAGGCGAGCCCGCCGCGCTTGACCAGTGCCCCCCTGGCAGGCGGTGTTTCGTAACGCCAGTAGCCCCACTGCTGGCGATCACCGCCAAAGCCGAAGTCGCGCCCACTGGCCCACAATTGCGCCCCGATGGCCTCGGCATGGGCGAGCAGGGTTGCTGGCGGCTGCGGGTCACCGCACACGGCCGGGCGACCGGAACGGAAGATGCCTGCCTTCTCGAACCCGATCGCATCGCGACTGTCACCGAGGTAATCCATGTGATCCAGCGCGATACTTGTCACCAGCGCACAATCGGCATCGAACACGTTGACCGCGTCGAGCCGCCCGCCGAGACCGACCTCGAGGATGATCACGTCCGGTCGGGCCGCGCAGAAGACGGACCATGCCGCCAGCGTGCCGTGCTCGAAATAGGTCAGCGGCGTGTCGCCACGCACGGCCTCGACCGCGGCAAACCCGGCGACCAGCGCCTCATCGTCGACGTCCTTGCCGTCGATGCGGACACGCTCGTTGTACTTCAACAGGTGCGGCGAGGTGTAGCAGCCGACCCGGTAGCCCTCGGCCAGAAGGATGGCCTCCAGCATCGCGCAGCAGGAACCCTTGCCGTTGGTGCCGCCGACGGTGATCACCACCGCATCGGGATCAGGCCCGAGCGCAGCACGCACGGCCGCAACCCGGTCGAGCCCGAGGCGGATGCTCTGCGCGTGGCGTTGCTCGAGCAGCTGCAGCCAGCCATCAAGCGTCTGCGGCAGCGCGGAAATCGACGCACTCATCAGGCAGCGCTGGCGGCTGGCTGGCGCAGCAGGAGGCTTAACATGCGCGCCAGTTCTGCACGCATCTCGCGGCGGTCGACGATGACGTCGATGGCGCCCTTCTCGAGCAGGAACTCGGCACGCTGGAAGCCCTCGGGCAGTTTCTCGCGCACCGTCTGTTCGATGACCCGCGGACCGGCGAAGCCGATCAGCGCGCCGGGCTCGGCCACGACGATGTCGCCCATGAAGGCGAAGCTGGCCGAGACGCCGCCCATGGTCGGATCGGTCAGCACGGTCACGAACGGCAGGCGGCGTTCCGCCAGCCTGGTGATCGACGCGGTGGTCTTGGCCATCTGCATCAGCGAGAAGAGGCCTTCCTGCATGCGCGCCCCGCCGGATGCGGTGATGCAGATGAAGGGCACGCGCTGCTCATACGCCGCCTTGGCGCCGCGCACGAAGCGCTCGCCGACCACCGAACCCATCGAACCGCCGAGGAACTCGAACTCGAAGCAGGCGACGACGACCGGCACGCTCTCGATCGCGCCCTGCATGACCACCATCGCATCGGCCTCGCCCGTATCCGAGGTGGCCGTCGACAGGCGTTCGGGATACTTGCGCGAATCCTTGAACTTCAGCGCATCGACCGGCACCACTTCGGCGCCGATCTCGAACCGCCCTTCGGCATCGAGCAGCAGGTCGAGGCGCTGGCGCGCGCGCAGCCGATGATGGTGGCCGCACTTCGGGCACACGCCCTGGTTGCTGTCGAGATCGGAACGGTACAGGACCGCCTCGCAGGCGCCGCACTTGCTCCACAGCCCTTCCGGAATCGACGACTTGCCACGGGCAGCGCTGTCGCTGCGCTTGATCTTGGGCGGCAGCAGCTTCTGCAACCAGCTCATGGGGTTACTCCTTTCGCCGGCCCGATCGTGTCGAGCGCCTCGCGGATGCCACGCATGAATGTGGCGACCCGTTGTGCGGCCTCATCACGCGGGCTCTGTTCAATCACTTCGATGATGCGGCTGCCGATCACCACGGCGTCGGCGACGGCGCCGATGCGTTGCGCGCTGTCGGCGTCGCGGATGCCGAAACCGACGCCGACCGGCATGCCCACGGCCGCGCGGATCAGGGGAATACGGCGCGCGACTTCGTCGATGTCGAGCTTGCCGCTACCGGTCACGCCCTTCAGCGACACATAGTAGATATAGCCGCTGCCGACCGCCGCGACATCGGCAAAGCGCTGCGCCGAAGAGGTCGGTGCCAGCAGGAAGATCGGATCGAGACCCGCGCCCTTGGCCGCGGTCGCAAACGCGACGGACTCCTCCGGCGGATAGTCGACGACGAGCACGCCATCGACACCGGCGTCGCGCGCGGCACTCGCGAAGGTCTCCACGCCCATCGCCTCGATCGGATTCGCGTAGCCCATCAGCACGACCGGGGTGTCGGTGTTCTCGACGCGGAAGGCGCGCACGATGTCGAGCAGCTTGCGCAGGCTCATGCCCTGCGCAAGCGCGCATTCGGATGCACGCTGAATGGTCGGGCCGTCGGCCATCGGGTCGGAGAACGGTACGCCGAGCTCGATGATGTCGGCGCCGCCCTCGACGAGCGCGCGCATCAGCGGCAGGGTCAGCGCCGGCTCGGGAAAGCCCCCGGTGACGAACGGGATCAGCGCCTTGCGGCCTTCGCCTTGCAGGCGCTTGAAAACGGTCTGGATTCTTGACATGTCTCGATCACACTACGGGCCGCAGCGCGGCCCGTGGCAGGTTCAGAACTGGATGCCGGAACGCTCGGCGACGGTGTGCATGTCCTTGTCGCCACGGCCGGAGAGATTGACCAGCAGGATTTGGTCCTTGGGCAGCGTCGGCGCGAGCTTTGCCGCATAGGCCAGCGCATGCGAGGACTCGAGCGCCGGAATGATGCCCTCCAGTCGGCACAGCTTGTGGAAGGCCTGCAACGCCTCGTCGTCGGTGATGCCGACGTAGTCCGCGAGCGCGGCATCCTTGAGCCAGGCGTGCTCGGGACCGACGCCGGGGTAGTCGAGCCCTGCCGAAATCGAATGCGTCTCGATGATCTGGCCGTCCTCGTTCTGCAGCAGGTAGGTGCGGTTGCCGTGCAGCACGCCGGGACGCCCGGCGCTCAGCGAGGCCGAGTGGCGTCCGGTCTCGATGCCGTCGCCCGCCGCCTCGACGCCGATGAGCTTGACGCCGGGCACACCGATGTAGGGGTGAAAGATGCCCATCGCATTCGAGCCACCGCCGACGCAGGCGATCACATAATCCGGCTGGCGCCCCACCATCTCGGGCATCTGCACCAGGCATTCCTTGCCGATCACCGACTGGAAGTCGCGCACCATCATCGGATAGGGGTGCGGGCCAGCCACCGTGCCGATGATGTAGAACGTGTCGGCGATGTTGGTGACCCAGTCGCGCATCGCCTCGTTCAGCGCATCCTTGAGCGTCTTCGAGCCCGACTCCACCGGCACGACGGTGGCGCCGAGCAGCTTCATGCGGTACACGTTGGCGGCCTGGCGCTTGACGTCCTCGGCGCCCATGTACACCACGCACTCCATGCCGTAGCGTGCCGCCACGGTGGCTGTCGCCACACCATGCTGGCCCGCGCCGGTCTCGGCGATGACGCGTGGCTTGCCCATGCGCCGGGCCACCAGGGCCTGGCCGATGCAGTTGTTAACCTTGTGCGCGCCGGTGTGGTTCAGGTCCTCGCGCTTCAGGTAGATCTGCGCACCGCCGAGGATCTCGGACCAGCGCTTGGCGTGGTAGATCGGGCTCGGCCGGCCCACGTAGTGCTTGAGTTCGTATTCGAACTCCGCGACAAAGGCCGGATCGCTCTGGCAGGCTGCGTAGGCTTCGCGCAATTCGGCCAGGGCCGGCATCAGGGTCTCGGCGACGAAGATGCCGCCATAGGGGCCGAAATGCCCGCTCGCATCGGGAAACTGGTAAGGCGTATCAGCCATCTGCATGTCGAACTCCGGCGATGAATGCGGCGATCTTCACCGCATCCTTGATTCCCTTGGCGCTTTCCACGCCGCTCGAAACATCCACCGCCCAGGGGCGGACGCGGCGCACGGCCTCGACGACGTTGTCGACGTCGAGACCGCCGGAAAGCACCAACGGTCGCTCGAATCCCTCAGGAATCAGCGACCAGTCGAAAGTCTTGCCTCCGCCGCCATAGCCATCGACGAACGCGTCGACGAGAACGCCGCTGGCGCGCGGATGCAAAGATGAGAATTCTACCAGATCGACCCCTTGCCGCATTCGCGCTGCCTTGATCCAGGGCCGCCCGTGGCGCGCGCATTGCGCGTCGGTTTCGTCGCCATGAAACTGCAGCAGCTGCAGTGGCACGCGCTGCAGCACGGCATTGACCTCGGCCTCGGCAGCATTGACGAAAAGGCCGACCGAGGTCACGAAGGGCGGCAGCAGCGCTACAAGCTCTGCGGCCTGCTCGATGCCGACCGCGCGCGGACTGTGCGGATAGAACACGAAGCCGATCGCATCGGCGCCGTGTTCAACGGCTGCGCGCACGTCTTGCGGCCGCGTGAGGCCGCAGATCTTGATTCGGGTACGGGACATTCAGACGAGGGGAAGCTGGGGCAGCGCGATGATACGCCCATCGTTGGGGAGCGACCAGCGCGGCGGATAGCTCACGCCGCAAAGGTAGAGACCGTCGGGCGAGAAGGTCGGCGCCGCATGCGTGCGATCGCGCGCCAAGAGCAGTTCGTTCATCCATTCGACCGGGTAACGCCCCTTGCCCACATAAACCAGCGCCCCGACGAGGTTCCGGATCATGTGATGCAGGAAACCATTGGCGCGGAAATCGAACAGCAGGTACTCGCCCTGCCGCGCGACCCGCGCCTCGTGCATCACTTTAATGGGCGTCTTGGCCTGACACCCCGCGGCACGAAAGGAAGAAAAATCGTGCGTCCCGACAAGACAGGCGACGGCTTCGGCCATGCGCTGCTCGTCGAGTGCGGGATGAAACCAGCCGACCCGCCCCGCCAGCATCGCAGGCCGGGTCGGCGCATTGTGCAGAATGTAGCGGTACTGGCGCTCGGTCGCGAGAAAGCGGGCATGGAAGGTCTCGTCCACCTCCACGGCCCAGCGCACCACCACGGCGGGAGGCAGCAGCGCATTCACCCCACGCACCCACGCCGACAGGGGACGGCGCGCCGACGTATCGAAGTGCGCCACCTGGGCACTGGCATGAACCCCCGTATCCGTCCGCCCCGCGCAGTGCAGCCTGAGCGGCTCCGCGGCAATCTCCGACAGCGCGCGCTCGAGCACATCCTGCACCGTTCGCCCGTGCGCCTGGCTCTGCCAGCCGCAGAATGCATCGCCTGCGTACTCGACGCCGATCGCGACTCGCATCATGCCACTCCCCAACCTAGCGCGAATACGACGAGGACACAGGCGACCGCGACATCGCCACGGCCAAAACGCTCCCGTACAAGCTGAATCGGCGGCAAGGCTTCCTCCGCCGCCTCGTCCCGCAGCCACTCCTTCCAGTGAATCGGCGCTGCGCCGCGCGGCGACGCGTCGACGAACCGCAGCACCAGCAGCAACCGCAATGCAACGTCGCGAGCGTTCAGGCCGATCACTTGCCAGGGTCGGGCCAGACTGTACAGGCCTCCGACCAGTCGCTCGAGCGGCAGGCGTTCGAGCAGCAACGCGACCGCACTGACGACGATGACGAGGCGACCGACATGAACCAGCGCCATCGCGACGCCCTCGCGCGTCGGTGAGAAACCAGGCCATTCTGCGAGCAGCGCCTCACCCGGCGTAAACCACCCGAACAGCACGACGATGGCGATCGCCAGCACCCTGACACGCCGCAACAACCGGATCACGCGCGCCCTGGACAACATGAGTGCGCAGAAGAGGCAGGCCGTGACGAGCAGCCCGAGCACGGCGGACGGCACGAACTGCACCGACGCGACGCCGACAAACCACAACAGGAGAAGGAAACCGGAATGCATGCGCGTAAACGGCGAAGCCGCCGCGGGGCCTGGGCCCTGCGGCGGCAATGGAATTGAAGCTCAGGTCAGGCGGGCGATCATCTCGCGCGCGGCCGCCTGCTGCTCGGCGGAGCCATCCCGCACGACCTCCTCGAGCAACTCCAGCGCCCCCTCCTTGTCACCCATGTCGTCGTAGGCACGGGCAAGCTCAAGCTTGGTGTCGACTTCATCCCCACCGGACGCTGCCGGGGCATCGCCGAACTCGCTCTGGGGTGTCAGCTCGCCGAGCTGGGTGGCCTCCATCGACTGGGCTTCGGCATCGTCCGCTTCAGCTGCCGCGTCCAGCGAATCGAGGTCGAGGTCGATCGACGTCAGGTCCAGCCCGCTCGGCGCCGCGGCAGCCGGCTGGAGCGGCGTATCGATGTCGAAATCGAAGTCGAGCAGACTGCTGTCGAAGCTCGTCTTCTCCAGGTCAACCAGCGCCTCGGACGTCTTCCCGGGCTCCGAAGACGCCGCAATCGACTCCTCCGCATCCGACTGAAGCAGCGCATCGCTCTGCAACACGGTGGCGTTCATATCGGGGGAAGGCGCCCCGCCACCGAGGTCAAGGTCGGGCAGCTCGAAATCGAGTGCCGCTGCCAGATTGTCGTCACTGGCAACGATGGTGGCCGCAGAGGAATCGAAGTTCGCGACTTGCGGTTGCGCAGCGTCGAGTGCTGCGGGCGCCACAGGCGTTTCCGGCTCGCCGAGATCGAGATCGAACGAGAGACCGCCATCGCTGCCGGTCGTTGCGATCGAAAGATCTTCCGGCTCGGTCGAAGCAGCCTGAACGTCCTCCCCGAGATCGAGTTCGAAGTCGATCACGCCCGTATCGACCGGCGCAAACTCGTCGGCAGGCGTCTCGAGATCAACCCCGGCTGCGATCGCGGCACTCAAGCCCTCGAGGTCGGGCGCCGCACCGTCGGGCTTGTCACCCGCAAACTGACGCAGATCGCCCGGGACGGTCCATGTGTCGCGCATCTGCGACTGACTCGGCTCAACCGGCCCGCTCGACGAGAAATCCAGGCTGGACAAGGAGGCAGCCGGCGCCGCCTCTTCCAGGGTATCGACACGCGTCTCGACCCCCTCCGCCTGCGGCATCGAATCCGTTGCCTGAGGCGAAGTCAGGGCACTTGCCACGCCTGCCGCAGCCGCCACGCCGACGGTCGCGACCGGCGCGATACCCGAGGGCACCTCGGTGGTGGGCGCGATGGATTCGTCCGCACTCCCCTGCTCGGCATAGAGCGGGTTGTCGGCGTCGAGCTTGCGCCCCATGGTCGCTGCCTTGTCCCATTCGCGGCCCTGGCCGTTCGTACGGGAGAACAGTTCGGTCGCCACCGTTTCGAACTCGCGCGCACTCTTGCGCAGCGAGTAGATCTCGAGCAGCTTGAGATAGATCGCAAGCCGCGAAGGGTCTGCCTTCAGCGCATCCTGGAGGATCTCCTCGGCCTGTGCATCCCGGCCATAAGCCATATACACGTCGGCCTCGGCCACCGGATCGACACCTTCGTCCGCATCGATGGCCGAAAGCCCCGACTGGCTGAAATCGGTCTGGATGATGCTGCTTGCGCCGGTATCGACGCTCTGCCCACCCGTCGCCGAGAAGACGCCTGGACCGCTGGGCGCCAGATCGCCAACCTGCCCACTGCCGGACGCCGCCTTGCGGCGCCCGCGCAGCTTGAATCCCGCGTAACCCAGCAACAGGGCCAGAATACCTGCACCGCCGGCGACTACGGTCGGATCGGACATCATCGACTCGACCAGACCAGGCTCGGGAACGGGTTCGGGCGGCGGACGACGGACCGGACGCTTGGGCGCCGGCTTGGCTTCTTCCTGGGCGGCCTGGGGCGCAGACTGAACTGGCTCCGCGGGCGGCGCAGCCTGCGGCTCGACCGCCTGGGGCTCGACAGCCTGGGGCGCTCCAGCGGCAACCGGCGCAGCGGGCGCCTCCTGGCTGGCCCCAGCAACGGGCGCAGGCGCCGGCGGCGCCACCGCACCTTCTTGCAGCTGAGCCAGCGTGCCACTGCGCAGCTCAAGGAGCTTCTGCATGTCGCGCACGCTTTGCTCGAGCTGCCTCAGGCGGTCGTTTGCCTCCTCGAGCGCCTTCTCGCGCGTGGCGAGCTCCTCCTCGAGCGCCTGCAGCCGGATGTCGGCTTCGGTGCCAGGCGCACCCGCTGCCTGACTGCGCGAAACCTTGACCTGGTCGGCCGTCTCGGCGACCGGCGCGGGCTCCTCGACCTTGGGAACGATCCGACCGGCGCTTTCCTGCTGTGCTTCCTCAGCGACAACCGGCGCACGCTGCGCGGAAGCGGTTGCAAGGCTGCGGCGGTATGCTTCGAAATCGGCCGATTGCGCACGAATTTCGCGCTTTGCCTCCACCGAAGAAACGCTCAACGCTTCATCCACGCTCGGCACGTTCAGCACCGAACCCGCACGAAGACGATTGATGTTGCCGCCGTCAAACGCGCCCGGGTTGGCCCGAAAGAGGGCAACGAGCATCTGATCGAGGGTCACGCCAGGAGGCGTGTTGGCAGCAGCGATCCGCCGCAGCGTGTCGCCGCGACGAACCGTGTAGGCATCAGGGATCGCCGACGTGGCGGACGGCACCGCTGGACGGACCGCCGGCTGCAGTGGGCGCGCGGCAGGCGTGGCGGGCGCATCCACCGCCGCGGCCAGTGGCCGGGGCGCGGCAAGGTCAACGGGATCGAGCAGGAACGTGTACTCGCGCGCCATGCGCCCGTTGGCCCAGTTCAGTTCGACCAGCAGGTCGACGAACGGATCGTTGATCGGGCGATCGCTGGACAGGCGGATCACGGGACGCGAGGCACGCGTATCCACACTGACCCGGATGGCGGAAACCGCCGAGGAGTAGTTCACGTTTGCCTGCCGGAACGCCTCGGGAGAAGCGATACGAGCCGTCAAGGACTGCAGTTCCTGTGCCGTGGCACTGACCTGGATCTCTGCGCGCAAGGGCTGCCCCAGGCCGCTGAAGACGTTGATCTGCCCCATTCCTGCGGCCTGAGCCCCTAGCGGAATCGCGGCGATCGCGACAGCGATCACGGATGCCCTGAGCGACTTATTCATCGTGGTCTTCAAACTGCAACTCCCCCGAAAGCCAAGCTTTTTAATCATATGCATCATGACGTGGCTTAGGAATCTAGCATTTTCCCGGCCTTGGCGCATCAATCCGCGATGATTCGCAGTGTTTTGTCGTGAATTAGTTACGTGCACGCTGGAATGCCATCGAAAAGACAAAGGGGCCAGTGGCCCCTTTGTTCATCGGACGTTTCTCGTGCGCTCAGCGCTCGAGCAGGATGCGCAGCATGCGGCGCAGCGGCTCGGCTGCGCCCCACAGCAGCTGGTCGCCGACGGTGAACGCGCCGAGATACTCGGGGCCCATCGCCATCTTGTGCAGACGGCCGACCGGGATGCCCAGCGTGCCGGTGACGGCCGTCGGGGTCAGTTCGCGCTCGGTGATCTCGCGGTCGTTAGGCACGACCTTCACCCACTGGTTGGCGCCCGCGATGATCTCGGTGATCTCGTCGAGCGGCACGTCCTTCTTCAGCTTGATCGTCAGTGCCTGCGAGTGGCAGCGCATCGCGCCGATGCGCACGCACAGGCCGTCGATCGGGATCGAGCCCGGACTGCGGAAGGCCGGGTTGCCGAGGATCTTGTTGCACTCGGCACCGCCCTTCCATTCTTCCTTGCTCTGGCCGTGTTCGACCGGCACGTCGATCCAGGGGATCAGGCTGCCAGCGAGCGGGGTGTTGCGGAAGTTCTTCTTCGGGAAGCTGTCCGAGCGCATGGTCTCGGCGACCTTGCGGTCGATTTCCAGGATGGCCGAGGCCGGGTCGGCGAGCAGATCCTTGACCGAGTCGTGAATGGTGCCCATCTGGCTGATGAGTTCGCGCATGTTCTGCGCGCCGGCGCCCGAGGCCGCCTGGTAGGTCATCGCCGAGATCCACTCCACCAGGCCGTGCTTGAACAGGCCGCCCAGGCCCATCAGCATCAGCGACACGGTGCAGTTGCCGCCGATCCAGCTGCGGCCGCCCTTGGCGAGCGCGGCGTCGATGACGTTGCGGTTGACCGGATCGAGGATGATCACCGCGTCGTCGTTCATGCGTAGCGCGCTGGCGGCGTCGATCCAGTGGCCGTTCCAGCCGGTGGCGCGCAGCTTGGGGAAGACTTCCTTGGTGTAGTCGCCGCCCTGGCAGGTGATCACGATGTCGCAGGACTTCAGCGCGTCGATGTCCGTCGCGTCCTGCAGCGGCGCGGCGGCTTCCTTGCCGCCGAAGGACGGCGCCTTGCCACCGGCGTTCGAGGTGGAGAAATAGACCGGCTCGATGAAGGCGAAGTCGCCCTCTTCCACCATGCGCTGCATCAGCACGGAACCGACCATGCCACGCCAGCCAACCAGACCGACTCGATTCATGTTCATCACTCTCTACAAAAACGATTCTTCGAAAACCCTTGCAGGCGCATCAGCTTACAGCGCGGCGAGCACCGCGTCGCCCATCTCGCGCGTCCCAACCTTCCTGGTGCCCGGCTCGTAGATGTCGCCGGTACGGTACCCCTGGGCGAGCACCTTCTTGACTGCATTCTCGACGCGCTGCGCAGCCGCTTCCTGATTGAAGGTATAGCGCAGCATCATCGCCGCAGACAGGATGGTGGCGAGCGGGTTGGCCAGATTCTTGCCCGCGATGTCGGGTGCAGAACCATGCGAGGGCTCGTACAAGCCCTTGTTGTTGGCATCCAGCGAGGCCGAGGGCAGCATGCCGATCGAGCCGGTCAGCATCGAGGCCTCATCGGACAGGATGTCGCCGAACATGTTGCCGGTGACCATCACATCGAACTGCTTGGGCGCGCGCACGAGCTGCATCGCGGCGTTATCCACCAGCATGTGGGTGAGCTCGACGTCCGGGTAGTCCTTGGCGACTTCCTCGGCGATGTCGCGCCACAGCTGGGTGCATTCGAGCACGTTCATCTTGTCGACCGAGCACAGCTTCTTGCCGCGCTTCTGTGCCGCCTCGAAGGCCACCTTGAGGATGCGACGGATCTCGTACTCGGCGTAGATCATGGTGTTCCAGCCCACGCGCTGCTGCGTGCCGTTGACTTCTCGCGTCTCGATGCCGCGCGGCTGGCCGAAGTAGATGTCGCCGGTGAGCTCACGCACGATCAGGATGTCCAGACCAGCAACGATCTCGGGCTTCAGCGACGAGGCATTGGCCAGTTCGGGATACAGGATCGCCGGGCGCAGGTTGGCGAACAGGCCGAGATCCTTGCGGATGCCGAGCAGGCCGCGCTCGGGGCGCTGCTCGCGCGGCAGCGTGTCCCACTTGGGGCCGCCGACGGCGCCGAGCAAAACCGCATCGGCTTCGCGTGCGAGCTTCTGGGTGGCCTCGGGATACGGGGTGCCGGTGGCATCCACCGCGCAGCCGCCAAGCAGCCCTTCCTCCATCTCGAGCTTCAGGTCCAGGGCCTTCAGCACGCGCACGGCTTCCGCCATGATCTCGGGACCGATGCCGTCACCCGGCAGCACGCAAATCTTCATCGAATCGTCTTCCTTGGTTCGGTGAGCCGTACGGGCTCAGGCAAAGTAATACGGGTGTTCGGCGCGGCGCTTGTCTTCGAACGCGCGGATCTTGTCTGCGTGGCGCAGCGTCAGGCCGATGTCGTCCCAGCCGTTGAGCAGGCATTCCTTGCGGAAGGGGTCGATGTCGAAACCGATCACCCTGCCGTCGGGGCGCGTGATGGTCTGCGCCGCCAGATCGACGACCAGGCGGTAACCTTCGCTTGCCTCGCACTGGCGGAACAGTTCGTCCACTTCCACCGCATCCAGCTTGATCGGCAGCAGGCCGTTCTTGAAGCTGTTGTTGAAGAAGATGTCGGCGAAGCTCGGCCCGATCAGCACGCGGAAACCGTAGTCCTCCAGCGCCCATGGTGCGTGCTCGCGCGAACTGCCGCAGCCGAAGTTGTCGCGCGTCAGCAGGATCTGCGCGCCCTGGTAGCGCGGCTGGTTGAGCACGAAGTCGGGGTTCAGGGGACGCGTGCTGCAATCCTGGCCAGGCTGACCAACGTCGAGATAGCGCCACTCATCGAAGGCGTTCGGACCGAAGCCGCTGCGCTTGATCGACTTCAGGAACTGCTTGGGGATGATCGCGTCGGTGTCGACGTTGGCACGGTCGAGCGGCGCGACCAGACCGTCGAGTCGGGTAAATGGCTTCATTACTTCACTGCCCTCTGGATGGCCTCGCCACCCTTTTCGATGTCCTTACCGACACCCTGGACGGTGTTGCAAGCCATGGAGACGAAGCCGGCCACCAGCGCGGCGACGACCAGTGCAAGTTTCTTCATTGCATGCTCCTCAATCTTGATCAAACCGGCGCTCAGGCCAGCGTGCGCACGTCGGCAAAATGGCCGGTCACCGCAGCCGCCGCGGCCATTGCCGGGCTCACGAGGTGGGTACGCCCCCCCGCGCCCTGACGGCCTTCGAAATTGCGGTTCGAGGTCGAGGCGCAGCGCTCGCCCGGTTCGAGGCGGTCGGCATTCATCGCCAGGCACATCGAACAGCCCGGTTCGCGCCATTCGAATCCGGCGGCAAGGAAGATCTCGTGCAAGCCCTCCTCTTCGGCCTGGCGCTTGACGAGACCCGACCCCGGCACCACCAGCACGCGCTTGACATTGGCGGCCTTGCTGCGCCCCTTGGCCACGGCCGCGGCTTCGCGCAGATCCTCGATGCGCGAGTTGGTGCACGAGCCGATGAAGACCTGGTCGACCTTGATGTCGGTGATCGGCGTGTTCGGCTCGAGTCCCATGTACTTCAGCGCGCGCTCGACGCCTTCGCGGCGCACCGGGTCCGCCACTGCGGCAGGATCGGGCACACGGCCATCGACCGTAGTGACCATCTCGGGCGATGTTCCCCAGGTGACCTGCGGCAGGATGTCTTCGGCCTTGAGTTCGACGACCTTGTCGAACTGCGCGCCTTCGTCGCTGTGAAGCGTGCGCCAGTAGGCAACCGCCTGATCCCAGGCTTCGCCCTTGGGCGAAAACGGACGATTCCTGAGGTAGGCGATGGTCGTCTCATCCACGCCGACCATGCCCGCACGCGCGCCCGCCTCGATCGCCATGTTGCAGATCGTCATGCGGCCTTCCATCGACAGCGCGCGGATGGCGCTCCCGCCGAACTCCATCGCGAAGCCGGTGCCACCGGCAGTGCCGATCTTGCCGATGATGGCGAGCACGATGTCCTTCGCGGTCACGCCCTTGCCGAGTTGCCCGTCGACCTTGATCAGCATCGTCCGGGACTTCTTCTGCAGCAGGCACTGCGTGGCCATCACGTGCTCGACCTCGGAGGTCCCGATGCCATGCGCCAGACAGCCAAAGGCGCCGTGCGTGGACGTGTGCGAATCGCCACAGACGACGGTCATGCCCGGCAGTGTCGCGCCGTTCTCGGGCCCGATCACATGGACGATGCCCTGGCGTTCGTCCTTGAACGGGAAGTAGGCGAGCGAGCCGACCTCGCGGATGTTGGCATCCAGCGTCTCGACCTGCTGACGCGACACAGGATCCTGGATACCGAGATCCCAGTGGTCGGTGGGCGTGTTGTGGTCGGCGGTGGCGACGATCGAGCTGATGCGCCACGGCTTGCGCCCGGCCAGCTTCAGCCCCTCGAAGGCCTGCGGGCTGGTGACTTCGTGCACCAGGTGACGATCGATGTAGATCAGCGCCGTGCCGTCGGCTTCTTCGTGAACGACGTGGCTCGACCAGAGCTTCTCGTACAGGGTTTGAGCTGCCATCCCGTGTAATCCGCGCAAAAAAGAAATCGATTATTTCACAAAGCAGCGAAAACTGACCAGATTGACCCGGACTGATCGATGACAGGCCGTTTCAGCGGCGGACGCCCTGATAAAGCGGCATCACGCGCGCGGCGTATTCGGTCAGATCCCGCTTGCGCGTCGAGTGCGACGGATGCGTCGATAGCCACTGCGGCGGAGCGCCTGCCGACTGCGAGGCCATCTTGTCCCACAACGTGACGGCGGCCCTGGGGTCGTAGCCCGCACGCGCGGCCAGCTCCACGCCCATGCGATCGGCCTCCATCTCGTGCTCGCGCGAATTCGGCAACTCGAACGTCACCTTGGCGACCGTGTTCATCAGGTCCTGCCCCACCTGCCCCACGCCGAGCAGCGCGCCCGCCACCGACACACCGAGCCCCGTTGCCATCGCCTTGGAGACGCGCTCGCGGGCATGCTCGCGCAGGGCGTGGGCAATCTCGTGCCCCATGACCGCCGCAATCTCGTCGTCGCTGAGCTGGAGCCGGTCGATCAGTCCGGTGTAGATCGCCATCTTGCCGCCGGCCATGCACCAGGCATTCAGTTCGTTCGACGTGAATACGTTGACCTCCCACTGCCAGGCGGGTGCATCGGGCCGGAACACGGCCGTCTGCGCCGTCAGTCGCGACACGATGCGGCGCACCCGCTGTACCGTGGCGGCGTCGCGGTTGAGCGCGTTCTTGCGGCGAGCCTCGTCGAGCATCTGCCGGTACTGCTTGTTCGACGCCTGCTCCACTTCCTGCGCCGAAACCATCATCAGCTGCGAGCGCTGCACGCCGACCGCGCCGCCCTGCGTCGTCTGCACCGTCTGGCAGGCCACGGTGATCGTGGCCGCCAGCACGGCCGGCAACACGGTTCTTGAAATCGTCCCGATCATTCCTCTCTCCTCACGAAGGGCCAGCCTCGCCGTGCGTCGACGACGGCCATCCGCGCGCCAGCCAAACGAGCCCCGCCAGCGCGAACACGGACCCCAGCGTGAAGGTCCACGCCGCACCGATCGCCTCCCACGTATAGCCGCTGAGCAGGCCGCCCAGCATGCCGCCCGCCCCGAATGACACACTGCCGTACAGGGCTTGGCCTCGCGATTGGAGTCGTCCGGGGAACCAGAGGTTCACCGCGGCAATCGCCGCGACATGATAGGCGCCGAAGGTGGCGCCGTGCAGGATCTGCGCGAACAGCAACACTGGCAGGCTGTCAGCCCCCCAGCCGATCAGCACGAAGCGCACGACTGCACAGGCAAAGGAGAACAGCAGGATCGCCCGTAGACTGAAGCGCCGCATGAGCCGCGGCATCAGCATGAAGAGGATGATCTCCGCGACCACGCCGAGGGTCCACATCCAACCGACCAGCGCCTTGTCGTAGCCATTGTCGACGAGATAGATGGAATAGAAGACGTAGAAGGCCCCATGCGCCGCCGACATCAGGAAGCACGCGCCCAGCAAGGCCCTGACCTCACGCCGGCGCAGCGTCTCGCGCAGGCTGAGCGATGCACGCTCGACATGTGCGGACACGGCCTCGGGGATCGTGAACGAGCACGCCAGGATGCCAAGCAGGATTGCGGCCGTGACCCATAACACCGCATCGATCGCAACGTGATCCAGCACCAGCCCCAATGCCAGCACCGCAACGACGAAGCCGACCGAACCCCAGACACGGATGCTGCCGTAGCGATGCGCCTCGTCGCCGAGGTGCGAGAAGGCGAGCCCTTCGATCAAGGGCAGCGCGGCACTCCAGAAGAAGGCCATCAGGGCCATCGCGGCGAAAAGGCCGCCGAACTCCGTGGTCAGGAAGAAGCCCGAGAAGCCGACCAGGCTCATCAGGGCCGAAAGCCGGACGATCGCCACGCGCATGCCGAGCCGTTCGGCCAGCCAGCCCCACAGGTTCGGCGCCAGGATGCGCATCAACTGCATCAGCGACATCAGCAGCGCGATCTCGGTCGCGCTCAGCGACGCCGCCTGCAGGTACAGCGTGAAGTACGGCGAAAAGGCGCCGACGAAGGCGAAATAGAAGAAGTAATACGCCGACAGGCGCCAGTACGGGAGCATGCGCGCCTGCGCCTCGCGCGAACCGGGAGCGACCGTCAGCGCGGCGACGGCAGGCGCTGCTGTCCCAGTGGCGCGAGCCCGGCAATGCGCGGCGTGTCGGTGCGGACGTCGCCGCACTGGGCGCGATGACGCAGCGCGTGATCGATCAGCACCAGTGCGAGCATGGACTCGGCGATCGGTGTCGCACGGATGCCGACGCAGGGATCGTGGCGACCGTGGGTGTTGACGATGACCGGGTTGCCTGCACGGTCGATGGAGCGCCGATCGAGGCGGATGCTCGAGGTCGGCTTGATCGCGATGCTGGCGATGACGTCCTGGCCGGTGGAGATGCCGCCAAGCACGCCACCCGCATTGTTCGACAGGAAGCCTTCCGGCGTCATCTCGTCACCATGCTCGGTGCCACGCTGCGCAACGGAGGCAAACCCCGCGCCGATCTCGACGCCCTTCACTGCATTGATGCCCATCATCGCGTAGGCGATGTCGGCATCCAGGCGGCCATACACCGGCTCGCCCCAGCCCACGGGCACGCCGCTGGCCACCACGTCGATGCGCGCACCGATCGAGTCGCCGGACTTGCGCAGTTCGTCCATGTAGGTCTCGAGTTGCGGCACGATATCGGCGTTGGGCGCGAAGAAGGGATTGCGATCGACCTCGTCCCACGACATGAACGGGATCTCGATCGGCCCGAGCGCCGTCATGCAGGCCCGGATCACGATACCGTAGCGCTCATGCAGCCATTTCTTCGCGATCGCACCTGCCGCCACGCGCACTGCGGTCTCGCGCGCCGAAGAACGGCCGCCGCCACGGTAGTCGCGGATGCCGTACTTCTGCCAATAGGGGTAATCGGCGTGTCCCGGGCGGAAGGTATCGGCGATGTTGCCGTAGTCCTTGCTGCGCTGGTCCTGGTTGCGAATCAGCAGTGCGATCGGCGTACCGGTGGTCACGCCCTCGAATACCCCGGACAGGATCTCGACCTCGTCGGGCTCGCGACGCTGGGTCACGTGACGGGAGGTGCCGGGCTTGCGCCGATCCAGTTCGATCTGGATGTCAGCCGCTGTCAGTGCCAGTCCCGGCGGGCAGCCATCGACGACGCAGCCGATCGCCGGGCCGTGCGACTCGCCAAAGGACGTGACGGTGAATAGGGTACCGATGGTGTTTCCGGACATGACTTTCCTGCCTGATCAGCAATGAACCCGCTGCCCCACGGGGCGCAGAGGAACAAGAGGGGGATGGGGCGCGAGTCTAGCACGCGCCCCATCCCCTTCGGCCACGGCGCACGGGGCGCCGGCCAGCGCTCAGTGGAAGAAGTCTTCCAGGCGTTCGAACACTTCGTGCTCCGCCCCATGGCGACGCACCGCGAGCACGTCCTCCAGCTTTTCAACCTGGCGGACCATCTGCTCGAGGCGCTGGTCGTCGAACACGAGCAGCCAGATGCGCGAGCGCCTGCCGTCGGAAACCGGCATGCACAGAATGCCTTCGACGTTGAAGGCGCGGCGCGCAAAAAGATTGCAGATGTGGCTCATCACCCCGGCGTGGTTATTCACATCGATCTCTAGAATGACCTTTGCGTGGCCGGCTTGCGGCAGCGGGTCGGCAACTTGTTCGATCATCATCAGCCTCCGATCATTTCGGTGTTGGCGGCACCCGGCGGCACCATGGGATAGACAAACTGCTCGCGATCGATCGTCGCGTGGATCAGGCACGGTCCGGGCGCATTCAGCGCCTCGGCCAGCGCGGCACGGGGATCGTCGGCCTTGTCGAGGTCGATGGCCGGCACGCCGAAGCCTTCGGCGATCTTCACGAAATCGGGTTCGGTGCGGTACCTGGACGCGAACTGGCGCTTGCCGTAGAACAGCGCCTGCTGCTGGTACACCAGACCCAGCGCATTGTTGTTCATGAGCACGACCTTGAGGTTGAGCCCCTCCTCGGCCAGTGTCGCAAGCTCCTGGATGTTCATCTTGAAGCTGCCGTCGCCCGAGAAGCACACCACCGTGCGCTCGGGCTCGGCCAGGGCGGCGCCGATTGCCGTCGGCAGGCCGAATCCCATCGTGCCCAGCCCGCCCGAGGTCAACCACTGGCGCGGACGGCGGAAAGGATAGGCCTGAGCGACCCACATCTGGTGCTGACCCACGTCGGTGGCAACCACCGCCTCGTCGTCGAGCGCGTCGGCGACCGCCTTGATCAGGCCGTAGTGACTGCGCGGATCGTCGCTGCCCGGGAGCTGCATCGGAAACCGCTGCTTGAGATCCGCGACCTGCGCCAGCCAGTCGGTGCGCAGCACGGCCTTGACACGGGGCAGCAGGGCCTCGAGCGCCTCCGTGACATCGGCATGAATCGCGACGTGCGCGGTCTTGATCTTGTGCAACTCGGAGCGATCAACGTCGATGTGGACGATCTTCGCGTTGGGGCAGAACTGGGCGGCCCGGCCGATGGCGCGGTCGTCGAAGCGCGCACCGACGCAGATCAGCAGGTCCGCCTCCTCGAGCACGAAGTTGGTGTAGCGGGCACCGTGCATGCCGAGCATGCCGACCGACAGCGGATGGTCCATCGGCATCGCACCCAGCGCCATCAGGGTCATCGTCGTCGGCAGCGCGCCCTGCTCTGCCAGCGTCACCGCGAGTGCGGAAGCACCGGAATGGACCACACCGCCGCCCAGATAGAGCACCGGTCGCACGGCCGAGTTGATCATCTGCGCTGCGGTATCGATGGCCGCCATGTCCAGCTGCGGCGGCGCGTCGGGCACTGCGGGCGGCGGCAGTTCGTCGACTTCGATCAGCTGGTTCTGCACATCCTTGGGCACATCGATCAGCACCGGACCCGGTCGGCCGGACATGGCGATGCGGAACGCGTCGGGCACGACCTCGAGCAACTCCTGCGCCGAGCGCACAAGGAAATTGTGCTTGGTGATCGGCACCGTGATGCCGTAGATATCCACTTCCTGGAAGGCGTCGGTCCCGATCATGGATTGCGGCACCTGGCCGGTGATGATGACCATCGGAATCGAATCGAGGCAGGCATCGGCAATCGCGGTGACGAGGTTGGTCGCCCCCGGACCGCTCGAGGCGATGCACACCTGGGGCACGCCCGACACCCGCGCCATGCCCTGCGCCATGAAGCCAGCGCCCTGCTCGTGGCGCGCCAGCACGTGCCGGATCTGCGCACTGGCCGACAGCGCGTCGTAGAACGGAAGAATCGCGCCACCGGGGATGCCGGCGATGGTACGCACGCCCTGGCGTTCGAGGAGGCGCACGATCAGTTGCGCGCCGGTGAGTTGAGTCATGATGCTCTCCTTGGTTTTGACTTCAGCGACATCACCGGCGCGGCCCCAGAATGCAAAAACCCCCGCCGGGCTTGCGCGCCGACGGGGGTTTGGAATCCTGCTGTTCGAGTGTTCTGTCCCGTTACGACGCGCGCATGCCTACGCCTACTACGCGTACAGCTACGGAAACGACGGCGAAGAAACGGGTGGAAGAACGCATGATGGCTCGAAATGAATTGCGGGAGAGATGAAAGCACGAAACTGCCGCCTACACAAGCACCCCGTGCATTCCTGATGCGATCACGCGATCACGCGTCTTGTCTCACCGGCCCCTCGCGCAACTCGCGCCGCAGGATCTTGCCCACATTGCTCTTGGGCAGTTCATCGCGGAACTCGACGCGGTGCGGCACCTTGTAGCCCGTCAGATTCTCGTGGCAATAGGCGATCAACGCCGCTTCGGTCAACGCAGGATCCTTGCGCACCACGAAGATCTTCACCGCCTCGCCACTGCGCTCGTCCGGCACGCCGACCGCAGCGACCTCGATCACGCCGGGGTGACTGGCGACCACGTCTTCGACCTCGTTGGGATAGACATTGAAGCCCGACACCAGAATCATGTCCTTCTTCCGGTCAACGATGGAGACGAAGCCCTTCTCGTCGATGACCGCGATGTCCCCCGTGCGCAGGAAGCCATCCGGCGTGAATGCCCGCGCCGAATCGTCCGGACGATTCCAGTAGCCCCGCGTCACCTGTGGGCCCTTCACGCAGAGCTCGCCGCGCTGTCCGACCGGCACCTCGTTGTCGGCATCATCACGCAGGCTGATGTCGGTTGACGAAACCGGCAAGCCGATCGAGTGGTTGAACTCGGGCAGATCGAGCGGGTTGATCGTGACGGCCGGGGACGTCTCCGTGAGCCCGTAGGCCTCGACCAGCGGAATGCCCGTCACCTTCCGCCATTTCTCGGCAACGGCCTGTTGCACCGCCATGCCACCCCCCAGCGCCACATGCAGACTCGAGAAATCGAGCTTGCCGAAATCCGGATTGTTGAGCAGCGCGTTGAACAGCGTATTGACACCGGTGATGGCGGTGAACCTGTGCTTTGACAGTTCCTTGACGAAACCGGGAATGTCGCGCGGATTGGTGATCAGCACGTTCGTCGCACCGATCTTGAAGAAGGTCAGGCAATTCGCCGTGAGCGAGAAGATGTGATAGAGCGGCAGCGCCGTGATGATCAGTTCCTCGCCTTCGCGCACGAACGGCTTGATCCAGGCATGAGCCTGCTGCAGGTTGGCGATGATGTTGCGGTGGGTGAGGATGGCGCCCTTGGCCACGCCGGTGGTGCCGCCCGTGTATTGCAGGAAGGCGATGTCCTCATGGCCGATCTCCACGGCCTGGAGACGATGGCGATCGCCGCGCGCCAGTGCCGCCGCAAAGGTGATCGCCCCATCGAGCTTCCAGGCCGGCACCATCTTCTTGATCCGCCGGACGACGAAGTTGACCAGCGCAGACTTCGGAAACCCCAGCATCTCGCCCAGGCTACTGACGACGACATGCTTGATCGGCACCCGGCCCCGCACCTGCTCGAGCGTGTGGGCGAAGTTCTCGAGGATGACGACCACGTCGGCGCCGGCGTCGCACAGCTGATGCTCGAGCTCGCGCGCCGTGTAGAGCGGATTGACGTTCACGACGGTGTAGCCGGCGCGGAGCGTGCCGAACAGGGCAACCGGATACTGCAGCACGTTGGGCATCATCAACGCCACGCGCGCACCGCGGGGAAGTTTCAGCTCACCCTGAAGATACGCGGCGAAACGACGCGACAACTCGTCGAGTTCGCCGTAGGTGATGCCCTTGCCCATGCACACGTAGGCCGTGCGCGAACCGAAGCGCGCGACCCCCTGCTCGAAAAGGTCACCGATCGACTTGAACTGATCGACGTCAATCTCAGCCGGTACGCCCTTCGGATAGCTTTGCAGCCAGATCTTTTCCACGCGGTCTCCTCCTTATGCTGGAAATTGCCGACCGGTTCGATCCCGGCCAGCCCCGCCCTCCCAAGGCGTCATGCGGAGCCGCGAGCAGCCGGCTCCACCACTGAATTCCAACGCTCGTCGCTTCCTTGTCTTGTGTGCAGAAGTCGACGTCGGCAGACGCGACGCGCCTGCCATGGAGGGATGGCGAATCCGCCACCACCTGGGGCGGTCAGCCCCGAAATCTGATCAGCGCTCTTCTTCCTCCTGTGCCGGCCAGTTACGGATGTAGTTCTTGAGCATCCGGTTCTCGAAGCTCTGCTCTTCCAGCACTGCCTTGGCGACGTCGTGAAAGCTCACGACGCCCAGCAGGGTATGGCCGTCCATCACGGGCAGGTAGCGCTGGTGATGCTCCACCATCATCCGCCGCAACTCGTCCATCTCCATATTGGGGGAAGCCACAAACGGATTCCGGATCATGACCGCTTCGACGGTGAGCGCATGCAAGTCAGCGCTGCCCTTCTGCACACCCTGCAGGACCTGACGGAAGGTCAACATGCCGACCATCTCACCGCGCGAGAAGACCACGAGCGAGCCAACATCCTGCTCGTTCATGATCTCGATTGCCTCGGCAACACTCTTGTTGGGTGCGATGGTGAATAGCACCTTGCCCTTGATGGCGAGAATCTCGCTTACCAGCATGTTGCTCTCCGTGCCTTGTTCAGTCGCTCGGACCGTGGGTTCGATGCGCCATATTAGTGCATCGCACCGGCGCCGCAAAGGCAGAACCCGGCAGTGTCAGCGCTGCAACTCACCCAGCTTGTCCTTGACCTTCGCCCAGTCCGAAGCATCGGGCAACGCATCCTTGCGCTCCACGATGGGCTTCCACTTCTTGGACAGTTCGGCGTTGAGCGCGATGAACTGATGCTGGTCCGCCGGCACGTCGTCCTCGGCGTAGATCGCCTCCACCGGGCACTCGGCCACGCACAAGGTACAGTCGATGCACTCCTCGGGGTCGATTACGAGAAAATTCGGCCCCTCGCGAAAGCAGTCCACCGGACACACATCCACACAGTCGGTGTATTTGCAGCGGATGCAGGATTCAGTCACCACGTAAGTCATTGCTCTCTCCAGCCTGTTGGGTTCGCCGCGTATCGGGGACGCGTGCGCAGGCCACAATATAGTCCAGCCCTTTGCATTTTCGCCACGATCCGCGCGAGCACGCACTGTTTCCTGCGCCAATTTGCTTGACGCAGCCGACTGCATCGCATAACTTTCGACCAAATTCTCCTGAGAAATTCACGTTTCTCTCCAAGGTGAGCGGACCCGCGTACACCTTGCCTCCCCGTCCAAGCAGTACCCGCGAGCGTGTTTGCATCGCGTCAATACCCGCCACCCCTGATGTGAGGAATCATGAGCGAGCATATCCACTATGTGACCGACGGCAACTTCGAGTCCGAAGTGCTGCAGTCCCAGACCCCTGTTCTGGTCGATTACTGGGCCGAATGGTGCGGTCCGTGCAAGATGATCGCCCCCATTCTGGATGACGTCGCCAAGGACTACGCTGGCAAACTCAAGGTTGCCAAGCTCAACATCGACGAAAACCAGGACACTCCCGCCAAGTACGGCATCCGCGGCATTCCCACGCTGATGCTGTTCAAGGGTGGCAACGTCGAGGCGACCAAAGTGGGCGCCCTTTCCAAATCTCAACTGACCGCCTTCATTGACAGCAACATCTAAGCCAGACCAAGGTCCGGCCCGTTCTCGCGGTTCTTCGCGCGCCCGTCGCCGTGGCGCGCGCAATCGCGACGGTAATCCCCCCCAGAATCCGCAGACCGAAGACGATCTGTTCGACGTCGACAATGGTGGCGAGGACGGCAACGTCACGCCCCGCAACCCCGACGTCCCCGCCCTTCACCTGTCCGAACTCAAGGCCCTGCACGTCAGCGAACTGCTGCAGATGGCCACTGAAGCCGGCGTCGAAGGCGCGAACAGGCTGCGCAAGCAGGAACTCGTCTTCGCGCTGCTCCGCAACCGTGCCCGCAGGGGCGAACCGATCTGTGGCGACGGCGCACTCGAAGTGCTGCCTGACGGATTCGGCTTCCTGCGCTCCCCGGACACCTCGTATCTCGCGGGGACGGACGACATCTACGTCTCCCCCTCGCAGATCCGGCGCTTCAACCTGCGCACCGGGGACACGATCGAAGGCGAAATCCGCACGCCCAAGGACGGCGAGCGCTATTTCGCGCTGACCAAGCTCGACAAGATCAACGGTCGACCGCCGGAAGAGTGCAAGAGCAAGATCCTGTTCGAGAACCTCACGCCCCTGCACCCGCAGGAATGCCTGAAGCTCGAGCGCGATGTCCGCGGCGAGGAAAACATCACCAGCCGCGTGATCGACATGATCGCACCGATCGGCAAGGGCCAGCGCGGCCTGCTCGTCGCCCCGCCCAAGAGCGGCAAGACGGTCATGCTGCAGCACATTGCCCACGCGATCACGGCCAATCATCCTGACGTGAAGCTGATCGTACTGCTGATCGACGAACGCCCGGAAGAAGTGACGGAAATGCTCCGCTCGGTGAAGGGCGAGGTCGTGGCGTCCACCTTCGACGAGCCGGCCACGCGTCACGTGCAGGTCGCCGAGATGGTGATCGAGAAGGCCAAGCGCCTGACCGAACACAAGTACGACGTCGTGATCCTGCTCGACTCGCTGACCCGCCTGGCGCGCGCCTACAATACGGTCGTCCCTGCCTCCGGCAAGGTACTGACCGGCGGCGTCGATGCCAACGCACTGCAGAAGCCCAAGCGCTTCTTCGGCGCGGCACGCAACATCGAGGAAGGCGGCTCGCTGACCATCATCGCCACTGCGCTGATCGACACCGGCAGCCGCATGGACGACGTGATCTACGAGGAGTTCAAGGGCACCGGCAACATGGAGCTCCACCTCGATCGCCGCATGGCCGAGAAACGCGTCTATCCGGCGATCAACGTCAACCGCTCGGGCACGCGTCGCGAGGAGTTGCTGCTCAAGCAGGACATCCTGCAAAAGGTCTGGATCCTGCGCAAGCTGCTGTACGGAATGGACGACATCGACGCGATGGAGTTCCTGCTCGACAAGATCAAGGCCACAAAGAGCAACGCCGAGTTCTTCGACGCCATGCGTTCCGGCCGCGGCTAACGCCTGGCATGCTCCGCAAGTACAAACGCCACCCAAGGGTGGCGTTTTCTTTTTCCGCAAGCCCGCATGCCCAAGCGGGCGCATGCGGCACAGGACTCAGCTGTAATCGAAGAAACCCTTGCCAGTCTTGCGACCCAGATAGCCCGCCTCCACCATCTCGACAAGGAGCGGTGCCGGACGATACTTCGGGTCCTTGAACCCGTCGAACAGCACCTGCATCACCGCCAGCTGGACATCGAGACCAATAAGGTCGCAGAGCGCGAGCGGGCCGATCGGGTGGTTGCACCCCAGCTTCATCGCCTCGTCGATCTCGGCAGCCGTCGCGAGACCTTCGCCCAGCGCGAACACGGCCTCGTTGATCATCGGGCACAACATCCTGTTCACGACGAAGCCCGGACTGTTCTTGATCTGGACCGGCGTCTTGCCAATCGCCTTGGCAACCGACTCGACTTTCGCGTAGGTCTCATCCGAGGTCTGCAGGCCGCGGATCACTTCCACCAGCGCCATCATCGGCACCGGGTTGAAGAAATGCATGCCGATCACCTGGGCAGAACGCTCGGTCGCCGCTGCAAGCTTGGTGATCGAAATCGACGAGGTATTGCTGGCGAGAATCGCGTCTGCGCGCATTACAGCGTCGAGTTGCGCGAAGATGTCGAGCTTGAGTTCGAGGTTCTCCGTCGCAGCCTCGATCACCAGATCGCAATCCGCGAGAGCCGACACCGCCGTGGCGGTCGAGATACGCGCCATCGCTGCGGCCTTCTGCTCGGCACTCATCTTTTCCTTCTTGATCAGCCGATCCAGACTTGCACCAATCGTCGCCAGGCCGCGCTGCACCTGCGGCTCGCCGATGTCCATCATCACCACGTCGAGACCCGCAACCGCGAAGGCCTGCGTAATGCCGTTACCCATCGTTCCCGCACCCACCACACCGATCTTGCTGATAGTCATCTCGAAAACTCTCCCAATCAGGTTCGCTACGCGAGCAGGAACCGAGAGATCTCGGACTCCATACCGCTGCGTATGGAGCGTGACTTTAACGGATTTGATCAGTGCGCGCCAGCGAGGCTGGCCGGGCAATAGCAGAGAAGACGGGAAGAATCGGGCGACGCTGCCGAACGCAACGCCGCCTGGGACGTGAACGCAAAAAAAGGGAGCCCATGGGCTCCCTTGATCATTTGGCGGAGTGGACGGGACTCGAACCCGCGACCCCCGGCGTGACAGGCCGGTATTCTAACCAACTGAACTACCACTCCGCACCGAACCTGCCGCCGGATATCTCCGGCACTGCAATCTGGCTACGCCAGACTGCGATGTTGGCGTCCCCACGGGGATTCGAACCCCGGTTATCGCCGTGAAAGGGCGGTGTCCTAGGCCTCTAGACGATGGGGACTGCGGTACTGCTTTAAAACCCTTGGTGGAGGTAAGCGGGATCGAACCGCTGACCTCTTGCATGCCATGCAAGCGCTCTCCCAGCTGAGCTATACCCCCACAACGAGCCGGCGATTATAGCCACCACTGACGCTTTCAGCAAGATCTTCGGCCTATGAAGATCAGACTTTGAGCATGGCCCGACTTAAAACTGGCGGAGTGGACGGGACTCGAACCCGCGACCCCCGGCGTGACAGGCCGGTATTCTAACCAACTGAACTACCACTCCGCACCAAACTGCACCGACGTTCTGCCGGCCCTGCATTCCAGCCCATCCAGGCTAAAACGCCTTGAATTGGCGTCCCCACGGGGATTCGAACCCCGGTTATCGCCGTGAAAGGGCGGTGTCCTAGGCCTCTAGACGATGGGGACTACGTACTGCAACAACCACAACTTCGATTTGGTGGAGGTAAGCGGGATCGAACCGCTGACCTCTTGCATGCCATGCAAGCGCTCTCCCAGCTGAGCTATACCCCCGTCACCGAAGAGCGCGCATTATAGGTCTGCAATTGAACCCTGTAAACACCTTTTTTAGATTTTCTCGTTCGCCCTGCCTGCCCGCACCGTCACATCGAGCACCTTACCGGGATTCATCAGGCCCTGCGGGTCCAGGGTGCGCTTGATGCTTCGCATCAACTCCATCTCAACGGCCGGCTTGTAGCGGAGGATCTCGTCCCGCTTGAGCTGTCCAAGTCCGTGCTCGGCGGAAATCGACCCACCGAGCGAGGCGACCAGATCATGCACGATCCGGTTGGCCTCACTTGTACGGCCAACGAATGCAGCGTTTGCCTCCGCCGCCTGCTTGGAGAGGTTGTAGTGCAGATTACCATCGCCGATGTGGCCAAAAGCCACGATACGGATGTCTGGCCACATTTGTGTCAGGCGCTGTCGGGCACGATCGAGAAAATCGGGAATGCGGCTCACCGGCACGGATACGTCGTGCTTGATGCTGACGCCTTCCAGGCGCTGAGCCTCGGAGATGTTCTCGCGCAACGCCCACAAGGCGGAAGCCTGGGCGAGACTGTTGGCAACGACCGCATCGCAGGCGAGCCCTTCATCGACGGCGTGGGACAACGCAGCCTCCAGAAGCGTTCTGGTGTCGGCTGACTCGGCAGGATCGGACAATTCGATCAGGACGCTCCACTCGGGCCGCCCCAGCAAGGGATCGCGACTGCCCGGAATGTGGGCAAGCACCAGATCCAGCGCCGACCGCCCGACGATCTCGAAGGCGGTGACACGATCGCCGCAGTGTCGGCGCATCAGCCCCAGCATATGCACGGCTGAAACCGGGTCTGGCACCGCCACCCAGGCGGTGGCACGTTGATGGATCGCAGGATAAAGCTTTAGCACCGCGGCCGTGATCACGCCGAGCGTGCCCTCGGCACCGATGAACAACTGCTTGAGGTCGTAACCCGTGTTGTCCTTGCGCAGGCCGCGCAGGCCATCCCACACGCGCCCGTCAGGCAACACGGCCTCGAGGCCGAGCACCAGCTCGCGGGTGTTGCCGTAGCGCAGCACCTGCACGCCGCCAGCGTTGGTCGACAGGTTACCGCCGATGGTGCAGCTACCTTCGGACGCGAGCGATAGCGGAAACAGCCGCCCCGCCTCCACTGCGGCGGTCTGCACGGCCGCGAGCGTGCAACCCGCCTCGACGACGATCGTGTTGTTATCGGCATCGATGTCGCGGATGCGGTTGAGGCGCCCCAGCGCGAGGACGATGGCCTCGCCATCAGCACCCGGCGTTGCCCCGCCACACAGCCCTGTATTGCCGCCCTGCGGGACGATGGGCACTTCGTGCCCGGCACACAGCCTGACGACCGCAGCGACCTCTCCCGTGCTTTCAGGACAGACGACGGCACGCGCTACACCGCGGTAGCGGCCGCGCCAGTCCGTCAGGTAAGGCGCCATGTCGGCAGGATCGGAAAGGACACGCTCGGCGCCGACCACTGCGATCAGGGCACGAATGAAAGGATCCACTCGGAGAACTCCAGGAAACGCACCCCCACGTGTCGCGGGTGATGACAGTCAGTCGGGATCGTGACCGAGCACGTAGCGCAGCAGCGGTCGCATGCGCATCACGGCGGCCTCTCCCTCGGCGATTGCCTCGGCCGCCCGATGGTAGTCCATCAGCCCCAGCTGACCGACCCTCGGCGAGATCATGACATCGGCGGGCTCGCCCGCGAGCCTGCTCCGCGCGATGCGCACCTGCATGATATTGATGCTCGAGCTGATGACGGAAACCAGTGACGGCAAGGCCTCGCTACTCGAGCTGGCCGGCCGCGGCACCGCCAGTTCGTCGCCGCCTGCGAACCCGAAGCGGGCGAGCAGGCGATCCGTCCAGCCGGCCTCGGTCTCCTCCGCTGGCGTCGGTTCGATGGCGGTATGGCGAAAGGCCCGCCCCACCATGTCCGAACCGAGATCGACGGCGATCACGACATCCGCGCCCATCGCGCGGCACAGCGACACCGGTACCGGATTCACCAGCCCGCCATCGACCAGCAGCCGACCATGATGCATGACAGGGGTCATCAGCCCCGGCAACGCGATCGAGGCGCGCACGGCCGCGGAAACACTGCCTTCCTGCAGCCAGATCTCGCGACCCGTCGTCAGCTCGGTGGCGACGCAGGCGAAGCGCGTATCAAGTTCGGTGAAATCGCGATCGACGAAATTGCGCTCGAAGAAACCGATGAGCCTGTCGCCCTTGATGAGCCCGCCACGCAGCGAAACATCGAGCAAGGAGACGACATCCTGCCACTTCAGGGATTCAGCCCATTGCGCGAGCTTGGCAAGATCACCCGATGCCGCGGCGGCACCGACGAAGGCACCGATCGAGCAGCCGCAGATGACCTGAGGGACCACGCCCTCGGCCGCCAGGGCCTTCAACACGCCGAGATGCGACCAGCCACGCGCAGCACCGCTGCCGAGCGCAAGCCCGATTACCGGCGCACGCCCGTGGCCGCCGGCAGGCGACGGCGATTCAGCGACGAGGCGGGCGGGCTGTCGGCTTACAACCACGGCCGGCCTCCGCACTCGGCGCCCGGAAACTCAATCGAGGCGCTCGGCGTAAAGGTCGTGAACATCGCAATCGGTGATGCGCACGCGCACGAAGTCACCGGCCTCCAGGCCCTCGCCATCGGGAATGACGACAAGGCCGTCGATCTCGGGCGCATCGCCCGGCGAGCGCGCAAGCGCCCCCTCTTCATCCACCTCGTCCACCAGCACCGTCATCTCGCGACCGATCTTGGCTTCGAGGCGCTGCGTGGAGATGTCTTCCTGGAAGTCCATCAGGCGCGCGCGACGCTCCTCGCGCACCTCATCGGGAACCGCATCCGGCAACTCGTTGGCAGCCGCTCCCTCGACCGGCGAGTAGGCGAACGCCCCCACGCGGTCAAGCTGGGCCTCCTCGAGGAAGTTCAGCAGCATCTCGAAGTCTTCTTCGGTCTCGCCGGGGAAGCCGGTAATGAAGGTCGAGCGAATGGTGAGTTCCGGACAGATGCTGCGCCACTTGCGCACGCGCTCGAGCACGTTCTCGGCGTTGGCCGGACGCTTCATCGCTTTCAGGATCTTCGGGCTGGCATGCTGGAACGGCACATCCAGGTAAGGCAGGATCTTGCCCTCGGCCATCAGCGGAATCAGGTCATCCACGCTGGGATAGGGATAGACGTAGTGCATGCGGATCCAGATGCCCAGTTCGCCCAGCGCCTTGGCCAGTTCGAGCAGACGCGTCTTGATCGGCCGGCCACCCCAGAAGCCGGTGCGGTACTTCACGTCCACGCCGTAGGCCGAGGTGTCCTGCGAGATGACGAGGATTTCCTTGACGCCGGAATCGGCCAGCGCCTCGGCCTCACGCATCACCTCGTGGATGGGCCGGCTCACCAGGTCGCCCCGCATCGACGGGATGATGCAGAAGGTGCAGCGGTGGTTGCAGCCTTCGGAAATCTTCAGGTAGGCGTAGTGCTGCGGCGTGAGCCGGATACCCTGCGGCGGTACGAGGTCGGTGAAGGGATCGTGCGGCTTGGGCAGGTGCTTGTGCACCGCATGCATCACTTCTTCAGTCGCGTGCGGACCGGTCACTGCGAGCACCTGCGGATGCGCGGCCAGGATCACGTCGTCCTTGGCACCGAGACAGCCCGTGACGATGACCTTGCCGTTCTCGTTGAGCGCCTCGCCGATCGCATCGAGCGACTCCTCGACCGCGGCGTCGATGAACCCACAGGTATTGACGACCACCAGGTCGGCATCGTCGTACGAACCCGTGATGCTGTAGCCCTCGGCCCGCAGCCGGGTCAGGATATGCTCCGAATCGACCGTCGCCTTCGGGCAACCGAGGGATACGAAGCCGACGCGCGGCAGGTCCGGTGTCTTGAAAGTGGTCATGCTTGAAGGCCTGTCGGGGTCGGCGCGGCCGCCGTCCACGGCGGCCGTCGGGAAGCTTATTTGCGTACGCCGCTCTTGTCGGCGGCGGCGCCCAGTGATGCGGACGGGTCTTCGCCCGGTGCACCGTAATTCGGAAACTTGAAGCCGGTGAACATGTTGCGCGTCTGGCTTTCGAGCTGTTGCTGCATCTGCTCGAACATCTTCTTCGACTGGTCGACGTAGGCACCCATCATGCTCTGCAGTGCGGGCCCCTGGAAATTGAGGAACTGCGCCCAGAGGTCCTGTCCGACCGGACTGTTCTCGCCATAAATGGCGCGAGCCTGGTCCTGCAGCTTGCCCTGCATCTCGGTGAACGCCTTGATGTTGCTCTCGAGATACTTGCCCATCATGCCCTGCATCGCATTGCCGTAGAAGCGGATCATGTGCGCGAGCAGGTCGCTGGTAAACATCGGCGCCCCGCCAGCCTCTTCCTCGAGGATGATCTGCAGCAGGATGCTGCGGGTCAGGTCCTCGCCGGTCTTGGCGTCGACCACCTGGAACTCCTCGTTGTTGAGTACGAGTTCCTTGACGTCCGCGAGCGTGATGTACGAACTGGTGCGCGTATCGTACAGGCGGCGGTTCGGATACTTCTTGATCAGGCGCGACTGCTCAGACATTTCCCCATCTCCTCTGCGGCGGTCATTCCGCTCTTCAATTTCAAATCGAATTATATCGCGCTGCGAAAAGGAAACCCCGCCAATCGACGGGGTTTCGTGATTTCGAACATGGCACAGTGCAACATCAGCACATGTGCAGGCCACCATTGATGTTGATGGTGGCGCCGGTGATGTAGGCGGCCTTGTCGGACGCAAGGTAGGCGCACAGGTCGCCGATCTCGTCCGGACGACCCAGACGCTTCATCGGGACGGTGTCGATGATGCCCTGGCGGATGTCCTCGCGAATCGCCATGACCATTTCGGTGCCGATGTAGCCCGGGGCCACGGCGTTCACGGTCACGCCCTTGGTCGCCAGCTCGGCGGCGAGTGCCTTGGTGAAGCCAAGCACGCCGGCCTTTGCGGTCGAGTAGTTGGTCTGACCTGCCTGGCCCTTCACGCCATTCACCGACGAGATGTTGATGATGCGGCCCCAGCCACGCTCGGCCATCTTGGCCGACACATGATGGGTAACGTTGAACAGGCTGTTCAGGTTGGTGTTGATGACGGCGTCCCACTGGCCCTTCTCCATCTTGGGGAAGAACTTGTCACGCGTGATGCCGGCGTTGTTGATCAGCACGTCGATCGGGCCGACTTCGGCCTCGACCTTGGCGACCATCGCTGCGCAGGATTCGTAGTTTGAGACGTCACCTTCGGCGACGGCGAAATCGAAGCCGAGGTCGCGTTGGGCGGCGAGCCAGGCGTCCTTCTGCTCGAAGCCCGGCAGACAGTTGGCCACGACCTTCATGCCGTCCTTGGCCAGCGATTGGCAGATTGCGGTGCCGAGACCACCCATGGCGCCCGTAACGAGAGCGATTTTCTGCGACATCTTGAATTCCTTCTGGAGCAATTTTCGATACCGAGCGTCCATCACGAAACTGTGCCCGGATGGGGCTTTCGGCGCATTTTGCCGCAGCGCGTCAGCGGCCTTGCCCTTGCATTATAAACACTCTCGACGACTCTTGCTGCAATGCAATACATGGCACAAACCCGTGATGCCAAAAGCAAAACGGCGCGCCCTGTGGGGACGCGCCGTCTCTTGCCGCCTCTCGGGAAACCCGAAATCAGAACATGTGCTGACCGCCGTTGATCGAGATGTTGGCTCCCGTCACGAACGCCGCTTCCTCCGACGCCAGGTAGGCGACCAGGCCGGCGATCTCCTCCGGCTTGCCAAGACGGGAAATCGGGATCTGCGGGAGGATCTTGGAGTCGAGAATCTCCTGCGGGATCGCCATCACCATCTTGGTGCCGATGTACCCCGGCGAGATGGTGTTCACCGTCACGCCGTTGCGCGCCACCTCGAGCGCCAGGGCCTTGGTGAAGCCATGCATGCCGGCCTTGGCCGCCGAGTAGTTGGTCTGGCCGAAAGCCCCCTTCTGGCCGTTGACCGAGGACACGTTGATGACGCGCCCCCACTTGCGCTCGACCATGCCATCCATGACCTGCTTGGTCATGTTGAACACCGAATCGAGGTTGGTGCTGATGACCGCGTCCCAATCGGCCTTCGTCATCTTCTTGAAGGTCATGTCACGCGTGATGCCCGCGTTGTTGACCAGTACATCGACTGCCCCCACCTCGCGCGTCACCTGCTCGACGCAGGCCTTGGCCGAATCGAAGTCCGCCACGTCGCACGGATAGGCCTTGAAGCCATAGCCCATGTTGTTCATCGTCTGCAGCCACTCCGCCGCCTTGGTATTGCCAGGCGAGTGGGTGGTGACGACGCGGTAGCCCAGCGCGGCGAGCTTGATGCAGATCGCCTCGCCGAGGCCGCCCATACCACCAGTAACCAGTGCAACTCTCGACATACGCCTCTCCTCTCCCTAATCGGGTTCTTCTGGGGGTGGGGTGATCGTGGACTGCACAGCGCCCTCCCCACCCGCTGCCGTCCGGTCCAACCGTTGGTACAGCCGCTCCGCTCAGGCACGCTCCTTCACATAGCGCCCCGGCGCAGGCTCGACCGGCTCGTACTTCGTGCTGCCGAGCCGGCCGCGCGCGGCAACCTGCTTGCCGCCATACTGACGCAGCCATTCGATCCAGTGCAACCACCAACTGCCCTTGTGCTCGTTCGCCTGCTCGAGCCACTCGTCCGGGTCGGTCGCCTTCACGTCAGCCGTCCAGAAGCTGCGACGGTTCTTCGAGGCCGGATTGATCGCACCGGCGATATGTCCGCTGGCCCCCAGCGCGAAGGTCGTTTCCCCGCCCAGCAGGTTGCGGGCGAGGTAGGCGCTCTTCCACGGCACGATGTGATCCTCGCGCGCCGCCATCAGGTATGCAGGCATGTCGACCTTGGCGAGATCGATCTTCTCGCCCAGCATCTTGAGCTTGCCCGGCACGCGCAGGTTGTTCTCGAGGTACATGTTGCGCAGGTACCAGGTCAGGAAGGGGCCCGGCAGATTGGTCGAATCCGAGTTCCAGTACAGCAGGTCGAAGGCCTGCGGCGTGTTGCCCTTGAGGTAGTTGCCCACCACGTATTGCCACACGAGGTCGTTCGCGCGCAGTGACGAGAACACGTTCGCAAGTTCCTGGCCGCGCAGCACGCCGCCCTTGCCAATCGCAGCCTCGCGTGCGGCAACGCTGGCCTCGTCCACAAGGCAGCCAATCTCGCCGGCATCGGCAAAGTCCAGCAGCGTCGTCATCAGCGTGAGACTGGCCACCGGCTCCTCGCCGCGCGCGCGCGCGACCGCCAGCGCCGAAGTCAGCATCGTGCCGCCCACGCAGAAACCGAGGACACTGGGCTTCTTCACGCGGGTCACCGAACGCACGACCTCGAGCGCCTTCAGCGGCCCCTTGTCGAGATAGTCGTCCCAGGTATGGTGGCCGTCGCTGTCGGCGCGAGGGTTCTTCCACGACACGAGGAAGACCGTGAACCCTTGCTCCACGATGAAGCGCACCAGGGAGTTCTCCGGCTGGAGATCCATGATGTAGAACTTGTTGATGCAGGGCGGAACGATCAGCAGCGGCACCTGCGCGACCTTGTCGGTCAGCGGCGCGTACTGGATCAGCTGCATCAGCTCGTTCTCGAAGATCACCGCGCCCGGCGTCAGCGCGAGGTTGCGCCCGACTTCGAACGCGCTATCGTCGGTCATCGAGATCCGGCCCTTTTCAAGGTCGCCGAGCATGTTGCGCACGCCGCGCGTGATGCTCTCGCCCTTGGTCTCGATGGCCGTCTTGATGAACTCGGGATTGGTCGCCGCGAAGTTGGTCGGCGCCAGCGCGTCGATGTACTGCCGGGTGAGGAACTGCAGCCGGGACTTGGCTCGCCCGTCGGCCATCGGCAGCGCCTCGGCAACGTCCTTCAGGAAACCCGCGTTGAGCAGGTAGGCCTGGCGGATGTAGTCGAACACCGGGCTCTCGGACCACTCGGGCGCGGAAAAACGGCGATCGCCCGGTTCGGGCTGCACGACCGGCTCGCCTGCAGCCCCCTGCTTTCGCCCCAGCATCGCGGACCACAGCGCGGCATGCTTCTCGGCAAAGTCCTTCTGCAGCTTCGCGAATGCCTCCGTCTCGGGCATGGGCAGCTTGGGTGCGGCAAGTCCCGACGAATCCTGCATGGCGACATGCTGGCGCGCCAGCGCATCAAAGAACTGCTGCGCCATCGCCTGACCGGCGGCGAGCATGGCCTGCACGCCCGGGTTCTCCTGCCTGCCTTCCGAATCCGACATCCCTGTCTCCTGTTTACGGCGCGACGCAAGGCCAGCGCCCGGATTTTCCGTTTTTCAGCCCTCGCCCGGCACCCGACGGGCTTAGAATCGACGGCATGTATTTGATCGCAATCGCCTGGCTCTACGTCGCGCTGCTCGCCGCCATCTCCGAAAATACGGTCGTCGGCGGCGTACTCACCTTCATTTTTTACGGGATCGCTCCGATGGCCCTGTTCTTCTGGCTGTTCGGCACCCCCGCCAGGCGTCGCCGGCAGCGCGAACGGGAAGCAGGCGGCCTCAACGATAGAGGTGAATCGGACGCCGATCAATAGCGAAACGCCTGCCATTGCCCCGGTCGGGCGTTCCAGGCCTCGAGGCCGCAGGCCGCATCAGGATTCGATCCAGATCAACGAGGCGAAGCGTCCGGTGCGGCCGTCGCGGCGGTAGGAGTAGAAGCGCGCGGCATCCGTGTAGGTGCATATGCCTCCGCCCTCGACACGATGCACACCTGCCTGCGACAGCCGTCGCCGCGCGAGCAGGAAGAGGTCGGCCATCCATTTACCCTGCACCGCACCGGGCACGAAAGCTGCAGCCGCTCCCGGATCAGCGGTGACGAACGCCTGGCGCACCTCGTCACCCACCTCGAAGGCTCCCTGGCCGATCGCCGGCCCCAGCCAGGCACGGATCGAGGACGGCGCAACCGCCATGCGTGCAACCGTCGCTTCCAGCACGCCGGCCACCAACCCCCGCCAGCCCGCATGCGCGGCGGCCACCACCGAGCCATCGTCGTCGCACAGCAGCACCGGCAGGCAATCTGCCGTCAACACTGCGCACACCGCCCCCTGCCCTCGCGCCACGACCGCATCGGCTTCCGGCACGCCGGAGGCTTGATCGGCGTCCGCCACGACGATGCCGTGCACCTGGGCGAGCCACGTCGGCTCCGTCGGCAGGCAGGCACGCAAACGTGCGCGATTTTGCGCTACGGCGGCCGGATCATCGCCGACATGGTCGCCGAGATTGAAGCTGGCGTAGGGTGGCAGGCTGACGCCACCAGCACGCGTGGTGACCAGCGTCCGCACGCCCATCGGCACGGACCAGTCAGGCACGATGAAGCCGGCGCCCTGTGTCATCGCACCGACCTCAACCGCAGCAGCAACGCATCGAAATCCGCTGCCATCGGAATCTCCCACTCCATCGCTTCGCCCGTGGCCGGATGAACCAGGCCGAGCCGGAAAGCATGCAAGGCCTGGCGCTCGAAGTCCGCCCAGGCGGGTTCTGCGACCCGGCGTGCGGCATACACTGGGTCGCCGACCAGCGGATGACCGATGTGCGCCATATGCACGCGGATCTGGTGCGTGCGCCCCGTTTCCAGCCGGCACTCGAGCAGCGTCGCACGCTCGAAGCGCTCGACCACCGCGTAATGCGTCACCGCCGGGCGGCCGTTGCCGACCACGGCCATCTTCGTGCGCTGCGTCGGATGGCGCCCGATCGGGGCATCGACGGTGCCGCCGGCCGGCACCCGCCCCTGGGCCAGCGCCCAGTAATGGCGTCGGACCGTGCGGGCCTGAAGCTGGCGCACAAGATCGGTCTGCGCCGTCAGCGTCTTGGCCACCACCAGCAGGCCGCTGGTGTCCTTGTCGAGACGATGCACGATGCCGGCACGCGGCACTTCCGCAACCTGCGGCGCGTGATGCAGCAGCGCATTGAGCAGCGTCCCGCTCCAGTTGCCGCTGCCGGGATGCACGACCAGCCCGGGGGGCTTGTCGATCACCAGCAGGTGCGCGTCCTCGAACACGATCTTCAGCGGGATGTCCTCGGGCTGCTCGGCGGCAATCTCGGGCGGGGGCGCAGCATCGACTTCGACGCGCTCGCCGCCGCTCACCTTCTGGCGCGAGCCGGCTGAAGCGCCGTCGAGCCGGATACGCCCGTCCTTGAGCCAGCCCTGCAGTCGGCTGCGAGAATGCTGGGGAAACAGCCGGGCCAGCGCCTGGTCGAGCCGCAGCCCGCCAAGCTCGGCAGGAATCGTAATCACGGCAGGCGGGTCGGACTCGTCGCCTGCTATATAATCAGCGCGTTCATTCACGCGAGTTTTTTCGATGGCCAGGTTCACCCTTGGAAGTTTAGCGGGAAAAGCGGCGCTGATCGGCGCCCTGTTGCTCGGCGGCTGCGGCCTGTTGCCCGAACAGATCGACGAAACTGCAGGCTGGAACGCGCAGAAGCTCTACTCCGAGGCCAAGACCTCGATGACCGAGGGTGCCTACGACCGCGCCATCCAGATGTTCGAGAAGCTCGAGGCGCGCTACCCCTATGGTCGCTTCGCCCAGCAAGCCCAGATCGAGGTCGCTTACGCGTACTACAAGCAAGGCGAACAGGCGCTCGCCCTTGCCGCGGCGGACCGCTTCATCAAGCTGCACCCCAACCACCCCAATGTCGATTACGTCTATTACCTGAAGGGGCTGGTCAACTTCAACGAGGATCTCGGCCTGCTCGCCGGACTGTCGCGTCAGGATCTGTCCGAGCGCGACCCGAAGGGCGCGCGCGAGGCCTTCGACAGCTTCCGCGAGCTGGTCACCCGCTTCCCTGAGAGCCGTTACGCGGACGATTCGCGTGCGCGGATGCAGTATCTGGTGAATTCGCTGGCCTCTCACGAAGTTCACGTGGCGCGCTATTACTACAACCGCGGCGCTTATGTCGCGACGATCAACCGCGCCCAGGCGGCAATCACCAACTTCCCGCAGGCCCCTGCGAACGAAGAGGCTCTGTTCCTGCTGGTCAAGAGCTACGACGCGCTCGGCATGACACAGTTGCGTGATGACGCCGACCGCGTGATGCGCACCAATTTCCCGAACAGCGTCTACTTCAGCGGCGGACCGAAGAGCGACAAGCCCTGGTGGCAGCTCTGGTGAGCAGGTACTGACGAATCAGGCCGGTTGCAAGCAAAGGCGCTCCCTCGGGAGCGCCTTTTTGTTGCCACCGTTGGATCACAACGATGCTGCGACACCGACCAATAATTCCATTCGAATACACAAGGACAAAAAAGAGCGGCCTTCTGGCCGCTCAAGCTGCTGTCCGCACCCGGGGCAATCACACCCCCCCAGATACAGGGAACTCATTCGGTAAAGGGCAGCGGTTGCATGCCGAAACCTTCGTCCAGATCGCGGATCTGCAGGAGCAAGCCGTCCAGTTCGCCCTGCAGGCGCGCAAGCGCCTCCGGATCAAGCAGGCGCAGCGCCTCGGGCAGCACCCCGCGCGCCGGAGAAGGCGCGCGCGCAAGCAGTGCAGTTCCAGCCTCCGTCAGGTACAGGCGCACGACGCGCTGGTCGGCGCTGGTGCGCTCCTTGCGGATCAGGGCTGCAGTCTCGAGGCGGTCGACCATGTTCGATGCTGTCGACTGATGCAGCGCCATGCGGTTCGCAAGCTCGCCAACACGCAGGCCCGGGACTTCAGCCAGTTCCTGCAGCGCCCACAACTGCGCGCCCGTCACGCCGCTCTGGCGCTCGATCCACTGCGAATGACGCTGGGCGGTGCGGATGAGCACCCTGAAGCGCTGAAGCACCGACAGGGGCGTGACCTGCGAGACCGCCTTTTTCACCTTCTGTTGCGTTTCCGCCATTTACCAATTGCTCCGACTATATTTGCCTGAATCAGTATTGTCAAAAATACATCACCTGCCACACTCCCCGGCATGGTAGCGGTATCGTTCGGCTTGCGCATGCGACACACGCCACGCCTGTTGCCAACACGCATCACTCTGACCGCCTCCTCCTCCGAATCGAAATGCACCCCGACGCCACGCCGCCCGCAGACCAGGCCTCTTCCACCCGCAAGGCATTCAGGCAACTCGCGCGCGGAGGACGCCGCTACGCGCTTCCCTGGCTTTCGATCGGGCGCTGGCACAAGCGCCTGTTGCTCGTCGGCGCGGCATTGCTCGCGGGCCTGATCGCCATCCTCTTTGCCATCGGCGCCGAGATCGCCATCGACACCCACGCACGGATCATGCGGGAGCGGCCCTGGCTCACCCTGCTGATCGCACCCGCCGGCTTTGCCGCCATGGCGTGGCTGTCGCGGCGTCTGTTCCCGGGCACCGAGGGCAGCGGCATTCCTCAGGCGATCGCGGCCTCGCTGTCGGACGACGGCGCAGTGCGCCGGCAGTTCCTGTCGTTCAGGATCGCGCTCGGCAAGGTCGTGCTGACCTTGGGCGGGCTGCTTTCGGGCGCCTCGATCGGACGTGAGGGTCCGTCGGTGCAGATCGGCGCCTCGGTCATGCACATGCTGGCGGGGCGCAAGCGCGGCCGCATCGCCTCGAGCCGCGACCTGATCGTCGCCGGCAGCGGCGCTGGAATCGCGGCGGCGTTCAACACGCCTCTGGGCGGCATCATGTTCGCCATCGAGGAGATGTGCCGCCACCGGGCCTTTCGCGCCAACAGCACCACCCTCACCGCGGTGATCTTCGCCGGCCTGATGTCGCTTGCGGTTCTTGGGAACTACACGTATTTCGGTCGTACCCCCGCAGCACTCGCATGGCCGGACGGCCTCTGGCCGGTGCTAGCTTGCGGCCTCGCCGGTGGCTTGCTGGGCGGCGGATTCTCTCGCCTACTGATCGCATCAGCCCGCGGCCTGCCGGGAAAACTGGGCATGTTCGCACTGTCGCGCCCCATCGCCTTCGCCGCCGGCTGCGGGCTTGCAACCGCCATCCTCGGTCTGTTGAGCGGCGGCATGACCTACGGCACCGGCTATGCCGAGTCCAAGGCCGCGCTCGAAGGCTCGGCCACCCTGCCTGTCCTGTTCGTGGTGGCCAAGCTGGCGGTGATCTGGCTCGCCTTCGTGTCGCGGATCCCCGGCGGCGTGTTCGCCCCCGCCCTGGCGGTCGGCGCGGGCCTCGGCTCGGACATCGCGCTCCTGCTGCCGGGCGAAGCCGATGCGGATGCGGCGGTTCTGGTGCTGGGCATGGTGGCCTTCCTTGCCGCCATGACACAGTCGCCGATCACCTCCTTCGTGATCGTGATGGAGATGACGGCCAACCACCAGATGCTGCTGCCGCTGATGGCCACCGCCGTGGTGGCGCACGGCATCTCGCGTTCGGTCGCACCCGTACCGCTGTACCACGCGCTCGCCTACCCCGCACTGCGCAAGGCCGAAGGGCGGCTGCACCGCGCCGCCGCCCCCTCTTCCGCAACAAGCTAGCGGATGCCTGCGCGCTGGATCAGCGCCTGCAGTTCGCCGACGATGCCGCGGCGGAACAGCAGCACGCAGATCACGAAGATGACACCCATGATGACCGTGACCCACGAGCCCACCGAGTCGGCCAGCTCGGTCTGCAGCGACACGATGGTCGCAGCGCCGACCAGCGGGCCGAGGATGGTGCCGAGGCCGCCGAGCAGGGTCATCAGCACGACCTCGCCCGACATGTGCCAATGCACGTCGGTCAGCGAGGCGAGCTGGAACACCAGCGTCTTGGTCGCCCCCGCCATGCCCGCGAGCGAGGCCGACAGCACGAAGGCGAGCAGCTTGAACTTCGCCACGTCGTAACCGAGCGAGATCGCGCGCGGCTCATTCTCGCGGATCGCCTTGAGGATCTGGCCGAAGGGCGAATGGATGGTGCGGTAGATGATGAAGAAACCGATGCAGAACACCGCGAACACCAGGTAGTACATCGCGATGTTGTTCGACAGGTCGATGAGGCCGAACAGGTGTCCGCGCGGCACCCCCTGAAGGCCGTCCTCGCCGCCGGTCGCCTTCCACTGCAGGACGACGAAATACACCATCTGCGACAGCGCGAGCGTGATCATCGCGAAGTAGATACCGGTGCGACGGATGGCCAGCACCCCGAACACCCAGCCCAGCACGCCCGCCGCCAGCGTTCCGCCAATGATGCCGAGCTCGGGGGTGACGCCGGCGTCACGCACCAGCATGCCGCAGATATAGCCCGCCGTGCCGAGGAAGGCCGCGTGCCCGAAGGACAGCAGGCCGACGAAGCCCAGCAGCAGGTTGAACGCGCAGGCGAACAGCCCGAAGCACAGGATCTTCATCAGGAAGGTGGGATACACCGCGAACGGCGCCACCAGCCCGATCACGAACAGCGCACCGAACAGCAGCGGCGTGGCCCGGGCGAACATCGAATTCGTGTTGTTCATCAGCGTCTATCCTCTTCGAGTCGCTCAGGCCTTGCCGAACAGGCCGGCCGGCCGCACCAGCAGCACGATCACCATGATCACGAACACCACCACCGCCGAAGCCTCGGGGTAGAACACCCGCGTCAGCCCCTCGATCAGGCCGAGGCCGATGCCGGTGAGGATGGAGCCCATGATCGATCCCATGCCGCCGATCACCACCACCGCGAACACCACGATGATCAGGTTCGAACCCATCAGCGGGCTGACCTGATAGATCGGCGCCGCCAGCACGCCGGCAAAGGCCGCCAGCGCGACGCCGAAGCCGTAGGTGAAGGTGATCAGCAGCGGCACGTTGATGCCCAGCGCCTGCACCATCTGCGGGTTCTCGGTGCCGGCGCGCAGGTAGGCGCCGAGCTTGGTCTTCTCGATGATGAACCAGGTTGCGAAGCACACCGTCAGCGCGGCCACCACCACCCAGCCGCGATAGATCGGCAGGAACATGAAGCCGAGGTTTACGCCGCCCTGCAGCAACTCGGGCACCGGGTAGGACTGCCCCGAAATGCCGTACTGGTCGCGGAAGATGCCTTCGAAGATCAGCGCCAGACCGAAGGTGAGCAGCAACCCGTACAGATGGTCGAGCTTGTACAGCTTGCGCAGCATCGTGCGTTCGATCAGCACGCCGAGCGCGCCGACGGCGAGTGGCGCCAGCAGCAGTGCCGCCCAGTAGTTGACACCGAGCTTGTTCAGCGCGATCCAGGCCACGAAGGCGCCCATCATGTACTGGGCGCCGTGGGTGAAGTTGATGATGTTGAGCAGGCCGAAGATGATGGCCAGGCCCAGGCTCAGGATCGCGTAGAACGATCCGTTGATCAGGCCCACCAGCAACTGGCTACCGAGCAGCGCGCTCGGGACACCGAATATTTCCATGTGCGACTCCCGCACGGGGACGGTCTGGCCGCCCCGTGCGTCGTGAAGAGCGGAAGCTTCCGCGATCAGATCACTTCTTCACCAGCGGACACTTCGACTGCGACAGCGGCTGGAAGGCCTCCGCCGCCGGGATGGTCTGGCGGATGTGGTAGTAGTCCCATGGGTACTTGGACTCCTCCGGCTTCTTGACCTGGACGAGATACATGTCATGCACCATGCGGCCGTCTTCCCGGATCTGGCCGTTCTTGGCGAAGAAGTCGTTGATTGGCGTCTTCTTCATCTGCGCCATGACCTTGCCCGCCTCGTCCGAGCCCACCGCATTGACCGCACGCAGGTAATGCAGCACCGACGAGTACTGCCCGGCCTGCACCATGGTCGGCATGCGCTTGTGCTTGTCGAAGAAGCGCTTCGACCACGCGCGGGTCTCGTCGTTGAGATCCCAGTAGAAGCCGGTGGTCAGGTACATGCCCTGGGTGTTCTTGAGCCCCAGCGAATGCACGTCGGAGATGAACATCAGCAGGCCCGCGAGCGACTGCTTGGGCGTGATGCCGAACTCGGCGGCCTGCTTGATGGCGTTGGTGGTGTCGGCGCCGGCGTTGGCAAGGCCGATGATCTTGGCACCCGAGGCCTGCGCCTGCAGCAGGAAGGACGAGAAGTCAGACGCCGGGAAGGGATGGCGCACGGAGCCCAGCACCTTGCCGCCGTTGGCAATGACGACTGCGGACGAGTCCTTCTCCAGCGCCTGGCCGAAAGCGTAGTCGGCAGTGAGGAAGAACCAGGTGTCGCCGCCCTGCTGGGTCACCGCCTTGGCCGTGCCGTTGGCGAGCGCGTAGGTGTCGTAGGTGTAATGAACGGTGACGTCATTGCACTGCTCGTTGGTGATCGGCGTGGAGGCCGGACCGCTCATCAGGGCGACGCGGTTCATCTCCTTGGCGATCTTCATCACCGCCAGCGCGGTCGAGGTCGTGACCAGCTCGGTCGCGGTGTCCACGCCTTCGCGCTCGAACCATTCGCGCGCCTTGTTCGACGCGATGTCGGCCTTGTTCTGGTGGTCGGCCGAGACCATCTCGACCTTGAAGGCTGGCTTGGCCTCGGCCATGAAATCGTCAATCGCCATCTGCGTGGCCAGCACCGCACCTGCACCCGCGAGATCGGAATAGGTCCCCGACATGTCGGTGAGCACGCCAACCTTCACCGTGTTGCCGGAAATCTGCGCGCTTGCTGCGCCCGACAGCGTTGCCAGGGCAGCCGCGCAGGCCAGCGTCGTCAGCTTCTTCATGTGCATCGTTCGTCTCCGTCTCGTTTGGGTGGTGATACGCAGGAGTCAGGCGGGCGGGCCGCTCACACCCCGAGCGTCTGGTGCAGCCAGCCCATGCGGCCGGGCAGTTCCTCGGCGCTGATGGTGGCGATGATTTCTCCGTGCTCGAGCACGTAATGCCGGTCGGCCAGCGGCGCGGCGAAGCGGAAGTTCTGTTCGACCAGCACGATGGTGAAGCCGCGCGACTTCAGCTCGATGATGACCTCGCCGAGCTTGCGGACGATGACCGGCGCCAGGCCCTCGGTGATCTCGTCCAGCAACAGCAGCTTGGCGCCGGTGCGCAGCACGCGCGCCATCGCCAGCATCTGCTGCTCGCCGCCGGAAAGCTTCGAGCCCGGGCTGTTGCGACGCTCGAGCAGGTTCGGGAACATGCGGTAGATCTCGTCCATCGACATGCCGCCGCTGGCCACCTGCGGCGGCAGCAGCAGGTTCTCCTCGCACGACAGCGAGGCGAAGATCGCGCGCTCTTCCGGTACGTAGCCCACGCCGTAGCGCGCCATGCGATGGGTCGGCTCGGCGATGACTTCCTTGCCATTGACCATGATCGAACCGCTGCGCCGCCCGACCAGGCCGAGGACCGACTTGAGCGTCGTCGACCGGCCCGAGCCGTTGCGTCCCAGCAGGGTGACGCACTCGCCGCGTGCCACCTTCAGGTCGATGCCGTGCAGGATGTGCGACTCGCCATAGAACGCGTGCAGGTCGTGGATCCGCAGCATTTCGGGTTGGGGATGGAAGGCGCTGGTCATGTCTGCGTTCGCTGAGGATCAGTGGTGGGCATCGTTGATGTCGTCGGAACCGACATAGGCCTCGAGGACCCTGGGGTTCTTCGACACCTCGGCATAAGGGCCTTCGGCCAGGATGCTGCCGCGGGTGAGCACGGTGATGCGGTCGCAGAGGTTCGCGACCACCGACAGGTTGTGCTCCACCATCAGGATCGTGCGGTTGGCCGACACCTTGCGGATGAGCTCGACCACCCGCGCGATGTCCTCGCTACCCATGCCCTGCGTGGGCTCGTCGAGCAGCATCATCTTCGGGTCGAGCGCCAGGGTGGTCGCGATCTCCAGCGCGCGCTTGCGGCCGTAGGGCATCTCGGCGGTGACGGTGTCGGCGAAGCTGCCGAGGTCCACCGACTCGAGCAATTCCATCGCGCGGCCGTTGAGCACATCCAGCGACTTCTTCGAACGCCAGAAGTGGAACTCCGTACCCAGCCTACGCTGCAGGCCGATGCGCACGTTCTCCATCACCGTCAGGTGCGGAAAGGTCGCCGAGATCTGGAAGGAGCGCACCATGCCACGCCGGGCGGTCGCCACCGGCGCCTCACGGGTGATGTCCTGGCCCTCGAACAGGATCGTGCCAGCACTCGGCGGCAGGAACTTGGTGAGCAGGTTGAAGACCGTCGTCTTGCCGGCCCCGTTGGGACCGATCAAGGCATGGATATGCCCTCGCTGCACCTTCAGGTCGACATTCGAGACTGCGACGAAGCCCTTGAACTCCTTCGTCAGGCCCCGCGTTTCGAGGATGAACTCGCTCATGTTCGGTCCTGGCAGGCTGCCCCGCCGCTGGCGGCCGGCAGAGGATGAGGTTCGCATTACCGAGTATTGCTTTTTCTTATTCCGCCATCAGTCTTGCTTCGGACATCCGCCCGGACAAGCATCGTTTACCCCGATTGCGGCCCATCCCTCAGGATGCGCAGCCACGGCAGCGCGGCCGCCGGAAAATGCAAACGGGCGGTGAGACTTGCGTCCCACCGCCCGTTTCATTCAGGCATCCTTCCTGACGGTTGTGCCGACCACGGGCCGGCGATCGCTTCAGTTCCCGCTCATCGCCATCATCAGCTGGTTGATGCGCTTGACGAAGGTCGCCGGGTCGTCGAGCGTGCCGCCCTCGGCCAGCAGGGCCTGGTCGAACAGCACCGCCGCCCAGTCGTCGAAGTGCTTGTCCTCGTACTTCAGGCGCAGCACGGCCGGATGGTTGGGGTTGATCTCGAGGATCGGCTTCGAGACTGGCGCGTTCTGGCCCGCCGCCTTGAGGATGCGTGCGAGATTCATGCCCAGATCATGCTCATCGGCCACCAGGCAGGCGGGCGAATCGGTCAGGCGCAGGGTCACCTTCACGTCCTTGACGCGCTCACCCAGGCTCGCCTTCATCTTGTCGAGCAGTTCCTTGTACTCGTCGGCAGCCTTCTCGGCCTCCTTCTTCTCGGCCTCGTCCTCCAGCGCCCCCAGGTCCAGGCCGCCCTTGGCGACAGAGACCAGCGGCTTGCCGTCGAACTCGGTGAGGTTGCCGGTCACCCATTCATCGACGCGGTCGGACAGCAGCAGCACCTCGATGCCCTTCTTGCGGAAGACCTCGAGATGCGGGCTGTTCTTCGCGGCATTGAAGGTCTCGGCCGTGACGAAGTAGATCTTGTCCTGGCCTTCCTTCATGCGGCCGATGTAGTCGGCGAGCGAGACCACCTCATCGGGCGTGTCGAGCTGGGTCGAGGCGAAGCGCAGCAGGCCGGCGATCTTCTCCTTGTTGGCGAAGTCCTCGCCCACGCCTTCCTTCAGCACCTTGCCGAAGGCCTTCCAGAAGTCGGCATACTTCTCCTTGTCCGCCGCGTCGTCGCTATTGGCGAGGCTCTCGAGCAGCGTCAGCACCTTCTTCGTGCAGCCAGCGCGGATGGTGTCGATGTCATTGGATTCCTGCAGGATCTCGCGCGACACGTTGAGCGGCAGGTCGGCCGAATCCACCACCCCGCGCACGAAGCGCAGGTAGGTCGGCATCAGCTTTTCGGCGTCGTCCATGATGAAGACGCGCTTCACGTAGAGCTTGATGCCGTGCTTGGCATTGCGGTCCCACAGGTCGAAGGGCGCGTTCTTCGGGATGTAGAGCAGGTTGGTGTACTCGTGGCGGCCCTCGACGCGCGAGTGGGTCCACGCCAGCGGGTCTTCGAAGTCGTGGGCGACGTGCTTGTAGAAGGCCTTGTACTCGTCCTCGGTGATGTCGTTCTTCGAGCGCGTCCACAGCGCATTGGCCTGGTTGACCGTCTCGTCCTCCTCGGTCAGCACCTGCTTCTTCTGCTCCTCGTTCCATTCCTCCTTCTTCATCACGATCGGCTGCACGATGTGATCGGAGTACTTGCGGATCAGGCTCTTGAGCTTCCACGACGACAGCAGGTCTTCCTGGCCCTCGCGCAGGTGCAGGACGATCTCGGTGCCGCGGCCCGCCTTCTCGATCGCTTCCACCGTGTAGGCGCCGGCTTCATCGCCGGCCATCGAGCATTCCCACTTCACACCCTCGCCCGTGGGCAGACCGGCGCGGCGGGTGAGCACGGTGACGCGGTCGGCGACGAGAAAGGCGGAGTAGAAGCCCACGCCGAACTGGCCGATGAGGTTGGCGTCCTTCTTCTGGTCGCCAGTGAGCTTGCCGAAGAATTCGCGCGTGCCCGACTTGGCGATGGTGCCCAGGTGGGCGATGGCCTCGTCGCGGCTCATGCCGATGCCGTTGTCGGCGATGGTGATGGTCTTGGCTTCCGCATCGAAGCCGATGCGGATCTTCAGCTCGGCGTCGTTCTCGTACAGGCTGCCGTTGTCGAGGGCTTCGAAACGCAGCTTGTCGCAGGCGTCGGAGGCGTTCGAGACCAGTTCGCGCAGGAAGATCTCGCGATTGGAGTACAGCGAGTGGATCATCAGGTGAAGCAACTGCTTCACCTCGGCCTGGAAATTCAGCGTCTGGGAGGATGCGGTTTGCGCTTCGGACATGTCGCTAAGGCTCCGTCGGGGTTATTCGAATGGAGCCTTAGCTGGGGGCGGCGAGGCGGATTTCAAGCCCGCCCGCCTCACATGCGATCGATCAGACCCGGAAGCGCCCGACCATGCCGCTGAGGTCGACCGACAGTCTTTCGAGCTGCTCGACCGCCGACACCGCCGAACGCATCGACGCGCTGGTGCCTTCGACCATCTGCGCGATCTGCTCGACCTCCTGCGCGATCGCGGTCGACGCCGCGCTCTGCTCGGTCGTCGCTTCGGCCACGCTGCGGATCTGGCCCAGCGCCTCCTGCGCGCCGCCGGCAATCTCGCGCAGCGAGACCGTGGCGTCGAGCACCAGCGTCACGCCGCTGCCCACCTGGGTCGACACGCGCGACATGGCATCCACCGTGCCCTGGGTCTCGCTCTGGATGCCGGCAATGACCTCCTCGATCTGCACCGTCGCGGTGCTCGTGCGCTCGGCCAGCTTGCGCACCTCGTCGGCCACCACCGCGAAACCGCGGCCCTGCTCGCCCGCACGCGCCGCCTCGATCGCCGCGTTGAGCGCCAGCAGGTTGGTCTGCGCCGCGATCTCCTTGATCACGCTGGCGATCGTGCCGACCTCGTCAGCACGCTTCACCAGATGCTGGATCTTTCCTGCGGCCTCGTCGACCGTGCCGGCGATGGCCTGCATTTCGCCCGCTGCACGCTCGGCCTTGCTTGCGCCCTGGCTTGCGAGCTCGGCAGAGCGGGCCGAATTGCGCTCGGCGCCCATCGCACTCTCGGTGATCTGGCCGATGCTGACCGTCATCTCCTCGATGGCAGCCGCAATCGCCGACGTCGCGTCGGTCTGGCTTTCGGCGGCCCTCGACACCGAGCGCGACACCTCGGAGATCTCGCGCGAATTGCCCGCGACCTGCTGCGAGCAATGCGAGATCTCGCCCATCATGTGACGCAGCTTGCCCAGCATCGACGACAGGGTGCCCAGCAGGCTGTCCGCGCCGCCATCCACCTTCACGTCGACGCGCAGGTCGCCGTCTGCCACACGATGCATGACCTCGGCCGCATAGGCAGGCTCGCCGCCCAGCTGGCGCGTCACGCTGCGCACGACACGCCACGCGACGACGACCAGCAGAACCAGCAAGACAGCGACGATGCCGCCAAAGCGCAGTGCCGATGCGTTGAAGGTGCGATCGATGTCGTCGACATAGACGCCGGTACCCACGATCCAGTCCCAGGGCTTGAACATCTTCACGTAGGACATCTTGGGCTGCGGGGCCTCCGAACCCGGACGCGGCCACATGTAATCGACGACGCCCTGCCCGGACTCGTTCGCCACGCGGGCAAACTCGCGGAACAGGAACTTGCCGTTGGGGTCCCTGTTTTCGCCCAGGTTCTGCCCTTCGAGTTCGGGACGGATCGGATGCATGAGCATGCGGGGGCCGCTGTCATTGACCCAGAAGTACTCATTGCCCTCGTAGCGCAGCCCTCTGAGCGCGGCCTTCGCCGCAGCCTGGGCCTGATCGCGCGTCATCGCGCCGGACTGCTCGAGGCCGTGGTAGTGAGTCACGATGCCGTGCGCCACCTCGACATGTCCCCTGATCGAGCGCTCGTAGCCCGCCTCCATGTCGGCCCGTTGTTCATAAAGCGAGCCTGCCGCCAGTGCGATCAGACCCAACAGCGCAATCACCAGGATCAGCATCAACCGGCGCGCAACCGGCATGGATTGAAATGACATCTTCCCTCCCTCGAAAAACCGCATATCTGAAGCAAGATGGACGCATATGGCCGCGCTTCTGGACGCGTCGGCGGCTCATGCCCCTCTTGGATGAATCAGCAACCGCTACCCATTTTCCATAGCAATCTGCCCGCTTCACGGGCCGGATATCGGCCCGGGTCAAGATAACTTGAGTGACAGCAAGCATGACCGATGGCGTATCGCCGACGCCTTGACGCAAGCAAAAAAACGCCCGCGAGGACCAGCGGTCCCGCGGGCGTTGCATCTCGACGTTGCAAGGGATCAGACGCGGAAGCGCGCCACCATGTCGTGCAGGTCGCGCGATAGCTGCTCGAGCTGCTCGACCGCCGACACCGCCGAACGCATCGAGTCGCTGGTGCCCTCGACCATCTGCGCGATCTGCTCGACTTCCTGCGCGATCGCGGTCGAGGCCGCGCTCTGCTCGGTCGTCGCTTCGGCCACGCTGCGGATCTGACCCAGGGTTTCGGCCGTACCCTGGTTGATGGTGCGCAGCGACTCGCTCGCATCCATCACCAGGCCCACGCCGCTATCCACCTGCGTCGACACGCGCGACATGGCGTCCATCGTGCTCTGGGTCTCGGTCTGGATACCCGCGATCACTTCCTCGATCTGAACCGTCGCTGTGCTCGTGCGCTCGGCCAGCTTGCGCACTTCGTCCGCCACCACCGCAAAGCCGCGGCCCTGCTCCCCGGCGCGCGCCGCCTCGATCGCGGCGTTGAGCGCCAGCAGGTTGGTCTGCGCCGCGATCTCCTTGATCACGCTCGCAATCGTGCCGACCTCGTTTGCCTTGCTCACCAGCGACTGGATCTTGCCCGCCGCCTCGCCGACGGTACCGGCGATCGCCTGCATCTCGCTGGCCGCGCGCTCCGCACGGGTCGCGCCCTGGCCCGCCAGTTCGCTCGCCCGCGCCGAGTTGCGCTCGGCACCGACCGCGTTCTCGGTGATCTGGCCGATGCTGACCGTCATTTCCTCGATGGCGGCCGCAATCGCCGCCGTCGCACCGGTCTGGTTCTCGGTCGCCTGCGACACCGAACGCGACACCCCCGAGATCTCGCGCGAGTTGTCCGCCACCTGTTCGGCATTACGGCCAATGTCGCGCATCATGCCGCGCAGCTGGTTGACCATGCCCGCCAGGGTTCCGAGCAGGCTGTCGGCCCCGCCCTTGACCTCCACATCGACGCGCAGGTCGCCCTCCGCCACGCGGTGCATGATCTCGTTTGCGTACGCTGGCTCGCCGCCGAGCTGCGTCGTCACGCTGCGCGCGACGCGCCAGGCGATCAGGACCAGCGCGATGAGCAGCACGGCGACCATGCCGCCGAACTGCAGGGCACCGGACATGAAGCGGGCATCGACGTCATCCACGTAAATCCCTGACCCCACGATCCAGCCCCAGCCGTCAACCTTCTTGACGAACTGCAGCTTCGGCACCGCCGTGGTCGAGCCCGGACGCGGAAACTCGGTCATCAGGAAGCCTTCCGGCGCAGTGCGGACCACGCTGACGAGGTCGCCGATCAGGTCACGACCGTCGCCGTACCTGATCTTGCCGATCATGTTCTGGCCCTCCATCTCGGGACGGGCGGGATGCATCACCGAGACGCCGTCGAGCGTCCAGATGTAGTAGTACTCGGTCGTGTCGTAGCGCACCGGGCGCAGGGCCTCCATCGCGGCCGACTGCGCTTCGGCGCGGCTCATCTTGCCCGCACGCTCCAGCGCCTCGTAGTGCGCGACGACGCCATGAGCGCTTTCAACCAGATTACGGACGGACTTGTTGTTGCCGTCCTCCATGGCACTGCGCGTGCCAGTCAGGCCCAGCACGGCGAGCAGCAACATGCCGAGCAGCGCGGCGAGAACGAGGAGGACGAACCGTTGCGATACGGTAAGGTTCTTGAGCGACATAGGTTTCTTCCTGAAAGACGTGGACCCCGCGCACGCGCGGCGGCGCAACAGCGCCGGGTCGGCAGAGGCAATCTTCGGCGCGACCGGCCGGACCTTTAGCAGGCTTACAAAAAATAGTTCGTCTCGCGCCCGCCGCCCTGTCCGCTCAAACGTACCGGATCTCCACCACCTCGATCTCCCGCATGCCCGCCGGGCTCTGGAAGCGCACCACGTCGCCCACCCTCGCCTTCAGCACCGCGCGCGCCAGGGGCGAGATCCAGCTGATCCGCCCCTGCGAGGCATCGGCCTCGTCCACGCCGACGATCTGCCAGGTCTGCTCCTCCTCGGTATCGAGGTCGCAGAAACTCACGGTCGCGCCAAAGAACACCTGCTCCAGTTCCTGCTGCCGCTCCGGGTCGACGACCTCGGCGCTCTCGATGCGCTTGATCAGGAAGCGGATGCGACGGTCGATCTCGCGCAGGCGCTTCTTGCCATAGATGTAGTCGCCGTTCTCCGAGCGGTCGCCGTTCCCGGCCGCCCAGGCCACGGTCTCGACCAGCTTCGGTCGCTCGATGCGAACCAGCTGGTCCAGTTCCGCGCGCAGCGCATCGTAGCCGCGCCGGGTCATGTAGTTCTTGCTGCCCGCCGGCAGGCGTAGCGCGGGCGAGAGTTCCTCATCATCGTCCCCGCCGTCGTTTTCCTTCACGAACGCCTTATTCACTGCGCGCTGCTCCAGTTCATGATCCAAGGCGCGCATGATAGGGAATCCGCGCGCTCCGCGGCAGCCATCCGGTTGCGAGGGCACCTGTCCGGCGGCCGCTGCAAGGCGGCTCCGGTTGTCAGCATGCGGGGTGGCGAATACCATCGGCCCAAGCCTTTCATTCCCCAGACGCCGAGCGCACAGGTCAATCATGAGCGACGAACCCTTCGACGATGCCACCAGCCTGCGCCGCCGGCTGGATGAACTGCGCACCGAGCACCACGACCTGGACGAGGCGATCAGCCGGCTGGCGCAGCTTCCGCTCGGCGACGAACTCATGCTGCGCCGACTCAAGAAACGCAAGCTCGTCCTCAAGGACCGCATCGCCGCCATCGAGCACCTGCTGGAGCCGGACGAGCGCGCCTGACCCCGCATCGCCTTCGCATTCCCTGCGTCCGGCCCGCGTCCCGCGCCGGCCGGACACCCGACTTTCACGCCTGACAGACCCCTCACGGACGCTGCCGATGAAACAACTCGACCTCCAGGGCCAACCGGTCGCCCTGTTCGAATTCGCCCCGCGACAGCCCGGCGACACCGCGCCCTGGCTGCTGATCCATGGCGCCGGACACGACCACGCGGTGTGGGACGACATTGCCGCCGGGCTCGCCGCCGCCGGCGAACGGGTGCTCGTGCCCGACCTGCCCGGCCACGGCGGATCGGCCGGTGGGCCACTGGCCGACATCGATGCGATGGCCGCCTGGGTGCTGGCACTCGCCGACGCCCTGGACCTCGACCGCATCCGCCTGTGCGGCCACAGCATGGGCTCGCTGGTCGCACTCGCCGCGGCGGGCAAGGCACCCGAACGCATCGAGCGCCTCGCGCTGGTCGGCAGCTGCGTGCCGATGCCGGTCTCGCCCTTCCTGCTCGACGCTGCACAGAACGAGCCCGAGCGCGCCTTCGCGCTGATCAACAAGTTCTCCTTCGCGCCCGCGGACGTGCTCGGCGCCGAACGCCGCGCAGCGTTCGAGCTGGCCAACCTGCAGCGCATGCAGCAGCAGGGCGCGCGCGCCCTCGCCAGCGACCTCGCGGCCTGCAACGCGTGGCAGGACGGGCTGGCCGCCGCCGCACGCGTGCGCTGCCCCACGCTGCTGATCAGCGGCGAGCTCGACCGCATGACGCCCGCGGATGCGGTAAAACCCCTATCCGATTCGCTTGAAAAGGCGGGCTGCAGCGCGCGTATCATCGTGCTTGCCGGCGCCGGCCACGCGATGATGCAGGAAGCACCGCATGCCCTGGTCGACGCCTTGCGGGGGCCGAACTGACACCCTCCGGGTAGAAGACAACAGGCGCCGCCCCCGTTCCGCTGCCACGAACAAGGACCCGACAGGAGAGAGACATGGCGCAGCAGAACGAAAACCGTCCCGACTCACACAAACCGGCGGACGACGACCCGGGGCCGCCCTTCCCGCGCGTGCGCGAAGTCCCGGCGGGCGCGCCGCTGCGATGGATCGGGCGTGGCCTCGGCGACCTCCGCGCCTGCCCCATCCCCAGCCTGTTCTATGGCTTCTGCTTCACCGGCATGGGGCTGCTGCTCACCGTCATGTTCCGCCACGCCTACGAATACACCGCGGCGCTGACCTCCGGCTTTCTCATCCTCGGCCCCTTCCTCGCCATGGGCCTGTACGAACTCAGCCGCCGGCGCGAACGTGGCGAGTCCTGCACGCTGGCGCCGACGCTGACGGTGTGGCGGCGCAATGCGGGCAACATCGGCGTGTTCGCCGTCGTGCTGGGCGTGGTCTTCCTCGTCTGGGCGCGCGCCTCGCTGGTCGTGTTCGCCCTCTTCTATACCGAGGAGATGCCCAGCCTGTCCGGCTTCGTCGGCCAGATGCTGCGGCTCGAGAACCTGGAGTTCCTCGGCGTGTATTTCGGCGTGGGCCTGATCTTCGCCTTCGTCGCCTTCGCCGCCAGCGTAGTCTCCATCCCGTTGATGCTCGACCGCAACCAGGATGCCGTCAGCGCCATGCTGGCCAGCTTCGGCGCCCTTCTGCGCAACCCGGCACCGATGCTGCTGTGGGCCGTGCTGATCGTCTCGCTGACCCTGATCGGTTTCCTGACCTTTCACGTCGGCCTGGTCCTGACGATGCCCATCGTCGGCCACGCCACCTGGCACGCCTACCGCGACCTCGTCGAACCGATGGCGGAAAGATCCTGAGGATCACGCGAGGGCGGGCTCCGCCCACCCTCAGTCGCTCAGCGCCAGCACCACCGGCTGGTGGTCCGAGGCCGGCGTGTCGGCCAGCACCTGCACGCTCCGCAGGCGCGGCGCGAGATCCTCGGTAACGAAGAAGAAGTCGCAGCAGTAGGCGCGGTCGGGCCAGTCCGCGCCATGCAGCCCGACACTGGGCGGATGCGGCACGCCGGGATTCAGCAGTGACCAGGCATCGCGCCAGGCCGGCACATCGTCGCCCAGCGGCATCTGCATGCGCGCGTATTCGGCCGACCCCGGTTCGCAGTTGAAATCGCCGCAGACGATGGCCGAGGCCAGACGCGGCCAGGCGGCAAAGGTCGGGTTGGACTCCTTGCCTGCCGCCGGCAGCCTCGCCTGCCCCGCGGCCTCGGCCTGCAGGGCGCGCAGCGCGTCCACCTGCGCGCCGCGCTGGCGGGCGGAGTAGTACTCCAGGTGCGTCGTCAGGATGCGCAACGGGCCACCGGGTGCGCCGACCACTGCCTCGACGCACACCCGCTGCATGGCCGGCAGCCCCGGATCAGCCGGCGCCGGCAGCATGTGACGGAACACCTGCCCCACCGGCAGGCGCGACAGCAACAGGTTGCCGAACAGCGCCCGCCCACCGCGTCCGTCCGGGACATCCATGCCGGCTCCGAATACCGGCGTGTAGCCGGGAAACGCCGCCGCGAACAGCGCCACCTCGTCGCCGCCCGATCCACCCGGCAAGCCCTCGAAGTTGCAGGCCACCTCCTGCAGGCAGATCAGGTCGAACTCGCCCGCGGCCCGGATCGCCGCCACGGTTCGCGCCGGCTCCACGCGGCCATCGGCCCCGCGGCCCCACTGGATGTTCCAGCTCAACAGTCTCATCGATGAAAACTCCTTCGCCCAGAGGCGGCAGCTTGGGCCCGAAACGTTACAGGGCGGGCGGTCGCGCCGTCCATGCAGCTTGACGACCGCCGTGCAAAAGGCGATTTTGCGCCCATGCCTTCCATCTGCAACCCGTTGCGCGCAATCGGCCTCGCGCTGGCCCTGCTGCTCCTCGCGGCCAGTCCGCCAGCGACCGCGCGCACATCCGGCGAGATCCGCATCGGCGTGCTCGACTTCCTCGGCTCGGAGGCCACGGTCGGCGAATGGTCGCCCTTGCTGCACCACCTCGAGGCTGCGCTGCCCGGCCGGACCGTGCGGCTCGAACAGCTCGACCACGCCGGCATGCGTGCCGCCGTTGCCGCGGGAAAGCTCGACTTCATCGTCACCAATCCCGGTCACTACGTCGAACTCGAGGCCGAACTCGGCGTCAGCCGCATCCTCACGCTGGACGCGGGCGGCGGACGCACGCCTGCGCGGGCGCTGGGTTCGGCGGTGATCGTACGCGCCGACCGCAGCGACCTTCAGTCGCTGATCGAGCTGCGCGGCAAGCGCGTCGCCATCGTGGGTCGGGAAGGTTTCGGCGGGTTTCAGCTCGCGTGGGGCGTGCTCGCGGACATCGGCGTGTCCCCCGACGAGGATTTCGCCGAACTGCAGAGCGTGGGCTTTCCGATGAGCACGGTGCTCGACGCGGTGGCCAGCGGCCGTGCCGACGCCGGCATCGTGCGCGCCTGCCTGCTCGAGGGCCTCGGCGAGGCGGGCCGCGCCTTCCGCGTGCTGGCGCCGCGCAACGAGCCGGGCTTTCCCTGCGCCACCAGCACGCCGCTCTACCCCGACTGGCCGCTCGCCAGCCTGCGCCACACGCCACCCGAGCTTGCCCGGCAGGTCGCGATCGCGCTGCTGTCGATGGATGCGGACAGCGACCACCCGACCTGGGCGGTGCCGGCCGACTACCAGTCGGTGCATGACCTGTTCCGCAAGCTGGAGATCGGTCCCTACGCCTACCTGCGCGAACCCACGCTGATGGTGATGGCGCAGCGCTACTGGCCCTGGGTCGCAGGTTTCGCCCTCGTGCTGCTGGGCTGGATCCTGTACACCGTGCGCGTCGAGTACCTGGTGCAACTGCGCACCGCGGCCCTCAGCGCCGCACTGGCCGAGCGCGACCGTCTGGAGTCGGCCGCGCGCGCGACGCAGGAACAAGCCGACCACCTCGCCCGCCTGTCGGTGCTGGGCGAGCTGTCGGGCACGCTCGCCCACGAACTCAACCAGCCGCTGGCCACCATCGCCAACTACGCCAACAGCATCATCCGCCGCGCCGACAATGGCCGCCTGACCGACGCCGCGCTGCGCGAAGCGACCGGCGAGATCGCCGCCCAGGCCGAACGCGCCTCGGGCATCCTGTCACGCATCCGCGCCTTCGCGCGCAAGCGCACCGCGGCCCGCGAGGCGGTCGCGCCGGTCGAACTCGCCACCGAGGCCATCGCCCTGTTCCGCGGCATGATGGCGCGCGCGCCGGCGATCACCTTCGCCGACACCCTGCCGCCGGACAGCCGCATCGAGGTCGACCGCCTGCAGATCCAGCAGGTCCTGCTGAACCTGCTCAAGAACGGCTACGACGCCAGCCGCGACCAGCCCCCCGAGCGACAGGCGCTCGAAATCCGGCTCGCCGCCACCGGCGACAGGCTCGAGATCATCGTCCGCGACCGCGGCAGCGGCATCGACGAGGCCACGCGTGCCAGGCTGTTCGAGCCCTTCTTCACCACCAAGGACGACGGCCTCGGGCTCGGCCTGTCGATCTGCCGCAGCATCGCCGAAGCCCACGGCGGGCGCCTGTTCGCCGGCACGCCTGCAGACGGCATCGGCACCTGCTTCACCCTGTCCCTGCCCGGACTGAAACACGATCCCGCTCATGACCGAACCTGAAGATCTCGCCATCCACGTCGTCGATGACGACGCCGCCTTCCGCCGCTCGCTGGTGTTCCTGTTCGAATCGGTGGGCTGGCGGGTCGCCACCCACGCCTCGGCCGAGGATTTCCTCGCGGCCCTGCCCGAGGCCAACGTCGTCGGCTGTCTGGTGCTCGACATCCGCATGCCGATGATGAGCGGCCTGGAACTGCAGCAGGTGCTGCGCAGCCGCGGCTGGACAGTGCCCATCGTGTTCATCACCGGCCACGGCGACGTCGATCTGGCGGTGCTGGCGATGAAGCACGGCGCCTGCGACTTCCTCGAGAAGCCCTTCAAGGATCAGGCCCTGCTCGACGCCGTGGGGCGGGCGCTCAAGCTCGGCTGCGAGGCGCGCGACAGGGCGGCACGCTGCGAAGAGGCCAGAAAACTGCTGGACCGCCTGTCGCCGCGCGAGCGCGAGGTCGCGCGCCTGGTGGCGCAGGGGCTGCCCAACAAGCTGGTCGGGCGCGAGCTCGACATCAGCGAGAAGACGGTGCATGTGCACCGTCATCACGTCATGGAGAAAACCGGCGTCGGCAGCGCCGCCGAGCTCGCGCGCCTGATGCTGCGCGCGGACCCGGCGGCGCTGGACTGATCTCAGACGCGCTCGAGGCGCGCGGGGATCCCCTGGCGCACGGCCGTGCCGGAGATCGCATCCACCCACACGCCCTCGTTGTTCCGCGTGGGGTCGCTGAGGCCCAGATCGTTAAGGTTGATGCCGGTGCGCAGGTCCGGACGGTCGGGCTGCGACTGATCGCCAATGCGATGGGCGCGCGCGCCCAGTTCGCGGTGGCCGTAGCCGTGCTCGATCGCCATCACGCCGCGCATCACGCCTTCATGCACGATCACGGTGCACTCGGCCGCCCCACCCGGGGTGCGGATGCGCGCGCTGTCGCCGGTCTGCAGGCCCAGCCGGGCCGCGTCGTCGGGATGCACGATGACCGGGTTGTCCGGGTGCAGGCCGGTGATGCGGGTAGCGATGCTGTAGGAGTTCTGCAGCGGCGACTTGTAGCTGACGATCTGCAGCGGCCAGTCCGCCTCGGTGTGCAGCGCACGCACCGGCGTACCGTCGAAGAAGGCCGGCGGCTGCCAGGTCGCGCAGCCGGTGAAGCGCTTGCCGGTGAGCGTGTTGCGGCTGCCACCGATGTTGTCGTTCCACAGCCACAGCGGCTTGGTGAAGCGGTGCACCTGCCAGTCCGGGCGTTCCGGGTCCTGCGCCTCGCCGGCGGGCTGGTAGCGTCCGCCGCGGGTGAACAGGAAGGCCACCTTGCGCCATTCCTCGGGCTTGAGCACCGACTCCAGCGCCGGGCGGATGCGCTCCACCCCCGACAGCGCCAGGTCCTCGTCGCTCGCATCGCCCACCGGCGCCTTGCCGGCGAAGGCGACGTTGGCACCGCCGCGCAGGTACCAGTCTTCCGGGCGTTCCAGCGGCAGGCGATTGCCGTCCATGTCGGCCAGCCCTTCCGGACCGAAACCCGGCAGGCCCATGGCCTTGGCGAGCGCGATGTAGAAGGTCTCCATGCCCACCGGCTGGCCGTCGGCCGCCTTCGCCGCCTTGGGCTCCACCACCGGCCAGCGCGCGGTGCTGGCCTTGGTTGGGACGCCGTTCCACGACGCAGCCCAGCCCCAGCTCTCGTACATGATCGAATCCGGCACGATGTAGTCGGCAAAGGTGTTGCTCTCGTTGATCAGCGGATCGACCGAGATGATCAGCGGCAGCTGCTTCGGATCGGCCAGGCCCGCTTCGATCAGCGGCCGGATGCCGGTGATGCCGTACATCGGGTTGCAGCTCCACAGGATCAGCGCCTTCAGGTTGTAGGGGTAGCCGCGCAACGCGCCGGTGAACCATTCGGTGCCGAGGCCCGGGGCATTGGGGAACCAGGCGTCGCGCGCCGGGTAGGCCTTGCCCTCGGCCTTGCGGCGGGCGAATTCGGCCGAGCGCTCGTAAGCCACGTTGCGCCCCAGCGGCGTGCCCGAAGGCTTGATCTGGCCGGGGAAACCGTCGAGGTCGTAGCGCGGACCGGCACCAGCATCCTTGAAGCCGCCGCCGTTGATGACGAAGCCGCCCTTGTAGTTCAGGTTGCCGATCAGGGCATTGAGCGTCACCACCGCGTAGGCGTTGTAGAAGCCGTTGCCTGCCATCATGCCGCCATGCGCCACCGCGCTCGCCTTGCGACCGTGGCGGGTGAATTCGTCCGCAAGGCCGACGATGATCTCCTCCGGAATGCCGCAGATTGCCGCGTACTCGGCAATCGTTTGCGTGCGTGCCGATTCGCGCAGCAGCTCGAACGCGGTCTTCAGCAGCACCGGCCTGTCGCCCAGCATCACGGTCGCGCCGTTCGCTTCCAGCGGCGCCGGGCCGGTCGCCGTGCCGGCCGGCACCGGCTGGCCGTCGGCGCCCAGCACCAGGTAGGGATCGGCGTCCTTGTAGCGCTCGGCCTCGGCCACCGTCATGCCGATGTCCGAGCCGCGCAGGAAACGGCCCTGACGCGGATGCCCGTCCTGCACGATCACCAGCCAGCTCGCGTTGGTGAAGGATGGCTCGCCGCCGGCTTCGGCCGCCTTCTGGTTCGGATGGGCGAGATAGGCGGTATTGACCCGGTCGTTGTCGAACATCCAGCGCATCATGCCCATCACCAGCGCACCGTCGGTGCCCGGGCGGATCGGCACCCAGCGCCCGCGGTCGCCGGCCGCCAGGTTGTTGGAGTTGTTCAGGACCGGATCGATCACCACGTAGTCCAGCGTGCCTTCGATGCGCCCCTTGGCAAGCTTGGCGCCGGTGATCTTGAACGGGTTGCCGGCGTTACCCGGCGCCGTGCCGATGAAGAGCACGAACTCCGCATTCGACAGGTCGGGCTTAGCATGCGGCATGGCCTTGAGGTCGCCGAACAGGGCGCCCGAGCCGGAACGGTAGGCGCCGCCGCAGTACGAGCCGTGGCCGACATGGTTGAGCGTGCCGTAGGCCTTGTTCCAGAAGCGCCGGCTGAAGGCCTCGCGGCCGTCGTTGACGCTGGTCAGCACGCCGACCTGATTCACCCGCGGCCCCAGTTCGGGCGCGTCGGCGTCGATCGGCGTCTTCAGGTCGCGCAACGCGGCCAGCCCCTCGACATGGCCTTCGCCGAACAGGTCGCCGCCCTCGACGACCTCCTTCACCAGCTGCTCGAAGGAAATCGGCTGCCACTGGCCGGAATTGCGCGGGCCGACGCGCTTGAGCGGTGTCAGCACGCGGAAGGGCGAATTCATCTGGTCCATCGCCGCATTACCGCGACCGCAGGCGGTCGAGCGCCCCGCCAGGCCCTTGTCCTGGAAGCGCGACAGGGCGATCAGGCTTTCCTTGACCGAGGCCTTCATCGGCAGATGCGGATCGGTCGATAGCGGGCTGTAAGGGTTGCCGCTGACACGGATGATGTTGCCGGTGGGCTTGTCGACGCGCACCCGAACGCCGCACAACGTGGTGCAGCCCAGACAGGCGGTGTAGCTGACCTGCTGATCGGGGTTGGGCGTGAGCTCGCCGGTGACCGGATCAACGGTGTACTCCGGCGCGGCCGAGCGGCCGTGGATGTGGCGGCCCTCGGCGATCTTCTCTTCTTCGGGGCCGGTGAAGTTGGCCACCATGCGGCCGAGGGTCTGCGAGAAGCCGGCGGCGACGGCAGCCAGGCCGCCGGCGGCGATGATTTCACGACGTTCGATTTTCATGATGCTTCTCCTTGGTCGCGCACGCTCAGGCGCCGGCCTTGTCGGTGGAACCGGCTGCGAGGCGGTCGAGCGGCAGCAAGGTGGTGATGAGAACGAAGAGGAAGACGCACAACCCGGCGGTACCGACGATGCCCATCAGGCCTTCGGGGCCGAGCGGCAGCGAGTAGCTGTAGTAGCCGGCGCCGGTCTTGGGCACTTCCTGGCCGCCGATGAAGATGGACCAGCGCATCATCCAGGCCGAATGCAGTGCCAGCAGGCCGATCAGCAGGCCGGAGCCGGGGCGCTTCCACGCCAGCAGCAGGGTCAGCACGGTCGCGGCGACCGCCCATGCGGCGGACAGCTGCCAGTTGGCCGAGGGGCCGACTTCGGCCAGCGCCCGGGCATGGACCGGCGAGACGCCGGACAGTCCCAGCGCCAGCCACAGCGCACCGATGGCCAGCGCAACGAGCTGGGTCGCTGCCAGCACATGCGCCAGGCTGCGGGTGCTCGCCGGGTTGCGGGCGCTGTAGCGGTTGAACAGCAGCGCCAGACCGGCGGCCCCGGCCAGCGCGGTCACGACGAACTGGACCGGCAGCAGCGGCGTGTTCCACAGCGGACGCGCCTGTACCACGGCCACTTCAGCCCCCGTGTACAGCGCCACCAGCGTGGCACCGACCAAGGCCAGCAGGGCCGCGGCCTTCAGCGCACCGCGACTTTCATGCCCGCCATAGGCGAGCAGGCCGGCCACAGCGGCCAGCTTGCCGCCGGCGGCGGCATGGCGCGCCAGGTCAGGACGCAAGGCCAGCCAGGCGTAGGTCAGCAAGCCGACCAGATACACCGGGATGAAGAACGCCCCCCACGACATCCACGAGGTGGGCGTGAAGTAGGCATAGAAATGCCAGAAGCGGCCCGGCTGGTGCAGGTCGGCCAGCAATGCCACCGGCGCGGCCAGGCCGCACACCAGCGCACCAAGCAGCGCCAGGCGCGAGATGCCCGCCCAGCCCGGACGGCGGAAGACGACGCCCGGCAGCGACAGCAGGAAGGCGCCGTAGGACAGGCCGATGAGGAAGAAGTACTGCACCGCCCACGGCAGCCACGCGACTTCACGCGCGACGTTGATGGTTTCTACGATGTTCGGGTTCATGATGGATCTCCTCGCGTGCGGTTCAGGCGTGCGGCAGGTTGCGGGGCTTCCACAGCGTGCCCTCGCCTTCGACCTTGCCGGTGAAGCGTTCGTCGAGGCCGATGTAGAACACCCGCGGCGCGGTCTCGAGCTCGGGCTTGAGCACCTTCAACTGCGGCTGCGCGTCCTTCAGGCGGCGGGCAAGCTCGCCGTCGGGGTCGTTGATGTCGCCGAAGATGCGCGCGCCGCCGACACAGGTCTCGACGCAGGCGGGCAACAGGCCGGCATCCACGCGGTGCGCGCAGAAGGTGCATTTGTCGGCCTTGTTGGTCTCGTGGTTGATGAAGCGCGCGTCGTAGGGACAGGCCTGCACGCAGTAGGCGCAGCCCACGCAGCGGTCGCCATCGACGGCGACGATGCCGTCCTCGCGCTTGTAGGTGGCGCTCACCGGGCACACCGGGATGCACGGCGGGTTGTCGCAATGGTTGCACAGGCGCGGCAGCACGTAGGTGCCGGCGGGCTGGGCGCTGTCGGTGAGCTTGACGCTGTAGGTCGACACGACGGTGCGGAAGCTGCCCTCGGGCACCGCGTTCTCCTGGATGCAGGACACGGTGCAGGCCTGGCAGCCGATGCACTTGCGCACGTCGATCAGCATCGCCCACTGGTGCTTGCCGGTGCTGGCGATCGCCGGCGTGGGCGCGATCGCCGCGGCAGCGGTGACCACCGGCACGCCGCGCAGGAAGGCACGGCGCGAGGGCGAGGCCGGGATTGCAGGGGATTCGGAACGGGACTTCATGACGGGACTCCAGGTGCCATTGGCGTGGTTGCCACTCTAGGCCTCCGATGTCCCTACAGAAATTGGGGAAATGAGGCAGCGCGCTAGATGGTTTTACCTATTGCGCCTCCCCTTGCCCGATGCCCTCCTGCCCGCCGCCGCGCCCGCCGCGTGCCACGGCCGGCCACGCGCCGCATAATCGCGTCATCCGCAAGAGGGACCGCAACGCATGGCAGCGACGCACGAACCACGACACCACCACGATCACGACCATTCCCACGCGCACGACCACGAACACGTGCATGGCGGACATGGGCACGGCCATCACCATCACGACCACGCCGCCAGCCGCTACCTGCCGCTGGCGCTCGCGCTGACGCTCGGCTTCGCCGCAGTCGAGGCGCTGGCGGGCTGGTGGTCGGGTTCGCTGGCGCTGCTGGGCGACGCCGGACACATGGTCACCGACGCGCTGTCGCTCGGGCTGGCCGCGATTGCGGCGCGCATTGCGCTGCGCCCGACGGGTCCGCGCCACTCCTATGGCCTGCGTCGGGTCGAGGCGCTCGCAGCGCTGGCCAACAGCCTGTTCATGCTCGCCGTGGTGGCCCTGCTGCTGTGGCAGGCGGTGCTTCGGCTGCTCGAGCCACGCGAGATCGCCGGCGAGATGGTGACGCTGGTGGCGCTGGGCGGCCTCGTGCTCAACCTCGCCGTCGCCTGGCTGCTGACCCGCGGCGAAGGCGACCTCAACACCCGCGGCGCGCTGCTGCACGTGATGGGCGACCTGCTCGGCTCGGTGGCGGCGCTCGGCTCCGGCCTCGTCATCCAGTTCACCGGCTGGACGCCGATCGATCCGCTGCTGACCATGCTGATCTGCGGCCTGATCCTGTTCTCCACGCTGTCGCTGCTGCGCAACGTGCTGCATACCCTGCTCGAAGGCGTGCCCGACGGCCTGTCGCTGCCCGAAGTGGGCCGCAGCATGGCGGCGGTGCCCGGCGTGCGCTCGGTCCATGACCTCCACATCTGGAGCCTGGATTCGCGCCGCACCGCGCTGTCGGCTCACATCCTGCTCAACGGCGAACAGCCATGGCAGGCCGTGCTGGATGCGGAACGGGCGCTGCTGCACGCGCGCTTCGCCATCGAGCACGTCACCCTGCAGCCCGAACTGCCCCCCGCCGTCCCGCTCGTGTTCACGCCCCGCAATTCCAGCGCCAGGGTCGATCACGGATAATCGGCGCTACGCAACAGGAGTCCTCCATGCATTCAGCCCAGGAACTGGTCAGCCAGATCGAAGCCCTGACCTCGCTGCCGACGGTATACGAACGCGTGCGCGAGCAACTGGAGTCGCCGGACGGATCGGTGTTCGAGGTCGCGCGCCTGGTCTCGGCTGACCCGGCCCTCACAGCCCGGCTGCTGCGCCTGGTCAACAGCGCGATGTACGGCTATCGGGGCGAGATCGACAACGTCGTGCGCGCGGTGCAGATCCTTGGCCTGCAGCAGGTTCACGACCTCGTGCTGGCGATGTCGCTGCATGCGGTGTTCGCAGGCATCCGCCCTGCGCAGCTGGACATGAACCGCTTCTGGCGCGAGAGCGTGCTGTGTGCGCTGGCGTCCCACGCCATCGCACAACGGACGGGCGCGGTCGCGGCGGAACGCAGTTTCGTGATGGGCCTGCTGGCCGACATCGGCCACCTCGTGCTGTTCCAGACCGCGCCGGAACTGGCCGCGGAGGCCCGCACGATTGCCGGGCAAGGCGGAGAGCCCCTGCACCTCGTCGAAAGGCGGATCGTCGGCTGCGACTTCGCCGAGGTCGGCGCGACGCTGATGGACCAGTGGCGGGTGCCCCGAGCCTTCGCCGAAGCCATCGGTGCGCAGACGCTGCCGCGGCTCGGCGGAGAACACGCCGCCGACGCCGCAGCACTCAACCTGGCCAGCCACATCGTCGCCGCGGACAGGATTGGCGAGTCGAGCGAACAGGTCGGCGCCCGCATCGACCAGACCGTGTGGGACCTGCTCGAACTCGATGCGGAATGCATCGCCGCAGTGCGCGAGGAGGCCGAACTGAACCTCGCGGCCTACCTGTCCCTGTTCTTCCCGTCTGCCCCCCGCCGGGTCGCCAGAGACCTCTAAACCCGCGAGAACACTGGGTTTTCGTACAAGAAACGGGCCGCTTGTTGCTACTACATCTAGTATTATTTTTTTAAATGCAACACAAAAGAAACAATTAAGAGACTGTTTTTAAAGCATTTTATTTTTTTGCGCTAACGCGGTTTAGGCGCTATTCTTCAGTCCGTTTTCTGAACTACCCACGGATGAAGAAAAAGACCATGAGCGAGACCACCAGCGCACCCACCCAAGGCAACGTCAAGCCCACCGCCGCTAACCTGGCAATGCAGGAAATCTCGGGCGAAGTCCTCATCGAGAAATATGCCAAGGGCGACGAGCAGACCGTTGCGCAGGTGCGCCAGCGCGTCGCGCGTGCCCTTGCCGCGATCGAGGCCGAAGACAAGCGCGCCCACTGGGAGGCGAAGTTCCTCGAGGCGCAGGAAAAGGGCTTCGTGCCCGCCGGCCGCATCAACAGTGCCGCGGGCACCACGCTGGCCGCCACGCTGATCAACTGCTTCGTGCAGCCGGTCGGCGACTCGGTGACCGAAGCCGTCGATGGCCGTCCCGGCATCTACACCGCGCTGGCCCAGGCCGCCGAAACCATGCGCCGCGGTGGCGGCGTGGGTTACGACTTCTCGTCGATCCGTCCGAAGGGCGCGCTGGTCAAGGGCACGGCCTCCAACGCCTCCGGCCCGGTGTCCTACATGCGCGTGTTCGACCGCTCGTGCGAAACGGTCGAATCGGCCGGCGCCCGCCGCGGCGCGCAGATGGGCGTGCTGCGCTGCGACCATCCGGACATCGAGGAATTCATCCACGCCAAGGACGAAGGCGACCTCACCAACTTCAACATCTCGGTCGGCGTCACCGACCCCTTCATGCAGGCCGTCGAGGCCGACGGCGACGTCGAGCTGGTGCACAAGGCCGAGCCCACCGAAGAACTGAAGGACGCCGGCGCCTACCAGCGCGACGACGGCCTGTGGGTGTACCGCAAGGTGCGCGCGCGCGAACTGTGGGACCAGGTCATGCGCTCGACCTACGACCACGCCGAGCCGGGCATCCTGTTCCTCGACCGCATGAACCAGGACAACAACCTGTACTACTGCGAGACCATCGAGGCCACCAACCCCTGCGCCGAACAGCCGCTGCCGCCCTACGGCTGCTGCTGCCTGGGCTCGATCAACCTCACGCCCTTCGTCAAGAACCCGTTCACCGACAAGGCCGAGTTCGACTACGCCGGCTTCGGCAAGGTGGTCGACGTCTCCATCCGCATGCTCGACAACGTGCTCGAAGCGACCCACTGGCCGCTCGCGCAACAGCACGCCGAAGCGCAATCCAAGCGCCGCGTGGGCCTGGGCTTCACCGGCCTGGGTGACGCGCTGATCATGCTCGGCAAGCGCTACGACACCCCTGAAGCGCGCGAGGAAGCACGCAAGATCTCCGAGTTCATGCGCAACCGCGCCTACCTGGCCTCGTCCGACCTGGCCAAGGAGCGCGGCGCCTTCCCGCTGTTCAACGCCGACCTGTACCTCTCGGGCGGCAACTTCGCCTCGCGCCTGCCGGCCGAGGTGAAGGACAAGATCCGCAAGAACGGCATCCGCAACTCGCACCTGCTGTCGATCGCGCCCACCGGCACCATCAGCCTGGCCTTCGCCGACAACGCCTCCAACGGCATCGAACCGCCCTTCTCCTACACCTACACCCGCCGCAAGCGCATGGCCGACGGCACCTTCAAGGAGTATGCGGTCGAGGACTACGCGTGGCGCCTGTACCGCCACCTCGGCGGCAACGTGGACAAGCTGCCGGAATCCTTCGTCACCGCGCTGGAGATCTCCGCGCAGGCGCACAAGGACATGGTCGCCGCGGTCGCGCCCTACATCGACACGTCCATCTCCAAGACGGTGAACGTGCCCGAGGACTACCCGTACGCAGAGTTCGAGGACCTCTACCTCACCGCGTGGAAGGCCGGCCTGAAGGGCCTCGCCACCTACCGCCCCAACAACGTGCTGGGCTCCGTGCTGTCGGTGACCCCGACCGCCGAGCAGAAGCAGCCGCACGACGTCGAGATCGTCGACGCCAACAAGCGCCTGTCGATCAAGAGCCTGCCCGCCCCGGTGCTGTCCAGCCTACGCTGGCCCGGCCGCCCCGAGATGCCGGACGGCAACATGGCCTGGACCTACATGCTCAACACCCCGACCGGCGACTTCGCGCTGTTCGTCGGCCAGTTCGGCACCAATGGCGGCACCTTCCCGTTCGAAGTGTGGGTGAACGGCGCCGACCAGCCGCGCGGCCTGGGTGCGGTGGCGAAGACCCTGTCGATGGACATGCGCGCCAACGACCGCGCCTGGCTCAAGCTCAAGCTCGACACCCTGGCCCGCACCGTCGGCGAGCGCTCGTTCGAGATGCCCTTCCCGCCGCACGGCGAGAAGAAGCTGGTGCCCGGCGTGGTGTCGGCCTTCGCCCAGGTCGTCAACTACCGCTGCGAGAAGCTCGGCGTGTTCGACAAGGAAGACGAGAGCAACGGTGTGCTCGACACCCTGTTCAGCCTCGAAGAGCCCAAGACCGGCACCGACGGCACGCTGTCGTGGACGGTGGACATCTACAACCCGGCCACCAGTGAAGACTTCGTGCTCGGCCTGAAGGAAATCACCCTGCCGGACGGCGTCACCCGCCCGTACTCGGTGTGGCTGTCGGGCAACTACCCGCGCGCCCTGGACGGCCTGACCCGCATCCTGTCGCTCGACATGCGCGTCATGGATCCGGCCTGGATCGGCATGAAGCTGCGCAAGCTGCTCGACTACCCCGAGCCGCTGGGCGACTTCATGGCCTTCGTGCCCGGCACCCGCCGCCAGCAGAACTGGCCCAGCACCGTGGCCTATCTGGCGCAGCTCATCATCCACCGCTACGCCATGCTCGGCGTGCTGGATGAAAAGGGCTATCCGACGCGCGAGATGGGCATTCTCGAATCGCCGCGTGACGACAACGAGCCCAAGCTGATGCAGGGCGCGCTGTGCACCGAATGCGGCAACCACACGGTGATCCGCAAGGACGGTTGCGACTTCTGCACGGCCTGCGGTGCAGTGGGGACCTGCGGCTGATTCCGGGATCAGGGCTGAATCGGGGGCAAGCCCCCAACTGAAAAGGGGTGCCGCTCGGCACCCCTTTTTCATATCGTCCGTCCCCATGCGCAGGCCCGCGCGCGTCCAGACCCCGCGTCCGCCTTGAACTGCAGCCCTGTTTGATCGAGAATCGCATCTCGACACATCCCAGAAATCGCGTGCTGCACACACACGCGGTATTCCCCGAAACACCCGGGCCGCTCCGAGGCGCCGGGAAGACCGCTGAAGGCATTCCACATCATGAGCGCTCGCGCCGCGCCCTGCTGCCCCGAATGTGGTGCGAGCCGCTGCCGCGAGTCACGCTGGCGCTCACACGAAGAGAAGCTCTCCCATCCGGGCGGCCAGCCTTACCGCTGCCTGGCCTGCTCCCATCGCTTCATCGCCGCGCTGCCGGTGCGCAACAGCATGCGCACACCACGGACGGGCTCCTTGGCGACGCTTGTCGCCGCGGTGCTACTGGCAGGCATCGGCCTGGTTGCCGCCGCGCTGCTAACCCGCGAGGACAACGGCGAGGCGAGCGTTGCCGCAGAGCAGGAGGCGCCCCCGACCTCGAGTACGCTCGAAGCCGCCAAGGCCGGCGACCCCGAGGCGCAGTACCGTATCGGGCGCGCCGCCCTGCTCGACACCTCGCACGGCAAGGCCGCGGGCGCCGAAGCGGTACATTGGCTCAGCCGTGCCGCCGCCAGCGGACATTCGGGCGCGATGCTGCAACTGGGCAAGCTCTACCGCAGCGGCGTGGGCGTGCCGCAGAACTACGCGTACGCAGAGAAATGGGTGCGTGCGTCGGCCAATGCCGGCAACACCGATGGCATGGTGGAGCTTGGCCGGCTCTACCGCAGCGGCCTGGGGGTGGAGCAGAACGCGATCACGGCCTACGTCTGGTTCAATCGCGCGGCCGCGCAGATGAACATGGATGGCGTGCATGAGCGCGACAGCATCGCGCTGAAGCTGTCCGCGGACGAATTGAAGGCCGCGCAGGCAGAATCCGTCGCGGCCGAGGGCGATCCGGCGCTGCCGCTGTCGGGCCCGATCGCACGGGACTAGGCGGGCGCGACAGGCCGCGCCCGCGACAAGACTTACTCGGCGCCGCCGACGCGGCCGGCATAGGTCCAGCCCTTGTCCACGGCATAACTGAACACGAAGCCGGTCGGGCCATCGACGAACAGGCTCACCGGCTGGCCGGCGCCCGGCACGGGCGCGTCGACATTGCCCGCTGCTGCATTGCGGCCCGCGAACTTCCAGCCTTCTTCCGGCAGGTAAACAAAGGCGCCGCCCGTCGGCTGGTCGAGCATCACGGCCAGGGGTTGGGTCTGCATGGCGGAGTCGGCCAGCGCAACCTTCATGGTGGCGGTCTCGGCGAGGGCGGGCGCAGCCGCCAGGCCAAGCGCGAGGGCGGCAGCAATGAAATGCGTGCGAGTTGTCATGATCGGTTCCTGATAGTTGGCAAAGGGGCGCGTTCGCATCGGTCGCTTCGAGCCCGGGCCGGCATTCGCGCAGCCGGGAAGCACCGATGTGCGGCGACAGCACTTGCTGCACCGCAACACAATGGCTGCAGTATAGCCGCCCCGCTGCGCGCGACAAACCGTCTTTTCAAACAAGTTTCTGATTTATCGATAGAAAGTACGAATTCAAGCGCAGCTGAAGGCCTCATTCCCGCGCCCTCCGCCACCCCGTTCAAGGGGTCCGAAATCCCCGATTGACAAGGCTCCGCCCGGTCTGAGACCTTCGGCTGTACAGGAGCCCGACATCCCCGAGCGATTTCACCCCGCCGGACGGGTCTCCGTGACGCATTTCACGACAACCCAGCCACGCCGCAGGAGTCGATCCGATGAACCGCGCCGCCGCACCGTCACGTCCGATTCGCCTGCTGCTCAACGACGAGGCCGTCGAGATCGCTGACTGCGCCCCCAGCCGCAGCCTGCTGGCGTGGCTGCGCGAATCGCGCGGACTCCGTGGCACCAAGGAGGGCTGCGCCGAGGGCGACTGCGGCGCCTGCACGGTGGTCGTCGGGGAACTCGACCCGTCCGCCCCGGACGGCGTCCGCCTCGCCGCCCTCAACGCCTGCATCCAGTTCCTGCCAGCACTCGACGGCAAGGCGGTATTCACCGTGGAGGGCATCCGCGCAGCGGACGGCAGCCTGCACCCGGCGCAGCAGGCCATGATCGACTGCCACGGCTCGCAGTGCGGCTTCTGCACCCCGGGTTTCGTGATGTCCTTGTGGGCGCACTACACGAACGCGTCCGCTGACGCATCGCGCCCGCCAACTGAAGCCGCGCGCAGCGCGCTGAGCGGCAACCTGTGCCGCTGCACCGGCTACCGCCCCATCCTCGACGCCGCGCAGCGCATGTTCGAGTTGCCCGCAGCAGCGTTCGACCGCGCCGCACTGCGGGACCGGCTGCGCAGCCTGGACACCGGCGCGCCCCTGGACCTCCATCACCCCGCAGGCCGCTTCCGCGCCCCCCGCACGCTCGACGCGCTGCTTGCCGCCCGCGCGGAATCGCCCAATGCGACGCTGCTGGCCGGCTGCACCGATATCGGCCTGTGGGTGACGAAGCAGCTTCGCGACCTCGCCGACGTCATTCATCTTGGCACCGTGGATGAGCTGAAACGGATCGATGTGCACGATGGCCGGCTGCGCATCGGCGCCGGCGCGAGCCTCACCGCGGCCTGGTCGGCGCTGGTCGCACACTGGCCGCAGCTGGCCGAGATTGCCGAACGCTTCGCCTCGCCACCGATCCGCAACGCCGGCACGCTCGGCGGCAATGTCGCCAACGGTTCGCCCATCGGCGATTCCATGCCGGCACTGATCGCGCTCGGCGCCAGCGTCGAACTTGCAAGTGTGCGCGGACGACGTCGCCTGCCACTGGAGGCCTTGTACATGGGCTACCGACAAACCGCGATGATGCCCGACGAGCTCCTGACCGCGATCGAAGTGCCGCTGCCCGACGCTGGCCAGGTGTTCCGCAGCTACAAGCTCGCCAAGCGTTTCGACTCCGACATCTCCGCCGTCTGCGCCGCGTTCGCGCTGCGTTTCGCGCCGGCTGCCAGCAGCGCCGTGCCGCGGATTGACGACGCGCGCATTGCCTTCGGCGGCATGGCGGCGACACCGCGCCGCGCCACGGTCGCCGAGGCGGCCCTCGCCGGCCAGCCGTGGAGCGAGGCGACGGTCCGCGCCGCGATGGCTGCGCTCGACGCCGACTACGCGCCGCTCACCGACCTGCGTGCCAGCGCCGACTATCGCCGCCGCGTGGCGCGCAACCTGCTGTGGCGCCTCTGGCTCGAAACCCGCCCGCAGGACCCGCTGCCCGGCACCGCAACCCGGGTGTCCGCGCTGCGCGAAGGAGCACCGCGATGAGCCGCCCCGTCCCGCCGCACGAGTCCGCCCACCTGCACGTCACCGGCGGCGCCCCGTATGTGGATGACCTGCCCGAACTCGCCGGCACACTGCACTGCGCCCTCGGCCTGTCGCCACATGCGCATGCACGGATCACGGCCCTCGACCTCGAGGCCGTGCGCGCGGCGCCCGGCGTACGCGCGGTGCTCACCGCGGCCGACATTCCCGGTCTGAACGACTGCGGCGCCGTGCTGCACGACGAGCCGATCCTGGCCGCGGGCGAAGTCCATTACCTCGGCCAGCCGGTGTTCGCCGTCGTCGCCGACACGCGCGAACAGGCGCGCCACGCCGCGCGCCATGTCGCGGCAGATTACGCGCCGCTGCCCGCCGTGCTCGATCCGCTCGAAGCCCGCCGCCAGCAGTCCTGGGTGCTGCCGCCGCTCAAGCTCGCCTGCGGCGATGCCGGCGCGGCCCTCGCCGACGCCCCGCTGCAGCTTGCCGGCCGCGCCCGGGTCGGCGCGCAGGAGCACTTCTATCTCGAGGGCCAGATCGCCTACGCCTGGCCGACGGAGGATGGCGACCTGCACCTGCACAGCTCCACCCAGCACCCGACCGAGATGCAGCACGCCGTGGCGACCATGCTCGGCGTGACCAGCAACAGGGTGCGGGTCGAGGTGCGGCGCATGGGCGGCGGCTTCGGCGGCAAGGAGTCGCAGTCCGCCGTGTTCGCCTGCATCGCGGCGCTGGCCGCACACCGGCTGCAGCGCCCGGTGAAGCTGCGACCCGACCGCGACGACGACATGCTCGTCACCGGCAAGCGCCACGCCGTGCATTACGACTGGGCTGCCGGCTTCGGGGCCGACGGCCTGCTGCACGGCGTGCGCATCGACATGGTGCTCGACGCCGGCTGGTCGGCCGACCTCAGCGGCCCGGTCGCAACGCGCGCCGTCTGCCATGTCGACAACGCCTACTACCTGCCCGCGGCCGACATCTCCGCCTGCTGCGCGCGCACCAACCGCCAGTCGAGCACCGCCTTCCGCGGCTTCGGCGGACCGCAGGGCGCCTTCGCGATCGAGCACATCCTCGACGACATCGCCTACACCACCGGCCTGGACCCGCTGGACGTGCGCAAGCGCAACTTCTACGCGGCACAGGCCGGTACCGGCCGCGACACCACGCCCTACGGCCAGCCGGTCGCCGACAACGTCATCCACGCCCTGGTCGCGCAGCTGGAAGAAGACAGCGACTACCGCGCCCGCCGCGCGAACATTGCCGCCTTCAACGCCGGCAGCCCGGTGATACGCAAGGGGCTGGCGCTGACACCGGTGAAGTTCGGCATCTCCTTCAACCTCAGCCACCTCAACCAGGCCGGCGCGCTGGTGCATGTCTATACCGACGGCTCGGTACTGGTGAACCACGGCGGCACCGAGATGGGCCAGGGTCTCAACACCAAGGTCGCGCAAGTGGTGGCGCACACGCTGGGCGTGCCGCTGGCGCGCATCCGCTGCACCGCCACCGACACCGGCAAGGTCGCCAACACCTCGGCCACGGCGGCGTCGAGCGGCTCGGACCTCAACGGCAAGGCCGCCGAAGCCGCCGCGCGCCGCATCCGCGGCCGCCTGGCCGCGTTCGCCGCCGAGCGGGCCAGCGTTGCCGCCGCCGACGTGGTGTTCGCCGACGACCAGGTGCAGGCCGGTGCCGCACGCACCCCTTTCGCCCAGCTCGTGCGCGAGGCCTACGTCGCCCGCGTGCAGCTGTGGTCCGACGGTTTCTACGCCACCCCCGGCCTGCACTGGGACGCCCGCACGCTCACCGGCCACCCCTTCTACTATTTCGCCTACGGCGCGGCGGTGTCCGAAGTCGCGCTCGATACCCTGACCGGCGAATGGACGCTGCTGCGGGCCGACCTATTGCACGACGCCGGCCGCTCGATCAACCCGGCGATCGACCGCGGCCAGGTCGAGGGCGGCTTCATGCAGGGCCTGGGCTGGCTGACGCTGGAGGAGCTGGTGTGGAACGACGAGGGCCGCCTGCTGACGCACGCGCCCTCCACCTACAAGATTCCGGCCGTCCACGACTGCCCGCCCGATTTCCGTGTGCGGCTGTTCGACAACGTCAACCGCGAGGACACCATCCTGCGCTCCAAGGCGGTGGGTGAACCGCCGCTGCTGCTGGCGTTCTCGGTGTTCTTCGCCCTCCGCGACGCGCTCGGCAGCCTCGCCGGACACCGCGTCGCGCCGCCGCTCGATGCGCCGGCGACGCCCGAAGCGATCCTCCGCGCCGCCGACGCGATGCGGGAGATCCGCGGGACTTGAGGCACAATGCGCCCCCACGAGCACAACCTGCCCCGTCCGCCGATGCCGCAGATGCACCGACCATGAGTCAGAGCACCTCCCAACCCGTCCCGCCTCCGGCCGCACCACGCCTGCAGCTGCGGGGGATCAGCAAGGTCTATCCGACCGTGGTCGCCAACGACCAGGTCGATCTGTCGGTACGGCCCGGCGAGATCCGCGCCATCCTGGGCGAGAACGGGGCCGGCAAATCGACGCTGATGAAGATCATCTACGGCGTCACGCACCAGAGCGCCGGGCAGATCTACTGGGAAGGCGAGGAAGTCCGCGTCGAGAATCCGGCACACGCCCGTAGCCTGGGTATCGGCATGGTGTTCCAGCACTTCTCGCTGTTCGAAACCCTCACCGTGGTCGAGAACGTGGCGCTGGCCCTGCCCGGCAACCCGGCGCTGGACGAACTGGCGCAGCGCATCACCGAGGTGTCCGAACGCTACGGCCTGCCGGTCGATCCGCGCCGCCACGTCCACGCGTTGTCGGTGGGCGAGCGCCAGCGCGTCGAGATCATCCGCTGCCTGCTGCAGAACCCGCGCCTGCTGATCATGGACGAGCCGACCTCGGTGCTGACGCCGCAGGCGGTGCGCAAGCTGTTCGAGACCCTGCGCCAGCTCGCGGCCGAAGGCTGCTCGATCCTCTACATCAGCCACAAGCTCGACGAGATCCAGGCGCTGTGCCACACCGCCACCGTGCTGCGCGGCGGCAAGGTCACCGGCGAATGCATTCCGGCGCAGGAAACACCGCAGTCGATGGCACGACTGATGATCGGCAAGGATCTGCCGCACTGCGAGCATGGCGCAGCCAGAACGGATGGCGAGGTGCGCCTGCGCCTGGCGGGGCTGTCGCACGCCAGCGACGACCCCTTCGGCACCGACCTCAAGGACATCCACCTCGACGTGCGCGCCGGCGAGATCGTCGGCATCGCCGGCGTGTCGGGCAACGGCCAGCAGGAACTGCTGCGCGCGATTTCCGGCGAGGACGTGCTGGCGGAGAAATTCCCGGTGCAGATCTGCGGCGTCGAGGCCGGCCGGCTCAGCCCCGGCCCGCGGCGCAAGCTCGGCCTGTGCTTCGTGCCCGAGGAACGCCTGGGCCGCGGCGCCGTGCCCGGCCTGTCACTGGCGGACAATGCCCTGCTGACCGCTGCGCACAGCCAGGGCCTGCTCGCAGGGGGCTTCCTGCGCTTCGACCGCGCACGCAACTTTGCCCAGCGCTGCATCGAGGCCTTCAACGTCAAGTGCGGCGGCCCCGGCGCGGCAGCCAAATCGCTGTCGGGCGGCAACCTGCAGAAGTTCATCGTCGGGCGCGAGATCCTGCAGGCGCCGAAGCTGCTGGTCTGCGCCCAGCCCACCTGGGGCGTCGACGTGGGCGCGGCCACCTTCATCCGCCAGTCGCTGATCGACCTGCGTGACCGCGGCTGCGCGGTGCTGGTCATCTCGGAAGAGCTCGACGAGCTGTTCGAGATCTGCGACCGCATCGCCGTGATCGCCAAGGGCCGGCTGTCGCCCACCCGCCCCGCGTCCGAGACGACGGTGGAGGACATCGGCGTGTGGATGAGCGGCATGTGGCCGGGCGACGAACCCTCCGAACCGCTGCCTGCGAACCGCGCGGAGTCCTTGCATGCTTGAGCTCGAAGCCCGCGCCGAACCCTCGCGGCTGATGTCCTTCCTGTCACCGCTGCTCGCGGTGGTGCTGATGCTCGCCGGCGGCATGCTGGTGTTCTCTGCGCTCGGCAAGGACCCGCTGGAAGGTTTCCGCATCTTCTTCCTGAACCCGGTCAAGGACCTGTACGGCCTCTCCGAATTGCTGCTCAAGGCCACGCCGCTGATGCTGTGTGCGATCGGTCTGGCGATCGGCTTCCGTGCCAACGTGTGGAACATCGGGGCCGAAGGCCAGTTCATGTTCGGCGCGGTGGCAGCGACCGGGGTGGCGCTGTATTTCGACGGCTCGGAGAGCGCCCTGCTGCTGCCGGCGATGATCATGGCCGGCGCCCTCGGCGGTGCAGCCTGGGCGGCGATCCCGGCGCTGCTGCGCACCCGCTTCAACGCCAACGAGATCCTCGTCTCGCTGATGCTGGTCTATGTCGCGCACCTGTTCGTGTCGTGGCTGGTGTTCGGACCGTGGAAGGACCCGGACGGCTTCAACTTCCCGCAGACCAAGATGTTCGGCGACGCAGCGCTGATGCCCGTGCTGCTCGAGGGCACCCGCCTGCACCTGGGTTTTGCGCTGGCGCTCGCGGTGCTGGTGGCGGGCTACGCCTTCATGAACCGCAGCTTCGCCGGCTTCCGCATGCGGGTCGCGGGCGAAGCGCCGGACGCCGCACGCTATGCGGGCTTCTCGGCCCCGCGCATGATCTGGATCGGCCTGCTGCTGGGCGGCGCCGCAGCGGGGCTGGCCGGCATGGGCGAGGTCGCCGGACCGATGGGCCAGCTCACCGACAAGGTCGGCAGCGGCTACGGCTTCGCCGCGATCATCGTCGCCTTCGTCGGCCGCCTCAACGCCTTCGGCATCTTCCTCGCCAGCCTGCTGATGGCGCTGCTCTACATCGGCGGCGAGCAGGCGCAGCAGTACCTGAACCTGCCCAGTTCGATCTCGATGGTGTTCCAGGGCATGTTGCTGTTCTTCCTGCTGGGGTCGGACGTGTTCATCAACTACCGCCTGCGGCTGCGCCGCCGCGCGGCCTGAGGACGAGCGAAACATGGACGCCAGCCTCTTCACCTCGATGCTGTTCGCCACCGTGGTGGCGGGTACGCCGCTGATCATCGTCGCGCTCGGCCTGCTGGTGAGCGAGAAGGCCGGCGTGCTCAACCTCGGCGCCGAGGGCATGATGGCCATGGGCGCGGTCGCCGCCTTCGCCGTCACCCACGAGAGCGGCAACCCCTGGCTGGGCGTGCTGGCCGGCATGGGCGCGGGCATGGCGATGGCGCTGATCTTCGGCGTGCTGACGCTGACGCTGATGGCGAACCAGGTGGCCTCCGGGCTGGCGCTGGCGATCTTCGGCGTGGGCCTGGCGGCCTTCGTCGGCAAACCCTACGAGGCGGTGGCGCTGCAGGCGGTGCCGCCGATCCGCATCCCCTTCATCGCCGACCTGCCGCTGATCGGCGAGGCGCTCTACAACCAGCAGGCGCTGGTGTATTTCTCCTGGGCCCTGTTCTGGGGCCTGCTGTGGTTCCTGTACCGCAGCCGCGCCGGCCTGGTGCTGCGCGCGGTGGGCGAATCGCCGGCGTCGGCGCATGCCATCGGCTATCCGGTGATCCGCATCCGCTACCTGGCGGTGCTGTTCGGCGGCGCCATGGCCGGTATCGGCGGCGCCTTCCTGTCCGTGTTCTACACACCGATGTGGGCCGAAGGCATGGTCGCCGGCCGCGGCTGGATCGCACTGGCCCTGGTGGTGTTCGCTACCTGGCGACCGCTTCGGGTGATGCTCGGCGCCTACCTGTTCGGCGGCGTGATGATCACGCAACTCTTCATTCAGGGCTCGGGGCTGCAGATCGACTTCCCGTCGCAACTGCTGTCGTCCCTGCCGTACTGGGCGACGATCGTGGTGCTGGTGGCGATCTCGCGCAACGCCGGCACGATCCGACTCAACTCGCCCGTCTCCCTGGGCAAACCGTACCGGCCTGACGCATGAAGCTGCTGTCGTACCCTGCCGCAGGCATCAAGCCTGCGGCCCTATCGTCTGCGGCCTTATCGCCGTCGCCGTGCATTCCGCTACGGGCTACACGCGCCTGCCTGCATTACGCTTGCGCTCAGTCTCCTCGACCGCGGCCCCGATGACGCTCGAACTGATCCAGACCTCGGCCCTGCTGCTGGCCCTCAGCCTGCTGCAAGGGCTCTGCCTGCGCTTCCTGTCGCACCGCCCGCGGCTTGCGGAGATTGCATCCGGGCTCGTGTTCGGCGGTGTGTGCGTGATCGGGATGATGATTCCGATCACGCTCGCGCCTGGCGTGATCATCGATGGCCGTTCGGTGGTCCTGTCGATGGCAGGTCTGTTCGGCGGTCCGCTCGCCGGCGTGATCACCGGCGCGATCGCGGGCATCTATCGCGTCACCCTCGGCGGCGACGGCATGATCATCGGCACCATCTCGATCGCGCTCGGGGTGGCGTTCGGCCTTCTCTACCGTGCCGCCTGGCGCGGCCGCAGGCTGTCACGCAGGCCCCAGTGTCTCTTCGCCTTCGGCGTGGCAGTGCATGGCGTTTCGATCGTGCTGGTCGGCCTCGTGCCCGGACAGAGCATTGCCGGCCTGTTCGAACGCCTGGGCCTGCCCTACCTGCTGATCATGGGGGCCGCGACCGCCCTCCTCGGCCTGCTGCTGCGGGATCTGGAGGTTCGCCGACGGAACGAGAACGCACTGAAGGAGCGCGAAGCGCGGCTGCGGGCGATCGCCGGTGCCGTACCCGACATCCTGTTCGTGCTGGACGAGAACGGGCGCTATGTCGAGGTGATGACACGCGACGAGCGGCAGCTCTACCGCGATGCCAAGGACGTGGTCGGACAGAACATCCGCACCCTGCTCCCCGAACCGGCCGCATCGAAGATCATGGCCGCGATCCGGGAAACGATCGACTCGGGCGCGCCGGTCAGCACCACGTATGCGCTGGACATGCCGAGAGGCCGATGTATCTTCGAAGGGCGCCTCCAGGCCATCGAGAGCGAGGCGCGGCCGCGCATGGTGGTCCTGATCGTGCAGGACGTCACCCATCGCACCCAGCTCGAGGAGGAGCGGCGGATCGCAGCAATCGCCTTCGAGTCTCAGCAGGGCATGCTGGTCACCGATGCGGGCACGCGCATCCTGCGCGTCAACAAGGCCTTCACCGAGGTCACCGGCTACGCTGCGGACGAGGTGATCGGCAAGTCGTCGCGAATCCTGGCGTCTGGCCGCCATGGGCCGAGCTTCTATCGCGAGATGTGGCAGCAGCTCAAGGCACACGACTTGTGGGAGGGCGAGGTCTGGAACCGCCGCCGCAACGGCGACGTATACCCGCAACGCCTGTCGATCAGCGCTGTGCGTGACGAGTCCGGCACGGTCACGCACTACGTGGGCAGCTTCACCGACATCTCGCTGAGCAAGGCGAACGAGGAGGAGATCCACGCCCTCGCCTTCTACGACCAGCTGACCGGCCTGCCCAACCGCCGCCTGCTCACCGACCGCCTGCGCCACGCACTCGCGCAAAGCAACCGCGACGGCTCGCGCGGCGCGCTGATGTTCATCGACCTCGACGACTTCAAGGACACCAACGACCTGCTGGGCCACCAGGCCGGCGACGCCCTGCTCGCCCGCGCAGCGGGTCGGCTGCGGGCGAGCGTGCGCGAGACCGACACCGTCGCCCGCTTCGGCGGAGACGAATTCGTCGTCCTGCTCGAACAGCTTCCCAAGGACGCGCTCGCCGCCGCCGCCGCGGCCGAGCGACTCGGGGAGGCCCTGCTCTCCACGCTCGGCGCGCCCTATCTCATCGGCGACCAACGCATGGTGTGCACGGCCAGCATCGGCATCGCCATGTTCTGCGACCACGAGCAGACCGTGGACGAGCTGATGCAGAGCGCCGATCTGTCGATGTACGAATCGAAACGCCTGGGGAAGAACCGCATCCGCTTCTTCGACCCGATCATGCATCGCACGGTGTCGGAGCGCCTGCTGCTTGAGAACGACCTGCGCGACGCCCTGTCGCAAGGCCAGTTCGAGCTCCACTACCAGGCGCAATGCGATGCCGATGGACGCATCAATGGCGTCGAGGCGCTGGCGCGCTGGCGCCATCCGGTGCGCGGCATGGTGTCACCCGGACTGTTCATCCCGATCGCCGAACGCTCCGGCCTCATGCCGGCGCTCGGTCGCGAGCTCATCGCGATGGCCTGCGCCCAGCTCGGGCGCTGGGCCGGCGACGCGCGCTTCTCCAGCCTGCGCCTGTCGGTCAACGTCAGCGCATCGCAGCTTTACTCGCCCGACTTCGTCACCGAAACGCGCGAACTGCTGGCCCGCACCGGCTGCCCGCCGGACCGCCTGGTCCTCGAGCTGACCGAATCGATGCTGGTGGACGACATGGAGACCGCGGTGCGGACCATGACCGCGCTGCGCGAGATGGGCATCCGCTTCTCCATCGACGACTTCGGCACCGGTTACTCCTCGCTCGCCTACCTGCAGCGCCTGCCGCTGGACGAACTCAAGATCGACCGCTCCTTCGTCCAGAACCTGCCGGACAACGCCAGCAGCCTCGCCATCGTCAGAACCATCGTAGGGCTGGCCCGTAGTCTCGGCCTGCGCGTGATTGCCGAAGGCGTCGAGGAACCGCACCAGGTGCAAGCCCTGCTGGACGAAGGCTGCAGCAACTTCCAGGGCTTCAGGTTCCATCGCCCGGAGGCGATCGGCGACTTCGAGGGGCGCATCTGGCAGCGTCAGCCGCAGACCGCCGCGTGACAGGCAGCCCAAGGCCGACCCGCAGGCGCGCTAAAAAAAGCATTCGTACCGTCAAGAACAAATTTATTGATTCAGACAAAGAAAAAACGCACCCACTGTATTAATCTGTAGCCCACAAGGACGGGGGCATGGTCTGCTCCTGCCTTCGCGTGCGGACGCCCGGCCGCACTTTCGAAAGGGTTACCGCCATGGAGGCGATGCCGCCCAACGACGGCACGGAACTCGACTTCTTCATCCGCAGCGCGCCATTCGCCATCATCGAATGGGATCGCGACCTGCGCGTCCGGCGCTGGTCGCAGGGCGCGGAATCGCTGTTCGGCTGGCGCGAGGACGAGGTCCGCGGGCGCCGGCCGGACGAATGGGCCTTCTTCCATGCCGACGATCTCCTTGTCGCCCAGGCGGCCGTCGGCGAACTGCTCGCGGGCACGGTCGAACGCAATCAGGCACGGGTCCGCAACTACGCGCGCAACGGCACGCTCGCGCACACCGAGTGGCGCAACGTCATCCGGCGCGACTCGGCCGGTCGCGCGGTGTCGATCCTGTCCTACATCAACGAGCTGACGCGCCAGCACCACGCCGAACACGCCAGCACGAACAGTAGCGGGCGCTACCAGGGCATCTTCGCCAACGGCCACGCAGTCATGCTGATCCTCGACCCGCAGACGGGCCGAATCGTCGACGCGAACCCGGCTGCGGAGCGCTTCTACGGCTGGCCGCGGGCCACGCTGCTCGGCATGCGCATCGGCCAGATCAATACGCTGTCCGACCACGAACTGCAGGCGGAGCTCGAGGCCGCGCGAACGACGCGCCGCCACCATTTCGAATTCCGCCACCGGCGGGCGGACGGCTCGATCCGCGATGTCGAGGTCTACAGCGGCCCCACCGAGGATGAAGGCCGCGCCCTGCTGTTCTCGATCGTGCACGACGTCACCGAGCGCAAGCGCGCCGAGACGGTGATGCGCCGCTGGGAACGCTTCTTCCGCCTGTCGCACCTGGGCATCGCGATGCACGAGGTCGATGGGAATACCTTCATCGACGTCAACGACGCGTACGCGCGGCAGCACGGCTACACCCCCGACGAGCTGCGCGGCACGCGGGTGATGGCGATGTACACGCCCGAGGAGCGTGCGCTGCTGCCGGCACGGCTAGCCGAAGCCGACCGGGTCGGCAACGTCAGCTTCGAGTCGGTGCACTTCCGCAAGGATGGCAGCCGGATTCCGCTGCTGATCGGCATCACCGCACTGCAGGACGACAGTGGCGAGACGGTCGCCCGCTTCGTGTTCACGCTCGACATCAGCGCCCGCAAGGCCGCGGAAGAAAAGCTGCGCAAACTCTCGCGCGCGGTGGAGGAAAGCCCGGAGAGCCTCGTCATCACCAACACCAACGGCGAGATCGAGTACGTCAATCAGTCCTTCGTCGAGAAGACCGGCTACACACTGGAGGAGGTGCTGGGCAAGAACCCGCGCATCCTGCAATCGGGCCTGACACCACGCGAGACCTTCCGCGACATGTGGGCGACGCTGACCTGCGGCGAAACCTGGCGCGGCGAACTGCACAACCGGCACCGCGACGGCCGCATCCTGCTAGAGCGGGTGACGATCACGCCGATCCACGATGACGACGGCGGGCGCACCACGCACTACGTCGCCGTCAAGGAGGACATCACCGAAAAGCGCCGGATGGAAGAAGAGCTGCTGCGCCACCGCGAGCAGCTTGAAAGCCTGGTGGAGAGCCGCACCGCCGAACTGCAGCAGGCGCTCGAAGCGGCCAAGGTCGCCAGCCGCGCCAAGGACGAATTCCTCGCGACGATGAGCCACGAGATCCGCACGCCGATGAATGGCGTGATCGGGATCCTCGATGTGCTCGCACACCAGGGGCTGTCCGCCGACCAGGCGGAACTGGTGGCCATCATGGACGAATCGGCGGCGACCCTGCTGCGCCTGATCGACGACATCCTGGACTTCTCCCGGATCGAATCCGGGCAGCTGCAGCTCGAGATCGCGCCGGTCTCCATTCGCGGGCTGATGGCGAACATCGAACACAGCCTCGCCGTCCACGCCCGCAAGACGGCCGTGCAGCTGCGCACGCACATCGGCGACACCGTCCCGGAGCTCATGCTCACCGACGAGCTGCGGCTCCGGCAGGTACTGACGAACCTGATCGGCAACGCGATCAAGTTCTCCGCAGGGCGCGACCGCCCGGGCCGCGTCGAACTGCGGGTCGAGGTGTCCGACGCCGGCCTGATCCGCTTCATGGTCACCGACAACGGCATCGGCATCGCCCCCGAGGTGTTCGAGAAGATCTTCCAGCCCTTTTCGCAGGCGGAGTCTTCCACCACCCGTCGCTTCGGCGGCTCCGGCCTGGGGCTGACGATCTCCGCACGGCTGGTCCAGCTGCTGAAGGGACGCATCGACCTCAGGAGCATTCCCGGGCGCGGCTCGCGCTTCGTCGTCACGCTGCCGCTGGCCACGGTCAGTCCCGCTGCGGCCGCCATGCCGTCCCTGACGGCAACGGACCGCGGCCGGGAGGGACAGGTGACAGGCGACATCGCGCTCGGCCGCATCCTGCTCGCCGAGGACAATCCGATCAACCGCCGCGTGATCGAGCACCAGCTCACGCTGCTGGGCCTGCAGTGCGACATGGCGGAGAACGGGCGCGAGGCGCTCGAACGCTGGCGCACGGGCGACTACGCACTGCTGCTGACCGACCTGCACATGCCCGAGATGGACGGCTACGAGCTGACCGCCCATATTCGCCGCGAAGAGTCCGGCACCGGCAAGCGCCTGCCGATTATCGCCGTCACCGCAAACGCGATGCGTGGCGAGGACAGACACTGCCTCGACGCCGGCATGGACGACTTCATCGCCAAGCCCGTCCAGTTCGAGACGCTGCGCCGCGCGCTGCAACGCTGGGCACCCTCCGGCTCGACACCGGCGGCGTCACTGCCGAGCGCTCCGGACCGGATCGCCGACCCTGCGCCCTCACCGGCCGCCCCGAAGACCGGAGCGGCCCTCGCCCTGCTCGACCCGCGTGTGCTGGCGAACCTGATCGGTAACGACGAGGCCATGATCGAGGCGCTCCTCGTCGAGTACCGCGTCTCGCTGCTCGACTCGGCGCGGCAGATGCGGGCCGCCCTCGCCGCGAACGACTGGCAGCGCCTGGGCGAGGTCGCCCACCGCCTGAAGTCTGCCTCGCGTTCCGTCGGTGCGCTGCAGCTCGGTGAGCTGTGCGCCGCCCTCGAAGCGGCGGGACATGCCGGCCGCGCCGCGGATGCAGGGCAACTGATGCAAGGCTTCCGTGCCGCAGTGGATGCGGTATCGTCTGCCATCGAGGCGCGCCGCGGATGCCCATGACGTCCCTATACGCCCTTACCCCCTGCTTCACTTCACCGCTGGCGACGTGGGAGGCCTCCCGATGAAAGCCGAGAAGACGAAGGTGCTCGTCGTCACCGATGTGCTGGCCGATGCGACCCAGATCGGTAAGCTGCTCGAAGACCAGTTCGAGCAAGTAATGCTGTCGACCAATGAGGCCAGCTTTGTCGCCGACTTCGAGCGCTTCGAGCCCGACGTCGTGGTGCTGGCCTTCAATAGCCTGGAGCGGGCCGAGCGCTACGCGCTGGGCCTTTATCGCCACAGCACGGTGGTGCATACCCTGCCGCACCGCAGCATCGTGCTCTGCAGCAAGGAGACCGTTCACCGCGCCTTCGAACTGTGCTGCAAGGAATACTTCGACGACTACGTGATGTACTGGCCGTTGGTGTACGACACCCCCCGCCTGGCGATGTCGATCATCCTCGCGGCACGCTCGCTAGAGGCGCAGCGCCACAGCACGCCGGTTCGCGCCGTCGCCGCTCATGCGCGCTCGGTCAGTGCGCTCGAGGCGGTGCTGGACAAGAGCATCGAGACCGGCCGGCAGCGCAGCGAGGCACTGCGGCAGGCCATCCACGATGTCGGCCAGACGCCGTTGCTAGATCCGGGGATCGCTGCAGGAAACGCTGCAGCCCCCGAGGCGTCCGAGGCGCCACTTACCTTCGATTTCGACACCGAAGGCGTGCCCGAAGGCGCAGTCGACCGGACACGCCTGTTCCAGGCCGCAGCAAAGCAGATCCGCGATACCGTCAAGCTGAGGGTCGATGAGGCGGAACGCAGGATCACACCACTCACCGAGTGGATCGGCGGCATCAAGCAGGCGGTGAAGCCGCAGCTGGACGCGGCTCGTCAGCTCGGCGCGCTCAACGACACCACGATGCCGCTGGTCCTTGTGGTCGACGATGACACGTTCCAGTGCAAGCTGCTCGAACGCATGCTGGGCAGCGAGAAGTACCGCACCGTGTTCGCGCACACCGGCGCGGAGGCGCTTGCCGTCCTCGGTCGCCAGCATCCCGACGTCGTGCTGATGGATGTCGCGCTGCCCGACTTCAACGGCGTCGAGATCACCCGACGCATGAAGACCAGCCCGCGCCTGGCGGACATCCCGATCGTGATGATCACCGGTCACAGCGAACGTCAGGTGCTGGAGGCCAGCCTGAAGGCGGGAGCGATCGATTTCCTCGTCAAGCCCTTCGACCGCGAGGCGCTGTTCGGCAAGCTCGCACGGCACATCGCGCGCTGACGCTGCGAACTGGCGCACGACGGGCGCTGAGGCGGGCGGGAGGGGAAAGCGAACCGGGCTGCGGCAGCTGCATCGGGATACCGGCTCATGCCATGGAGGCGAGGCCTGATCCGCAGGCGTGCCTCCGATCCGCAGCAGGATTCGTGTGACATTTTCCACGCTATAGGCGCTTACCGCGTCCGCTCGTGACCTGCCGCACTGGCTGCCTGCGGCATATGTCGATAGACTGCGGAAAACCGAAACAACGCCCCAGAATGGGCAACCGCTCATGATCGCACTCAACCTAGACCACGCTGCCCCGGGAAAGGCCACGCCGCTGTTGGGCCTTGGCCATGTCGGCGGCCTGGTCGTGTTCTGTGCCTTGCTCCACCTGAGCGCCCGCTACAACTACCTGCTGTTCCATACGCTGGTCGAGACCATCCGCATCGTCGTGCTCGGCAGCATCTTCGTACTGGCCTGGAACGCACGGCGCTGGGTGAGCGACGGCTTCCTGGTGATCGTCGGCATCGCCTCGCTCGGGGTTGCGGCGCTGGAAATCTTGCATACCCTCGCGTTCAAGGGTCTCAACCTGTTTCCCGGCTATGACGCCAACCTGCCGACCCAGCTCTGGATCGCCTTCCGCTACATGGAAGGGATTGCCTTCCTGTTCGCCGTGCACCGGCTCCGACGGCCGGTACAGGCCCACCTCCTGCTGACCACCACGGGCATCGTCACGGTGCTGCTCGCCACCCTGATCTTCAGCGGCAACTTCCCCGACTGCTACATCGAAGGCAGCGGCCTCACGCCGTTCAAGATCGTCAGCGAGTTCATCCTGATCGGGATCTTCTCGATGTGCGCCGGCGCGATCTACCTGCAGCGCCAGCATTTCGCCCCCAGCGTCGCACGGCTGCTGATCGCCTCGATGCTCATCTCCGCGCTGGCCGATTTCGCCTTCACCAGCTATGCCGGCGTATTCGACTCCGCCAACGAAGTCGGTCACTACCTGCTCTTCATCTCGAGCTTCCTGCTCTACCGTGCGGTGCTGGTCGCCGGCCTTGCCACCCCCTTCGACCTGCTGTTCCGCAGTCTCAAGCAGAAGGAGGCCGAGCTCGAAAGCAAGGTCGTCGAACGCACCTCGGCGCTGCGCAAGAGCCAGGCCCTGAACCGTGCCGTGGTCGAGAATTCGCCCGCCGTGATCTACCTCACCGATCTCGACTGTCGCTACACCCTCGCGAACGCCGCGTTCGAGCGCCTGGTCGGCCGGCCGCGGCGCGAGATCCTGGGGAAGACGGCCTTCGAGCTTTTCCCGCAGGACGTCGCCTTTCGCCTCGATCGCCGCAATCACAACGTGATCGCCACCAACCAGGCGCTGCTCGAGACAGAGGACGTCGGCACCAGCCAGCAGGGCGAGACGCGCCACTTCAAGTCGGTCCATTTCCCGCTGCAGGACGAGCACGGTGCGGTCGTAGGCATGGGCGGCATCGCGACGGACGTCACCGACAGCCTGATCGCCGAGGAACGCTACGGCGCCATCATCCGCAGCTCGATGGACGCCTTCATGATGGTCGACGAGGAGGCCCGCCTGCTCGAAGTGAACGACGCCGCCTGCGAACTCAGCGGCTACACACGCGAGGAGCTGCTGCGGCTGCGCGTTTCCGACCTTGACACTGCGGTGGACGAACCCAAGCTGCAGGCGGCGATGCGCAACATCGCACGTGACGGCTCGTCCCGCATCGACAGCCGCTGGCGGCGCAAGGACGGCGAACTGCGCGACGTCGAGCTCAGCGTGCAGTGCCTGGTGTACGGCGGTGTGCCACGCTACTACTGCTTCGTGCGCGACATCAGCGGTCGCAAGGCTGCCGCGGCGCGCATCGAATACCTCGCCCACCACGACCTGCTGACCGCCCTGCCGAACAAGCTGCTGTTTCAGCAGCAATGCCACGAAGCCTTGCTGAACGCCGAACGCGAGGGCCGCAACTGCGCACTGGTGTATCTGGATCTCGACGACTTCAAGGCCGTCAACGACACCCTCGGCCATGCGGTCGGCGATGCGCTGCTGTGCGAGCTCGCGGCGCGCGTACGAACCCTGATCGATGAGCATGGCCTCGCCTGTCGCGTCGGCGGCGACGAGTTCCTGGTGCTTGTCGGCGATGCCGGCGACCAGCAGCGGCTCGCTGCCTTCGCCGAGCGCACCCTTGCCTTGCTTGCCGAGCCCGTGCAGCTCGACGGCACCTTCCAGACCTGCACCGTCTCCCTCGGCATCGCCCGCTTCCCGAACGATGGCACCGACTTCGACACCCTGTACCGCAAGGCCGACATGGCGATGTCGCAGGCCAAGACCGCGGGTCGCAACACCTTCCGTTTCTTCGACGAAGCGATGCACGCCCAGCTCGTCGAGCGTCGCCACCTGCTGAGCCTGCTGCGCGGTGCGCTCGAACGTCACGAACTGCGGCTGCACTACCAACCCCAGATCGACCTCCATACCGGCGAGGTGATCGGCGCCGAGGCGCTGATCCGCTGGCAGCACCCCGAACTGGGCGTCGTGTCGCCCGCGCGCTTCATCCCGATCGCCGAGGAAAGCGGCCTGATCGTCCCGATCGGCAACTGGGTCATGCGCGAAGCCTGCAGGCAGGCCAAGGCCTGGCAGGATGCGGGGCTGCCGCGCTTCGTGGTCGCGGTCAACCTGTCGGCCGTGCAGTTCCGCCTGCCCGACTTCTGCCAGACCGTCGCCGACGCGCTGACCGATTCGGGCCTGTCACCCGACTGCCTGGAACTGGAACTGACCGAGTCGCTGCTGATCAATGACGCCGACGGCGTGCTCGAGACCGTCCGCGAGCTCAAGGCGCTCGGCCTGCAACTGTCCATCGACGACTTCGGCACCGGCTACTCCAGCCTCGCCTACCTGAAGCGCTTCGACGTCGACAAGCTCAAGATCGACCAATCCTTCGTGCGCGACATGGATCGCGACGCCGACAGCGCCGCCCTCGTCCTCGCCATCGTGCAGATGGCCCATAGCCTCGGGCTCAAGACCATCGCCGAAGGCGTCGAACACGAACACCTTGCCGCCGCGCTGCGCAGCCTGAATTGCGACGAGGCCCAGGGCTACCACTTCGCGCGGCCGATGCCCGCGGGCGACTTCGAAGGCTGGCTGCGCAACGTAGTCGCGTTGCCCGAGGACCGCTAGCCCAGTGTCGCCGTCGCCAGCTTGGCGCCGAAGCCGATGAACACCCCGCCCACGCCGGCCGTGGCGCCCGCCGCGGCGCGACGGTGGCGGCGGAACTGGGCAGCAAGCCGGGCGCCGGCGAAGATCAGCACCGACAGGTAGAGCAGGCTGCAGACCTGCACGATGACGCCGAGGATCAGGAAGGACAGGCCTGGGTGCGCGTAGGCCGGATCGACGAACTGGATGAAGAAGGACACGAAGAACAGGATCGCCTTCGGGTTCATCAGGCTGATGATCAAGGCCGTGCGGAAGGGGTGCGGCGTTCCGCGCACCGCCGGATAGTCGGGTGCCGCACCCGTCGCCTCATCGCCCCGCTTGCGCCATCCCGCAAGCCCGGCGCGCAGCAGGCTGAAGCCCACCCAGGCCAGATAGGCCGCGCCCGCATACTTGATCGCCATGAACAGTTCGGGCGTCGCACGCAACAGCGAGGCCATGCCGGTGACCGCCAGCAGCATCAGGATGGTGTCGCCGACGAAGATGCCCGCCGCGCCACGGTAGCCAGCCGCCACGCCCCAGCGTGACGCCGTCGCCATCACGTACAGCGAATTGGGGCCAGGCAGCAGCACGATGAAGACCGTGCCGAGGATGAAGGTCGCGAGGTCGGTGACGCCGTAGAACATGGGGATTTCCGTTCGAACGAATCGAGGCGCTACTTTGCCATGCAGGCCGCCGGCATTCCAGCGCGGCGCGGGCGCCTGGCCACCGGTGGCGCAATCAGGGCGGCCCGCCCCGTTTCAGGGTCGGCGCGCCACGAACTCCAGCGGCGCATCCACGCTGTGGCTGCGATGGATCGTCAGGCGCACGCGCAGCGCCTCATCCTCGGGCCACAGTTCGTAGCGCTGCACCAGTTCGCGCGGGGGATCGTCGCCCGAGACGGATTCGGCGCGCGTGGCGAAGCGCAGTCTGTCATCCCGCCATTCGAGCGCCTCGATTTCGCGTGGCACACCGAGGAAACTCGCCGTGCCCTCGACCGTGCCGTCGCGCACCTTGAACTCGAAACGCTCCTGCACGCTCAGGTTCCACGGATAGACCACGTCCGCCAGCCACTCGCCCTGCAAGACCTCCGCCCCGGGCGCGGTGTCGTACCACGCCAGCCACGCAGCCAGGGCGATGCCGGCCAACCCTGCGCCCAGCGCCGCCCCCCGCCATCGTCGGCGCGGCGCCGGCGGGGCGGCGAGCCACTGCGTCAGCACGTCCTGCAGCCGCTGCAGGTCGGTCGTCCATGAGGCGTCGTTAAGCGACAGGGCGTGGCGGTTGGCCAGGCCCCGGATCGAGATGGGCAAGGCCTCGGCGGACGGCATCGCCGCCCCGCCGACCAGCACCGGCACCACCGGCTTGCCCGACGCGAGCGCCCGCTCGACCTCGCGCCGCACGTAGTCGTCAGCAAGATCGAGGCGACGCTGCCCTGCGGCAGAAGCCGTGAGCCAGTGCGGGCCGATGATCACCAGCACGGCCTGCACCTGCTGCAAGCCGCGCTCGATCACCGCCTCGAAATCGGCGCCCGGCGGGATGTCGTCGACGTCACGGAACACGCTGCCCGCGCCGAAGCGGTGCTCGAGCGCATCCGTCAGCCGGCCGGCGAATCCGGCGCTGTCGTCACGGCGGTATGAAATGAACAGGCTGGGCATCGGCACGGCGCGGAGACAATCACCGCTTCCATTCAAGCACGCGCGCCCCCCACCTGCCACGTCGATTCGGCGACGGGCGCGCAGTCCACGCCGTGCAATCCAGTACCATGTTGTCGCCGGCCTGCACGGCCTTCACTCCCAACCGCCCGCGAGAACGCAAGCACATGAAGTCGTGGATCGAAGATCTCGCAACCCGCCTCGACAGCGGCCAGCCGGCCGTTCTGGTGACGGTGGCCGCCGCCCGCGGCTCGACCCCGCGTGCCCCGGGCGCCCACATGGTGGTCGGGCCACGGGACAGCGCAGGCAGCATCGGTGGCGGGCAGCTCGAGCTGCGTGCGATCGAACTGGCACGCACGATGATCGCCGACGGCGCGACCCGGCCCTGCGTGCAGCGCTTCCCGCTCGGCGCCAGCGTGGGCCAGTGCTGTGGCGGCGTGATGGAACTGGCGTTCGAGCCCATCGGCGCGGACACGGGCGAATGGGTGCGTGTGGCGCTGACGCACGCCGGGGCACACCGCCCCTGGGGTCGTGTCGTCGCCATCGGCGCGACACCCGCCCCGACCCGCGTGTTCGATGCGCACCTGCACGCCCTGCATGCGGATGCAGGCTATGACGCGGACAGCGTGCGGGTGCTTGCCGAACGCGCCGCCACGCTGCTGGCTGGCCACGCCGATGGCGCGCTGCTGGCCAACACCCGCCCCGGCGGCGACGCCGACTGGCTGCTCGACGCCAGCGTGCCCCCCGAGTTGCAGGTCGTGCTGTTCGGTGCCGGCCACGTGGGCTGCGCCGTGGCTAGGGTACTGGCGCGCCTCCCGCTGCGCCTGACCTGGGTCGACAGCCGCGACGACGCCTTCCCGGCCGACCCTGCAGCCGGGTTCATGTCCCGTATCGACTGCCGCAGCACCGATACGCCACTGGCGGAAGTCAGCGACGCGCCGTCGGACGCCGTCTTCCTGGTGATGACGCACAGCCATGCGCTCGACTTCGATCTGGTGCGCGCCATTCTCGACCGCGGCGACGCCCGCCTCTGCGGCATGATCGGCTCGAACGCCAAGCACGAGAACTTCGCGCGGCGGCTGCGGGCACGCGGCTGCAGCGAAGCGGCCATCGCCCGGCTGCACTGTCCGATCGGTGCGCCCGGCATCAATGGCAAGGAACCCGAAGTGGTCGCGATCGCGGTCGCGGCCGAACTGCTGCAGCTGCGGGGCACCCGCTTCGACGCCCGCCCCGCACAGCGCCGGACGGACGGCACACACGCCCCCCAGACCCTCGAGGGCCCGCGCCCATGACCCTGCCCGCCCCCCAAACCCTGCGCGCCGTGCGCGGCGAGATCCTGCACTTCCTGTCCGACCCCGCAGCGTACGGCGCGGCGGCGTCCGAGCACTTCGCCGACGGTATCCTCGCGATCCGCGACGGCCATGTCGCCGAACTCGGGCCGGCGGAGGACATGCTGGCCAAGCTGCCGTCCGACATCGTGCTCGACGACTACCGCGGCAAGCTGATCCTGCCCGGCTTCGTCGACACCCATATCCACTACGCGCAGACCGACATCATCGCCAGCTATGGCGAGCAGCTGCTGGCCTGGCTCGAGCGCTACACCTTCCCTGCCGAAGCCCGCTTCGCCGACCCGGACCACGCCGCGGCCGTGGCCAGCTTCTTCTGCGACGAACTGCTGCGCAATGGCACGACCACGGCAATGGCCTTCGCCACCGTGCATGGCACCTCGGTCGATGCGCTGTTCGAGGCCGCTCGGCAACGGCGCATGCGACTGATCACCGGCAAGGTGCTGATGGACCGCAACTGTCCGGACTTCCTGCGCGATACGGCCGAATCGGGCGATGCCGAATCGCGCGCCCTCGTCGAACGCTGGCATGGCCGCGACCGCCTGCTGTACGCGGTGACACCGCGCTTCGCCGCCACCTCCTCCCCCGAGCAGATGACGCGTGCCGGTCGGCTGTTTGCCGAGCATCCCGGGCTCTACCTGCAGTCGCACGTCGCCGAGAACCGCTGCGAGATCGAATGGATCGCCCGCCTCTACCCCGACGCGCGCAGCTACCTCAACGTCTATGACGGATTCGGCCAGCTCGGCCCGCGCAGCGTCTACGCGCACTGCATCTGGCTCGACGACGCCGACCGCGCGCGCATGGCCGCGACCGGTGCAGCGATGAGCTTCTGCCCGACCTCCAACCTCTTCCTCGGCTCGGGCCTGTTCGACCTGGCAAGCGCACGGGCGCAGGGCATTCGCGTCGGCATCGGCACCGACGTCGGCGCCGGCACCAGCTTCTCCATGCTGCAGACGCTGAACGAGGCCTACAAGGTGCTGCAGCTGAACAACCAGCGACTGTCGGCGACAGACGCTTTCTACCTCGCCACGCTGGGCGGCGCACGCAGCCTGTATCTCGACGCGCAGATCGGCAGTTTCCTCTCCGGCCACGAGGCGGACTTCGTCGTGCTGGACCCACAGGCCACGCCCCTGCTCGCGCGCAGGATGGCGAACTGCGCGAGCCTGGACGAACGCCTGTTCGTCCTGATGATGCTGGGCGACGATCGTGCAGTGGCGGCCACGCATGTGATGGGCGAGCCCGCCGGGCTGCACCCCGCACTGTCAAAAAACTCAAAAACAGTCAATCTCTAAAAATGAATAATATTCGGCGGCGACACAATTCCTTCACGGGGCGCCGTGCCGGAACGCTTTAACATCGATTCCGTGGTGTACTGAAGTCGGGCCAAGCCTCAAGTTCTCAGCATCGGCGCCGATGAAGCACTTGAACGGAATGGCTCCCGCCCCTGTTCGCCCCACTGGATGTCGGTCAGCGAAGCATCAAGATGCATCGCCCTTGACCAAAAAAATTCGCCAAAAAATGCTTTTTTCATAGACAGCCCCTCTGCGCAATGAAAACGATTTTCCTGGTTGACGACTCCGCCACCATCCTCCTGTCCATCTCCGGCATCCTGAGCAAGGCCGGTTACGCGGTCGAGAAGGCACCCAGTGCACTGGACGCCCTCAAGAAGTTCCAGGCCGGCGTCAAGGTCGACCTGCTGATCACCGACTTGAACATGCCCGGCATGAACGGCATCGAGTTCATCAAGGAGGTGCGCAAGCTGCCGAACTATCGCTTCATGCCGATCCTGTTCCTCACCACCGAATCGCAGCAGTCGAAGAAGGCCGAGGCCAAGGCGGCGGGCGCCTCCGGCTGGATCGTCAAGCCCGCCTCGGCCGACGAGTTGCTCAATACCATCAAGCTCGTCATCCGCTGACCATGAGTTCCTCGACCTTCCTGCGCCGCTCGGTGTTGATGATGATTGCCATCGCGGTGGCAACCGGCCTCACCGTGTATCTCCTGAACACCTGGTTCAACGGCACCTTCCTGCCCTCAATCGGCATCTCGCAGCCCCTGGGCAACGCGTTTGGCTCGATACTGGTCGTGGTGGCGTCCTTCTTTGGCGTGCGTGTGGTCTCGCTCGCCTTCTTTCGCGACCAGGCGTTCGGGCAGGGGCAAAAGCTCGAGGATCTGTCCCACCTGCGCGACCGGAATGAACAGGTCATTCGCGAGATCGCCAAGGAATTGCGTTCCGTGCCCGCATTCAGCGCGGTGCTTCGCAAGCAGCTCGGCTCGGTCGTGGAACAGACTGAAGAAGCGGCCAACAGTATCGGCGCACGCCTGCAGACGATCGACACGGTCGTCGAGCGGCTCAACACCTTCGTCGCCGATCGCTCCAACGAGTCCGCCGAGCTGGTGCATGACTCCGAAGTCCGTATCCAGAACAATCAGAAACTGATCGCCCGCATGCAGGAGTACATCGAATTCCGCATTCGCGAGGCGCGTGAGGACCAGGCCAGCGTGGCACAGGTGGTGAAGGAGGCCCGCTCGCTCGAATCCCTCACCCGGCTGATCAAGGACATTGCCGACCAGACCAACCTGCTGGCCCTGAACGCGGCAATAGAGGCTGCGCGTGCAGGCGAGGCGGGACGCGGTTTCGCCGTCGTCGCCGACGAGGTCCGCAAGCTTTCGAGCGAAACCGAGAAGGCCGTGCTCTCGATCAACCAGGGCATCCAGGGCGTCGCCAACACGATCGAGACCCAGCTCGAAGAGAAGCTCAACTCATCCGACCTGGGTGAAGAGCGCAAGGCGCTGAACCAGTTCGCGGACCAGCTCGCCGAGCTGGGCCGCAGCTACGAGGACATCCTGCGCACCCAGTCCTCGGCCATGGATACGGTACGCCAGAGCAGCGAGGAGCTGGCATCGATGTTCATGGACGCCCTGGCCAGTGTGCAGTTCCAGGACGTAACGCGGCAGCAGATCGAGCACACATCGGACGCGATCATCAAGCTCGACCAGCATCTGGCCGCGCTTGCCGAACGGCTGGAGCAAAGCGACAACCCCAGCTTTTCCTACACGCCCCTCGCCGAGCACCTGGACGAGATCTATTCGCACTACGTGATGGACCAGCAGCGCAACACCCATGACGAAGCCATCGGCAGGTCTTCGTCGGCACGGGGCGCCAACTCCAAGATCGAACTGTTCTGAGGCGGATCATGGCCACACGCAAGAAGAACGCCGCCAAGCGCATCGCCATCGGCGAAGACATGACCATCTACAACGCCGCGGTACAGAAGCAGGCCCTGATCGACGCCCTCGCGGCAGGCCAGCGGCTGGAAATCGACCTGTCCGCCGTGGGCGAGATCGATACCGCCGGCTTCCAGTTGCTGATGCTGGTGAAGCGCGAAGCACGCCGGCTGGGCAAGGAGGCACAGATCGTCGCCCACAGCGAAGCCGTGCGCGAAGTGATCGACTTCTACAACATGGCGGCGGAATTCGGCGATCCCCTGCTGATCCCGGCCCACAAGGCTTGAGCGGAGACCGAGCGAACCATGGACGAAATCACCTCCGTCTTCGTCACCGAAAGTCGCGAACAACTCGCCGCGCTCGAATCGGCGCTGCTGCAGCTCGAAGACAACCCGGACGATAGCGACACCCTGAACGCGATCTTCCGCAGCGCCCACACCATCAAGGGCGGCGCGGGCGTCATCGAATGCGACTACATCGTGGCATTCACGCACGTGGTCGAGAACGTGCTCGACAAGCTGCGCAATCGTGAGATCACGCTCGACAGCGATCTCATCGCGCTGCTGCTCGCCTGCGGCGACCACATGGGCCACCTGCTCGGCGTTCTCGTCTCCGGCGCAAACGGCCCGGACGAAGATCTCGCTGCAGAAGGCGAAGCCCTGCTCAAGCGCCTGCAGCGCGACCCGGGCACGGCCGAATCGCCCTCCGGACCGCCCGCCGCCATCGCGCCGCCGATCGAGTCGAGCGGCGGCAGTGCTGTGGAAACCGACTGCTGGCACATCTCGCTGCGCTTCGGCCCCGACGTGCTGCGCAACGGCATGGACCCGCTCAGCTTCCTGCGTTATCTGTCCACCATCGGCCGCATCGAGCGCCTCGAGACCATGGCCGACGCCATGCCGAATGCCGACGAGATGGACCCCGAGAGCTGCTATCTCGGCTTCGAGATCAGCTTCTCGTCCACGGCGGACAAGGCGGCCATCGAACGCGTGTTCGACTTCGTGCGCGACGAATGCACGCTCAACATCCTGCCGCCGCACAGCCGTCTGACCGATTACATCGCGCTGATCAGCGCGCTGCCCGAGGACACGATGCGCCTGGGCGAAATCCTGGTGAAGGTCGGCGCGCTCACGCAGGGCGAACTGGACAGTGGCCTGGCCGAACAGAGCGCCCCCCAGCCCGCCGAGGACGCCCCCGACGAGGCCACGGTCGCGGAGCCGCAACCGCTCGGTGAGATCCTCGTCGAGCACAAGGCGGTGCAGCCCGAACTCGTCGAAGCGGCGGTCGCCAAGCAGAAGCAGGTCACCGAGAAAAAGGCGGCCGAGGCGCGCCTGATCCGCATCCAGGCCGACAAGCTCGACTGCCTGATCGACCACCTCGTCGGCGAACTCGTCATCGCCGGCGCCAGCGTCAGCCTGCTGGCCGGCAAGACCGGGCTCGGCGAACTGATCGAAGCCACCTCGCTGACCGGCCGCCTGGTCGAGAGCATTCGCGATGCCGCCCTGCAGCTGCGCATGGTCCAGATCGGCGAGACCTTCAACCGCTTCCACCGCGTCGTGCGCGACACCTCGCGCGAGATGGGCAAGGAGGTGGAGCTGGTCATCAGCGGCGGCGAGACCGAGCTCGACAAGTCGATGGTGGAGAAGATCGGCGACCCGCTCATGCACCTGGTGCGCAACGCGATGGATCACGGGCTGGAGCTGCCGTCGGTGCGCGAGGCCAATGGCAAGGCCGCGCGCGGCCGCCTCGAACTCACGGCCTGCCACGACTCCGGCAGCATCGTCATCGAAGTGGCGGATGACGGCGCAGGCCTCAACCGCGACCGCATCCTCGCCAAGGCCGTCGAGCGCGGTATCGTCCAGCCCGGACAGGCCCTGACCGATACCGAGGTCTTCAACCTGATCTTCGAGCCCGGCTTCTCCACTGCGGAGAAGGTGACCAACATCTCGGGGCGGGGCGTCGGCATGGACGTCGTGCGCCGCAACATCCAGGGCCTTCGCGGCAGCGTCGACGTCAGCTCCGAACCGGGCAAGGGCTCGCGCTTCGCGATTCGCCTGCCGCTGACGCTCGCGATCATCGACGGCTTCCTGGTCGGCGTGGGCAACGCCGCCTATGTGATCCCGCTCGACAGCGTGGTCGAGTGCATCGAGCTTGCCGTCGACGGCAGCGGACGCGACTACGTCAACCTGCGGGGCGAAGTGCTGCCGCTGGTGCGCCTACGCCAGCTGTTTGCCATCTCGGGCGAAGCGCCCGCGCGCCAGAACGTCGTCGTCGTGCAGTATGCCGGGGTGAAGTCGGGCATCGTAGTGGACCAGCTGATGGGCGAATTCCAGACCGTCATCAAGCCGCTCGGCAGCATCTTCCGCAACATTCGCGGCATCGGCGGCTCGACCATCCTCGGCAGCGGCGAGGTCGCCCTGATCCTCGACGTCCAGGCACTCGTGAAACGCTGCGCCAACAACGAGGCCCAGCTCATCCCCACTTCCTCAGGCCCGCGCGCACTGCCGACCGGCGCGCAGCCTTGAAGCATTCCAACGCCCTGTTGCTCTCCCCAGCCTTCCCTTGGAGCTCGTCATGAAGAACCTGAAAATCGGCATCCGGCTTGGTATCGGTTTTGCCGTCGTCCTGACGCTGCTGGTCGCGATTGCCATCCTAGGCAGCCTGCGGCTCAGCAATCTGCAGACTGAAATTACCGACATGGTGAGCGACAAGAACGTCAAGCTCGCGACCTCGAACGAGATGATCGCGTCCATCGATCTGATCGGCATGCTCCATAGGAACATGCTGATCATGCGCGGGGATGAGGACATCCGTGGATTCACCCAGACCGTCACCGAAGAGCGGGCCAAACTCCTCAAGAACCTGGAGGGCCTCGAGAAGCTATCCTACGGTGATGAGGGTAAACGTTTGCTTAACGGGATCAGGTCTGCCCGGCAAGCCTTCCTCGGCATTCAGCAGGAATTCGAAAGGCTGATCCAGCAGCGCGACTTCGACCAAGCCATCTCGGTGTTTTCTGCAACCTACCGTCCGGCTTTCCTCACTTACCTCGACGCGCTCAAGCAATTTATCGCCTATCAAACGCAGCTAACACAGGAAACGGGCCGCAAGGCGGAGGCGCTCGGAGCGCAATCCGTAATGCTACTGGTTGGTCTAGCCCTTACCGCGCTGCTGATCGGAATCGTGTTCGCAATCTTCATTACACGTTCAATCACCCGCCCGGTGAGCGAGGTGAGTGCGGCCGCGAAGAAGATGGCCCAGGGCGACTTCAATTTCGAGCTCAAGTCGGACGCCAAGGACGAGGTCGGCGACGTCGTGCGCGCGGTCGCCGACGTGCAGGCCAGTATCAAGACCATGATCGCCGACGCCGGCATGCTGTCCGAGGCCGCCGTGGCCGGCAAGCTGGCCACCCGGGCGGACGCCAGCAAGCACCAGGGCGACTTCCGCCGGATCGTCCAGGGCGTCAATGACACCCTGGACGCCGTCATCGGGCCGCTGAACGTCGCCGCCGACTACGTCGACCGCATCGCCAAGGGCGCCATCCCGGCCCGGATCACCGACCCCTACAACGGTGACTTCAACACCCTCAAGAACAACCTCAACACCGCCATCGACGCCATCAACGCCCTGGTGGCCGACGCCGGCATGCTCTCCCGGGCCGCCGTCGAGGGCAAGCTGGCCACCCGCGCCGACGCCGCCAGGCATCAGGGCGACTACGCGCGCATCGTGCAGGGCGTCAATGACACGCTCGACGCCGTCATCGGGCCGCTCAACGTCGCCGCCGACTACGTCGACCGCATCGCCCGCGGCGCCATCCCGGCGCGGATCACCGACAGCTACAACGGCGACTTCAACACCATCAAGAACAACCTCAACACCTGTATCGACGCCGTCAACGAGCTGGTCGCCGATGCGGTGATGCTCGCCCAGGCGGCCGTCGAGGGGCGTCTGGAGACCCGCGCCGATGCCACCAAGCACCAGGGCGACTACCGCCGCATCGTCGAAGGCGTCAATGCCACCCTCGATGCCGTCATCGCGCCGATCAACGAGGTCAAGCGCGTCATGGTCGCGCTCTCCGGCGGCGACCTGACCCAGAAGATCACCGACAACTACGCCGGCGACTTCCAGGTGCTGCAGAACGCGGTCAATGACTCCATGGACAAGCTCGCCGAGATCATCGAGCAGGTCCGCGGCGCCGCCGACGCGCTCACCAACGCCGCCGGACAGGTCTCGGCCACCGCACAGAGCCTGTCCCAGTCCTCCTCCGAGCAGGCCGCCAGCGTCGAGGAAACCTCGGCCTCGATCGAGCAGATGAGCGCCTCGATCAACCAGAACTCCGAGAACGCCAAGATCACCGACGCCATGGCCAGCAAGTCCTCGGCCGAGGCCGGCGAAGGCGGCGAGGCGGTCAAGTCGACCGTCCAGGCGATGAAGAACATCGCCGGCAAGATCGGCATCATCGACGACATCGCCTACCAGACCAACCTGCTCGCCTTGAACGCCGCCATCGAAGCGGCGCGTGCCGGCGAACACGGCAAGGGCTTCGCGGTGGTCGCGGCCGAAGTGCGCAAGCTCGCCGAACGCAGCCAGGTCGCCGCGCAGGAGATCGGCGAACTGGCCGGCAACTCGGTGCATCTGGCCGAGCGCGCGGGCAAGCTGCTCGACGAGATGGTGCCCTCGATCAACAAGACCTCCGACCTGGTGCAGGAGATCGCCTCCGCCAGCCAGGAGCAGACCGCCGGCGTCGGACAGATCAACAACGCCATGGGCCAGCTCAACAAGGCCACCCAGCAGAACGCCTCCGCCTCCGAGGAGCTCGCCGCCACCGCCGAAGAGCTCGGCGGACAGGCCGGGCAGCTGCAGGAGCTGATGGGCTTCTTCTCACTTGCCGGCAATCAGGCCGAGAAGCGCTTTGCCCGCAGCGCCGCGGCGAAACCCGCGTCGCTCTCCGGCGCACAGTCCCAGCGTGCAGCGCCCAAGCCTGCCCGCAGCGCCGGCCGCATGTTGACGGGCAAGCCGGTCAGCTTCAACGAAAGCGATTTCGAAAAATTCTGAGCGTGTGCCAGACAGCAGGAGCCAGGCCATGAGCCAGAGCCTTACCACCACGAACAAGCAGCAGCTTGCAGGCGCTGCGGACAACAGTCCGCAGCAATACCTCACCTTCAGCCTGGGCGGCGAGGTGTTCGCCCTCGGCATCCTCAACGTCAAGGAAATCATCGAGTTCGGCAACATCACCGAGATTCCGATGATGCCGGCCTTCATCCGCGGCGTGATCAACCTGCGCGGCGCGGTCGTGCCCGTGATCGACCTGTCGGCCCGCTTCGGCGGGGCGGCATCGACGGTGTCGCGCCGCACCTGCATCGTGATCGTCGAGCTGGGCAGTGGCGACGACCGGCAGGATCTGGGCGTGATCGTTGATGCCGTGAACGAGGTGCTGGAAATTCCCCGCGCCGACATCGAACCACCGCCAAGTTTCGGCGCCAAGATCCGCGCCGATTTCATCCAGGGCATGGGCAAGGTGGCAGGCACCTTCGTGATCATCCTCAACGTCGACAGAGTGCTGTCGACCGAAGAGATCGCCATGCTCACGGGCATCAACGGCGAACAGACTGGCGAAGACCAGTGACGGTCTGCGCCCCGTCACGACGGGGCGCACCGCTTCATGAACAACGAGCACATCGACATGAGCACAAAATCCTACGGCTGGCGCTCGATTCGCCTGCGCCTTTTCCTGCTTTTTGCATTCGTCATCGCGGCAGTGCTGTTCTACGCCCTGCTGGATGTGGGCACGCAATGGCAGACACGCGAGGCGATGACGCGGGGCCAGCTTTACAGTGCCTTGTCGGTGCGCATCAACGGCGTGGTGCACGAGCTGCAGAAGGAGCGCGGGATGTCTGCCGGCTTCATCGGCTCGCGTGGCGCCCGCTTCCGCTCCGAACTGGCGACACAGCACGGCGACACCGACAAGGCACGCGCTGCCCTGGACGGCTGGCTGGGTGAAGCAGACCCCGCGGTGCTGGGTTCCGCCATGATGGAGGCGGTATCCGCAGCGCAGAAACGCCTGTCCGAACTGCAGGACACGCGCGCCAAGGTGAGCGGCCTGTCGATCGCCGGCCCCGAGTCCTTCGCCTTCTACACCAGCACGATCGAGCAGCTTGTCAAAGGTCTGGAGATTGCAGCCAACGCGGCCGAGGACGTCGGGCTGGCGCGTGGCATGACGGCCTATCTGATGTTCGTGCGCGCCAAGGAAGAGGCCGGCCGGGAACGCGCGTCCATCAACGGACTGTTCGCGGCGAACAGTCCGGCCGACGTTGCCCTGCACCGTCGCATCATCACCATCCTGACGACGCAGGAGACTTACCTGTCCACTTTCCGCTCCATGGCACCCAAGGCCTGGAACGATGCGCTGCAGGCCGTTCTGGACAGCGAACCCGGCCGTGCAACCGCAGCCATGCGCCAGGTCGCGCTCGAACGCATGGACACCGGCACCTTCGGCGTCGAGCCGACCAACTGGTTCGGCACCATCACCCTCAAGATCGACCTGCTCAAGGTCGAGGAAGATCGCATCGCCAAGACCTTGATGGATCAGGCCGACGCCCTGCGTGGAGCATCATCGACCCGGTTCTTCATTTCGCTCGCGATGACGGGCGCGGTGCTGATCGTGGCCATTCTCTTCGGTCTGCAGGTGACCGGCGTATTGCGGGGCATGCGTAGCAACGCGGCGATCGCGCACCGCATCGCCCTCGGCCAGCTGGACGAGAAGATCGAGGTGCAGAATCAGAACGAACTCGGCGAAATCGAACATGCGCTCGCCGAAGTGCAGTCCAACCTGCACGCCATGATCGACGACGCAGCCATGCTTTCGCAGGCCGCCGTCGAAGGGCGCCTGAGCACGCGTGCCGACGCCTCGCGCCACCTGGGGGATTACCAGCGCATTGTGGAAGGCGTGAACACCACGCTGGACGCCGTCATCGGGCCGCTGAACGTGGCCGCCGACTACGTCGACCGCATCGCCAAGGGCGCCATCCCGGCCCGGATCACCGACCCCTACAACGGTGACTTCAACACCCTCAAGAACAACCTCAACACCGCCATCGACGCCATCAACGCCCTGGTGGCCGACGCCGGCATGCTCTCCCGGGCCGCCGTCGAGGGCAAGCTGGCCACCCGCGCCGACGCCGCCAGGCATCAGGGCGACTACGCGCGCATCGTGCAGGGCGTCAATGACACGCTCGACGCCGTCATCGGACCGCTCAACGTCGCCGCCGACTACGTCGACCGCATCGCCCGCGGCGCCATCCCGGCGCGGATCACCGACAGCTACAACGGCGACTTCAACACCATCAAGAACAACCTCAACACCTGTATCGACGCCGTCAACGAGCTGGTCGCCGATGCGGTGATGCTCGCCCAGGCGGCCGTCGAGGGGCGTCTGGAGACCCGCGCCGACGCCACCAAGCACCAGGGCGACTACCGCCGCATCGTCGAAGGCGTCAATTCGACCCTCGATGCCGTCATCGCGCCGATCAACGAGGTCAAGCGCGTCATGGTCGCGCTCTCCGGCGGCGACCTGACCCAGAAGATCACCGACAACTACGCCGGCGACTTCCAGGTGCTGCAGAACGCGGTCAATGACTCCATGGACAAGCTCGCCGAGATCATCGAGCAGGTCCGTGGCGCCGCCGACGCGCTCACCAACGCCGCCGGACAGGTCTCGGCCACCGCACAGAGCCTGTCCCAGTCCTCCTCCGAGCAGGCCGCCAGCGTCGAGGAAACCTCGGCCTCGATCGAGCAGATGAGCGCCTCGATCAACCAGAACTCCGAGAACGCCAAGATCACCGACGCCATGGCCAGCAAGTCCTCGGCCGAGGCCGGCGAAGGCGGCGAGGCGGTCAAGTCGACCGTCCAGGCGATGAAGAACATCGCCGGCAAGATCGGCATCATCGACGACATCGCCTACCAGACCAACCTGCTCGCCTTGAACGCCGCCATCGAAGCGGCGCGTGCCGGCGAACACGGCAAGGGCTTCGCGGTGGTCGCGGCCGAAGTGCGCAAGCTCGCCGAACGCAGCCAGGTCGCCGCGCAGGAGATCGGCGAACTGGCCGGCAACTCGGTGCATCTGGCCGAGCGCGCGGGCAAGCTGCTCGACGAGATGGTGCCCTCGATCAACAAGACCTCCGACCTGGTGCAGGAGATCGCCTCCGCCAGCCAGGAGCAGACCGCCGGCGTCGGACAGATCAACAACGCCATGGGCCAGCTCAACAAGGCCACCCAGCAGAACGCCTCCGCCTCCGAGGAGCTCGCCGCCACCGCCGAAGAGCTCGGCGGACAGGCCGGGCAGCTGCAGGAGCTGATGGATTTCTTCTCGCTGCCCGAGTCCCAGGCACGCACGTACGCATGAACGGCTTAGCCACCGCCACCATGATCGACTGGCACAACATGTCTCCGCAGGAGGTTGAACGCCGGGCGCAGAACATCTCGCCCGGCGAATGGGCCGTCGACATGCAGCGGCCGATCGCCACCCTGCTCGGCTCCTGCGTAGCGGTCTGCATGTTCGATCCGGCCGTCGGTGTCGGCGGGATGAACCACTTCATGCTGCCCAACATGCGCAAGCGCGAAGGCGGCGTGGACGTCGATTCGCTGCTGTCGGGCGACTATGCGATGGAAGTGCTGCTGAACGGTATCGTTCAGCGCGGCGGCGCCCGCCACCGACTCAAGGCCAAGGCGTTTGGCGGCGGCACCATCATCAGCGGCATCGCCGCGTCGGGCATCGGCAAACGCAATGTGGATTTCGCCCGGGAATGGCTGGCGCGCGAAGGCATCGAGCTGGTGTCCTCGGACTTTCTTGGCGCCTGCTCGCGCAAGGTGCTGTTCGTGCCCGCCACCGGCGACGCCTACTGCCGGCGCATGACCACGACCATGGCTACCGCCCAGGAGGTGGCGGTCGCCGAGCAAGCCTATGCGGAGTCGCTGAAGCGCCCGCCCCCCAAGTCCAACGTCGAGCTGTTCTGAGTGCAGAGCCCCGCCCAAAGCATAGACAACCATGGCGTCAGCGACCAGGAATTCGCCCTGTTTCGCAAACTGATCTACCGCCTCGCCGGCATCAACATGGCCGACAGCAAGAAGCCCCTGCTGGCCGGCCGCCTGTCGCGCCGGCTGCGGCATTTCGAGCTGGACAGTTTCGGTGCCTATTACAAGCTGGTGACCAGCGACGAGCACCGTGACGAGTTGCAGTTGATGGTCGACCTGCTGACCACCAACGAAACGTATTTCTTCCGCGAAGCCGCGCATTTCGACTTCCTGCAGAGCTTTGCCGCCAGCCGGCGAGGCCGTCCGTTCCGGGTCTGGAGCGGTGCCTCGTCCAGCGGCGAGGAACCCTACACCATCGCCATGGTGCTGGCCGAGACGCTCGGCCTGGCGGCCGACTGGGAGGTCGTCGCCTCCGACATCAGCCTGAGCATCCTCGAGAAGGCGCAGACCGGGCTCTACCCGATGGAGCGCGGCAAGGGCATTCCGCCGGAACTGCTGAAGAAGTACTGCCTCAAAGGGGTCCGCAGCCAGGACGGCAACTTCCTGGTCGTTCCCAAGCTGCGCGAGCGTGTGGAGTTTCGCCACATCAACCTGATCGCCCCGGAAACCCGCGACCTTGGGCAGTTCGACCTCATCTTCCTGCGCAACGTAATGATCTATTTCGACAATGAAACCAAGCGCAAGGTCGTTGCCAACATGGTGCCGCACCTGCGTGAGGACGGCATCTTCATCATCGGTCATTCCGAAACACTCACCGGCGTGACGGACCAGCTGGCGACGATCCGCCCCACCTACTACTGCCGGCCGCACATGCTTGGACCCTTGAGCGCACACGGCAAGACGGGCCCGGCGCGCGCCCAGAGGCAAAGCCGATGAGCGCCAACATCAAGGTCATGATCGTTGACGACTCGGCCGTGGTGCGACAAACCGTGCGTCAGATGCTGGAACGCGAGCCCGGCATCGAGGTGATCGGCGCAGCATCGGACCCAGTCTTCGCGATGAGCCACATGCAACGCCAGTGGCCCGACGTCATCGTGCTCGATATCGAAATGCCGCGCATGGACGGCCTGACCTTCCTGAAGAAGATCATGACCGAACGCCCGACGCCGGTGGTGATCTGTTCCTCGCTCGCCGAAAGCGGTGCCGCAGCAACCATGCAGGCCCTGTCGGCCGGCGCGGTGGCCATCATCACGAAGCCCAGGATGGGCGTGAAGCAGTTTCTCGAAGACAGTGCCAACGACGTGGTGCAGGCCGTCAGGACAGCCGCCCGCGCCAATGCCGGCCGGCTGGCGGCCCGGGCGGCAACACCGCAGGCGCCGGCACCCAAGCTGAGTGCCGATGCCATCCTCGGAGCCGGTCTGGGCAGCGGATCGAACATGGTGCGCACCACCGAGCGCATCATCGCGATCGGCACGTCGACTGGCGGTACGCAGGCGCTGGAAGCGGTGCTTACGCGACTGCCGGCAGTCTGCCCCGGCATCGTCATCGTTCAGCACATGCCCGAGCGCTTCACCGCGATGTTCGCCGAGCGCCTCGACAGCCTGTGTGCGCTCCAGGTGCGGGAGGCGCGACACGGCGACCGCGTGGTGGCGGGCCGAGCGCTGATCGCGCCCGGTGGAAAGCACATGATGCTGGCGCGCAGCGGCGCGCAATACACGGTCGAGGTGGTCGATGGTCCGCTGATCAACCGCCACAGGCCGTCGGTGGATGTGCTCTTCCGCTCCTGCGCAAAGTTCGCAGGCAAGAACGCCGTCGGCGTCATCATGACCGGCATGGGGGACGACGGCGCGCGCGGGCTGAAGGAAATGCACGATGCGGGTGCGCCGACCATTGCCGAAGACGAATCAAGCTGCGTGGTATTCGGCATGCCGAAAGAAGCCATCCGCCTGGGCGCCGTCGACAGCGTCGTGCCGCTGGAGGGGATTCCTGAGGCAATCATGCGTGTGAATCGCTGAGGCCGCACCGCAGACCCGGCATACCCCCGTGCACCGGTGCGATGAAGGCACTGGCTGGCCGGACGTCCATCGCTCGTGCGCCAGCCGCCGTCGCCCAGCACAAGGAAGAACACACTCATCGCCGCCGCGACCTCGAACAGGCCGAGAAACAGGTCTGCGCCACGCGTGGGCGAAAAAAAAACGCGGAGCGTTCCGCGGTTTCTTCGCTTCCGTGGCGCCCTTGCCGGCGCCACGGGCGGATCGTTCGATCCGGATTACTTCTTGGCGGCAGCCAGGCCGTTGACGATTTCGGCCTTGGCCTCCTCGACGGTGCCCCAGCCCAGGACCTTGACCCACTTGCCCGGCTCGAGATCCTTGTAGTGCTCGAAGAAGTGCACGGTCTGCTTCATCAACAGCTCGGGCAGGTCGTCGGTGGTCTGGACCTTGTCGTACAGCGGGGTCAGCTTGGACACCGGCACGGCCACAACCTTGGCGTCGACACCGCCGTCATCTTCCATCTTCAGCACGCCGACAGGGCGGCAGCGGATGACGACACCCGGGGCGAGCGGGAAGGGGGTGACGACCAGCACGTCCACCGGGTCGCCGTCGCCGGCGATGGTGTGCGGCACGTAACCGTAGTTGAGCGGGTAACGCATCGAGGTGCCCATGAAGCGGTCGACGAACACCGCACCGCTGTCCTTGTCCACTTCAAACTTGATCGGATCGCCCTGCGCGGAGATCTCGATGATGACGTTGATGTCGTTCGGCACGTCCTTGCCGGCGCTGACCAGATCAAAACCCATGGTTCCCTCCCGTGGAAAATGTGCGCGGATTATAGGGGGAAACCGCAGTGTCTTGCACTGCATCATTGCCCCCCTTTCCGCGGCGGTCAGTGTCAGGTGGGCGAGTCGAAACCTGCGTTCTCCACCGCCTCGCGCAGCGCCTCCACGGACACCGTGGCCGGGTCGTACCGAACCGTCGCGGACGCGTCGGCCAGAGACACCTGCGCGTCCGTCACGCCGGGCAATGCCTTCAACACGCCGGTCACGTTCTTCACGCAGCCGCCGCAGCTCATGCCTTCGACCTTGATCGTCACTTCATTCATTTGCGTATCACTCCTTGGCAAAAAAGGGATTTTCTAGCGCCCCGCACGCCAGCGGCGCAGGAGCAGCGAATTGCTGACCACCGAAACCGAGCTCATCGCCATCGCCGCACCGGCGATCACCGGGTTTAGCATGCCCGCCGCCGCGAGCGGGATGCCGAGCACGTTGTAGATGAAGGCGAAGAACAGGTTCTGGCGGATCTTCGACAGTGTGGCGCGCGACAGGTCGATCGCGTCCGCCACGCCGTGCAGGCTGTTGCGCACCAGCGTGATGTCGGCGGCTTCCACCGCAACGTCGGCACCGACGCCGATGGCGAAGGAGACGTCGGCCGCAGCAAGCGCGGGCGCATCGTTGATGCCGTCGCCCGCCATGCCCACGCGCAGCGGCGTGTCGCTCCCTGCCTGGCGCAAGGCCTCGACCGCCGCGGCCTTGTCGCCCGGCAGTACGCCGGCACGCCAGTCGGTGATGCCGGTGTGGCGGGCAATGGCTTCGGCCGTGGCCGGATGGTCGCCGGTGAGCATCACCACACGCACGCCCTTGGCCTGCAGGCGCGCAACGGCCGCTGCCGAGTCATCGCGCACCCGGTCCGCCACGCCGATGAGTCCGGCGAACGCGCCATCGACCGCCACCGCAACCAGGGTCTTGCCCGCGGCGGCGAGATCATCGCTGACCGCCTCCGCCAGACCGATGCCCCGCTCCAGCAGGAAACGCGGCGAACCGAGCAGCACGGCCTGCACACCAACTTCGCCCCGGATCCGCCCCTCGATGCCCATGCCGCCGACGGCGTTGACCGCCTCGGTCGCCGGCAGGTCGAGTGCCTCGGCACGGGCAGCGGCCACGATGGCGGTGGCAATGGGATGGCCACTACCCTGTTCGAGCGCCGCGGCCACCGCCAGCAGGCGCGCGTGGGTCCAGCCGGCCGCTGGCACCACGTCGGTGACGGCCGGCAGGCCTTCCGTCAGGGTGCCGGTCTTGTCGACCGCCAGCACGCCGATACGCTCAGCCAGTTCCAGCGCCTCGGCGTTCTTCACCAGCATGCCGGCGCGTGCGCCCTGGCCAGTGCCGACCATGATCGCCGTCGGCGTCGCCAGACCGAGCGCGCACGGGCAGGCGATGACCAGCACCGCCACGGCGTTGATCAGCGCCTGCTGGAAGTCGCCGCTCGCCAGCCACCAGCCGGCGAAGGTCAGCAGCGCGATGGCGACCACGACCGGTACGAATACCGCGGCGATGCGATCGGCGAGGCGCTGCACCGGCGCCTTCGAGCCCTGCGCCTGCTCGACCAGACGGATGATGCCCGCAAGCAGCGTCTGCGCCCCGACGCCGGTGGCGCGGCAGCGCAGCAGGCCGTTGCCGTTGAGGGTGGCCGCGAACACCATGTCGCCGGCCTGCTTGTCGATCGGCAGGCTCTCGCCGGTCAGCATCGCCTCGTTCACGGCCGACTCGCCCTGCTCGACGACGCCGTCGACCGGCACCGCATCGCCCGGACGCAGCACGAACAGGTCGCCGGGCTGCAGCGATTCGACGGGCACTTCGAGCAGTTCGCCGTCGCGCTCGATGCGCGCCATCTTCGGCTGCAGGCGCAGCAAGGCATCAAGCGCCGCCGTGGTGCGGGCCTTGGCGCGCGCCTCCATCAGCTTGCCGAGCAGCACCAGGGTGATGATCATCGCCGAAGCCTCGAAGTACACGTGCAGGTCGTGGCGGTCGGCCAGCGTGACGACGAGGCTGTAGAAGTAGGCCATCGAGGTGCCGAGTGCGACCAGCACGTCCATGTTCGCGCCGCCGCCGCGCAGCGAGGCCCAGGCGCCGCGATAGAAGCGCGCACCGATCCAGAACTGCACCGGCGTCGCCAGCAGCAGTTGCAGCCAGCGCGGCACCAGATCGTGATGCACCTCGCCGCCGGGCCACAGGCCGAACATCGCCGGCATCTGCGCCGCCAGCGGCAGGCTCAGCACGGCCGCGATCCAGAAGTGGCGAAGTTCCACCCGCCACTCGGCCCGGTGGCGGGCGCGCTCGGCCTCGCGCGCAAGCTGGCGCGCGTCGCTGGCCTGGAAACCCGCGCGTTCGACCGCGGCCGTGGCCTGCGCCAGCGTCAACGCGCCGGGTGCGAAGTGCAACGTGGCGCGCTCGGTGGCGAGATTGACGCTCGCCTGCACGCCAGGCAAGCGGTTGAGCACCTTCTCCAGCCGTGTCGAGCAGGCAGCGCAGGTCATGCCGCCGATGGCCAGTTCGAGGGATTCGGTTGCCGCCGTGCGGGAAGCATCGGGCGGCGTGTTCAGCGTTGCGTGGGACATGGTTTCGGGTATTGCGCAAACATTCGACAAACGGCAGTCTAAACCCCGTACCAAGGTACGGAGTCAACCGGTGGACACGCAAATCGAACGGACATTCACCATCGGCGCATTGGCGCGCGAGGCCGAGGTCGGCATCGAGACCATCCGCTACTACCAGCGCCGCGGCTTGCTGCACGCGCCGGAACGGGGCCATGGCAGCTACCGGCGGTACGGCCTGGCGGAACTCGCGCGGCTGAAGGCGATCCGCCGCGCGCAGCAGCTTGGTTTCTCGCTGGAGGAGATCGATAGCCTGCTCGCCCTCAACGAAGACACGGACCGCGACCGCGCGCGCGAAACGGCACAGGCGAAGATCGCACTGATCGACGCCCGCATTCGCCAGCTTCAGGACATGCGACGCGCGCTGGCCGAACTCGTGCGCTGCTGCCACGACACGCAGGCCGGTGCGCCCTGCCCCATCCTGCGTGCGCTGTCAGGCAGCTGAGCCACTCAGGTCACGCAGACCACGCCACTCCACAGGTCGCCGCCCAGTGTGGGCGCGTGATAGAGCCCGAATACGCCGAAGCCCAGCACCAGCAGGCCGGAGGCGAAGCGCACCTTCGGGTTGCGGGTGAAATCGCGGAAACGCTTGAACAGCATGCCCGCCAGCAGCAGGTTGGGCAGCGTGCCGAGGCCGAAGGCCAGCATCAGCCCGGCGCCGCGCGCACCTGAACCGGTGACGAGCGCCGTGGCGAGGATCGAATAGGTCAGGCCGCAGGGGATGAAGCCCCACAGCAGCCCGAGCGGCAGCGCCTGCTTGACCGAGCGCGCCGGCAGGAAGCGCCGCGTGGCCGGCTGGATGCGGCGCCAGATCACATGCCCCGCACGCTCGACCGGTGCCAGCAGGCGGGTGAAGCCGGTGAGGTAGAGCCCGAGCGCGATCAGCATCAGGTTGGCGAGCACGTAAAGCGTCATCTGCACCGGCAGCATGCCGTCGTACAGCATGCCCACCGAGCCGAGCGCGCCGACCAGGCCGCCGAGTGCGGTGTAGGTGGCGATGCGGCCGAGGTTGTAGGCCAGATGCAGCGGCCATTGCGGCTTGCTGCCGGGCGTCTGCACCTGCACGGTGAGCGCGCCGACAATGCCGCCGCACATCGACACGCAGTGCGTGCCACCAAGCAGGCCGATCAGGAAGACAGCGAAATAACCGGTTTCAGGCATGAGAAGAAAAGGCCCCGCTGCTGCAAAGCCTCATTCTACGCTGCGTTGCCGCAAGGTTCAGATCACGCGCGAGTAGCGCGCGCGCTCGCGGTCGGCCCGCAGATAGCGGTCGAACACCATCGCGATGCCGCGCACCAGCAAGCGTCCCCCGGGCTGCACGCTGATCCAGTCTCCGTCGATCTTGACCAGCCCCGCCTTCTCCATCTCCGCAAGTTCGGTCAGTTCCTCGGCGAAGTACTCCCGGAAGTTGATCAGGTGGGCGATCTCGATCGACTGCATCGACAGTTCGAAATGGCACATCAGCGCCTGGATGATCGCGCGCCGCAGCAGGTCGTCGGCGGTGAGCTCGATGCCACGCAGCACCGGCAGCTCATCGCGGTCGAGCGCGTCGTAGTACTCGTCGAGCGTCTTCACGTTCTGCGCATACACCGGGCCGATCTTGCCGATGGCCGACACGCCGAAGGCGAGCAGATCGCACTCGGCCTGTGTCGAGTAGCCCTGGAAGTTGCGATGCAGGCGCCCCTGGCGCTGCGCAACGGTGAGTTCGTCGTTGGGCTTGGCGAAATGGTCCATGCCGATATAGACATAGCCCGCCTCGGTCAGGCGGCGGATACCCAGTTGCAGCAACTGCAGCTTGGTATCCGGCGTCGGCATGTCACTCATGAAGATGCGACGCTGCGGCTTGAACAGGCCGGGCAGATGCGCATAGCTGTAAAGCGAGATGCGATCGGGCGAGATCTCGAGCACCTGTTCGAGCGTGCGGTTGAAGCTGATGACGTTCTGTTTCGGCAGGCCGTAGATCAGGTCCATGCTGACCGACTTGAAGCCAGTGGCGCGCGCTGCATCGATGACGAGCTTGGTCTCGTCGAAGCTCTGGATGCGGTTGACGGCCTGCTGCACGTCTTCGGCGAAGTCCTGCACGCCGACGCTCATGCGGTTGAAACCAAGCTCGGCCAGCAACTTGACGGTGTCGAAATCGACCTTGCGCGGATCGACCTCGATCGAATATTCGCCGTTGGGCACCAAGGTGAAGTGCTCGCGGACCGAGGCCATCAGTTGCCGCATTTCGTCATGCGAGAGGAAGGTCGGCGTGCCGCCCCCCAGGTGCAACTGCGTCACCTGGCGGCTGCCCTGCAGGCAGGCCGCTTGCATCTCGATCTCTTTAGCAAGGTATTTCAGGTACTTGGCTGAACGCCCATGATCCTTGGTTATGATCTTGTTGCAGGCGCAGTAATAACAGATCGTGTTACAAAATGGGATGTGGAAGTATAATGAGAGCGGTTTGCTGACGCCGCCAATGGCCCGATTTGCAAGCCAGTGCTTGAGCGCGTCGGCATTGAAAGCCTCGACAAAGCGATCCGCGGTCGGGTAAGAGGTATACCGCGGCCCGTTGATGTCGAATCGACGGATCAGCTGCGGATCGAAGATGAGTTCGTTCTGTTCGGTCATGATCTTGCTGCTACTGTGTGTGCCTAACAATGGCAGACCAGCGCAAATTTTTGGTTGACGTGGATCAACGGCCATGGTGATGCCAGCCGGGGACACTGTTAAACCGCGTTTTGGACTCTGTGAGTCGGGATGACGGGATTATCGTGCAGATGAGGGCAAGCGTGGCAATTACCGTGAGCGGGCTCAAGACCGCCTGTTCGCAGTGTAATCTTGTGGAACTGTGCCTGCCCTTCGGCATGCCCGACAGCGAACTGAGCCGCCTGGATGAACTGGTGGGTGCGCGACGCAAGGTGAAGCGCCAGCAGAACCTCTACCGCGCGGGAGACACCTTCGAGGCGATCTACGCGATCCGTGCGGGCTCGTTCAAGACCGACGTGCTGCTCGAAGATGGTCGCGACCAGGTGACCGGCTTCCAGATGACCGGGGAGATTCTCGGTCTGGATGGCATCAGCACCGAGACGCACAGTTGCAACGCCGTCGCGCTGGAAGACAGCGAGGTGTGCGTGATCCCCTACGCCAAGCTCGAACAGTTGTCTCACGAGGTCGAAGGCCTGCAGCATCAGTTCCACAAGGTCATGAGCCGTGAGATCGTGCGCGACCACGGCGTGATGATGCTGCTCGGCTCGATGCGCGCCGAGGAGCGCCTGGCGGCCTTCCTGCTCAACATGTCGCAGCGCTTCACCGCACGCGGTTTTTCGGCGGCCGAGTTCCACCTGCGCATGACGCGCGAGGAAATCGGCTCCTATCTCGGGCTCAAGCTCGAGACCGTGTCACGCGCCTTCTCGCGCTTCCAGGAAGAAGGCCTGATCGCCGTGCAGCAGAAGCACATCCGCCTGCTGGATACCGCCGGCCTGCGCAAGCTCATCCAGCACCAGACGGCCGGCAGCGGGCGCTGAGGCGCGCCCGGCGATCAGGCGGCAACCGCCAGGTAACCTGCGACATTCTTGGTCAGTGCCACCGAGGCGATCCACGCATACACCAGCAATGCGGCGGCGAAGGCGCCGAGCCGGATCCCCTTCGTCCTGCCGCGCTTCAGCGCAACCGTGCCGAGCAGGATGTAGGCGATCAGGCCGAACACCTTTGCCGTCACCCACCCTGCGTCGAAGGGATACTGCTGGATCATGACCGCCAGCGCGATCGCACTCAACAACAGGGCGCTGTCGACGACGTGAGGCAGCACCCGTGCCGGCAGGGCGTTCAGGCGCGGGCTGCCCGTCATCATCCAGAAGCCGCGCAGCAGGAACCCCATGGCGCTGAGCACCACGCAGGTGACATGAAGGTGCTTGATTGCGAAATACATGCGTACTCCCACCCGGACCGGCATCGCGCGTGCCGCGCGGCGCCCCGGGGTCGATTAGAATTGCCGTCAATAATGAGATCGCTTCCACCCAGGAACGCACGGACATGACCCACGCCGCCCTCGACCTGCCTGCGCTGCTCAAGCGCATCCCGCTGTTCAGCGAACTCTCGGACACCGATCTCGAGCTTGTCGCGCGCTACACGCGTGACCGCCACATCGGGCGTGGCGAGGTGCTGTTCCAGCGCGGCGACCAGCCGCATGGCTTTTACTTCGTCGTCTCGGGTCAGGTCAAGCTCGCCTTTTCGTCGCCACAGGGGACCGAGAAGGTCGTGGAGATCATCGGCCCGATGCAGAGCTTCGGAGAGGCCGTGATGTTCATGAACAAGCCCTATCCGGTGTTCGCCGAAGCGCTGACCGAAACACTGCTGATCCACGTCGGCCAGGCCGTGGTCACCGAGCTGATCGACCAGGACTCCACCTTCGCGCACAAGCTCCTCGCCGGCATGGCCATCCGCCTGCACGGGCTGATCCAGGACGTGGAGACCTATTCGCTGCGCTCGAGCATCCAGCGTGTGATCGGCTACCTGCTGCAGGTCGCCGACAGCGACACGCCGTGCGAGATCGCGCTGCCGACCAGCAAGCAGGTCATCGCTTCACGCCTGAACCTGACGCCCGAAACCCTGTCGCGCATCTTTCACGACCTCAGCGAATCGGGCCTGATCAGCGTTCAGGGCAAACGCATCACCTTGCACGACCCGACCCGCCTCGCCCGCTACCAGGCCTGAGGACTGCCCGCTACTTCTCGAGCACGTAGCTGCCCGGTGCCGCGCACAGCGCCGGGAAGCGCTTGCTGGCGGCCGGACGCGCCTCCACCTCGTCCCCCGCGCGCGGCTTGAGCCAGCGCATCCAGTCCTCCCACCAGCTGCCGGCATGCTCTTCCGCGCGCCTGCGCCACGAGTCTGTCGTGTCCGAGCGCTGGGCGTCGGCCGCCCAATAGCGCCGCTTCGGCGGATGCACGACGGGGTTGACGATGCCGAGGATGTGCCCCGAGCTCGACAGCACGAAGCGCTTGTTGCCGACGACGTGGTTGTTGACCGCGAAGGTCTGGCGCCACGGCGCGATGTGATCGTCCTCCGCGGACACCGCGTAGAGCGGCTGCCGGATCACCGACAGGTCGAGCGTCTCGCCGGCCACCTGCAGCGCATTGGTCTGGATGAGGCGATTGTGCAGGTAGAGCTCGCGCAGGTACCACGCGTGCATCGCGTACGGCATGCGCGTGGTGTCCATGTTCCAATACAGCACGTCGAACGGAGGCGGCGAATCACCGTACAGCCAGCCCTGCACGACGTAGTGCCAGATCAGGCTGTTCGAGCGCAGCAGCCGGAACGATGCCGCCATCTCCCCGCCATCCAGGTAACCCTTGCGTGCCATCCGATCGCACAGATAGTCGATACTGCTCTCGTCGATGAAGACCTCGATGTCGCCGGGCTTGTGGAAATCCACCAGCGTCGTGAACAGGGTCCAGTCGGCGACTGGCATGGCGTCCGGGGCATAGTGGCGGTTCGCCCAGGCCATGTACATCGCGAGCGCCGTGCCGCCGATGCAGTAACCGACCGCATGCACGCGCTCCACGCCGGCAAACTCACGCGCCACGCGCACGATCGTGTCGACGCCGTCCAGCAGGTAGTCGTCGAAACCGACGTCCCGCATCGACGCATCCGGGTTCTTCCAGCTCGTGATGAAGACGTCCAGGCCCTGGTCGAGCAGGAAGCGGATCATGCTCTTCTTCGGCACGAGGTCAAGCACGTAGAACTTGTTGATCCACGGCGTGACGATGACGACAGGTTCGGCATGCACGCGCGGCTGGGTCGGCGCGTAGTGGATGACTTCGAGCAGCCGGTTGCGGAACACGACCGCGCCCGGCGTGGTGGCGAGATTCTCGCCGACCTTGAAGTCCTCGGGGTCGGTCATGCGGACGTTGCCGGCCTGGAGATCGTCGAGGAAATTGCGGAAGCCCCGCACGAGACTGTCGCCCCGTGTCTCGATGGCCTTGCGCATCGCCACCGGGTTGGTGAGCAGGTAGTTGGTGGGCGCCACCGCATTGAGCCACTTTCGCCACCAGAAGGCAGCCCGGCGCCGCTCCTTGCTGGAAAGCGCGGGCGTGTCGTACAGCATGTCCTGCGTGTGATGCGTGAACGCGAGGTACCACTCCTTGATCAAGTCCCAGGTCGGCGATTCGGTCCATACCGGATCGGCGAAGCGCGCATCGTCCGCATTCGGCGCGATGGGATCCTGGCTGGGTACGCCCAGCATCCGGTCAAGGGTATGCCACTGCAGGCGCCACAGATCGTTCGACAGGCGTACCGCGCGCTCGGCGAGCTCCTGCGGATGCGCCAGCCAGGCCAGCTGGGCATGCACGATCGGGGCGGACATACCGAGTGGGTCGATTGCGTCGGCAACGCTCTCGCGCAGCCGATGGAAGTTGCGCACCATTTCCGGGCCATTGGGCGCTCCAGCCCGACTCTGGCTTCGTCGGCCGCTGTCGGACGGTGGATGACTGTTATCGCTGGTCACGTCGTTCTCCTCGCATCAGGGGATCGGATAGTTTACGCCCGGCTCGGGCACCACCGGCGCCGGCCAGCCGAGCCTCGCATGTATCGCATCGGCAAGCGCCATCGCACCCAGTGGCTCGCCATGCACGACGAAGGTCCGTTGCGGCGGCTGCTTGATATGTGCAAGCCAGTCGAGCAGCGCTGGCTGGTCGGCATGCGCGGACAGCCCGCCAATGGTATGGATCCGAGCCCGCACCGGCACCCGTTCACCGAACAGGCTGACCTGTCTTGCGCCATCCACCAGCCGGCGCCCCAGCGTACCAGCCGCCTGAAAACCGGCAATGACGATCGAGCACTCGCTGCGCCCGAGGTTGTAGCGCAGATGATGACGGACCCGCCCCGCATCGCACATGCCGCTCGCGGAAATGATCACAAGGCCGCCCTTGACGCTGTTGAGGGCCATGGACTCCTCGACATCCTGAACGAAACGGACATCGAATCGAGCACCATTTTCCTGCGACCACGCGAAGAGCTGACGCGTGTCCTCGTCCCACAGTTCGCGGTGACGGACAGTCAGTGCCGTCACTGCCGAAGCCATCGGCGAGTCGACGACGACCTTCAGTGGCCCGATGCGTCCGGCGCGAACCAGGTCGGCCAGCACGAACAGGATCTCCTGCGTACGACCGACCGCGAACGCGGGAATGATGACGTTGCCTCCGCGCCCCACCAGCGTCTGCTTGATGGCATCCGCCAGTTCGTCAAGCGTGGCGTTGAAGGATCGGTGGGCACGATTGCCGTAGGTGGACTCCACGCACAGCACGTCGGCGCGTTCGACGCGCACCGGGTCACGCAGCACCGGGCGCATCGGCTGCCCGAGGTCACCCGACACGACGAGCCGGCGCAGGCCGCTGCCCTCGCCCACATCGATCTCGATGATCGCCGAACCCAGGATGTGACCGGCCTCGCGGAAGCGGAAACTCACTCCTGCGCCGGGGTGGCAGTCCGTTTCGTAGGGCACGGCCTTCAGCCGGCCCAGGCTGGCGCGAGCCTGCTCGACCGTGTAGAGCGGCGTCATCTCGACGCGATGACGCGCCTGCCGGTTACGCGCATGGCGCAAGGCCCATTCGGCCTCCTTCTCCTGAATGTGCGCGGCGTCCATCAGCATGATCTCGAGCAGGTCCACGGTCGCCGGGGTCGCATAGACCGGCCCCTTGTAGCCGAGCGCGACGAGTCTGGGAATGAGGCCGCTATGATCGAGATGGGCATGCGTCAGCAGCACGAAGTCGACGCGTTTCAGATCGAAGTCGAGCGCCTGCCGGTTCTTGAGCTCGGCCTGCCGTCCCCCCTGGAACAACCCACAGTCCACCAGAAAGGTCCCATGGGCATGATCAACACGGAGGCAGGACCCTGTCACTTCGCCCGCCGCACCGAAAAAACTGAGTTTCACCGTGCTCTCCTCCCTATTTCGAACAATGCGCCTTGCAAGCAGGCACACGTTTGACCGTCATCAAGCCAGATGAGGACCGTCAGGTCGCTATAATCAATCCCGTAACAACCGACAGGAGAACTTCCGCCATGTTCAAACACATTCTCGTTCCGACCGACGGCTCCAGCCTATCGGAAGGCACGGTGTCCCGCGCCGTCACCTTCGCACGCGAAGCCGGAGCGCGCATTACCTTCTTCTATGCCCAGCCCGATTTCCCGATGCCGATCTACGGCGAGGGCGCCCTGATCGACCCCACCACCCCCGAACAGTTCGCCAAGTCGGCCGCTGCCGAAGCGCAGGGAATCCTCGCCAAGGCCAAGGCGGTCGCAGATGCGGAGGGCGTCTCGGCAGCAACCGATACCGTCGTGAATGAAGTCCCTTACGAAGCGATCATCGACGCCGCGGACCGCCACGGCTGCGACCTCATCTTCATGGCTTCGCACGGCCGTCGCGGCATCGCCGGACTGCTGCTCGGCAGCGAAACGCAGAAGGTGCTGACCCACAGCAAGACCCCTGTGCTGGTCTATCGCTGAACTGGCACCATGAAAGCAAAACGGCCCGCAAGGGCCGTTTTGCTTTGGTACTCATCAACGCCGCCGATTGAGCTCGGCGGAACCGCGCTGAAGAAAGATCGTACTCAGGCTCGAAGCCGCACACACCAGCCAGAACCCGAGAAAACCGATCGAATAGGTTGCCAGCGGCCCGAAATGCACCGGCTGACCGAACAAGTAAAGCTCCTGCGGGTCGATCACGGTGAAGAAGACCGCCTCTGCCACCATGGCCACCAGGAAGGACGGCCACAGCACCTGTATCCATTTGAGCATCGCGCTTCTCCTAAACCGTGAACCTCAAGACAGGACGCTTACCGCCCCAGCTTCGCCTTCTGCTCGTCCTCCGCGATGTTCCGCTTGGCGAATCGCACGAGATAGACAGCCATCACGAGGATGAAGCCGATCGTGAACAAGCTGAGCAGACCGATATCGCTACTGATCAGAAGATCCCAGGCCATGGTACACCTCCACGTTTAAACAGACAGGTTAGGAACTTGATGGGTCAATCCGGATTTCCGTCTCTGTCGGGAGGTATGCGGCCCCGTTCATTCTCCAGCTGCGGGACTCGTCTTCTAATTGGAACAGCCAGCGACCGGTACTCAGCGGCGCGAGCCTGCCTTCGTACACGCCGCCTGCGCCGGTCATGATGATCTCCTGATCCTGGCCATCACGCGTCGGGTGGATGACCGTCAGGATCGCACGCGCGGGCAGGTCGTCCGCGTGCAGGGCGCTGAGTTCGATTCGCACCGATTCGCTACGAAGCTTGAGGTCCGCCACAAGCCCCAGCGCGCTAGCCCGCTCGACGCGGTCCAGCGTTTGCACGATCGCGCGCCCTTCCTTGTAATAGTCGTCGACCACCATGCCGTCGAAGGTACGCGCCGCGATGACAAGCGTAATGATCCCGGCAACCACTGCCGTTGCCGGCAGCGCGATCAGGAACCAGGGCCAGCCTTGTCGATACCAGGGCGTGGGTTTCTTTTCAGTCAATGTCGTACTCACGTCAGCGCGGCAACAAGAAAGTAGTTTCCTCACGCACGGACAGGGACGAATCGTCCTCGGCCGTGACCTGGAAGTGGATCGGGTTGGAGCCCGGCTTGCCCGCATCGTACGGCACGAGCACCTGCAGGGTAACGGCCTGCGTGGACGCCGGCGCGACCTCCACACGCTGCTCGCCTCCGATCTTCACGCCCGGCAGGCCGGACACCTCGAAGCGGAATGCGCGCGGCGCCTCGGTCATGTTCATGACCTGCAGGCGATACACGTTCTCAATCTGGCCGTCCTCGACCTCGCGCGCCAGCGATGCACGATCGCGGATCACATCGACGCGCAGCGGGTCACGGGTCGCCAGCCCCCAGACGAAGGCCAGGCTGATCGCCACCAGAATCGTGCCGTAGATCAGGGTGCGCGGACGCAGCACGTGAGCGAGGATCTCCTTGCTGCCCCAATGCTTCTTGAGCGCGTTCTCGGTCGTGTAACGGATAAGCCCGCGCGGATAGTTCATCTTGTCCATCACCTGGTCGCAGGCGTCGATGCACGCGGCACAGCCGATGCATTCGTACTGCAAGCCCTTGCGGATGTCGATGCCTGTGGGACAAACCTGCACGCAGATGCCGCAGTCGATGCAGTCACCCTTGCTCACCGTGCGCGGATCGATGCCCTTCTTGCGCGTGCCGCGCGGCTCGCCGCGCTCCTCGTCATAAGTGATGACCAGCGTATCGGGGTCGAACATCACCGCCTGGAAGCGGGCGTAGGGGCACATGTACTTGCACACCTGCTCGCGCATGACGCCAGCGAACAGGAAGGTAAAGGCCCCGTAGAACAGGATCCAGAACAGCTCCCACGGCCCGAAGCCGAAGGTGGTGACAGACCGCAGCAGTTCGTCGAGCGGCGAGAAGTAGGCGACGAACGTGAATCCGGTCCACAAGGCCACCAGTCCCCAGACCACGAACTTGGTGCCTCGGCGCAGCAGCTTCTCGCCATTCATCGGCGCCTGGTCGAGCTTCTGGCGCTTGATGTGGTCGCCTTCGATCTTCTGCTCGATCCACATGAAGATCTCGGTATACACCGTCTGCGGACAGGCGTAGCCACACCATAGACGACCGGCGATCGCGGTGAAGAAGAACAGCGCGTAGGCCGAGATGATCAGCAGGATGGCGAGGAAAAACACATCCTGCGGCCAGAAGACCCAGCCGAAGATGTAGAACTTGCGCTCGGTGAGATGCAGCAGGAAGGCCTGACGGTCGTTCCAGGACAGCCAGGGCAAGCCGTAGAAGATGATCTGGGTGATCCAAACCAGCGCCCACCGCCAGTTGGCGAACACGCCAGTGACGGCACGTACGTAGAGTTTCTTGCGCGACTCGTAAAGCGTGTCGGCAGATTCGGGGGAAGTCGGTTTAGCCGCTTGCTGCGGCTGTGGGGTCGAGCTGTTCATGGTCGTTCACCGATGATTTATTGTTTTTATTTTTACTGAAAACTCCGGGGGGACCCCCTCCCCCCGGGTCGGAACCGCAGTACTACATTACTTCTTGTGCATGCTCAGCACGTAGGCAGCCAGCAGATGCACCTTGTCCTCGCCGAGGAACTCGCCGAAGGCCGGCATCTGGTTGTTGCGACCATTGGTCACCGTCTCGATGATCACGGCCTCGGACGAGCCATACAGCCACGACTTGTTCGTCAGGTTCGGCGCGCCCAGCATCGGGTTGCCCTTGCCGTCCGCACCGTGGCAGGCCACACAGTTGGTCGCGAACAGATCGGCACCGCGCTGCGCACGCAGCGAGTCATGTGCCAGACCCGACAGCGAACGCACGTAGTTGGCGACGTCCTTCACGCCTTCCGCACCCAGGGCCGGTCCGAACGGCGGCATCACGCCCATGCGGCCACCCATGATGGTGGTCTTGATGGTCTCGGGCTCACCGCCCCACAGCCACTCATCGTCGGTCAGGTTCGGGAAGCTCTTCGCGCCCTGAGCAGCCGAACCGTGGCACTGCGCGCAGTAGGTCAGGAACATGCGCTGCCCCATCGCGTTCGCTTCGGGGTCGGCGGCAACCGCCATCAGGTCCATGCTCTTGTACTTGGCGAAGATCGGGCCGTACTTCTCGTCGGCGGCCTTCATCTCGGCTTCGTACTGGCTCCACTGCCCGCGGTGCTCGTTCTTGTTACCGAAGCCGGGGTAGATGGCCAGGTACACGATCCCAAAGACGATGGTGATCCAGAACAGATACATCCACCAGCGCGGCAGCGGGTTGTTGTACTCGGCGAGCGTCTCGTCCCACACGTGGCCGTGCAGCTCGACCGGCCCCTTCTCGCGCTTGGTCATGTTCGACACCAGCACGAACACACAGAACAGGATGGAGAGGGCCACGAGGACCATCACATACATGTTCCAGAAACCGCTGATAAAGTCAGCCATTTGCTTTTCCCTCTTTGTCTTGCCAGCCGCCGGCGGCTGGCACGTCGTCATCGGTCAGGGGCAGACGCGCCGCCTCATCGAAACCCGCCTTGGCGTGCTTGCTGTATGCCCAGTAGCAGATGCCCAGGAAGCACAGCAGGCCAAGTACGGTGATCAGACTTCTGAAATCGTTGATATCCACGGCGCGTCCCCTTCCTTACCTCACGTTCTGCAGAGCCTTGCCCAACCCTTGCAGGTAGGCAACGACAGCGTCGAGCTCGGTCTTGCCTTCGAGCGCGGCAGGCGCGGCAGCAATCTCCTCGTCGCTGTACTTGTGCAGGCCGACTTTGTTCAGCGCGCGCATCTTGTCCTGGATGTCGTCGGCCTTGACCGGACGATCGAGCCAGGGGAACGCGGGCATGTTCGACTCGGGAACGACGTCACGCGGGTTCAGCAGGTGAACACGTTGCCACTCGTCCGAGTAGCGACCGCCGACGCGGGCCAGGTCGGGACCGGTACGCTTCGAACCCCACTGGAACGGGTGGTCGTAGATCGACTCGCCCGCCACCGAGTAGTGGCCATAACGCTCGGTCTCGGCACGGAACGGACGGATCATCTGCGAGTGGCAGTTGTAGCAGCCTTCGCGGATGTAGATGTCGCGACCGACCAGGCGAACGGGGTCATAGGGCTTGACGTCCAATTGCTTGCCGCCCGGACCGATGGGCGAGGTCGTCGAGTGCTGGAAGAACAGCGGCACGATTTCCACGAGGCCGCCCACGCTGACGGTGAGCAGCGTGAGGACGATCATGAGGAATACGTTGCGTTCAACTTTTTCGTGTTTCGATTGAGCCATGTTCTTGGTCTCCGATCAGGCGTGGGCGGCTGCGGGGGCAAGCACCGGAGCGTCGTAGGCCTTTTGGCCGGCGATGGTCTTCACCATGTTGTAGAACATGAGCACCATGCCGAAGAGGAACAGCGCGCCGCCGATGAAGCGGATGGTCCAGAACGGATAGCTGGCCTTCACACTCTCGACGAAGGAGTAGGTCAGCGTGCCGTCCGGGTTGGTCGCGCGCCACATCAGACCCTGCATCACGCCGGCAATCCACATCGAGGCGATGTAGAGCACGACACCGATGGTGGCGATCCAGAAGTGGGCGTTGATCAGCTTGACGCTGTACATCTCGGTCTTGCCATACAGACGCGGCAGCAGGAAGTAGATCGCGCCGATCGAGATCATCGCCACCCAGCCCAGCGCACCGGAGTGCACGTGGCCGACGGTCCAGTCGGTGTAGTGCGACAGCGCATTCACGGTCTTCACCGACATCATCGGACCTTCGAAGGTCGACATGCCGTAGAAGGACAGCGAGGTGATCAGGAACTTCAGGATCGGGTCGGTACGCAGCTTATGCCAGGCGCCCGACAGGGTCATGATGCCGTTGATCATGCCACCCCAGGACGGCGCTAGCAGGATCAGCGAGAACACCATGCCGACGGACTGGGTCCAGTCAGGCAGCGCGGTGTAGTGCAGGTGGTGCGGACCCGCCCACATGTACGTGAAGATCAGCGCCCAGAAGTGGACGACGGACAGGCGATACGAATACACCGGACGGTCGGCCTGCTTCGGCACGAAGTAGTACATCATGCCGAGGAAGCCTGCGGTCAGGAAGAAGCCCACCGCGTTGTGGCCGTACCACCACTGCACCATCGCGTCCTGCACGCCCGCGTAGGCGGAGTAGGACTTCATGCTGGTCAGCGACACCGGGATCGCGGCGCTGTTGACGATGTGCAGCAGCGCGACGGTCAGGATGAAGGCGCCGAAGAACCAGTTGGCGACGTAGATGTGCGAGATCTTGCGCTTGGCGATGGTGCCAAAGAACACGATCGCGTAGGACACCCACACGATGGCGATCAGGATGTCGATCGGCCACTCGAGTTCGGCGTACTCCTTGGAGGTCGTGTAGCCGAGCGGCAGGGTGATCGCAGCCAATACGATGACGAGCTGCCAGCCCCAGAAGGTGAAGGCCGCCAGGCCGGGCGCAAACAGACGGGTATGACAGGTCCGCTGCACCACGTAGTAGGACGTGGCGAACAGCGCGCAACCGCCAAACGCGAAGATCACCGCGTTGGTGTGAAGCGGACGGAGCCTGCCGAAATGCAGGAATTCGTGAACGTTCAGTTCAGGCCACACGAGCTGTGCTGCGGCGATGACACCGACCAGCATGCCCACGATGCCCCATACCACCGTCATGATGGCGAACTGGCGCACGACTTTATAGTTATAAGTCGCTTGCGATTGCATGTGAGTCACCTCTTAGTTGAAAACCCCTTTTTGAGCAACGCCACCCGACCGCGAACGGACTCCCCGGCGACGTCGGCACGAAGAATACGCGGAGGCCGGAACCTCAATTTGATACAGATCAACATTGTATTGCAGTGCGGCACCCGGCGGAAGCAATCGAACTCCGGGCACGATCATCGCGTGTGGCACACCGCTCGAATCAATGCTCTCCCACCACGATCTGCTGCACGTCGCAAGCGCAAAAAAAAAGGGTGCGAATGAACGCACCCCCAACCCCAACAGAGAGACATAAAACCCAGCGGTACGAACACCCCCGTTTCGGGACGCTCAATACCAATGGCGCCAGTATGCCTATTCTTCACTGCGCAGAGTTGACCTAGGTCAACCGATTCGCGCAACCTGGGGCGCGGTCAGTCCCGCTTCTGTGGGTCGGCACCTCGTCCCGCCTGTGGCGTCGATGCCTCATCCGGAGCCGGCCGCCCCTCGTCGCGGTCATCCATCAACATCCTGTAGGCAGGCCCTTCCATGTCGTCGTACTGCCCGTTTCGCAGCGACCACCAGAACAGGACGCCGATGATGAACACCAGCACGATCGAGATGGGAATGAGGATGTAGAGGCTTTCCATGTCGTTTCCGCGATCCGGGACTCACTCGCCACGCGGCACGCGTTGCAGGCGCATCGCATTGAGCACCACCAGCAGCGAACTGGCCGCCATGCCGATGCCGGCCATCCAGGGCGTGACCAGGCCTGCCATCGCAAGCGGCACCGAAGTGAAGTTGTAGGTGAAGGACCACCACAGGTTCTGGCGGATGATGCGCAGCGTCTTGCGTGAAAGCTCGATTGCGCGGCCGAGGCTGGCGAGGTTCTCGCTGAGCAGCACGATGTCGGCCTGGTTCCGCGCGAGATCCGTACCGCCACCCATCGCGACCGACACGTGCGCCTGCGCGAGCACCGGCGCGTCGTTCACGCCATCGCCGACCATCGCCACGACCGTCCCGGCGTCCTTCTGCCGCTCGGCGATCCACGCCTGCTTGCCCTGCGGCGTCATGCCGCCATGCGCATCGCCAACGCCGAGCGAAGCTGCGACCGAGGCGACGACGGCGGGCGAGTCACCGGACAGCACCGACACCGCCGTACCCTCACGGGCAAGACGCTGCGCGAGCACCGGCGCCTCGTCGCGCAAGGTATCGGCCAGGCGGAAGGCGCCAAGCCAGCCGCCCTCCGCCGCCAGCGCCACGACCGTGCCGCCAGTGGCGGAAAAGGCGTCGAGACCCTGCGGCATTGAAAGTCCGGCCGACTCCGCCACATACAAGGGGCGGCCGATCCAGACCCGCCTGCCGTCGATCAGCCCCTGCATGCCCTGCCCCGTTTCTGCCCGGAGCCCGGCAACCTCGGGCAAGGCGAATCCGGCCGCGGCCTCGCGCAAGCCCGCAGCAACCGGATGCTCGGACCCCTGTTCTATCGCTGCCGCGACCGCGATCAGTTCATCGGCGCCACGCTCACCGAGCGGCAGAACCTCCTCGAGCCGCATCCGGCCATGGGTCAGGGTGCCCGTCTTGTCGAACACGAAATGATTGGCATGGGCCAGGGTTTCGATCGCGTGGCCGCGGGTGACCAGCACACCCATGCGCGCCATCGCGTCGGTACCCACTGTCAGCGCGGTCGGCGTGGCCAGCGACAGCGCACAGGGACAGGCGACCACCAGCACCGACACGAACACCCACAACGCCCGCTCGCTGTCGATGAAGTACCAGGCGACGCCCGTGATGGACGCAAGGACCAGCAGCGTGACGATGAACCAGGCTGCGACCCTGTCCGACTGCGTCGCGACACGAGGCTTCTCGGTCGCAGCGCGCTCCATCAGGCGACAAATCGCGGCGAGGCGCGTGGCGTCGCCCACGTGCTCCACCCGGAACAGCAGCGGGGACGACACGTTGATGCTGCCACCGGTCAGGCTGTCCCCCGCGCGCTTGGCGATGGGCACGCTCTCGCCAGTCAGCAGCGCCTCATTGACCTCGCCAACGCCATCCACGACCACGCCATCGGCCGGAATCACCTCACCCGGCCGCACCCGCAGGATGTCCCCAGGCTCGAGTTGCGCCGTCGGCACGCGGTCACCCGTCGTCTGAGCGGGCCAGCCAGCGAGGCGCTCGGCGAAGGATGGCAGCACCTTGCCCAGTTCTTCGACGCCGCGCACCGCCTTCTGGCGCGCGATCATCTCGAGATAGCGGCCGCCGAGCAGGAAGAAGACGAACATCGTGACCGAGTCGAAATACACCTCGGGCCCATCGGTCAGTGTCGCCCACAGGCTGGCAAGAAATGCGCTGCCCACCCCGACCGCGACCGGCACGTCCATGCCGAGCCGGCGCAGGCGAACATCGCGCCAGGCCCGCTGAAAGAAGGGCGCGGCCGAGTACAGCACCACCGGCAGGGTCAGCAGCAGGCTGGCCCAGCGCAGCAACTGCTCGATGTCCCAGGTCATGTCGCCATCCCTCGCCACGTAGACGGGGAAGGCGTACATCATGACCTGCATCATGCCGAAGCCGGCGACAAAGACCCGCCACAGCATCGAGCGACGTTCGCGGTCGGCGATCTGTTCGGAGCGCTCGGCGTCGTACGGATAGGCGCGGTAACCGATCGCCTGGATGGCACCGAGGATGTCCGACAGCTTGATCTTGCGCTCGTCCCAGCGCACGCGGGCACGGCGCGTCGCATAGTTGATCTCGACCGCGGAGACGCCGTCCTGACGGGCAACGTGCTTCTCGTTGAGCCACACGCAGGCCGCACAGGTGATGCCTTCGAGGATCAGCGAGGCCTCGCGCTCGTGCTCGCCTACCGGGCGTACGAAGCTCTTCTGGAAATCGGGATGATCGAAGAGCCCCAGTTCCTGCAGCTCGACCGGCATGGCTTCGCGTCGCGTCTCGGGCATTGCGTCGCGGTGGCGGTAATAATCCACCAGGCCGTTATCAACGATGGACTGGGCGACCGCCTCGCAGCCGACGCAGCACATCCTTCGCTCACGTCCATCCACGCGAACGTAGTGGCGCGTCTCGGGCGGAATCGGCAGACCGCAGTGATAACAATCGGTGTCGACCACGTCTTGGGTCGGGGCAGCGCTCAGGTCGGCAGCAGTCATCGGCAGCAATGCAAAGCCGCCCCGCAAGGACAGTCCTTGCGGGGCGGTCGAATCGGGAGAGCCGTTTTTAGCACATTTCCCCGGCCCCGGCCATTGCGCCGCAACATGCTGCGGCATGCTGACGCAACGCCGGACAGGGGGAATACGGCGGTTACTTCGCCGCCATGCGGATCGCGCCGTCGAGGCGGATCACCTCGCCGTTCAGGTAGGCATTCTCGATGATGTGGCGCACCAGTCCGGCGAATTCGGCGGGCTTGCCGAGACGGGACGGGAACGGAACCATCTTGCCCAGCGAGTCCTGCACTTCCTGCGGCATGCCCATCAGCATCGGCGTTTCCATGATGCCCGGGGCGATCGTCATCACCCGGATGCCGAAGCGCGACAGTTCGCGTGCCACCGGCAGGGTCAGACCAACCACGCCCGCCTTCGAAGAGGCGTAGGCTGCCTGCCCGATCTGGCCGTCGAACGCCGCAACCGACGCGGTGCTGACGATCACGCCACGCTCGCCGCCCTCATTGGGCGCGGCCTTGCTCATCACGTCGGCCGCAAGGCGGATCATGTTGAAGGTGCCGATCAGGTTGATCGACACCGTGCGTGCGAACGACTCGAGCCGATGCGGCGCTTCACGCCCCACCACCTTCTCTGCAGGCGCCACGCCCGCGCAGCTGACGAGACCATTCAGTCCGCCGAAGCCGGACACGGCGCGATCGATGGCCGCCTTTGCGCTTGCCTCATCGGTCACATCCGTCATCACGAAAGCCGCTGCGGCACCAAGCTCGGCCGCCACTGCCTCGCCCGCCTCACGATTGACGTCGGCCAGCACCACACGACCACCGGCTTCGACCAGCATGCGCGCCGTTGCCGCCCCCAGGCCCGAACCACCGCCGGTTACCACGAATACGCCGTTCTCGATCTGCATCGCGAAACTCCTAGTCCTGTCGATTGATTGAAACTCGGCCGCGAAAATAGTTCACGTTAACGTTAACGTCAATAGATGTATGCGCACCGATCACACGGGCGAACCGCCTAAGGGAGCCTGCGCACCACCTCGTCCCGCAGCCGGCCGCGAATGCGCAGCGCCCAAAGCGCGAAGACCGCCAGCACGACACCTTCGAGCAGCATCGCCCGCTGCACGCCAATCTGCGCCGCCAGCAGACCGGCCAACAGGCCGCCGATCGCATCGAAGCCGAAGCGCGTCGAACTGAAGAAGGACACGACACGCCCGCGCAGGCGGTCCGGTGCCAGCGTCTGCAGCAACATGTTGGTGGCAACGTTGCCGATCGAGATCCCCATTCCCACCATCCCCATCGCCAGCAGCGACAGTGGCAGATAGCGGTTGTAGGAGAACACCAGCAGGCCCAGTGCCCCGATCGCCGCTCCGCTGATGACCACGGCGACCAGGCCGGGCAGGTTCTTGCGCGTGGCGAGGAACACGGTCGCGAGGAAGGCGCCCCCGCCCGCCGCGCCCCACAGCATGCCGAGCATGCTCGCATCGCCGCCGAAGACATCCTTCGCAAACACCGGCAGCAGCACCGCGTAGCTCGACGCCGTGAGGTTGGCGGTCGCCAGAATGAGGATCAGCGTCCGGACCGGATACTCCGTCCACACGTAACCAAGCCCCTCGCGAAACACCGACGCGGTGCTGCCGGTGGCGCGGGGTGACGCTGCCACCCGGATCCGCCACACGCCAAACGCCAGCGCCGAGAACGACAGTGCGTTGAGCACGAAGCAGAAGGCCTCGGACGTCAGCCCGAGCAGCAGCCCCGCGAGCGGGGGGCCGAAGAAGCGCCCGGCGTTGAACGCCATGGCATTGAGTGCCAGCGCGTTCGGCAGATCGGCACGGTCGTCGACGAAGCTGTTGATCTGCGACTGACGCAGCGGCGCGTCGAAGGCGTTGAGCACGCCGAGCAGTACCGACATGGCCACCAGCAGCGCGGGGCCGACCAGATCCAGCATTGTCAGCGCCGCCAGCGTGAAGGCCTGCAGCGCGAGCAGCCCCTGCACGATGATCAGGAGCCGGCGCTTGTCGTGGCGGTCGATCCATGCGCCGGCGAGAGGCCCCACCACCAGCATCGGCACCAGCGCCGCAAACGTGGTGACGCCGAGCAGGGCAACCGACCCCGTCAGGCGATATACCAGCCACGACATCGCCACCTGCTGGATCCAGGTGCCGAGGATCGACACCACCTGGCCGGTGAAGTAATAACGGAAGTTGCGATGCCCCAGCGCCCGGATCGGGTCGGGCAGGCGCCGTCGCGGCGCCCCCTGTTCAACCTGCACTCGCGCTGCCGCCCTCGTCGTGGAGGTCGAGATCGACCATCAGCTCGTTGGCCAGCGCCTCGAGATCGCCGCGCACCGAATCCAGCGCTACGCCATGCGGAAACTCGAGTTCGGCCAGCGCGCGGAACAGCGGCTCACCGGACATCGACGCGCTCTCGCACGAGGTCTCGAGCGCATCGATGCTGACGCCGTGTCGCGCCAGCACGATCGAGATGTCGCGCACGATGCCCGGACGATCGTGACCGACGAGTTCGAGTCGGGCACGACGAAAGGCGACCGCCGGACGGCTGCTCCCCTGCTCGATTGCAACACGCAGGCCCTCGGTCTCCAGGCTGCGCAGCAAGCTCTCCAGCTCAGCCGCGCGCCCTGCATCCACCTCGAGGCGCACGACCCCGGCGAACTTGCCGGCGAGTTGCGCCAGACGGCTTTCCATCCAGTTCGCGCCCGCGGCGCTCGCCCGCGCCGCCACGGCACTCACGAGACCCGGCCGGTCGGGCCCGATCAAGGTCAGGACCACGGAAGTCTTCATGTTCTCTCCTCGCCAGAAGCCAGATGGAAATGGAAGCCTATGGTACGCCTGCGGAGGATCACCACGCATGCAGCCCGTAAAGCAAAAAGGCCAGCCCCTGAGGACTGACCTTTCTGTTTGAAGCTGGTGCCGGCAAGAGGAGTCGAACCCCCGACCTTCGCATTACGAATGCGCTGCTCTACCAACTGAGCTATGCCGGCTGAGGGCGCGCACTATAACCCATCGCCGCTGGGTGTTCAACCATTGCCGACGCCATTTCCGCGCGCGCAGGCGCCCGTGCGATCCGCCGTTGCCGGCACCTCGACTCGCGGGTGCACCGAACCCGCACACGCCGGCCCCCAATCACAAAAAAACTTTTCCATCCATATTCATTTTCTGGGAATGCTGCACTACACTTCGCACCAATTCGGGGCGGAGGAGACAGGCTCCAATCAGAACGCGACGCCGGGGGATCACCCCCGGCAGCCGCGCCACACCGCGGTACCGATGCGCGCCATCGGCCACCCCCGAACTTCCCAGCTCGCTTCCCTCGTTCGCCCCTCATGGCAGGCCTCGATCTATTTTCCATCGCCCTCATAGGCGTCGCTGCATTTGCGGCCGGCGCGGTCAATTCGGTGGCGGGTGGTGGCACCTTCTTCTCCTTCCCTGCCCTGCTCGCGGTCGGTGTACCGCCGGTCGTCGCCAATGCCAGCAACTCGGTCGCCTTGTGGCCGGGAAGCCTTGCCGGCGCGTGGGCGTTCCGCCGCGAACTCAAGCGCTTCTCGAAAAGCCTGCCGATGCTGTCGATCGTCGCCTTCATCGGCGGCATTGCCGGCGGCCTGCTGCTGCTGGCAACCTCGAACGCCGCGTTCTCGAAGCTGATCCCCTGGCTGCTGCTCGTCGCCACCGTGCTGTTCGCCTTCAGCGCCCAGATCTCCGCGCTGGTGAAGCGCTGGAAGCCCACCCCCTCGGGTGCGGACGAACGCCACATCGGCCCGGGCGGTTTCGTGTTCCAGCTCGTGGTCTCGATCTACGGCGGCTTCTTCGGCGCCGGCATGGGCATCCTGATGATCGCTGCGCTCGCGATCCAGGGTTTCAAGGACGTCCACGAGATCAACGCGCTGAAGAACTGGCTGTCGGCCGTCATCTACAGCGTCGCGGTCGCCACCTTCGTGATCGCCAACGCGGTGTCGTGGCCGCACACCCTGGTGATGATCGTGACCGCGACCATCGGCGGCTACTGGGGCGCAGCCGTGGCGCGCAAGGTGCCGGCGATCTGGCTGCGCCGCTTCATCATCGGCGTCGGCGGCGTGCTGACGATCTACTACTTCGGCAAGACGCTCTGAGGCCATGCTGGCCGGTCTCGTCGCGGCGCTCGGTGCCGGCCTGCTGTGGGGACTGGTCTTCCTCACCCCACTGGTGCTCGGCGACTACCCCGGCTTCATGCTGGCGGTGGGCCGCTACCTTGCGTTCGGCCTGCTCGCGCTCGGCCTCGCCTGGTTCGACCGCCGCGCGCTGGCGCAACTCGACCGCGCCGACTGGATCGAGGCCGCCAAGCTCGCCCTGATCGGCAACCTGCTCTATTACGCCACGCTGGCCAGCGCGATCCAGCTCGCCGGTGCCCCGCTGCCGACCCTGATCATCGGCACCCTGCCGGTGGTGATCGCCGTCTGCGCCAACCTCATCGACCGTCGCAACGGCGGCGAGGACGCGGTGCGCTGGTCGCGCCTGGCCCTGCCGCTGGTGCTGATCCTGGCCGGCCTGCTGGTCGTGCATGGCGACAGCAGCAACCAGCCCGGCGCCGCACAGCCCGGCGACCAGGCATTGGGGCTGGCGTTCGCCGTACTCGCGCTCGCCTGCTGGACCTGGTACCCCATTCGCAACAGCCGCTGGCTGCGCGCGCGCGGCCCCGGCCTGTCGCGCGCGTGGGCCACGGCGCAGGGCCTGGCCACCCTGCCGGTCGCCGTGCTCGCGGGCATCGCTTACGCTGCCTGGGACGCGATCACGCCCGGCAGCGCCTTCGCCTGGCCGCTCGGCCCGCAGCCACTGCTGTTCGTCGGCATGTGTGTGCTGCTCGGCCTCGCGGCGTCCTGGCTGGGCACCCTGCTGTGGAACACGGCCAGCCACCTGTTGCCCGCCGCGCTGGTCGGCCAGTTGATCGTGTTCGAGACGCTGGCCGCCCTGCTCTACGCCTTCATCTGGTATCAGCGCTGGCCGACGCCAGCCGAAGCCGCGGGTATCGTGCTGCTGGTGGCCGGGGTCAGCTTCGGCGTGCGCGTGTTCCGCGGCAACGAAGGCTGAGCCCTCAGCGCGGACCGCCTCGACCCGCCACGTCGACCATGACGCACGCAGCCCGTATCATCGAACGCCCGATACTGCAGCGCAGCACGACGCACACCGCCCCCGCACCATGGACCTCCTGACCCAGATCATTCTCCAGGCCGGCCGCTCCGCCGTGGAGCTCTCGCTATTCGTGCTGCTGCCGATCATGGTGGTCATGCTGTCGCTGATGCGCATGCTCGAGGCGCGCGGCGTGCTCGACTGGGTCGTTGCCCGCCTCGCCCCGCTGCTGCGCCCGGCAGGCCTGACCGGACTGGGCGTCTTTGCCGCGCTGCAGATCAACTTCGTCAGCTTCGCCGCGCCAATGGCGACGCTGACGATGATGGAGAGCCGCGGCGCCTCCGACCGCCACCTCGCCGCCACGCTGGCAATGGTGATGGCGATGGCGCAGGCCAACGTCACCTTTCCGATGGCGGCAATGGGCCTGTCCTTCGGCCCGGTGCTGCTGCTGTCACTTGTCGGCGGCATCGCTGCGGCGGCGGTGACCTACCACGGTTTCGGTCGGCACCTGTCGGCCGCCGAGGCCCGGCTCGACGAAACCCTGCACCACCGCGTCGCCGAAGATCCCAAGGGCGTGCTCGACGTGATCAACCGTGCGGGCGCCGAGGCTTTCAAGATCTCCGTCGGCGCGATCCCGATGCTGGTGCTCGCGCTCGTGGCGGTGATGGCGCTGCGCGCAACCGGCAGCATCGACGCCCTGACCGGCGCGCTGACGCCGCTGCTGAATTTCCTCGGCATCGATCCCGCACTGATCCTGCTGACCCTGACCAAGTGCATCGCGGGCGGCACCGCGATGATGGGGGTGATGGACGAGATGCTGAAATCCGGCGTCACCAGCGTGAGCACGCTCAACGCCAGCGCCGGCTTCCTGATCCACCCGCTGGATGTCGCGGGTGTGGCCGTGCTGATTTCCGCCGGGCCGCGGGTGGCGACGGTGTGGAAACCCGCCGCACTGGGTGCGATCGTCGGCATCGCGCTGCGCACTGCCGGCCATGTGCTGCTGCCGGCCTGAGCCCTGTTAAGCTGCGCCCCTCCTCGTTACCTCGCTGATGCCATGATCGCTGCCCTGACCCTGCTGCTCGTGTTCCAGCTCGCTGGCGAAGTCATCGCACGCGGGCTTGGCCTGCCGGTGCCCGGCCCGGTGATCGGCATGGCGCTGCTGTTCCTCGCCCTGCTGCTGCGCGGCGGGCCGAGCGACAACCTGCGCCAGACCGCCGGCAACCTGCTGCAGCACCTGTCCTTGCTGTTCATTCCTGCCGGCACCGGCATCGTGCTGTACGGCGAACTGATCGCGGCCGAATGGCTGCCACTGGCCGCTGCGCTCTTAGGCAGCACCTTCCTCGCCATCGTCGTCACCGCGCTGGTGCTCAATGCACTGGTCAAACGACGCAGGCCCCGCGAAGAGGCCCGGTCATGACCCCACGCCTGACGGAGCTCTGGGTCTACCTGTCGACCTCGCCACTGCTTGGCCTGACGCTGACGCTGGTGGCCTACCAGGCGGCGTTCTGGCTGTACAAGCGCGCCGGCTTCCATCCGCTCGCCAACCCGGTGATGCTGGCCATTGCCATGGTGGCAACCGTGCTCGCGCTGGGCGACATGGACTATCGCACCTACTTCGATGGTGCACAGTTCGTGCATTTCCTGCTCGGCCCGGCAACGGTGGCTCTGGCGATCCCGCTCTATGCGCAGTGGCCCAAGCTCAAGGCGATGGCGGGCCCGCTGATGATCGCCCTGCTTGTGGGCTCGCTGACCGCGGCGCTGTCGGCCTATGGCATCGGCGCGCTGCTCGGCGCCAGCCATCCGTCGCTGATGTCGCTCGCGCCCAAGAGCGTTACCATGCCGATCGCAATGGCCGTGGCCGAACCGCTCGGCGGCCTGCCGGCGCTGGCCGCCGCCCTGGTGATGCTGACCGGCGTGCTCGGCGCCATCGGTGCGCCCTACCTGTACCGCTGGCTGCGCATCGGCGACCATGCCATCCGCGGCTTCGCCATCGGCCTGGCCTCCCACGGCATCGGCACGGCGCGCGCCTTCCAGGTCAGCGAGCAGGCCGGGGCCTTTGCGGCCCTGGCGATGGGGCTGAACGGACTGCTCACCGCGCTGTCCCTGCCATGGATCATGCCCTGGCTCGAGCGCCTGTTCGGCCACTGAGCGCCCGCTCGGCCGCAGCGGCCAGCCGGGCCCGCAACCCAACGATGCCGAGGACGCACGCGTGCTGACTGCCCTTCACCGCTGGATCGACCGCAACATCCTCGAACTCGGCCGCGAGATGCGGCTGTCCTACCTGCCGCCGCTGATGGTGTATTGCGCAGCGGGCGTATCGGGGCTGACCGGCATCGTCGGCACCTTCTTCGTCAAGGACTACCTCGGCCTGTCCGCGGCTTTCCTCGCCGCGCTCGGCTTCTGGGCCGGCATTCCGTGGGCGCTGAAGATGCCGATCGGCCATCTGGTGGACCTGATGTGGCGGTACAAGGCGGGGCTGGTCTATCTCGGCGCTTCGCTGATCGCCGCCGGCCTGCTGATCATGATCGGCCTCATCGGCAGCCCGGACGCAATGCGCGCGGTGATGCCGATCGAAGCCTGGTTCGTGCTGTCGGTGCTGCTGTCGCCGGTCGGCTACGTCATGCAGGACGCGGTGGCCGACGCCATGACGGTGGAAGCGGTGCCGCGGCTCGACGTGCGCGGCGAACCGATCCCGCCCGAGGCCATCCGCCTGATGCACACCACCATGCAAATGCTCGGCCGCGTCGCCATCATCGGCGGCACGGTGCTGGTTTCGCTGGCCAACGTGGCCATGTTCCAGGGCTCCGAGACCCTGCCCGAGGCGGACAAGATTGCGATCTACCTGCGGATCTACGAGCTTGCGCTGGTCATCCCGCTGCTGTCGGTCAGCGGCGTACTGCTCGCCGGCTTCCTCAAGCGGCGGGAGGCAAAGCGGCTCGCCGACCTCGGGCGCAGCCACGCCGAAATCGATCGCCTGTTGCACGCACCGGACGAGAAGACGCCGCCCAACTGGTGGATCCTCGGCGGCAGCGCGGTGTTCGTGGCGCTGACGATCGGCATCGGCCTGTCCGGCTTCACATACGGGCAGGAAGTCATCTTCGCGGCCTCGTTCGCGATCATCGGCTTCATGATCAGCCGCCTGCTGCGCGAGCTTTCACCCGAGGCCGCGCGCACCCTGCTCGGCACCGTCATCATCATCTTCGCCTTCCGCGCCCTGCCCGGTCCGGGTGCCGGCGCGAGCTGGTGGATGATCGACGAGCTCGGCTTCGACCAGAGCTTCCTGTCGCGGCTGGATCTCATCACCAGCACGCTGACGCTGGCCGGCCTGTTCCTGTTCCGCCGCTTCATGGCCGAGAAGTCGATCGCCGACATCGTGATCTTCCTCACCATCGCCTCGACGCTGCTGTCGCTGCCCATCCTCGGCATGTTCCACGGCCTGCACGAATGGACGGCCGCGTACACCGGCGGCGTGGTCGATGCACGCTTCATCGCCATCGCCAACACTGCGCTCGAATCCCCGCTCGGCCAGGTGTCGATGGTGCCGATGCTGGCCTGGATCGCCAACTCCGCGCCACCCCATCTCAAGGCGACCTTCTTCGCCGTGATGGCGTCCTTCACCAACCTCGCGCTGTCGGCTTCGCAGCTCGGCACCAAGTACCTGAACCAGCTCTACACGGTCGCGCGCGAGATCAAGGATGCCGCCACCGGGGCGATCACCACGCCCGCGGACTACAGCGAACTCGGCGCACTGCTGCTCACGGTGACCCTGCTCGGCCTGCTGCTCCCGCTGGCTGCGATCCTGCTGACCCGCATCGCCCGCCTGCGCAGCGCCTGAGCGCCCCGGCGGCACAGGCGCGATCGAGTTGATCTGCCGCATTGCCATGCGGGCGCAGCAGGCGGAAACTTGAGCCCATTCCACAAGACGGGAGGCGCAAGATGACACCCAGCTCGGTTCACGACATCCGCAACCTGGCACTGTTCGGCCATGCCGGCAGCGGCAAGACCACCCTCGTCGAATCCCTGCTCGCGGCTGCGGGCGAGATTGGCGCCGCGGGCAGCGTCGAACGCGGCGACACCGTGTCGGACTTCGACCCGCAGGAAAAGGCGATGGGCCACTCGCTGCACGCGGCCCTGGTGCATCTGGAATGGGCCGGCCACTGGATCAACCTGCTCGACACCCCGGGTCTCCCCGACCTCGCAGGTCGCGCGCTGGTCGCACTGCCCGCGGTCGATACCGCAGTCGTCGTCATCAACGCCGCTGCCGGGGTCGAAAGCGTGGCGCGCCGCATGATGCAGGCGGCTGGCGCCAAGTGCCGCATGATCGTAGTCAACAAGATCGACGCCAACGGGGTGGACTTCGGTTCGCTGATGGACGCCATCGTCGCCGAGTTCGGCCGCGAATGCCTGCCGATCAACCTCCCTGCAGCCAACGGCAGCCGCGTCATCGACTGCTTCTTCGCGCCACAGAACGAGGCAACCACGGCGTTCTCCAGCGTCGGCGCAGCGCACGACGCCATCGTCGACCAGATCGTCGAACTGGACGAGGACCTGATGGCGAAGTATCTCGAACAGGGGGAATCGCTCGACCCCGAGCAACTGCACGCCCCGTTCGAGCAGGCCCTGCGCGAGGGCCATCTCATACCGGTGTGCTTCGTCTCCGCGCGCAGCGGCGCCGGCATCCGCGAATTGCTCGACATCCTCGGCAAGCTCGCGCCCGACCCCACCGAAGGCAACCCACCTGCGTTCCTGAAGGGCGAAGGCGCGGCGGCCGAAGCGGTCGCAGTCGCGCTTGCACCCGATCGCCATGTCGTCGCCCACGTCTTCCAGATCGCCAACGACCCCTACCGCGGCAAGCTGGGTCTGTTCCGCGTCCATCAGGGCAGCGTCACCCCGAACTCGCAGCTCTTCATCGGCGACGGCCGCAAGGCCTTCAAGGTGGCGCACCTGCTGCGCATGCAGGGCAAGACGGCGGTCGAGACGCCGCTGGCCGTACCGGGCGACCTGTGCGCGGTGGCACGCATCGACGAACTCATGCGCGACGCCGTGCTGCACGATTCGCACGACGAGGACTTCTTCCACCTCGCGCCCACGCCCTACCCCCAGCCGGTGTACGGTCTGGCGCTGATGACGCGCAAGCCGGCCGACGAGCAGAAGCTGTCCGAAGCCCTGGCACGGCTGATCGAGGAGGACCCCTGCCTCGAAGTGACCTTCGACCATCGCAACCGCCGCACGGTGGTACGCGGCCTTGGCGAGCAGCACCTGAAGATCGTGCTCGACGAGTTGTCGTCGCGATGGAACCTGCAACTCGACACCGCGCCGCCAAGCATCCCCTACCGCGAGACGATCACCATCGTTGCCGAGGCACGCTACCGCCACAAGAAGCAGAGCGGCGGCGCCGGCCAGTTCGGGGAGGTGGCACTGCGGGTCGAGCCGCTCGAGCGCGGCACGGGCATCGAACTGGCCGATGAGGTCAAGGGCGGGGCAATTCCGACCAACTTCATGCCTGCGGTGGAAAAGGGGGTGCGCCAGGCACTAGCTGAAGGCGCCTTCGCCGGCTTCCCGCTGCAGGACCTGCGCGTGGTCGTCACCGACGGCAAGCATCACGCGGTCGACTCGAACGAGGTATCCTTCGTCACCGCTGCGCGCCATGCCTTGGTCGAAGCCGTGCTGGCGGCCCGTCCGCAGGTGCTCGAGCCCCTGCTCGATGTGCAGGTGAAAGTCGCCGACACCCTGTTCGGCGACGTCAGCGCCGAGCTTGCCGGACGTCGCGGCCGCCTCACCAGCACCGACAGCCCGACCGCGGGCTGGACTCTGATCTCGGCACGCGTACCGATGGCAAGCCTGGATGGATTCGAAAGCAGGCTGAAGGCGATCTGCGCGGGCGAGAGCGAGTTCATGCTCAACGCCGGTGGCTATGAACCGGCCCCGGCCGAAACCCAGGCGCAACTCGTGCGAGCCCACGGGGAAAACGGCAACGGCGCGTCCTGAACTACAGACGGTCCCGTCGGCTTGCCCGACGGGACACCCATGACATGGCGACACCACTGACCGCTGCACAACGCGCCTACTGGCGCCGTACCCTGCTGCTGACTCTCGGGCTCCTCTCGGTGTGGTTCGGCGTCACCTTCGTCGCCGCCTACTTCGCGGACGAGCTTAATGCCGTCACCTTTCTGGGCTTCCCGCTCGGTTTCTACATCTTCGCCCAAGGGGCGCTGGTGGTGTACCTCGTGATCATCATTGTCTACGTGATCACGATGAACCGCCTGGACAAACGCTACGGCGTGGGCGAGCGCCACTGACCGGCCTCGCGCCGACCACGCTCGCGCCAGCGCCTACTTGCCCGCATCCCCCGCGGCGTTTTCCTGCTTGTTGCGCTTCTTCAGCACCATCGGATGCGCCTGCCGGCTGAGGATGAAGTCGAAGATGAACTTCATCCAGATCGTCGATCCGGCGATCGCACTCCAGGTCTCGAAATCGAAGCGGGCCGTCAGGATGCCGAAGATCACGAACACGACGATCCCGCCCCCGATCAGGTTGATCGCGGCGGCAAAGGGCGCATAGCGGGCTGGGTTCTGGGGCGATTCGCCGCGCTTGAGCGCCACCTCGGAAAAGTCGCGCTTGACCATGATGCGCCATGCCCTTCTGAGCCAGAAGAACGCGATCGGGAACAGGGCGAGGAAGAGGATCCAGTTGAGGGCAACGCTGACATCGAAAACCATGAGCTACTCCATCGGGGCGCAAAACACCGCTCGAGCGGCAGGCGCGCAAGGTGCCACAAAACAAAAGACCCCGCCAGCGAAGCGAGCGGGGTCCTTCTTCGGTACGGCGCCCGGGGGTGCCGTACCGCACTTACTGCATGCCCGGATCAGTGGGCGCCTTCCACAGCCTTCGAGCCGCGCGGGATGCGCACGGCTTCGACCATGTGCTGGATATGCTCCGGCGGCTCCTTCGTGACCTTGTCGACAACGAAGGCGATGATGAAGTTGACCACGGCACCGACCGCACCGAAAGCCTCCGGCGTGATGCCGAAGAAGCTGTTCGGACCGCCGATCAGATCGACGAACTCCGTGCCCTTCACGAAGAAGATGCCCTTGTGTGCGAACACGTAGAACAGGGTCACGAACAGGCCGGACAGCATGCCCGCGATCGCGCCTTCCTTGTTCATCTTCTTGGAGAAGATGCCCATCATGATCGCCGGGAACAGCGAGGAGGCCGCGATACCGAAGGCGAGCGCAACCGTACCGGCCGCGAAGCCCGGCGGGTTCAGGCCGAGCCAGCCCGCAATTACGATCGCCACGGCCATCGAGACCTTGCCTGCCATCAGCTCGTTCTTCTCGCTGATGTTCGGGTTGAAGATGCCCTTCACCAGGTCATGCGACACCGCCGACGAGATCGCCATCAGCAGGCCGGCAGCCGTCGACAGCGCGGCAGCCAGACCACCCGCAGCAACCAGCGCGATCACCCAGTTGGGCAGCAGCGCGATTTCGGGGTTCGCCATCACCATGATGTCGGCGTTCACCGTCAGCTCGTTGCCCTTCCAGCCTGCCGCGTCGGCCTTGGCCTTGGCATCGGCGTTCTTGGTCTTGTCGTTGTAGTACTGGATGCGGCCGTCGCCGTTCTTGTCCTCGAACTTCAGCAGGCCGGTCTTTTCCCAGCGCTTCATCCACTCCGGGCGCTGCTCGTACGTCAGGCTGGCTTCAGGTGCGTAAAGGTCAGCGTTGGCCTTGACCTTCTCCGGGTTGACGACAAGGTTGCCAGAAGCTGTGGTCTCAAGACCGACCGCGTTGTTGACCGTGGCGTGCAGATTCAGCTTGGCCATGGCACCAACGGCCGGGGCCGTGGTGTACAGCAGGGCGATGAAGACCAGTGCCCAACCCGCCGAGCTACGCGCATCCTTCACCGTCGGCACGGTGAAGAATCGCATGATGACGTGCGGCAGGCCCGCGGTACCGATCATCAACGACATGGTGTAGACGAAGTAGTTGAGCGTGCTGCCCGGCAGCGAGGTGGTGTACTGGTCGAAGCCCAGGTCCTTGACCACCAGGTCGAGCTTGCTCAGCAGCGAGGCGTCGGTGCCAATCATGTTGGAACCCAGACCCAGCTGCGGCAGCGGGTTGCCGGTGAGCTGCAGCGAGATGAAGAAGGCCGGCACCAGGTAGGCGGCGATCAGCACGATGTACTGCGCAACCTGGGTGTAGGTGATGCCCTTCATGCCGCCGAACACCGCGTACATGAACACGATCGCCATACCGATGTAGATACCGGTGTCGCTCGACACGCCGAGGAAGCGCGAGAACGCCACGCCGACGCCGGTCATCTGGCCGATGATGTAGGTCAGCGATGCGGTCAGCAGGCAGACCACCGCCACCGTGGAGGCCGTCTTCGAATAGAAGCGGTCGCCGATGAACTGCGGCACGGTGAACTTGCCGAACTTGCGCAGGTACGGGGCCAGCAGCATCGCCAGCAGAACGTAGCCGCCGGTCCAGCCCATCAGGAACAGGCCGCCGCCGTAACCCATGTTGGCGATGAGGCCCGCCATGGAGATGAAGGATGCAGCGGACATCCAGTCCGCTGCGGTGGCCATGCCGTTGGTGATCGGGTGGACGCTGCCGCCCGCGGCATAGAACTCGCTGGTGCTGCCGGCACGCGCCCAGATGGCGATGCCGATGTACAGCGCGAAGGACGCGCCGACCACCAGGTAGGTGATTGTTTGAAGATCCATGTGTCTCCCCTGATTATTCTTCGTGAACGTCGAACTGACGGTCGATGTCACCCATCTTCTTCGCGTAGTAGAAGATCAGCGCGATGAAGATGTAGATCGATCCCTGGTGAGCGAACCAGAAACCGAGCGGGTAGCCACCCAACGAGATGCTGTTGAGTGCTGGTGCGAACAGAATGCCTGCGCCGAACGAGACCAGGAACCAGATGATCAGGATCTTGGTCAGCAGGCTTAGTACCGTTCCCCAGTACGTCTTGCCGTTGTGTTCCATCACGTCTCCTCTTTAAAAGTTTTGCTTGCTTCGCTGCGAAACCGGCCAGGAGCAGCCGACTCCTATGACTGCACGCGGATTATAGGTCGATCGAACTTACTTATTGCTTACAACGCTTAACGTTCCCTGAATGCCATGCGGTAAACGCCAGCGCCCCGCCGGCATGAAGCCTGGCGGGGCGCTGGCAGGGCACTGACGGACGGTTGGAGCCGCGTCAGACAGCGACACCCGGGTTGCCGTCCATGCCCTTGAGGGTCGGCAGGTTCAGCGCGCGCTGGGTCACCACCTTCTGGCTGCGCAGGTAGTTGGCGACCACGTCCCACACGGCGGGACCGGAATCCTTCGCCTCCTCCGACACCGGCGCCCAGCCGGCAACCTTGTAGGTCTTGCCCGGCTCGATGCGCTTGCCCTTGAGCATCATGTTGTCGATGCGCTTGCCCATCGTCGCGGTCGGGTCGCAGGTGTACTGCAGGCCGCCCACACGCACCATGTCGCCACCCTGCTGGTAGTAGGGGTCGGGGTTGAACAGGTTGTCGGCCACGTCCTCGAGCACGGTCTTGATCATCTCGCCGCTCATCTCGGTGAGCGTGGTCCAGGGGTAGGTGATCGCGGTCTGGTCGAGCAGGTGCTCCATCGTGATCGTGTCGCCCGGCAGCAACGAGGTGCCCCAGCGGAAGCCGGGCGAGAATGCCAGTTCCGCGTCCTTCTCGGCGATCAGCGCATCGACGATGAGCTGGTCCCACGAGCCGTTGAAGTTGCCGCGGCGATACAGCAGGCCTTCGGTGACGGCGAGCTTCTCGGTGAGTTTCTCGAGGAAGGGTGCGCGGGTCTTGTCGATGAAGGCCGCCATCTCGGGGTCGGCCGGCAACAGGTTGGCGAGCACCGGCAGCAGCTTGTAGCGGAAATCGACCACCTTTCCGTTCTTGACGTCGAAGTCCATGACGCCGAGGAACTTGCCGTTGGAACCGGCATTGGTGACCAGCGTCTTGCCGCCGGCGTTCTCGACCACGGTCGGCGCCGGCATGCCGTCGTGCGTATGGCCGCCGAAGATCGCGTCGATGCCGGTGACGCGGCTGGCGAGCTTGAGGTCCACATCCATGCCGTTGTGCGACAGCACGACCACGACCTGCGCCCCCTCGGCCCGGGCCGCGTTCACCGCCTCCTGCATGCCCTGCTCCTGGATGCCGAAGCTCCAGTCCGGCGTCTGCCAGCGCGGGTTGGCGATCGGCGTATAGGGGAAGGCCTGTCCGACGATGGCCACCGGCACACCGTTGATGTTCTTGATGACGTAGGGCTTGAAGACCGGATCCTCGAAGTCCGTGGTCTTCACGTTCTGGGCAACGATGTCGATCTGGCCCGCGAAGTCCTTTTCCTCGATCTCCTTGACGCGGTCCGCGCCATAGCTCGACTCCCAGTGCAGGGTCATCACATCCACACCGAGCAGCTTGCAGGCGTCGACCATGTCCTGGGCGTTGGTCCACAGCGCGGTGCCCGAGCCCTGCCAGGTATCGCCGCCGTCGAGCAGCAGCGCGCCCGGACGGCTGGCCTTCATCTTCTTGACAAGCGTGGACAGGTGGGCGAAACCGCCGACCTTGCCGTAGGTCTTCGCCGCCTCGACGAAGTCGAGATAGGTGAAGGCATGGGCCTCGATGCTGCCCGGCTTGATGCCGAAGTGCTTCAGGAAGCGCTCGCCGACGATGTGCGGCGCGTTCCCCACCATGCCGCCCACGCCCAGGTTGACGTTGGGCTCACGGAAGTAGATCGGCAGCAGCTGCGCATGACAGTCGGTCATGTGCAACAGGCTGACGTTGCCGAACTTCGGCATGTCGTACAGCGCCTCGGCGGCCTTTTCGGCACGCGCGAAGCTTGAATGCAGCGTCATGCCGCCGGCTGCAGCAACCGCCAGCATCTGCATGAATTCACGACGATTCATCGACATGGGTCATTCCCTTTGACTATATCGAGCGAGCCGCGCATGCCTTGGTGCGCGCCTTGCTTGAGGCAAAAAAAGGGCCCGGGGCCGAGGCCGCGGGCCCTGCTCCGTAGCGCTCGCGAGCGGCGCTTACTGATTGACCGGCGAAGCCGGGTCGAACAGGTAGGCCATCACGTGGCGAATCTGGACCTCGGTGAGGATGCCGCCATAGCCGTTGCGCGGCATGTCGCTGCACGCGTTGTAGGCCTTGGAGTTCCACAGCTTGCCCCAGGTGTACTTCACGACCTCTTCCGAGTTGCCGCGCAGCTTGGCGTAGCCTTCGAGGCTGGGTCCGATGGTGCCCTCCGAGACTTCCTTGGGGTCCATCGCGTGGCAGTTGTAGCAGCCGCCACCATTGTTGTCGGGCGTCTTGTCGGTCCAGGTCAGGCCGCGACCGCTGGCCGCGATCTTCTGCCCTTCCTTCCAGTTGCCTCCCGTGTAGTTGCCGTCGCTCGGCCACTGGATCGTGGCCATCTCGGCCGCCTCGAGCCGCTTCATGGTCTCGGCATCAGGCTGCGTCGGGCTCGAGCAGGCCTTCTGCACGGCGTCCTGCTTCTGGCGATCGAGACTGGCGATGCCGTTGGCCTTGAACGACTTCAGCATCATCTCCTCGACCTTCGCCTGCAGATCGTCGGCGATGGCGACCGATGCACACAGCGCCAGCGGCGCAGCAATGAACAGCTTCTTCATGTTGTCCGCTCCCTTAGCGCTTCACGCCCGGCCACTGGGCCTCGGCACCGTTGCCCTTGCCCGCCATGAACACCGACAGCGCGATGGTCACGTCCGAGGCGAAGATCGGCTCGGCCGTGCGCTGCTGACGGAAGCAGTCCCACAGCCGATGCTGCATGGTCCAGAATTGCGAATTCGAGACGCGATACGCGGGCCACGAACTCCAGCCCGCCGCCGCGCCTTCCGGCTTGGTGATGTTGGGCAGTTGCGTGGCGCGGATGCGCTTGTCGTCCTGGCTGTGGCAGGACGCACAGGAGAAATCCATCGCGCCGGTGCGGTAGTAGAAGGCCCGCTCGCCCAGCGCGTACATCTCCTTCATCTTGGGATGCGAGAGATCGACGGCGAGCTTCGCGCCCTTGGAGTGCGTGACCACGTAGGCCACCAGCGCCGCGACCTTGCCGCGCTCGCCCTGCAGGAACTTGCCGTTGATGATCTCCGCGGAGGGGATGCCCTGCAGCGTTTCCATGCAGTACATCAGGCGGGACTCGAGATCCTGCACCTTGCCCGTGTCCTTGAAGAAGCGCGGCAGTTGTGCCGCAGCCCCTTCGACCACGCCTGCCCCCAGGCCGAGGTCGCACTGCTCGAGCGTGGCGTTCTTGGGACCGCGCGCGGTCCGCCACAGCTCTTCCCCTTCCATTTCGTAGAGTTCGGCCGGATTGCCATCCGCCAGCATCTCGCGGTAGGCGTCGAAATTCAGGTCTTCCTGCGCGAACGCGGGCGCTGCCAGGGCAAGCCCTACGCTCACGGCAATCGCCTTGAGTTGTTTTTTCATCGTCTCTCCTCCGGGGTCCGGAACCCCGTTGTCAGGTATGTGGCGCCAGCCGGCGGCCGGCACCCTGCTCCCTGCACCTGTGGTGCCGGCCCGCGATCGTCGTATCGCGGGCCGCAAAGACTATCAGGCGATCTGGACTTCGTCGGTGCGGGTCTCACCCTTGTTGTCGACCCAGGTCACGGCGACCTTGTCACCCTTCGCGCCGCCATTGAACTTGAACGCGAGGTAGGGGTTGGTGGACACCGAGGGACCGAACTCGGCGCTCAGCACGACCTTGTCGTTGTGCTTGGCGGTCAGTTCGGTGATGAAGTGAGCCGGGATCACGGCGCCGGACGAATCCTTGCGCTGGCCGGTTTCCATGACGTGCGACATCAGCACGCGAACTTCAGTAACGCCATCCTTGGCGGCGGCGCGAATACGCATCGGGCTTGCCATATCGTTTTCTCTCCTGAACCTGTTGCTTGATCAGCCGCCGCAGCCGCCGAGGGTGACCTTGACTTCCTTCTTCGACATGTAGAACTTGCCGTCGGCCTTGACCACGGCATACACGTCGGAGGTCTGGCCCATCTTCACGCGCGTCTGCACTTCGGCGACGGTGCCATCGGGAATCGTGAAGCTGGCGGCGAGCATGTTCGGGTTCTTCTCGATCATGATCGCGATGTACTCGGTCTTCGGGATGTTGCTGACCACCCCGACCGGCACGACCGCACCGTTCTCGGCGATGTCGGGCGCGGTGATGACCACGTCGCCGCTTTCGGCGGGCTTGCCGGCGCCGATCACGCCGAAGGCAGCGTCCAGCGACTTCGCCTCGAAGGCTTCCTTGTTCCAGGCCGCCTGGGCCAGCTCCGGCTTGATCATGCCGGCCGCGACCAGCAGCCCGAACACGCCCAGACCGCCACCCGCTTTCAGGGTATCCCTGCGTTGATGATTCATCCCGTCTCTCCTTGTAGAGGTGTTACTGCGCTTTCGCGCCTTGCAGAATCCACTCGACGAGTCGCTTGATGTCCTCGTCCGCGACATGCCCCTGGGGCGGCATCGGAATGGTCCCCCAGGTGCCCTGGCCGCCGTTCTTCACCTTGGCGATCAATTTTTCCTCGGCATCGACCTGCCCTTGATACTTTTGAGCAATCTCATTGTACCCGGGGCCGACGATCTTGTTCGCCACGCCATGGCAGGCCATGCAGCCCTTCTCGTTGGCCAGTGCCAGCGTCGCTGCGGCGGCCGACGGCTGGCCATCGCCGGCGGGCTCGCCCGGCGCGCCCGTCTGCTTGCCGCGCGTCTGGCCCACCGGACGGTTCTGCTCGGCGAGGTTGCCGTGCGCATCCTGCGCGTAGTCGGGCAGCGCGGACACGATCTCGACTTCCTTCTTGCAGTCCTTCATGCATGCGACGTTCTTGACGTCGGGCTTGCCGCCGTTGCCGATGCCACCCTTCGAGGCCGGCGCACCCGGCCACATGCCGTGGTCGGTCGTCATGCCGTTGCGGTTGGGCATGCGCTCCTGCACTTCGCGGATGTTCTCGTCGCTCAGCACATAGTCGGCCGGCACGATTTCGCCCAGGTTGAGCAGGTAAGCGAGGATCGCGTAGACATCGTCGGGCGACAGCGACTTCGGCGCCGTCCAGGGCATCGCGCGCTGGATGTAGTCGAACAGCGTCGACACGGTCGGCACCTTCATCAGCGTGGTGCGCTGCGGCGACGCGCCGGTGATCAATGCCTCGACACGGCCGGTCTCGATGTCCTTCAGGGTGGTGCCGCCGACGATGGGCGTGAACACCTCGTTGGACTCGCCGAACACGCCGTGGCAACTGGCACAGTGGGTTTCCCACAGCTCCATGCCCCGGTCGACGTTGCCCGAGCCTTTCGGCAGGCCGACGAAATCGGGTCGCACGTCGATGTCCCAGGCCTTCACCTCGGCCGCGGTGGCCGGTCGGCCGATGCCTTGATAGCGGTCGAAAGCCATCGCCGAGGTCGCCGCACCGGCGACGAGCAGCGCAATCAGCGTCTTAGAGAACCTGGACATTGCTCACCTCCCCGGATTCGACCACCTTCCAGGACTGGATGGCGTTGTTGTGATAGATGGACTTGGTGCCGCGCACCTTGCGCAGCTGGCCATAGCTCGGCTGGACGTAGCCGGTTTCGTCGACCGCGCGCGACTGCAGGATCGCGGGCTTGCCGTCCCACACCCAGTCGATGTTGAAGCGGGTGACCGCCTTCGACAGCACCGGCGTCTCCAGGCGTGCCTGGCGCCAGTTGATGCCGCCGTCGGTGGACACATCGACGCGGGTGACCTTGCCGCGGCCCGACCAGGCCATGCCCGAGATATTGTAGAAGCCCTTGTCGAGCAGCAGCTGGCCGCCCGACGGGGTGGTGATGACCGACTTGCACTCCTGGATCGAGGTGTACTGGCGGTGCAAGCCATCGGGCATGAGGTCGACGTAATGCACCGCCTCGTCCTTGGTCGCCCACGGCTTGTCGCCAACCTCGATGCGGCGCAGCCACTTCACCCAGCTCACGCCCTGCACGCCCGGCACCACCAGGCGCAGCGGGTAGCCGTTCTCGGGACGCAGCATCTCGCCGTTCATGCCGTAGGCCACCAGCACCTCGCCCGACTCGATCAGTTCCATCGGGATGGTACGGGTCATCGACGAGCCGTCGGCGCCTTCGGCCAGCACGAAGCGGCCCTTCTTGTAGTCGGCCCCGCACATGTCGAGGATTTCCTTCAGGGGCACGCCAGTGAACTCGGAACAGGAGATCATGCCGTGCGAGTACTGCACGGTCGGCACCGCGACGTTGCCCCACTCCATGCCGGTGTTGGCACCGCATTCGATGAAGTGGATGCGCGACACCGAAGGCAGTCGCATGATGTCGTCCATCGTGAAGACCGCATTGGTCTTGACCAGGCCGTTGATCATCAGACGGTGCTTCGACGGGTCGACGTCGTGCCAGCCCTGGTGATGGCGCTCGAAATGCAGGCCCGACGGCGTGATGATGCCGAACAGCCCTTGCAGCGGCGTGAAGGCGACCGAGGAGCCGCCGACACGGGTCAGGCCCGGGCTTTCGCGCCGCTGCAGGCCGCGCTCGAACTTGGAAGGCATGCCGTAGGGATTCGCTGCGACCGGCTGGCCCAGCGAGGTACTCCACGGCGGCAGGTTCAGGATGGCGGGATCGCCTTCGCCGGCAGCGCGCGCCACGGCGGGTGCCGCCATCGCAGCCGACGCCGTCACGAACGCCCTTCGCAGAAAGTCGCGCCGACCGTCCTTCACCGCGGCGATCTGCTCGTCGGTCAGGAAATTCTCCGGCGCAGGCCTGACCCGGCCAGGCCGGGTATCGATGTTTGCCATGCGTACACTCCCCTCGGTTCTGGTTGTGTGTTTAAGTTGAGACGGACATCCCTGACTCAGCGCTCGAGCTTCAAGTCATGCTCGAGGCGCAGCAGGGATTCACGCCGCGACGGGTTGTGCTGCACTTCGTCGCGCGATGCGATGCCGATGCATACCGTGCGGCACAGATCGGTGAAGTTGGGGTCGATGAGCCGGTAGAAAACCTGGCTGCCCTCGCGGCGGCGCCCGACCACGCCGGACCGATACAACAGGCTCAGGTGGCGCGAGGCGTTCGCCTGCGTCAGCCCTGTCGCTTCCACCACCTCATTAACCGAACGCTCGCCATTGCACAGGCAATGCATGATCTTCAGCCGCGAGGGTTCGGACAGCAGGCTGAAGTATTCGGCGACGCTCTCGAACACCTTGTCCAGCTCTTCCACATCAACCTCGCTTATGGCTGCATTGCTTGATCTGCATCAAATCTAAAACCATATACTCATATAGTCAAGAACTAATATTCTTGCGCCGCAGCATCCCTCAGTACGGCATGGGCCGCTTGAGAAAGCGCTGGCGTACTCCGCCCTCCATGCCGCTATACTTCGACCCGCCGGCCCGCATCGGCGCCGGAGCCCGCGACGGACGGCACTCGCCGCCTCGACGCTTATCGGATCCATACAAGAATCGGAGGGACGACGACGTGAATCTCAAGCACGCCCTGGCCGTACTCGGCCTCGCCGGGCTCAGCGCGCTCGCGCATGCGCAGGACCCGAACCTGGCCCGCAACCTGGCCGCGACCTGCGCCAACTGCCACGGCACCAACGGGCACAGTGTTGGCGGCATGGACTCCCTTGCAGGTGAAACCCAAGAAAAACTGATGCAGAAGCTGATGGACTTCAAGTCGGGCGACAAGCCGGCAACGATCATGCATCAGATCGTCAAGGGCTATTCCGACGAGCAGCTCAAGCTCATCACCACCTGGTTCGCGGCGCAGAAATAAGGGGGAGACCGAACGATGTTCACCAGACGCGATTTTCTGAAGACCGCCGGCGTAGCGGCGGCAGGCAGCACCACGCTCGCCGGGCTTTCCGCCTGCGCGACGGTCGGCGGCACGAGCCGCGGCCACGTCGTCATCGTCGGCGGCGGCTACGGCGGCGCAACGACGGCCAAGTACCTGCGCATGTGGAGCAATGGCACCGTCGACGTCACCCTGATCGAACGCAACCCCACCTTCGTCTCCTGCCCGATCTCCAACCTCGTGATCGGCGGCCTCAAGCAGATGGAAGACATCACCGTCAGCTACGACAACCTGAAGTCGAAGTGGGGCGTCAAGCTGATCACGGACGAAGTGACCGCGGTCGACACTGCCAAGCGCACCGTGACCACGGCGAAGAACGGCACCGTCGGCTATGACCGCCTCGTGCTGTCGCCGGGCATCGACTTCATCCCGAATGCCGTTGCCGGGCTGGATGGCAACGAGGAGCGCATTCCCCACGCGTGGAAGGCGGGCCCGCAGACCGTGGTGCTGCGCAAGCAGCTGCAGGACATGGCCGACGGCGGAGTGTTCGCCCTGCACATTCCGAAAGTCCCCTACCGCTGCCCGCCCGGACCTTACGAGCGCGCCTGCGTCGTCGCCAATTACCTGCGTCAGGCGAAGCCGAAGTCCAAGGTGCTGGTGCTCGACGCCAACGGCGAGATCCAGTCCAAGAAGGCACTGTTCACCAAGGCCTTCGAGAGCTACAAGGGCATGATCGAGTACGTGCCCAACAGCGAACTGCGCGGTGTGGATGCCGCCTCGCGCACCGCCGAGCTGGAGTTCGACAAGATCAAGGCGGACGTGCTCAACGTGATCCCGCCGATGCGCGCCGGCAACATCGCGCTGAAGGCAGGCCTGCCGCTGATCAACGACCGCTGGGTCGACGTCGACTGGCTGACACTGGAGGCCAAGGGCGTGCCAGGCGTGCACGTACTGGGCGACGCGCTGTTCCCGGCACCGACGATGCCCAAGTCGGGCCACATGGCCAACCAGCACGGCAAGGTGGCGGCCGCGGCCATCCTGAACCTGTTCGAGGGCCTGGCGCCGAACCCGACGCCGGTGGTGATGAACACCTGCTACAGCTTCGTCGACAGCAAGAACGTCATCCATGTGGCGTCGGTGCACCAGTACGACGCCGAGAAGAAGCAGCCGATGCCGGTACAGGGCGCGGGTGGCGTGTCGATGGCCGCCAACGAACTCGAAGGCAAGGCGGCGCTGGCTTGGGCGAAGAACATCTGGGCCGACATGCTGGCCTGAGCACTACGGGCAACATCAACGCAAACGGGGCCGAAAAGGCCCCGTTTGCGTTTACCGCAGCAGGCGCTGCGCCTCAACCCTCAATCGAGCGTGCTGATATAGGCAGCCACCGCCTTCACTTCGAGCTCCGTCAGCTTCGACGCAATCGAATGCATGATGGCGTTGTCGTTGGTCCGCTCGCGCTGCTCGAAGGACTTCAGCTGCACCTCGATGTACTTCGGCACCTGGCCCGCGAGTCGCGGCAGCTGGTCGGTCCCGAGCCCACGCTCACCGTGACAGGACGAACAGGCGGCCACGCCCGAGAACTCGTTGCCGCGATGGAAGATGAAACGACCGACCCCCACGAGCTCGGTATCGCGCACCTCGCGAGCCTTGGTCGGCTTCTTTTCGAAGAACACGCCGAGCGCGAGCATCTCCTCGGGCGTCAGGTCTGCCGCCATGCTGCCCATCGTGTCACTCTTGCGCCGGCCCGACTGGAAGTCGGCGAGCTGCTTGGCAATGTACTGGTGATGCTGGCCAGCCAGACGCGGATACAGCGCCGAGGCGCTGTCACCCTCCGGCCCGTGACACAAGGAACACCGCCCTGCGCTGATTTCTTCGGCGCGAGTCAGGTCCACATCCGGCGGGTCGGTCGCCTGCACCGCGGCCGGCGCGAGCAGGCCGAGCATCGCGGCGAGTACGGATTTCTTCAAGATTCCCATCATTCACTCCATCTCCTCGTCCACCACGGACTTCGTGCCGGGTTCGCCGCGAAGATTATCAGAATGAGTTAATACACTGAATATATCGCTCACCCCCTCGATCTGGACCAGCCCAGTTCCAGCATCCACGGCGATGCGCTCAGCGCGAGTGCCCGTTCGACGTACTCGACCATCGGTCGCGGCAGATGCTCACGCACATGCCACTCGAGGCGATCGCACTTTGCCGGCTCGCGGATCGCGGGCTCCCCGGCCCAGCGTGGCGCACGAAAGAAGAAGTCGATGCGGTTGGTGTCGGACAAGCGGTGCACCACACCGAGCCACTCGAGGTCGGCCTCCTCCAACTCGAGCCCGGTCTCCTCGCGCAACTCGCGCACCGCCGCGGCACGGACCGATTCGCCCGGCTCCACATGGCCGCCGGGAAGGCTGTACAGCCCGTCGAAGAAACCCGTCCCCGCACGTCGCATCAACAAGACCCGCCCGTCGCGCTCGCAAACCACATGCACGCCGGTCGGGATACCCGGATGCCGCATCAATGCTTGCCCGTACTGCCGAATCCGCCACTCCCCCGCTCGCTCGCATCGAACTCGTCGACCACGTTGAAGCCCACCTGCAGCACCGGCACCACGACGAGTTGTGCAATCCGTTCCATCGGCTGGATGGTGAAGGTCGCCCGCCCGCGGTTCCACACGGAGACGAAGATCTGGCCCTGGTAGTCGGAGTCGATCAACCCGACCAGGTTGCCCAGCACGATGCCATGCTTGTGCCCCAGCCCCGAGCGCGGCAGCACCATCGCCGCCAAGCCCGGGTCGGACAGGTGGATGGCAAGCCCGCTCGGTACCAGGGTCGTCTCCCCCGGATGCAGGGTGATCGGTCCCGGCAGGCAGGCCCGCAGGTCCAGCCCGGCCGCCCCGCCCGTTGCATAGCCGGGCGGATGGGCCTTGAGGCGCTCGTCAAGCAGTTTCACGTCGATACGATGCATGTTCCACCTCACGTTCAGCCGGCGCTCTGCATGCACGCAGCCGCCTCGTTCATCCATTAAAGACTGCAGGGCGTTAGCGCCCCGCCGCCGCAAGCAGCGTCGCCAGATGCGCGACGATGCCGTGCGACACCTCGGCCTTCGGCGCGCGTGGCAGCGGATGGCGGCCTGCGTCGTCATACAGCACGACCACATTGTCATCCGCCCCCATGCCGTCCTGCACGAGATTGCCGACCAGCATCGGCAGCCCCTTCTTCCGCCGCTTGCCTTCAGCGTAGGCGTCAAGGTCCTGACTTTCCGCTGCGAACCCGACGCAGAACGGCGCGTCCGGCAAAGCCGCGACGTCGGCCAGAATGTCCGGATTCTGCGTCAGCGCCAGCGTGAGGATGCCGTCCTTTTTCTTCATCTTGTGCTCGGCGACTTCAAGCGGCCGATAGTCGGCCACTGCCGCGACCCCGATGAAGACGTCCGCCCCCGGCAGGGCGGCAAAGACGGCTTCGCGCATGTCGCGCGCACCGGCGACCGACACGCGGTGGACGCCGGCGGGCACGGGCAGACTCACCGGACCGCTGACCAGCACCACCTCGGCGCCCGCCTGAACGCAGGCCCGCGCCAGTTCATACCCCATCTTGCCCGAGCTGATGTTGGTAATGCCGCGCACCGGGTCGATCGCCTCGAAGGTGGGCCCCGCGGTGAGCACCACCTTGCGCCCGGCCAGGCGCTTGGGCACGAAGAAACCCTCGAGACGTTCGGACAGCTCCTCCGGCTCCAGCATCCGCCCCATGCCGACCTCGCCGCAGGCCTGTTCGCCCGCGGCCGGGCCGAACACGGTCACGCCATCCTCGATGACCTGCGCCACGTTGCGCCGCGTGGCCGGCGCTTCCCACATCTGCCGGTTCATCGCCGGCGCGACGATCAGCGGCACGTCCCGCGCCAGGCACAGCGTGGTGAGCAGATCGTCAGCACGCCCCTGCGCAAGACGCGCAATGAAATCCGCCGTGGCCGGCGCGACCAGGATGGCGTCGGCTTCTCGACCAAGGTCGATGTGCGCCATGTTGTTGGGCACGCGCGCGTCCCACAGGTCGGTCCACACCGGGTTGCCCGACAGCGCCTGGAAGGTCACCGCGGTCACGAAGCGCGCACCGGCCTCCGTGAGCACGACGTGAACATCAGCCCCTGCCTTGACCAGCAGACGCACCAGTTCCGCCGACTTGTATGCGGCCACGCCGCCCGTGACGCCAATCACGATCTTGCGGTGCTGCAGATCAACCATGACATTCGCCTATAATCGCGACTCTCGATGCCGCATTCGCCAACCAACCGGGCCGTCCGTCACGAACCGCCCCCCATCGATAGGCCCCCGCATGGCAATCACCGACTGGCCCGCCGACGAACGCCCGCGCGAAAAGCTGCTTGCCCGCGGCGTGGCCGCGCTGTCCGATGCTGAACTGCTCGCCGTGTTCCTGCGCGTAGGCATTCGTGGACGGACTGCCGTCGACCTTGCCCGCCATCTGATTGCCCACTTTGGCAGCCTGACACGCTTGTGTGCGGCCAGCGCCGCGGATTTCGCCGCGCTGCCGGGCATGGGGCTGGCGAAGTATGCCCAACTGCAGGCGGTCATGGAACTGGCGCGGCGGGCGCTGGGTGAAACCCTGGCGGAAAAGACCCTGTTCGATTCGCCGCAGGTGGTGCGCGACTGGCTTCGCCTGCGCCTGGGCCACCTGCCACACGAGACCTTCTGCGTGCTGCTGCTCGATGCGCGCCATTGCCTGATCGAGGCCACTGACCTGTTCCGGGGTACGCTCACCCAGACCAGCGTCTACCCGCGCGAGGTCGTCAAGCTCGCCCTGGCGCACAACGCTGCGGCCGTGATCTTCGCCCACAACCACCCATCCGGCGCTGCGGAGCCCAGCACCGCCGACGAGATGCTGACCCGGGCGCTGAAGGATGCGCTGGCCCTGGTCGACGTGAGGGTGCTGGACCACTTCGTCGTCCCATCGCACGGCACACCCGTATCATTTGCCGAACGCGGCTTGCTGTAATGCCCAAAAAGCGATTTAATCCGTCCCCCGACGAGCAAGATCTGCACGCAACACTTGCCTTCCCGACCGAGGATGCATTATCCTCGTGCGTTTTCCGCAATCAGAATTCCCTGGAGCATCGTATGGCTCGCGTCTGCCAAGTGACCGGTAAAGCACCGATGGTGGGAAATAACGTTTCCCACGCGAACAACAAAACCAAGCGCCGTTTCCTGCCGAACCTGCAAAACCGCCGGTTCTGGAGCGAAGGCGAGAACCGCTGGATCAGCCTGCGCGTTTCCAACGCCGGTCTGCGCACCATCGACAAGAAAGGCATCGACGTCGTCGTTGCCGAGCTTCGCGCCCGCGGCGAGAAGCTGTAAGCAACCGAACTGAACGGAGAACGCCATGGCCAAGGGCATCCGCGAAAAGATCAAGCTGGAGTCGACCGCCGGTACGGGTCACTTCTACACGACGTCGAAGAACAAGCGCACCACCCCGGAAAAGCTTGAGTTCAACAAGTACGACCCCGTCGCCCGCAAGCACGTGCCGTACAAGGAAGTCAAGCTGAAGTAAGTACCTGCGGCTGCTTCAAGCGGCAGCCGAACGGGACATACTGACTCCAGAAAGCAGAAGGGCCATCGAAATCGATGGCCCTTCTGCTTTTGTGTTCGGCGTTACGTACTCCTGAAACGGGCACGCCGGACACGTCGCCCTCCGACATCCGGATCAGGCGCGCTGGATGTTGGAAGCCTGCTTGCCCTTGGGGCCCTGGGTCACCTCGAAGGAAACCTTTTCACCCTCTTTCAGGCTCTTGAAACCGCTCATGTTGATGGCGGAGAAATGCGCAAACAGGTCCTCACTGCCATCATCGGGCGTGATGAAACCAAAACCCTTGGAATCGTTGAACCACTTCACGGTGCCAGTTGCCATATTGCTTCGTTCCTTCAAGGTTGCTTGATACGGTCGGAAATCCGGCCGGTACATCGGCGCCGCCAGCGACTTGACGAAGCACCAAGGCCCCCCGGATCAAGCTCAAGACTGCGCACAGCCAAGCTTTTACGCAGTTGGCTCCGAGCCGTCAACGGTTTGCGATCCGCAATTTTTTTCGCATCGCAACACGAAAACCGGAGCACTTCGTCCCATGATGTTGCGATTTTTCAGACACCTCGGGCACTTACCCTGCTTGCCGCAGTGCACGATCGATACTGCACTCCAGACCTCGATCCTTACCTGAGGCGCTCACCCTGCGGCAGGGACTTACACGACGAGCGTGACTTTCTAGCGTGTTGCACTCGGCTCGGACTTCATTAGAATGAATTTCATGGGTACCCGGAAACAGAACGAATTCGTCCTCGAGGCGAAAAGGACGCGCACCCGTCCGCCGCCCCTGTACAAGGTGCTTCTGCTGAACGATGACTACACCCCGATGGATTTCGTGGTCGAGGTTCTGCAGAAATATTTCGGCATGGATCGCGAACGTGCCACGCGAGTCATGCTCCAAGTTCACAGAGAGGGCATGGGGATCTGCGGTGTCTTTCCCCGGGACATCGCATCGACCAAGGTAGAGCAGGTCGCCTCGTTTGCTCGTCAGCATCAACATCCGCTGGCATGCGTGATGGAGGAAAACTGAATGATCGCGCAAGAGCTTGAAGTGAGCCTGCACATGGCTTTCGTGGAGGCACGTCAGAAACGACACGAGTTCATCACCGTTGAGCATCTGCTGCTCGCGCTGCTGGACAACCCGTCGGCCGCCGAGGTCTTGCGCGCCTGCGGCGCCGAGATCGATGAGTTGCGTCGCGAGCTGACCAATTTCATCAACGAACACACACCGCGCATCGAAGGCAGCGACGAGATCGACACCCAGCCGACGCTCGGCTTCCAGCGGGTGATCCAGCGCGCGATCCTGCACGTCCAGTCCTCGGGCAAGAAGGAAGTGACCGGCGCCAACGTCCTCGTCGCAATCTTTGGCGAGAAGGACTCGCACGCGGTCTATTACCTGCAGCGCCAGAACATTTCCCGCCTCGACGTCGTCAACTTCATCTCGCACGGCATTGCCAAGGCGCCGCCGCAGGGTGGTGCCTCGCAAAGCCGAAGCGAGTCCGAACAGGGCGAGCAGGAGTCCGACGAGAAGCAGGCCGGCGGCGCGCTCGAGAGCTACACGCAGAACCTGAACCAGCAGGCCCTGGTCGGCAAGATCGACCCGCTGATCGGACGCGAGAAGGAAGTCGAGCGGGTCATCCAGACCCTGTGCCGCCGGCGCAAGAACAATCCCCTGCTCGTGGGCGAGGCCGGTGTCGGCAAGACCGCAATTGCCGAAGGTCTCGCGCGCCGTATCGTCGAGGGCCGGGTGCCCGAGATTCTCGAGAACGCGCAGGTCTTCGCCCTCGACATGGGCGCCCTGCTCGCCGGCACCAAGTATCGGGGCGACTTCGAGCAGCGTCTGAAGGCGGTGCTGAAGCAGCTCACCGAGAACCCGAACGCGATCCTCTTCATCGACGAGATCCACACCTTGATCGGCGCGGGCGCGGCCTCGGGCGGCACGCTGGATGCTTCCAACCTGCTCAAGCCCGCGCTGTCCTCGGGCCAGCTGAAGTGCATTGGCGCGACCACCTACAACGAGTTCCGCCAGATCTTCGAGAAGGACCACGCGCTGTCGCGGCGCTTCCAGAAGATCGACGTGGTCGAGCCGTCGGTGGCCGAGACGGTCGAGATCCTCAAGGGCCTCAAGAGCCGTTTCGAGGAGCATCACGGCATCAAGTACTCGAGCTCTGCGCTATCGAGCGCAGCCGAGCTGTCCGCCAAGTACATCAACGACCGCCACCTGCCGGACAAGGCGATCGACGTCATCGACGAAGCCGGCGCCGCGCAGCGCATCCTGCCGAAGTCGAAGCAGAAGAAGACCATCGGCCGCAACGAGATCGAGGAGATCGTCGCCAAGATCGCCCGCATCCCGCCGCGCACCGTGTCGAACGACGACAAGGCCGCGCTGAAGACGCTGGAGCGCGACCTCAAGAACGTGGTGTTCGGTCAGAACGCCGCGATCGAGGCGCTGGCCAAGGCGATCAAGATGTCGCGTTCGGGTCTCGGCAATCCGCAGAAACCCATCGGCTCCTTCCTGTTCTCGGGGCCGACCGGTGTCGGCAAGACCGAGGTCGCGCGCCAACTCGCCTACACGCTGGGCATCGAGCTGGTGCGCTTCGACATGTCCGAGTACATGGAGCGTCACGCGGTGAGCCGGCTGATCGGCGCCCCGCCGGGCTATGTCGGCTTCGACCAGGGCGGCCTGCTGACCGAGCAGATCACCAAGAAACCACACTGCGTGCTGCTGCTCGACGAGATCGAGAAGGCACACCCGGACATCTACAACATCCTGCTGCAGGTGATGGATCACGGCACGCTGACCGACAACAACGGCCGCCAGGCGGATTTCCGCAACGTGATCATCATCATGACGACCAACGCGGGCGCCGAGACCATGCAGAAGTCGGTCATGGGCTTCTCCGCCAAGCGTGAAAGCGGCGACGAGATGGCCGACATCAAGCGCATGTTCACGCCGGAGTTCCGCAACCGCCTGGATGCGACGATCTCCTTCAAGGCGCTCGACAACGAGGTCATACTGCGCGTGGTGGACAAGTTCCTGATGCAGCTCGAAGCCCAGTTGCACGAGAAGAAGGTGGAGGCGCACTTCACCGACGATCTCAAGGCCTGGCTGGCCGAGAAGGGCTTCGATCCGCTGATGGGCGCCCGCCCCATGGCACGCCTCATCCAGGACACCATCCGATCGGCGCTGGCGGACGAGTTGCTGTTCGGGCGTCTGGTGAATGGCGGCAAGGTGACCATCGACCTGGACGAAGACGACAAGGTCAAGCTGGTGTTCGAGGAAGCCGCCGCCGAAACTGTCTGAACAGCGCGGCGGATCACGAGAGCGCACCCTGCGGGGTGCGCTTTTTTTGCGCCTGGCGGCCGCCACGAAGTCCGCATCACTCGACTATCATTCCCGCAGACCGGACTTGCCGGCCCGCAACCCATCCCGAGACGAGGAACAGACATGAACATCCAGACAGCCGACCTGTGCGACGCCCACGAGGACAAGGTCAGCGTCGTCAGCCCCATGTTCGGCAGCTACGGCGGTCGCAGCAGCTTCGGCGGCCCGATCAGCACGCTGAAGATCTTCGAGGACAACTCCTTCGTGCGCAAAGCCGTCGAGTCCGCCGGTAACGGCCGCGTGCTGGTGATCGACGGCGGGGCTTCGATGCGCTGCGCCCTGGTCGGCGACCAGCTCGCCGAGCTGGCGGTCAGGAACGGCTGGGCCGGGATCGTCGTTTATGGCTGCATCCGCGACTCGAAGGCGATCGGCGAGATGGACCTCGGCGTGTTCGCCCTCGGCACTCACCCGCGCAAGACGGTCAAGCGCAACGTGGGCGAGGTCGATGTCCCCGTCACTTTCGGCGGCGTCACCTTCCGACCCGGGCACTATGTGTATGCAGACGAGGACGGCGTCATCGTCGCCGAGCATCCGCTCGTCTGAGTCTCCGTGGCAAGGTGCCGCCCGGTCGCCCCAAGCCGGTCGGCCGGGCGTCGAGCACGCACCCATGCCGGCGCACCGCAGCGCAGCAAACCCCAGCGCCCGATTCGTTTCACAAAGCTCATTGCCGTTTCATACTGCAAAACGCAGTGCCCAAGGCACTGTTTTTTTTGAACAAGATTTTTTCTTATATCTTATATAAGACCTATTGCTGCTGCGCAGGATGCCTCCTATACTGCATCCCATCTGCAACGCTTTTCTCCCTCGAAAACGTTGCGGCAGGAACACCGCGACGGATGCCTGAACCGGCCGCGATGGTTGACACCCTTCTGCACTGAAAAGGAAGCATCATGACCCTGACCCGCGAACAGCAAATCGCCGCTCTGGAAAAAGACTGGGCCGAGAACACCCGTTGGAAAGGCATCAAGCGCGGCTACTCCGCCGCCGACGTCGTTCGCCTGCGCGGCAGCCTGCAGCCCGAGTACACCCTGGCCCAGCGCGGCGCGAAGCTGCTGTGGGAGCGTGTCAATGGCGGCGCCAAGAAGGGTTATGTGAACGCCTTCGGCGCGATCACCGCCGGTCAGGCGATGCAGCAGGCCAAGGCTGGCCTCGAGGCCGTGTATCTGTCCGGCTGGCAGGTCGCTGCCGACGGCAACACCTCCGAGACCATGTACCCGGACCAGTCGCTGTACGCCTACGACTCGGTGCCGACCATGGTTCGCCGCATCAACAACACCTTCAAGCGCGCCGACGAGATCCAGTGGTCGCGTGGCATCAACCCGGGCGACAAGGAATTCATCGACTACTTCCTGCCGATCGTCGCCGACGCTGAAGCCGGTTTCGGCGGCGTGCTGAACGCCTTCGAGCTGATGAAGAACATGATCGCCGCCGGTGCCGCCGGTGTGCACTTCGAAGACCAGCTGGCGGCCGTGAAGAAGTGCGGCCACATGGGTGGCAAGGTGCTGGTGCCGACCCAGGAAGCGATCGAGAAGCTGATCTCGGCCCGTTTCGCTGCCGACGTCATGGGCGTGCCGACCCTGATCCTGGCCCGTACCGACGCTGAAGCCGCCAACCTGATCACCTCGGACCACGACGCCAACGACAAGCCCTTCCTGACCGGCGAGCGCACTCAGGAAGGCTTCTACCGCGTCAAGAACGGCCTGGAGCAGGCCATCAGCCGCGGCGTCGCCTACGCGCCCTACGCCGACCTGGTGTGGTGCGAGACGGGCACCCCGGACCTGGGCTTCGCCCGCGAGTTCGCGCAGGCCGTCCATGCAGCCTGCCCGGGCAAGCTGCTGTCCTACAACTGCTCGCCGTCCTTCAACTGGAAGAAGAACCTGGACGACGCGACCATCGCCAAGTTCCAGGACGAGCTGTCGGCGCTGGGCTACAAGTACCAGTTCATCACCCTGGCCGGCATCCACGTCAATTGGTTCAACACCTTCAAGTTCGCGCACGCCTATGCCCGCGGCGAAGGCATGAAGCACTACGTCGAGATGGTCCAGGAGCCGGAATTCGCCGCACGTGAAATGGGCTACACCTTCGTGTCGCACCAGCAGGAAGTCGGCGCCGGCTACTTCGACGACGTGACCACCGTGATCCAGGGCGGTTCGTCCTCGGTCAAGGCGCTGACCGGTTCGACCGAAGAAGAGCAGTTCCACTAAGAGACTGCGCCCCGCATAAACGGGGGAGGAGACAAGAGGCCATCCCTCGGGATGGCCTCTCTTCGTTCACCGGAACTGAACGGATCCGCGCAAGCCCTCAGCCGCGTCCCGATCCCATTCCGCCATGGCGCGGGCCGTCGCCCATGCCATCCCGCATGCCGCGCTCGCCCTTCGAGCCGCGCGGCCCCATCCTCTGGAACTCGGCATCGAACACGGTCTTCTGCGCATCGCTCAGCGTCGCATAGAAACGTCCGACCGACTCCCGCGCGTCGGCCAGCTCGACCGCACGCTGCTTGCTCATCTCCTCCATGGCCGCCATGCGCTCGAGCGCCGTCTTCGGCTGCACCGTTCCGCGCCGTTCGGCCATTGCCGTCGCCATGCGCTCACCGCGCGCCTTCATGTCTGCCTTGAAGGCCTCGAACGCGGGTTTCTGCTCGGGACTCAGCGCCAGCGCAAGCTCGAGACGGGCCATGTGCAGTTCAGAACGTTCGGCCATCTTCGCCTTCATCTGCTCAGGCGCCATCTTCGACCAGCCTGTCTTGCCACCACGCGCGCCCCCACCGTCGCACTGGCCGCCCCACGCAAGCGCAGCGCTCGTTCCAAGGGCACCGGTGGCGATGATGGCGGCGGCGATCGAAGACTTGATCCAGGTTTTCATGATGTTCTCCATTTGGGTCTGCTGTTTCCGGCACCCGACGATTCGGGCGACGGACCCATTACAGCACCGCGATGTAAGCGCGATTTGTCCCGCACCGGCCGTATTGCAGCGTCTTGTCACAGACCACGGGTTTGATACGGTGGGATACAAACACCGCAGCCGCCAGCCTTAAGATGCGCGCCATGGAGACCGTGCGATGAACCACCAAGACCACATCCTGATCGTCGACGATGACCGCGACATCCGCAGCCTGCTTGCGGACTACCTCGAGAAGCAGGGCCTGCGCTGCAGCACTGCGGCCGACGGCCGCGAGATGAAGGGCGTACTCGAGCAACACCGCATCGACCTGATCGTACTCGACATCATGATGCCGGGCGACGACGGCCTGACCCTGTGCCGCAACCTGCGCGCGGCGGGCGGGCAGCTGGCGAACACACCCATCCTGATGCTCACGGCGCGCGGCGAGGACATGGACCGCATTCTCGGCCTGGAGATGGGCGCCGACGACTACCTGACCAAACCCTTCGTGCCGCGCGAACTCTATGCGCGCATCCGCGCGGTGTTGCGCCGTACCCGCGCCCTGCCGCCCAACCTGGAGGCGGCTCCGCCCGCCAACGCGCGCGAACTGCATTTCGCCAACTGGCGCCTCGACACCGTCAATCGGCACCTGATCGACACCCGCAACACGGTCGTCGCCCTGTCCGGCGCCGAGTACCGGATGCTCTCGGTCTTCCTTTCGCACCCGCAGAAGGTACTGTCCCGCGACCAGTTGATGGAGCTCACCCAGGGGCGCGAGGCGGACGTTTTCGATCGTTCGATCGATCTTCAGGTCAGCCGCCTGCGCCAACGGCTCGGCGACAACGCACGCGAACCGGCCATCATCAAGACCGTGCGCAACGAAGGCTACGTGCTGGCTGCCGAGGTCAGCACGGCGGCCGCCGGCGGACCGGAGGCCGAGTGAGGATGCCATGGCCCCGCAGCCTGTTCTCGCGCCTGATGCTCATCTGGCTCGTCGGCATTGCCATCGTGCTGGCGGTGAGCTTCGCGCTCTTCGTCGGTGAGCGCGAGCGCGTCGGGCGCGCCGCGCTGTTCGAAGGCGTGGCGCAGGAGATTGCGGCCACCGCCGACGTGCTCGACCGGCTGACGCCCGCCGAACGCGAACGCTGGATCGACGAACTCGGCCGCCGCCGGCTGCGTTTGTCGCTGCGCCCCATCCCGGAACACCTCCGCCCCGTGCCGGACGGGCACCCGCTCGGGTCCGCGCTGCGCGCCGCGATGCCCGAGCGCGAAACCAGAATTCACCTCCATCACCGCAGCGGTGCGCCACATGCGGCGTTGATCGTCACCGTTGCGCTGGCCGACGGCCAGCCGCTGCAGATCCGCCTGCCGGGCATCCCGCCCACGCCCAGTATTCGGCCGCCCGAACCCGGGCGACTGCTGGCAGCACTGGCCGCACTGATCGGCGGCGTGGGGCTGTTGACCTGGGTGGCAGTCAGGCTCGCCACCCGCCCCCTGTCGCGCATGGCCGACGCCGCGCGCGCGCTCGGCGAAGACCCGGACAGCCCTCCGCTACCGACCCGCGGCCCGATCGAGGTCGTACGCGCCGCTGACCCGTTCAACCAGATGCAGCGACGGATCCGCGAGCATGTCGGCGAGCGCACACGAATCCTCGCCGCCATCTCGCATGACCTGCAGACGCCGATCACCCGCCTGCGTCTCAGGGCCGAGCTGGTCGACGACGACGCCCTGCGCGGCCGCATCCAGGCCGACCTGGACAGCATGCAGGCGCTGGTCAAGGAAGGACTCGCCTATGCGCGCAGCCTGGACGACGCCACCCCCGCGCAGCCGATCGACCTGGATCGCCTGCTCGAGGCCTTGCGCGACGATGCCGAGGACATGGGCTGGCAGGTCAGCCTGAGTGGCCACGCCGGCGCGCCCCTGCACGCCCAGCCCGGCGCAGTGCGGCGCGCCCTGTGGAACCTGATCGAGAACGGCGTGAAATTCGGCAACGCGGTCGAGGTCACGGTGACCCCGGAAGGCGAGACGTTCTCGATCCGGATTCGCGACCATGGCTCGGGCCTGCCCCAGGACGAACTGGAGAAGGTCTTCGAGCCTTTCTACCGCGTCGAGACCTCACGCAACCGCGAGACGGGCGGAACCGGGCTGGGGCTGGCGATCACGCGCAACCTGCTGCGGCGCCAGCATGGCGAGGTCGGTCTGCAGAACCACCCCGAAGGCGGACTGGTGGCGACGGTTCGCCTCCCCCGTACGCCAACGGGCAGCGTGTAGCGTGTAGCGTGTAGCGTGTAGCGTGTAGCGTCAGCTTTTACCCCACAACGGCAGGCAGTGTGCTTCAATGCGCTGCCGTATCGCTGCACTGCAACGTCACCGCCATGCCTTCCCTCTGGATGCTTCTTTCCTGCCTGCTGTTCGCCGCCATGGGGGTGTGCGTCAAGTTTGGGGCGGAAACGTTTTCCACCGGCGAGATCGTGTTCTACCGCGGCTTCGTCAGCATGCTGATGATGATCGGCCTCGCCCGGCTTCAGGGCCTGTCCCTGCGGACCCCGCACTGGCGCATGCATGTATCGCGCAGTGTCTCCGGCTCGGTCGCGCTGAGCTGCTACTTCTTCGCCATCGGCATCCTGCCGCTGGCAACCGCAGTCACCCTCAACTACACCTCGCCGATCTTCGTCGCCCTGCTGCTGGCAGCCGTCTTCGGCGAGCGCCTGCGTCCGTCCGCCCTCATCGCCGTACTGACCGGCTTCGCCGGCGTCGTCTTGCTGCTGCGCCCCACGTTGTCCGCCGATCAATGGCTCGGAGCCCTGGCCGGGCTCGGCTCGGGCGCGGTGGCAAGCATCGCCTACGTCAGCGTGCGCGAACTGGGCCGGGCTGGCGAGCCGGAGGTGCGCACCGTGTTCTGGTTTTCGCTCGTCACCAGCGTGTTCGGTCTGGTCGGCGCCCTGCATGCCGGGCCGCACGTACCCGCCCCCGACGAGTTCCTCACCCTGCTCGGCGTGGGCGTCTTCGGCGGGCTTGCGCAACTGGCGATGACGCGCTCCTACCGCTACGGCCGGACGCTGGTGTCCGCAAACCTGAGCTATGCAACCGTTGTCTTCGCCAGCCTGTTCGGCGCCCTGTTCTGGAACGAGATCATGCCGTGGTCGAGCTGGGTCGCGGTCGCGCTGATCGTCGCGAGCGCGATCCTGATTTCATTGCCGGCGCGCAAGCCCCGCCTGGCGCAGGCTCCGAGCGATTGAGCCCGAACCCGTCGAGGGCTATAGTAGGGGCATCCTTTCTGGCAAGGCGGAGGGCAGCATGATCAACATCGAGCATCGCGACAGGCTCGTCGCGGTTACCGTGTTCGGCGAGTTCGCACTGGCCGACTACAAGGAGTTCGAGGAACTGGTGAACTACAAGATCCAGTTCAGCGGCCCGATCGACCTGCTGTTCGACCTGCGCGAGATGGCGGGTTTCACGCTCGACGTCGCGTGGGAGGAGATCAAGTTCTCGCGCCAGCATGCCCACGACTTCCGTCGCATCGCCGTGCTCACCGACGACCAGTGGTTGACCTGGAGCGCATGGGTATCTCAATTGTTCGTCGATGCCCAAGTACAGGTCTTCGACGACGAGACCGAGGCCCGCGACTGGCTTGGAAGCGCTGCCGAGACGGTAGAGTGAATGCCTCCTACACGACCCTGATCGAGGCCGGCGAGCTTGTACAAAGGCTTCACGACGCCGACTGGGTCGCCTTCGACTGCCGCTTCGACCTGAGCGACACCCGCTTCGGTCGCGA